>VINJ01000001.1:1330000-2660000 GCA_013376735.1 bacterium Scap17 | reverse complement strand
TGATTTCTCCAACGAACAGAACTGGGCGATCAACCTCCAGTTCTACGCCATGACCTACGGCACGCCGGTCATCATGGCCAATCGCTTCGGGCCGGAAGGCGGCAGTCATTTCTGGGGCGGGTCGCGAATTCTTGGCCCGCGCGGGGAAACGCTGGCCCAGGCGGAAGACCGCGAGATGCTGATACATGCCGAGCTTTCGCGTACCGCGATCGCCAAGGCCCGTTTCGAGCTGCCAACACATCGCGACGCCGACACACCGCTGGTCCGTGACCTGATGCTGGGTTATCGCTGAGCGCCAGATGCTGAGCGATAAGTATTGAATAGCAAATGCTGAGCAAGACTAGCAGCAGTTCAGGTGAGCCTGTCGAACAACAAGACGCCCGTGCCAGAGTTCTGGCACGGGCGTCTTGTTTGCGTCGCGGGCGTCTTTCAGTCGCGGATCAGGATGGGAAGCTGAACTGAGCCGCTTCCTGTGCACTGCGCTCAGGCCAGCGCTGGGACACGCTCTTGCGCCGAGTATAGAAGCGCACGGCATCAGGGCCATAAGCGTGCAGGTCACCGAACAGCGAGTCCTTCCAGCCGCCGAAGCTGTGGAAGGCTACCGGTACCGGCAAGGGCACATTGATGCCGACCATGCCGACCTCGATCTGGTCGGCGAAGCGACGCCCGGCCTCGCCATCGCGGGTGAAGAGGCAGGTGCCGTTGCCGTACTGGTGGTCATTGATCAGCGCGATGGCGTCTTCGAAGCTTGCCACGCGCACCACGCAGAGTACCGGGCCGAAGATCTCGTCACGATAGATGCTCATGTCCGGCGTGACGCGATCGAACAGCGTGGCACCCATGAAGAAGCCGGGCGAGCCCTCGACCAGCGGGTGAGTGCGGCCATCCACGATCAGCTGGGCGCCAGCGCTGGCGCCTGCCTCGATATAGCCGGCGACCTTGTCGCGCTGCGAGGCATTGATTAGGGCGCCCATGTCGTGACCGGGTTCAGTGCCCGGGCCGATGCTCAGGGCGCGGGCCTGAGGCGCGAGGCGTTCGATCAGGGCATCCGCGGTGTCATCCCCCACGCAGACGGCCACCGAGATGGCCATGCAGCGCTCGCCTGCGCTGCCGAAGGCGGCCCCGATCAAGGTGCTGGCGGCATTGTCGAGATCGGCGTCCGGCAATACCACGGCGTGATTCTTGGCGCCCCCCAGCGCCTGGATCCGCTTGCCCTGTCGGGTGCCACCCTCGTAGAGGCTCCGCGCCACGGGTGTAGAGCCCACGAAGCTCATCGCCTTGACCTCCGGAGCTGCGATCAGCGCCTCAACGGCTTCACGATCACCATGCACCACGCTGAAGAGCCCCGCTGGCAGTCCGGCTTCGTGAAGCAGGTGGGCCATCTTGTTGGCCGCCGACGGGCTCTGCTCCGACGGCTTGAGGATGAAGGCATTGCCACAGGCCAGCGCCATGGGGAACATCCAGAGCGGCACCATGGCCGGGAAGTTGAACGGTGTGACACCGGCCACGATGCCTAGTGGTTGATGGTTGGACCAGGTGTCGATGCTCGGCCCGGCATTGTGGGAATACTCGCCCTTGAGAAGCTCAGGCACACCGCAGGCATATTCGACGTTCTCGATGCCGCGCTTGAGTTCGCCCATGGCATCGTCGAGCACCTTGCCGTGCTCTTCACTGATCAGGGCGCAGATTTCCTGCGCATCCCGTTCCAGCAATGTCTTGAAGCGATACATGACCTGAGCGCGCTTGGCGGGCGGCATGGCGCGCCAGGCGGGCAAGGCATCCTTGGCGGCGGTTATCGCGTCTTGCACGATGGCGGCATCGGCCAGCGGCAGACGGCGGACGGCTTGTGCGGTAGCTGGATTGAGCACTTCCAGAGTGCGTTCGCCAGTCATGGCGTCACCGCCAATCAGGTGAGTCAGGGTATCCATCGGTCAGTTTTCAGCCTTGTGTTCAGTCGTGGAGAAGGTGGCAGAGATAGTCGCTCTCTTGTTTTGAGGTTGCTGTGAGCCTGGATTGACCAGTGCTCAGAATTGACGCCCCAGCAGTGCCTCATCGAAGGGATAGCGTGAGATCTTCTCGATGCCGGTCTCGGTGATCAGCACCTCTTCCTCCAGCTTGACGCCATCGGCCGCACCGACTTCGCCGATATAGCTCTCTACCGAGACGACCATGCCGGGCTCCAGCACGCCATCTTTGGAGAAGCGATCAAAGTCCATGTGGTGCGCGACCAGTGGTGTCTCGCCATGCATGCCGACGCCGTGGATGATCGAGGGGTAACGGCGGTCGAGAAAACGCTCGGGAATCTTCCAGGCTCTTTCGGCGATCTCGCGATAGCTGATGCCGGGCTTGAGGATCGACATGTTGTGGTGCACCTGCTCGTGCGCCATCTGGTAGAGACTCTGCTGATAGGCGGTCGGGCGGCCCGGGCCGACATGGAAGGTGCGTGAGAAGTCGGAGTAGTAGCCATGGCAGCCGATGGTGTCGGTATCCAGCGCGACCAGCTCGCCGGGGCGAATCACGCGGTCGCTGGCCTCGTTGAACCACGGATTGGTGCGTGGCCCTGACGACAACAGGCGGGTCTCGATGAACTCACCACCCTGGCGGATGACATCGCCGTACATGATGGCGAACAACTCATTCTCTGTGACGCCGGGCTTGATGGCGGCTTCCACGGCGGCAACCGCGGCCTCGCTTCCTGCCATTGACTGGGCCAGGCAGGCAATTTCCTCAGGCGTCTTGAGTCGACGACAGTGCAGGGTGTCCTGCATGCAGTCGAAGACTTCCAGCCCCTGCGCTTCCAGCGAGCGCGCCAGATTCAGGGTGCAGCGGTCCAGCCCGACCTTGCGATTGCCGCCACCATGTTCCTCGATCAACTGGGCAATCTCGATACCGAACGGGTCGCTAGAGAGATTGTCGCGCTGGTTGACGGCGGACCACACCACCTTGGAGGTGCGCGATTCATCGATGGTTTCCAGCCAGGTCGAGATGTGGGCGCTGCCGGGGTACTCGAACAGGATCACTGGTCCCTCGAGAGGCACGTAAATGTAGCGAGTGGAGTTGCGCAGGAAGTAGCCGAACATGTTGCGCGAGCCGGTGGCGTAACGCTGATTGTTGGGATCAAACAGTACCACGGCGGCGTAGCCCTGTTCCGCCATCATGGCGCGCAGGCGAGCCAGACGGCCGCTACGCAGCTTAACAGGGTCGAATGCCGTAGCGATGCTGTCGCCATTGGCCATCGGCGCGGATGGCACGATCGGGAAGCTTGCGGGTTCACTGTCAGTCAGGCGTTCAAAATCGACGATGCTCATGGATAGTCTCGGCTCACGGTCAGGTGAAATGTCAGGAAAAGCGTTGGGCAAAGGGCTGGCACAGGCGCTATCAAAGACTCTGGGGAGAGGCTCCGGCACAAGACAGGACGCGCAGGGCCAGGACGTGTCAGTCCGCCAGGTTGTCGCTGCGCTGCATACCTTCCTTGAGCAGACGCTCGTGGATAGGTGCCATACGGCCGAAGATTCGCTGGGCGCGCTCAGGGCGACCGATGAAGCCGGGCTCCTTGGCGTAGGCGAATATCACGGTATGGCGCTCACGCTCACCGCGAACCGGGGTAACACGATGCAGGGAGTAGCGGCCGAAGAAGATCTGCAGATCGCCCGGCTTCAGATCGATGGCGGTCAGGCGCGAGCGGTCGCCATCGAGCACTTTCTCGACGCCCTCGAAGTTTTCGCCCTCGGGGCTGCGGATTCCGGGAGCGTATTCGAAGCGGCCGCCCGCATCGGATTTGCGGGTCATCATGGTGACGATGAATTCGTTGGTGTCGTAGTGCCAAGGGTGCTGGCAACCATCGCGCAACACGTTGACGACCAGGTCTGCGAGCGGGTCGGCATATTGGTGAATGTCGTCCATGCCCACGACGCTGGCGATGAAGTGCTGAAAATCGGGATGCGAGTAGACCTGACGAATCAGGGTGTCCGCGCCGATGCGGTCGCCCGCCACGAATCCGTTGGTGCGGTCATCGAAGCGATTGCGCGGATGCGATGCGGGTAGTGAGTCATCGCCGTCGCTGTTGTAGGGGTTGGTGACGGTCTGGTTGTAGTGAGCCAGCGGTGAAAGCCGTTCCGTTTCCTGTTCCAGTCGTGCCAGTGCCTCCTGCGGCACAAAACCTTCCAACACGACGCAGCCGTCCTGCGCGAGCTGTTCGCGACATTGGCGCATCAGTTCGCGACCCCGCGCTTCTGTCAGTCGGTGGATGGGATAATGTTCAAGGTCTATCAGCCCATCGAGAGAGGACTCACTGGCCTGCTGTTCGATTGCGTGCATGCCCCAGCTCCTGTTACCTGATCAATAAATAACGTAGGAATAGGTTAGAGGGCGTGTTTTGATAATAGAAATGAATGGTCAAGATAAAATGCATTGCGAGGGCTCATAGATCATGGATACCGACCTGCTTCGTGCCTTTGTCACGGTGGCCGAATGTGAAGGGTTCAGTGCCGCGGGCAAGGTGCTGCACCGCACCCAGTCCGCTGTCAGCCTGCAGATCAAGCGGCTGGAGGATCAGATGGGCGGGGCGCTGTTGTCCCGCACCAGCCGTCGGGTAGAACTCACTGCGTCGGGAGGACGGTTGCTCCCCTATGCGCGACACATTCTCAAGCTGCAGGATGAAGCGCGTCAGGTGCTCGGGGTTGATCGCAAGAATGAACTCATCCGACTAGGCACCTCCGAGGAGCAGGCCAGTACCTACTTGCCTGAATTGCTGTCGCGCTTCGCCGCAGATCACCCTGACGTGCGGCTGGAAATGACGTGCAAGATCAGCGCATCACTGGTGAGAGACTTTCAGGAAGGGTTGCTGGATGCCGTGCTGGTAGTGCGCCACGGCCCGACGCATACCGGACGACTTCTAGGGCGTGAACGTATGGTGTGGGTGGTCGCCGAGGACCAATCGCTTGCAGACTGGGAGGTACTGCCGCTCGCGCTCAATCCGGAAGGCTGCATTTTCCGCGCGCATGCCTTCGCCGCCTTGGGACGGGATGATCGGCAGTGGGATGTGCGTTACTCAAGCCAGTCACCGACAGGCATCAACCTGCCGGTGAAAGCCGGACTGGCACTGACCGTCAAGACTCCACGCAGCGTGCCCTCTGGCTGTCGTATCGTCGGCGATGACGAAGGCTTGCCGTCGCTTGGCCATGTCGAGATCGAGCTTCATCGCTCGCCGGGCCATGTCAGCGATGCGCTGAGTGACTTCTGCGATCATCTGGAAGCCATCGTGACCGGCAAGGGCAAGCTGGAAGAGGTCGGAGCGTTAGTGGCAAGCAATCACAAGACATTGGAGGAAGGCCAAGAGATAGCTGACGTCAAAGGGTGACGTCGGGGCCGGATTGATAAGGCCGTCAATGTCATTGCTGTCCTGGTGGTAAGTCTTCTCGATTCACGGTACGAGGGGGCGCGATACCTCGCAGCAGAAGACGACGCTGCCGCATGTGTTGCACCAGATCATGGGATCTACGCGCACAAAAAACGACACGGGCCCCCGGTCAGGGGCCCGTGTCGTATTCAAACGTGGGGAAGTATTAGCGAAACACGTATCAGGAGATCGCGAGTATCAGGAACGCTCTGCCAGCGGTTCGGTGGCAGATTGAGCCTCCTGTGTCGTTTGAGGGCTAACCTCATCGACTGGCTCCTGCATCATGTGCCCGGCCGGGATATTGGCCAGATCAAGGTTTTTATCGACTTGATTGAGGAATTGCAGGTGTCGTTGGTATTCATTCAAGACATCGTGAATGACCTGATTGCGTGTGAAGCCATTGAGGTCCTGTCCGATACCACCTTCGGCGAGGTGGACATCCAGCCGTAGATAGTAATCATCATCTGCCGGCAGGAAACTTGGGGTGCGCATGCGGCATGGACGTACCTGGTACAGGAAACTGGGCGCCCCGGGAAAATCAACTTGCAGCGTTGGACATCCGTTCTCTACCTCATCACTGTCCCGGTTCGTGACCGAGGCCTGATGACCGTGTGATTGCAGCTCACTGGCAAGCTGTTGCAGGGCGGGACGTACGGAGTGCTTGAGTATGCTGGCGGCACCATGACGTGTCGTGCCATCCAGAGTGCGCGAGAGCCTCTCCCGCCAATCGATGTCTTCCCCACTGACGGCAGAAGTCAACTGACGGGCATCGGCTTTCTCGTTTTCAATGTTCAGCGCGCGGTACATGCTGATCATGACCATGAAGATGACAGCAGAGAAGGGGAGAGCCGTGATCACGGCGACGCTTTGCAGGGTTTTGAGGCCGCCTGCCATCAGAAGGGCGATGGTAATCACGCCAATGAGGACGGACCAGAGAATGCGTAGACGTATGGGGGCGTCGTGGTTCACGTCACGCAGCACGTAGGTAAAGTTGGCGAGCACCAGTGCTCCGGAATCGGCAGATGTCACGAAGAACACGATGCTCAACAATGTCAGCAGGCTCGCGGTAAAGCCGACACCGGGCAGTTGTTCCAGGAAGGTGTAGATGCTGGTCTGCGGTGTATTGAGCGCCTGCTCGCCCAGCTCCACCGCGCCGGATTGCACCATCTCGATGGCCGAGTTGCCGAAAACACTCATCATGATCATGACGAAGGATAAGGGAATGAATAGCGCACCAGCTACAAACTGGCGGATGGTGCGACCGCGGGAGATACGAGCCAGGAACAGACCCACGAACGGAGCCCAGGAAATCCAGAAGCCCCAGAAGAAGACGGTCCAGCTGTTGAACCATGATTGTTTATCGGGGGCGTAGGCATAGGTTTCGAAGCTCAACCCTAGATAAGCGGTCGCATAGTCCCCTACATTCGTTACCAATGCATTGAGAAGGTGTAACGTGGGCCCCTGTAGTAGCACGAACAGCACCAGTCCTCCGACCAGTAGCAGGTTCAGTTCCGACAGGCGGCGGATGCCTTTTTCGACACCTGATACCACGGACATCGTACCCAGTACGATGACCATGATGATGATCAGGATCTGGGAGATCAGTCCTTCGTCGACACCGAACAGATAGTTCAGGCCGTAGTTCATCTGCATTACGCCTATCCCGAGTGCCGTGGCGATCCCGAAAACGGTAGCCAGCACCCCTGTGATGTCTACTGCATTGCCAATGGGGCCGTAGATACGGTTGCCAAGCAGCGGGAACAGGGTCGAGCGAATGGCAAGCGGCAATCGGTGACGATAGCTGAAATAGGCAAGCGCCATTCCCATCACCACAAAGACTCCCCAGCCGGAAATCCCCCAGTGCATGAAGGTCTGCACGATGGCTCGGCGTTGCATCTCTTCTGTCGTGCCTGAGCCCCCTGGAGGTGTCAGAAAGTGCGACAGTGGCTCGGATACCACGAAAAAGAGGATTGCGCCGCCGATACCTGCAGCGAACAGCATGGCCGCCCAGGAGAGTGTCGAGAACTCGGGGCGCGAGTGGTCAGGCCCCAGTCGAATGCGTCCGAAGCGTGACAGGCCGATACCGACCACGAAGATGACATAGAGCGTGACGGCCAGCATGTAATACCAGCCGAAGGTATTCCCGATCCAATCGAGGCAATCACCAAAGAAGGCAGTGGCCTGTTCCGTGAAGCCTATGGCATACGCCACGAGCAGCACGATGGCGATCAGCGAATACCGAAACACCGCATGGTTGAGGTGATTGCTTGGCTCCGTTTGCGGTTCATCGCGCGTGGCTAGAGGGTCGTCATCCTTGGGTGTCATGCTCAATCTCAAGCTCCTGGAATGTTGGGGAGGGGGAGTCGATATGGCGAAACCATTGAGTTGTCGTTTCAGCCCGGTAGTGCGTCAGGAGGCTGGGTCGCCGTCGTGATATTGATCTTCTGGATAACAGGTTGTGTCACTGGTAGATGAGCTGGCATGGCAAGTCAGATCATTGATCTGGCACAGACATCATGAGTCTCGAGGCACCTGGCACGAGCTTTTCGTTGACCTTGACGCTGTGTCCCAGCGCAAAAAACGAGAAGAGGCTGGACGACGGGTGCCCTGCATGGGGCGCTGATCCTGTGGGAAGTCAGGATGTGACGTCGTGACTCACATATTGCTAGGCAGCAGGTAATACGCTCGTGAGTGCAGGGTATGAAGTGGTAGGGCGAGCCCTGTACTCCCTGCATTAATATTGGTTATGGAGCGCTCCGGAATATGGCCTTTACCAGCGATCTTCCTATCATGAAATGTTATGCAGTCGCGAGTCTCCATGAGCCTCGTTAATCTGTAAACTGCCTCATTATTAATCAGAAGGTATTAACTGAGCTTATGGCAAAGATTGGTCATCATGTGTCACCCAACCTTTTGCGCGTTTTTGAGGTGGCTGCACGTCATCGTGCCTTCACGCACGCCGCTCAGGAGTTGCGTTCTACCCAGTCTGCTGTCAGTCAGCAGATCCGCGCGCTTGAGGAGGCCCTTGGGGTGACTCTTTTCAAACGAGTGCACCGTGGGGTTCGTCTGACGGAAGCTGGCGAGCGATTATTCAGTAGTGTGCAGGAGGGATTCGCGGTCATTGAAAAGAGCCTCAATGACATTCAACAGCTGACGCCTTCGCCGACACTCAATATCTTGACTGACTTTGCCTTTGCCAGTGCGTGGCTGATGCCTAACCTGCCAGAGTTTCGTCGGCTTCACCCAAGCATTGATGTGCATTGTATGACCAATCAGGGCGTGCTCGATCACTCGGTGCAGAATATCGACGTGGCACTGTTGTTCTGTGGAGGAGATGACTCGCGGCCACGCCTGTTGCGTGAGCGAGTCTTTCCTGTCTGCAGTCCAGAATTTCTGGAGCGGCACGGTCCGATCGAGAACCTTCAGCGGCTCAGCCATTTGCCGCTGCTTACATTGACAGCCGAACAGGGCCAGGCCTGGATGGATTGGCCGACCTATCTCGCTGCGCAGGGCATTCATGGGGATGGTGGACAACGCGAACTGACACTGAACAATTACCCATTGCTCTTGCAGGCCGCTGCCGCAGGCCAGGGGGTCGCACTTGGCTGGCAGGGTCTGTGTGAAGAAGCGCTGGCATTGGGCACCCTGATCGCGCTGGAGGAATTCGGGCTGAGTACTGATTGCGGGTATGTATTGATCGACGTAAATCCCGATGAGCACTCTGCGGCCAAACAGGCACTGATGGACTGGATCAAGGCGAGTTTTACAACGCCGGTAGCAGAGGTCTCATGAGAAGTGATGTGTCCAGAGGCGCTATTGAGGATTGAGCCTTTAGCAGCGCGTCCCCCTCGGCAAGGCTACAGCGTTTTCTGGAATACGATCTTGCTGGTTTCAAGCATGCCAGCATCTTCATATGCGCAGATCTGATAGCCCGCCGAGACAAGCAATTTGCGCATGGCGGGATATCGATTCATGGATTTGACCCAGAAACATATCAGCCAATGGGCGATGTAGCGCCCAGCGGGGCTTGCGGCGTGTATGGCCTACGCGACCCAAGAATGCCCGCGCGCTGGATGATCTCGGGCACGAAGGCTTCCTGGCGATGCGCCATGATATGCACGCCGCTGACGCCCTCGATCTCACGCAGCTGCTGGATCATCTCGATGCAGATGTCCCGGCCCTCCGCCTTCTGATCCCGGGCTCCCTTCAAGCGCTTGAGAACGTCATCCGGGATATGCACGCCGGGAACATGGCGTCGCATCCACTCGGCGGTGCGTGCCGAGGCCAGCGGGCCGACGCCGGGCAGAATGAAGCACTTCTCCAGCAGCCCCAGATCACGGGCACGATGCATGAAGGCCTGAAAGCGTGGCAGGTCGAAGCAGTATTGTGTCTGGATGAACTGGGCGCCGGCGGCAATCTTCTTGGCCAGTCGATGAGGGCGAAACGCGAAGGGCGGGGCGAAGGGGTTGGCGGCGGCGCCCAGAAATACCTGAGGCGCTGAGGTCAGTGTCCGGCCGCTGGCGAAGGTGTGCTTGTCACGCAGTCCGGCGACAATTTCCAGCAGCGACAGGGAGTCGAGGTCGAACACCGGCTTGGCCTCGGGGTGATCCCCGACCTGCACGCCGTCTCCGGTCAGGCACAGCAGATTGCGGATGCCCAGCGCCGCGGCTCCTAGCACATCGCCCTGAATGGCGATGCGATTTCTGTCACGACACGAGATCTGCATCACCGTCTCATGGCCTTCGCGGGCCAGCAGGGCGCACATCGCTACGCTCGACATGTGGCAGTTGGCGCCCGAGCCATCGGTGGCGTTCATGGCATCCACATGACCGGCAAACAGCTGCGCGCGTGCATGCACCTCCTGCGGGTCGGCCGAGTCGGGCGGCGCCAGCTCGGCGGTGACGGCGAATTGCCCGCTCCTGAGTACCTGCTCGAGGCGACCGACGTTGCCAACGCCTTCGGCAGGTGACAGTTGGGTGTTGTCGGGGATAGTGAGTCTGGAGGTCATGTCAGGCTCTCTCGACGCTCAGCGGCTTGCCGGGCCACGCGCAGCCAGGATGAGGTGCCCTGCAGGCGATGGTCCACCGGCAACTGCACGATCTGGATCGCATCGCTGTCCTTCATCCGCTGGCTACCTTCCCAAGCTTTCACCCAGACACAACGCTTGTCCGGTTCGACTTCACAGTTGCCATTCTGCATGACACCGCCGCAGGGGCCGTTGCGCAGGTGCTTGGGGCAGTTCATTGAGCAGGACATGCCGGTCGAACTCAGAATGCACTGGCCACACATCTGGCAATCAAACAGCAAGCCCTTGCAGGCTTGCTCCAGTCTGGCGACGGGCTTCTCGGCGCGTGCGTAACCGACGGACTTCCACAGCGGCTGCAGTTTGATGATCACCGGCTCGACGGCCTGATAGGTGAGCTCCAGCAGTCGCGCGTGACGTGCGGCCCACAGACGAATCGAATACACGCATGCCTCCTGTCAAACATTGGCGGGGTAACGCCATGGGCGTTTCAAAGCGCTATCTTCGCACGGCCGCCACCCGGGCCGACATCCCGTGGGCGACAGCGTCACCATCGAATGGCGCATGATAAGCGGAAAAGGCCTCTTTGCTTGGGCTAGAGCCAAAAGCCGCTGATACCAAGAAAGACGCCGGAGCATTCTCTGCTCCGGCGTCTCTGCATATCTACGTCATGCCTTCTCCGGCTGCTTTCAGGGCGCAAGGCCCGCGGCCTGCATGAAGCGGCGCAGCGCCAGAGAGACGAGGCCCAGCGCGCTGACACTGCCTCCCCAGATCATCGCCAGCCAGCCGAGCTTGTTGAGCCAACTGGCCGGGTGCGCGGGCGTCTCGGATAGCTCGTCGTCGAGTCTGACTGTGGGGGCATGCAGTGGCGCTGAATGTGTCTCGCGTGTCGGGCATGTCATGTCAGCATCTCTTTAGTGATAGCCATCGGTGTGACGGACCTACAGCTCCGCGTAGACGTCATCCTCCAGCATTGGCAGCTGATGACGGCAGAGCAGCGCATACAGTTGGGCCTTGCGTGTATCGCTCAGGCTGGCCCCCAGCGGATTCTGCAGATGGCTCATGAACCAGCAGGCCTTTATGGGCAGCGTCTCCAGACGGTTCTCGAGCACCTCGAGATCAATCCCGTCGCGCGGATGTACCGGAATTTCCACCGCGCGCAACTTGAGCCGCTCAAGCACCTGAAGCGTGGCATAGAAGGCCGGCGACTCGATGGCGACCAGGTCACCGGGCTGGGTGACGCATTGCAAACCAAGGTTGAGCGCCTCCATCGCGCCATTGGTGATTACCAGCTCCTCTGTCGGCAGCTGCATGCCGTTGACCATGTAGCGCTGAGCGATCTGTCGGCACAGGTCAGGATGGCCTGTGGTCATGTCGGAGATCGCGGCATGCGATGACAGCTGGCGCAGCCCGCGCGTCATGCTGGTCGCAAGCCGTGCAAGGGGGAAGAGCTCCGGGCTCGGGAAGGCAGAGCCGAAGGGGACGGTGTCGTTGTCGCGCAGTGAGCCCAGCACCGAGAACACCAGTTCACTGACGGCGACATCGGAAGGGGCTTGCTGCTGCAGGGGACATGCGGTTCATCGAGTATCCGCGAGGCATTGTCACGCACGAAATACCCTGAGCGCGGCCGCGCACAGATCAGGCCTTGATTCTCCAGTAGGTAATACGCCTGAAAGACGGTAGAGGGGCTGATGCCATGTGCCTTGCTGGCCTGGCGCACCGACGGCACGCGCTCACCCGGCGCGAGAGTTCCGGTACGAATCAGGTTGGAGATCTCGGCGGCAAAGCGTTCATAACGCTTCATGGGGAGCTTTCTTGGTGTGCTGTGGAAGGGCAAGGATACCGAAATGGGGTAGGACGCTGCACCGGAGAGTCTCAAGTGGCATCGCGACTGATACCTTCATTCTCATGATGTTCGCTCACTTCTCTGGCTATCGGAGCAAGCCTCTATGAATGGAGATTTACTCCGGACCATGAGGCTTGTTAAGCCTGCCCGACGGCGGCGAATCCGTCTGGTTTACTAGTAGTCGCGTAATTTGCTCCAATATCGTCATATTTCTATGGAGAGTGCCGTTGTGGCAGCCACTGGTTTGAGTAATGCATCGTTCGCCTTGAATATCGCACTCCTTCAGCATGGATGGCGTGATGGGTTTGATGCAGGCACCTTGGAGCGTGGTCTGCGTTACGCGCGCCAGCAGCGAGTGGATGAGCAGTGGCAGGTAGAGTTGGATGAGAAGAGTGGTTTGACGCTTTCTGGCGATGTCGCGGGCAGTCTGGGCACCCCTTATCGCACGATGATCATGTTGACTCCTGCGGGCACTCGGCACCAGATGCGAACAGCTTGCAGTTGTCCGGTGGGCAGTACCTGCAAGCACGCAGTCGCATTGATCGATACCTTTCTGAGTACCGGTCCTCTGGGTAAAGCTCTGGAGATTCCCGACACGCTTGAGCCTGATGAAGTGGAGCAGGCGTCATCGTTTCAGGCGGCGAAACGCGAGTGGACGATCTGGCTGCAACACCATAGTCAAGCTTCAGCGGTGCCGTCAGCCACACAGGTAGGTGCCAACCACCGTCTCGGTTTGTTCCTTGATGTGCAGTCTGGCCACAGGGGGCTTCCCGCGCTGACGGTGCAGCCGGTGTGGTTGAGGCCCTCCAAGAGCAAGACGCAGCTTGATCGTTGGGTCTCGCCAGTAAAAGTTGAAGTCTCTCACGCGGGGGAGTTGTCACCTGTCCCTGCAATGGGATGGCAGCCGGCGCAGGAGGAGGCCATCGAGCAGTTACTGCATGGCAGCAAAGATTCGCAATGGTACTTTCCCGGGCAATCCAAAGGGGTGACGTTGAACAAGGCATTCCAGGCGAAGGCACTCTGGTCCCTGCTGGAAAGCGATGCCTCCCCCTTGCTTTTCCATCAGAAGCAGACGGGTCCACAGCTTGGTATTGGGCCGACCTGCCGTATCGCCCCGACCTGGCAGATGGATGAGCAGGGTGTGCAGCGGCTGCAGATGTCCACGATACCTGAAGATGTCTTGTCTCCCGCGGCTATCGTGGCCAGTGTCGGCAAGTCGCTTTGTTATCTTGACCCTCAGAATAAGCAGGTTGGCCCGCTGGAGGGGGATGTTGAGCTTTGGCGCCAACTCCAGCATGTTCCCGCGTTACCGCCGGAAATGAGCGAGTGGTTGACCTCTCGTCTCCAGAATGTCTCGGGGCTGGCAGCCCAGGTCCCCTCTCCGAGAACCCTCGTGGAAACAACGCTCGAGGATGTGAAACCCAAGCTGAAGATCACCATGTGTGTCGCACAGGCACGTCTGCCAACGCGCCGCCATGTCTGGAACGAAACTCCTATTCGGTTGGGCGCTGGTGTCGTGACCCTGAGCTATGCCGGTATCGAGATACCCCCAGAGGAGGGAGAGGTAGCCCAGGGGCTGCGCGATGGACAGCGTTTGACGATACCACGTGATCAACAGGCGGAAATCGCGCTGATTCGCGCCATTCCGCCAGGCATGGTCACGTTGGAAGAACTCGCCGCGCACCACGATGTACCAGATGGGTTGGAGTTGCCCTCGTGGAGCTTGCTGCTGCCGATAGATAGGCAGGTGCCAGAAAATGCGGCGCAATGGAGGACCTGTCTTTCTGCTCCTGAGGAATGGTGGGACATGATCCTGCAATTACGTCAGGCGGGATGTGCGGTTGAGTTCAGTGATGACTTCCCTCAAGAGCCTGAATATCTATCGCCAGACAACTGGTATGGCGCGCTCGAGCCTGCCGAGAATGGTTGGTTCGATCTTGCGTTGGGCGTTGAGGTGGAGAATGAATCCTTCAATCTGCTCCCCATTCTGCGTCAACTCATTCAGCGCGAAGACTTCCCGTTGACGCCCCAGGAGGATGAGGAAGCGGGAGCAAACTGGGTCGTACACCTGCCGGATAATCGTCGGCTGGTGCTTCCACTTGCCAGGCTACGTGCCTGGTTGGCTCCCTTGATGGACTGGCTTCACGATAGCGAGGCACCCACAAACGCCCTGCGTGTGCCCTTGACCTCCATCGATCAGCTGGCCCCCTTGGCAGATCATGAGCGCTGGGTGGGGCGAGAGGATGCCGTTGCCCTTGCCCAACGATTGCGTGAGCTTCCTGATAAATTGCCAGCCCCTGACGGTTTCCAGGGGGAGTTGCGCGATTATCAGGCGCGAGGACTGGCCTGGTTACGATTTCTCTCGGAGTTGAATACGGGGGGTATTCTGGCCGATGACATGGGGCTTGGAAAAACCATTCAGATCCTTGCACACGTGCTCGATGAGCGTTCGCGAGGGGAGCTGCGCGGGCCTGTCATGGTGGTGGCCCCGACAAGTCTCGTCGGTAACTGGTGCGCCGAAGCGGCTCGATTTGCACCGACACTGAGCGTGCTGGCGCTTCAGGGAGCCAAGGCCAGCCGTCGTGAGCAGATCGATACTGTTGTCGCCAATGTGGATCTCGTCATCACGACATACCCCCTCCTGGTGCGAGATATCGAGCATCTGTGCGAGCAGCACTTCGGTATCGTGGTACTGGATGAGGCCCAAGCCATCAAGAATGCTGCCAGTCAGACGGCGCGTACCGTACGCAGGCTCAATGCAGATCGCATGATCGCGATGACCGGAACGCCATTGGAAAACCACCTGGGTGAGTTATGGGCGCAATTGGATGTTGCTGCGCCAGGCGCCCTGGGAAGCCAGCAGTGGTTTGGTCGGCATTTTCGTACCCCTATCGAGAAACATGCTGACGACGCTGTGAGTCAGCGACTCTCTCGGCGTATCTCGCCACTCATCCTCCGGCGTACCAAACAGCAAGTGCTCAATGAATTGCCGGACAAGACGGAGTCTCAGCGAGACGTCACGCTGACCGGTGCACAGCGAGAGCTTTATGAGAGTCTTCGACTGACACAGCATCAACGGGTCAAGGAGGCGATCGAGACACGTGGGCTGGCGGCCTCCGGCATCGTGATGCTGGATGCCCTGTTGAAATTACGCCAGGTGTGTTGTGACCCACGGCTTGTCAAACATCAAAGTGCGGCGACGGTGCAGCGCTCAGCCAAACTGGAGGCGTTACGTGAACTGTTGCCATCGTTGGTCGAGGACGGTCGGCGTATCCTCATCTTCTCACAATTTACGGAAATGCTTGAATTGATCGGGGGAGCACTGGAGCGGGAGAGGATTTCTCACTTGACTCTCACAGGGCAGACGCCCGGGGCAGTGCGAACCGAGCGTGTGGCGCAATTTCAGCGTGGCGAGGTACCCGTATTCCTGATCAGCCTAAAGGCAGGGGGGACTGGGCTCAATCTCACGACGGCAGATACGGTCATCCACTACGATCCCTGGTGGAATCCTGCCGTAGAGGCCCAAGCCACCGGGCGTGCTCATCGGATGGGCCAGAAGAATCCGGTGTTTGTCTACAAGCTGGTTTGTGCAGGAACTGTTGAGGAGCGCATCCTGGAGCTGCAGTCTCGCAAGGCGGATCTTGCCGCATCAGTACTGGAAGGGGGGAGTGGGCGTCAGGAGGAGGGCCCCCTGTTTGATGAGGAGGATCTGGCCTTGTTGTTTGCTCCGGTGTGATCCCGATACGGCCCCCCGTTGGGGCACGACAAGGCGGCTGCCTGTTGGGGGGCTTGGAGAGGCGTTGAGTCAGGCCATGGCACCTCATGTTATTGGGGCGACCCAGGGTGTGATCGCCCGGGTGTACTCACTGGCGCGCCGCATGGCCTGCCGGTGCAGGTATTCCAGACTATGGGCATAGTGCGTCAATGTCTGTTCCGGGGTGCGGTGGCCGATCCAGACGGCAAGTTGATACAACAACATGCCGCGATCCTGACTGTCCTGTCCGGCATAGCCTCGAACTCCCTTCAGAAAGCGTTTCAGGGGCGCTTTTTGCAGTCCCCAGGAGCCATGCTCCTGCAAGTCGTCGAGTATGTCACGGCTCTGTGCTGCCTCAAGACGGATCAACCACCAACTGACAGCTGCATGGCGCAACGAGTGAAAATCGATGGCACTCCCCAGCACACTTCTCATGGTGTCGATTGCCGGAGCGATCAGACCGGCATGATTGAATGCCTGACAACTCTCGCTTGGGCCGAACAGCGCGATATCAGAGAGGGCTGTCGAAGGGAAGCATCGCCGTCGATATACCCACCATGCTGCCAACAGTTCGATATCGCCGAAGAATGTCAGAAGGTGCAGGGGAAGTACGCGCCGCGCTGAAGGCGTCTTTCCGGCGTGAATATAAACGCGGCACTCAATCTCCGGCAATGACTTCAGCAGTTCACGCAACTTCACGTGCAGGATCTCTCTCTCATGCGGTGCGGGAGGTGAGAACCCCGTATCAGGTAGCGCCTTTGCGGGCTCGTCCGGGCAGTGGTCCTCCAACCACTGCTCCTCCAACCACTGCTCGAGCGAAAAGGTGCCTTGAGGACATTCGATGCGAATGTCCCGTAGGGTCAGGGCGCAGACCTCGCTGGCGCGCATCCCCCCGTGGAAGCCCAGTGCGATGCTGAGCCACTGCATGGTGGCATCAGGCATTGCATCGGGGACTGCGAGAAGATGGGTACGTACCTTTTCCATCTGTCTCAGGGTGGCGAAATGAATGCGTTTGGCGCTGGGGGTCTTGTGATTGCCTGATATCGGCGGCTCCACGTCCAGCAATACCCCCATGCTGTGCATGAAGCGGATGAGCTGCCCCATATTGCCAAGAAAGCTGTGTGTCGTGCTGGCAGACCATCCCATATCGCGTGGCACGCACCAGCACATTTCCTGGGCACTGTCGTTGTCCCACTCCTGAATGTCGATCGACAAGGTGTAGTCCGCCATCGCCATCGGCAAGCTGCGAGAAAGATAGGTGTGCAGCGAACTGACGCGCAGCATGCGAGTCACGCGCAGATCATGCAGCCAATAGAGCACCATGACCGGGTAGCTATGGCGGATGCCCATGAGTCTTGTGAGGCGTCTGCTTGTCTCGAGCAGCAGCGCCTCCAGACGCTTCTTGACTCTTTCGTCACTTGTCTTGCGAAGATGATCAGAGGAAATGACCCCGATCCATTGCTTTAGGATGCGTCTCGCCGACGGAAGCCAGTCGATCGGCCAGGAATCCTGGGGCAACAAGCGCTGCCCCGGAGGTTGTGTCAGTACGGTTGAGTGGGGGGAAGCGTTCGTTTCTGATGCCTTGGTCGCGAAAAGATCCATGGCGCTCATCGCGTCGTCATTCGCCACGGATTCCTGCTGATGGTTGCCGGAATCAGCCGCCATGACCGTGCTGACCGGTGGAGCCTCGAGCCGAGCGAAGTAGGAGTGGGGCTCATAAAGCCCATGCGCGCTGCTGTAGGGAATCGGATAGCGACTGAACTGGCTGACCCAGTAGCCGGGCAATCCCCCCAGGACTGCGGCATGAGGCAATGCGCTCAGCAAGGTGGTCAGCTTAAGCCTCCGGCGTTCCTCGATTGTCATGGGCAGTGTGGTGATCAGGGAGGCTAGCTCCTGTCTCATGCGACCCTTGACGATGCGAATCCGTTCGGGAATCGAGAGGGACTGGTCTTCTGGCCTCTCGGCCAATAACCACTCGTCCCTGGCGGTGGTGGGCTTTCTGGCTCTCAATGTCTTGAGCGCAGTCGTCAGTGTCGACTCCAATGGCAGACGGTAGGCCGTCATGTGAGGCGACATGACCGGCGACGGTGTCGCGTGAGCGGGGATCCAGACCCACTCATTGGGGGCGTTGCGATCGCTCTCGAAGTGACGACGCGTCAGGCAGGCCAATGTGACCAGAATCACCTGTTGGCCTAACCCTGCACGCACACCGAGCTCTACGGCAGCGCGCAACAGTGCAAAGCCAGTCCCGGGTTGACGTAGCGCGCGGATGATCGGCAAGACCCTGGTCGCGCGGTCCAGAGCTTTGGCCTCCATTGGTAGCACGCTTTTGCGCCGGGCCTGTGTGGGCCACTGTGGCAGCATCGCCACGACTCCCGGGCTTTGGTTGACTTCCTCCAGAAAGCGGCCGATGACGCGGTAAGCTTCACGGGGGCTTATCGGCCGGCGATGATGCGCCTTTCTCCATCGAATCAGTTCCGTGACCATTGCCTTGGCTTGCGTATGGTTGAGGGACAGCATCATGCTTCCGGCCTCTGCCGGCATATCGTTGGCCGGTTGGCGCTTGGCGTGACGCTCGATCCAGTACAGCAGGTGCAGGCTTTGCTGGCGTTGCGTGCCTTTGACTCGATCAAGTCGGCGTTCCTCCCAGCGCGACCAGAGCTCTTGCATGTGGTGGGTGCTCATGAGCTTTAGGTGCAAGTCAGGGTCGAGCTTGGCCAGTGATCGGATTCCTGACGCCTCCCTTGCAGGTGCAAGGTAAAACTTCCCATCTCTACTCATGGCAAATCCTTGAGAGGTATCACCTTGATTCGCAACTCATCGGACAACTCCCCCAAGAGGCGTTGCATCTCCGGCGGTAGGCAGATGTTGCTGGCATAGGGGGCGTGACGCTGCTGGCCGCGTTTGACATGGCCCAGCAGCATATCCAGCGTGTTCGCTTGCATTCGCCCATCGAGTGTCTGGGCGACGAAATGACGTGGCGCGTTATCGGGAAGTGCCAGCAGGGTAGCGAGTGCACTGCGTGACGCGGCTGTCAGTGACGGCGCTTGATGATGTGTGCTGATCCAGCCTCGGATGTGGGTCTGCTGGCAAGGCTTTGCGGTCAGATTGAGGCTGGCCTGGCGTCTTGACCACCACATGGCCAGTGCCTGCTCGTCTTCAGGCCATGACAGCCAGGTCCCGCCATTTCGTGGCCAGTGCTGCCGCCAGGAGGCCTGCCATGCCTGCAGGGTATCGAGATTCTGGCAAACCGGAAGAGGCAACGGGATGACCCGGCTTTCTCTGTAGAGACCTGAATCCTTGTCAGCGACCCACAGCAGGCGTCCACGCCGAGACATTTGCGTAGTGGCACCTGGTGGACGAAGTCCTGCCGTCAGCTGGACTCCCATGAGTACGTAGCAGCACAGCGCACTGTTGAGCCCGATCAAGGCCGAGCAGTCCTCAGGTGAAGGGGATATCCCACGGGCAGCAATGGGAAAGTCGGAAAGCCCCTTTTGGACCAGATCATGCAAGCCCTTCAGTGCCTCCTTGGCCGTGTGGAGCGAAAGTGTCACGCTCGAGCCCAAGGCCGTGATGGCGTGTGCATTCCTGGGAGGCAGTGTCGTGTTCATCGGTGTCGCGATCCCCCACCAGGTCAGAGACGTGTTCATGAGACGCTGCAGTTCACGTAGGGACTTTTTGCGGTAAGCGGCAGGTGCAGATGTCTTCAGGCTGAGTTCCCCGTGAAGCCACTCTGCTTCGATATCGGTCTTCGCCATGCCGAGAAGGTGATGACGTGCGGCTCTGGCCACGCGCTGAGCCGTGGGAGTCGTGCCAGTGTTCGTTGCCATGTGTTGCCTCAGCTGACGGTTGAGCAGTGCCAGACTCTTGGTCAGAGGCTGAGTTGTCGCTTCGCTCAATTGGTTGAGGGATATCGCGAGGACGTCCGGTAGGCGCAGAGGCAGGGCTGAGCTTTTTGACGGTGCATGAATGACAGGGACGTAGAGTGTGTTGCTTTCGGGGACCCACTGCAGTGATTGATTCCGCGACACCGGCGTATTGCGGAGCAATGCCTCCTGCTCGACGTCCGTCACACGGAGCTGACTGAGACGTTCGGGGGCAATACCTGTTGCAAGGACAAGCTGCACCAGCAGTCTGGCATCAGGCGGCAGAGATAATGTCAGTATTCTTCGGATCTGCCCCTGAGTCGTGGCGAAATTCGACAGACTTCCCAGGCTCTGTGCGATAGAAGTTTGCTGACGTTTGCGCGCGATCACCCTGCAATCTTGCGGTGTCAACAGGGTGTCTCCCTTGTGATGGAAGGGCGCTTCCTCTTCGTCTTGTGGCTGCGAGATCTCGTCTGGTTCGAGGCTGGTGTCAACGTCCTCGTTGTCGTCCGAGTGTCGTGCGGTACCGAGTGTCTCAGGTAGTTCAGGACTGGAGGCAATCGATGAAAAGTCGCGCTTGAATGAGTCTTGAAACAAGACGGAGCGTTGCGGGAGCCGCTTCGCGTAGGGCGCGCGACGAGCCCCGATGGGCAGGTAACCAGAGAGCAGTTCCTGGGCCAGGTGCAATTGGTCATACAGCCTTGGGTTGCCGTTTTTCAGCCACGGGATATGTTTACAGGCGCTGAGTAACGAGAGATTGGCAGAACGATGCCACGCGATCGGGTGCTGCCAAAGTGGCAGCATGTACTTCAATGCGATATGGAGGGTCGATAGATGCTGGTAATAGAGATTGCAATCGACTGAAGGCCCCGAGTGGTAGCCGGCCATGTCGCGCAAGGCAAGACGAATCAATCGGCGATTGTGCTCGATGGGGGATGGCTCGCCATTGCCTGGCAAGAGTTCGAAAGCGTGTGTTGAGGGCGTGTCATGGCGCGCGAGCTGTATTGCCTCTTTGGCGATATTGGCTCGCACCATGGAGGGAGCGAATTTATCGGGAAAGGTCAGCTGGCTATGCAGTGGGTGGCTCTGACGAATCGCCTGTAATGGTCCCGGCGCAAGAGGGAGTCTCCTCAGGAGTTTGTTGATGAGGTCGAGCAATTCAGGATCATTGTCATCCGCTGCCTGAATATGAGCGGATATCCAGAGATCCGCCCGACTACATGGGGGAAGATTACAGTGAAGAAACGGCCATAAGCGCGTTTCCTCCGAAGCCGACAATACCACGTCATCGAGTTGTTCTTCCCACTGATGAAGGATGGTTTCGGGGAGCCATGTCTTGCTTTCGGGAGTATCATCCATCATGAGGAGGACTCCCTTCCTCGTCCAATAGATCGCCCAACAGGTCGTCAACCCTTTGTGCTACATGGGACCTGCGAGTGGGTGAGGTGGCTGGCCTCGTGGTGTCTTTAGCGGGGCCTGATGCTGCTTGCCACCGAGTGGGTGGAGTCGGCTTGGGTGCCTGGGGAGTGAGGGGCACTGATGTTGGCGCCGCTTTTTGTGCCTCGTTGTCCTTGTTTGTCTCGGGGGAGAGTGGCTCTGAAGCTCCGCGATCATCGTCGAGACTCCGCTGGCCTTTGGGACTGTGGGCACGTTGCAGTGTGCTCTTCGCCCAGCGGCCCTGGGTCAGGATCATGAGACTCTTGATATCCAGGGTGGGTTTCGATAACCCGAACACGATACGGGCCAACTTCTCTTCCAGCCCAGGCTTCTCATTGAGCTGCTTGATGAATGCACGGGCTTCCATCACGTGTGAGGTGTTGAAAAGCTCCTGAGGTAGCACCTCTGACAGATAGCGCAACACCTCCAGCTCCTCGTGGGTGAGACCTTCACGGTCCACCTCAAACACCTTGAGGGATTGGAAGTTCTCGAGAGATGACCCCCTGAGTTGTCGCAGGAGCATGCCATGGGTGAGCAGCTCGGTGTGGCCCTGGGCACCGACAAGCACGATGGGTAGGTGACTGAGCAGCAGGCCCTTGTATGAAGGGGCCTTGCCTTTGCGTGGAGGCGGAAGGGAGATGAGATCGCCAAGAGAGCGTCGTGAAAGATTCCGTATCTTGCCTGAGAGGGAAAACTCAGCCTCAGGCAGGGGCGTGTAGGTATCGGTCATGAGCTCTCCCTTGCGTCTTATTAATTATCTCATCCTTATAGTAGGATAAATATCATCTCATCGGCCCCACTGGAAGTGCTGCCGTCCTTGGCAGCGCCTTTCAGGGTACGAGCTATCAAAAGATGTCATTGCCCGGGTCATGCATGTCATCCGCCATGCGGATGTAGCGTTCGAAGGTTTTTTGGTCACGATGCCCGCTGATGCGCTTTATCTGTTGGTCGCTCTTGCCACGGAGATGCGCTTCGGTGATGAAGCCGGCACGAAAGCTGTGGGTGGTAAACTTCTCTGCAGTGAGGTTGGCGCGCTGTAACGCCTTCTTGAGTAGATTGCCGAACGTGACGGGGTGCATTCTGCCGGCCCCCACTCGATCTGCCTGATCGATGGATCGGTACAGTGCGCCTCGACGAATGCCGCTCCATGCAAGCCAAGCCTCCAGTAACGTCACTGGGCAGCAACGCCCCCCCGCAGGATTACGGGGAAGCATCTTCTGTTCGATCCGTCCGCTTTGATTGGTTTTGCTGTGGCGCAACGTGATCACGATACCGCCATCACGCCATTCGATATCCTCTCTGTAGAGCGCGACGACCTCGCTTGCGCGAAACGCCCCGTAGAAGCACAGACAGAACATGCTGGCATCACGTAGATCTCGTGGAGCATCAAGGTCCAGAGCCTTCAACAGCTGTCGCAAATGATGGAGTCGCAATGCGGGCGCTTGACGTTGCCGTCCATCACTCTTGCGATGAATCCCCTTCAATACGCCTTTCACTTCCAGGCTCAGGGTGGGAGAGGGCAGCTGCATGTAAACATGCCAGGTGCCCAGCGAGCTGGCGTGACGGGAAATCGTGGCAGGCTTGCGGCCTTTGGTATGCATCTCCGCCAGATAATTGGCGACTTGCTGGGCAGTAGCGGGGAGTGAGTAGCCGGCTTTCATGAAGCCCCGGATATCTGATCGAAATGCCAGGATGGTGTTCTTTGCCATGCTGTCAGCCAGTAATCGTCTCGCGGCGCGTGACAATTGCATGTTGTCTGTCAGCTCATGGCTCTGCTCCTTGCCGAGCCATGGTGTGACTTCGCTCGGTAAACGACCCGGTTCCTTTTCAAGCGACATGCTCACCTCCTGATGATGTCAATCCATCGAAGCCAGAGGGCGTACCCCAGCACGGGGCGTTTTCACGCCTGGGTGAATACCGGTATGCCAATGGGATGGTCATGAAGCACCTCGATTGATCAATAGTGTGGGGCGTCGACGCTGTGGCGCCTGTGACTTGCGCTGTTGTTCGCAAGTCCCTCCTACGCTATCGGGCTTCGTGCTTCTGGGAAGGCAATCTGCAACGGCCTGACGGCCGCACTCCTGCAGTCTGTATGTCATAAGAAGAGCTTGTCGGAAGCTATTGAGGTTTTCGATGTCAAACATGCGTCGTTCGGCGTCAGCGACAAAAAGTGGCTGACCATAATTATGTTATAACGTATCATTTGGTATGTTTGATGATCGAGAATCCAGAGGTCCCCACGTCCAGGCGCTTACCTGACCCTGCCCCAAGCCCTGATCCAGACCCTGCGCCGGCAAGGATGCCTTCACGCGCAAGAGACGTGGCCAAGACCCTATCCTATCGAGGTACCGCCTGATGAATTACCCACAAGTGCCCCTGTCTCAACCCCTGCCAGTGACCGTGCTGTCCGGCTTTCTGGGTGCTGGCAAGACGACGCTGCTCAATCACATCCTCGCCAACCGCGAAGGGCGCCGGGTGGCGGTGATCGTCAATGACATGAGCGAGGTCAACATCGATGCCGCCATGGTGCGTGGCGCGCCCGGTGCGGACAACGAGGTGGCGCTCAATCGTGCCGAGGAGCAGCTGGTCGAGATGAGCAATGGCTGCATCTGCTGCACGCTACGTGAGGACCTGCTCATCGAGGTACGGCGACTGGCCGAGGAAGGGCGCTTCGATTGCCTGGTGATCGAATCCACCGGCATTTCCGAGCCGCTGCCGGTGGCGGAAACCTTCACCTTCGAGGACGAGGACGGCCAGTGCCTCTCCAGTGTCGCGCGTCTCGACACCATGGTTACCGTCGTGGATGGCGCCAACTTTCTCATCCAGTATCGCGAGGCGCAGTCGCTGGCGGAAGCGGGGGAAAGCCTCGGTGAGGACGATGAGCGCAATGTCGCGGATCTGCTGGTCGATCAGATCGAATTCTGTGATGTGCTGTTGATCAGCAAGACGGATTTGCTCGATGCCCCAAAGCTTGCCGAGCTGAGCGCGGTGCTGCGCTCGCTCAACCCAGAGGCCGAGATTCTGCCCATGACGAAGGGCGCCGTGCCGCTTAACAAGGTGCTGGACACTGGCCGCTTCAGCTTCGATCGCGCGCAACAGGCACCGGGCTGGCTGAAGGAGATGCGCGGCGAGCACGTGCCGGAGACCGAGGAATATGGCATCTCGAGCTTCTCCTATCATGCGCGCGTGCCGTTCCATCCCGAGAAATTCCACCAGCTGCTCCACGGAGACTGGTTCGGCGGCAAGCTGCTGCGCTCCAAGGGCTTCTTCTGGCTGGCCACGCGGCCGCAGTTTGCCGGACAGTGGAACCAGGCCGGTGGCATCGCGCACTACGGGTTCGGCGGCATGTTCTGGAAGGCAGTGCCGGAGGTCGAATGGCCAGAAGACCCCGAGTATCTGGAGTCGATCCGGGAAAAATGGCAGGAGCCGTTCGGCGACATGCGCCAGGAGCTGGTATTCATCGGTCAGAACCTGGATGAAGCCCGTATCCGCCAGGCGCTGGACGAGTGCCTGCTCGATGACGCCACGCTGCTGGCGGGCAAGGAAGCTTGGCGTGACCTGCCGGACCCGTTCCCCGCCTGGGAATGAGCAGCGGCACCTGAGTTCCTGATCTGCTGACATTCGCCAAGACACCCCACTGATCCGCAATCAGTGGGGTGTTCTGTTTCTACGTTACTTGCAGAGATGGCCTTCCCGTTAAAGGCCGGCTGCCCATGCACGTCGGGTTTCCCCCGATGGGTCATCGAGTCAACTCATGACGGCTTGGCTGAGCGCTACGTCGCTTGAGCGATACCCAGAGGGGAAATGTCAGGGCAGAAGCGATGCAGAAAGTGCCAAGCCATTGAAGGGGCCCGAACGACTCGCCCATCCACACAAAACCCAGCACCGTTGCCGTCAGCGGGCTGAAGATACCCAGCAGTGATGCGGAGAAGGCGGGCAATCGCTGGATGCCGGCAAACCAGAGGCCATAGCCGAGCACTCCACCCGGCAGGATCAGGTAGCCATAGCCCAGCAGATGTTGCGGCTCGAGATTGGTCGGAATACCTTCCGACCAGGCGGCCAGGGGCAGCAACAGCAGTCCGCCGAAGATCAATTGCCAGCCCGTCAGGCTCAATTGACTGACGTCGGGCGGACGTTGCCAGCGCTTGCTGAGTACGATGCCGGCGGCCATCGAGACAGCACCGAGCAGCGCGATCCCGACCCCTGTCATGTCCAGCCCACCTTGACCGGGATTGAGCAGCAGCACCACTCCGACCATGCCCAGTCCACACTGCATTGCGGCTGTCATGCTGAAGCCTGTCCCCAGCCACCAGCGGCTCAGCAGTAGAACCCACACCGACTGACTTGCCAGCAGTAAGGCGGCCATGCTGCCGGGGATGCGGTAGGCAGCGGCAAACAGGCAGGTAAAGAAGAGTCCGATATTGAGAGTGCCCAGCACCATGGCCTTCACCCACCCCCCTCCCGACAAGGTCTGTCGAGTCCAGAGCAGAATCAGCAGTCCCGCGGGAAGGGCGCGAATGGTGGCTGCGGTGAGTGGGGTGTCGGCAGGGAGAAGGGTCTGTGTCACCAGGTAAGTACTTCCCCATATGACCGGGGCCGTGGCGGTCATGGCGAGAACCTTCAGGTGTGAAGATGGCATATTTGTCTCTCCTTAAAGTATCTTTCTAAAAAGATATGTGTGAGAGTACTCGCAAAGCCGTCGTCATTAAAGTATCTTTTTGGAAAGATAACTGGGAGGTTTCATGATGACAGATGCTGTGGATCGCATTCTTGCGCAGTGGGAGAAGGCTCGCCCCGATCTGGATTGCCGGCCGATGGGCATATTCGGGCGTATCAGCCGGGCAAGTCGCGTGTTTGGCTCGAGGATGGAGCAGGTATTCGAGAAGGAGGGCCTGTCGACTGTCGAGTTCGACATCCTGGCGACGCTACGACGTTCACAGGCGCCATTGACCCCGACTCAGCTGTATCAGACGTTGATGCTCTCTTCCGGTGCCATGAGCACGCGGATAGATCAGCTGGTGAAGCGAGGGTTGTTGCAGCGCCAGGCCAGTGATGAGGATCGGCGCAGCAATCGCGTCGCGCTGACGGAAGCAGGGCGTCATCTGATCGACTCCACTCTGGAAGCGCATGTCGAGAATCAGCACCGGATGGCGAGTGCGCTGGACAGCGATGAGCAACATCAGCTTGCCTGTCTGCTGCGCAAGCTGATGACTGATGAACAACGCTAGCTATCGTGCAGCACCCATCGGGCCTCTGTGCGGGCATGCACCAGGTCACCCTCGAGCAGACGCTTCGCTGCCCCTCTGAGAGACAAGGCGTGAGATGCGTGCCGCTGCAGTGCTCAGGGCAAACAGCAGGGTGGCGAGGCACACGATGGTGGGGCCGGTGGGCGTATCCAGCCAGTAAGCCGCCTGCAGTCCGCCGGTGGTGGAGACTCCGCCGATGATGGCGGCGGCGATCGCCATCAGCTCCGGGGTGTGACAGAAGCGGCGCGCCGTGGCCGCCGGGATGATCAGCAGTGCGGTGATCAACAGCGCACCGACCACCTTCAATGCAACCGCGACCACCACGGCCAGCGACAGTGTCAGCACCAGCTGCTCGCGTCGCGGGTTGATGCCGCTGGCACGCGCCAGGTCCTCATTCAGGGTGGCAGTGAGCAACGCCGACCAGCGCCAGTAGATGAGGCCGATGACCAACACGCCACCTGCGGCGATGATTGCGAGGTCTGTCTTGCTGACCGCCAGGATATCGCCGAACAGATAGGCCATCAGGTCAATGCGTACGCCGGGCAGGAAGGAGACGGCCACCAGGCCGAAGGCGAGTGCGGAGTGCGCCATCACGCCAAGCAGGGTGTCCATGGCGTAGCCGCGTCCGCTGAGCAGCGTGACCAGTGTCGCCATGATCAGCGAGACGACGAGCACGCCGGCCAGAATCGAGGTGGACATCAAGAGCGACAGCGCCACGCCGAGGATCGCGGCATGGGCCGTGGCGTCGCCGAAATAGGCCATGCGTCGCCAGACGACGAAACAGCCCAGCGGCGCTGCCGCAAGCGCCACTAATATCCCGGCCAGGGCGGCGCGGAGCATGAAGTCATCCAGTATCAGTCCCTCCAACATCAGTGACATCCCTCTGCGTTCGGTGCAATGAGCTGGAGCGCTGGTTCCCGGCGCTGCGCTGTTTGCTTGAGCACAGGCTTGGCTGCAGGCGCGGGTGCAGGTCCGGATGAGGGCCGACAGGTGGGCGCAGCGTAAGCAGGCGAGTGGGTGCGAGAGTCAGAGTGATCGTGTGAATGCTCATGGCGATAGAAGGCCAGGGCATCAGCGGTATCGAGCCCGAACAGATCCTGGTAGGCCGGTGAGGCCATGACACGCTCAGGCGTGCCCTGACAGCAGACGTGGCCATGCAGGCAGACGACACGGTCGGAGGCGCGCATCACCACATGCAGCTCGTGACTGACCATCAGTACCCCGCAGCCGAGGGTGTGGCGGACGCGATCGATCTGACGGTAGAAGTCCGCGATGCCACGGTGATCCAGCCCTTGGGTTGCCTCATCGAGCAGCAATATATCGGGCGAATCCATCAGGGCACGGGCCAGCAGAATACGCTGGAATTGCCCCCCCGAGAGGTCGGCGATCTGCTGTTGCTCGACGCCGGGGATGCCGGCCTGCGCCAGGGCATTTGCCACCGCCGCGCGCGAATGGCGATGGGGCAGATTCAGGAAACGCACCACCGTCATCGGCAGTGTCGGGTCCAGGCTCAGGCGCTGGGGGACGTAGCCAATTCTGCAGCCTTGTTGACGATATATCCGCCCGCTCGTCGGGGACACCGCCCCGATGATGCTGCGAAGCAACGTGGACTTGCCTGAGCCATTGGGGCCTACCAGGGTAACGATTTCGCCGCGCTCAACCTCGAGATCGATCGCATCGAGGATACGATGCCTGCCGAGCGTGACACACAGATTCTTGATCGATAACAGCGACATGGGGACCTCTTGGCGCTGAAGAGTTGACGGGTCAGTAACCATTAATGTTATGTTATAACATATTGAGTCTGGTCACTGCAGCCTTCGATCTTCCTTCCGCGATATCGCCTCTATTGGAGAACCGCCATGCGCCATCGGTTACTGCCTTCCCTCTCTCTGCCCCTGATGCTGGCACCTGCCGTGGCAGTGGCCGAGGTGCCATCGGTCCCGGTGGACATCCCCCCGGTGCACTCACTGGTGGCACGTGTCATGGGGGAGCTGGGCAGCCCCGATCTGGTCATCCAGTCAGGCGCTTCACCGCATGGCTATTCCATGCGTCCCTCCGAGGCCAGGGCACTGTCCGATGCGGATGTGGTGTTCTTCGTCAGTGATGAGCTGACGCCCTGGCTTGCCAAGGCGCGTGCGTCGCTGGCCGCGGAGGCCGATGCCGTCGAGTTGATGGAGGTGCCGGGCACCCTGCACCTGACCTATCGTTCGGGCCCCACCTTCGAGGCGCATCATCACGCTGATGAAGCCTCTTCCGCGCATGGCGAAGAGCACGACGAGCATGGTGGCCACGAAGCCCATGCGGATCACGACGAGCATGGTCATGACGGCGAGAATCCCCATGGCTGGCTGGACCCGGTGAATGCTCACACCTGGCTGGGCGCCATTGCGGAGTCACTGGCAGCACAGGACCCGGAGCACGCGGCGACCTATCGCAGCAATGCCCAGGTGGGGCAGCAGGAGCTCGAGGCGCTGACCGAGTCACTGTCAGCGCGTCTGGCTCAGGTGCAGGGCACTCGCTACATCGTCTTCCATGATGCCTATCAGTACTTCGAGCACCGCTTCGACGTGCCGGCGTCTGGTGCCATCTCGCTGGGCGATGCCTCCACCCCCAGCCCGGCCCGCGTAAAGGAGATCCAGGCGCGCGTCAAGCAGGACGACATCCAGTGCGTCTTCCGAGAGCCACAGTACAACCCGGCGTTGATCGAGAGCGTCTTCGAGGGAACTGGCGTCAAGACCTCCATCGTCTTCGAGCCGCTGGGTGTGGGGCTGCCGCTGGGCGAGACGCTGTATCCGCAGCTGATCGAGCGCCTGGGACAGGGCATCCTGCGGTGTGCCGACGCCTGATCGCTCCGTGACAAATCGACGGGGGCGCTGTCGGCCCCCGTCTTTCCTCAAGAGCCTCATCCTCAAGGGAGAGCCACCGCATGCCCCACCCGACATCGCCACCGCTGAGTGAGCGTGACGCAGAGTTCTGCATCAATGCCGCGACGCGCACGCTGGAGCGCTGGGCGATTGCCGTCACTCGCGGGGAGAAGGAGACGCTTCTCTCGCTGTATGCAGAGGACGCGATCCTGGTGCCGACGGTCGCCGATGATGTGCGTGAGAATCGCCAGCAACGACAGGCCTACTTCGATGGCTTTCTCGCCAATGAAGCGCTGGCCTGCGAGTTGGGAGAGTACTCACCCCGAGTCAGTCGCAAGCTGGGTACCGTCGTGATTGGAGGGCACTACACCTTCGAATATCGCGCCGCTGACGAGACGGTCACGATTCCGGCCCGTTTTCTGTTCACCTTCGAGGAGATCCTCGGTGAGTGGAAGATCACCGGTCATCATTCCTCGCGACTGGCGGGATG
The DNA here is from genome assembly GCA_013376735.1 of bacterium Scap17. Lineage (NCBI taxonomy): Bacteria > bacterium Scap17. Next base: position 2,630,073 of record VINJ01000001.1, on the reverse strand, counting down.
ATTCTGCGCTGACGACGAGCCGTCCGCGCTCTGCTCTTCACCTCTCCTGATACACCCCACACTTCGGCTGAGCTCAGTGCCGCCTTCCTGCATCCTGAGGGAGGCGGTCACTGACGAGGGCCGCTTTGGATATCTGACGAATGACCGCAATACTCCCCGACGTTTCCCTGACCGAGCGCTCGCGCTCCTTGAGTCCCCTGGAATGGGTGGGCATGCAGGGGATTGATCTGCCTGTACTCATCGAGGAGGGCGATTATCGCCGTGAATTGCATGCCCACGTGGATGCGCAGGTCGACCTGCCGATGCCGCATACCAAGGGCATTCACATGTCGCGCCTTTACCGCCTGCTGGATGGGCTGGCGGAGGGCGAGCCACTGACCCCGGGCAATCTGCAGGACGTGCTCGCCGCGATGGTGGCAAGCCATCACGACTGCGCCTCGCGCAATACCCGCGTCAGGCTGGAATTCGCGCTGCTGGTGAAGCGTCCGGCACTAGTCACACCGCAACTCTCTGGCTGGAAGTCCTACCCCGTCACGCTGGAGGCCAGTCTGCGCGAGGACAGCTTCACGCTGCAGGCCAGTGTCACGGTGGGGTATTCCTCCACCTGTCCGTGCTCGGCGGCCCTGTCGCGCCAGCTGATCGAGCAGGCATTCCTGGCGGCTCATCGCAATGACACCACACTGACGCCTGAGCAGGTCGCCGAGTGGCTCACCCATAACGCCACTCTGGCCACGCCCCACAGTCAGCGTAGCGAAGCGCAGGTCCAGATCGAGCTGAAGCCCACGGCGCAGGATCTGGGGCTGATCGCGCTGATCGATGTCATCGAACAGGCCGTGGCCACGCCGGTCCAGACGGCCGTGAAACGCGCCGACGAGCAAGCCTTCGCGGCGCTCAATGGCCAGAATCTGATGTTCGTTGAAGACGCCGCACGCAGGTTGATCAATGGCCTGGCGATCTCAGACGGCGAGGCGCATGTGCATGTACGGCATATCGAAAGCCTTCACCCGCATGACGCCGTGGCCTGGGGTCGCCGCGACTGAGTGACGCCGTGGCTGAGTGACGCCCAGCCGCACTCTTGCCTGGCGCTCAAGCCGGGTTCTCCAGCCTCATTCGCCCGTTCTGCCCTTTTTCGAGAGGTTGGCGTCTCTGATCTACATGCATGCTCCGCCGAGGAAATCGGCGGGGCTTTTGGTTTTGCAGAGCTGAAAAAACGCCAGACACCGCTGCTGACGATAGCAGACGGATGATGTCGGTATGTGGTTTGCCATCCAGTCCAGATGAGGCCGGGGAAGGGGGATTGTTGCGTATTTCGCTAGACAAAGGTCTATTTCTGCTGCGGTGTGATTGACCGGTGCGGCAGTGGGCGACTAAGTTTTGCTTCATCTGGTATGGTTTGCAGTCCACTTTAGGGAGTGGAATATGAACGTCACGCACGTGAGTCAGTCTCGCCAACACAGACTCAGGTCCGGAGCGATCAAGCGGCAAGCCAGCCCCGATACGTCCATACCCCACAACAGAACAATCAAAGGGATTCGACAATGAAGCGAGCCATGCTTGCCGCCACGCTGTTAGCCGCCGCCTTGGGTACCACCACTGCGCATGCCGAGAAGATCGTGTTTGCCATCGGCGGTAGCCCCAACAGTCTGCAGGGCCAGACTGCGCAACATTTCGCCGATAGCCTGCAGGCACGACTCGGGGATGAGCATCAGGTCGAGTACTACCACAGTGGCCAGCTGGGCGATGAGCGCCAGCTGATCCAGAAGCTGCGCCTCGGCACGGTCGATCTGGCCGCGATTTCCTCGGTGATGTCGTCCGTCTCGCCAAGCTTTGCACTATTTGACATGCCGTTCATGGTCAAGGATCGCGAGCATCTCAAGCGCATCGATGACGAGATCGTGATGACGGACCTGGCCGAGGATGCCAAGGCCAAGGGCCTCAAGCTGGTCTCCACCTGGGAGAACGGCTTCCGCCAGATCACCAACAATGAACATCCCGTGGTGGATCCGAAAGACCTGGACGGGCTGAAGCTGCGCACCCCGCAGAGCGAATGGCGTACCGGCATGTTCACGGCGTGGGGTGCCAATCCGACACCGATGGCCTTCTCGGAGGTCTTCGTGGCACTCCAGACCGGGGTGGTCGATGGCCAGGAGAACCCGCTGTCCAACATCGATGGCGCCAAGTTCCAGGAGGTCCAGAAGTACCTGTCACTCTCCAATCATGTCTATTCGCCCATCTGGCTGACCAGCAGTCAGGCCGGCTGGGGCAAGATGCCCGAGGACGTGAAGGCCGCGATTGCCGAGGTGTCCGCCGAGACCCAGAGCTGGGCCTTCGCCAAGGGGGCAGAACTGGATGACAAGCTGCTGGCGAGCCTGAAGGCGGGCGGCATGGCCGTCAATGAGGTGGATCGGGATGCCTTCGTCACCGCGAGTGCGCCGGTCTATCAGGCGTTCTCCGACAAGGTCGACGGTGGTCAGGCGATGGTCGACCGGGCCATGGCACTGGCCAAGGAGTAAGTCATGAGCTCGCATTCCCATGCGGCCAAGGCAACCTTCCCCACCGAGAGTGGGGAAGGACTGACGGCCACGGCTGGTGTGACCCTGCTGGACAGAGTCAACAAGGTGGTGGAACGCTGCCTGGAAGTGTTCACCGTCGGGTTGCTGCTCTCGCTGACGGTGATCGTGTTGGCGGCGGTGGCCTTGCGTACCTTCGGGGGCTCCTTGCCCTGGTATGACGAGGTCGCCTCGATCAATCTGGCCTGGCTCAGCTTCTATGGCGCTGGCCTGGCGGCTCTGAAGCGATCCCATATGGGCTTCCCTGGTCTGATCACCAAGGCGCCCATCGCACTGCGCAGTGCACTGTTCATTACCTCTGAGCTAATCGTGATCGGGTTCTTCGCCGTGGTGGGCTGGTTCGGCTATCAGGTGCTTGACGTGCTGGCCTGGGACTCCCTCATCGCCTTGCCGGCCATCGGTCTGGACGTCACCCAGTCGGTGATTCCGATCAGTGCGGCGCTCTTCATACTGTGTGAACTGCTGAGTCTGCCTCATGCCTGGCGCAAGATGTGTGCAGGCGTCAACAGTGAAGAGGAAGAGATCGCGGAAGCCATCCGTCTGGCCGAGCAAGACCTCAAGGAGCACCGTTCATGACGTTACTGATCATTATCGCGGCGCTGTTCGCACTGGTGTTGATCAACGTGCCCATTGCGGTCGCCATCGGCACCGTCGGGGTCGTCGGAGTGGTGATCTTCATGGGCGTGGACGCGCTGGTGAACGTGCCACTGACGCTCTTCAATGGCGCCACCAAGTTCCCGCTGATCGCAATTCCGCTGTTCATTCTGGCCGGCGCGCTGATGAATACCTCGGGCATCTCCATGCGACTGATCAACCTCGTCACGGCCATGGTCGGATTCGTGCGCGGTGGCCTGGCGATGGTCAATGTCGGGGTATCGCTGTTCTTCGCCGAGATTTCCGGCTCCGCGGTGGCCGATGTGGCCGCGACGGGTTCGGTGCTGATTCCCGAGATGAAGAAGCGCAAGTACACGCCGCAGTTCTCGGCGGCGATCACGTCGTCTTCGGCGTCGCTTGCCATCATCATTCCGCCGTCGCTGTCGATGATTCTCTACGGGGCCATCGCGGACACGTCCATCGTCAAGCTGTTCGTCGCCGGCATCATTCCGGGGATTCTGGGTGGTCTGGGGCTGGCGATGCTCTGCTACTACTACGCCCGCAAGTACAACATGCCGCGTGAGGCTGCCTTCTCGCTGTCGACACTCGGCAAGGCGTTTCGCGAGGCCTTCTGGGCCCTGACGCTGCCGGTCATCATTCTGGGCGGTATCTTCGGTGGCTTCGTGACCGCCACCGAAGGCGCGGGCATCGCCGTGCTGGCGGCGCTGGTGATCGGGGGGCTGGTCTATCGTGAGCTGAACCTGCAGGTGCTGTACCGCGCGGTGATCGATGGCGTGATCCAGACCTCCGTCGTGATGCTGCTGGTCGCCACATCTGCGGTGCTGGGGCTGTTCCTGACCGAGATGCAGTTGCCGCAACAGCTGGCCCAGGAGATCACCGCGATCACCACGGACCCGGTGGCGGTGCTGGCGTTGCTCAACATCCTGCTGCTCCTGCTCGGCATGTTCCTGCATGGTGCCGCTGCCATCATTCTGGTGGTACCGATCGTGATGCCATTGATCCAGCAGATCGGCATCGACCCCATCCACTTCGGTCTGATCCTGACCCTCAATCTGGCCATCGGTCAGCAGACGCCGCCCGTGGCCTCGGTACTGGCCACCTCATGCTCCATCGCCAAGACGGACATGTGGGAAACCACCAAGGTCAATCTTCCGATGATCTTCGTGCTCTTCCTGGTGCTGATGCTGGTCACCTACGTGCCGGCGATTCCCATGAGTCTTGTCGAGCACTTCTATGGTTGATAGCTATGTCTGAGAGATAAGGTTGAGAGGGCAGTGGTGGAGACTGCCCGCCAGACACGCCAAGGCCGCCCTTTGAGGCGGCCTTGGCGTGTCTGAAATAGGCGAGTGAAATGTGCGGGGAATGACCATCGGCCAGGCCAGGCCTCATCAGGTGGGGTATTTCACTGCTCTGATCCCGTAACAGGTACGCCACCCACAGCCTTTCGAGGGCCGGACACACGCTGCTCGGCGCGCAGCGTCCACATTACACCGCCGAGAATCAACAGCATGCCCAGCATTTCGTTGCTCTGCGGCCATTGCCAGGCAAGCAGATATCCGTAGAGCAACGCACAGCAGGTCTCGAAGACGATCATCTGTCCGCCTACCGACACCGGCAGGCGCTGGGCCGACGAATTCCACAGGGCATTGGCGATCCAGGAGCCCCCGACCGACATGAACAGGGCTGCGGCAGCGAAGGCCAGCCAGCGCTCAGACGAGAGCTCCAGCGGCAATATTCGCGGCTGCAAGACGGCGACCAGCACAAGAATCATCACTGCCACGACCCCGGTCGCGATGCCTTGCAGGGTGGACCACTCTCGCGCGGAAAAACGACCGGCCTTGAGTTGCTGGGCATTGCGCAACGCGAACCATGCCCAGGACATCACGCCGAGCGAGCCACACAGCACGCCGATCAGGTCTCGCCACTCTCCCGCGCCTTGAAGGAAGCGAAGCAGAACAGGCACGTTCATGCAGATGATTCCCACCCCGATCAGCGTCAGGGACAGGCTCACGGACAGGCGGCTCGCCTGAATATGGCGTCTCCCGATCAACATCACCGCCACCGGCACCAGCCCGTTGATCAATGCCGCGATGGCCACGCCGGCATATTGGACGGCCGCCGTCAGCAAGATGAAATATGCCACATTGCCTGTCAGCGCCAACTCCAGCAGCAAGCGGGTATCGCGCGTAGTGAGGCGAGCAGACAGGCGGCGAGCATGGGGTAACGCTATCGCCGCGGCAAACAGTCCGTAGAGTCCAAAACGCGCGCAGCTGATGACCACTGGATGGATGTCACCAAGCAGTGATGGCAACACGATGACGCCTCCCCAGAGGGCGCCTGCCATGCCAGCATGGACTATTGCTTTCTTCATGATGAGTCGCCCTTGTCTTGATCAAGGGGCCACTCTAATGCGTTACTTTGTGATCAAGCAGCGACTTTGCCGCATCCAGCCATTCCGTCAAGGAATGTGCGGCGAGAGAGCTGCCTAGAGCCATCCGCGCGAGCGCAATGACGAACACAGACACAATTCCAAATACAGGGAGCCACCATGGCAGGACGTTTCCGCCATCTTCCCTCACTGGAGGGACTTGCAGCCTTCGAGTCCGTGAGTCGCTTGGGAAGCTTCACCCGTGCCGCCGATGAGCTGTGCCTGACCCAGAGCGCCATCAGCAAGCAGATTCGCGCGCTGGAAGCGTCACTTGGCACGCCGCTGTTCGTGCGCAAGGCGCGTGGTGTCACGCTTTCCAAGGCGGGAATGCTCTACCAAAAGGACATTTTCCCGGCGCTGCAAGGGCTCGAGATGGCCGGACAGCGCCTGCGCGCACTGCAGCACCCTGACACCGTCAGCGTGCTGGCAACGCATGCCGTCTCCCAGTACTGGCTGTTCCCTTGCCTTTTGAGCTTCAGCGCCGAGCACCCCGAGATTACCGTGCACATCCATGCCAGCAACGAGATGGATGCCAGCATGGTGCCGGACCATGATCTCGCGATCCTCTATGGCGACGGCGAATGGCCAGCGCTGAGTGCTACGCCGCTGATTCACGAAGATATCTATCCGGTGGCGCGCCCGGATGTGATCAAGGAGCAGGGACTTTCGCTGGAAGAGCTGGCCCAGCGCCCGCTGATTCAGCTGGACTCCTCGTGGAACTGCATGGACTGGTCTCACTGGTTCGCCCATTTCGGTATTCGCTACCGCCCGCCCAAGTCAGACATCACCTTCAATCAGCTGACGCTGACCTTCGCCGCCATCCAGCGAGGTGCCGGCATCGGACTGGCGTGGGACTTCATGGCGGCGGACGCCATCGCCAAGGGCGAGCTGATTCGTGTCACGGATCATCGCGCGATCACCGGCCTCGCGGAGCATCTCGTGTTTGATCTCGATCGACCGCTCTTGGCCTCCGCGCGACTGTTCCGGGATTGGCTGATCGCCAAGGCTGGGGAGGGCGGTGTGACAGGGCAGAATGTCTGAGCAGAAGGGCTGAACGTGATGGGTTCAGAGGGTCCCGGGACCTCACCGGGCTTTCAAGTAAGCCGAGCGCAGGGAGGGATATATGCCGAGAGTGACCACTGAAGCGCTGATCAAAGTGATATTCAGGTTTTACTAAAGTATATGTTTCAAGGGTAGAAGCATTGGTCCGAGGTTGATGTCTAGCCCATGCCTGGTAGTTCATTCCTCGAGATAGGCTTCCTGTAAGGAACACAAGATTTCGTCAACTCACTGCATCGGGAATCTGGAATATAGGCGATAAAACAATATTTTTGTTGTAATATATCGTTTTTCATCCTGTCTGGAGATGGCAAGCGAGCATGATGGTTACAAATAAGTGGGACGAAGGGGCAGGTTGGAAAAGTCCTGGATGGTTGCTGCTCATCGGAGTGGCGTCATTGATGGTGTATACGTTTTTCAATATTCCCGCTGGCGATATCGCCAAGCCAGCAGAAACCTTGTTGGCGTTTTCTGGTTTGATCGCATTTTGTATCTGGGGAAAAGGTTTCCGTCTTCCTGTACTGCTATTGCTTGGGGCAGTCGTAACGGTGCAGTTGATTTCATGGTGGGCGGGATTGTCACACCACCCGCAGTGGATGGATTCATCTCCTCGACTGGCGCTTCTCGCCAAGTTGTTCATATTCATCAGCGTAGCTTGGTGGCTACGCGGTAGTACGCGAAATACGCTACTTCTCTGGGGTGTAGCAGCAACTGGCTTTTTATTGACTACCTTTTTTCTGGCGCCACCGAATGATGAAAACTGGATAACAGGACTATCCGGTGAGAGAGCTGATTTTGGTATACGTAACGCGCAACATTCCGCAATGTTCTTTGGTACCTTGTTATTGGGACTAGTAGCATTTTCTAAACGTATCTGCCAGCAGGGGAGTCGCCAAGGGGTGCGCATTACCTTATGGGGGATGGCACTGATTATCGCGCTGGCAGGTATTGTCGTTGGTCAAACGCGGGCAGTTTGGATTGGTACTATAGTATCACTTGGCTTAGGGTTGTCGGTCTGGGGTGGCTTTGTCGTAATGCGTCGTGGTGTCCGCCAATTCTTGAAATACCTATCAATGTTTTTGGCTGCATTAGCCTTGTTGATGGTAGTGTTTGGACTAGGCTTGGGGGATTCTCTTGAAAAGCGTGTCAATAAAGAAAGTGATGTGATAACCCAAGTATTGAAGGGCGAGTTGACCCAAATCCCGTATACCAGCGTTGGTATCAGGGTCAATAGCTGGATCGCGGCAAGCGAATGGATCGCTGAGCGCCCGCTGACAGGCTGGGGAGCAAAAGGCAAAAGTCTTGTGATGCGCGAGACAGCCTGGATTCCTGAAAAAGTGGCGAAGAAATATGGCCATCTACATAATTTCTTCATGGAGACGTGGGTAGCCTATGGCCTATTGGGTGTGCTGGCCATAGCTGCATTAATGATATGGATCGGTCGTGCGACCTGGTTGGCTTGGCGCGCAGGAGTCATGCCAAGTGATATGGCTTTCTTTGGAATGATATTCTTCGTTTTCTGGATGATCATCAACCAGTTTGAATCCTATGAGTCTATGTGGACTGGGTTGTATATCCACAACATTGTTGTTGGCGGCCTGGTAACTCATTACTGGCGTTGGCGCCATGAGCAGCAGAAGCAGATTGAACACTAACCTGCTACGTTCCTGAAATATCAGAATATTGCAAATATTACGCACCGCTACAGCAATGAATACTCAAGCCCCATGCAGATTTCACTGCGTGGGGTTTTTTCTTTATGGAAGGCCTCTGGAGCGAAAGAGTATCACTACTCCAGATGCTATTGTCTCGCCGTAACGGGAAATACGATAGGCTCTGATAGAGTCTCAGGCTGGCATAGCTACGGCTGGTACGAGTTGGCTTGGAGCTCATGTAACGGATAGAAGACAGTCACCCTTATGCGTTGCCACTCGGAAAGAGCGGCTGGCTTATCACCTCCAGCCGCTCACATTCCATTTATCTATTCGATGGTCATTGGGTAGGAAAGCTGCTGCAAGTACTCCAAGTTCAGTCGATGTGCTTCATTGAGCTTCTCGCCCCTCCCGCACTCCATCCACCAGTCGGCTGATGCCGGAGGTCGCGTCGTGCTTGAGCTCCGGTGGCAGCAGGGCATCCGGCAGGTCCTGATAGCAGACCGGGCGCAGGAAGCGGTGAATCGCGGCGGTGCCGACTGAGGTGGTGCGACTGTCGGAGGTGGCGGGCCAGGGGCCACCGTGGACCATGGCGTCACAGACTTCGACCCCTGTCGGCCAGCCATTGACGAGGATGCGTCCAGCGCGACGTTCCAGCACCGGCAGCAGCTGACGTACGGCATCGTGATCGGCGTCATTCAGGTGCAGAGTTGCGGTCAGCTGGCCCTCCAGCGCGCTGCAGACCTGCTTGAGCTGAGCGAGATCATCGCATTCGATGATCAATGAGCTGGAGCCGAAGACTTCGGCCTGCATGGCCTCATTAGCCAGGAAGTCACTCGCCTGAGTGCTGAACAGCTGGGTCTGGCAGGGGCTAGCGATGGGAGAGTCGCTTTCGCCACTGGCCAGGCAGGTGATGCCGGGCTGTGAGGACAGGCTTGCCACGCCCTCGGCATAAGCCTTGTGGATGCCCGGCGTCAGCATGGTCTGCACCGGACTTGCCTTGATGGCGGGAATGGCGGCTTGCTTGAAGCGCTCCAGTGCTTCGCCCTTGACGGCCAGCACCAGCCCCGGGTTGGTGCAGAACTGACCGGCGCCCATGTTGAGCGAGCCGACGAATGCGCTGCCCAGCGCTTCGCCGCGGGCTTCCAGTGCGGCCGGCATCAGGATGACCGGGTTGATGCTGCTCATTTCGGCATAGACCGGAATCGGCTGTGGGCGCGCCTGAGCGAGAGCCAGCAGGGCGGTGCCGCCACTGCGCGATCCGGTAAAGCCGACCGCCTGGATCTCGGGATGCTTGACCAGCGCCTGGCCGACCTCATTGCCCGGGCCAAATAGTAGTGAGAAGACACCTTCCGGCATGTCGCAACGCTTGGCGGCGCGCGCCACGGCCTGGCCGACCAGTTCCGAGGTGCCCGGGTGAGCCGAGTGCCCCTTGACCACCACCGGGCAGCCTGCGGCCAGCGCGGAAGCGGTATCGCCACCGGCCACCGAGAAGGCCAACGGGAAGTTGCTGGCCCCGAAGACGGCCACTGGGCCCAGCGGGATCTGACGCTGGCGCAGGTCGGCACGCGGCAGGGGCGCACGCTCCGGCAGCGCAGGGTCGACGCGCACATCCTGCCACTCACCGCGGCGCAGTACCTTGGCAAACAGCTTGAGCTGTCCGCAGGTGCGGCCGCGTTCACCGTTCAGGCGTGCCTCGGGCAGGCCGGTCTCCTGCATGGCGCGCTGGGTCAGGGTATCGCCCAGTGCATTGATTTCCTCGGCGATGGTCTCGAGGAAGATGGCTCTCGCGTCGGTCGATGTAGCGCGATAGGCATCGAAGGCCTGACTGGCCAGCTGGCAGGCCTCTTCCACCGTGCTCGCGTTGGCACCCGGATAGGCAGGCTCCAGACGCTCACCCGTGGCCGGATTGATGGCGTGGATCGCCTCGCCCTGAGCGGCGAAGCTGCGTTGTCCGATAAGCTGATGACCGTTGAGTGACATCATGTCTTCTCCTTGATAAGTGAAGCCCTGAGGCAGGTTGAGTCAGGCCGTGGGTGTCTTGTGGGTTGCAGTAAAGGTCGTAGTAGAGGTCGTAATAGAGGTTGCGGTGGAGCTGGTTACAGCAGCAGCGTCCGTAGGCGATGCGATAGCGGTAATCGGTAGCCGATACCAGTGGATGGCGTTGTCGTGGAGCACCTTGTCGAGGGTGTTCTGGCGCAGATCGGCGCTCGTCGTTTGTTCAATGGCGCTAGTCACCAGCGCTAGCCAGTCGCCATAGCTGACCTTGAGGCCGGAGACCGGAAAGTTGCTGGCGAACAGGCAGCGCTGGACACCGAAGATATCCAGCACTTCACACAGCAGCTCTCGATTGGCGTCGGCATCCCAGGCATGCCAGGGCGTGCCCAATTCCGACAGCTTGACGGCGACATTCGGGTTATCGGCAAGCTCCCGCATGCCTGCGCGCCATTGGGCGAGTCCTTGCGGCGTGCGATCCCACGGCAGCCCGCTGTGGTTGAGGATGACGCGCAAGCCGGGGAAGTCCGCAAGCGTCGCGGCTGCCTCTTCAAGATGCCAGGCGGGCACGCGCAGGTCCCAGCTCAGGTCATGCTCCGTGAGCAGCGCCAGTCCCTCGCACCAGCGCGGGTCCTGCAGACTGCCGCTGGCGCCCACCACCGACTGGCGGGTCTGGGGCGTGGCGGCGGTGACTGGTTTGGCGCGCACGCCGCGAAACAGCGGCGATTCACGCTGAGCGTCCAGCTGAGTGGCGCACTCGTCAGTGCCGAAGGCGGCCCAGCCGACATGCGCGCTGGGTAGTGCATGAGTGGCCTGCTGTCGGGTGATCCAGCGCGTCTCTTCCAGTGCCTGCGAGCGTGCGGCCTCGGCTTCACAGTGCACACTGCCCACCAGCCGGAAGCCCTCAGGCACCAGGCGCTTCAAGTCCGTGGCCATAAAGGGCCGGCGGATCGTGGCGTAATCGCCGAGAAAGAAGTTCTCCACCGGCGACTCTTCCAGCCAGGGGTACGCCACCTGGCCATCCAGGGCCCAGAAGTGATGGTGCGCATCGATCAGCGGCTGACTGTGTGAAGGCTCGTGCCTGAGTGTGGTATCCGTCATGACTGGCTCGTATTCTGGTTGGAAGCATCAAGTGCCGATTGACTCAGTGGTCACGCACCAGCAGGCAGGACACGTCCGGCTCGGCGCGTGTCGCGAAGCTTCTGCGTACCTGGCCGCTCTCCAGATCCAGCACCGCGATGCGATCGCCCTTGAGCGAGACGAAGGCTTTCTCGCCATCGGGGTGGAAGCTCATCGCGATGGGAATCGCCTCAAGCTGGATGGTGCCCAGCGGCGCCAGCGCCTCATCGAACAATGACAGCGAGCTTTCCCCGTAATTGGTGGTGATCAGGCGCCCCTTGGGGTCACGGTAGATGCGGTTGGGATCTCGACCGGTGGTCGCCGAGGCGCGCACGGTCATCGATTCGGTATCCACCGCCACGATGCTGTCGTCATCGCGGTTACTGATGAACAGGGTGCGGCCATCGGCGGACAGACTGTTGCCCTCGGGCTTGCGGCCCGGAATCATCGCGATGGGCGTGAAGGTGGCATCGTGAGGTTTGAACTTGGTGATGGTATTGCTGAGCAGATTGATGCCGTAGGCCCAGTCGCCGGCCTTGGTGAGCGCGAACAGGTGCGTCTTGTAGCCACCAGAGGACACGGCCAGATCCGGCGTGGTCTGGGTCAGGGGCGTGTTGAACAGCAGCAGGGTGTTGTGGCCTTCGCTCATGGCGTAGAGGCGGTCCTGGTCATCGATGCCCAGACCGTGGATACGATAGTAAGGCCAGGTGCTGAGCGTATTGATCAGCGTGAAGGTCTCGAGATCGACCACGAATACCGAGCAGCCGCCCTGGTCGCCGATACAGTCGGCACCGAGGATGCCGTAGTGACCCACGAAGGCGTAGCGGCCGGTGGAATCCACCACGAACTCATGCGGGTAATCCGGCAGGCGCAGGTGGTGGAGTTCCTCGCCGCTGGTGGCGTCGAACAGGCTCAGGGTGTGTGCGCATTTCTGGTTGAGCAGCAGAACATCTCGGGACATGACATTTCTCCAATCAGCGAGGGTGCCGTCAGGGCCTGGTTATCAAGGACTTGTGCCCTCGCTGGGGTGACAGATAAGCAAGGCGATAGAACGGATGGGCGTTACTGCGTCACGGCGGCCGTGGTCTTCTGCGTGCCTTGCGGTTCGGCTTTGTCATCGACATCGACATCGACATCGGCGCTGGCCTGGCTGGCGCCCTGGATGGCATCGATCCAGTCGCGACCATTGGCGGCGATATAGCTGTCCCAGGTCGGCAGCACGACCTTCTGGAAGGCGGCGGTATCGACATCGGTCTCGATCTTCATGCCCTTGTCGGCCAGTTCAGCGAGAATCTTCTGCTCGTTCTTCGCGTTCAGTTCACGCTGATAATCGCCGGCCTCCCGCGCCGCGCTTACCAGTACCTGCTGATATTCTGGTGACAGGCTTTCGAACTTGTCGTCGTTCATCACCATCAGCAGTGAGGTGTAGGCCTGATTGGTCAATGACAGGTAATCCTGGACCTCATAGAAGCCCGCCGACCAGACGATGCTGATCGGGTGGTCCTGCGCGTCGACCGTGCCGGTTTCCATCGCGGTGTAGAGCTCGCCCAGCGGCATCGGCACCGGATTCGCACCCAGCAACGAGAAGGCCTCGATCAGCGACTTGTTGGAGTTGGTGCGCATCACCAGGCCGTCGACATCGGCGGGCGTCTTGATCGGGTGTTTGGAGTTGGTCATCGCGCGGAAGCCGACCTCCCAGAAGGCCAGGCCCTTGAGGTTGTCTTCCTTGAGCAGAGCCAGGGCATCGTCGCCGACCTTGCCGTCTAGCACCTGATAGGCCGTCTTGCGGTCCGGGAAGATGTAGGGCAGATCGAAGGCGCCCAGCGCCGGCTGCAGACCTGCGAAGTTGGGGTTGCCGGACATCTCGATATCGATGGTGCCGCTGCGCACGCCGGCGATCATCTGCTGGTCGCCCCCGAGCACACCATTGCCGAAGATGTTGACGGTGATCTCGCCATCCGTACCTTCCTTGACCAGCTCGGCGAAGCGCTCCGCCGCCTGCTGCTGGGTATCGGTGGTCGGGGCGGCGTGGGCCAGCTTGAGCGTCATCTGGGCATGGGCAGCACTCAGAGGGGCGATCAACAGCAGGCTGGCGAGGGTCGTCTTGATCATGGGTGTCATTGAATGGCTCTCTTGTTGTCTTTGTGGGCGGCTGTCTTAGTGGGCGACTGTCTAAGCAAGTGGCGTGTCGTTGGCGTCTTGCCTTCTTTCAGTCTTCCTTTGTGGCTTCGTGGTTGTGGTTGCCACGGGGTCAGTCGGTCATCCAGTAAAGCGGCGCGGTGATGATCTGCGGGAAGGCAATGAACAGCAGCAGAATCACCACATAGGCGAGGGCGAAGGGCGCGACGCCACTGACCGCCTTCTCGAACTTGAGGTTGCCGACGCTGGTGATCACGTTGAGCACGTTGCCGACCGGCGGGGTGATCAGGCCGATGGCGCAGTTGAGGACGAACATGATCCCGAAGTAGACCGGGTCGATGCCGGCCAGCTTGACGATGGGCATCAGGATTGGCGTGAGCACCAGAATGGTCGGCGTCAGGTCCATCACCATGCCGACCACCAGCACGATACCCATGATGGCTAGCATCAGGATGCGCGGATCATCGGCGAGCGGCTGCAGCAGGCCGGCCACCATCAGCGGCAGCTGGGCGATGCTGATCAGCCAGGAGGCGACCATCGCCGCAGCGACCAGGAACATCACGATGGCGGTGCTGCGGGCAGCCTGGGCGAGCACGGCGTAGAGCTGGCTGAGGTCGAGTTCGCGGTAGACCACGGTGGCGACGAAGATGGCGTAGACCGCCGCGACCACACCGGCCTCCGTCGGGGTGAAGATGCCGCTCTTGATGCCGCCGATGATGATGACCGGCAGCATGATGGCCCAGAAGCTGTCCTTGAGTGCCTTGAGGCGTTCACGCCCGCTGGCCTTCTTCGTGACCACCAGATCTTCCTTGCGGGTCATGAACAGCCACATCACTACCAGGGTCACGCCCATGATCAGGCCCGGCACGATGCCGGCGAGGAACAGCTTGCCGATGGAGATGCCACCGGCGACCCCGATGATGATCAGCGGAATGGAGGGCGGAATGATCGGCGCGATGATCCCACCGGCGGCCATCAGGCCGGAGGAGCGGCCCAGCGGGTAGCCGGCCTTGCGCATCATCGGCAGCAGCATGCTGGCCAGCGCCGCGGTATCGGCGACGGCGGAACCGGACAGGCTGGCCATGACGATGGCGGCGAAGATGGCGACGAAGCCGAGCCCGCCCTTGCGGTGGCCCACCAGTGACATCGCCAGTGTGACGATGCGTTGGGAAAGCCCGCCGCGCGACATCACTTCGCCGGCGGTGAGGAAGAAGGGAATGGCCAGCAGGGTGTAGCTATCGGCGCCATTGACCAGGTTCTGGGCCAGGATCTGCGAGTTGAACAGATCCAAATGCAGCATCAATACGATGGCACTGACCAGCAGGGCGAAGGCGATGGGGAGGCTCAGGCCGATGGCGGCCAGCAGGGAGCCGAGGAAGAGCCCGATGGTCATGGCGTATCTCCTTGCGAATCAGAGGCGTGGCTCGGCGCGACGCGCGGCGTGACAGCATGCAGTGCCAGCGGCGTCAGCAGACGCCAGAGCAGAATCAGCGACATCAGCACGCCTGCCATCAGGCCGGCGAGATAGAAGACGCCGACCGGAATGCCGCTGATGGGAGAGAGGTTGTTCCAGTTGAGCACCGTCTGGGCATAGCTGCCCTTGAGCAGCATCAGGCAGCAGCCGAGCATCGCCAGGGTCACCAGCCGATCAAGCCCTGCGCGCATGGCCGCAGGCAGCTTGTCGACGAAGGTATTGACGCTTAGGTGCTCCTGGCGGATCAGCGCCGTGACCGCACCCATGAAGGTGACCCACACGAACAGGAAGCGGGACAGTTCGACACTGATCGAGATGCCGCTGTTGAAGCCGTAGCGCAGCACCACATTGACGAACACCAGTACGATCATCGCCACCAGCGCCAGCACCATCAGCAGGGTCAGGGTCTTCTCGAGTCCCTTGAACAGCGCCGTGATGCCGACGGCAATGTTCGAGTGGGCGGCCGTGTCCTGCGGGGCTGTCTTTTCCTGCACAGTTGTCTTGTCCTGCGGAGCTGCCTTGTTCTGCTCGGCGCCAGCGGCCTTGCGGGACTCGGCGTGCGTGGCAGAGGGCGGTTTGATCGACATGGATAACGGCATCTCTTGGGTCAGTTTGTTCATGGTGTCATCCCCGAGGGAGGCATCTCGATGACGGTGCGGCAGCGCTGTCATTGCGCCCCTCTGGTTGCAGCGAAAAGGGCGCTGCCGCGTGTCGGTGGCTGGGACTGATGTCAGGGGCTGATGACACAGGCGCTGATGAAAGTGTTCAGCGCGCGTCGGCCAGGGCGGTCTGGAACTGCGTCACCACGTCTGCGTCAAGCGCCTGGGTGTGCTGCTCGATCACCGGTGCCAGGGCCTCACGCATGCGCTGGCGCTCACTGTCCGCGACCACGTTGACGGCCATCTTCTTCTCAAGGGCACTCAGCAATTCCTCGTTCAGGGCGCGGCTCTGTTCGCGCTGATAGAGCGTGGCTTCACGGGCGGCCTCGCGGACCAGCTGGCGCTGCGCCTCATCGAGTGACTGCATGAAGCCTGCCGAGGCGACCAGCACCAGGGCGTCATAGGCATGCGCGGTGCGCGAAAGATACTTCTGGACCTCGAAGAAGCGCTTGGCGTCGATCACGGTGTAGGGGTTTTCCTGGCCATCCACCGTGCGGGTCTCCATGGCGGTAAACAGCTCATTGACCGACATGGGCACGGCGTTGGCACCCAGCCCATTGAAGAGGTCGATATAGAGCGCATTCTGCATGGTGCGAATCTTGAGGCCTTCGATGTCCTCGAGCGTCTCGATGGGTCGGCGGCTGTTGGTCATGTGACGGAAGCCGTTTTCCCAGTACTCGAGTGCCACTAGCTGCTTGTCATCGAGGCTTGCGAGCAGGGCTCGGCCAGCCTCGCCATCCAGCACCGCGTCCGCATGTGTACTGTCATCGAACTGGAAGGGCAGGCTGACGATGTTGAAGTCAGGATTGAGACTGCTGAGGGTCGCGGTGGACGGTACGGTGAAATCCAGGGTCCCGGACTGCAGCATCGAGGTCATGTTGACGTCGTTGCCCAGAATGCCGTTGGAGAACACCTTGACGGTGATCTCGCCGTCGGATCTTTCCTCGATGAGTTGTGCGAACTTCTTGGCCCCCAGCGTCTGGGGGTGGGCATCCGGCAGACTGGTGCCCATGCGCGCGGTGATCTCGGCGTGGGCAGTGGTCGCGAAGGTCAGCATCAGTCCCAGCGCGGAGACTGTCTTGATCAGAGCTTTATGGGACAGGGCGTGGCGGGTAAGCATGGCGAATTCCTTGCAAGTTGTTGTTATAGAGGCTGTCGTTGTGGCAATCGCTGTCGTGGCGGTCGTCGTCATTCCGGTCAGGCGGTAGCGTTCAAGCGGTAGCGGCGCACGGCGTTGTCGCAGAACAGCTTGAGGCGGTGTTCGGGACTCAAGGAGCGGCTGAGGTCCTTGAATGCCTGCAGCAGCGTATCGAGTGAGGTCACCAGCCCATCGACCGGGAAGTTGCTGGCGAACATCACGCGGTGGACCCCGAAATGGCGCAGCACGATGGCAAAGACCTCACGGTTGTCTTCCAGCCGCCAGGGCTGACCCACGATGCCGAGCCCCGAGAACTTGATCATCACCTGGGGCCAGGCGGCGACCTTGGCGAGGGCCCGTGACCACTGACGCAGGGTGTCGGGATGACGATCACCGGGCACGCCGGCGTGATTGATCACCACCGGCATCTCGGGGTGGCGGCCCAGCAGTGGCAACAGTTCCTCGAGGTGCCACCAGGGCACCTGCAGCTCGAAGATCAGCCCGCGACGCGCGACTTCACTGACGCCGTACTGATAACGCGGGCAGCGCAGCGAGCCGGGCATGGTGTGGGTGGCAAGCCTCGGATCATGACGTTCCAGCGCGGCCGGCTTGTGTCGAATGCCCATGACCAGGCTGCCACGGGGGGAACGTGGCTCACACAGCGTTGCGAGTTGCTCGGCGATGTCGTCCTGATCCAGCCAGGCCTGGGCGATCATGGCATTCGGCCAGCCGGTCTCGCGGGCAGTCTCCTCGACCCAGCGCACTTCCTTGAGCGCATCGCCCCGCGCCCATTCCGCTTCCATGTAGACGCAGCCCATCACGCGATGCGCCTTTCCCGCTGCCATGAGGTGCTCGGCGGGCAGGTAGGGGCGACGAATCGCGGCATAGTCGCCGTAGCGGAAGGGAATCATCGGCTCATCGCACAGCCAGGGGTGGTAATTGCGCGTCGGGTCCCAGACATGCATGTGGGCATCGATGATCGGCAGATCTTCATCCTGCTGCGTGGCCAGATAGCGCTCGCGTTGCTCGCCCAGTTCGGCAAGAGACGCAGTCATCACCGGGGATTGGAGTGAGTCAGAGAGCATGGCGAGCTTCCTTCCAGTGGCAAGTCAGGCGAGCCTGATCAGTGGGCGAGAGCGGCGTCGATGCGTTCCAGCAGCTCGCTGCCGTGCTTGGCGGTGAACTCGGCGCGCACCGGCTCGGCGACCTTGGCCCTCATGCTGGCGGTATCGGGTTCGCGCACGACCTGCATGCCCTGTTCCTCGAGGAAGGCCAGATCGCCCTGTTCATTGTCATGATTGAGCTGGCGCTGATAGCGGGCCGCTTCGCGGGCTTCTTCCTTGATCAGCGTCTGAAGTTCGGGGGCGAGGCTGTCGAACGTCTGCTTGTTCATGATCAAGGGCGCGGCGGTATAGGCGTGCGCGGTCAGTGACAGATGGTCCTGCACCGAATACAGGTTGGCGGAGCGAATCAGGCTGACCGGATTCTCCTGGCCATCCACGGTGCGGGTTTCCAGCGCGGTATAAAGCTCCGCGAAGGGCATCGGAGTCGGGTTGGCACCGAGGGCCTGGAAGGCGGCGATATGCGCCGGGTTCGGGGTGGTGCGCAGCGTCAGGCCGCTGATGTCCTCGGCGGTCTCTACCGCGCGGCGCGAGTTGGTCAGGTTGCGGAAGCCGATTTCCCAGAAGGCGAGGCCTTCGATCTGTTGAGGCTGCATGGCAGTCAGCAGGTTCTGACCGACCTCGCCGTCCAGTACCTGATAGGCCTGCTCGCGGGTATCGAACAGGAAGGGCAGGTCCAGCACGTTGAGTTCGCTGACCAGACCACTGAAGTAGGGATTGCCGGAGAGCTCCAGGTCGATGGTGCCGCTGCGGACACCGGAAATCATCGCCTGGTCATTGCCCAGCTGGCCGTTGGGGAAGATCTTGACCGTCAATTCTCCCGCGCTGCGCTCGGCGAGACGTTCGGCGAAGCGCTCGGCGGCCAGATGCTGCGAATCGGTGACCGGGTGGGCATGCGCGAAGGTCAGCGAGGTAGCGGCAGTGGCGGTGCCTGTCATCGCCAGGCTGAGTAGGGCGGCGGACAGGAGGGTGGCGGTGGTGTGGTGGCGTGAGGTTGTCATGGCGAAACCCTTTTCTCGTTATTGTCGTGATGCTTAGGCGGCGTGTTGACGCTGGTGCTGCTGTTGGTGCTATTGGTACTGCTGGTGCTGCCGGGATCAGGGCCGTGTGATGGCGGGGTTCTCAAGACCCTGATCCTTGCTCTACTTCTTGTGCTGATCGGCAGTGTTTACAGCACCGCCATGGCGGATGGCTGTTCCGCTTGGTTGTCGTGGGACTCGAACGCGACCGGGTTGCGCAGTGCGCGCCCGAAGGCCGGCAGTTCGATCTCGAAGCGGTCTCCTTCCTGCACCTTGATCTGATCGGCGAAACTCAGCGTGGCAGTGCCGAAGAAGTGCACATGCAGGTCACCGGGCGCGCGGAACTGGGCGTACTTGAAATGGTGGTGTTCCAGGTTGGCCAGGCTGTGGGCCATGTTGGCCTCACCGGTCAGGAAGGGTTTCTCCCACAGGGTCTGGCCTTCGCGGGTGATGCGGCTGGTGCCTTCCAGGTGCTGGGGCAGTTCGCCGATCAGCAGCTCAGGTCCATAGCTGCAGGCGCGCAGTTTGGAGTGGGCCAGCCACAGATAATTGGCGCGCTCGGTGATGTGGTCGGAGAATTCGTTGCCCACGGCGTAGCCGATGCGGTGCGGCTGGCCATTGGCATCGTTGAGGTACAGGCCGACCAGTTCGGGCTCCTCGCCGGCATCCTCGGCGAAGGCCGGCACGCTGATCGCGGTTTCCGGCGCGACCACGATGCTGCCGTCACCCTTGTAGAACCATTCCGGCTGCGCGCCGACCTGACCCGCGGCGGGCTTTCCGCCCTCGAGGCCCATGCGGAACATGCGCATCGAGTCGGTGACGTTGGCGTCATTCTCGCTCTGTGCCTGGGCGGCGGCATGCATGGCATCGCGGGTGTCAGCGCTGCCCAGGTGGGTCAGGCCGGTGCCGGTGACGGTGCAGCGCGCGCGATCGGGGTGGGTGACCGGCGGCAGCAGTTCGCGGCGATCGATCGCCTGCTTGTAGTCGACCAGGGTGTGCGAGTAGTGCTGTTCGATCAGCGCGCTGAGCCCGATGCCCAGCTCGATGGCGCGGGAGGCCAGCTCATAGGTGCCACCGGGGAAGTCGAGCAGGCGCAGCTGGTCGCGGCTTTCGACCACGGCGACCCGCGGGCCATTGGCGGTGCGAAGTTGGACGAGTCTCATGATGGCTTCCTCACTCGATGATGTTGAACTGATCGAAGTAGTCGCTGTTCAGCTCGAGGCCCAGCCCCGGGGTCTCTTCGTCGAGGTCGATGAAGCCGTTCACCGGCTCCGGGTCACCCTTGAAGATGTAGTAGAAGAGCTCGTTGCCGATCTCGACATCATGCACCGGGAAGTACTCGCTCATCGGGGAGGCCAGTGAGGCCATGGTCAGGTGGTAGTTGTGCATCTGGCCGGCGTGCGGGATGACCGGCACGCTGAAGGACTCGGCGAGGGCGTTGATCTTGCGCGCGGCGGTGATACCACCGACCCGGTTGGTGTCGTACTGGATGACGGAGACGGCGCGCTTTTCCAGCAGCTGGCGGAAGCCGTAATGGGTGAATTCGTGCTCGCCGCCGGAGATGGGAATGCTGGTCAGCTGATTGAGTTCGGCGTAGCCATCGATGTCATCGGCGATCACCGGCTCTTCCAGCCAGCGCGGCTGGAAGCGTTCCAGCTTCGGCAACATGCGCTTGGCGTAGTCCAGGTTCCAGCCCATGTAGCACTCGAGCATCAGGTCGACATCCTCGCCGATGACTTCGCGCACGGCGGCCACGCTATCCAGGTTGGCACGCACGCCCTCGACCCCATCACGCGGACCGTAGCCGAAGCGCATCTTCATGGCGGTGAAGCCTTGGTCCAGATAGGACTGGGCCTCTTCCTGCATGCCCTTGAGGTCGGTGCGGTAGAGCTTGGAGGCGTAGCAGGGGATCTTCTCCTTGGTGCGCCCGCCCAGCAGCTTGAAGACCGGCTTGCCGACCGCCTTGCCCATGATGTCCCAGATGGCGATATCGACGCCGGAGATGGCGGCCATGCCGATGCCCTTGCGGCCCCAGGCGTGGGTGGAGCGGTACATGCGCTGCCACAGGTATTCGTAGTCGAAGGGGTCCTGACCGATGATCAGCGGCGTGAGGTATTGATCGATGATCGCCTTGGCGATGCGCGGCGCCAGCGCCACGTTGCCCAGCCCGACCAGGCCGTTGTCGGTCTCGATCTCCACCACTGTCCAGCCGTGGAAGCGGAAGGTGCCCATCGAGTCGCCCTTGTCCCACAGCTCGTCCATGGCGTTGGAGCAGAAGTGGGCGGTCGGAGGGACGGTGTGGCCTTTCCATTCGAAGACGCGGGTTCTGACGTTGGTGATCTTCATCGAATTATCCTTGTTGTGGATGGCGTTGATTCAGGTTCATGAGCGAGAGGCGCAAGGGCATCAGGCAAAAGCGGTCTCGAGACGCAGTGCACGCAGGTTGGTGCCCATGCGCTTGGCGATCGCGAAGGCATTGCGGGTCGGGTTGACGTCCGCCTTGCCAAGGCCTGCGATATCGAAGGCGGTGCCGTGGGCCGGCGTGGTGATGGGGATGGGCAGGCCGCCCTGGACGGTGACGCCGGATTTGAAGCCCAGCAGCTTGATCGCGATCTGCCCCTGGTCGTGGTACATGGTCACGATGGCGTCGTACTCGCCATCTCGCGCCTTGATAAATATGGTGTCGGCCGGGAAGGGGCCTTCGACCGGGTAGCCCTGTTCATTGCAGCGCGCGACGGCCGGCGCGATGACGTCGATTTCCTCGCGGCCACAGGTGCCACCTTCGCCGCCGTGGGGATTGAAGGCGGCGACGGCGATGCGCGGACGCTCAAAGCCGGCCAGTTTCAGCGAGTCATGAATCAGCTGGCTGGCGGCGATGATGCGCTCCTGGGTGACGTACTCGGCGGCGTCCTTGAGCGGAATGTGCGATGAGATGCGCGAGGTCCACAGCGTCCCCAGGGTGTTGAACTCGCAGAAATAGCCTTCGACTCCGAGCTTCTCGGCGAAGAAGTGCAGCTCGTCCTCATGGCCGAGGCCACCTTTCTTCATCGACAGCTTGTTGAGCGGCGCGAAGCAGATGGCGTCGACTTCCTCGTTCTGGGCTGCTTCCAGGCAGCGAGACAGCACCGCGAGGGTCGAGGCGCCACAGGCGGCGCTTTCCTCGGCCAGCGTCACGTCCTGCTGGGCCACGCTTTCCACCAGCATCAATGACAGGCCTTCATGCTCGCGGGCCTCGGCGAAGCTTGCGACGCGCGGCAGCTGGGTGAAGAGACCGGCCTGGCGTTGGCCCTGCTCCCACAGCCACTGATCGCCGACCAGCACGCTGTGGGTCTCGGCGAATTGCTCGGGTTCGGCGACCAGGCGCGCGATCAGCTCCGGGCCGATACCGGCGGGGTCACCAAGGGTAAGGGCAATGACAGGGCGTGTTGCTGACATGTGAATTCCAGCCTTGTGAGAGTTGGCGTTGTTGTTGGTTTCTTCAATCAATTCGCACTTTATGGTCTGCTGGTTGGTTTACCGGACCAGTTGAGATAAAAATTAGCCGAGCCCACGCTGATCGGTCAAGGTTTTCTCGAAAATTGCGACCATGGTCGGTTTGTGGATGCGTGATATGCGGTTGTCGGTTATGCTGGTATGAAATATATACCAGTGGAGGCTGCATGAAGCAGACGCCTTTCGCCTTCGAGAAAGCGCTGAAGAATCAGACCAAGAAGGAAATTCTCGCCGACAAGCTCATCGAGATGATCCTGACGGGGCTGCTGCGCGATGGAGATGAGCTGCCCAGCGAGCGTGAGCTGGCACAGTTGTTTGAAGTGAGTCGTGAGACCGTGCGCGGGGGGCTGGCGCTGTTGACGGGCTATGGCCTCTTGAATGTCTCGCACGGCAGCAAGTCACGCGTCTGTGCCAGTGAGGCCGTGATCGACAGCTTCCGCAATCATCCCGCACGTCAACAGGGTGATGAGCTCAACAACCTGGATATCGAGAGCGTCTTCGAGAGCCGGATCGTGGTGGAATCGGCCATCGCCCGCCGCGCTGCGCGGCACATCGATGAAGCAGGGCTCAAGAAGCTGGACGCCTTGCTGGAAGCCCAGTCACAGCACTTCGACTCGCCGGTGAACTTCCAGCTCTCGGATCAGAACTTCCATCACGTCATCGCCGAATACTCGCGCAACGAGATCCTGATCCGCTATGCCGATGAGCTTTATACCTACGCGCTCAACATTCGCCGCCAGGTCATGGCCGAACACGGCTCGATCAAGCGCAGCTATGAAGAGCATGTGCGTATTGTCGAGGCGCTACGTGCCGGTGACCCGGATGCTGCTGAACGCGCCATGCTCTCGCATATCGATAGCGTCTATTACACCACGCGCGACAAGATGCCCCATTGAGAGAGGAGATGAACCAAGAGGGCCATGAAACAGAAGGGACATGCATCAGCGGGGTGTATATAAGTGAAGGAAAATAAAATGGCGCGAACAAGCAGCCCCTGAGCGCGCTGCCTCAGTACTCCACGCCCGTCATCACCCAGACGATGCGGGTCTCGGTCTCGCCGGGATTGCGAATCCAGTGGGGTTCTTCCCCGGTGAGCGAGAAGCTGTCGCCCGGGTTGAGCAGGAAAATCTGTTCGCCGAGGGTCAGCTCCAGCTGGCCACTTTCCACATAGCCCGCTTCCTCACCGCGCCGCTCACGCGGTGTCTCGCCGCCGCTGCCACCGGGCTGCAGGCGGGTCATGATCAGGATGAGCTGACCGCTCAGGCGAGGGGAGAGCAATTCTTCCCGTGCACCGATGGTGCCAAGGTTCATGGCGCGGCGCTGATCCGCGCGCACGATAGTTTCCTGCTCGGCCGCCGAGTCACTGCCGCCCGGCTGGAAGAACCAGCTGACGCGCACGTCTAGGGCGTCACTCAGCGTCTGCAACACTCCGATGGGCAGCGAGGAGACGCCACGCTCCACCTGGCTCAGGTAGCCGACGGATTTGCCGACTTGGCCTGCCAGTTGGTTCAAGGTCAGCTGGCGGGACTTGCGCAGGTCGCGCAGCTGCCTGCCGATACGGCGGTCTTCCTGTTCTGCATTGCTTAGTGTGCTGTCGGTTGATGCCTGTGAGGAGTCTGTGTCCGTGGTCATCCGGTTTCCTCTTGGCAATGGGAACTGGCGGTCAATGAGTGGCGTTTCATGTGGATGAAAAGCATACAGCGGTTTTCATCAGCAAGATTATCAGCATGCGGCGTCAAGAGATAAGCCTGTGTCGTTATCAAATCGTCGTGTCGAGATAGATGTTGATACGCAAAAGGCCAGTCATGATGACTGGCCTTTTGCGTATGCGCTGCGCGTTACCCTCAGGCAGCTGGAGTAAAGGCCGGTCGCTGCTTGCGGAAGGCCTGTTTGCGGGTGATCTTGCCCTTCTCGATGGTGAAGAGATCCACGCTGTCGGCTTCGACACGCTGGCCATCGGGCTGGGTCGCCATGAAGGTGCATTCGGAGACGACGCGCTGATCGGCGAAGAAGAACTCGCCCTTGGCCCACTGCACATCGGGCATTGTCGTCCAGGTATTCACGAAGGCGTCGCGCACGGCGGCTTTACCGACGATACGCGTGCCGTGCGCCTCATCGCCGGACACGGTGTCGAAGACCACATCGTCGGCGAAGTACTCCATGACCTCATCGATGGCGTGGCGATTGAAGGCGTCGAACATTGCGGTCATCTGTTCACGATTTATGGTGCGTCTCTCTGGTGCTTGCATGCCGCAAGAGGCATGTCAGTGGGAGGTGTCGCGACGGCATTGGAGTGCGCCGCGGCGTATTGAGAAGTGATAGAGGCGATCAGTGGCGGAACTCGCGCGGGGCGTTACTCAGCTCACCTTGTCCAGCACCTGGAAATACTTGTAGAGCAGGTGTTGGCCCATGCGCCGGATAGGTCTGAGTGGATGGGCGGGCAGCGGCGAGTTGAAGATCGGCAGATGGGCCTCCGGCAACGACTGCCCGGCGATCAGCGCGGCCAGCTGCTTGGAGGCATAGGCCGAGAACGACACGCCGTTGCCGCTGTAGCCCTGGGAGTAGAAGATCTGCTGCTTGGGTCCGGCTGCACGATGCGCGGCATCATGTCGTGGGAGATATCCATCCATGCGAGAACCACGGCGTCTCGATGCCGGCCAGCGCCGGGAACTTGCGCGCGATGGCCTCATGCACCACATCCAGATGCCGGGCATTCTGCGCATCCGCGCCACTGATGGCGCTACGCGTGCCGATCTGCAGGCGTTTCTCGGGTAGTAGGCGATAGTAATAACGCAGCTTGCGTGTGTCCGTGGTCAGGATGGTCGAACGCAGGCCACAAGCCTCGATCTCATCGTCGGTCAGGGTGCGCGTCCACACCGAATTGGCCATGATCGGCATGTTGCGATAGGCGGTCAGCGAGTGAAGATTGGGGCTGGTATAGCCCACCGCGCGCGCCTTCACCGTGCCACCCGGCGTCTGCAGATAGTGGATGCCGTTCTCGGTTGTCCAGTGCTGCACCGGGCTGCTGGTGTGGATTCTGGCGCCATGGTGGCGCGCGATACGCGCGTAGCTGTAGGCCAGCTTGAGCGGCTGTACCGCGATGCCTTCAGGCTCGAGCATCGCACCGTGACTCTCCTGATCGCCCATGAAGTCACGATGCACTGACGCGCGGTCCAGCGTTCGGGTCCGGTAGCCGAGGATGTTGTTGCACAGGCGTGATTCGGCCTCGAGATGCTGCATGGCCTGCGGACTGTGGGCGATCAGCAGATTGCCCAGTGGCTGAGGCTCGCAGTCCACCTCCGGGTCCTGGGTCAGGGACTTGAAGACCTCGAAACCCTCCAGGCTATTGGCGTGCAACTGGCGCGCCATGTCGACGCCCCATTTCCTGACCCACTGGCTGCGACTCAGGCGCCCCCAGGCCAGATGGCCCTGGCCGCCATTGCGGCTGGTGCAGCCCCAGCCGATCTGATTGGCCTCCAGCACCACCGCCTTGATGCCATGCTCGCGCGCCAGGAACATCGCCGTGGCAAGGCCGGTGAAGCCGGCACCGATCAGCACCACGTCGGCCTCCATGTCGTCAGTGACCGGGCCATCATTCTCTGGCGGCGGCCCTGCGTGGTAGCGCCAGTAGCTCGGCGCATAATCCACTCCTTCGCCTGGGGAGCTGTCCTTGAGAGGGTCGTAGTGAGGGTTGTAAGGCTGCTTGACAGTCATCGTGGGTCACCATCCGTCTTGTTGTTGGCGATCGTTGTCATTGGTGATCGTTGTCATTGGTGATCATTGTCATTGGTGATCATTGTCATTGGCGATCAATGGCGGTGTTGGTTCGTGCGCGTTGCGCTCGGGTGACTTGCCTGCTCGAGTCGACGTGAGCCCGTCATGCCGTTTAGGTCGCGCCCGGGATGGGTTGGCTTCCCGACCCCGGGAGGGAGGGCGGCGCGGGCGTACTAGCTGGCGTGGTGGGTGAGACAGCACTTGGGGCTTCCGGCTCAACGGCTTCGGCAGGCAGAGGCTTTACCTGAGGGGCCGGCTGCATGGCCGTCGCGGGCTGTTCATGGGTCGCCTTGAGCATGCGATAGACCGAGAACATGTAAGCGATGCTGACGAGGAAGAAGGGCGCGCCGACCACGATCGCCAGGCACTTGATGGCGGTGAAGCCACCGGCGAGCTGGAAGACGATGCCGGTGACGCCGATGATCACGCCCCACAGCAGGCGCATCAGGATCTTCGGGTTCTCGTTGCCATTGGAGACCTGCATGGCCGAGAAGAACGAGGCCGAATCCGAGGTGGTGACGGCGAAGACGATGATGTTGAACAGCACCGCGAGGCACAGCCACCAGCCGCCGGGCATGCTCTGCAGCAACAGGTAGATGCCGGATTCCGGATTGCCCTGCACGCTTTCCCACAGCGGTACGATCTGATTGACCTCGGCATAGCCGGCCGAGCCGCCCCAGATGCTGAACCACACGATCGACAGCAGCATCGGCACCACCACCACGCCGAACACGAATTCGCGCAGGGTGCGGCCGCGGGAGATGCGCGCGATGAAACCGCCGCAGAGGGGGATATAGGAGATGTACCAGAGCCAGTAGAAGATCATCCACCAGCCCACCCACTCACGCTGTTCGAAGCTGCCCGCGTCGGTCCAGAACTGGTTGACGAATACCGAGCCGAAGTAGTCACCGAACTGCTGGGTGATCATGTTCAGCAGGTACTGCGCCGGGGCGTGACCGAAGGCCAGCAGCGCCAGCAATATGGCGCCGGCCATGATCATGTTGAGCAGGCTGAGGTACTTGATGCCGCGCCCGATGCCGGTCGCCGCCGATGCCACGTAGGCGATGATGATCACCAGCATCACCATGGCCTGACCGAAGGCGCCGAACTCGAGTCCGAACAGCACCTTCAAGGCATAGCTGATGGAGGTGACGCCCAGCCCGATCATGGTGGCATTGCCGCCGATGGTACCGATCACGCCAAGCCCGTTGGCAAGCTTTCCCCACAGACTGCTGTTGCAGCGCTCCCCCAGAAGACCATATAGACCGGTGGCGACCGTCAGCGGCTGCCCGAGGCGATAGGCCGGAAAGGCGATGGCCCAGGCGGCCACGGCAAACAGTGCCCAGCCATTCATGCCCCAGTCCATCAGGGTGTTGCGGATCGCGGTTGATACCCCGGCCTGCTGGCCGACCTGATTGAGGTCCTGCACATGCGAGGAGGTGTAGAGGTGCGTCAATGGCTCGGCGACGCTGAAGAACACGAAGCCAATGCCCAGCCCGCAGCTAAAGATCATCGAGATCCACGCCACATAGCTGAACTCAGGACGTGAATCATCCGGCCCCAGGCGGATGCTGCCGAAGGGGCTGAGCAACAGATAGAAGCTGAAGATCAGCGTCGCGGCGACCCCGAGCACGAAGCTCCAGCCGAAATTGAAGATCAGGAAGTCACGTATGCCGGACAGCGCCGCGCCGGTCTGCTCCGGCGCCGCCAGGGCGTAGATCATGATCAGGATATATGCTGAGGACGGGCCAGAACAGCCCCTTGTCGTAGTCGCCAAGCAGACCGGATGAGCGCGGAACGCCGTTGCTAACAGCGCGCTCAGCCGCTGCGGGGTTGCGTGTTGCTGTCACTGGGGTGCCTCCAGGAAGGGGCCCTGATGCTCCACGCCAGATCTCGTCAGACACCTGACAAGCCGACAGGAATATCGAGAGCAGATTTTATTGTTGTCATGGGAGCGGGGGCTGGGACGTCGCCCTTCATCGAACCGGCTAGGTCCCCATCCATCGTCAGTGAATGCGCTGCAGCTGATACAGCACTCGATGAATCTTCTCGCGTCACAAATGAAAATAGACGGCGAGTAAAATCGTTCAAGTGAAATTTTTTAAGTATTTTTCATTCACATGTAAAGCGTTTGGCTGCCGTCATTAACATCTTGAAATACAGAAGAAATAACGCCGATGCGCAGCCTGACCCGATGGTGGCAGGCCAGAGAACAGAGGCAGGAGGGGGATAGAGAGCGGAGTCGAGAGGGGAGTAGAGGTAGGAGCAGAGAGGGGGCAGTAGAGAATGGAGCAAGAAAGCGAAAGGCAGCCAAGGAGTAAGCCAATGGCATGAATCAACAAGGTCAGCATGCTTCGAGCCCCTCATCACTCCCTGATGAGGGGCTCGAGTCTATGGGCTCACACAAGTTGCTTGCGCCTCTCGGGAAGGTCGGTATAGAGTTAGTGTGTACTGTATACAATTCTAAGAAGGTGCAGTCATGACAACTGAAAACCCCTCCGTCCCGGAGTTGAACGGGGCATCCCTGTCGGGAATCTTCCTGGCATTCTGTCTATTGATGTCCAGCGTCCTGCTGCTCAAGGTGCCGGTGGCACTGGCGTTGTTCGCTGCCTGGTTCCTGCTGATGCTGTGTGGCTGGATGTTGAAGGTGCCGTACCCCAGCCTGCAGGCGGGCCTGATGAAAGGCATCATGCGTGGCATGGAAGGCGTGCTGATCATTACCTGTGTGGGCGCGGTGGTCGGCTCCTGGATCGCGGGTGGCATCGTGCCGACCGTCATCTATTACGGCCTGAGTCTCGTCCACCCGGGTACCTTCCTGCCCATCGCGTTTCTGGCCTGCGCCTTGACCAGCCTGGTCACAGGTACCTCCTTTGCCTCGGTGGGGACTGTCGGCGTCGCGATGATGGGCGTCGGTGCGGGGTTCGAGATTCCGCTGCCCTATGTGGCAGGGGCCGTGATCTCTGGCGCCTATGTCGGTGACGCCATCTCCCCGCTGTCCGACACCACCATCCTGTCGTCCTCTCTGTGTGATGTCTCCCTGATCGATCACGTGCGCTCCATGGCCTGGGTTGGCTTGCCTGCCGGTGTGCTCGTACTGGGCGGCTTCTACCTGTTGGGCATGGATTCCGCGGCATCAACCCAAGCCATGCAGTCCGCTCAGGTGATGTTGAGTGACCTGGATGCCCTATTCGTGATCAGCCCGATGTTGCTGTTGCCGTTGTTGATCACCCTCGGTCTTCTGATGGCACGCAAGCCCGCCATTCCGGTGATCGCGATAGGGGCCTTCCTCGGTGTGCTGTGTGCCTGGTGGGTGCAGGGCGCAACGCCTCTCGAAGCTGCCATGTCGCTGTATCAGGGCTATTCCCAGACCTTGGAAGGCTCCACGATCGGCGGGATTCTCAGCCGCGGCGGCATCCAGTCCATGTTGCCGGTGGTCGTCATCGTCATCTTCGCGCTCGGACTCGGCGGGCTGATGGAAAGCCTCGGCGTCATCCGTTCGGTGGGCAATCGTCTGTCGCGGATGGTGAAGGGGGACGTCAGCCTTACCCTCATCACCGTGACCTGCGGATTCTTCGGCTCAGTCTTCGGTGGCGCCGCCTATGTCTCGTTGTTCACGGCCTCGGCCATGACTCGCAATCTCTATGAGCAGCAGGATATCGAGCGACGGGTGCTCTCGCGCAATTGCGAGGCCGGTGGCACCTTGTCCTGCCCGATGATTCCCTGGACCAGCGGTGCTGTCTTCATGGCGGCCACCACCGGCGTGGCGACCCTCGATTACCTCCCGTACCTGTTCTATCACTTCGCCTTCATGGCTGGCTGTCTCATCAGCGCCATGACCGGGCTCGCGTTCTGGAAGGGGCGCCGCGCCCTGAATTCCGCACATTCCGTCACAACTTCACCTCTTTCTCAGGAAGCTTGATCATGGCCATGTCCACTATCAGTTCTCAGGCGTATGTCTCCGATCCGCGCAACGATGACGTCCTCATCTACGTCAATGGCGAGTTCAAGAAGCGCAACGAAGCGACGGTTTCGATCTTTGACAGTGGCTTCGTGCTCGGGGATGGCATCTGGGAAGGGATGCGTCTGATCAATGGCAAGCTGTTGGCGATTGATGCGCATATGGATCGTCTGTTCGAGGGCGCCAATTCGATCGATCTGGACCTTGGCATGAGCCGCGCCGACATGATCGGCATCATCCGCGAGACGCTGCGCGTCAATGACATGCACGATGGTGTTCATATCCGTCTGATGGTGTCGCGTGGCTTGAAGAGCACGCCCAACCAGGACCCGCGCTTCGTGCTCGAGGGCCCGACGGTCGTCGTCGTGGCGGAATACAAGAAGATCGATGTCGAGCGCAAGCAGAAGGGTATCAAGCTGTTCACCTCGACCTTCCGCTGCAGCACACCGGATGTCTTCGACCTGCGCCTGAATTCCCACAGTCGTCTCAACTTCATCCAGGCATTGATTCAGGCATTGCACGCCGGGGCGGATGAAGCCTTGATGCTGGATAGCCGTGGCTTCGTGGCCAGCTGCAACTCCACCAACTTCTTCATCGTGCGCAAGGGTGAAGTCTGGACCTCCACCGGCCTTTGCAACTTCAATGGCCTGACCCGCAAGGCAGTGATTGACCTGGCGGCCAGCAACGGCCTGGTGGTGCGGGAAAAGGACTTCACTTTGGCTGAAGTGTATAGTGCCGAAGAGGCCTTCGTGACCGGTACCTTAGGCGGTCTGACCCCCGTCGTGTGCATTGATGGTCGCACGATCGGAATAGGGGAAATGGGGCCGGCCTATCGGCAGTTGAATGCCTTCTATGAAGCCTATCTTGAGGAGAGCAAGTGACCAGAGGGATTCGCAAGGCATGAACGATTTCAGCAAGCTGCATCGCCCTGACACCCTGTGGTCGGGCGTGGCTGAGCAGATCCAGGACCTCATCGCGTCGGGCACTCTTGTCCCGGGCATGAAGCTCACTGAAGCCTATCTCTCCAAGGCACTCGGCGTCAGCCGGGTGCCGGTACGAGAGGCCTTGCGCCATCTGCTGAGTACGGGGTTGCTGGTCAGTGAGCCCTACAAGGGTGTGCGAGTCCGTCATTTCGATCATGCCCATCTCGCCCAGTTGTACGCCTATCGCGCGGGGCTGGAGAGAATGGCCTTCAATATTCTCTGGCCGATCAAGACCGTGCAGATGACTGACGAGCTGATTCGGCGTCAGCACGCCTTGAGCGACGCCATCGGGCGGCGTGACAGTGAAGGCGCCATCATCGCCGAGCTGCATCTGCATGGTTGGTGCCACGAGGTCTCGGGCAATGAATTCCTGTTGGCGGATTGGGAGCGTATACGACCGCACCTGCAGTGTTATTTCGTGCTTCACCAGCGGGCCCATCAGCGGCCCGGCCCATCGCGTGAAGCCCATGACCGCTATGTGGCGCTTGCCACCGGTGACTCGCTGCCGGACATGCTCGCGCATATCGATGAGCATATGCACCAGGGCATGAGCAAGGTGCTGGAATTGGTCGAGTGAACGGGTGACTCAACAGCGTATCGCCGGACATGTCATCGCCTGGCATGCCCTGTGGTATTCCTCTCCCAGCGTTTGTGTAAGTTGGCCTGCTGGCATTGCCCTGGCCAGCGGGGCCCCTTGCCCCGCCCATTGCGCCCCGAAACCGGTTTCCCCTTTTGATCTGGCTGCGGCGTTGAGCGCCTTGCCTGCCGCGTAGCTCAGAGGATAGTCCGGTGGGGTGAGGCGTGAAGGCTCCTCCATCAGGCTGGCGAATCGGTTGGCGAGAATGCGCGCGGGACGGCCCGAGACGATCGAGGTCATTCGCGTGTGATGCGCTGCTGGCCCGGTGAGTGCGTCTCGATAGGCGTCATCGGCGCTGGATTCCGGGCAGGCGATGAAGACGGTGCCGAGCTGTGCCGCCACGGCGCCACATGCGAGAGCAGCGGCAATGCCCGCACCATCCATGATGCCGCCCGCGGCGATGATCGGCAGGTGCGTCTCATGTACCAGCAGCCGTGTCAATGCGGCAGTACTCAGCTCGGCATCTGCGGCTTGTGGATCGAACATGCCGCGATGTCCCCCGGCTTCAAACCCTTGCGCCACGATGGCGTCCAGACCAGCTCGTTCAATGGCGATGGCTTCCTCAAGGCAGGTCGCCGTTGCGAAGAGCGAGATGCCCGCTGTCTTCAAGGCAGCAATGGCCTGCGAAGAGGGGAGTCCGAAGTGGAAGCTGACAATCGGCGGACGAGTCTCGAGTAACATCGCCAACATGTCAGGATCATCGGCAAAGCTGGTATAGAGCGCATCGAGCTGGGTAGGAGGCTCTGTGTCGAAGGCCTGGAAGTGAGGGGTCAGCCATTTGAGCCATTCCGTTTGACGTTCTGTGTCATGAACGGGGGCCTGATGCACGAAGACATTGATGTTGAAGGGCTTGTCGGTCAGTGACTGCAACTCTTGGATCATGCGGCGTGCGCCTGCTGCATCAGTGGCTCCTGCTCCCAGCGAGCCCAGTCCACCGGCATTGCAGACAGCGGCCGCCAACTGTGGAGTCGTGACCCCGGCCATCGGGGCCTGGATGATCGGCAGCTCGACACCCAGCAGCTCGCCCATGGACGTGCGTTTGCTGTCGGGGTTGAGGCTGATTGAGCCACTGCTTCCCGCTGCTTGCTGCATGGTGTTCTCCTCAAGCCTCCAGGGTGTATGGCCTCATCGTACGCTTGGCGCAACGCGGTGTGCCAACGTGAGTTTCGAGGCTGGCCATTGTTATCCGCGGCTTGGACCCAAGGTCATGTTCACTGTTTATTCGAATGAGTGAATGCATTGCTCATCCTGACCCGAAAGTTCACCGGAAAAGGAAAGCACCTACATGGCACTAACTACATCTTCGTCAGCATCCGTCTCCGAGATCATCGTCGACTCACTGCTTGAGGCCGGCGCCAAGCGTTGCTACGGCATCGTGGGTGACACCATCAACCACTTCACCGACGCCATTCGGCGCTCCGAGATGGAGTGGGTGCATGTGCGGCACGAGGAGGTGGCCGGTTTCGCGGCAGGGGGCGAGTCCTTTATCAGTGGCGAGCTTTCCTGCTGTGCCGGTACCTGTGGGCCGGGCAGCACGCACTTTCTGAATGGCCTGATCGAATCACATCGCAATGGCGCGCCGGTGGTGTTCATTGCCTCGCAGATCGATACCAGCGAGATGGGCGTCGGCTTCCCGCAGGATGTCGATCAAAAGGCGCTCTATTCCCAGTACTGCGTGTTCTGCGAGTACCTGACCAACCCCGAGAATGCCCGCCGCATGGTCGCCATCGCGGCGCAGAAGGCGCTGGCGGAAGGCGGGGTCGCGGTGCTGATCGTCCCGGGGGATCTGTTCACCCAGAAGCCCAAGGGCTCGCTGCCGTGGCGTGCCCATCGCTTTACGCCGGTGATTCGTCCCGGCGAGCAGGAGCTGGCCGCCGTGGCCGAGGCGCTGAATGCGCCGGGCAAGGTCTCGATCTATGCCGGCATCGGCTGTCAGCATGCGCAGGAGGAAGTGCTGGCGCTGGCACGACGACTCAAGGCGCCAATAGCCTGGACGTCGCGTGCCAAGGACTTCATCGAGCCCGATAACGAGCTCGAAGTCGGCATGACCGGCGTATTCGGGCTGCAGGGCGGCTACGAGGCCGTCGCGGATTGTGACACCTTGCTGCTGCTCGGTTGCAGCTTCGCCTGGACCCAGTTCTATCCGGACAAGGCGACGGTGATTCAGGTCGATATCGACCCCGGCAAGATTGGGCTGCGTCATCCGGTGGACTTCGGTGTGGTTGGCAGCGCCAAGGACACCTGCGCGGCGCTACTGACAAGGGTGGACCCGCGTGATGATCGTGGCTGGCTCGACAGCTGCCGCAAGAAGTATCTCGAGGCTCGCGATGAAGCCGCCGTCACATCTGATGATGACCACCTGATTCACCCGCAGGAACTGACTCTGTCGCTGGACCGTTATGCAAGCCAGGACGCCGTGTTCACTGCCGATGGCGGTAGCCCCATGGTGTGGTGCCTGCGCCACATTCGGGCCAACGGCAAGCGCCGCACGCTGCCGAGTCTGATGCATGGCACCATGGCAAACGCCTATCCTCAGGCCATCGGCATCCAGAAGGCCTACCCGCAGCGTCAAGTGATCGCCATGTGTGGCGATGGCGGCCTTGCCATGCTGATGGGGGACCTGCTGACCCTCAAGCAGGAGAAGATCCCGCTCAAGATCGTCATCTTCAACAACAGCACACTTGGCTTCGTGGAGCTCGAGCAGAAGGTGGATGGCATTCTGGATAGCTATACCGAACTTGAGAACCCCGACTTCTCGCTGCTGGCGCAATCCATGGGGCTGTGGGGGCGTCGCGTCGAGGAGAAGCACGAGTTGGATGAGGCGGTGCAGAGCCTGCTGGCTCAGGAAGGCCCCGGCATTCTCGAGGTCAAGGTCAACCGTATGGAACTGGTGATGCCGCCGCATATCGAGGCCGGCCAGGTCGCCTCCACCGCACTCTACTCCGCCAAGGCAGTGCTCAATGGCCGCATGGATGATGTGGTCGACCTGGTGCGCAACAACTTCACCAAGCGCTGAGCAAATAACATGAGCCGGTAAACTGCTCAGTTATCTGTACGAAGCTGATGCGAAAGAAGGCCCCGATCCTGTGGATCGGGGCCTTCTTGTGAGTGCAGCTATCGCACTATTACGTATGTCAGCTCTTTACGTAGACCGCCGCGCGGCAAAGACCATCTCATGGCGTCGTTCACTTCCAGACCAGGGAAGCGAAGCCGCGCCAGTAGTCATCCATGTCGCGATAGCTGGTCATGTCATACAGGCTGAACTTACGATTGAGGCTATGGGGGTTGGCATATCTACCATGAAATATTGAGATCGAAGACCTCAGGGTGAGCGCACAAGAAAAGCTCCGCCAGCAGGTGAAGCTCTCACAGCGGAGCAGCGTGAGATCCAAGAGCTGAAGCGCAAGCTTCTACGAGTGAAGGACGAGATGGAAATATTAGGTGTTCAGTCCCGAGGTGTAACGGTCTATGGTATCAACCGATATCGGAGGAGGACTCAAGGCTCGAGTCCCACAACCGCACCGGTTCGACGTGGTCTGCCATCGACATGGCATCGAATATCGCCTGATACGTCCTATCCATCCGTGGACCAACGGGCAGGTTGAACGGATAAACCATACGATCAAGGAAGCCCTCGCCCGTAGCTTCCATTATGCGACCTTAGGAGAGCTTAGCGCCCATCTAAAGGACTATCTTTGGGGCTATAACAGTGCTCGATCGCTGCGAGCGCTCAAGGGGAAACGTCCTTTGGTTTCATTCTCGAACGTTGGCAAGACGATCTTGAGCGATTCTATCAACATCCCATCCTATTTTCCGGGACCATACACAGCACTTGTATCAAGTATTTGGGGTAGGCCGCAGTGAAGTGGACCCCATCCATTGGACCACCTGACGGGTCGTCTAAGCTCGGATCAGGTCATCATCGGCGTCAGGCCGCCTGGGTCAGTGGTTGAGAGAAGTACACTTCATCAGGTGTAGCATCGTCTAGCCCTTGGTGGGGCCGCTCCGTGTTGTACCAAGCGAAGTAACGCTTCAGATCCCTTCGCAAGTGGGCGCCGCTCTCGAAAGCCTTCAGGTAAACGCACTCATACTTCACACTGCGCCAGAGTCGTTCCACGAATATGTTGTCCTGATAGCGTCCCTTGCCGTCCATGCTGATCCGGACATCATGGGCTTCCAGAACTTCGGTGAACGACTGGCTGGTGAACTGACAGCCTTGATCTGTATTGAATATCTCGGGCTTTCCATAGCACGCCAGGGCTTCCTCCAAAGCATCGATACAGAAGTCTGTATCCAGGGTGTTGGAGACCCGCCAGGCCAACACGCGACGGCTGTGCCAGTCCATGATGGCCACCAGGTACATGAACCCGCGCGCCAAAGGAATATAGGTGATATCAGTCGCCCATACCTGATTGGGACGG
Organism: bacterium Scap17; assembly: GCA_013376735.1. Taxonomy (NCBI): domain Bacteria; species bacterium Scap17. Next base: position 2,593,820 of record VINJ01000001.1, on the reverse strand, counting down.
TCGATGACTCGCCCTCGCAGCAAGTAAGGATAGATCCGATGTCCCGTGCCTGGCCGACTGGTGCATGGCTTCGGATAAATAGCCTGTAGCCCCATCCCGCGCATTAGTCGCTGAACGCGCTTGCGGCTCACTGCGTGTCCCAGGCGATTGAGGTAGGCTGACATCCGTCGTGAGCCATAGACCGGTGTGCGCAGATGTTCCGCGTCGATCAGACGCATTAGCTCCAGATCATAGGCCCGTAGCGCCTTGCGCTGATAGTACATCGAGAAGCGACTGATACCGAGTAGCTGGCACTGACGCCGGAGGCTGATGTCGGGCGCCTGCGGCTCGACCAGTGCCACGCGCTGGGCCCGGCTCAACGACCGAGCCCGCGTGACAAAAAATCCCGTTCCACCGTCAGCTTGCCGATCTCGCGGTAGAGTGTATCGATCTCCTCCTGGGTCTTCTGGGCGGTTTTTCCGGAACTCTTGCTCTCGAAGACGCCGGTGGCGTTGTCCAGCAGTTCGCGTTTCCACTGACTCACCATGGTGGGGTGGATCTCGAAGTGGGCCGCGATCTCCGACGTGGACTGTTCTCCCTTGAGGGCGGCGAGGGCTACCTTGGCTTTGAACTCACCGCTGTACTGTCGACGTTTCCTGCTCATGATCAAGCTCTCCTGGTCGGTCTGATCAGAGCTTAGCGCCTGGTCCGCATTCCGGGGACCACTTCACAGCAGCTACAGGGCCTGACGTAATTGCGGTAAAAAACCCTTGCGAGATGGAGAAAAGCCTGCAATTTCAGGTTGTCTAGACATGTGTTGTCAGCCATGGTTTGCCGACGCTTGCGCATTGCCAAAATGGGCACGCAGACTGGAACATCGTTGAGTCGTTATCGAGTCAGTAGGCGGATGGAGCTGGTGAGCACGAAGCCACCATGCGATCACCAGGTGCATAAGTGACAAATCAAAAGGGATTGTGCATAATCGTTGCCTTATTGCTCGTTTACAGGGTGCGAGCGTGAGAGGAGACTGATAGTCTCCTTAACTCATACTGGGAAAGAAGCACGATGGGCGGGAAGAGGAGCGCGGCACATTTTGCTTTACATTGCGCGCCCATGGCACCCTCCTCAGCTATCCATAACAGAGAGGAGCTTGGTCCGTCTGTCCTTGAAAGGCGGATGTGGCGTTCAGAGCAAGATCTGTAGAGGACGATCGCCTATTCATATTGTCAAGGGGCCTAGCTGCTTGCAGCAGCCAACTTAGTTTTGATGTTTGATTACTAAAGACAATGTATGTTTTGTTAAGGTGAAAGTTGAAGTAGGAGATTGCAGGCAGTACATCAACTCTCAGAGATCGTAATAATAAAATTTAGTTTAAGATGTGCTCGGCATTTGCTGATGGGGTATGTTTCAAGTTGGGTTTTCGCAACATATCGGTATTGATACCCAAGGGTTACGCTTTGGAGGAGTGCATTGGGATGTACAATGCTTTGATAAGTATGTATGCACTCAGTTGCCTGCTCTGCCCCATACGTAGAGTGCAGTTGTGTAGTCAACTCAGGTGGCACCTTATAAGCTAGGATTTTTATGAGCTATAGCTAACTTATGTCTCGATTATCTTGGAAAGCGCTGCTCGTGTCACCCCCTTTATAATGAGGCTCATCATGTGGTACCATCCTCCATTGAAAGCGAAAATATTTTGAGTTTTATAGATGCTGATTTTTACTTTGATTTCAGAAAGCCTTTAAGTAAGTGAGATTATATTACATATTAGGGCTGTTTCTGTGAGAGAGCAGCTCAGTCACGCCAGTGCTGATAGGGCGTGATAGGGCCTTGGGATAAGAGCCGTCATATATCTCAGGGCGGTAGCGTGTCTGGCTTCCGCAGCACTTTCTGTGTGGGCTAGGTGGTTAGCCCAGGGGATAATGGTCCATGGTGTGAACCTTTATCAAAGGAGGATCAAAGGCTCAAGTATTTAAAAAACGCGCCAAGACCATGCACGCCATCCGAAAAGACATGCAGCGATCGTCAGCTTCGATCGCGGAGTTGAGCCGTCGCTATAACCTTAATCCTAAAACGGTGCGTAAATGGCGCTATCGCCATTCCGTGGAAGATGAACGCATGGGCGCAAGCAACCAAACTCTACCTCTTTGACAGATCTTGAGGAGACTGCTGCGATCACCTTCGGCGCACCATGTAGTGGTCAAGTGTTTTTTGGCCACCGAGCTTTGAGCATTCCAGTAGTTCTTTTCTGCCAAGTTCGGTGGTAACCGATCGTTATGCTTGTGCGGCCTGAGCCTGCTGTAGTAGCCGATCATATAATCAGTGACAGATCGCTTCGCCGCAGCAACATCGGGATAGCCGATCTCTGGTATCCATTCCGTTTTCAGGCTTCTGAAGAAGCGCTCTGTTGGGGCATTGTCCCAGCAATTGCCACGGCGACTGAGACTCAGCGTCATTCGGTAGCGCCAGAGCATCTGCCGAAATGCCCGGCTGGTGTACTGGCACCCCTGGTCCGAATGAAATAGGATATTCTGTGGCTCTCCACGCGATTCGTAGGCCATGGTCAGCGCCTTTTTTACCAACTCCGTGTTCGGCGATAGGGACAATGCCCACCCCACGGGTTTACGAGCATACAAATCGATGACGACTGCCAGATAAGCCCAGCGTGCCCCTGTCCAAATATTATAGGTAATGTCGCCGGTCCATACCTGATTAGGCTCCTTTACATCGAACTCCCGATCAAGAACATTCGGTATATCAAGGTGTGGCTGATCAGCCTTCTTGTAGGCGTGCCTCGGCGGCTGCGAACTCATCAGCCCCAGCTGCTTCATCCGCCTGCTGGCCCGATAACGACTCAACTGTATTCCTGCCTGCGTGACCATTTTTGCAATGCTGCGAGCGCCGGCAGAGCCGTTACTGACGGTATGCGCCTCGACAACCTGATCCAGCAGCTTCTGCTCAGTCTCACAAGGTCTTCTATCCCGACTACGCCAAGCCCGGTAGCTACTGCGATGCACCCCAAACACCTGACACAAGTGCTGCACCGCGTAGCTCTCTTCAAGTCGCTCGATTATCGAGAATTGCTCAGGGAGTCCGACATCAAGAGAGCGGTAGCCTTTTTTAATATTGCCTTCTCTTCTTCCACTCGCCGCAGCTTGCGCTTCAGTTCCTGGATCTCACGCTGTTCCGGCGTCAGAGCCTCACCTTTCAGCGGCGCCTTGCCTGCCCGCTCAGCGCGAAGCCTGCGAACCCAATACTCCATGGTGGATTTGCCAACCCCCATGGCCTCACACGCCGCCTTCAGCGTGTAGCCCTGGTCGACCACGAGCTGGGCCGCTTCCAAGCGAAATTCTGGGCTAAACGTTCTCTTCTTCGTCATCATCTGCACCTGATTGTCTCTGTGAGCCATCATACACTCAAAGTCAGGTGGCCAGATTCACTGTGCCACTACACCACCTGGCTCGCCTGTATGCGCATCACGGTATCAATCAGATACCTCGTCAATCCCTGAAACGAGGGACAAACCATCCTTCAAACATTACCCGATCGGTTACCTACATATAGACATCTGTGAAGTCCGTATCGATGAAGGTAAGGCGTATTTGTTCGTGGCGGTCGATCGTACCTCCAAATTCGTACATGCCCGGCTTTAACGGCAGGCCAAGCGGGAACAGGCCGCTGAGTTTCTCGAAGATACGCTGTAACAGCTACCGTATCGGGCCCACACCGTGCTGCCAGACAACTGTGCGCAATTCGCTAAGCGACGCGGAACAGAAACCAACAAGCCACACTGGTTCGGCGTGGTCTACCATCGACATGGCATCGAACATCGCCTGATATGTCCTTTCCATCCTTGGACAAACGGGTAGGTTGAACGGATAAAAAAATACGATCAAGGAAGCCACTCCCGCAGCATCCATTATGCAACCTTAGAAGAGCTTAGTGTCCACCTAAAGGACTATCTTTGGGCATTATAACAATGCTCGGCGCTCTGCGAGCGCTCAAGGGGGAAATACCCATTGGTTTCATTCTTGAGCGTTGGCAAGATGATCCTGAGCGATACTATCAACATCTCATCTACTACTTTCTGGGACCCATACACCTAGTTCTGAGTATAATATGAGCGTAATGCTTTACAGATAAACTCAGGTGTTGCACTCAGAATCTGCGGGCAAGCAAGCCTACCTCTTTCTTAATTACCAACTATTACTAGCTCTCATAAGAGCAGATATACTTGAAGGGTGTAATATGAATAAAAATCAAAATTATTATAAAACCACGAGCGGGGTGCAAGATTCTGCCAGACGTGACACAGATGAGGATGTTATTGATCTGGGGCGTTTGTTTGGCATCCTGATCGACCACAAGGTATGGATATTTGCGACCACAGCTCTGTTTGCCATTCTAGCGCTGATCTATAGCGCAATATTCACGCCTATACCAGCCTTCAAGGCAGAGGCCAAGATACAAGTTGTGGGTGAAACTTCAAGCAATTCACTAACAAACAACAATCAAAAATTGGTCCAGAAGCCGCTTTCTCAGTCCGAAATTGCGATCGAGAACATTAGATCCCGGGTGCTCTTGAGCCGCGTGATAGACCTGCTCAATCTGGACATCAATGTCACTCCAAAGCGTTTACCGGTATTGGGTAACTTGCTCATGCGGCATGGAGTGGAGCGGCCTAGTTTTGCTCAAGGGTGGGCGAGTACTTGGGCAAACGAGAGCATTACCATAAGTGAAATGCCTATTGATGAGGCCATGATCGGTGATAATTTTACTCTACGTGTTGTTGATGCTGGACATTATGAGCTGCTCAAGGAGGGGGAGCTGCTAGGTAAAGGGAGTATTAATCAACTGAATAGTTTTGTCGATGGTCAGATTCAATTGCGTATAACTTCCTTGCATGCGGCTCCGGGCGCAGAATTTGTGTTAACTCATGCAAGTCGTGCGCAGGTGGTCGACAATTTGCGCAATTCACTTTCCGTAACAGTGGTCGGCGACAACACAGGAATACTGTCATTAACGTTGAATGGTGAGCATCCTCCCAAGCTACAGCGTACCTTGGATGCGATAAGGGATCTATATTATTTACAGAACGTTCAGTTTCAAAGTGAAGAAATTCCCAGCTCTCTCAGTTATTTTGAGAAGCAGTTGCCGAGATTACGGATCCAGCTGGGTAAAGCGGAATCGCGTCTGAAGGCTTTGAGAGCCTCGCATAGTGATGAGAAGGAACTCTCTTTGGAGGCTAAAGTCCTTTTAGATCGCATCATTAATATTGAAGTTCAAGTTAATCAGCTAGAGTTAATGGGGACCGAGCTCGCTAAATATTATATTCCAAGTCAATCAACATATGCCGCATTGTTGGATAGAATAGCACAGCGAGAACGTGAATTAAAAAAGTTGAATGACAGAGTTGAAAAGCTGAGCGACACGGACCAGGAAGCATTACGCCTTTCAGTCAATGTGGCAGTACTTCGAGCAAACTACGTACATTTGTTAAATAAAGTGCAAGAGATAAAAGTCTTCAAGGCTAGCATGATAGGTGATATCAGTATCATGGATGTTGTAGATGTCTCTCCGCAGAACGTTAAGTTAAGCAAAACTATGTTGTTGACTATTGCGATACTAATCGGAGGGATGCTCTCCATAGGGATTATACTATTACGTGTCGGCTTTCGAAGTAGTGTGGAATCGCCAGACCAACTGGAAATGCTGGGTTTATCAGTATACGCTACTATCCCGTTTTCGGGCGTAGAAAGTCAATCAAATCGAAACAAAAAAACCTTATGGAATAAGCGTGCTCAGAAGTTTGATAATAAACTATTGTACATGAGTACCCCTACGGACCTTGCTATAGAGTCGTTACGAGTACTACGTACCAGTCTTCATTTCGCAATGCGCGAATCTAGTTCTAATACGTTAATGGTTGCAGGCCCTAGCTCAGGTATTGGAAAGAGCTTTATTACGGTTAATTTGGCTGCAGTCTGTGCTCAAGCTGGCAAGAAAGTATTGATAGTAGACGCAGATATGCGTAAGGGCCATATACATTCTATTTTTGATGAAAGCTCTGAATGCGGTCTGAGTAACCTGCTTGTAGGACAAAAAGCGCTGGAAGAGGTTATAAGGCCAGTATCTAAACATGAACCACTCTACTATGTAGCACGCGGTAATATCCCTCAAAATCCCTCGGAATTGTTAATGAGAGACAAGTTCAAGGAGTTTTTGGATACAGTTAGTAAGAATTATGATCTAGTAATCATAAATTCTCCACCCATTCTAGAAGTAACTGATGCAGCCGTCATTGGTAAGCTTGTGGGTACTACACTTTTGGTATCACGGTTTGAGGTAAATTCGTCCAAGGAAATAGAGGCCTCGCTGAAGCGGCTAGAAGTTTGTGGAATAACAGTGAATGGCGGGGTTTTAAATGCTGTAGAACGCAAGGCTGCTAACATCTATTCGCAGAGTAGTAGTTGTTATAATATCTAAGGTCATCTATAATTTTAGATATAATCTAGGTTCTATACGAAAAGTCGGCTCGTAGACATCGGAGTATGCAAGCTATGCATACCATCGCATAAAAGCTGCGAGCCAACTTCTCATATCACGTCTCAATGCGACGGAACTCTTTCAGCCAACTGAAAGAGCGCTCTACGATGTACCCAGACGATACATGGGTTTATCGAAACCGTGTGAGAGACCTGGACACGGTTTTCGTTTCATCTCTTGGTGAGCGATGATCGGCTTGATTCGAACGCAATCTCAGTAACGGCGCAACTCATCACTGTCATAGCCCTTGTCTGCCACGATGTCGCGGCAATGTTTTAGTGGCCGGATGAGATTCCCCAGCAGACCCCTTTGTTTGCTTCCACCCTCGGAGGCATGTGCTGCACGAACAGTAGTTGAGCCGATCATCCAGGTTTTCAGATCCATCAGCCTATCTTCGTGAAGCCGTAGTTGGAGACGCGACAAGACCGTCTCAAAAATGACCTCATCACGCCCTGTCGAAACCCGGCGTAGACAGTACACCAATGGCCATGATTAACGGAAAGGTGCGCCACTTGGCGCCAGAGCAGAGGGCCCAAAAGATGCCGTTCAGCATCTGCCTGTCATCTTTCTTGGGCCTGCCCATCGCTTGGTCCAATGACACAATGTCTTCGATCAATTGCTATTGGCTATCAGAGACTTCGTAGCGTCCTGTCATACCGCACCTATACTGGATGTGTATGGACCACATTAGCAAAAAGGCTTTTCGTACAAAACCTAATACCGTAGGGACATGTCATGAAAGAGGTGAGCACTGCAATGGAGCATCAACGTCGCTATTCACGACATTATGAACGATTATTAGCTAGCAAAAGGCTACAAACATGTTTTGGTGTATTGTTGGTTGTTATTTTACCGGCCATGTACCGTTGGGGTATTGATTTTTGGAATACTTCCACATCTGCGCAGTGGAATGCTATATTGGGGACAGCAGCTTCCTTTTCATTATCAATAAAGCTAATAAATCGCCTTTGTCAATTGCCAGGGACACGATCTTTCACGTATGTGATTCCAACAGTTGCAGCATCCTATACATTACTTGTTGTCATCTGTGGTATGCTAGACATTGAGGTATCACGCCTTCAGGTGGGAATTTCCTTTGCATTGGCTATCATCTTTGGTGGTACTTTCTACTATATCGACAGTAAGGTGAATACCAAACGTATGGCAGTAGTGCCATTTGGCAAGGCATCAGTATTGTGCAGTGATCAGAGCAAATCAGTGTATTGGTATCAAATGGAATCACCAACTCTCGCAGGCATGAAGCGAATCGATGCAGTAGTCGCGGACTTGCATGCTGACCTCCCTGAAGAGTGGCAGCGTTTTCTTGCCGATTGCACGATACACCGTATTCCGGTGTATCACGCCACCCAGGCACATGAAATGATTACCGGTAAGGTACTGTTGGATCATCTCTATGCCAATGAGTTTGGTTCACTCACCCCGCGTGAAGACTATGAAGTCATCAAGCGCGGCATGGACATTTTCGCTGCCCTGATCCTTATTCCGTTGCTGGCTCCCGTCATGCTATTGACTGCACTTGCCATTCGTCTGGATAGCCCTGGTAAAGCGCTATTCTGTCAGCAGCGTATGGGATTCCATTGTCGTCCCTTCACAGTTTACAAATTTCGTAGTATGTATACTGACATGAAGGGCACTGGTTTCACCCAAGAAGGCCATGATCCTCGTATCACCCGTGTTGGGCACTTCATTCGTAAATGTCGCTTGGATGAACTTCCTCAATTATTCAACGTATTAAAGGGCGACATGAGCATGATAGGCCCGCGTCCAGAATCAATGAGTTTGACAAAATGGTATGAGAAAGATGTGCCATTCTTTCATTATCGGCATGTTGTACGACCCGGAATTACTGGTTGGGCACAAGTTGAACAGGGATATGCAGCTGAAATTGATGGTATGGTAGAGAAGTTAGAATACGATTTTTACTACATTAAGAATTTTTCTTTATGGTTAGATATACTAGTAATAATGCGTACAGTTCGCATTGTTCTTACTGGCAAAGGTAGTCGTTAATCGTCGTTATATTTTTTATTGCACTCTGTGTTGATTTTAAATAGTTGATGATTGCGATACCTACGTATGTTAAAGTCTTATAGATAGATTTGTTTTAAGATTAATGACGGCGGTCTCAAGTTCCTGAATTCAAGCAATAAGCGCAGCACCTGCAGTATCCAGCCCTCCTGAGTATTCCCCTAGAAACACCTGCGCCGGTGTCCGGTAGCCGAGTCGCTTTCGAGGACGGTCATTCAGCTTTTCGACCACCTTGCGTAGCTCTGCATTGCTGACCTGACGAAAATCCGTTCCTTTGGGGAAGTACTGCCGTATCAGGCCATTCGTATTCTCGTTGGTCCCACGCTGTCCAGAGCAGTAGGGATCGCAGAAGTACATCGCCGCCGTCACGGCCTTGGCCACCGCTTCGTGGCCAGCGAATTCCGATCCATTGTCCAGTGTGATCGTCTGGACCGCTCCCCGACGCGGCTTCAACAAGCGGATCATGGCTGCTTGTGTCAACTCGGCCGAGATCTTGGGCAATCGTGCCGCCAGTAAATAGCCACTGCGACGCTCGACCAGCGTGACAAGGCCTGATTGCTTGTGCCCCTGTATCACGGTATCGCCCTCCCAGTGGCCGATGAAGCGCCGGTCATCAATCTCATCTGGGCGGTGCTCGATACCGACTCGATTGGGGATCTTGCCCAACCCGGCGCTCTTGGCGTGCGTGCGGTGCTTATTGCGGCGTTTAGGCTGACGGAGATGCCGCCAAAGGTCACCACCCCGTGCCTTGTCGTCCCAGATCAAGGAGTAGATCCATTGATGACTGACACTAACGCCAGCCAAGGGCGCCATGAAGCCACTGATTTGCTGTGGGCTCCACTCCTCACGTAGCCGATCGGCAACGGCGGCCATCATGCCTGGAAGGCGCTTTGTCCACTTGTTAGCAGTGCGGCGCCGATGATCACTGAGTATCTGAGCCTGCTCGGGATCATAGCCATTAGCGGTGGCGTTACGGCGAATTTCACGGCTGATCGTGCTGCTGTGGAGGTTCAGCTCCCTGCCGATCTGGCGCTGGCTCATGCCCAAGTCATAACGGGCGTGGATCTGATATCGTTGGGTCTGGGTCAGCTGTCGGTATTCCATACTCTGCTTCACTTTGGTCGGTGAGCCGAGAAGGGTACCGGCGCTGGCCCTCCTGCCTCTACCGTGCGGTCCAAAGTGCTGCGGTTATTCTATGAATCCAGGGTTCCAAGCGCAACGCTATTGAAGGGTGCTCGGACCGCCGACGGATTTCTTGAGCATCTCGGCGTAGACTTTCAGTGGGGTTCGCCAGTCCAGTGTCTGGCGAGGCCGTGTGTTCAGTGAGTCGGCGATCTCGTCGAGCTCTTCTTGGCTGTAGACGGAGAGATCCGTGCCCTTTGGCAAATACTGCCGCAACAGCCCGTTGGTGTTCTCGTTTGAACCTCGCTGCCAAGGGCTATGCGGGTCAGCGAAGTAGATCGCCGTGCCGGTCTTCTGGGTAATCTCGGCATGTCTCACCATCTCTCTGCCTTGATCGTAGGTCATGGACAAGCGCAGCGATCGCGGCACCTCGTTTAGCTTGTCGCTGAAGCCAACGGCCGCTGCGGTGGTGCCATCCACTTTCGCCAGAATCACCAATCGCGTGGTGCGTTCCACCAGCGTACCGACGGCAGAGCGATTGTTGGCACCGATGATGAGATCGCCTTCCCAGTGGCCAGGCATCAAACGATCTTCGACCTCAGGCGGTCGCGCGTGGATGCTAACCAGACCGGGAATCTGGTTGCGCCGATCCGTGGCACGATTTCGTGGCCGGCGTTTGCCGTTGCCTTGTCGCAGGCAGGCGATAAGTTCCTTTTTGAGGCTGCCGCGGGGCATCACATAGAGCGCGTTGTAGATGGCCTCATGCGAGACCTGTCGACATGAATCGTTGGGAGACATGCGCTTCAGTGTGCGGGCTATCTGTTGCGGTGACCAGTACTTGCGCAGCAGATGGACCACGACTTCAAACAACTCCCTGTCGGGGTGCAGCTTGGGACGCCGACGGGGCCGATGGCGTGTCAGGCGGGCCCGGTAGCCTGCGAGGCTGGCATCGTAGCCATTGATGGAGTGGCGAGCAATTTCTCGCGACACGGTACTCGGTGCACGGCCCAGATGATGGGCGATAGCTCGGATCGAGTGAGTCGCTCTCATCGTCATGATGGCGGCTCGGTCTTCAGCAGAAAGATGGCGATAGCAGTGGTTCATGGCAACACCGTACCTGATGGGTCACGTGTTGCACTTGGTCATTGAGACCGCCGGCGTATAGAGATTTATCAATCGGTTTAGTGCCTTTATTCCGTTGTATTTGCTTATGGAACAGACTTTATGGGATATATCAAGGATGGGTTGTTCAGAAGCAAAATAGTGAAGAATATATTAGCTATGTTAGTAGGAGCTTCCGGTGCGCAATTAATCTCAATGCTTGCTATTCCTATTATAAGTAGACTATTTACTCCCTCTGATATTGGTATGTTAGGTAGTTTTCAATCAATATTGGCAATATTAACACCTATAGCAGGTTTTTCATATCCGGTAGCAATTGTACTAGCTAATAATAGAAGAGAAGCTGCTGGTATGGTTTGGATATCGGTAATGTCTGGAGCAATAATTTCTCTAATTATTATTATTGCCTTAGGCCTAGTAACATTAATCGATCAGTTTACACCGTGGAATATACAAATTGAAACATGGCTATATTTTGTACCATTATTTATTTTTTTTATTACGCTTAATCAAATTTCTGAAAATATATTAATAAAAGAAAACTTCTTTGGTTACATAAGTGGTTCTAACTTTATTTCTAGTTTAGTCGTTAATGGTACTAAAATAGGATTTGGGTTACTTAGTCCAACAGTGTGGGTTTTAATATCAGCAACATTTTTAGGAATATTAACAAAGATAGTTATGCAGGTAAAGCCTGTTAATGAAAATAATTTGATATTTTTTTTAAGACCAACATCTCAGATAAAGCCTATAATTTTAGATCTAGCTAAAAAATATTCTGATTTTCCGATTTATAGAATGCCCGAATCTTTCTTAAGTGCTATGGTTAGAAATCTACCTGTCATAATACTTGCTAGCTTCTTGAGTAGTGCTGCAGCAGGTTATTATGTAATGGCTAAAACGGTCTTAGCGGTGCCTGGGTTTTTGCTAACTAAAGCAGTTGGAGATGTATTTTTCCCTAAGTTTACCGATAAGGTAAAAAAACTAGATAATCCGTTTGATTTTTTAGTTAAGTTCACTATAGCTCTAAGCTTGTTATCCTTGTTACCATATACAATTGTAATGATAGCTGGGCCTGAAATATTTACTTTTGTCTTTGGTATTGAATGGGCTGATTCTGGCTTATACGCACAGTGGATTAGCCTCTGGTTATTCACTGCTTTTAGTGCAGCAGCTTGCACAAGAGCGATAGCGCCATTAAAGTTACAAAAAGTATATTTAATGTATCGTGTTTTTTATCTAGCTTCTACATTAGTAGCTCTGTTTATTGGGATATACTTATTTGAGGATGCTGTTCTTGCTATAGCGATATATTGCATAGTAAGTAGTGTAATGAATATTTTGCTTATGGTGCATGTCCTTTATTATACGTATGGTATAGAAAGGGGAAAAAATGCTAATTAAATATCATTGTCAATAGTGATTTGTATACACTTGCTGATCTTAACTTCAACAGAATACGCTAGTGAATAAATTTTAATTTTCAAGAATATTAGTCTTTTTTAGGCTATTTTTCTTAAGAAGTTATAAACTAAATAGAGAATCTACTATGTTTCAAGAATCAACCCCTCTGTATGCATCTTCAAATGATAAACGATCAGTGTGCGTAGCATGCTATGTGTTTGGAAGCTATGAAGTATTTATACCTTTTTATATATACTCTGTTTTAAAGTCTTATCCTAACTATAGTTGTTATGTTTTTGTAGATGATCCTCTATCTCATAATGTACTTCAAGCATTAGAAATAATAGAAGCTGAAATATCTAATAATTTTAAAATTATCGAATTAAATTCAGACGATCTTCCAACATCAACCGAAGTGCTTTCAAAATCGAAATATCCTCATGCCAAGCCCGCACTAAGATGGTTTATAAATGAGAATTACTTCCAGGGATTTGATTACGTCTATATAGGAGATATAGACTTTTTTATAGTACCTGAAAAGCCCGCTTTATCGCAGCAGCATATCGATTCTATGAAGTTAACAGGTTTACCTTTTAGTAATGCTGTAAGAAAAGAGGATCGGTTGACTGGGCTCCATTTTTTTGAAACAGATATATACTTCAGTAAAATAAAGTCGCACTGTTATTTTTATGATAGTGCTAAGTTAGAAACTGAATTTGATGAGTTCGATAAAGTAGGTGTGGATGAAAGGGTTCTATATAAAATATTGGATGAATCATTTAACGAGAATATACGAGAGAAACTAACTAATTTTAGACCTTACCATGGTTTTCATTTGGCCGCACTTAGATCACCATTAAGTTTACTCAAGGAAGATACTCGCCACGGGTCTAAGAAAGCTAAGAATTCTCATAATACTTATAATAGAAATACTCTCCTAAAAGCTGTTAAGTCACTTTATATTGATGATCCGATATTCTGGAAAATCAAAAAAGTTAATAGCCATATTAGTGTTTCAAGATTAGCTATATTGGCTAAACCAAAATTAAGGTATTACCAAAAACTATTCCCTATCTATATTAAAGAATGTTTAGTAGAAGTTATTAATAAAGTACGTAAAAATTTAACTAATGCTTCACAGAAAACTGATTTGAGTATATGTAGTATTTCTACAACAATCAAAGTGAGTGTAATAAATGTGTCAAAGTAAGAAAATTACTTTTATTGTGTCGAATATGAGAGCTGGTGGAGCTCAAAGAGTAATACTAAATCTTGCTATAGCTGCTACCAAATTAGATAAATATCAAGTAGAAGTAGTTCTATTTCAAAAAAAGGTATGTTTTTAGATGAATTAATAAAAAAAGGGATTAAAGTAATTAATTTTAAACACTAAGGCTTCGCTTAGTGTTTACAAAATACTAAATATATATAAAGAGAATAAGCCTGATGTAATGATATCGACTCTAATACATATAAATATAGCAGTAGTTAGCTTGGTTATTAGCAGGTGGTAAGCATACCGGAACTAAATTGTTCGTAAGAGAGGCTAACGTATTAGTACCAAGAAAAGCGTACTTTTTCGATAAGGTTTTGTTAAATTTAGCTAAATTTATATATGGAAGATGTACCGGCTTAATTGCTAACTCAAAAGACACTTTGATGTCTTTGCATAAGGTTGGAATTAATAATAGTAGTTCCACTATAATTTCTAACCCTGTCTTTTTCAAAGAAGACGCTGATAAATATTACTTAAAAAATAAAATAAAAAAATCCGATAGTGTAATAAAAGTAGTGGCTATTGGTCGTTTGCATGAGCAGAAAGATTTTAAGACTCTTTTAAAGGCAATTAGTATTGTGGATTGGATACCCATGATATAAATTTAACAATTTTAGGAAAAGGTCAACAAGAATCAGAGTTAAAAGAATATGCTAAACATTTAAAAATTGAGGAAAAAGTAACTTTTGTAGAGGAAAATAAAGAGCCTTTATCACTAATATTCAAGCATGATATATTTGTATTGTCGTCTATATATGAAGGTTTTGGTAATGTTCTTGTAGAAGCTATGGCTGTAGGTTGTCCAGTTGTATCTACTAAATGTGCAGGCGGCCCGGTGGAAATATTGGATAACGGTAACTATGGCCCATTAGTCGATATACAAAATCCACAACAACTTAGCCAGGCTATAATTGAAGTATATACGCTGCCTATTGACAGGCAAAAATTAATTTCAAGATCTATGCAATATGAAGTAGAGTACATCTCAAAGCAATATATTGATTTTTTCAAATTATAAATCTGAGGCAGTAACTTAAATGAATGTTGGTTCTCATTATATTTGGAAATTAGCCAGTTTATTATTTGCTTTATTGTATGCTTTTATTTTTTCTGTCTACCTATAGATGCGTTTACGATAGGGTGAATTATCTTTTTATGCTGAGAATTCTTATAATATATTCTTCTTGGTTATATGCTCAAATGGTTTCTTAAGCTTATTAACAAACGAACCAATATGGTTGCTAGTTAATGTATCTTTATCATCTTTTTAAACCAGGGGTACACCCTTAGAGTCATCATATTTTTCTCTGCTTTTTTAAGTTCATATGTGGTTTTGATAACAGAAAAAAAAATACTTTATCTTGTTAATTGTATTTTGCTAATGCCTCAAGTTGTAAAAAATAACATAGTTCACCTTAGACAAGGTTTAGCTATAGCACTTTTCTTGGATTTCTATTTTTGCTTTAACAAAGACAAGTCTATCTATCTAATTCTAATTACACCATTTGTACCTCCTCCTTTTTTTTCATAGTATTCTTTATATACATAACTGAAGCATTTCGCTACTTCAGAGCTTCGTACGGGATAAAAGTTATTTTGTTTTTCATAATATCAGTCTCGCTATCTATCTTAAGCTTATGGCTAGCTAGCAAATTAGGAGCTAGACAAGGTGAGCGTTATGAATTACAAATGACTCATGCCAGTGGATTAGGACTTGTATTTTGGTCTATGTGTCTATTGATTTTCTTATCCCAAGGGAGTGAATATATAAAAATAATAGTTTAGCCACATATATACTAGTATTTTATACTTCAACCTATTTGCTATTTCCTGTATCAGCTAGGATATTTGAAAGTGCAATACTGATAGTCCTGCTCTCTGGATTAAAGCTAAGGAATAGTAGGTTTTTAATTTTTATAAGCATGATAGCTGTTCTCTTCTTTATTCAGTGGACAGACAGATTAGGTGAGCCAGGCTTTGGGTGGGGTAGAGGTATAGATTATTGGTCTTAATCTCTAGGCTATTATAAATTGAGCAATACTGAAGTGGACCCCATCCATTGGACCACCTGACGGGTCGTCTAAGCTCGGATCAGGTCATCATCGGCGTCAGGCCGCCTGGGTCAGTGGTTGAGAGAAGTACACTTCATCAGGTGTAGCATCGTCTAGCCCTTGGTGGGGCCGCTCCGTGTTGTACCAAGCGAAGTAACGCTTCAGATCCCTTCGCAAGTGGGCGCCGCTCTCGAAAGCCTTCAGGTAAACGCACTCATACTTCACACTGCGCCAGAGTCGTTCCACGAATATGTTGTCCTGATAGCGTCCCTTGCCGTCCATGCTGATCCGGACATCATGGGCTTCCAGAACTTCGGTGAACGACTGGCTGGTGAACTGACAGCCTTGATCTGTATTGAATATCTCGGGCTTTCCATAGCACGCCAGGGCTTCCTCCAAAGCATCGATACAGAAGTCTGTATCCAGGGTGTTGGAGACCCGCCAGGCCAACACGCGACGGCTGTGCCAGTCCATGATGGCCACCAGGTACATGAACCCGCGCCAAAGGAATATAGGTGATATCAGTCGCCCATACCTGATTGGGACGGTCGATGACTCGCCCTCGCAGCAAGTAAGGATAGATCCGATGTCCGTGCCTGGCCGACTGGTGCATGGCTTCGGATAAATAGCCTGTCAGCCCCATCCCGCGCATCAGTCGCTGAACGCGCTTGCGGCTCACTGCCGTGTCCCAGGCGATTGAGGTAGGCTGACATCCGTCGTGAGCCATAGACCGGTGTGCGCAGATGTTCCGCGTCGATCGAACGCATTAGCTCAGAATCCATAGGCCCGTAGCGCCTTGCGCTGATAGTACATCGAGAAGCGACTGATACCGAGTAGCTGGCACTGACGCCGGAGGCTGATGTCGGGCGCCTGCGGCTCGACCAAGTGCCACGCGCTGGGCCCGGCTCAACGACCGAGCCCGCGTGACAAAAAATCCCGTTCCACCGTCAGCTTGCCGATCTCGCGGTAGAGTGTATCGATCTCCTCCTGGGTCTTCTGGGCGGTTTTTCCGGAACTCTTGCTCTCGAAGACGCCGGTGGCGTTGTCCAGCAGTTCGCGTTTCCACTGACTCACCATGGTGGGGTGGATCTCGAAGTGGGCCGCGATCTCCGACGTGGACTGTTCTCCCTTGAGGGCGGCGAGGGCTACCTTGGCTTTGAACTCACCGCTGTACTGTCGACGTTTCCTGCTCATGATCAAGCTCTCCTGGTCGGTCTGATCAGAGCTTAGCGCCTGGTCCGCATTACGGGGACCACTTCAATAGAAAGCTAAGTTTATTTAATATGGCTATATTGATGTTGATAGAATATAAAAACTTTTTATTGCACTATAAACCAGATAATTTGCTCTATGATGTCTATAATTTTTATTTATAATCATATCCTTGTGATAACATAAGACAAATCCTCTAGCATCTAACTGGAAAGGGTTATATATGAAGATTAGTTTCTTTATTGGTGTAATGCACACTGGTGGGGCCGAAAGGCAGCTCATTTATGTGGCTAATAATTTAGCTGAATTAGGACATAACGTCAAAATAGTAACTCTTAAAAATGGACAAGCATATGAGAGTTTATTGTCATCCGAAGTTCAAGTCGTTAATCTTTCTTCTACTTCTTCATTGTCCGGAATAATAAAGACGTATTCGTACTTTCGTAAAAATAAGTCGGATTTAATTGTCTGCTTTTTATATCATGCTACCTTGATCGGAAGAATACTTGGGACAGTTCTACGGATACCTGTAATAACATCTTATAGAAATACAAGTTATGGTGGTTATTGGAGAGATGTCATTATTCGGTTGACCTCATTACTTGACACCAAAACATTATCTAATTCCCAAAAAGCTGAAGAACGTTTGTGCTTGAAATGTTTGAATAAGTCTGTTGATGTTATTCCTAATTATTTTTTTCCAGATAATTTGGGTTGTGCATTAACTCATAAGCAGGACAAATCTAGTTTTGATTGGTGCTATGTGGGTAGATTAGCGCCACAAAAAAATCTCGAACAATTGTTATATGCCTTTAAGGAATTTTGTAATTCTGGTACAGCTAATACGAAATTGTATATCTTGGGTAGTGGTCCAGAAGAAGATAAATTAAAAAAATTGTCAGCTAAATTAAACTTAGAAGATAAGTTGGTGTTCTTAGGACACTCTTATGATGTTAGAACTACTTTCGAAAAATCTGACGCTTTTATTTTACCATCTTTAAGAGAAGGTATGCCTAATGCGTTAATGGAGGCAATGTACTTCGGTCTACCCTCTGTAGTTACTCCTGCTGGGGCTACGCCAGAGATGATTCAGGATGGTGCTAATGGTTATGTTTCGAATGGGTTTAGCTATAAACATATAGCAGACTCTATGTTAAAACTCTATTCTTTGGACGACAATGCCAGGAAGTCTATGGGTTCTTTGGCGCAGCAATATATAAAATTTAACTGCAGCACGAGTCATATTACCAGTCTATGGAATAATATAATTATAAATATCTCGAAAGGTTAAAGTTAATGTCAAAGTTGACTCGTGTGTTTTTTATAGGTAATAGTGCTTGGTATTTAGAGAATTTCAGAAGTTCTACTATCAAAACTTTTTCAGATAAATTTTCTGTAAGTTGTTTAGCACCTAAGGATGATAATGGGATTCCTAGTTACTCAGAGTCCGCGCAAGTTATTAATGTATATTTAAACCCCACTAGTAAAAACGCTATTAAAGAGATTTGCTCATTAGTATCTATTTTTTTTATATTAATCATAAAGCGGCCCGCCGTCGTATATTCGTTTAATCCTAAAACCAATCTTTATTCTTTGATTAGTTGCTGGGTATTACGCATACCTTGTATACCGAATGTCTCTGGAGTTGGCCAAGCTTCACAGCTTGGTGGTGTCCTTGGGAAAATATACAGTAAGCTTATTGGTTTTTTTTATAAGCGAGCTAATCATGTTTTCTTTCAGAATAAAGAAGATTATCAATGTTATATTGACTCAGGATATTCAGATCCGTGTTGCTCTGAAGTTTTACCTGGTTCGGGCGTAGATTTGAAAAAATTCTGTCCAACTTATAAAGCTAGCGGTATTACTTTTTTAATGGCTGCAAGACTAATATATCCTAAAGGAATTGCAGAGTTTGTTGAATCATCTAAGCTATTAGCTCCACATCATTCTTCAAGCTACTTTAGGTTAGCCGGAGTTGAGGATAATTCACAACGTTCTATATGTAAAAAAATTATCGCTGAATTTACTGCAATCGACAGAGCAGCTTTTCTTGGTCATGTAAAAAATATGCCAAACCTTTTAAAAAGTGTTGATTGCGTAGTTCTTCCCTCATACTATCCAGAAGGAACTCCACGTAGCCTATTAGAGGCTGCCGCTGCCGGAAAAGTTATTATTACTACTGACACCCCTGGTTGTCGTGATGTTGTCATCGAAGGTGTCAATGGTTTCCTCGTGCCTCCCCGTGATACAGAAGCTCTGAAAGAAGCCATGGAAAAGGTCATCAATCTTTCAGATGAAAAGCTGGCAGAGATGCAGGCCAACTCCAGGAAGTTGGCTGAAGAGAAATTTGACGAACAATACGTGATTCAGCGTTATCTTGATGTTGCTGAAGAAATACTTGCCAAGAAGAGTAAATAATAATGTCAGTATTGGTTACTGGAGCTGCAGGCTTCATTGGTGCAGAAGTCAGCAAGCGACTGCTGGAAGCAGGAAAAAATGTCATTGGTATTGATTCTCTCAATGATTACTACGATGTCTCGCTGAAAGAGGCTCGCCTCGAGCGCATTCAGCAGTCTTCTGAATTTACGTTTCTGAAGCTTGATCTTGCAGATCGTGATGCAGTAGAGAAAGTCTTTGCTGACAACGAGATTTCTCATGTCATTCATTTGGCCGCTCAAGCAGGGGTACGCTATTCGCTGGAAAACCCGCATGCCTATGCGGATGCCAATATGCTGGGTTTCTTGAACATCCTGGAAGGCTGCCGTCATCACAGGATTGAGCATCTGGTCTATGCCTCTTCCAGCTCTGTTTACGGATTGAATGCCAAGGTTCCGTTCTCTACCAAGGACGGTGTTGATCACCCGGTCAGCTTGTATGCGGCGAGCAAGAAATCCAATGAATTGATGGCACATACTTACTCACATCTATACGATATCCCGACTACTGGCCTACGCTTCTTTACCGTATATGGCCCATGGGGTCGCCCAGATATGGCTATGTACAAGTTCACCAAGGCCATTTTCGAAGGCAAGTCCATCGATGTGTATAACCACGGCGATCTATCGCGTGATTTCACTTACATTGACGATATCGTTGAGGGGATCATTCGCATCAAGGATGTCGTCCCGCAGGCTGGTCAGAAATCGGCAGCGGAGGGCCTTGCTCCGGATGAAAGTCCTGCACCCTATGCTCTCTACAATATCGGTAATGGTAGCCCGGTTCAGCTGATGGACTTCATCAGTGCCGTTGAGAAAGCCACGGGTATTGAGGCCAAGAAAAACTATATGGATATGCAGCCAGGGGATGTGTCTCAGACCTGGGCGGATACTGAAGATTTCTTTGCCGCGACTGGCTATCGTCCGCAAGTCGGGGTAGAAGAAGGGGCTCGCCGTTTTGTGGAGTGGTACCGCAAGTACTTTTCCAACTAGTAGGGTTGCGCTGCTCGTTACCTAATCCAGATGTCATCTTTATAGTCAGGTTTTCATTTGTATTGTTCAGTGGCTATCGTTATATCAGTTGAGATTCACTGATAGCTCTTGGCAGTACATGACTGTGCTGATGTTGATATCAGATTGCTCAAGCAGGATGGCGGTGATTCAACTTGGCTTTCCCTCAAGGAACTTCAGCGCCTGCCAGCAGTCTGATGTCTTCAGTATTTTTAGCTTTTCGTTACGGTAAACACAGGAAATATTTGAAATGAAAATTGCCATCGCAGGCACCGGCTATGTCGGTCTTTCCAACGCCATGCTGCTTTCTCAGCATCATGAAGTCGTCGCGTTGGATATCGTGCCGGAGAAGGTGGAAGGCCTGAACCGTGGTATCTCGCCTATCGTCGATAACGAGATCCATGAGTTTCTGGCACGTGGAGATCTGAATTTCCGCGCTACCCTCGACAAGGAAGTGGCCTACCGCGATGCCGATTTCGTGATTATCGCCACGCCGACGGATTACGATGCGACCACCAACTATTTCAATACCAGGAGTGTTGAAGCGGTGATTCAGGATGTGCGCGACATCAATCCTGACGCGGTGATGGTGATCAAATCCACAGTACCTGTGGGCTATACGGCTGAGGCGCGTGAGCGTTTCCAGACACAGAATCTGATGTTCTCGCCGGAATTCCTGCGCGAAGGCAAGGCGCTGTACGACAACCTGCATCCGTCTCGCATCATCGTCGGTGAGCGCTCCGAGCGTGCCGAGGTGTTCGCTGGTTTGCTCAAGGAAGGCGCGATCAAGCAGGGTGTTGATGTGCTCTTCACCGACAGCACCGAGGCGGAAGCCATCAAGCTGTTCGCCAATACCTACCTGGCGATGCGCGTTGCCTACTTCAATGAGCTGGATACCTACGCCGAGTCACATGGCCTGGATGCCAAGCAGATCATCGAAGGTGTGGGGCTGGACCCGCGCATCGGGCAGCACTACCACAACCCGTCATTCGGGTATGGGGGCTACTGTCTGCCGAAGGATACCAAGCAGTTGTTGGCCAATTATCAGGAAGTGCCCAACAACATGATCCAGGCCATCGTCGATGCCAACACCACGCGCAAGGATTTCATCGCGGAATCCGTGCTCAAGCGCGACCCGCAGGTGGTGGGGGTATATCGCCTGGTGATGAAGTCCGGTTCTGACAACTTCCGCGCCAGTGCCATGCAGGGTGTGATGAAGCGCATCAAGGCCAAGGGCGTGGAAGTGGTGGTATACGAGCCGGTGCTGGAAGAAGACACCTTCTTCGGTTCACGCGTCATGCGTGATCTTGAGGCATTCAAGCAGGAAGCAGATGTCATCCTGAGCAATCGCATGGCGGAAGAGCTCGCTGATGTGGTCGACAAGGTCTACACCCGCGATCTGTTCGGCAACGATTGATCCAGAGTTCTGTTTCTTGATCAAAACTCAAACGCCGCATCCTCGTGATGCGGCGTTTTCATATGGGCTCACAGGGAACGGGATAGAGGGAGCAGGTGGTGACTTTCATGCTGCGCGCCTGATGCCAAGGAGGAGAGCAGTTGTGTCAGGCTATCCCGCTCATCAAGCTCACGATGGCGCTTTCCCGTATTCGATTGAGTTGCCCGTATCACCGTTCACATCGTCATCTTTGAATCAGGAAGGCCAGGTATGCCGTCATTCGCTTCTGCTGCGCGCTCGGATTCATCCGGTGTTTCTCAGTATTTTTCACCTATGATCTCGCGCGCCGTTTCCTGCAGTGTCTTCCTGTTCGGCTTGCTCAGCCTGGTGATGCCTTCTGGCTATAGCTTGGGACCGGCGTTGCTGGTGTTGATCAGTGGCTATTGCTTGCTGCGAGAGCCGCGCGCGCTGTTGGGGGCCGCCCACAAGGAAGACCTGGCAGTGATTGGCGTGGTGGCAGGACTCGCTGCCCTGTTGCTGGTGAGCATCTTGCTGCAGGGGGATGCGTGGCAGACGACAGGCGTGCCGATTCGTTTGTTGTTGGCTGTGCCCGTGCTGTTGCTGGTGTTGTCGTGCCCGCCATCGCACGGGGCCATGTGGAGCGGGCTGATCCTCGGTAGTGTGCTGACCGGCAGCTGGGCGATGTGGCAGAAGCTGGTGTGGGGCGTGCATCGTGCGGGGGGGCTTCACCAATACCATCAACTTCGGCGATATCTGCATGTTGATGGGGCTGATGTGTCTGGCAGGCCTTGGCTGGGCAATGAGTCAGGCGGGAGCTCGGCGGCGCTATTGGTTGCTGGCGCTGCTGATTGGCGGTGCGTTCGGCATCATCGGCTCCTTGATGTCGGGGACGCGCGGCGCTTGGATCGGCTTCCCGTTTGCCGCCTGGGTGCTGTATCGCAGTTATGGTGAGATGATCTCGCGGCGTGTGCTGTGGTTGGGCGTCTTCATGTGTGCCGGGGTGATCGCCTTGATGGTGATGACACAGGCGACCGGCGTTCAGCAACGTGTCGAAGCCGGTGTCTCGGATGTCACGAAGTACGTGGAAGACCGCAATGCCTGCACCTCGGCGGGGGCGCGCCTCGAGATGTGGCGGGGCGCCGTGCTGATGATTGCCGAGCAGCCGTGGCTAGGCAGAGGCGAGACAGGCTACACCGAGGCGCGTGATGCGATGATCGAGCAGGGCGAGCTGAGTCGCCATGTGCAGGAGTATTCGCATCCCCATAACGAGTTTCTCGATGCGTGGGTCAAGCGTGGGATCTTGGGGCTGCTTGCGTTGCTGGCCCTCTATCTGGTGCCGCTACGCCTCTTCTATCGCCGTCTGGACTGTGACGACCTGACATTGCGCTCACTGGCTGTCGCCGGGGTACTGCTGCCGCTGACCTTCCTCGATTTCGGCATGACCTGGGTGATGTTCTCCCAGGCCAGCGGCGTGATGATCTACGCCTACTGGTTGGCGATCGTCTGGGGCACGTTGCGCGCCCATGAGCGTCGCCTTGAGGCAGCGCCGCCCGCCGCTTGTGATAAAGCCCAAGCCAAGTATGGCTGATCGGGATGTTTGCATGGAATGTCAGACCTGAAGAGGCGACAGCGTTCAGCGCTTGGCGCTCTGGCGATTCGACACTCTGCCGCTTCGGCACTCTGGAGAGGCTTTGACCTGAGCACGCACGGGGTCTACAGTATGCGCAAATTTGAGCAGTCGCTCACGAATATTGACGAGCGGTAAGGCGCCTTGCCTCGCCGCTCAGGAGAATGGATATGCAAGACAAGCTCAAGATCGACATCGTCTCCGATGTGGTGTGCCCGTGGTGCATCATTGGCTACAAGCGCCTCGAGAGCGCCATTCAGTCACTGGGTCTGGAAGACAAGGTCGAGATCGAATGGCAGCCCTTCGAGCTGAACCCGGGCATGCCGGCCCATGGCGAGAACCTGCGCGCGCACTCTGAACGCAAGTACGGCACCACGCCCAAGGGCAGTGTCGAGGCGCGCCAGAACCTCGCCAACCTGGCGGCGGAGGAAGGGTTGGTCTTCAACTACTTCGACGACATGCGCATGGTCAATACCTTCGAGCTGCACGTGCTGCTCGAGTATGCCGCCGAGCAAGGCATGCAGCATGACCTGATGATGCAGTTCTTCGCGGACTTCTTCGCACTGCAGAAGGATATGTCGGACCGCGCCGTGATGGCGGACTCGCTGGCTGCGGTCGGGCTGGATGCCACGGAAAGTCTCGCGCAACTCGATGACGCCGAGGCACGTGAGCAGGTCGTCCAGCATGAGAACTACTGGAAGCAGATGGGGATCTCCAGCGTGCCGACCTTCGTCTTCAACCGCCGCAGTGCCCTGAGCGGTGCTCAGCCCAAGGAAGTGTTCGAGCAGGTGCTGAGCGAACTGATGGCAGAGCAGTCTTGAGCCACTGACATCTGGCTCCGCCACTGATTCTTGTCGTGATAAAAACGCGGCCCCGCTGAAAAGCAGGGCCGCGTTTTTCGTTGTGGGATGTCAGCAGCGAAGGCTGCGAAATCCCGATCAGCCTTGGCTCACGATTCTGACTTCCTGCGCTGACTTGTCACTCTGGTTCACACCTCTGGCTCATGAGTCTGGTCAAAGACCCGCCTTGATATTGCTCAGTTGCTGCATGAGCGTGTCGAGGACGGCGTCGACCTGCGCTTCGGTGTGCTCGCAGGAGAGGAAGAAGCGCAGCCGCGCGCTCTTCTCCGGCACGGCGGGGTGCAGGATGGGCTGGACGTTGAAGCCTGCCTCGAATAGCTGGTTGGAGAGGCGAGCGGCCACCAGCGAGCTGCCCAGAATCACCGGCACGACGGCAACGCCCAGGCTGTCGCCGACATCGAGTCCCAAGGCGCGGGCGCGCTTGAGGAAGTAGCCGGAGACGGCGTGCAGCCGGGCGATGCGCTGCCTGGCATCATCGCCCTGGAGCAGTTCGAGAATCTTCAGCGATGGGGCGGCGACCTGTGCTGGCATGCCCACCGAGTAGAGGAAGCCCGGCGCGAAGTAGCGCAGCATGCTGACCAATTCCTTGCAGCCGGCGATATAGCCGCCGCAGCCGGATAGCGTCTTGCTCATCGTGCCCATCCAGATATCGACGTCACGCGCAGCGATGTCGTAATGCTCCCTCAGGCCGAGACCGCGCTCGCCGAGCACGCCGAAGGAGTGCGCTTCGTCGACCATCAGCCAGCAGCGGTACTTCTGCTTGAGGGCGATCAGGCGCGGCAGGTCCGGCACGTCGCCGTCCATGCTGTAGAGGCCTTCGGTGACGATCAGCACGCGCTCGAACTTGCCCCGCTGGGCACGCAACAGCGCTTCCAGCGCGTCCGGGTCATTGTGCGCGAACGGCATGCGGCGGGCGCCGGACAGCTGGGCGCCGACCAGCGAGCTGTTGTGGATCCACTCGTCATGCAGGATCAGGTCCTTCGGGCCGAGCAGATAGCCCAGCGTGGAGACATTGGTGGCGTGGCCACTGACGAAGACCACCGCATCCTCGACGTCGTAGGTGCGCGCGACGGCGGCTTCCAGCTGCTGGTGGATCGGTCGCTCGCCGGAGACGGCGCGTGAGGCCGATACCGAGGTGCCATAGTGCGCGGCAGCGTCAGACGCGGCCTTGACCACTTCCGGATGGCGCGAGTAGTCGAGGTAGTTGTAGCTGGCGAAGTTGACCAGCTCACGCCCCTCGATACGCGTCGTGGCACCGGCGCAGCCTTCATGCACGCGAAAGAAGGGTTCCGGCACGCCAAAGGCGGCGCCGGCCTGCTGCATCATGCTGAGCTGCTGATAGCCCGGTTGGCGATCGAAGCGCACGAAGTCGTCGCTGATCTCCAGTGTCGGTGTCCTGGGGGCAAACACATCATTGTCAGCCTCGCCCGCCATGGCGGCGGTAGCTTGGGTGCGACGGGCACGCGCTTTGTCCAACAACTGTTGTTTCATGTCGCGGGGGTTGGGGCCGGAGGAGTGACGAGATGCCAAAGAGGAAGTCCTTGAAGTAGAAGCAGTCTTTTCCCCGATGATGAGTGTGCACGCGCAAGAGGGCAAGTCTTTGCAGGTGTGGGGACGAATCTCTCAGGCTTTCAGGAGGCGTCTTGTAGGCAAGCGTGCGAGTTCGTGAGTGCACTGAGATCATGCTGGTCGAAGAGGGGGACGGCACGGGGCGTTGCGCACACAATAATGCCCCTTATCGAGACTCGCATGCCTTTTCAATGCGTTAGCCGCTCGGTCTTCCCGCCTATCCCCCGAAACATCATGGAAAGAATCACGCATCAGGTGCCATGAAATCGTCAGGCAAGGGGGTGCGGGGGATATGGTCCCTGGCTTTTAGCCGAATGTGCATATCCAGCTCCTCACACTCTAGCCCCGGATGTTGTCGAATGTGCTCATCAATTAGCTGGATGATAAAGTCGGCATAGCGTACTGAGGCGAGCTCTACCGTCGACACTGTGCGGCCCATATGCTGGGCGATCACGAGATAGGTCGTGCTGTCGGTCTTGGCGAGCAGTAGGGTGAAACCCTCGGCGCTGGTCATGATCGACAGGGGAGCATGATCGTTGAGATCACGATGTACATTGACGGACAGGATGGTCATTTCGTCCATGAGGATTTTCTCCATCAACAATGAGAAGCCATCAAGTCGGCCATGGCTTGGGCGTTACCTGGTGAACAACCGAGTGCTCCATGTACTGCGATGACAGCTGAACGAACCTTGGTTTAGCTTATGCTAAAATTCAGCCGAAAGTATGGTTTCACTAGTTTCATTCGATGGCAAGTTCCATCCCGCATGATCTGCATCCCAGATCCCTGATAGAAAAAAGGCGAGAGCGGTAGTGTTACCCGCTCTCGCCCGTGACTTGATGCGTTTACGCTTATTTGCTTACGACGGCCGAGTCTTCTCCTTGAGTGATGGCGTCTCCACCATGCTGCTTCACCAGCTGTGCCATGGCCTGGTCTTCGGAGTTGCTTTCGGCTTCCTCGCCGTCGGCGTTGCCCATCTTGTGCATCAGGCGCTCCGCGAGGCGCCACAGGGTGGCGGCTTCGCTGATCATCATCACCGGAATGCTGATTCCCAGGCGTGCCTCGACTGCCGTCATCAGCTCGACCCCCATCAGCGAGTCGAAGCCCATGTCGTAGACGCTCTTGTTGACGTCGATGGCGCTGGCGTCGATCAACAGAATCTTGCTCAGCTCGCCCTTGAGAATCTCGACGATGGCGGTCTGCAGCGCTTCACCGCTCAAACCTGCCAGTGCGGCGGCGATATCATCCTGCTGCGCCTGGCTGTTGTCATCCTCACCGGCGCGGCGGGAAATTTCCTCGAAGCGTGGCGTGGCGGCGGTCGGCAGGAAGCGCGCAAGCGCGCCCCAGTCCAGTTCCAGCACGCCCAGTGAGCGGCCAGGCAGGCCGAGAGCCTGGGCGTTCTGATCTGCACTGATCATCTCGCCGAGACAGGCCAGCGCGTGGTCTGCCATCAGCGCATCACCGCCGAGACGATTCTTGAGTGCTTCGCGGGTCTTCTCGTTGCGTGCCAGGAAGCCGGCATCCTCGATCGCCCCCCAGCGGGCGCAGGTAGCGGGCAGGCCACGGGCACGACGGTTGGCGGCGAGGCCCTCCAGCCAGTGGTTGGCCGCCACGTAGACGCTCTGTCCCGGGTTGCCGAACAGGGTGGTGGCCGAGGAGTAGAGCACGAAGAAGTCCAGTGCATGTTCACCACTCAAACGATCCAGCAGACGCGCACCTTCCAGCTTCGGCGTCATCACGCGCTGGATGCGTTCGGCATCGAGGTGGCGAATCAGCGCGTCATCGATCACCGCGGCGGCATGAATGATGCCCTTGAGCGGGGCGATGCCATCATCTTCAGCGGACTTGCCGAAGCGTGCGAACACCTTGGATAACGCGGCTTCGTCGGCGACATCACAGGCCAGCGCATGCACGTTCACGCCTTGGGCCTTGAGACGCGCGACGCCTTGTTGCGCTTCTTCACTGGCCGCGCCGGAGCGTCCGAGCAGGACCAGCTCACGCGCGCCCTGTGCGGCCAGCCACTCGGCGCTGCGCAGGCCAAAGCCGCCCAGACCGCCGGTGACCAGATAGCTGCCCGCCGAGTCGATCGTCAGTGTCTTTTGATCGGCCGCGACCGTATCGGGCTGATGGGGCACTGCACTAGCTGTCTTCTCAGCGGCGTGTTCGGCAGTATGCTGAGTGACGACGACCTTGCCGATCTGGCGGGCCTGCTGCATGTAACGGAAGGCTTCTACCACCTGGCTGGCATCGAAGGTGGTGTAGGGCAGCGGCGCCAGGGTGCCATCCTCGAACAGCGCCATCATCTCGCGGAACAGGCGCGTGGTCAGGCCCGGGCATTCCTTCATCAGCTGATCGGAGTCGATGCCGAAGTAGCTCAAGTTGTTGCGGAACGGACGCAGCCCCATCGGGGTGTTCTCGTAGAAGTCGCGCTTGCCCAGCTCACAGAAACGCCCGAACGGCTTGAGTACGCGCAGGTTCTGGGCGATGGCTTCACCGGCCAGCGAATTGAGCACCACATCGACGCCACGTGCATCGACGGATGGGTCGCGCTGCTGGCGTGCAGCAAGATCGGCCAGGATATCCTCGGCGAAGCCATGGCTGCGCGAGTCATAGACGTTGTCGATGCCCATCAGCGCCAGGAAGTCACGCTTGGCGGGCGAACCGACGGTCGCGAACACCTCGGCGCCCAGCCACTCGGCGATCTGCAGCGCCGCGATGCCCACGCCGCCGGCGGCACCGTGAATCAGCACCTTCTCGCCTTCTTCCAAGCGCGCCAGATGCTTGAGCGCGTAGTAGACGGTGAAGAAGGTGGTTGGAATGGTCGCCGCGGCTTCCAGGCTGACGCCCTGAGGCACACGGGCCAGCGCGGTGTCGGCGATCACCAGACGATCGGAGAAGCTGGCCGGGCCGAAGCCGACCACGCGCTCACCGATCGTGAATTCGGCATTGGCGCCGGCCTGAGTGACGATGCCGGAGAACTCGAGTCCCAGGCTCGGGCCGGAGAAGCCGTGTTCGATGGCTTCATCCGACAGCAGGCCGAGAGTGTACATGACATCGCGGAAGTTGAGGCCGGTTGCCTCGACACGCACTTCGACTTCGCCGGCTGCCACGGCGGGCAATATGCGTGGCTGCCATTCCAGATTGCGCAATTGGCCGGGCTGGCTGAAGCCGAGGCTGACGCCGTGGCGCTGGGTTCCAGATGCCTGCAAGCGGGCATTCTCTGCGCCAGCGGCCTGCTGAGGCGCCGCCACCTGACGCAGGCGTGTCGCAAAGCGTGCGCCAGTGGCATCCAGCACCACTTCCTGCTCGTGATCCGGCGCTTCGAGTTCCTGCACCAGTGCTCCCATCAAGGCCGACATGCTGGCGGCGTCGTGCTCAAGCGTCGGCGTATCCAGCAGGCGAATGGCCAGCGACTGGCTCTCGTTGGCCAGGCTGCGCGCAAAGCCCCAGCCGGCCGCATCCGCCGGTGGCATCGCGGCGGGGGCGCCATCTGTCTGCCACAGCGTCGCCACGTCATGTGTCAGCACCCACAGGGTCGGGGCGAGACGGCTGTCATCCTGCTCCTGAGCGCTGTCAAAGGCCTGGGCAACCTGTGTCAGTAACTGTTGGCGTGCGCACTGGAGGGCGTTGGTGCTGTCCGTACCATTCTGCTCACCTGTCGCTGCAGCACTGGGCAGCGCGATCAGATGATCAACGTCGCCAAGCTGCTCGATCAATGCGGAGGCATCCACCGGCAGACTGGCTGACAGGCGCTGATGGCTGACCTGATGACCGCGCGCGGCCAGCGAGTCGCTCAAGCTTGTCAGCAGTGCCTGATTCGCCGGTGCCTGCGGGCTATCCAGCAACGCGATGGAGAGCGTGGCGGCCTGGCTTGCCACTGCTTCGCCTTCCACTGATTCACTCTCGATTGATTCACCTGCCGCCGTCTGGCCTTCAGCGGTTTTCGCAAGAGCCGCGAGCGGTGTCTGAGCGGCAAGCGTCGCGGACAGCCACCAGGCGCCTGATGTTTCAGTACCCTGATTATCGTTGGCTAGGCTATCGCTGGCAGGCGCTGGTGACTCGATGTCGAGACCCAGTTGGGTCAAGAGGCGCTGCCATTGCGCAATGCCCGGATGACTGCGCAGCTGCTCACCATCATCGAGGGCCAGAATCGGTCCGGCCCAGGCCGCCGGTTCACAGCCACACAGCAGCAGCTGCGCGCCGGGGGCCAGATTCGCGATCAGCGCCGTCAGCAGCTCGCGCGCCTGTGACGGTGCCTCGAAGTCCAGATGCACGATGGCGAGCTGAGTCTTGCCAGTCGCGGCGGTGTCCTGGAAGGCCTCGCCCGTGATCACGTCGATCAGCGGCAGGTCATCCTGCAGGCGGTTGGCTTCACTGAGGGCGCCGGTACTGGCGGCCACGAAGCGGTAATCCAGCGCTGCGTAGCGACCGTTGCGTGCATCCGCCTCGCGCAGTGTCGCGAGACGCTGGCCCAGCCAGGGGCCGCCGGCACCCAGCTCCAGCACATCGAGACGCTGGCCGGCAGGCAGAGTAGCAAGCGCGCTGCTGATGCGTTGATCGAGCTGTGCGCTCAACCACTGCCAGCCGGCATTGCCGACCGCCGTCTTGAGCAGCGTCGGGATCAGCGGCTGGCGCAGATATTCGAGCGCGGCACTGGCGTCCGTCGAGAGCAGCGCCTCGCGGTCTGCCACCACATCATCAGCGGTGCCGTCCAGCTGAGTCCCTTCTGACTGAGCGCCTTCTAACTGCCCGCCCATGGGCATGCCGCGATTGAGCCATTCATCCAGGTGCAGGTGC
The DNA here is from genome assembly GCA_013376735.1 of bacterium Scap17. Classification (NCBI taxonomy): domain Bacteria; species bacterium Scap17. The sequence continues at coordinate 2,563,343 of VINJ01000001.1, read as the reverse complement.
AGGCGACCGGCGGCATGCGTCAACGGGAACTGGCCCGGGTAGTCGCGTACCAGCAGCTGCCAGATGTCATTGGCGGCGGGCAGATCCAGCGAGTTGATCTGCCAGTCGCCGCTGTCGAGTGCTTCCGTCAGACCTTGTGACTCGGCCCAGTCGAGCAGAGCACGGCTGAACAGCGGACAACGGCGCTGCCAGCGCGACAGCGCCTCGTGATCGAGATGAGCCAGTTCCGGGTCGCCCGGCGCGGCGTGACGCAGCAGGGTCTCGTGGACGCTGGCGAGCATCAGGCTGTCGAGCAGCGGCTCCAGCTCATCGCGGAAGCACTGGCTGTCTGCCAGCGGATGAGTGGTGTCGTCACTGCAGACAAGCTCAGGCGCCATCGCCTCGGCGACCAGCGACTCCAGTGCCAGGGCGGCGGCAGGGCGCGGACTCAGCGGATGCGGTGCGGCAGTCAGTTCGATATCCAGGTAATCCAGATGTGCCGTGCCGTCACGTCCCAGGCGTACGGCGCGGAAGCGGGCCTCTTCGGCAACTGCCACGGCGCGGCCTTCGGCGTCGAACAGCTCGAAGTCGGCGCACAGGGAGTGCGGGCCACGCGAGCGCAGCACGACGCGCGCGGTGACGATCTGTGAGGCGCGTACCTGCTCACGCACCTGCAGGCGACCGACACGCACCGGCACGAAGGCCATGCCATTGCTGGCCGCCATCTGGCCCTTGAGTACGCCCAGCAGCGGAATGAACAGCTGGAAGGCGCTGTCGAGCACGCCGGGGTGCAGGTGGAAGTCGGCGTCCTGGCTGGCCATTTCCTCGGTCAGCGAGAAACGGGCCAGCACCTGCGGACGCGCAGTGCCTGGTGCGTGATGGTCGGCGCCCGCATCGACCCAGATCTGCTCGGCGGCGCGGAAGTGCGGGCCGTAATGCAGGCCGAGTTGTGCGGCAGCCGCCACGTGCTCATCGCGGCCGAAATCGGCGGCGCGACTCGGCATGACCGGGGCGGCTCGCTCAAGCAGGCGTCCACGCGTGGCGGTGAAGGCACGCGCCACGGCGTGCAGATTCCACTTGTCGGCATCTTCCGCGCGTGTCTCACGACTCTCCAGACGCATGGTGCCATTGGCGCTGTCCAGTGACAGGCGGGTCAGGCGCAGTGTGCTGTCATCGAGCAGCAGCGGGGCGCGAATCTCGAAGTCTTCCAGATCCAGTAAATCGGGCAGGCTGTCCGCATCGGCGCTGGCGGCCTGCCATTCGTGGGCGGCGGCCAGGCATTGCTCCAGATAGCCGGCCCCTGGGAAGACGGCACTCTCGCCGACCTGATGATCGGCCAGCCACGCGACCTTCTGGGTGTCGAGCTGGGCTTCCCAGGTCAGGCGTTGCTGGACGAGACGATAGCCGAGCAGCGGATGCACGTAATGACGATCCAGCAGACGCTGGCTTTCGCTGGTGGTCTGGATCCAGCACGGGATGCGTTGCCAAGGGTAGCTTGGCAGCTCGACGAACTGACCGGCGACCGGGAACAGGCCGGTGATGTCGACAGCGCCGGAGAGCAGCACGCGACCGCGCAGATGCTCCAGGGCATCTACCCCGGCATGGCGACGATCGAGACTGGCGAGCACCTGGCCGGTGGGCGCCTCGTCACTGCGCGCCTTGAGGATGTCGTTCAGGTAGCTGCGCAGGATCGGGTGCGCGCCGATCTCGATCAGCAGGCGATGACGGCCGAGGGTAGCGTTCTCTTCCGTCTCGGAATGCCAGTTGACCAGTGAGGTGACGGCGGCCTCGAACATGACCGGCTGACGAATGTTCTCCCACCAGTAGCGTGCGTCCAGCTGCTCGCCGGCAATGACGCTGCCGGTGACGGTAGAAATGAACGGGGTATGGGTGGCGCGGGGCGTCAGGCCGTCGAGGGATTCAAGCAGGCCGGACTTGATCGGGTCCATCGCCGGGCTGTGGAAGGCGTAATCCAGTCCCAGCACCCGTGCGAAGGTGCCCTGGGCGGAGAGCTCCTTGCTCAGCGCTTCCAGCAGCTCACGCTCGCCGGCCAGGGTGGTGCCGCGCGGGCCATTGATGCCAGCCAGTGACAGCGACGCCCATTGCGGCTGCTCCAGCCATTCGTGCATCTCGCACTCGCCGAGACCGACGGCCATCATCGCGCCGGTGCCACGGGTGCGCCCCTGGTGATAGCTGCGCTGGAAGATGACGCGGGTGGCCTGTTCGAGCGTCAGCGCGCCACTCGCCCAGGCGGCAGCGACTTCGCCGACACTGTGTCCGGTGACGGCGGCCGGGCGGATACCACGCTCGATCAGCCATTCGGTGACCGCGACCTGCAGCGCGAACAGCGCCGGCTGGGCGATCTCGGTGGCGTCCAGGCGGTTCTCGCCCTTCTCGCTCAGGCTGCCGTCCAGCTCCTTGAGCAGCTCGAAGCCATTGAAGTCGCGGAAGGCGGCGTCGAGGCGCTCGAGGCAGGCGCGCACGCTGGCGGATTCTTCCAGCAGGGCACGGCCCATGCCGGCCCACTGGCAGCCATTGCCGGAATACACGAACACCGGGCCGCGCTCCTGCACGGAAGTCGGGGCATTCGTCGTGGCACGCGGTGATGCATCATTGTCACTGGCGCTCGGTAATGCCGGCAGACGGTCCGCGAGGGTAATGCGCGGATGGTCGCCGAGATCGCCTTCACTGGCGAGGGCGTCAAGATCCTCAAGCAGGGTGGCGTAGGTGTCGGCACTGAGCAGGGCGCCATGCACATGGTGCTCGCGGCGGGCGGCCAGCTGCCAGGCGAGATCGTAGAGGCTGGGCGCCATGTCGTGGGCGGCGAGCTCACGCAGGTGCTCTTCCAGCTCCAGTGCGGATTGCTTGAGCGCCTGTGGGGAACGGGCGCTCAAGCGCAGCGGCGGCGTCTCCTCACCTTCAGTGTGCGGTTGCGCTACCGACTGTTCGGGAGCACTTTCCAGCAGCACGTGGGCATTGGCGCCACCGAAGCCGAAGGAGTTGACGCCGACGACCAGACGACCCTCCGCCTTGAGTTTGCGCGGCCGGGTGACGATATCCAGATTCCACTCGTCGGTGCGGATCTTAGGGTTCAGGCGCTGGATCTTGATTGTCGCGGGCACTTCACGGTGCGCGATCACGCCGAGTGCCTTGGCCAGGCCGGCCACGCCAGAGGCGGTTTCGAGGTGCCCCATGTTGCTCTTGATCGAGCCGATCGGCAGCGGACTGGTGCGCTTCTGGCCGATGGCAGCACCGATGGCGCGGGTTTCCAGCGGGTCACCGACCGCGGTACCGGTGCCGTGGGCCTCGAGGTAGTCGATCTCGTCCGGTTGAATGCCGGCCTGCTCGCAGGCCTGTTCCATCAGCTGGATCTGCGCCGCCGGGTTGGGCACGGTCAGGCCGGACTTGTAGCCGTCGGTATTGACTACGGAAGAGGCCACCACGGCGAGGATACGATCGCCATCGGCGATTGCCTGGTCGAGATCCTTGAGCAGGAAGACGCCGCCGCCTTCGGAGCGCGCGTAGCCGTCGCCGGCCTCATCGAATACCTGACAGCGGCCGGTCTTCGACAGCATCGTGGCCTTGGAGAAGATCAGGAAGCCGTACGGATGCAGGTGCAGGCTGATGCCGCCGGTCAGCGCCATGTCGGTCTCGCCGCTTCTGATCGACTGGCAAGCCTGATGGAAGGCGACCAGAGAGGAAGAGCAGGCGGTATCCAGCGACAGGCTCGGGCCGTGCAGGTCGAAGGCATACGACAGGCGATTCGAGGCCACGCTGGAGGTATTACCGGTGGCGGTATTCGGGCCGATGGCGCTCAGGTCATCCGCCATGCGATAGGAGTAATCCAGGCTCGCGATGCCCATGAAGACGCCACAGCGTGAGCCGCGCATCTTCTCGGCCGGGATGCCGGCGTGCTCGATGGCTTCCCAGCTCATCTCCAGCAGTATGCGTTGCTGAGGGTCCATGCTGGCGGCTTCGCGCGGGCTGATGCCGAAGAAGGCCGGGTCGAAGCCGGTGATGTCGCCCAGTGAGCCTGCGGCGAAGCTGTAGCTCATGCCCGGGGCTTTCTTGTCCGGGTGCGAGAGAGATTCCTTGCTCCAGCGGTCGTCGGCGACTTCGGTCACCATGTCCTTGCCGGCCAGGAGGTCGTCCCACAGGGTGGCCTGAGTGGTGCCGGGGAAACGGCTGGCTGCGCCGATGATGGCAACGCGTCGGGTCATGACAAGCTCCTGAACTTCTGAGTCACGGCACTGTGGCGAGCATGTTTCGCGGTCGCCTTCAGCAGCGCACTTCCTAATGTATCGATATTGATGACGCGCGGGTCGCCCTTGCGGCATTGCTCGTCAGTCTTGAAAGGCCCTTCGCAGTCGAGGACCCACTCCATCAGCTGCGGGTCCTTGTCGCGCACGGCCGCCATGGTCTGGCGGGCGGTGTCGTCGGACTCCGGCAGGGCGCTGGACCAGATGAAACTGTCGGTCACGCCATTGGGCTCGCCCAGGGTCGCATAGACCTCGGGCATGATCGGCACATGGTCTCCATAGAAACACAGCAGCCCGCCGCGCGGCAGTCGCGCCAGCGCGGTGGTGAGATGTTCGATCATCGCATCGGCATTCACCAGGTGGCGCAGATAGATGCCCAGTTCCTGACAGTTCTCCGGCAGGTCTCCGTCATACCACTCAGGCAGACGTGCGCTGTCGAAGGTTTCCAGGTGCAGCGGGCCGTGATTCTCCATGGTGATCACCTGGATGAACAACGGCGTGTCACCGGCTTCCAGCAGACAGTCTTCCACCTTGGCGGCTACGGCGGCATCGCTGATGTACTGGCCGCTCTTGTCGGCATCGCTGAAGTGGGCGATGTCGAGGAATTCATCGAAACCGAGCTGTTTCAGCACCTGATTGCGCAGATAGAAGCTGCCGGGATAGGGGTGGATGCACAGAGTGCGATAGCCCATTGCCTTGTAGCTGGCGGCCAGATTGGGCACGGCGCGACGCGCCAGCTGATGATAAGGGTTGAACTGGTGCACGCCGAGCTCCTCGGCGGTCAGGCCCGTCAGAAAGGCGGTCTCGGTGCGCACGGTATTGGCGCCCCACGCCGGCACGGCCAGACGACCACACGGCAGCCCCTGGGCCAGGGCGGTGAAGTGGCAGCGGTCCAGGTTCGGCAGCAGGTCGTCACGTACCCGGGGATAGACGCGGCGGGCATCGAAGAAGGACTCGCTCTGCACGCTGACCACATGGGGCAATGCCTTGGTGGCGTCCTCGTCATCGAGTTCGCGCAAGGTGGCGTCGAGTTCGCGCTGTGCCTCCTCCAACGGATTGCGCAGTGGCGTCAGCGGGCGACGCGCCAGCCGCGCATAGGCCAGCAGGTAGGCCACCATGCCCAGCTCACTAAGATCGAATTCGGGTACCAGAATCACCTTGCTGGCCAGACGATTTCCCAAGGCGTAGGTCAAGACGCTCGCGCCGATCAGAACGCTGATCAACGGCACCAGCCACACAGCGGCGTTGCCTGAGTAGGCGGCTGAGAAGCCCAGTGCGGGTTCGAGCCAGAGCCCCAGGCCGATCGCCAGCGCCCCTGCCGTGGTCGCGGCGATGGTCAGCCCGATGCCGAAGAAGGGGATATACAGGCGCGGGTGCTTGATGGCGTCGGTGAAGTACTCGAAGTCCTGGCTGAGGAAGGGTTCACGCAGCGACACGTACTTGGTGTGGCTGACCTGCAGCACCACCAGCCACAGCGCATTGACGACGATCAGCGAGAACCAGGGCCGCTGGGTGATCAAGGTGCACAGTGACCAGCTGGCGCACCAGTATCCGGCATGTGCCAGCCTGGCGCTGACGGGGCGACGCCAGAATGCGGCTGGCGGTGTCGTCATCTGTTTCAGCAGCAGATGCTCAAGCCCCAGCGTCAACCCGAGGCCGACCAGCAGTGGCCCGGCCATGAAAGACACAAACGCAATGACAAACTCCATGTAATGCCGACCTCGTTAGCCTCTGCCGTCGCAGGGGCTGTGTAGTGTCTGGTCGAGTACTCGACCCTAATCAAGATCCATGGCGACGAGGGGAGCGGTAACCCGGCCCCTCGCCGCAGTATTTTCAGGCGCTCTGGTGTCCAGATCCTGATCGTTCTAGCGTGTTCAACTGTCGCTATGGCGTTGCCGTCACTGTCTTTCCCATCAATTCTGCACGATGTACTCAAGTGGCAGGTAATGGGGTATTACGCTAACTCATTGTCATGACAATGGAAAAACGCTGAGCCATTGCCGACTGTTCATGGCCGGCCGGCTCATGACTCAGACTCACCGCTCAGGTTCATGGCTCATGAAGACGCAAGCCCCAATCAATGAGTGTAATTGAACCACCCGAGCAGGCGCTGTGAGATACCGGCGGGCAGGACACTCAACCACCAGCACCCGAAGTTGAGCGGGAAGGGGAAGCTGATACGCGCCCGGTTGCGCGCTGCACCCTTGAGAATGCGGCGTGCGGCCTTCTCGGGTGGCATCTCGAAGGGCTTGGGCCCTGGCATGGCCTCACACATCGGTGAGGTGACATAGCCGGGCATGACGACGGTGACCCCTACACCATGGGGTTTGAGCCAGCTACGCAGGCCTTCGCCATACGCCTTGACCGCCGCCTTGCTGCCGCTGTAGCTGGGCGTCAATGCCAGGCCATGCCAGGCCGCCAATGAGCTGAGCAGTACCAGCTGACCACTGCCCCGCTGCTTCATCGCCATGGCCAGTTGGTGGGCCATGCCCAGCGTGCCGATCACGTTGGTCTGCAGCAGGCGGCGTGAATCCTCCCAACGCTCTCCGTTGCCCTGGGGGCCGATATCGGTATTCATGCCGGCATTGGCGATGGCGATGTCCGGCACGCCGCGCGCGCAGACTTCATCTAACCAGGTGAACAGGGTTTCTTCATCACACAGGTTGAGTACCGTGCATTCCACTTCGGCGCCCAGCTTGCGGCAGTCGCTGGCGATCGCATCGAGCTTGCGCTGCTTGCGGCCGGTGAGAATCAGCGTGGTGCCCGTCTCGGCGTAGGCGCGCGCCAGGGCGCCGCCGATTTCGCCCGTGGCACCGGTGATCAGGACGCGCCGCAGACGGCTGGCATCCTGCGCGGCTTGCGCACTGGCGTCGCTCTCTGCAGGTCGATGCTCTGCTGGTTGATGATCCGCTCGGTGAGTGCCGGTGGCGCGCTCAGCGTCGGTAGGCGCTGGCTGCTGGGGGGGCATGGCCGTCATCTTTGGTCTCCTTGAATCCCGACACCGAAGGTCGGCAGTTCCCTTGCGTTTCTCGTTATGGTCGGGTGAGAGAGGCTGCCATCATTGGCGTATCTCACCAGTGTTGCGTGGTCCAGCAGTGTTTTTGCATTTTCAGCAGCGGCTCAACATGTTCTCCAGCGGCGAGCGTTCGGCACACAGTATCTTGGAGGCGCCCACCACGGCCAGTTGCATGCCCGGCTTGCAGTAGAAGCCGCCATTGAGCTGCACGGTATGAATCACCGTATTGCGGAAATGTCGGAAGAGCGTGGTGTCAGGGCGCTGGCCCTGGGTCCAAAAATCATGCAGCGAGCCCTGGAAGGTCAGACCCGGCAGATTGAAGATCGGGTCACCCATGCAGAAGGTCGGACAGCGATACTGCAACGCCACGTTACCGGTCGTGCTGTTGACCGTGATCATGCCCTTGGCCTGCTGCAGCAGCTTCTCCAGATTGCCGCTCTCCAGATAGACGATACGCCCGATCAGGTCGTAGCGGCGCTCCAATGAGCGAATCAGCCCCGGGTAATCCACCAGCCCCATGTCGAGAGGGTGGTTCTTGATCACCAGGCGTGCACCACGTGGCGCATTCACGGCGAAGCTCTTCATCACCCGCTGGATGACTTCCTGCATGTTGGCGAAGCGCGAGTGGTGGCGTATCTGGGCATCGGTATTCAGCTGCAGCGGCAGCATGTAGTAGGGCGCGCCACTGTCCATCAGCTGATCGATACGCTTGGCGTCACGTCGCTTGTACCAGCGCATCAAGGGCAGCCGTGTCGCATAGCCTGCGTATTCCTGCACGGCGTGAATACTGTGCGGGCGGTAGCGCGGGAACAGCAGCGGATTGGCCGCGCCCGCCAGGTGATAGGTGATGTCATGCCGCGCGCGCTCGCTGAAAGGCGCCTTGAAGCGCTGTGGCGTGGGGGCATCTTCGAGATGCTTGCCTGCCTCACGGAACCAGTCGGGGTCACGTGGCAGCAGGGAGTGGCCATTGACGCCTTCGCGCTCCAGCGTCACCCAGTAGGGGCGGAAGTAGCCCTCCTCGAACACGTGGGTACGAATGCCGAGATATTCCGCCTTGAGCACGGCATCACGATGTACCGGACGTCGGTCGCCGAACAGTACCTGATCCGTGACGTGATGCTTGCGCCAGAGTTCGGCGATCCAGTCGCCCAGGTCCTCGAGCTTGCCGCGATAGGCATACGCCTTGTCGTGGCGCCAGTAGAAGCTGTCGCCGCTGTTGAAGTTGACCTTGATGACTTCATGGCCATCCTGTTTGAGCTTTTTCGCTAGGTGCAGGAAGAATGGCGAGCACACCCCCTGCAGCAACATGAAGACGCGCCGGCGGCCGCCTCCCGGTCGGGTGTGAGCAGAGGGTGGCTGCCCCGGAGTGTGCAATTCAGCACCACGCGAGACGTCGGGCTGAGCTGGCGGGCGTGTCAGGACGGCATCATCCGACATCTTGAGCTGGCGCAGCTTTTCGATCGCGCTAGCCACGGAAGTTGCCGGTGAGATGCCTTGTTCCCCAAGGCTCTCTTGCGCGCGAGCGTCCGCGGGCATGAGGGCGGAAGCTGAAGTGGTGAGAGGCAATGCCAGACGTCCATGTAACATGATTCAATGCTTCCCGATGAATAAGGCGCGATAGCCTCGATAAAGACGGGTTTTCCAAGGCAATGCTGGCTTCAAGGTACCTCTGCGAAGCTTGTCACGTTGTTGTTCCAGGATCGTGACGACTGTCTCGGCATTGCATAAGTGACCGTGCTCAGGGGCCACATACACGGGATACTCGATCAGAGCGCCCGCCACCAGGGCATCCACACTCAAGTGCCGAGTTCGTCTTGGACACTCGACAAGGTCATGGGTCAGCCCCCAGCCAGCATAGAAGGGCAGGCCATGGGTCGTGACGGGCACATCTCGTATCAGGGCTTCGAAGCCCGCGAGCGAGCAGAGGGTGTGTACATGATCCACTTGCTCAAATAACCGACTGATATTGCCGGTGGTCAATTCGAGATCGTACGTTCCGCCTTCAGTCGCCACCTCGCCACTACGCCCCCCTGTGACAACGTCGGGATGCGGCTTATAGATCACGTAGCTTTCAGGGTGCAATTTTCGCGCCGCCTCAAGCAAAGCTTGATTGGTGCGTATCCCGGTGCACGCATGGCGTATCGAGGCATCTGACTCCACCTGACCGACGACCAATATCACGTCGCGGCCCTTGGCCATTGCGCGAAGGTCCGGCAATTCATCACCTTCCGAATTGTACTTGCTCAGTCCCAACGTGATCAGGCGCTCGCGTAATTGGCGTGCGCGGCCTAACTCGGCAGCGGTGAAATCATGATGCATCAACCACTGCTCCAGTATGCTTGAGCGACTTGCATCAAAATGCATGCCGAGCGGGTCGAGGATCAGCGAAAGTGGCCGCGTGAGATCCACCCCCAGGCCGACTGAGCGCAAGAAACCGTCCTCGATCCGCCACAGAGCGCACCCGTGTGCAATGACCGAGTCTTCCAGCTCTGCTGTGGTTCGGCTCGCCCAGCTCAGTACGCGGGTAGGGTGCGGGGCCTGTTGTTCGCGCTGCGACATCGCTTGCGGATCATGTGCGAAGGTGACACCCGCTTTCTTTTGCAGCTTTTGCAGTGCGATGGCATCGCTTTTGACGAAGTCGCAGTGCGCCAAGGGCCCCAGGAAGCCGGGCAGGAAATTACGCTTCCAGCGCGAGTACCCCGGCGCTATCCAGTGTCCTGCCAGCCTGGCAGCCATTCGCTTCTGGTCTGCAAGTAGTTGAATGATCTCTTCGAGCGTCGCGGACTGCTGGGTATAGGGATTGGCATAACGGCTGTATTCGAGATAGGCCGCGGCAAACACCTGTTCAAGCGTGCGTGACTGGCCTCTACGCAGACATTGCTGGCGATCATCCGTCAGGCCCCAGCCGGCATAGAACGGCATGCCGTGGCAGGTCACCGGCAGGCCTGCCATCAGGGCCTCGAACCCAAGCTGGCTGGTCACGACATGGACGCCATCAACCTGTTCGAACAGGCACCATGGGTTGATGTCGTCACTTAGCAGCGTGCAGCCAAGCTTGCCCGCCTCTTCCAGTAGATAGCCACGCTTCTTGCCTGCGATCACATCCGGATGCACCTTGACCCACACTTCGGCTCCCTCAATGGCGCAGGCTTCCCTCAACATGGCAAGGAAAGTCTCCGGGCTGGCCATGCCGCCCACGACAGACGCATCCTCGGCGGTCTGATCCACGATCAGAAGTCGCTGCATGCCAGGCTTTCGGGCAGGGAGCTTGCGCTCTGGTGCATGGTTGTACTTGCTCAAGCGATGCATGCGCAGGCTTTCGAGAGCCGCGCGCGCGTGCGCCAGCAACGCCTCTTCCTGGCGCGTCGGCGCCTCATTGATCAGTTGCTCGAGATCACTCGGTTGGCGCGCATCGTAATAGATGCCCTGATGATCGACCACCATCGCCATGCCAGGGTAACCGGCGCTTGCCAGGGTCAGAGAACGCAGGAAACCATCCTCCAATGCGACGTAGGGCAATCCCTGTTCAAGCGCATATTGACGCGCACGTTTCGCCGTCGGTTTATGCCCCCAACCGACGACACGGATGATGTTTGTCGAGGGTTTCTGGCCTGCGAATTCTGGCGCGACATTTATCTTTTTCGATGCACCGAGCTCTGACAAAGTATTAGTCGCGCTCGCTGCAGAATGTCGTTCTTTTGCTACATTTTTTCCGTTCAGCGTACCTGGCTGGGTACGGCGTCTGGGAGTGAAAGATAATTTCTTGAAGATGATCAAGTTGTCATTGTTCTGACACGAAAAGGGTGTACGCCCTCTTGTCAGTGGCAGCAACTCGGGAATGAAGCAAGCAAGAAGTGGTTGGCGATAAATACCTGAAGAAAAACATAGCGATGCGCCAGAGTTCGCGTCATTCGTGACATCTGCTGATCCGTACCGAGCGTGAGAGGCGCAGGGCAGAGCACGCATGAGAAGCTCCCATCCTTGGTTCATTGCCGCCTTCAGCATGCAGGGTGTCCGTTCCAGATAAGAAAAGTGACTGCTTACTCGTGATGCTCAGCACGCCTGGTGAGACTGTCGTGTGAGACCGTTGACTCAGAGTCCGCAAATAGGGAAAGTACGCAAAGTGACGAACGAATTCAATCAAGTCTTTGCTCGCGATATTGGTAGCAGGCAAATGATTAACCTGTGCTTTATTTTGTTTGTCAGCTTTTTCACTGCATGCTTCAGCGGTAATAGCTTTGCTGCTAAAGTGCCACGCTCTGCGATGCATTTTCATTAATGCTTGAGCTTCATATGAACGTGAAGCGCAGGGCTTGACCAGAAGAAGCGGCAGGACGCCAAGGGAACGCTAGTAGATGGAAATCGCGCAGCACATGGATGCTTTTGTCACCCTGGCGGTGACGGTAGGAGTGTTGGCAGGGCTTGTCTGGAATCGTTGGCCGGCGGAGTGGCTGATGATGGCTGCTGCCGTGTCGTTGATTCTGCTGGGCGTCATTTCTCCGGCGACCTTCCTGGCCGGTTTCGCCAACCCGGGCATTATGACCATCGGCGCACTCTTCGTGGTCGCCGCCGGCGTGCAGGAAACCGGGGCGCTGCGCTGGATGCTCGAGCGTCTGCTCGGGCGCCCCAGCTCTCCTTCTTCAGCATTGGCACGCCTGATGCCGATCACCTCGCTGCTCAGCGCCTTCTTGAACAACACCCCCGTCGTCGCACTCTTCATTGGCTTGGTTCAGGGCTGGTGCGCGCGCATGAAGATCTCGCCTTCGCGTCTGCTGATGCCCATGAGCTATGCCGCCATCCTCGGCGGCACCTGCACCTTGATCGGTACCAGTACCAATCTGGTCGTCGACGGCCTGCTGCAGTCCCAGGCCAATCTGCCCGGGCTCGGCATCTTTGATATCTCTGCACTGGGCGTGCCTGTGCTGATCATCGGCACCCTGTGGATGGTACTGATCGGCTGGCGTTTCCTGCCCCAGCGCAAGGGGCTGGTTGAACAGCTCGGCAATGGTCGCGAGTATTCGGTGGCCATGCGAGTGGCCGACAAGGGGCCGCTGCACGACAAGAGCATCGAAGAGGCGGGGCTGCGCAGTCTTCAATTCGGCTATCTGGCCGAGATAGAACGTTCCGGCAAGCTGCTGTCCATGGTCGGCCCAGACACCATCCTGCAGTCTGGTGATCGCCTCATCTTCGTCGGTGTCGCGGACACGGCGCATGAAGTGCGTGTTTTCCGCGGGCTGGAAAGCGACGCCGCAGGCCTGGACCTGGATCACCACCAACGCCGTATGGTCGAGGCCGTCATCGCCCCTAGCTCCCCCGTCGTCGGCATGAACGTGCGTGAAGCGCGCTTTCGTACCCGCTACCAATCCGTGATTCTCGCCGTGTCACGTGATGGTGAGCGCATCAACAGCAAGGTCGGTGACATCGTGCTGCGCCCCGGTGACACCCTGTTGCTGGAAGCCGCTGCCGACTTCACGCGCCTGCATCGCTATAACCGCGAATTCCTGCTGGTCAGTACGCTGGATGGCAATGGCATGCCCAATCTGACCAAGGCGCCCATTGCACTTGCCATCATGAGTCTGATGATCATCACGCACCTGGCGGGCATGGCCGAGCTGGTCGAGGCGGCGGTGGCGGCCGCCATTCTGATGGTCTTCACCGGTTGCCTCCCGGCCTCGCAGGCGCGAGCCAGCATCGATGGCAGCGTGCTGGTCGTCATTGCCGCTGCGTTGGGGCTGGGGCAGGCGATGACCGACAGTGGTGCGGCCCAGATGGTGGCGGACCAGCTCATGCAGCTGGGCGGCGGCTCGCCGCTTTTGATGCTGGCACTCGTCTATCTCACCACGACACTATTTACCGAGATCATCACCAACAACGCCGCCGCCGTTTTGATGTTTCCGATCGCCATGGCAGTCAGCGAGCAGCTGGGGGTCTCATTGATGCCCTATGCGATCGCCATCATGTTCGCGGCCTCGGCCAGTTTTCTCACCCCGCTGGGCTATCAGACCAACCTGATGGTGATGGGTCCGGGGGGCTACAAGGTGTCCGATTATATGAAGGTCGGTTTGCCGATGAGTCTCATCGTCGGTGTTACCTCGGTCGCTCTGATTCCGCTGATCTGGCCATTCGCGGGCTGATCCAGGCTCTGCTTTGTCTGGCAGCCGTTGGCGAGCCTTACCCTTTACATCGCCAGCCTGGCTGGCGAATTCACACTGACAGGAAGACACATGACGGATACGACAGTGAGCACGACCGACAGCACGACACGTGCCATGTTGAATGCGTTGGAGGCCATTGCTCGCAAGGCGGGCGCTGCCATCATGGGGATCTACGAGAGCGGTGACTTCACGGTCGACATGAAGTCGGATGATTCCCCGCTGACCACGGCGGACCGCGCAGCGCACGCCGTCATCGTCGATGGGCTGAAGGCCATCGACGCCGAATTCGGCGCCACACCGATCCTGTCCGAGGAAGACGCGGACATCAGCTGGGACGTGCGCAGTGACTGGACGCGTTACTGGCTGGTTGACCCGCTGGATGGCACCAAGGAATTCATCAAGCGCAACGGCGAATTCACCGTCAACATCGCGCTGATCGAGCAGGGCGTGCCGACCATGGGCGTCGTCTACGCGCCGGCCATCGAGACGCTCTACGTTGGTGCCCAGCAGGGGGAGGGCCAGGCCGCCATCGCCGAGAAGCAGGTTGGCGAGGGTGAGCGTCAGGCCATCGCCGTCAGTGACGTGCCGAGCAGCACCGATAGCTGGCGCATCGTCGGTAGTCGCTCTCACCAGACCGAAGAGTTCAAGGCGTTCGTCGCCGACTTCGCTGCCTGCGATATCGTCGCCATGGGCAGTTCACTGAAGCTGTGCCTGGTGGCGGAAGGGGCGGCAGATCTCTACCCGCGCCTCGGCCCGACCTGTGAGTGGGATACCGGTGCCGCGCATGCGGTGGTCGAAGCCGCGGGTGGCCAGGTGCTGAATGCCGAGACCCGCCAGGCACTGCGCTACAACCAGCATGACAGCGTGCTCAACCCCTATTTCATCGTGTGTGCCAAGCCGGCCGCTCCCTGGGCGTGAACCAGGCGCAAGGCAGGGGGTAGGCAAGCGTCACGGGACTGACGCAAGAAGATGTCAGTCTCGTGTCAAAGATACTATGTCCTCTTCGCAGCGAGTTTGGTGTGTCAGTGTGTGCGGAGAGGATAAGGACAACTAGCAGAGTGATCTCAAGGAACCTGTAATGACTGCATCATCTACGGCCGACAAGCTCGGCATCACACCGGAACGTCAGACCCACCTCAAGCAGCTTGAGGCCGAATCCATTCACATCATCCGTGAAGTGGCAGCGGAATTTGCCAATCCGGTCATGCTGTACTCCATCGGCAAGGATTCCGCCGTCATGCTGCACTTGGCGCGCAAGGCTTTCGCGCCGGGTGTCCCGCCGTTCCCGCTGATGCACGTCAACACCACCTGGAAATTCCAGGAAATGATCAAGTTCCGCGACGAGATGGCCGCGGAAGTCGGCATGGAACTGATCGAGCACATCAATCAGGAAGGCGTCGCGGCGAACATCAACCCGTTCGACCATGGCAGCGCCAAGTACACCGACATCATGAAGACCCAGTCGCTGAAGCAGGCACTCGACAAGCACGGCTTCGATGCCGCCTTCGGTGGCGCACGTCGTGACGAGGAAGCCTCGCGGGCCAAGGAGCGCGTCTACTCCTTCCGTGACCAGTACCATCGCTGGGACCCCAAGAACCAGCGTCCGGAGCTGTGGAACATCTACAACTCCAAGATCAACAAGGGCGAGTCCATCCGCGTCTTCCCGCTCTCCAACTGGACCGAGCTGGACATCTGGCAGTACATCTATCTTGAGTCCATCAAGATCGTGCCGCTTTACTACTCCGCCGTGCGTCCGGTGGTGAAGCGTGACGGCCTCGACATCATGGTCGATGACGACCGTCTGCCGCTGGCAGAAGGCGAAGTGCCGGAAATGAAGTCCGTGCGTTTCCGTACCCTGGGCTGCTACCCGCTGACCGGCGCCGTGGAATCCACCGCCGCGACCCTGCCGGAAATCATCCAGGAAATGCTGCTGACGCGTACCAGCGAGCGCTCCGGGCGTGCCATCGATCACGACCAGGCAGGCTCGATGGAGAAGAAGAAGCGCGAAGGGTATTTCTAGGATTCATTCCCAGAAATTGCTTCAACGGGCCTGCAAGGGCCATGACGCGCCTCAAGGCATGCAGGACTCTACAAATTGACAGGACGAGGGATGTCCTCAGCGCTGGAAGCGTCGCGCCTCGCACGCTACAAGACGCTCGCGCCGGACAGGCCTCGTTCAGGGAGAATGACAGTGTCACACCAGTCGACGATGATCGCGGAAAATATCGAAGCCTATCTCAAGGAGCACGAGCAGAAAGACCTGCTGCGCTTCATCACCTGCGGCAGCGTGGATGACGGCAAGTCGACCCTGATCGGTCGCCTGCTTCACGACTCCAAGATGATCTATGAAGATCAGCTGGCCGCCATCACCCGCGATTCCAAGAAGAGCGGTACCACCGGCAAGGTCGATCTGGCGCTGCTGGTCGATGGCCTGCAGTCCGAGCGTGAGCAGGGCATCACCATCGATGTCGCCTACCGCTACTTCTCCACCGACAAGCGCAAGTTCATCATCGCCGATACCCCGGGGCACGAGCAGTACACCCGTAACATGGCGACCGGGGCTTCCACTGCAAGCCTGGCGATCATCCTGATCGATGCCCGCTACGGCGTGCAGACCCAGACCCGTCGTCACAGCTACATCTGCTCGCTGCTGGGCATTCAGCACCTGGTGGTCGCGGTCAACAAGATGGATATCGTCGACTACTCCCAGGAACGTTTCGACGAGATCGTCGCGGACTACAAGGAGTTCGCCAAGGACCTGGAAGTCCCGGATATCCGCTTCGTGCCGCTGTCCGCGCTGGAAGGCGACAATGTCGTCTCCATCAGTGAGCACACCCCGTGGTACGACGATGCCGCCTACGAGGCGCGTCCGCTGATGGACATCCTCGAGAGCGTCGATGTCACTGAGGACAGCAACCTGACCGACCTGCGATTCCCGGTACAGTACGTCAACCGCCCGAACCTCAACTTCCGTGGCTACTGTGGCACCCTGGCCGCCGGTACCGTCTCGCCGGGCCAGCAGATCAAGGTGCTACCGTCCGGCAAGACATCCACCATCGAGCGTATCGTCACCTTCGATGGCGATCTCGACATCGCCTGGCCGGGTCAGGCCGTCACGCTGACCCTGACCGACGAGATCGACATCTCGCGTGGCGACATGATCGTCGCCGAAGATTCCGATCTGGAGCCGTGCACCGCCTTCACCGCGGACGTGGTGTGGATGCACGAGAACCCGCTGGTCGTCGGCAAGGAATACGAGCTCAAGCTCGGCACTTCCAGTGTCATCGGTCGCGTCGGTCGCATCATCCACCAGACCGACGTCAACACCATGGCGCGCAACGAAGCGGAGAACATCCCGCTCAACGGCATCGCCCGCGTGCAGGTCGAACTGACCCAGCCGCTGGCCATGGATAGCTACCAGCGCTCGCCGCATACCGGCAGCTTCGTGTTCATCGACCGCCTGTCCAACATCACCATCGGTGCGGGCATGGTCAAGGAGACCCTGAGTGCCAGCAACATCGTGTGGCACGACATGGCGGTCACCAAGCAGCGCCGCGCCGATCGCAACAAGCAGAAGCCGTGCATCATCTGGTTCACCGGTCTTTCCGGTGCCGGCAAGTCCACCGCCGCCAATGCGCTGGAACGTCAGCTGTTCGCCATGGGCTACAACACCTACCTGCTGGACGGCGACAACGTACGTCACGGCCTGTGTGGTGATCTCGGCTTCAGCGAAGACGACCGCGCCGAGAACATCCGTCGTGTCGGCGAAGTCGCCAAGCTGATGGTCGATGCCGGCATGATCACCCTGGTCAGCTTCATCTCGCCGTTCCAGGCCGATCGCCAGACCGTGCGTGACATGGTCGGCACTGACGAGTTCATCGAGGTCTTCGTCAACACGCCGATCAGCGTCTGCGAAGAGCGTGATCCCAAGGGTCTGTACCGCAAGGCGCGCGCCGGTGAGATCAGCGACTTCACCGGCATCAGCTCGCCGTATGAAGCGCCGGAGAACCCGGAAATCGAGATCAACACGGGTGAACTGAGCCTCGAGCAGACCGCACTCAAGCTGGTCAATCAGCTCAAGCATTACAACGTCATCGGCTGAGATACTCACGCCGATCAGCCCTCGCCGCAAGGCGGGGGCGTTTGCCGTTTCAGGACTTTCATATGACTTTCTCCCGATTCAAACAGCGCCTGCCGAACATCACGCGCCTCGCGACAGCCGCGGGACTGGCCATCGTCATCTCGGGGTGTGCCACGGATTATCCGGTCTCGACCGGTGCCGGCAGCACTAATCTGGCCAATCTGACCGGTGCTGCGGTTCTTCCGGCCGATGTCTCATCGTTTCTCGACAGCGCCTCACCCGGTGGTGTGATCGCCGTGCCGACCAGCCCTTGGGGCAGCAACGTCGAAGTGGTCGCCCATGAGCGCTACTTCGCAGCCAGTGGGCGCATCTGTCGTGAGCTGACGGTCTCCAACAACCGTGACCTGCCGAGCAAGGAGCTGGCCTGCCGGACCAGCAATGACGGCAAGGCCGGCGAGGGCACCTGGGTGACCCAGCGACTGGTGACCGGCCTGCTGGAAGAGGCGCGCTGATGCGCTTGCGGCACCTTCTCGTTGACAGGCCCGCCTCGGGCTCAGCGTGAATCGACGACAACAGGGACAGGCTGGCGTGACCGGCACAGAAATTCCTGATCAACACTGCACCATTTCTGCACTACGAGGGGCCTAGCCCGATGACAATTTCCAGATTCTTGCTCCGGGCCGGGTGCCTGGTGGCGGTAGCGTGCCTGAACGCCAGCCCTGCCATGGCGGTCGGGCTGGACAGCGGCTCCATCCTGTCCAGTGGCGACCAGGCTTCCAGCATTCCGCAGAAGACTGACAGCGTGGAAGACAAGGCGCGTGCCGACTGGCGCAGTGGCACCTATGGCCCGCTGACGTCTCAACAGCAGACCGACCCGGACTCTCTGCCGCCGTTCGGCGAAAACCTCTTTACCGGTGGTTTCCGCGGCATGATGGCCGATGGCCTCAACAGTAGCTACACCATCAAGCCGGGTGACCAGATCACCCTACGTGTCTGGGGTGGGGTCGAGATGGAGTCCGTGCTGCCCGTTGATGCGCAGGGCAACATCTTCCTGCCGGGTATCGGTCCGGTGAAGGTGCAGGGCACCACCAATGCCCAGCTGGATGGCAAGGTGCGCAGCGCCATTCAAGAGGTGTATCCCGAGAACGTCAGCGTCTACACCAACTTGCAGGGCGTGCAGCCGGTGGGCGTCTTCGTCACCGGTTACGTCAAGAACCCGGGGCGCTACGCCGGTACCCCGAATGATTCCATGCTCTATTTTCTCGATCAGGCCGGCGGCATCGACCAGGCACTCGGCAGCTACCGCAAGATCAAGATCAAGCGCAATGGCCGCGTCATCAATACGGTCGATCTCTATGACTTCCTGATCAATGGTGAGATTGCCCGCCCGCAATTCCGCGATGGCGATACCGTCGTCGTCGAGGAGCGGGGCCCGGCGATCAGCGTGGTCGGGGATGTCGAGCGTGATTACCGCTATGAGCTCACCGACTCGCGCCTGAGCGGCGAAGACGTCATGAACCTGGCGCGTCTGAAATCGGGTGTCTCTCATGTGCTGCTGCGCGGCTCGCGCTCGGACGGCCCCATCTCGCGCTATCTGCCGGTGGCGGAATTCCGTGGCGCTGATGTGCGTGCAGGAGATGAAGTGCTGTTCAGTGCCGACCAGCGGGACGAGACCATCGTCGTGCAGCTGGAAGGTAGCTTCTATGGCCCCTCACGCTATGCATTGCCGCGGGATGCTCATCTGGGCGAGTTGCTCAACGCCGTCGGCGTGCCGAAAGGGCTGACCGACTACCAGAGCGTTTCCATTCGTCGTGAAAGCGTCAAGGAACAACAGGCGCAGGCACTGCAGGACAGTCTCAAGCGTCTTCAGGCCACCTATCTTGGCGCGTCTTCCTCGACCACCGAAGAATCCGAGCTTCGTGTCCAGGAAGCCGCGATGATCGAGAAATTCGTCGAGCAGGCCAAGAAGGAAGAGCCGACCGGGCGACTGGTCGTCGCACGTGACGACGGCAACATCGCCGATGTGCGTCTTCAGGACGGCGATGTCATTACTATCCCGGAAATCAGCGACTCCCTGCTGATCAGCGGCGAAGTCGTGGTGCCTCAGGCCATGGTCTACACCCAGGGCATGACGGTGATGGACTATATCAACAGTGCCGGTGGCTTCACCCAGCACGCGGATGAAGACCAGATTCTGGTCGTGCGCCAGAACGGCGCCGTACGCCGTGCCGAGGAAGTCGAGCTGCGCTCGGGTGACCAGATTCTGGTACTGCCGGGACCGCCGACCAAGAATCTGCAGCTGGCCACCAGCATCACGCAGATTCTCTATCAGGTCGCCGTCGCCACCAAAGTTGCGATTGACCTCTGATCATGGCCAGTGACATGAACGATGACATGAACGGTGAGATGAACACGCCAACTGAACGCCCATCTGGCGACAAGAAGAGCGGGCCCCGGGCCCGCTCCGCCTGGGCCGTGACGCGTAGTGTCTGGTTCGCCATGTTCATGCGCGAAGCCATCGGCCGCACCATGACCGATCGCATGGGCTGGTTCTGGATGATTGCCGAGCCTGCAGCCTTATTGCTTATCATGATTGGCATAAGAAGCTTCATTAGTGGCGATAGCTTGATCGTCAATGCGCCTTTCATCCCTTGGATGATTGTCGGCATGATGGGCTTTTTTCTCATCCGAGAAGGCATGACTCAAGGCCTGGGCGCCATCAATGCCAACAAGGCGTTGTTTGCCTATCGACAGGTGCATCCTATTGATGGTGTCTTAGTGCGTAATGCGCTAGATGGCTTGATACGGACACTTATTTTCATACTGTTCATTACCGGGGGGGTGATGATAGGGACAGACTTTCGCCCGGACAATGGATTCCAGGCTATTGGTGGTTGGCTTTCACTCTGGTTATTCGGACTAGGCTTGGGATTGACAGCTTCTGTGCTGGGTACCTTGGTGCCTGAAATCGCCAAAGTTGTTC
Organism: bacterium Scap17; assembly: GCA_013376735.1. NCBI lineage: Bacteria > bacterium Scap17. The sequence goes on along the minus strand of VINJ01000001.1, from coordinate 2,542,870 downwards.
GTATGATTACCTTGCCGTTATTGATCCTTTCTGGCGTTATCATGCCGATCAACCAGCTACCGCATTATCTTCTTGAGTACCTGATGCTTAACCCGGTGGTGCATGGGCTGGAATACATCCGTCACGGCTTCTTTGACGGTTATCAGGTGGTACACGGCACCAGCCTGACCTACTTCTGGGCATGGACCTTGTCTTCCCTCGCGCTGGGGCTGTTGATGCATGTGCGATTCAAGGAGCGTCTGAAAAGCCAATGATTGAAATTCAGAACCTCTCAAAGCGCTATTACCACTCGCACTACAGTCAGAGTGATGATCACTGGGTGCTGAAGGATATCAATCTCACCATTCCGACAGGCGTCAGTGTCGGGTTGGTGGGGGCCAACGGCGCAGGGAAATCTACCCTGTTGCGCTTGATTGCCGGCATGGATACCCCCCAGAAGGGCCGGGTGATACGCCACTCCAAGGTGTCGTGGCCGATAGGACTGGCGGCAGGCCTGCAGAGCAGCATGACCGGGCGCCAGAACGTCAAGTTCGTCGCGCGCATGCATGGCACCGAGTACGACATCAACAGCATCATCGAACGAGTCCAGGAGTTCGCGGAAATTGGCCCGGCATTCGATGAGCCGATTCGCACCTACTCCTCAGGCATGCGTTCGCGTCTCAACTTCGGGCTATCGTTAGCCTTCGATTTCGATGTCTACCTCTCGGATGAAGCGACGGCGGTGGGGGATCGCTCCTTCAAGGCCAAGGCCTCCAAGGCCTTCAAGGACAAGGTGGGACAAGCCAGTCTGATCATGGTGTCGCATGGAGAAGGCATCTTGAAGGAGCTGTGTCAGGCAGGTATCTACCTGAAAGAGGGACGGGCCTATTGGTATGACAGTGTCCATGATGCCATCAAGGCCTATCACGCGGACAGCGATGGCCCTCAGCTCGACAAGATGACGCTGCAGGCACTGCAGAAGCTGCGCAAGGAACGGCGCGCCGTGATGGAGGATGCCAAGTTGGCACGAGAGGCCGCAGAAACCCTACCACCACGTGAAAAGAAACCTTACGGTGATGCCCTGCGTGCCGCACGGGAAGCACTGCGGGAAGTGCGAGAGGAAATTGAATCTCGCCAAGCTAGCGCCGCTGGCAAGCCTGGCACCTTGTCAGGTGAGTGATTCTATTGGCTACAGCTTCGCATCATGCTGATAGTCGCCAATCTGTTCGCACTCTCGAATTTACTCTCATCGTTTTCACTTCATTGCCGCCGCTGAACTCGGTGAGCGCCTTCAACGGGAATACGCATGACCTCATTTATCAAACGCTATCCACAATGGGCCGTTGTCTTGCTGTCCATCGTGCTCGTCGGTTTCTACTGGCTGGTATGGGCGGACGACCGCTATGTCTCCAAGGCGACAGTGGTGCTGGAAAGTCCACAGGTCAGCGCGTCCAGCGAAGTCAGCTTCGGCTCGCTTCTTTCTGGTAGCCAGACCGACAGTGACTTGCTGCTGCTGCGTGAATACCTGATGAGCGTGGACATGCTCAAGAAGGTACAGGAAAAGCTCGATTTTCGGTCTCACTACAGCCAGCACGGTGATGTCTTTGCTCGCTTGGGCGATGCCGACGCGCCGATTGAGGAACTTCATAACTATTATCTGAAGCGCATCTCGGTGGAAATGGATGAGTACTCCGGTGTATTGAATGTCGAGGTACAGGCCTGGACTCCGGAATTTGCGCAGAAATTCGCCCAGCTGCTGCTTGATGAAGGCGAGCGACACATGAATGAGATGGGACAGCGTCTTGCGGAAGACCAGGTGGAATTCCTCGACAAGCAGGTTTCGCTGCTGGAAGACAACTTCGAACAATCCCGGCAGGACCTGCTGGATTACCAGAACAGAAACGGCCTGGTCTCCCCGACCCAGACAGTGGAAAGTCTGAACACTGTTGTCTCTTCACTTGAAGCCCAGCTGGCCACCTACAAGGCACGCAAGAGCGCCCTGGCAAGCTATCAGAGCCAGCGTTCCAGCGAGATGGTACGTGTGGAAAGCGAGATCAACGCCATCAAGAAGCAGATCGATCTGGAGAAGGAACGCCTGGCACGTCAGTCCGGCAATGCGCTCAATAGTGTGTCCAGCCAGTACGAGACACTGCAACTGCGCGCCGACTTTGCCAAGCAGACCTATTCCAATGCACTGGCGGCATTGGAAAACACCCGTATTGAAGCTGCTCGCAAGCTTAAGCAGGTGAGCATTCTGCAAAGCCCGATCTTGCCGGAATACCCTGAACAGCCCGAACGTCTTTATAACGTGACCATCTTCGGACTGGTCATGATTTTCCTCGGCTTCATTTTCAGTATGTTAGTCATGATCGTAAAAGATCACCGTGATTAAATAGGAGGCTATATGGCCAATTTATCATCGCCAATTACTTTAGTTGGGATAGGACGCTCTGGCACTACTCTCTTGGAGAATGTATTTAAGGCTTGTGATGATGTTTATGCTACGGGTGAAACCGGTGGTTTAATTTTTGGGACTTATATTGGTGCTGAGGCAAGCTTTTTTAATAGCCCGATACTCGATTATTCAAGTAGAGAAGTTTATAAAAGTAGTGTAGTAAGGGCATTGTTTGATAAGTTGTTTCCAATTAATGATAATGACCATAAACATTGGTTTCACAAGCCAGCCGGCATTCCCAAGTTTATACCCTGGAACCAATATAAAGTGGAAGGCGACAATTCTGCATTCCCTGTTACGTGGTATTGGCATGTAATGAATGAAGTGTTTCCGAATTCTAAGTATATATGTGTTCTAAGAAATCCTTGGGAGATTGTAATATCAAGAGTTGTATTTTCAGGATGGAAGGAAGAAGGAGGATGGGAAGATATTAAAATACTTTACGATATTTTAAATTACAACAAAAAAAATATCTATTTTGTTTTTTACGAAGATATTAAGAATAACCCTAAGAAAGAGATACTCAAATTATTGCAAGAGCTTTCTATCGAGCCACCTGAAGACCTAGATAAAATTATAAATAAGAAATATGTACCAACAGATGTTGCCAAGCTAAAGGAAGCTTATAGTTTAGCAAAAGGCCCTAATTATTCCTACTTGGATTATGAGAATATTATAAATATTTGGAATGAAAAGGGGAGAGAGTTTCCTTCTCCAGAAGGTAAGCAATCTTTTTTCTTTAAAAACTAATGTGTCAAGCGGATTAAGACTATGAAGACAGTATGTTTGGTAACTGAAGAAATTGCAGGGATTTATGGCTCTGGCGGTATTGGAGCAGCATTCCTAGAGTTAGCTGAGCTTTTAGCTAAAAATAACTTTGCAGTTGATGTATTATATTGCCCTATACAGGAAATCAATGAAGATGATAAGAAAATCTATAAACAAAAATTCTATGCTAAGGGAATTAAGCTAGATTTTGTTGATTATTCTGATCATTATTGGGGGGATCATATTTATGAAAAAAAGGCTTATGCAGTATACAAGCATCTAAAGTTATCTAACTATGATTGTCTACATTTTCATGACTATAAAGGTTTAGCTTATTTTTGTGCATCTGCAAAAAAACAAGCATTAGCTTTTTCAAGTACTAGAATAGTTGTGCAAATGCATGGGCCTACGGGATGGACGGTAGATGTAAACAAAACTTTATATACGCATGAAGATCAATTGAAAATTGATTTTATGGAGAGAAAATCTGTAGAATTATCAGATTCAGTCGTTTCTCCAAGTCAATATTTGATTGATTACCTAAAAGATGAACAAGGCTTTGTATTCCCGGCAGATACTAGAGTTATTAAAAATGTCTCTTCGTCTCTTCAACAGCAATTGAAAAGATTCGCTCAGATGAGTGAAGATTTAACTAGCGTCAATGAAATTGTTTTGTTTGCTAGACATGAAGACCGTAAGGGATTCAAAGAATTTTGCTCTGCAATTTCATCTCTTAATGATTTTCTCACTCAAAAAAATATAACGGTTACATTCTTAGGAAAATTTGGAAGGATTGCAGGTCAGCATTCAGGTATATTTTTAGCTAATACAAGTCAAAAATGGACATTTCCTTTTAAGGTGATAACAAGCTATCATAGAGAGGAGGCTGCTAAATATTTGGTGTCTAATTCATCTTCTATTGTAGTGACACCTTCAGTCGAAAATTCACCTTATACTGTTCTAGAGTCTTTGATACTAAACAAAGTAGTTATTACCTCTGGTTTTGGTGGTGGTAAAGAGCTTTTAGTAGAGGACTGCCATCAGCGCCTATTATGGAACAGCGATGAGCCCAGTGATCTAGCAGCGGTTATAGAAAATATTGTTTCCTACCCCATTAACACGCCTCAAATGGCCCAGACTCCATCAGAAATTGATGAATTATGGTTGAAGTTTCATGATGAACATGTCAAAAGTTTTGAAGTTTCAACTCATACGCCTCTGGTAACGGTGGGTATTACTCATTACGAAAGACCCGACAAAGTCATTGATGCTATACTCTCTATAGTAAAACAAGATTATAAAAATATTGAGATAATTGTTGTAGATGATGGTTCAAAAAGCAAAGCAACAAAGTCGAAGTTACTCGACATAGAAAACATTCTTACTCGTATTGGTGGGAGACTGATCTATCGGGAAAACGGTTATTTAGGCGCTGCAAGAAATACCGTTATTGCAAATGCTAACGGCGAGTATCTTTGCTTTTTAGATGATGATGATATTGCTAAATCTAATTTGGTTTCAACCTTGGTTAAGTCTGCAGTTCATACTGATGCTGACATTACCAACTGTTTAAATCAATTTATGGACATTTCGAGGAGAGCTGAGGGTGTATCAAATCCGGATGAATTTAAAGAAAAGATCAGCTATGTCCCGGTTGGTGGCCCACTATCAGTAGCTTATTATAGTAATTGCATAGGATCAGCAACTGCTCTTATCAAGAAAAAATATCTTACCACCTCGGGCGCATATACTGAGTTAAAAGGTGTAGGCCATGAGGATTATGAGCTTTTCCTAAATGCACTCCAGAATAATGCCTCCTACTATGTATTGCCAGAGCCGCTTTATTTGTATGAGGTAGGTATGCCAAGTATGATCTCTAGTACTTCAGTTACTAAAAACTTTAGGAGAATATATGATGCAATAGATATAGATGTAAATCTATTAGAAGCTAAACGATCTATTGGCTTGCAAATCGGGAAAGTAGCAGCTGAACATCAAGTTAATATGCTGCAATGGTCTTATTCCCAAAGTCCTTATAGCACATATTTAATACCATTACATACTGGCGGCATGACTCCGGCACAGGAATACATCAATCTTATAGAATACTCGGAAAATCTTGGAAATCACTGCGCTAGGGCTGCATTTGAATATGGGAAGAATGTTTTAGATTCAAATGATAAAGCACCAGATTCTCAGCTTGTTAATTATGTCAATCATAATTTCAATGACTCCGGTGATAGCCAAGGATTACTTTTCGACGTAAAAATATTAGTCGGATTGCAACGGTTTGATTCGGCACTTTCTTGTATGGTTAATAGCATAGTGTTTTCGCATAGTTTTACAGCTTTGCATAAAGAGGTCGTTTCATATTTATCTAGCTTAAATACTAAGTATTCTGATGATACTTTGTTTGAGTTAATTGATGTGTTATTCACTATCCCGATTCATTTGCCAATAGATATGTTTATCAAAGATATAACAGCATTTTTGGCTGGCCAGGGAAGGGCTCATTTAGATAAATTAGCTAATAAAATATTAGAGATAGAAGTGAGTGAGTATTTGGAGTTAAATCAAGATATTCAGTTGGCTAGTAGTTCTTCAGATTTAACTGCCATTAAGCATTATTATAAAATATCAGGTAGGCAGGAAAATAGACGTGGTTTTAATAAGTTCAATTTGTTTATGAGTGAGCTTAAGAAGAATCCACAATATTCAGCAATAGAAGAAGAAGACTTCTATAAAGACTACTTATAATAAATAATAGGTCTTATCTTGAGGGCTAAGTTCTGATTATTAGCAGTGTTATCTTATTCTGCTTTATAGACAATATAATCATCGATTTTTCTTAGCCCTCTAACTATCTTTTGAGCCATGAGAATACTATGAAAGCACTGATAACAGGGGGGGCTGGCTTCATTGGTTCCGCAGTCGTCCGTGAGTTGATCCGCTCTACACAACATACCGTCATCAACGTAGATGCGCTGACCTACGCCGGTAACCTCGAATCCCTAGCGGAAGTCGCGGATTCCGAGCGCTATCACTTCGTGCAGGCTGATATCTGCGATGGCGAAAAGATGAAGGCGGTCTTTGCTGAATTCCAGCCGGATATCGTGATGCACCTGGCGGCCGAGAGCCATGTGGATCGCTCCATTGATGGCCCGGCGGATTTCATCGAGACGAACATCGTTGGTACCTATCAGCTGTTGGAAGCGGCACGCCAGTATTGGAAGGGCTTGAAGGAGTCGGATGCCGAGAAGGCTGCCGGTTTCCGTTTCCATCACATCTCCACTGATGAGGTGTATGGTGATCTCGAAGGGCCAGAAGATCTCTTCACCGAGACGACTGCCTACGCCCCCAGTTCCCCGTACTCTGCCAGCAAGGCGAGTTCGGATCACCTCGTGCGTGCCTGGCAGCGTACCTATGGCCTGCCGACCTTGGTCACCAATTGCTCCAACAATTATGGCCCGTACCATTTCCCTGAGAAGCTCATCCCGCTGATGATTCTCAATGCGCTGGCAGGCAAGGCGTTGCCGGTGTATGGCGATGGCAAGCAGGTGCGTGATTGGTTGTATGTGGAAGATCACGCTAGGGCGCTGATCAAGGTTGCCACCGAAGGCGAGATCGCCGAGACCTACAACATCGGCGGTCATAACGAGAAGCAGAACATCGAAGTCGTCAAGACACTGTGTACACTGCTGGAAGAGCTGGTCCCCGAGAAGCCCGCTGGCATTGCCAAGTACGAAGACCTGATCAGCTACGTGACGGATCGCCCTGGCCACGATGTGCGCTATGCCATCGATGCCACCAAGATCGAACGCGAGCTGGGCTGGGTGCCGCAGGAAACCTTCGAGACAGGCCTGCGCAAGACAGTCGAGTGGTATCTGGCTAATGAGAGCTGGTGGCAGCGCGTGCAGGATGGCAGCTACCGTGGTGAGCGCCTGGGAACCGGGAGCTGATGATGACGACTTCCCATCGCATGGGCCGTATCCTCATTCTGGGGGGCAACGGTCAGGTCGGGTTCGAGTTGCAACGCAGCTTTGCGCCCTTTAGTGAGGTGAGTGCACCGCGCCGCAGTGAACTGGATGTCAGTGATCTCGATGCTGTCGCGACATTCATCGACGCTTATCGACCACAGCTGATTCTCAACGCCGCCGCCTGGACGGCCGTCGACAAGGCAGAAGAGGAGTGCGAGGGCGCCATGCGTCTCAACGCGGAGCTGCCTGCCCTGTTGGCCGAGAAAGCCACTGAACTCGACGCCACCCTGGTGCATTACTCGTCGGACTACGTCTATCCGGGAGATGGAGATCAGCCGTGGCGTGAAGATAGCCCGACGGCGCCCCTCTCCGTCTATGGCGAGAGCAAGCTGGCCGGCGATGAAGCGGTATTGGCCAGTGGCTGTCGTCACCTAGTGTTCCGCACCAGTTGGGTCTATGCCGCTCGCGGCAACAACTTCATGAAGACGATGCTCAAGCTGGGGCGTGATCGCGATGCGCTGAATATCGTCAATGATCAGATCGGTGCGCCGACTCCTGCGCGCCTGATTGCTCAGCTTACCTGTGAAGCACTGCGCCAACGGATCGACTCTGGGCTTTATCACCTGGCGCCGCAGGGCACCACCAGCTGGCATGGTTTCGCCCAGTCCATTTTCCGTCTGGCTATCGCACAGGGCGAAACGCTGGCGATCGATCCACAGACGCTGGGTGGCATCCCGACAGCGGAATACCCGACACCGGCGACACGCCCACTGAATTCCCGTCTTGCGCTGGGGAAACTCGAGTCGGCACTTGGTCTCGAGCTGCCTGACTGGCAGTCTCAGCTGGCGCTGACGCTTAAGGAACATCTGGATCGCTGAGCCAGCGGTCTCTGTCACATTGGCAGGTCATCTTCAGTGTGTGGCATCCCGCAGCACCTGATCTTCTTCGAATGAAACGCTACACGTCGATACGACAAGGATTTTGATATGGCGCGTAAGGGCATCATCCTCGCCGGTGGTTCCGGTACACGACTGCATCCGATCACTCGCGGTGTTTCCAAGCAGCTGCTGCCGATCTATGACAAGCCGATGATCTTCTATCCGGTCTCTGTTCTGATGCTGGCCGGCATCCGCGAAATCCTGATCATCTCCACTCCGGAAGATCTGCCGCAATATGAAAAGCTGCTGGGCAACGGCGAGCAGTATGGTGTGCGTTTCGAGTATGCCGTACAGCCGAGTCCGGATGGCCTGGCCCAGGCCTTCATCATCGGTGAGGAGTTCATCGGCGGTGACCCGGTCTGCCTGGTGCTGGGTGACAACATCTTCCACGGTCAGCACTTCTCGGATCAGCTGAAGCGTGCCGCGAATCACCCGAGCGGCGCGACCGTCTTCGGTTACCTGGTGCAGGACCCGGAGCGCTTCGGTGTCGTGGAGTTCGATGAGTCCGGCAAGGCGATGTCCATCGAGGAGAAGCCGCTGAAGCCCAAGTCTCCGTATGCAGTGACTGGCCTGTATTTCTATGACAACGATGTGGTCGAGATCGCCAAGGCCGTCGAGCCGTCCGAGCGTGGTGAGCTGGAAATTACCAGCGTCAACAATGCCTACCTGGAACGTGGTGACCTGCGTGTCGAGCGACTGGGGCGTGGCTTCGCCTGGCTGGATACCGGCACTCACGACAGTCTGCTGGAAGCTGGCCAGTACGTCCAGACCATCGAGCATCGCCAGGGCTTGAAGGTGGCGTGCCTGGAAGAGATTTCCTGGGCCAATGGCTGGATCACCGACGAGCAGCTTGAGGAGCAGGGCACGGCACTCAAGAAGACCGGTTACGGTCAGTACCTGCTCAAGCGTCTGGATGACAAGCGCCGCGGCAATCAGTGATACGGCGATTGATGACATAGCCTGCAATGACATGTCCTGCAATGAAAGTTCATGATGAGCTGTGTCATGCCTTTGATACGAATTGTTTAAACGCAATGCTAATGTAGTCAAGCTCCCGCAGTCGTCCCGACCATGATGACGACTGCGGGAATTTTTATGGCAGGCGGCCATGGCTTCCCTGGCGAGCAGTGATGTGACGGTAAGGTATGTAATCTTTGTGGTGTATCGTGTCAGTCAACGCCGTCAGTGCCGCAGGACCGCTTGACGAAATGTGGCTTGGCAAAGAGCTGGCTGGATGAGAAAGGCAATGAGCCACCTCGCTGCCAACGCTATTTCTGTCCCCGACAAAGAGCAATTCCCGCATGAATTTTGAAAAACTCGCCATCCCGGATGTCGTGCTGCTGACGCCGAAGAAATTCGGTGATCAGCGCGGTTTCTTCATGGAAACCTTCCGTCAGAGCGAATTCGTCGAGCACTGCGGTGATTACACCTTCGTGCAGGACAACCACAGCAAATCCAGTCAGGGCATTCTGCGTGGCCTGCACTACCAGCTGAACCAGCCGCAGGGCAAGCTGGTGCGTGTCACCCAAGGGGAAGTCTTCGATGTTGCCGTGGACATGCGCAAGAGCAGCCCGACGTTCGGTCAGTGGGTCGGTGCCCATCTGAGTGAAGACAATCAGCAGATGCTGTGGGTGCCGCCGGGATTCGCACATGGCTTCTATGTCATCAGCGAATCCGCGGAATTCCAGTACAAGTGCACGGATTATTATGCCCCGGGGGATGAGTACTCGCTGAAATGGAATGACGCCAGCGTCGGGGTAGAATGGCCGCTGGTGAATGGCGAGGCGCCGCTGCTCTCGGGCAAGGATGAAGCCGGTGAATCTTTCGAGTCGGCCGCTGTCTTTGAATGACCTGAATGACCTGAATGGCATCATGCCAGTCAGGAAAATTTCCAGCTCGAACGCTTATGGATGGGTGAGAAGATGAAGAATACTCGTCAGGCACTCAGGGAGTTCGGCGCCAGTTTCATGGGGCCGGCCTTCTTGGTGTATGCAAAAGCAGTGGAAGCTCAAGGTGCGGGACGAGTACCGATATGTCTGGCTCGCGAGGGCTGGTGCTTCGAGCGTCTGTTGACGCGTCTTCAAGCGCAGAGTCTGGTGACATTCGACAATTCACCGCAGTATCTCAAGGTATCTCGTACCTTGCTGTTCAGAGCCAATCTCGGAGAGGAGTTCCTCTGGCCACTGGCGCTGGGCAATGACTTCGAGGGGGGTATGCTGGACCTGATGCGCAAGCGTTTTGGTCTGCAGATGCATGAAGCCTTCAGCGTATTGCCAGCCGAACTGCTGCAGACACACGTCAAGCTCCCCGAACAGCAGGAGCATGTCGTCACATGGCTGACACCGCATCTTGAGCGTTTGAAGGCGCTGGTCGCACCGACAAGGCAGGGCGTGATGGCCTACCTGAAGGCATTGGGCCTGACGGACGGGCCTGCGCCGCTCATGCTGGACCTGGGCTATTCGGGCACGATCCAGAAGTTGCTGACCCGCATGATGCAGCGCGAGACCTTCGGTCTCTACTATGTGGCGACCAAGCCAGGCAAGTCCTTACAGGGCGGGGCGACAGCCAATCTCGCCGGTGTCTTCCGTGAGGGAGTTAGCTGGGGCGACGGTTATCAGATGCTTGATCGCTCGTTGCTGTTCGAATCGCTGATGACGGCGCCGCATGGACAGGTGGTGGATGTGCGTCAGGACAGCGAAGGCGGCTTTGAATTCTGCTATGGCCGTCAGGCGGCGACGCAGCGTCACTTCCAGGACATGCAGGAAGTCTTCGATGGCGCGATCAATCAGGTGGCGGAATGGTTGAAGGCAGGTGTCAGCTTCACGCCGGAAGAGGTGGAGCAGATGTATGAAAACTTCGCGACGCGACAGGGGGCCATACCGCAATGCGCGTGGCACCTGTTCTTCGTGGACGATGACTTTTCGGGGAATGGCATCTTGAACCCGTTGGCCCTTTTCAACATCTGATCGAGAGCTGTCATGAAACCGTTCAATGTCTTTACCAAACGAAACTCCGCATCTCTTACCAAGGCGCAGCGGCGGGAGTTCGAGCAAGCCGAAACCCTAGGGCTGTTCGATGCCAGCTGGTATCAGCAGCGTTATGGACAGAAATTCCTCTCTCCGGCGCATGCCTTCAAGGATTATCTCCACAAGTCACGCTTTGCACCGATTCATCCGTCGCCCGCCTTCGATGGAGAAAGCTACCATCGCATGTACATGGATGTGTTCTACGACCAGCAGAGCCCGCTGTTCCATTATCTGAAGAATGGTAAGCGCGAAGGGCGTCAGCATGTGCCCTTGACGCCACGCTGGGTTCCTCAGACACGCATGCCACTGGATACCACGCTCACCGAGGCAGCCAGCAAATTGAAGATGGCGGTCTGTCTGCATGTCTTCTACGAGGATTTTCTGGAGCGTTTCGCCCATGCGCTGGATGACATGCCAATCAAGGTGGATGTCCTGCTGACGCTTGCCAAGGGTGTGAATGAATCCCTGGCACGCAAGACGTTCGAGAAGCATGCCTGCGTCAGACGTGTCGAGATTCGTCACGTGCCCAATCGTGGGCGCAACTTCGGTCCGCTGCTGGTCGAGTATGGCGATGTGCTTGCGCAGTATGACCTCTTCTGTCACCTGCACTCCAAGAAGTCACTGTACTCAGGACGGGAACAGACCCAATGGGCCGATTACCTCACTGAATTTCTGCTGAGTGACAAGTCCGTCGTCAAGCGCGCGCTCAATGCCTTCGCTGCTGACGTGACTCTCGGTGTCTATTACCCGACGACATTCTGGATGATGCCCAGCTGGGTGAATCACCAGACCATGAACAAGGGCTTCATGCGCGAGTGGCAGCAGGCGCTGGAGATCGATCATGTTAGCGACTTCCTGAGCTATCCCGCAGGCGGCATGTTCTGGGCGCGCCCACAGGCGCTTGAGGGCATCATCGGCAAGGGCTGGAAATACGAAGACTTCCCCGATGAACCCCTGCCCAACGATGGCTCCAAGCTGCACGCGCTGGAACGTATTCTCGGCGCTCAGGCGGAAAACTTGGGCTACCGTCAGTTCTTCTATTACCCGTCGGGTGGGGAGTTTACGGTAGACCAGAGTTACATCACCGCGAGTTATCACGGCTCCATCGAGCAGCACATTCCGGCCATCCAGGCACATCAGATCATCAGCTTCGATGTCTTCGATACGCTGGTGCGTCGCGAATTCACCGTACCGGATTATGCCAAGCTGAAGTTGGGCAAGTGGCTGGTGGCGCAGGGTATCGCCACCTCAGCTCATGATTTCGTGAAGACGCGCAATGAGGCGGAGTTTACGCTGCGCAAGCGTGCCAACTTCCAGGGTGATATCCGGATCGACGCCATCTATGACGAATTGGCGGATGTGTACAAGGTCAGCAAGGATGTCGCGCAGGGATGGATGAAGCGTGAGTTCGAATTGGATCTCGCGATGATCCAGCCCAAGGACGAGATGGTAGAATTGTTCAATCATCTGAGTTCAGCCGGGCATATTCTGTGGGTCATCTCCGACACCTACTACACGCGTGACCAGGTCGGTCTGATGCTGCGCAAGGCCGGTATCTCGGCGGCTTACCGTCTGATGGTGTCCAGCGAGGAAGGCAAGCGCAAGGACAGTGGCACCATGTGGGCGATGGTCAAGGAGGACCTGGCTCGTGAAGAGGGACGGCGCCATCTGCATATCGGTGACAATGTCGTGGCCGATGCACAGCGCCCAGGCGACATGGGCCTGGCGACCTTCCATATTCTTCATCCGATGGACAAGTGGCGCTCCCTGGGTATGCCAGATGTGCTGACGGGCAAAGATGCACTCGACGAAGCCCAGATTCTGAAATGGGGCGCTCTGGTAAGCCAGATCGGCCGCAACCCGTTTATTGGTGAATGATGAAAAAAGATACTCTGTACCTTCACGTTGGTTGGTCCAAGACGGGGACATCTGCCGTTCAGTCGCAGATACAGGCACAACATGAGGATTTCCTTGCCAAGGGAATCCTCTATCCGCAATCTCTGCAATGGCCTGATCACTCTCATCATCCCTTTGCGTTGTCCTTCAAAGGTAGTGGTGCCTATCAGAGCGACATGTCGCCAGCGGATGCCCTGGAGAAGTTACGTGTAGAGATGCAGGCAAGCTCAGCTGCAAGCGTATTGCTGTCTTCCGAGCTGTCGCCGATGTATTTCAACAACCCGCGGTTCAAGGTATTCGTCGCGGAGCATTTCGAGACGGTCAAGGTCATCTTCACAGTACGCCCGCAGTCGGAGCTGTTGTTGTCGCTGTTCAATCAGTTGGTGAAAGACCCCAACATCCGCTACGGGGCGTCACTGTTCACCCTCGCCATGCGCAATGTGAGCTGGTTGAACTATCTGAATCACGTTCGTCAGTGGGAAAAGCACGTCGGTGGAGAGAACCTCTCCGTGATTCCCTATAGCCGACAGGTGGTACAGGATTTCCTGGCCTCATTCGGCATTGATTATCGTCCCGGTGCCAATCAGGCCGATGAGACAGCCATCGTCAATCCGTCGCTGCCGACTCGCTGTCTGCCGTTGGTACAGAGATTTGGTCGTGGTCAGATGGGCAATGCTGAATTTGTTCGCCGCAGAGACAAGATTATCTCTCTGTCAGAGACGCTCGATCGTGACCAGGACAAGCACATGCTGTTCTCTGTTGCGGAGCAGCAGGCGTTTGATGCTCATTTCAAGCAGGGTAATCAAAGGCTTATAGAGTGGTTTGGTTTATCAGGGTCTAGTTTAATAAAGACTTCCTATTATCCTGTGAACTGTATATCTGAAAATAAATTAGAATTGAATGATTTGGGTTGAATACTTTTCCCTGGCAGTGATGGTTGACTACAGCCATTGCTGCCCTTTCTCAATTTATAGTTATATTTTGGAGTAAATGGCGCCAGCTTGATTTGCAAGATAATGCCTGGTCGTATTTGATGCTTTTTGCTTTTGAATTGTTGTACATTGTTCTCCTTGTCTAACTCCATGGTGGTTAATTGTGCTATATTTTCAATACTTTCACTCTCGAAAAGAACTTTCCGGAGAATTGCTAAAAGCTAGTGAGTATACTAAAAAAACAGTTGAAGATTCTGGTAATCAGTTCAAGTTATTCGATGATGAGTATTTGCTGGATATTATAAGGTTTAGTTTTGGGGATGAGTTATATCAAGCGTTCAAAGATAATAAGATACCAGCATCGCGGTCAGATATTGCGAGGCTCGTGATTTGCTATATTTTTGGCGGGGTATATTTGGATATATCGATCCAATTGGATGATATAAGCTCTATTGATATAACGGGTGATGTTGCAGTTTTGGTCAGGGACGATTTAGAAAGGTATAGTAATGATCCATCTGCAGCTCATTATGCAAATGGAATCATAGTTAGCCCCCCTCGATCTGAGTTTATACGTCAGGCGATTGATGATATAATAATAAACTACCGCGAAGGGAGATACAATCATGATGTAATAAACTGTACAGGACCAGGAGTACTAACGAAAATAATAAAAAACTCTCAGTATTGCCATAAGGTTCGAAAGATTAGTTTTAGTAATGTGCTATCAAAAAATAAGTACGTAAGGGTAAGTGGAGTATCAAATCGATGGTTGAATATGCAGAAATCAGGTATCTATAAAAAAAACTTAGCTTCAAGCGCCCCCATTTTTATACACTGCGGCTGGCCGAAAGTAGGTAGTACTTCGATCCAAGATACGTTCAGATCTCATGGTTTTTCAAATATTATATATCCGTGCTCAGGTAGACCTGATAACGCAAGAGCGCATCATCAGCTTGTCTCTCATAATTTTTCGGGTAGGGTGGCTGAGAATTTCAAGTGTGAAGTTGATAAATGTTCACCTATAGTTATATCTAGCGAGATGATCTCCGTTAAAATCGAAGAAGAGAATTTTATTGAAAGTTTCAACACCTTTATTGAAGATCTAAATCGCCCTATACACATATATATTTATCTTAAGAATTTGTACCGTTTTTTAGAGTCTGCATATTGTCAAGCTGTAGTAGTCGGGTTTTTTAATATTGTAGAAGACAAATATGAGGGGGGGTTGGAGGACTTTGTTAATGAGTTTGTTATTTCTGACAAGTCACATCTATTGAAGTATAATGCAACTTTAACGCTAATACGCAAACACCTAAAAGCATCTAAGGTCGTTGTGAGAGAAGATAAGAATTTATCGCACCGAGATTGCGCCAGAGATTTTCTGTTTTCTGTTTTAGGTGATGATAATCTTGATGAAAAATTTATAGTGAAGTCTAACGTTAGTATTGGTCATTTTGAAATGGCTTTAATGATTTTCTTGAGAAGGAGGGGAGTTTTCACTGATGTTTATTATGAAGAGAATATATCCAAGCTCAGAGATGATGCAGCAACCTTTAATGAGGGGAAGTATATAAAAGAATTTAGTTTTGATGGCAATGAAAGGTTGATAAATATGGTGTCAGAGTATGTTGCATCTGATATCGAAAATTCTTCAGCTGGCTTAGATCAATCTATATTGTTCGATTTTACACCTAAATACTCGAATATTAAAGACGCCGTATCACTAGAACAAGTTTTTAGACAGTTTGATCGCCTTGGTATTAAGTAAAATTGCTTTCTTTGTGTTTTGTTGTCTGAGCAGTTGCAGGGATGAAATAGGGTCTATGCGGAGCTGGCTGATTTTGTAACTTTATATCTTGTTGATTTAATCGTGTTATTTAGAGGAAGTATATGAGTATTTTAAGGAAATGGATCTCTCCGCATAATAAGTTTATAGGAGATACACCTAAATCTATAAAACTATACTTGCATATAGGTTCACCTAAAGCTGGGTCCTCCGCTCTGCAAAAGTTTATGCTTCATACATGTAACTCGTTAGCAAAATTTGGATATTATTATCCGGAGCATGGTGCCGACCAAAATGGTGTTTCAGGTGGTCATGGTCAATTGGCATCAGCCTTGCGAGAGAATAACTTAGAGTCTGCTACATTACTCCTTAACAAGTGGATGTCACATGCTCGTAAGAAGAATATGAAGCTTGTCCTTTCCTCTGAGTCGTTCTTCAATCAAGCACAAGCATTTCATACCTTGTTACATGAAAAACTCGGGCTAGAGCCAGAGACAATTCGTGTTATTTCTTTCGTGCGCGCCCCAATTGATTACTTAATGGGAAATTATAATCAGGGTATCAAGCGACATGACGCGACATGGCGTCTCTCCAGTCATCTGGCCCAAGTAATGAGTACCGCAAAGCATAGCCGTGCAGGGATACCGCTGATACAGTGGGCACATTACTTTGGCGATGATAATTGTCACTTCATAACTTATCATAAGCCAAGTGTCGATCAGCCGCAAATAGAGTCGTTATTTCTGAAAGCACTAGGCATGACATTGTCGAATATTAAGACATTGCTACCTGAGCGCACAATCACTAACCGCAGTTATGTGCGCTCTGCGCTTGAACTCAAGCGCATCCTGAATACTGTACTTGACGAACTCCCGCCCAAGATTGGTCGTGAAATCGATAGGGCTTTACAGGCATACTCGGATCAACACCCTGAGGAAGATTCGCTGGGGAGTCAGGACATCCCTGGGCCACTGTACCAAGAAATAAATGACATGTTCCTCTCCGCGATGGAACCTGTCATGCAGCGCTTCCCATCATTGGACCGAGATGTACTTTTTCCTCCTCAGGGCAAGAAAAGGGCGCGTACAGCTGAATTGTGCAACCCTTATCGTCCCTTGTCATACCTTGAGGCGCAGTGTCCCAAGGAGTTGGACGCTATCAAGGAGGAGGCTTTGTCACAATATCAGAGTGGTAGTCAGGGCTATGCCTTCCTGAAACTTCTGGATCTCCTGGGCCTTGATTTTGAGGAGCCAGACGCACGGACAGGATTGAGTGCGCGCGCGCGTGGCATCATCGCCAGCAGCAAAATGAAAGAAGCCGACCGGCTTCGAGAATTGGGCGCCTATTTTGAGCAACAGGGCCTGCTGGATGATGCCTTACTGCTGCTTCAAAAGGCATTGGAGGCTCGCCCCGGGGGGGGAGGCATCAAGAAGATGCAACGGCGCATTGCGGACAAGAAATTGGTCTTGGAGCAGATAAATTCTTCCGATGCTTCATGTGATGATATCACCGCACACTGAAGCCCTCCTCAGATGATGATGCAGTCTTTGACTTCGCCCTGTGTAGCGGGAAGAGTTTTGTCGTATGGTCGTTCGACATCAATTTTCTCTGTCATCTTTTACCTGTAATGGAAGAAAGTTTTGCCGACACCACCGTTTCTTGAGGGATCACAGCTCCAGTCCTCCGCTGCCAAAGCCCCTACCTTTCTTTCACTGCCTCTGCATATCCGCGTACCGCGTTACCTGCGAATCGATAGTGACCTTGCGCCTCTTGACGATGGGGATTGGCGTTCGCTTTCCAGCACACCCGCTTTTCTCTGGGAAGGGCCTCGGCCGTTGCCAGGCTGGAACATGGTCGAAATAGACATGGAGCGCTCAGTCACCGGGGCTGCGGCGGTCATCACTTTTGAAACGGTCGATCGAATTCATACGGTGGAGTTGCCGCTGAGAGCAGGCAAGATCACGCGTCGCATGCTGAGAGTGCCACGTGGAGTAAGACGTATCACACTATGCCCCATCAACAGCCGTGGCACTTTCCGTCTCAAACATTTCAGGCTGGTATGGCTGACACCACGCTTTGCAAAAGATCGATTAATACAGCGCTTGGCCACTAATCATCGCGTCTGTAGAGGGTTGACCAGGAAAGAAATATTATCGTTACTTGATCATGAAGCTCATACGCATCGTCTAACATGGAAGGAGATAGCGCTAGATTACTATGATTCGACGTTTTTGCATTTCAATCCCTATATTATGTCAGATTACTCTAAGTGGATTGGAATGGTCGAATCACCGGGACTAAGCCTGACGAATGTTACCACTACTGCTCGCTCAGCGGCTGAAAGCGATGTTGATATAGTGTTCAGCCTGGGAATGCTGATTGATGAAAATGTCAGCGAGGAAGCCTTTGGCAATAGTCTAGCGAGTCTGGTAGCTCAGACGCATATACAGTGGGAGTTAGTGGTCTCAGCGACGAACAAGGCCGTTCAGCAGCATGATTGGTTAGTTGTCGCCTGCGAGAGTGATGTGCGCGTCAGGCTGCTGACAGAGGAGGAGAGCTCATCCGATGGCGTAGCGGGCCAGATTGAAGCAATCAGTAGCGAGATGCTGGGGGACTGGGTCGGGTTGATGACGGTGGGTGCTGCACTCGCTTCTGAAGCGCTGTCACGCTTCGTAGAGTTGTTGGGGGAGATACCGCAGGCCGGTTTTCTGTATTGCGATGAAGATCGTCTTGATTCGGCTGGACATCGCCATTCACCGAACTTCAAGCCTGGCTGGAATCCGGATCTATTGCTTTCCAAACCGTATCTGGGGCATCTGGGGCTTTGGTCTCGTGAGCAGTGGCAGGCCTGCCGCCATTCTCTGGGGACGGGACATGCCGCGACAGTGGACACTGCCGATCTTATCCATCAGCTGGCACTGGAGATGATTGAACCGGCTCACAAGAGCCATCAGTCGCTGGCGTGGCGGGTTCCCCAGGTACTGGTGCATGTTCCCGACAATTATCTTTCCTTAGCAGTGTCCGACCAAGGAAGCTGGGGGACACGGCATCTGGCACGTGTGAGTGACTACCTTGCACGCCATGATGTGGCGGCTGTCGCTGAACCGGGCAAGGTATTGGTAGAGGCCAAGGATGTTGTCGGAGAGAACGTTCGCGTGAGATGGCAATTGCCGGAATCACAACCCTTGGTATCGTTGCTGGTCCCCACCCGGGACGGGGTAGAGATTCTCAAGCCGTGTGTCGATGCCATCCTTGCGCATACCGAGTATCGGCATTTCGAGTTGTTGATTCTCGACAATCAAAGCACTTGTCCGCAGACACTTGCCTATATGCGCGAAGTTGCCGCACGCGATGAGCGCGTACGAGTACTGCACTGGGACGAGCCTTTCAATTATTCAGCGATCAACAATTTCGGTGCCCGCGAGGCACGTGGCGATATCATCGGGTTGGTCAACAATGATATTGAGCCGATGAACGGTGAATGGCTGACGGAAATGGTGTCGCAGGTCTGTCGTCCTGACATCGGATGTGTCGGCGCCAAGCTTTATTATCCCAATGGCACGATTCAGCATGCTGGCGTGATCCTGGGTCTTGGAAGCATTGCCGGACATGCCCACCGCTTCTTCAACCGTGATGAAGATGGTTTTCAGGGACGACTGAAATCTACTCAGAATCTGTCCGCAGTTACCGCAGCCTGTCTGCTGTTGAGACGTTCGGTCTTTGATGAGGTTAACGGCCTCAATGAAGAAAAGCTCGCCGTGGCGTACAACGATGTAGACCTATGTCTCAAGGTGCGAGAAGCGGGATACCGAAATCTGTGGACGCCCTATGCAGAGCTGTATCATCACGAATCCATCTCGAGGGGGGCTGATGATACGCCGAAGAAGCGAGCACGCTGGCTCTCTGAATGTGAGTACATGCGCACTACTTGGGCAGAGCAGCTGGATAATGATCCGGCCTACAACCCCAACCTGACTCTCGTCCACGAGGACTTTTCGTTACGCTGAGCAGAGTGCCGTCCCGTCATGCCTGTAGCTGCCTATTGAACATCGTCTCGCAAGGAACGCCATGTCCCGTTCACGATTTCTGCTCAAGGCTCCCCTGTGGGGCCTTGCGCTATTCACCGGTGCCAAGTCCTTCATCGCCAATCCGCTGATCGGGAGCGAGCGTCTGAATCGCCGCGGGCTGCACGTCTGGCGGGTGAAGGCGGCGTCTCGGATCATGCGCTGGCGCATGGCCATGTTGAGTCGAGGCGTGCCGACAGCGGAGCGTGAAGCCTATCTGCGTGATGGCTATCTACTCAAGCAGGACTTCCTGTCGCCAGAGCTGTTCGCGCGACTCAAGACCGAGCTTGAAACCGTGCATGATCACGGTCCCGGTGAGGTACGTGAGTGTTGTCAGGGGGATACCCGCACGCATCGCGTATTGCTGGACCCGGAGACCCTGAGCGAGCTGCCGGTGGCTAAGCAAGTGTTGGCTGACCCACAGCTCAAGCGTCTGCTGCGTTTCTGCGCTGGCCATCGTCGCCTGCCCATCGTGCATCTCGAGAAGGTGTTCAATGGCGCCCGCGAGAGTGATGAGGCAGACCCGCAGAAGTCCCTGCACGTGGATACCTTCCAGCCGACCATGAAGTTCTGGCTTTACCTGGAGGAGGTGAGCGAGCGCAACGGGCCTTTCATGTTCGTGCCTCAGTCCACGCAGTTGAACAAGGGCCGACTGGATTGGGAATATCACATGAGTCTGACGGCGCGTGAGCATGCCAATCGCTATACCCAGCGAGGGTCCTTCCGGGTCGAGGAGGGCGCACTGGCTCGCTTCGGTCTCAATGCGCCCACGCTGTTCAAGGTGCCTGCCAACACGCTGCTGATCGCGGATACCTTCGGCATGCACGGCCGTGGTCCTGCCGAGGCGGGCAGTTCGCGTCTGGCGTTGTGGGGGATGAGTCGCACGACACCCTTCCTGCCGTTGCCGGGGCTGGGCGGCGAATGGCTAAATCGCCTGCAGTATCGTGTGCTCAAGGCGGAGCGGGCGCGGGATGACAAGCGTGCCGCAGCACGTGGTGTCGAGTCTTCCTGGCATGTCGTGACACGTGACTCCTCGCGTGCGCAGGACCCATCCTGATGTCGGCTGAAGCTTCACCCTTGGCAGGTGTGCGGTGGGTCGTTCTCAGCGATGGTGCTCGACCCACTGAAGATATCTACTTTCTTGAGTCAGCCGCACCTGCTCTTCGCCAGCAGGGTGCCATCGTCGAGCGTTTCGACACCCGCCGCTACCACCTGCCGACGCGATGGGCATTGCGGCGCCTGGCGAGTGCCAATCTGCTGATCGTGCGCTCTCTGGGCGAGCGCTGGGTGCGCCTGCTCGAACGTCATCATGAGCGCTTCGGACGTATTGTCTATCTGATCGACGATGATCTTGGCGCCGTGACCCGTACCGATGGATTGCCTGCCGCCTATGTCGCGCGTCTGAGCGGTCTGGCGATGCGTCAGCCCGCACTGCTTGCGCTCGCGGATGAGGTAGTGGCCTGTTGTGAGGCGCTGGTGGCCCAGCTTGGGCGGGAGCACGCCAATGCCTCGCTGCTGACACCGCCAATGCTGACGCCAGAAACTGAGCTGGCCGATTTCACACAGTCTGACTGGACCATCGGCTACCACGGTACCCGTGCGCATCGCGATGACATCGCGCACCTGGCGCCGGCATTCACGCCAGTGATGGCAGCACATCCCCAGGTACGCCTCGAGATCATGATGGGGCGCCATGTGCCGGAATCATTATCCGGTATTGCACGGCTGGAGACTCCGGAGGCGCTGCCATGGAAGGCCTTTCAACAGTATCAGGCGACACGCCGCATCCAGATCGGCCTGGCGCCGCTCTTGGAGACACCATTCAATCGCGGCAAGTCGTGGATCAAGTTTCTCGATATCGCCGCAATGGGCGGTGTCGGTATCTATAGTCGTCGGGCGCCGTATGACGGGGTCGTCGAGCATGGCGTCGATGGGCTCTTGGTCGGGGATGACCCCAGCGAGTGGCGGGCAGCGCTGGAGCAATTGCTGGCTGACCCAGCCGCTACACAGGCCATGGCAGAGCGCGCTTTGCAGAAAGCCCGAGATATTGGCGCTGTAGAGGCGTGTACGAATTTCTGGCGCTCGCGATGACTTCAGCGAGATGACCTCAACCCACAAGGCCCGCAGCTAACCCTGCGGGCCTTGTCGTTTCTGGGCCTGAGGCCGCCCGATCAGGTGCTGTCAGCGCCGAATTGATGGCCAGCGCAGGTAACACGTTGATTACATCCGCTACACATCAGCAAAATTTGAGTGGTGTGATGCCAAGAAATCATTAAGCTCAAAGTAAGCGTCCCAGAGTCAGTGTGTGCTCTTGCTCGCGCTTGTTTGGCGGTAACGCTGAACCTGCCGGGACCATGAATGCCTCGAGTAAAGGAGACTGACATGACCGCCTTCCCGACCACTCCTCGATGGATCGTACTCAGTGATGAAGCCCGGGCGCTGGAAGATATCTACTTCTTCCTGCCTGCCATGGCCGCGTTGCGCAAGGAAGGCACACGTGTCGAGCGGTTTGAAACCCGCCGTTGGAAGTTCTCGCCCAGGCTTGCCCAGGCGCGCCTCACCGGTGCTTGCCTGCTGATCGCGCGGAGCCTGGGGCGGGAATGGATCGAGATGCTGGAAGCACACCGCGAGCAGCACGGTCGCATCTGTTATCTCGTCGATCATCTGTATTCACCTGAGCTGCTGTCAGCGGAGGAGGGCAACTCTCCCCCTGAAGCAGGCTCTGAGGATGCCCAATTGCAGCAGCGACTGTTCACGCTGGCGGATGAAATCGTCGTGGTCAGCGAGCAGCTGGAGGCCGCTCTGGTGAGTCTGCATGCTAAGGTCAGCCTGTTGACGCCGCCACTGACCGGCAAGCTGCCGGACCTTCACCATCTCGAGCAGAGCGATTGGTGCATCGGTTTTCACGGCACTCTGTCACATCGTGACGATATCGTGGCGCTGGCCCCCATGTTGCGCGATATCCAGACGCGGCATTCCGACAGTGAGGTGGAGCTGATGATGGGGCGCCATCTGCCGCTGGCACTCAGCGACATTCCCCGCCTCAAGACGATGGAGGCCGTCAGCTGGGAGGGCTTCCAGGATTATTGCTCGCGGCGTCGGATCGCCATCGGCCTGGCACCCTTGATGGAAAATTCCGACAATCGCGCCGCCTCCTGGCTGCGGTTTCTCGATATCACCCGCATGGGCGGGGTGGGCATCTATAGTCGACGGGCGCCCTATGTCGATCTGATCGAGGACGGCGTCGATGGCCTGTTGGTGGGGGATGACTCGGCAGAATGGACTGCCGCCCTCGAGCGCCTGCTGGGTGATCGTGATGCGACGCGTTCCATGGCGCACAACGCGCAACACAAGGCCCATGAAGTGGGTGACCCGCTGCGGGTGCTGGATTTCTGGCGCGCACGTTCCACGGTGGCGCGTGCCCGCTAGCAGGAGCGGTCATGTGGCCTGCTTCAGATAGGGGAAATGACCCGATCCAATCACGGTTTGCTCAAGCGCCGCGCCCCTCAGGGGTGCGGCGCTTTGTTATGATCTCGCCATCTTTTCGTTCTGAGTCATTTGCCCTGTTGAAAGGAGTGCTGCATGGCCATCCCCGAGTTACCCGCTGACTTGCCAAGCGCCGCGTCGCAATCATCGCAGAAGGATGTCGAGCTGGCGCACAGTCAGCGTCTCGCCAGTCCGGCGGTCGCCCGCAATCGTGACGTGATTCTCGATGTCCTGCGGGATGTGCTGGCACAGCGACGTCAGGTGCTGGAACTGGCCAGTGGCAGCGGAGAACATGCGGTGCATTTCGCCTACGGGTTGCCTCATCTGGCGTGGCAACCCAGCGATGCCAGCCCGCGTGCCTTGGAATCCATCGCGGCATGGCGCGCCGAGGCCGCACTGCCCAACCTCAAGGTGCCGGTCCCGCTGGATGTGCTGTCTGAGTGGCCTGAGGTGGCCTGCGATGCGCTGGTGGCGATCAATCTGATCCATATCTCGCCGTGGCGGGTCACGTCCGAGCTGATGTTGCAGGCCGGTTGGCGTCTCCCGAAGGATGGCGTGCTGTATCTCTACGGCCCCTACAAGCGGGGAGGGCAACACACGGCGCCGAGCAACGAAGGCTTTGATGTGCAGCTCAAGCGCCGCAATCCGCTATGGGGCGTGCGTGATCTGGAAGCGGTCATCGAGGAGGCGGAGCGCAACGGCTTGCGGCTCGAAAAGGTGATCGAGATGCCGGCGAACAATCTGAGTGTGGTGTTTCGGCGTTAGCGCTGGCGGTTAGTGGGGCGTCAGAGGGGGTGAGTTCACCTGATGTGATCCCTTCACTACAACAATGCCCCATCCTGTCGCCAGGGCGGGGCATTGTCGTGTATTGGGGTGGGAAACGCGTCACCCAGGCAGTGCGCAAGCGATTGATTTGCCGACCCACCTTCAATAATGGCCGCTATTGTCTCTTGAGTCATGCCATGCGATTGAAGCCCGCCTGGAAGGGGATGAGGTGCTCTTCAATGGCCGCCTCATCCAGTGCCTCCGGCGAGAAGTCTTCCCCCAGCATCTGAAGTAGCTCGTGACCATGAGGGTTCTGCTCGCCGGCGCTGGCGGCTTTCAGGGCAGCATACCCCTGCACACCGCCGATATCCTCCGGGGGGCATGCCATGGCGCCATCCAGCCATCTTGGACAGGGGGAGATAGCTTCCATCCCTGTTGCTTCGATGACAATGCGATGTTTCCAGTCATCGCCAAAATCATAGAGATACTGGAAGGCATTTCCCTTGGCCCGTTTCACCAGGGTCTTCAGCTTGGCATTTCGCGACATGGTAATGGGGCGTTCGCTGAAGTCGTCGGGTTCAGCGTAGTAGCGGCCGTCACACTCAAACTCGTAGAGGTGTCGCTCCTCCCACCCCATCACGTCCTGGATGAGCTCGTGGAGTCGGTGCAGATTGATCGTTTCTGGCACGACGACTCGACGCCAGACCAGGGGATCCGTGTCCATCAATTCAATGCGTAGTTGAATGTCCGCCATTCGGCCTCCTCAAGTGACGTCGCTGCGCATGAGCGTACTGCGGGAATATCCTGGCAATTGACGGGATTGTCCGTTTACGCCGCAAGCCGGCTCCCTATCGCGATGATCCAGTGATGGTGACTCACGTATCAACCGACGCGTTGTCCTCACTCTCCTTCAGCAATCCCTCTATCACCAGAATAGAGCGTTCATGCGGTGCTTGTGGAGTAGAACGATTGCCTTGTTCCACTTCAAAAGGGAGTAGTGCAGAGACCAGTACCGCGGCGATCAACGAGAATAATGCATCAAAGTATTTCATCGATATCCCCTCTAGACAACGAGTGTGTCTACAGAGACTATGTCACGCGCTTAAGGATTGCCTTTCGGTTATATCGATATGGATTAGCGGAATATTTGATGTCCGTGGCTGGCGCGTCGTCAGCGAGCGTCGGGGGCTCGTTCGGTGTCGTTCCAGTCGATCACATGGCTGATGATTTTCCAGCCGGCCTTGCGCGCCGCTTTCTCTGCCTGAATTTTGGCTTGAACCTTGGAGATGCTGTCGGTCTGCACCGTGAAGGGTTCTTCCAATGCCAGTCGCTTGTTCTTGACGCCCAGCGTCACCCTGAGCCCCTTGAGAGGCGTGGTGCTTTGCGTGGCACGTGGCTTGGCAACTGGCTTGGCAGGTGCCGTGGTACTGCGCACGAACTTGTCGAGTTCACGTTTCATGTTTTCTTCGAATTGCTCGACTGACATGTCACTCATCTGGGTAACCCCGTTTGATCAAAGGAATTCACAATGGAAGCAGTAGGGCATCAGCACACATAGGTGGTGATGACTTGCGAGATTTCGGTAAGGCGTGTCTTGCCGGTGAATTCAAACCTCACCGTACCGAGTGCCGAGAAATAGATTGTGAGCTCTGAATCAAGATCAAAGGTGCCGGATGTTTCGATGGAGTAGGTTTCAATCTTCTTGTACGGCAGAGAGGTGAAATCTTTCTTGCTGCCGGTCAAGCCTTGAACATTGACGGCGATGATTCGCTTGTTGGTAAAGACGACGCCGTCACGCATCGATTTGTAGGCCGAGATGATCTCTTCGCCATCAATCAGCAGGTCATTGACGCGCTCGGCATATTCATCATTCTGTTTGAGTTTGAAAAAGCCTTTATTGTTGAAATCTATCATTTCTTACCTTGTGATTCGACAGGACTGTCATCCGATGAGGCCTCGACACCGAACGTGAGGAGGCATCACGCGCTCGTGACGGGGCACACGATTTCACTCGAAACACGAATAGAATAATCCATCCTGCACCAATCGAGTAGCCCCGCATGAACGGGCAGCCCGATGCCGTCGGCATGCCGCAGATTGAGGGTAAGGCAAGAAAGATAAGGCACAGCAGGACTGGGCTTGCCGCGTGAAATATCAGGCCTCACTCACTTGTCCTGAAAGCGTCATTTACTTGGATGGCCAGACTTCTTCGAGACTTTGCAGGGCGGCTTCGACACAGGGTTCGTGCTGATTGTCGTGGCGCCATACCACACTCAAGGCGCAGGGCAGGCGGGTATCCGGCACGATATTGAGGCCACGTTCCTGGCGCTCGGCCAGCGCCAGGACATCGCGGGCCAGTGTCAGTCCGACGCCCGCGCGTACCAGATCCAGCATGCAGACTTCCTGATCCACCTGCGCGACACGGTGAGGGGTGCACTGACTGTCACGCATGGCATGCGCCAACAGGCGTGAGTGGACGGAGTTCTCCGGCGTCACGATCCACGGCAGGGCGGCCAGGGAGGGCCAGTCAGTCTCCGTCAGGCGTGCTGACCAGCCGGTGGGGGCGAGAATGAAATAGTCGAAGAATGCCAGCTCGCGATAACAGAGGGAGTCATCGCGTGGTCCCTCTCCGGGTGGTGCCAGGTAGAAGCCGATTTCCAGCGCATTCTGGCACAGCGCCTTGAGGACGCAGCCGCTCATGCCGTGGTGAAGTTCCGTTTCCAGATTGGGCGCACGCTCAAGCAGGTGGCGCAGCAAGCTGCCCAAGCGAATGAATTCCGGGTCGACGATGGTGCCGATGCGTAGCTTGCCGCGCACGGTACTGTGCAGTGCCGCGGCGGCCTGCTCGAAGCCACGCGCGCTAGCCAGGGCCTTCTCTGCACTGGGCAGCAAGGCCTGGCCATCGGCCGTCAATAACAGACCATGGGGGTGACGCTCGAACAGACTTAACCCCAGGCCTTCCTGCAGTTGCTTGAGCTTGAGGCTGATCGCGGGCTGGGTGAGGTGCAATGCCTCGGCAGCTCGCGACACGCTGCCGGTGCGCGCTACGGTGACAAAGGCATTGAGTCGGGACAGGTCCTGCATCAGTGACATCCATGTGTTTGGCATTTTTCTGGCCGGCGAGACGCGTGCTGCTGGTCCAGCATCTCGCATTGTGGCCTGAATCCGTTCTCTGCCACCTATTGGCCATTGGTCGCGGTAAGCCGTGTTCACCCGGGACAGCCCTCGTGATCGAATCGCCCGCCGCTGTCGGCACTCCTCCCGTTGTTTTCGCTATAACTAATTGATTTTCGGCGCTTAATTGTTGCTCTGGTTCTCGAGGAGAGCCAAGGCGTTTATGAGCATAATCGGATATCAGCAATCGTTATATCTCACCCAAGAATTACTCAATTGCACCCTGCGCGTGGCAGCGTAATTTCATGAACACCTGCTGATGACATGTCCTCGTTCGTCATTGACCAGGCGAACGTCATTGTTCAAGCGAACGTCATTGATGAAGCGAACGACCTTCAGCGCCAGACATGTGCATGACACAGGCTCATTCCGATAAAACACCGCCAGCGGAGATCAGCACCATGACGACAGCAGCCAACCCCATCCAGCATTTCATCAACGGTCAGGTGACCCGAGGCGATTCCAGCGCCACTCAGGATGTCTTCAATCCGGCCACCGGCAAGGTGACCGGTCAGGTCGCGCTGGCAGGCAACAGTGATGTCGATGCCGCCGTGGCCGCTGCCGACGCCGCTTTCCCGGCTTGGGCCGACACGCCGCCGATCCGCCGTGCCCGTGTGATGTTCAAGTTCCTCGCGCTGCTCAACGAGCACAAGGACGAGCTGGCGGAGGCGATCACCCGCGAGCACGGCAAGGTATTCACCGACGCCCAGGGCGAAGTGGCACGCGGCATCGATATCGTCGAATTCGCCTGTGGTATCCCGCAGCTGCTCAAGGGTGACTTCACCGACCAGGTCAGCACCGGCATCGACAACTGGACGATGCGCCAGCCGCTGGGCGTCGTCGCCGGCATCACGCCGTTCAACTTCCCGGTGATGGTGCCGATGTGGATGTTCCCGGTGGCCATTGCGGCAGGCAACAGCTTCGTGCTCAAGCCGAGCCCGCTGGACCCCAGCGCCTCGCTGATGATAGCGGACCTGCTCAAGCAGGCGGGCCTGCCGGATGGCGTCTTCAACGTGGTGCAGGGCGACAAGGATTCCGTCGAGGCGCTGATCGATCACCCCAAGGTGCGCGCCCTGTCCTTCGTGGGCTCGACCCCCATCGCCAACCTGATCTACGAGCGCGGCGCACGTCACGGCAAGCGCATCCAGGCACTGGGTGGCGCCAAGAACCATATGGTGGTGATGCCGGACGCCAATCTCGACAAGGCGGTGGATGCTCTGATCGGCGCGGCCTACGGCTCTGCCGGCGAGCGCTGCATGGCCATCAGCGTCGCGGTGATGGTGGGCGATGTGGCAGACACCCTGGTGCCGCGTCTGGCCGAGCGTGCCCGCGAGCTCAAGATCAAGGACGGCATGAATCTGGATGCCGAGATGGGGCCGATCGTCACCCGTCAGGCGCATGAGCGTATCTGCGGTTACATCGAAAAGGGTGTCGCGGAAGGCGCCGAGATGGTCGTCGACGGGCGTGAGTTCACCGGCAACGACATCGGTGGCGACA
This sequence comes from bacterium Scap17, assembly GCA_013376735.1. Taxonomy (NCBI): domain Bacteria; species bacterium Scap17. Next base: position 2,514,124 of record VINJ01000001.1, on the reverse strand, counting down.
GCACTGAAGGCTTCTGGATGGGCGGTACGCTGTTCGATCACGTTACGCCGGACATGACCATCTACAAGGAAGAGATCTTCGGCCCGGTTCTGGCCTGTGTCCGCGTGCCGGACGTTGCAACCGCCATCCAGCTGATCAACGACCACGAATTCGGCAACGGAGTGAGCTGCTTCACCGAGAGCGGCAGTGTCGCGCGGGAATTCGGGCGTCGCATCCAGGTGGGCATGGTCGGCATCAACGTGCCGATTCCGGTTCCGATGGCCTGGCACGGTTTCGGTGGCTGGAAGAGCTCCCTGTTCGGGGATACCCACGCCTACGGAGAAGAGGGTGTGCGTTTCTATACCAAACAGAAGTCCATCATGCAGCGCTGGTCGGATTCCATCGATGCCGGTGCCGAATTCGCCATGCCGACGGCCAAGTAAGTCGCTCGCGACTGGGCCATCTGCATCGTAGTCATCTGCATTCTGGTTACCTACCAGCCTACGTCATTTGTCTGGAGAGGGACGCGCCATGTCAGACAACAAGAACAATCCGCATCGATCCCCGGAGGGCGAGCAGGACGCTCGCCCCGCCAAACCGGGCGACGATCTCTCTGAATTCGATTACATCATCGTGGGCGCCGGTTCCGCCGGCTGCCTGATGGCCAATCGCCTCAGCGCCAACCCTGAGAACCGCGTACTGCTGGTCGAGGCGGGCGGGCGTGACAACTACCACTGGATCCATATTCCGGTGGGCTATCTGTACTGTATCAACAATCCACGTACCGATTGGATGTTCCGCACCGAGCCGGACAGGGGCCTCAACGGCCGTTCGCTGATCTATCCGCGCGGCAAGACGCTGGGCGGCTGTTCCAGCATCAACGGCATGATCTACATGCGCGGTCAGGCGCGGGACTATGACCACTGGGCCGAAGTGACCGGCGACAGCGAGTGGCGTTGGGAGCAGTGTCTGGCTGACTTCATGCGTCACGAGGATCACGCGCTGCTGGATGACGGCGCCAGCAGTGATCCTGAGCAGCGTGATTTCCATGGTCACGGCGGGGAGTGGCGCGTCGAGCGTCAGCGCCTCAACTGGGAAGTGCTGGATGACTTCGCCAGTGCGGCCGAGCAGGCCGGCATTCCGCGCACCAAGGACTTCAACCGTGGCAGCAATGAAGGGGTGGCTTATTTCGAGGTCAACCAGCGTGCGGGCTGGCGCTGGAACACGGCCAAGGCCTTCCTGCGCCCCGCGCTCAAGCGCAGCAACCTGACGCTATGGCATTCCACCCAGGTCAATCGTCTGCTGTTCTCGGGCGGCGAGCAGGGCATGGGGGCTGAAACAGGGGCGGCGAAAGAAGCAACCGATCTGCGCTGCACGGGGCTGCAGGTCGTGCGTGACGACAAGGTCATCAATCTCTCGGCGAAGCGTGAGGTCGTGCTGTGTGCCGGCGCCATCGGCTCGCCACATCTGCTGCAGGTGTCGGGCGTCGGGCCCAGGGCACTTCTGGAGGAACATGGCGTCGAGGTAGTGAAGGACCTGCCCGGTGTCGGCGAGAATCTGCAGGATCACCTGCAGATCCGCTCGGTCTACAAGGTCACCAATGCCAAGACCCTGAACGCCATGGCCAGCACCTTGCTGGGCAAGATGGGCATCGGCATGCAGTACCTGTTCAAGCGTTCCGGGCCGATGAGCATGGCGCCGTCACAACTGGGCGCCTTCACGCGCAGCAGCGAGACTTACGCCCATCCCAACATCCAGTACCACGTCCAGCCACTGAGCCTCGAGGCCTTCGGGCAGCCGTTGCATCCCTTCCCGGCGATCACCGCGAGTGTCTGCAATCTCAACCCCACCAGCCGTGGCACGGTGCGTCTGCAGAGCGCCGACCCGCGTCAGGCCCCGACCATCGCGCCCAACTACCTGAGCACGGAAGAAGATCGCAAGGTCGCGGCCGATTCCTTGCGGGTCACGCGGCGCATCGCCTCCCAGCCTGCCTTTGCGCGCTACAAGCCCGAAGAGATCAAGCCGGGGGTCGAGTACCAGACTGATGAAGAGCTCGCCAGACTCGCCGGCGATATCGGCACCACCATCTTCCATCCGGTGGGCACCACGCGCATGGGGCGCGCGGATGACCCGATGGCGGTGGTTGACAGCCGTCTGCGTGTGCGCGGTATCCAGGGATTGCGGGTGGCAGATGCCGGCATCATGCCGACCATCGTCAGCGGCAATACCAACTCGCCGACCCTGATGATCGCGGAAAAAGCCGCGGGATGGATCCTGAACGCACAGTAATACGCCACGACTTTGGGAGTTGACCGATGGCCATCTCGACGCAACCGGAACTCAAGAAGGGGCCGCTGGACGGGATCACCGTGCTGGATTTCTCACGGGTACTCGCCGGGCCTTATTGCACCATGGTGCTGGCTGACCTGGGCGCACGTGTCATCAAGGTAGAGAAGATCGGGACCGGAGACGATACCCGCGAATTCGGTCCCTTCGTGGAGGGAGAAAGCGCCTATTTCAGCTGCTTCAACCGCAACAAGGAAAGCATCGTGCTGGATATCAAGTCGCCTCGTGATCGCGAGCTGCTTGAGCGTCTGCTGGATGAGGCGGATGTACTGGTGGAGAACTTCCGCCCTGGGGTGATGGATCGCCTGGGCTATGGCCCTGAGCGCCTGGCCAGAACGCATCCTCACCTGATCTATTCCTCGATCTCGGGCTTCGGGCACACCGGCCCCTTCAGTGAATTGCCCGGCTACGACATGGTCGTGCAGGCCATGGGGGGCATCATGAGCTTGACGGGCTGGCCTGATGGAGAGCCCGCCCGCGTGGGGACCAGCTTTGGCGACCTGAGTGCGGCGCTGTTTGCGGCGGTGGGCATTCTCGCTTCGCTCTATAGCCGCACCCGGGATGCCCAAGGCACGCGGGTGGATATCGGCATGCTCGACTGCCAGGCGGCGCTGATGGAAACGGCGCTGGCGCGCTTCGATATCGAGGGCAAGGTGCCGCACCGCACCGGCGATTGTCATCCTTCGTTAGCGCCGTTTGAAAGCTTCAATGCGCAAGATGGCAAGCTCGTCATCGCGGCCGGCAACGACACCTTGTTCCTGTTGATGGCCGATGCCATCGGTGCGGCGCGGTTGGCCTTCGACCCGCGTTTTCTCAGCAACGACATGCGCTGCAGAAATCGTCCGGAACTGGTGATCGAGATGGAAAAGGTCCTGGTGCAGCAGCCGGTTCAGCATTGGGTGGACCTGCTCAATGAGGAGGGCGTGCCGTGCTCGCCGATCAATACCATCGACAAGCTGTTCGATCATCCGCAGCTGAAGGCCCGCAACATGATCGTTCAGGTCCAGGGCAAGGCCGGCAAGCCATTCAGGACGGCGGGCAATCCGATCAAGCTCACGGGACGTCGGGACATCGACAGTCAGGTGCCATGCAGTGCGCCGGGCCTTGGCCAGCATCGCGAGGCGATTCTGGACGAGCTGATGGCACGCCATGGTGCCTATCATCTGCCCGAATCTGACCGCCAGAAGAACACCGGACCGTCCGTCGAGAATGGCATTGCATACAAGGCCCGTCCGGTTCGCAAGCCATCAGGTACCGCCAAGAAAAAGCGCAGCGCAGCGCCAGACACCTCGTCATTCAGCGACGCGTCATCGTCCAGCGGCACAACGATCTGCGATGCGCAGTGAGTACGCCGAATTTACGCCAAAGTGACGCCGCTCCACACCGGGAGACAAGAATGAACAAGATAGTGAAATCGCAACCCCAAGCCAAGCAGTCGGCCTCTGACGCGCCGGAGTCGGAGAGTCTCGAGATGATCGTCGTCGAGCGTCGTGAGCGCGTCGGGTTGATCATCCTCAATCGTCCAAAAAGCCTGAATGCGCTCAACCGCCAATTGGCCGAGGAGACGCTGGCGGTCCTCCGCGAGCTGGACGCCGACCCGGGCATCGGCGCCATCGTCATCACCGGCAATCCCCGCGCCTTTGCCGCCGGTGCGGACATCGAGGAAATGGCCGAGAAGTCTTTCACTGATTTCTACATGGATGACTTTCTCTCGCCCTGGGACGAGGTGCGCAGGATTTCCAAGCCGATCATCGCCGCCGTCAGTGGTTTTGCTCTCGGTGGCGGCTGTGAATTGGCCCTGCTGTGCGACTTCATCATCGCCTCGGAAGACGCCCAGTTTGGCCAGCCGGAAATCAAGCTGGGCATCCTGCCGGGCATCGGCGGATCACAGCGCCTGGCCCGCTCGGTCGGCAAGGCGATGACGATGGATATGGTCTTGACCGGCCGCAACATCGGCGCTCAGGAGGCCAAGGAGATTGGCCTGGTGGCGCGGGTCGTGCCCAAGGATGAGTTGATGCAGAACGCGCTCGAGGCCGCGCATACCATCGCGGGCTACAACACGCCGGCGGTCAAGATGGCCAAGTCAGCCGTCAACACGGCATTCGAGACCCCGCTCAATGAGGGGCTTCGTCAAGAGCGTCTGCTCTTTCAGGCCGCCTTCGCGACCGAGGGCCAGAAGGAGGGCATGAGCGCCTTCGTTGCCAAGCGAGCGCCGGTCTTCCGTCATCGCTAGGCCCCGGGGTCTGGCAAGTTCGATGTTCATTCACCGCACCCCTTGTCCGGGTGCCAGCGGAGGCCATGATGCCCTTTGTCACGATCAATGTTCTGAAAGGCAAGTCTGATGCTTATCGCAAGGCGATTGCCGATGAGGTCAATGCCGCCGTCATCGAGACCCTGGATTTCCCGGCAGATGATCGCTACCAGGTGATCCATGAATGTACCGATCAGGACCTCGAATTCCAGTCACGTGATCAGGACCGCGTGATGATGCATCTGGTGATGCGCAGCGGAAAGCCGGACCAGGCCAAGAAGGCGTTCTACACCAGAGTGGTCGAGGCGCTGGGCAGAAACCCGGGGATTGCCCCCGGCAACGTCCTGATCACGATCTCGGAGAATCACGATATCGATTGGTCATTCGAGGATGGCATTGCGCAATTCTGTCCGGATTGAGCGGGGCTGATGAGCCTCGGCATCGTTTGTGCCGTGTCTGAGAAGTGACAGCAATCGATGTGACGCGTCAGAGATTCCGACTTTAGCCAGCCAGACCCTTTAGCCCCTTTCAACACCATGCGTTGAGTGGTCCACCAGCGATACGCCAATCGCGGTGGACCTCGCCTAAACACCGAACCGCACAACCACAATAACGGTGATCAACATGAGCAGTTCTGCGCCCAAGACGTCTTCCGGCAGCGGGAGCCCGACACGCGAGCCCCGCGCCTCCCACAAGGCCCGCGACGAGATCGACTGGCGGGTTTTCCTGCCCTCGGTGCTCGTCATCGCCGGCCTCATCATTCCCATCATCCTGTTTCCCGAATCCGGTGAGGCTGCCGTCAATGCGGCCTTCGCCTTCGCGACCGGCAATTTCGGCTGGCTTTACCTGCTGGCGGGCTTCTCCGTCGTCGTATTCTTGATCGGTCTGGCGTTCAGCCGCTACGGAAACGTCCGTCTGGGAGGCCCGCAGGACACCCCGGAATTCTCGTATTTCAGCTGGGTCGCGATGATCTTCGCCGGCGGCATCGGTATCGCCATCGTCAACTGGGCATGGGTCGAGCCGATTTACTATTTCACCGGCCCGCCATTTGACGTCAAGGCCGGCAGTGATGCGGCCGCCGAGTGGGCGTTGGCCTATGGCCAGTTTCACTGGGGGCTGACGCCCTGGGCGTTCTATTGCCTGCCGGCGATTCCCATCGCCTATTCCATGTATGTGCGCAACCGCCCGGGTGTGCGTCTTTCCGTGGCCTCAAGCGGCGTGCTCGGCAAGCGTGCCGATGGCTGGTGGGGCGTGTTGCTGGATGCCGTGGTGGTGTTCGGCATCGTCGGCGGTGTCGGCACCTCGCTGGGGCTGGCAGTGCCGCTGGTATCACGACTGCTCGGCGATCTGTTGGGGATCGAGCCGTCCTTTGCGCTCAATCTGGGAGTGCTGCTGGTCTGGACGGCGATCTTCTCCGCCAGTGTCTGGTTCGGGCTGGCCAAGGGCATCAAGATTCTCTCCGACATCAACGTGATTCTGGCCATCGCCTTGCTGGCCTTCACCTTCATTGCCGGGCCGTCGCTGTTCATGGTGGAAGGCTGGGTCAACAGTCTCGGTACCATGCTGTCGAGCTTCGTGACCATGAGCCTGTGGACCGACCCGGTGGGCGATTCGACCTTCTGGAAGGACTGGACCGTCTTCTACTGGGCCTGGTGGATCGCCTACGCGCCGATGATGGGGCTGTTCGTCGCCCGTATCTCGCGGGGGCGCACCATTCGTGAGCTGATCATCGCCGAGCTAGTGTTCGGCTCGCTGGGCTGCTGGGTGTTCTTCGCGGTCTGGGGCGGCTATGCGCTGGACCTGCAGGTAAGTGGCACCCTGGATGTCGCGGCTGCACTGAGCGACGGCGGTATCCCCGGCGCCGTGTCCGCGATTCTCGCCACGCTGCCGTTCTCCGAGCTGATCACCGCAAGCTTCATCCTGCTGTGCTTCATCTTCCTGGCCACCACCCTGGATAGCTCCGCCTATGTGCTGGCGTCGGTGACCACTCGTGAGCTCTCTGGCTATCAGGAGCCCAAGCGCAGCGTGCGTCTGATCTGGGCCTTCCTGATCGCCGGTGTCGGGGTGGCATTGATCCAGCTGGGCGGCCTCAAGGCGGTGCAGACCTCGACCATCGTGGTCGCGCTGCCGATGATTCCGGTGCTGTTTATCCTGACCTGGTCGCTGGTGCGCTGGTTGCGCCAGGACTTCGCGCGCAAGGTGCTGGAACCGCATCTGGTGTTGGAGACTCCCAGCTCGCGCGATGACGCCAAGCCTCGCTGAGTGCACTTTTTCCTGTCTCTCTCAACATATGACGCTCACCGGGGCTGACGCGACCCGCATGCCCCCCGGACAGAAGGACCGCACCGATGACAATCCACTCCGAAACCCGCCTGCCGCTGACTGACGTCAAGGTCATCGATTTCGGTCAATACATGGCGGGCCCGGCCGTCGCCATGATCCTCGCCGACCTGGGCGCCACCGTGGTTCACGTCGACCCGCCCGGCGGGCCGATGTGGCAGTCGCCGGCCAACGCCACGCTCAATCGCAACAAGCTGATCGTCTCGCTGGACCTCAAGTCCGAGGAGGGCGTCGAGCAGGCGCTGGCGCTGATCGAGGAGGCCGACATCGTGATCGAGAGCTTCCGCCCCGGGGTCATGAAGCGGCTGGGCATCGACTTCCAGACCCTGCGTGAAGAGCGCAATGAGCTGATCACGCTGTCGATTCCCGGCTTTGCCTCCAATGACACCCTGCGCCGCGACTGGCGCGCCTTCGAGAGCGTGATCGCCGCCAATTCCGGCGTCTTCACCGACATGGGCCTCAACCGAGTGCTGATGGGCATCAACCCCTCCTTCTCGCCGCTGCCGCTGGGCTCGGCCTACGGCACCATGCTGGCGGCTTCCTCGGTGGTACTGGCGCTGCAGGCCCGCGAGCGGACCGGCATGGGCGACGAGATCGAGGTGCCGCTGGTCTGCGCGCTGATGGAAGGGCTCTGCTACAACTCGATCAAGATCGAGGGCCTGCCAGAGCGATACAAGACCCAGCGCGAGAAGGAGATCGAGCGTCGGCGTATCGAAGGCCAGCCGATGAATCTCGACTACGACGAGCTGCAGGAGCTGCTCGATCCCTTCTATCGCAGCTACAAGTGCAAGGATGGCCGCATGTTCTATGTGGTCTGTCCGAGCCACCGCGAGCACGCCAAGCGCTGCCTGAAGGTGTTGGGCCTCTACGATGAGCTGGTCGCCGAAGGCATGAGCGAGGAGCCGGATACCTATCGCCCGAGCAGCGAATGGCAATCCGACATGTCGCTGGGCGTCTATCCGTTGCCCAAATCCTGGGCGGACCATATCGCGGCGCGCATGAAGGAAGTCTTCCTCACGCGCACCTCCAAGGAATGGGAGAAGATCTTCGGCAAGGGCAAGTTCCCCGGCGCGCCGCAGCGCTGGCTGCAGGAGTGGATCCACGATGACCACGCCGAGACGGCGGGCCTGATGGTCGAGGTCGAGGACCCGGAATTCGGGCTGATGATCCAGCCTGGCCCGATGGTGTGGATGGCCGACAGCGGCCAGGAGATGCTGACGCCCAGGCCGCGGCGCTGGGTGAGCGTCACGCATGCGCTGTCGGTGCTGACCCGCATCGAGACCAAGCTGCCACGGGTGCGGGCACGCAATGCCCGCGATGGCTGGCTGGAAGGCGTCAAGATTCTGGACCTGTGCAACGTGATCGCCGGGCCGCACTCGGTAGCCTATCTGGCACGCTTCGGTGCCGAGGTCATCAAGGTTGACCCGGCCAAGCCGTTCTATGACTGCTGGAATACCGTCATCTTCGGCCTGTCGCACATGCGCTCGAAGCGCTCGCTGCTGACCGACGTCAGACAGCCTCGCGGGCGCGCCATCCTGGATGAGCTGATTCGTCAGAGTGATGTGGTGGTCTGGAATGCCACCGACCGACAGGTGGCCTCCATGGGACTGAGCGAGGAGGCCATGCGCGAGCTGAATCCGGACGCCGTCTTCTGTCAGCTGGACTGCTTCAGTGGCGTGCTGCCCGGGCCGCGCACCAACTACCTTGGCTATGACGATCTGGTGCAGGCCACCACCGGCATCATGCTGCGCTTCGGCGGCAGCATGGACACTCCGGAAGAGCACGCCCACGTCGGCACCATCGATGTCATGTGCGGCTTTGGCGCGTCGCTGGGGATAGCCACCGCGCTGTATCGCAAGCTCAAGACCGGCCGCACCTCGCGCATCAAGACCTCGCTGTCGGCACTGAGCGGTCTGGCCCAGTTGCCGTTCTGCTATGACTATGAGCGCCGTGGCCTGTTCGACGAGCCGTCCGGTCGTGAGGCAACCGGCTACGATGATCTGGCGCGTTTCTATTCGGCCTCCGATGGCATCCTGCTGGTCAGTGTCTATGAGTCGGAGCTGGAAAAATTCCGCAAGGTCGAGGGGCTGGAAGAGCTGCCGGAAATGCCGCGTGAGGAGCGGGCCGCCTACCTGGCACCGCGTTTCATCAGCGCGCGAGCCAGTGACTGGGTCGAGCGGCTGCAGGCGGCGGATATCGCAGCGGCCGTGTGCGAGAACCTGGAGACATTGCGCTCCTACAACGTCCATCCGGCTGGCGAGCGGACCGGGATCGATGCCGGCAGCTATTCGTTCTCGGTCTACTCGGATCACCCCAGTGGTCACGAGATCACCCAGCTTGATCCCTACGCCATCCGTCCGCGGCGTGGACGTATCTACCCGCTGTCGCCGGCCGAAAAATACGGCGCCTCGACTCGCTCGGTACTCAAAGGGCTTGATCACAGCGATGAAGAGATCGATCAGTTGATTGAGGAGGGCGTGGTGTCCGAAAGCTGGAGTGAGGAGTACCTGCCAAGCTGATCCCGCCATGCGGTGATTGTTCACCGAGGGCCGCCGATTGAAGGCAGTCGATAGCGTCTGAGACGTTCCAACGCCCCATCTCGTGATTCACGAGGTGGGGCGTTTTCGTGACTCATCACGTCAGCCAGTGCTGATCGCTCAAGGCCGGCTCGTCTGACCCTGAGCTTGCAGAGGGCAGCTTACCGCGCATGAGAAGTGCTCAAGCGCTGAGCCTCTTGTGACATGAGGTTAACGTTGATGATGCTGCTCTTGATAGTGATGCATCAGCTGGCGTGACCCTCGCGAAGCAAGGGGCGGAAAGACTGCCGCGTCAGGTGCTGGCTTCTGCGTGACAGTCGCCGCTCATGAGCGCTTGAGACCCACAGGCCGCCGACATCGACGTGTCGGCGGCCTGTTCGCGTCTGGTGGAACCTTGGGTCGAGGAGGGCGCGAAGAAGGCATGAGGAGGGCGCGAGGATGTGAGGTGCGCAGTGCAAGATTGATGAATGAAATTCATGTTTTCATGAGAAAATACCGTGTCGCGATTCATGCTCCCCGCGGTTGCCGGGAAAGTATAATGCGCGTGGAATAAAAAAATGTATAATGCCGCGCTCTTTCCATTACGAAAAATTATCGAATATAGCGAATAGCCCGAGCAAGAGCGGCGTCTCGCCGTTCCTGCTCGGGCTTTCTCACCAAGGTGGTAGCCGTGCAAGAAGCCGTTCCCCCCGCCAGTGATGGCGATCATCTGGACCCGCGTGTCTTCATCCCTGCCGTGTTGGTCATCGTGGCCTTCATCGCTCCGGTCATCCTCTTCCCGGAGGCCAGCACCGCGCTGATCAATGCCGCTTTCTCCTTCGCCACCGGCAAATTCGGCTGGCTGTACCTGGTGGCCGGCCTGAGTGTCGTCGGGTTCCTCATCTGGCTGGCGTTCAGCCGCTACGGCAACGTCCGCCTGGGCGGGGCTGAGGATACACCTGACTTTTCCTATTTCAGCTGGGTGGCGATGATATTCACCTGCGGGATGGGGATCGCGATCGTCAACTGGGCATGGGTCGAGCCGATCTACTACTACACCTCGCCGGCCTACCACGTGGCGGCCAAGAGTCGTGAGGCCGCGGAGTGGGCGCTGGCCTTCGGTCAGTTCCACTGGGGGCTGACGCCGTGGGCCTTCTACTGCCTGCCGGGCCTGCCGATCGCCTACTCCATGTACGTCAAGAAGCGTGATGGCGTGCGTCTGTCCGTCGCCTCACGCGGTGTACTGGGTCGTCATGCGGATGGTGCCTGGGGCGTGTTGCTGGATTCCATCGTCGTGTTCGGGATTGTCGGCGGCGTCGGCACCTCGCTGGGGCTGGCGGTCCCGCTGGTCTCGCAGCTGGTCAGTGGCATCCTTGGCATGGAAGCCAACTTCGGGCTGGAAGTCGCGGTGCTGTGCATCTGGACGGCGATGTTCTCCGCCAGTGTCTGGTTCGGCCTGGCCAAGGGCATCAAGATTCTCTCCGACGTCAACGTGATCCTGGCGATCTTCCTGCTGGCCTTCACCTTCCTCGTCGGTGACTCGCAATTCATGGTCGAAGGCTTCGTCAACAGCCTCGGCAAGACCCTGGGCAACTTCATCCCAATGAGCCTGTGGACCGACCCGGCGGGGGATTCCACCTTCTGGAAGGACTGGACCGTCTTCTACTGGGCCTGGTGGATCGCCTACGCGCCGATGGTTGGCCTGTTCGTGGCGCGCATCTCGCGCGGCCGTACCATCCGTGAGCTGATCATCGCCGAGCTGGTATTCGGCTCGCTGGGCACCTGGGTGTTCTTCGCGGTGTGGGGTGGTTACGCGCTGGACCTGCAGATCAGTGGCGCACTTGACATCAAGGCGCTGCTGGACAGCGGCGGTATCCCGCTGGCGGTGGAAGGTATCCTGCAGACCCTGCCGTTTGCCAAGCTGGTCACGGTGGCCTTCATTCTGCTGTGCTTCATCTTCCTGGCAACCACCCTGGACAGCTCGGCCTACGTGCTGGCTTCGGTCACGTCGCGCAAGCTCTCCGGGTATCAGGAGCCCAAGCGCTCGTTCCGCCTGATCTGGGCCTTCCTGATCGCCGCTGTCGGGGTGGCTCTGATCCAGCTGGGGGGATTGAAGACCGTCCAGACCTCCACCATCGTGGTGGCGCTGCCGATGATTCCGGTGATGCTGATTCTGGGGCTGTCCATGCTGCGCTGGCTCAAGAATGACTTCCCCAAGGAAGAGCTGAACCCAGTACTGGTCATCGATGACATGCCGGCCTTCCAGCGCAAGCCGAAGAAGACGAATCGTCAGGCGTAACCGCGGGATGCGCTGACAGATACGTCGCAAGACTTCACGACAACGGCTCCTCACTCACGGCTCCTCAACATGAGGGGCCGTTGTCGTTTCTGGCGTATGGACATGCCTGACAAGGCGTTGGCAGCGGCGGACAAGGCAGAGAGTGGGGGAGTGGGGTCGCGGTGGGCCTGCGTCCGTGCGGATTGATGGTGGTTGAGGGGCAGCATCGAGTGTGTCGAGCCGCGCGGATTGGATGACAGGACGCAACAATCCTGGCCTGAACGTCTGGCCCTCAGGTCTTGAGTTGGCGATCTCTCGCTGGGCGATTGATGAGGGAGGAGTTTTCATCTGACCTGAAAACCGCATCAGCGCGACACCAGTATCTTGACCTGATCACTCCTTGATGCATCTCACCGAGAACATGCCATTCTTGCCAAGTGCCGCGCGGCGGATCTCGCCCTTGTGCGGATTCCACCAGGAGTAGGCCAATGTTCTGGCAAACGCTTTCGCCGGTGTGGCCTCCGTGCGGGTCCAGAATTCGGTGTATGCCCCCTAGGTGATATACCAACCCTTCCACTTCACGCCCGCCGGTCTGGCAGAAAAGCCGCTGAGATTGATGCGTGCCTGATCGAAGGACGTCAACAGGGAGTCGGGTTGAGCCGCCTTGAGCGTGATGGCGATATCATCATCGCCACGCCAGCCCGTCGAGTCGATTTCCTTTTCTGCAATTCCAATGGTGCGTTCCAGTGTCTTCCAGTCCTCATCCGAGGCGACTCTCCAGCCCGCTGGGCAGAGATTGCGAGCATCATTGACATCGTGCCAGTCGTAAAGACGGCCATACGGCAGAAGGTTGTCGTGATCATCATCAGGAATGAATGCCGTTTTGATGGGCGAGCCATCCTGATAGCGAGTCGTTCTGAGGTTGTCGGCAAGCCAGGTCTGATCGGCGATCTTCACGCTGCGATAGAGATTGCCTTCACTGTCCTGAATCGAGGTCTCCGGCTGGATCAGCTCGTCATAAAGGCTGTTGGCGAACGACAGGTTCGGAATCATCATCAGGAGTCCTGAAAGTACCATTGATGCGTTCATGTAACTCACCTCCCTGAAAGTGGGTGGGAAGGGCGATGGTCGGTTCAAGATCAGATTGACCAGCTGAACCGCGTTGCCTGCTCCGAGACTTGCCACAGTCGGGTCATGACGTTTTTCTCGAGAACGAATGCTCCCAACTCACACTCGCCTACCGGCCCGCCGAAATTCATCAGCCCTGTCGGGCCGTAGTAGGCATGCTGTCTGAGGTTCTCCTCGGTGGCGCACATGACTTCCGGGTAAGCGCCTTTCTCTGCCGTCTGCGCCATCCCTGTCTTCACCATCAGTGCCCAGCTGAGTCGAGTCGCCAGGTTGGCGTCGTCACGAATCAGTGAGGTGTTGGACGCGCCCGGATGGCAGACAAGAACTCTTGCCTGGCGGCCTGCGGCCTCAATCCTGTTCTGCAGTTCATAGGCGAACATCATCTGTGCCAGCTTGCTGTGGCTATAGACCTTGTTTGGGTGATAGTTGTGCTCCCAGTTCATGTCATCGAACTGGATGGTCTTGAGGCCCATCTTGTGGCCTTCACTGGAAACCACGACGATCCGCCCGTGGGAGGCATCGATGCGCTCGAACAGCAGCCCGCACAGCAGGAAATGCCCGTAATGATTCACGCCGAGCTGACTTTCGAAACCATCGACGGTGAGTTGCTGTCGGGAAACCTGAGCGATGGCGCCATTGCAGATGAGGGCATCGATCTGCGGGACCTTCTCCAGTACTTCCGCGGCCGCGCTGCGTACGCAGGCCAGCTCCGCCAGATCCATGCGGATATGGCGGACATTCGCCGCGGGGCCAAACTCCTCTTGCAGCGCCGCGATGGCGATCTCTGATCTGGTCGGGTTGCGATTCAACATCACGACGCTCGCCCCCTTGCTCAGCAATATGCGCGTCGCCTGAAAACCCGCGCCGCTATTGGCGCCGGTGATGACATAGGTCTTGCCGACGAGCGAGCCGATTCTGTCTGGGGTCCAGCCCTTGGGGCCAAAGGGGATATTGCGAGTCATGGTCATGATCCTGATATCAGGTGTGCGGCGGTTGCGCTCTGATCACGTCAAGGGCGCGCAAGACAGCTGCATCTGGCTGTCCGTGCGCGAGCCTTGCGTGTCTTGCGCGGGTTTGCTGTAGAGGCACTATAGGTATCGGGAAAGGTGATATATAGGCGCTTTAGTCGCTAAAACTTGCCTATTTATATCAAAGGGTGAGGGGCGGCATGCGGTATTTTTGAACGGGAGTACTGGTTGGCGCGACACGCAAAGCGAGTCACACCACGAGCAGCCGTATTGTACGCCGGGCATGAAAAACCCCGCCTCGAGGGGCAGGATTTCTCGATGAAGAAGTTCTCGGTGCAGAATTTCAGCGAGCGGGAATTGAGAGAGAAGAATCGACGACGTCTAGTACTGCGCAGCGAGTCTCTGGGAAATCTGCGCCACCAGCCTCGGCAGCTCGCGCGCATGGTGCATGCGCAATGCACCATGCGGCGTTTCATGGCCGTCGTCGTGGTGGGCGAAGTGGATGACCTGCATGCCAGCATCCAATCCTGCCTGTACACCGACGATGGCATCATCGATCACCACGCAATGTGAAGGCGCAAAGCCCATATGCTCAGCGGCGAGCCGATAGATTCGAGGGTCCGGTTTCCACACGCCCAGGGTATAGGCACTGAAGATATGCCCGTCGAAGAAACGCGCCAGCCGCGTAGTGTCCAACGCCAGACGTACCTTGCGTTCGGGCCCATTGGACACCACGCCACAGGGATAGCCCTCAAGTTCCATCAAGGCGGCTGACATGCCGGGCATCGCTGTCAGGCGCGCCTTCATCAACTCTTCCAGCAGCGCTCGCATCTCGCCTTCCATGCGCCGTATGGGCTCTTCTTCCAGAACGCCATGTGCTGCCTCCAGCGTGCGCACGATGCTCATGAAACGCATGCCGCGAAACTCGTTCATATAGCGGTCGCTGGTAAATGGCAGACCATAGCGGGGCAGGGTGCTGGACATGGCTTCGGCGAGGAGGATTTCGCTATCGACCAGGGTGCCATCGGAATCAAACAGCAGGCAGAGTTCAGCCATCGATGCCTCTCGTGGGCGTCAGGAATGTGGGGCCTTCGACCTTAGCAGGTTCTTGCTCGCTGTCACCATCTCACGCGGCAAGTGTTGTCTGATAGGCGTCTGGTAGTGGAAGGAACAGTGATAGGCATATGAGATTTTTGGTATTAATATGAGAATGCTTCTCGATCCTGTTTTTGTTGACAGTGTCAACCATCTGCCAATATAGTTGACTTGTACCAACCATATGGTGAGCGACACATGAGTCAGGCATCACTCAATGATGTGCTGCATCAGCTGATGCATGTCTATCGCAGGCAGCTGCGTCTGGGTATCCAGCGTTACCAGCTTGATCTGCCAGTCACGCATATTCGGGTGCTGAAGGGCATTAACCGTACCTCCGAGTGCACCGCGCACAAGATCGTGCAGCATCTGGGGCAGGACAAGGCGCGCGTGACGCGGGTGCTCAATGAATTGATGACGGCGGGATTGATCGTCAAGTCGAAAAACCCGCAAGACCGTCGCAGCCTGCTTCTCGCCCCCACGGAGGCGGGGCAGAGCATGCTCAAGGAAATTGAAGCTCTGGAAGCTGAGACAGCTCAGCGTATGGCGGGCGACCTCAGCGATGAGGAGGTCGCCGCATTCGTGAAGACGGCATCTGCCATGATTCACAATGCAGGCGAGTATGAAACTCGCGCTGCCGAACAACTTGAAGGCGTTTGCCAGAGGAGTGCGCAAGATGGGTAAGCCCGCGATGCGAGAGCTTGAAGTGATTCGTTCTGCCCAGGTGACGGAGCATATGCTGCGCGTCACCCTGGGCGGGGAGAATATCGACTCCATCCCCGAGGGGCAGGAGAGCGCCTATATCAAACTGGTGTTTCCGCGTGGGGAAGGCGAGCGCCCGATGATGCGCACCTATACCATTCGTCATCAGCGTGCGACCGAGATCGATGTCGATTTCGCACTTCACGATCATGCCGGTCCGGCATCTTTCTGGGCCGCCAATGCGCAGCCGGGGGATCGAATCACTATCGGCGGCCCCGGCCCGACGAAGCTGATCAATATGGAGGCCGACGGGTTCCTGCTGGCGGGTGACATGACGGCCTTGCCGGCGATCAGCGTCAATCTAGCCGAGCTACCGGCTGATGCGTGCGGTCACGCCGTCATCGAGGTGATCAGCGAGGCCGATATCCAGACGCTGGAGCACCCGCCGGGGATCGAGTTGCATTGGCTGGTCAATCCGCAGCCTGACCCGGAAGGGCGGCCGCTGCTGGAGAAAGTTGCCGCACTGCCCCGACAGGAAGGTCAGATCTCTGTCTGGGCGGCCTGTGAATTCGGCAGCATGCGAGCGCTACGTGCTCACCTCAAGCAGGCCTACGAGATTCCCAAGTCCCACTTCTATGTCTCCAGCTACTGGAAGATCGGGCAGTCAGAAGATGGCCACAAGCTGGCCAAACAGCAGGATGCCGAGGCGGAAGAGGCGAACTGAAGTCTGTTCCCTCAAATGCGATATTACCGAGTCCCAGATAGGAAAATGCCCCACAGGCCTGGCCTGTGGGGCATTTTTCCGTCAGCTGATCGCGAGCTGTTCGTGAAGCCAGGGACTGGGTCAGAAGCTGTAGCTGGCACCCAGGCGGATGTCGCGGCCCGGCTCCAGCATGCTGTCACCGCTGCTGAGCAGGAAGCTGCTGTGATCGCTGTAGCGCTTGTCGAATACGTTGTTGACCGCCAGTGTCAGCGTCAGGTCCTGATAGGAGGCGGGTGTCCACTGGGCGCGGATGTCGTGCGTCACGTAGCCCGGCTTCTCCTCGTCGCCTTCAGCCACACGCTCCAGACGTTCTACCGCGTTCAGGGTATAGCCCAGGGTGACGTTGTGGTTCGGCAGGCGATACTGGTGATCCCAGGTCCACTTGTCGCCGGTGGAAGCACCGATGTTCATCTCGTCGCCCAGCGGGTTGCCTTCATTGTTCTTCATCACGACCTTGGCGTAGCCCAGGCGAGTGTCGTAGCCGCCCACGCCCCAGTTCAGGCTGGCTTCATAGCCACGGCTCTCGACTTCGCCATCCAGGTTGTAGAGCAGCGCCGGATCACTGCGGCGATCATAGGCCTGATAGTTCTCGATATCGGTATGGAAGCCGGTCAGCGCGAAGCCGAGACGATCTCCCTCCATCAAGGCATCTTTCTGATGCCAATCCAGACCGATTTCGCGCTGACGTGCCTTCTCCGGCTCAAGCCCCTGTGCGATGGCGACTTCATCGCCGATCAGGATCACTTCCCGCGCCTTGGCGCCACGAATGGCCTCGCCGTAGCCCGCATGCAGGGTGAGGTTGTCAGTCGCATCGACACTCAGAATCGCGTTGGGAGATACCTCGCTGCCACTGACGCTGCCGGCCTCGCCGTAATCACTGTCGTAATCATCCAAGCGTGCACCGACGGACAGGGCCCACGGACCCAGTGTCATACGATTCTGGGCGTAGACCCCCAGGTTGCGTGACGTGTCTTCGTTGTTGGGGCCGGAGCTGCCGGCATCATCGGAACGACGGGTGTCCTGATCGTAGAAGTCCACACCAGTGGTCAGAGCATGTGCCACATCACCCGTCTTGAGACGGAAGGTGTTACGCACATCCGCGCCGAATTCGCTGGAGCGGCTGGTGCTGCCCGCCTCGACACGATCCAGTTCCTGAGTGGTGTGGTAGAGGGTGGTCTTGGTGTCGATCAGATCATTGCCCGGGTGCCAAGCATGATTGATGGTGAAGGTCTCACGCTCCATTTCCTGGTAGGTCGGCTGTTGACTGCTGAAGCTCGGCATGTGCGGACGCGTGAAATAGGTGCCTTGATCGGTGGTGCGCTCGGCACTGATGCGCAGGTCCTGATCATTGACGTCCAGCAATGACATCTTGAGCAGGTAGCCACGCTGCTGGCCTGCGGTCTGTTCCTGCTCACCGCCACCGCCAACTTCATAGTCATCGCTGTTGCGGCCGCTGACGTATCCCATCAGGCCGAGATTCTCCCCCAGACGACCATAGAACGCCGTGGTGCCGGAGGTGGCATCCGCCGCACTTTCGGTGCCGACGGAGACGCGTGCGCCAAGGTCCTGGCCGGGCTTGAGCAGGTCCTGCGCGTCCTTGGTCTCGAAGCGGAGGCTGCCGCCAAGCGCGCCGGGGCCGTCATCGGCGGTCGCGGGGCCTTTATCGACTTCCGCCTGCTTGAGCAGCGCCGGATCAATGGTCAATCGGCCGGTATGGTGGAAGAGGTAGCCGCCCTGACGCGCGCCATCGATGGTGACGTTCAGGTTGGTGTCTTCCAGACCGCGTACATAGACCTTCTGACCAATGGCGATGCCGCCGCCGACACTGACGCCCGGTTCGGCGCGGAACAGGTCTTCCAGATCGCCTGCCTGGCGCTGATCGATCTCTTCAGCGCTGATCACGACATTCTGTTCAAGACGGTCTTCGCTGATGACGAGGGTGGACATGTCGTCGGCCGAGGCGTGGCCCGAGAGGCTCAGGGTCAATGTGCTGGCGGAGAGGACGGCTGCGGTAAGCGGATGGAGACGAAGATGCACGTGGATTCCCTTGCATGAATAGTTATATATTGCGGCTGGCAATGCTAATCGTTCTCAATATTGAATTGCAAGATTCTTGCACAGTCTTTGCCTGAAAGGTTTGCTGGAGCCGTCTCGGGGGGAAGAGTCGCGATTGAGTTGCTCGCGCAAAGCACTGCCACGTGCAGGCCGAATAGGGTGGTTGGTCAAGGGAAGCTGGATAAGGGGGAAGGATAAGGGTGGCTGGACTCGGTGCACTCTTGGTCGTGCTCGGTTATCTTGGCCAGCATCTTCCTCCCTTTAGGACCACCGTCACGTGAGGCATCAGAGTGGATCAAGCAGAAGCGCTGTACGAAGCCGTCAATCAGCTCATTCGTGTCCATCAGTTTCGTGACAGGGAAAGCATCTGTCACCACAACGTCTCCGTCGCTCAATGCTATGCGCTGGAGACGCTGGTCAAGCGTGGTTCGCTGAGGCTGCAGGCGCTGGCGGACGAGATGTACCTCGACAAGAGCACGACCAGCCGGGTCGCCGACTCGCTGATCCGCAAGCATTATGTGCGTAAGATCGAAGACCCCAGCGACCGGCGTGCTGTTGAGCTCTCGCTGACCCCAGAGGGCAGGGCGCTGTACCAGCAGATTCACGCCGAGCTGGTCGCGGAAGAGGCCTCCATGATCGAAGGCCTGTCGCCGGAGGTCGTGGAGGGGGCAGTGGCGTTGCTCAATAAGCTGACCCTTGCCGCGCGGCAGCATCCCGAGACGCTGGATGATGCCGGGCGCGAGACGTTGATCCGCACCATCATCGCGGGGTTGCCGGGGGCGGAAGAAGGCTACACGCTGGCCCAGTTCCGAGCGGCGCTTGCGGCCTATGACGGTATCGATGCCGCGCGCCTGCGCCAGCATCTGGCCACCTTCTTCAAGGCCATCGTGCCGGTGGCGGAAGAGGTCGGCATTCGTCTGGCCATTAACCCTGATGATCCGCCGCGGCCGATGTTCGGGTTGCCGCGCGTGGTCTCGAGCATGGTCGATGCTGACTGGCTGCTGGGCGTCGTGCCTAGTCCCGCCAATGGCCTGACGTTCTGCACCGGCTCCTACGGGGCCAATCTGGAGATCGACCTGAGCATCATGGCGCGGCGCTTCGCCCCTCACATCCACTTTGCCCATCTGCGGGCCACCGGGCGTGACAGTGAAGACAAGCGCTCCTTCCATGAGGCTGAGCATCTCGAGGGCGACCTGGACATGGTAGACATCATCAGCGTGCTGGTCGCGGAGGAGCGCCGTCGCCTGGTATCGGGCGGAGCTCCCCTGCCGATGCGCCCGGACCATGGCCACCACATCTTGGACGATGCACGCCGCGAGACCCGTCCCGGCTATCCTCTCTATGGCCGCATGAAGGGGCTGGCGGAAATCCGTGGCCTCGAAATGGCGGTCCAAAGACTGGCCTGACCGCGTCGCCTGATGGCGGGTACGCATACCAACGCAACACAAACACGAACGGCCACCCGCGGTCTTGAGATCGGGGTGGCCGTTCGTGTTTGCTGCAGGTCGGGATGTCTGCTGCTTCTGGTCTCAGAGCTCAGAGCCAAGAGTTCAGACGACCTCAGGTTTCAGTCCTCGACGATGTCGAAATCACCATTGGTGCGCACGTAGAGCAGGGCCTCGCCGTCAGCGCCGGTAGTGATGACATGGGTGATCTCGCCCTGAGAGCCGAAGTGGCTGCCGGTCGCCAGACTCTGGCTATCGTCCTTGCCTTCGGTCTCGTGGGTAAGGTCGCCCTTGATGACCACGGCGCGGAATTCGTCGGCGTGGCTTTCGATCTCGCCGGAGAAGTCGGCCGGCAGTTTCACCAGGCGGCCGCTTAGCTGGCCGACCTCCGGGTTGCCCCACAGGAAGGCGGTCTTCGGGCCTTGCTCGGCGTCGTCGCTGCCCGGCAGGTTGATCCAGCGGATGTCATTGGCATCAAGCCACACCATGTTGTTCTCTGCGACATTCAGCGGCTCTTCATCGTTGTGGAAGGCCTCGGATTCCGGCTTTACCAGGTAGGGCCCTTCATTGATCTCGATGTAGGCCATGTTGACCTTGTCTCTGGCCGCGGTGATGTGCGATTCCCCTGCCGGCTGGATCCAGAACGAGCCTGCGGGCAGCCACTGCTCATCGGCGTTCTTGTCATCGTTGTGGACCTCGCCCTGGATGACCACGCCACGGTAGGTGATGTTGTGGATGTGGGGCGGTGAGGAGAAGCCTTCGTTGAACTTCACCAGGAAGCCCGAAGCGCCATCCTTGGTGCGATCACCCCACAGGTCGCCGGCGGCGGGACTTTTGTCACCGCGCAGCGGGTTCAGGTAGCCCCAGTCGACGTCAGACTGCTGGACGACTTCACTGGTTGGTGTGAGCGTGGCGTGGTCATCGGCGTGGGCGGTCATGCTGGCGAAGGCGACCGAGAGGCCGAGAAGAGCAAGGGAAAAGGGGCGTTTCATGAGAATTGCCTGCCTGTCTGAACATGGAAAAGAAAAATGAATCGCCAGTGTGCTGACGATTGACGCCGTAAATCCTGTAGTGGGCAGGTGCCCGAATATAGCGGCATATGGATGAAAGACTTTCAATAAAAACACGATAATCGTGAGTTCATCTTTGGCATGTTACCGGCGACATTTCCCGAGGGACGTCACGATACGCGTAGCAGTTCTTGCCGTGAAGCGAGAAATTTTCTTGACGAACCACGACGTTGGCGTACTTTCAGGGCGGTTTCATGCAGGCACTACGTTGAGGCCGGCGGGGTGAAGTGGGCAGGGATGAGCCGCGAGGAGAAGACAGGCGTTGCGTCTGGGCAAGAAAAGGAGAACTCCGGACATTCCTCAAACAGTTTTCAGAATGTCCGGATAATGCAGTGGATCAGACGAAATCGGGGGCGATCAGGCGCGGAATGGTCAACACGAACTCCGGGAACAGGATCATCATCAGAATCACGGCCAACATCACGCCCAGGTACAGCAGGGTGGTCGCCATGGCCTTGAGCAGGGGGATGCCGCCGATCTTGGCGGAGATCATCATGCATAGGCCGTAGGGCGGTGTGATCAGGCCCAGGCCCATCGCCATGACGCCGATGACACCGAACTGCACGGGGTGCACGCCTGCCGACATCGCCAACGGATAGAAGATGGGCGCCATGATCGCCATCGCGGGCAGGGCATCCATGAAGGTACCGATCACCAGCAGCACGATGGTCATCACGATCAACAGCACCGTCGGGTCTGTGATGCTGACGCCTGCCATCAGCTTGGGCGGAATCTGATAGAAGCTGATCAGATACCCGAAGATGGCCGCGCCCACCAGGCTGAACAGCGACAGCGAGCACAGCCTGACGGTGTCGGTGGAGGCATTGAGCAGCTTGGTGAGATCCAGCTCGCGATAAATCACGAAGCCCAGAACCAGCGCGTAGACCACCGCGATCACCGCGGCCTCGGTGGGGCTCCGGCAGCTTCGTCATCAATCGACCCGACAGCGCCGTGCTCGAATTCGCACGTATCTCCAGCATCGCCGACATCCAGCGTTGCTTCGAGTTTCGCACCAATGTCGAGGCCAGTGCGGCGGGGCTTGCCGCACAGCGACGCACCCCGGAACAGCTGGAGCAGATCCGCCAGCGTTTCGAGGCCATCAACCAGGCCAATCTCAATCATGACCGGGCCTCGGATGAAGACTTCGAGTTCCATCTGGCGATCACCGAGGCGGCCAGCAATCATTACTACGCCACCGTGCTGCGTTCGCTGAATCAGAGCATCAAGGAAGGCATGAATCTGACGCGCGGCCTGTCACTGCGCGCCTCCGAGGAGCGCCTGCGCATCGTCCAGGACGAGCATCAGGCAATCATCGATGCGATTGCCGACAAGGACGCCACGGCGGCCGAAAACGCGATGCGGGCGCATCTCGAAGGCGCGCGCCGACGCATGTTCGAAGGCGTTCATGCGCCCTGATGAATACCCGTCAGGTGTTACACCCTCAACGACAAGGCCCCTGATCGTCACCGATCAGGGGCCTTGTCGTTGAGGGTGACTGACATGACAACTTGCAGACTGAACCTGCAACGTCACATCTTGCTGTTTCCTTTCAATTACCTCAGGCGATCTCGATCTGATATCGGAACTCGCTGGCGATACCGTAGGAGCGCCTCAGCTCCAACGGAGTGCCATCAAAGCCACTGGCGATGCGGTCGATCACCACGACTGGTGTCTCGAGAGTTACACCTAGCAACTCAGAGGTAGACGCGTCTGCCACGCCGATGGAGAGTGTTTCCCGCGCATGGGCGACCAGCTGCCCACATAGTGTTTCGTAGGTCGGGTAGAGCAGGTCACCCAGTGCATCCTTCGGGGTCTCGAGCAGTGCGGCAAAGCGCTTCTGAGGGAGCCAGATTCGCTCATGGAACAGCGGTTTTCCCTCCAGGCGGCGTAGACGCTCCAAGTGGATGACTCCTGCTCTGGCTCCAAGGTTCAGTGCCTGCCTGACATGCTGGCTGGCAGGCTCGCTCTCCAATGACAGGATATCGCTCTCCGGAATCCGGGTAATGCCCTGTGAGTCGACCTGACGGAAGAAGCGCGACAACGAATGCGTGAATTCCGGGCGGCGAACGAAGGTACCGCGTCCTTGCTGGCGCTCCAGGATACCGTCCTGCACCAGTGTCTCGATGGCCTTGCGAACCGTGCCGATCGCGACTTCATACTCTCGCGTCATCTCGGCTTCGGTCGGGATGGGGGTGCCCGGCACCCAATGCCCCTCGGCGATCTGCAGAAGGAATTCATCGCGAAGGCGCTGGTAAAGCGGTAGTCGGCTGTCCGTTCCAGTGATCCTCCGAACTGACCGTGCTTGCGGCATGCATTACTCCTTTGGTCATGGGTCTCTGCTATCAGCGTAAGTTTTACGCTAACCTGTCACTCGAAATACATATATATGTTTGCATGAATTTCGGGCGGTATGGCCTGATATTCGGGCTTCCTGACATACACACCGATAGTGAGTGACCCTGATGACTGTAGATTTCCTGACTTCCTGTCGTGGCGTTGATTGCCACGCCCACGTCTTTCTTCATGACCTCCCCATGGTGGAAGGTCGTCGCTATTGCCCTGAGTATGATGCCACGGTCGACGCATATCTGGCGCAGCTGGATTCGCAGGGGCTGTCACATGGCTTGCTAGTCCAGCCAAGCTTTCTGGGCACCGACAATCGTTTCCTGCTGCAGGCGCTTGCCGCATCTCCTGAGCGCCTCAAGGGCGTAGTAGTGGTCGACAGTGCCATCTCCATGGCGGAGCTGGATCGCATGGAAGCGGAGGGCGTGGTCGGCATTCGCCTCAATCTGATCGGTGCGACACCGGCGGACTATCTAGGGGAGGAATGGCTGTCGCTCTATCGTGAGCTGGCGCGCCGCCGATGGCATGTAGAAATCCAGCGCAGCGTGGCCGATCTCGCCGACTTTCTGCCGAGCTTGATCGAGACCGGCGTGACACTGGTGATCGACCACTTCGGCCTGCCGAAGGAGGGCGAGCTGGTCCCGACACTTCCTGAGCATCAGCGTTTTCTGACACTGCTGAGCTCTCCGCAGCTGTGGGTCAAGGTCTCCGCACCGTATCGCTCGGACGCAACGCTTGAGCAGTCACGACGTTCGCTCGCCGTGTTGCGCCAGGCCATGGGCAATGACCAGCGGCTGATCTGGGGCAGCGACTGGCCGCACACCCGTTTCGAACACGTGGCCGATCATGCAGCCCAGACCCGGCGCATACGCGAGCTGTTGCTGAGCCCGGAGCTGATCGAACAGGTAATGATCCACAACCCGCGTCGTTTGCTGCAGCTGTAACTTCATTGTCCTGCCACATCTGCCCTGTCCCCACATAACAAGAGTGTTCGCCATGTCGAGTCTTGTCGTCATACTGGCCATCGTGGTCTCGATCGTCCTGGGCTATCGCTTGCGCCTGAATATCGGTCTGTTCGCCATTGCCTTCTCCTATCTGATTGGCTGCTTCTGGCTTGGAATGTCGCCCAACGAGGTGATCGGCCTATGGCCGCTGAAGATCTTCTTCATCATCTTCTCGGTCTGTCTGTTCTATAACTTCGCCATCGTCAACGGCACGCTTGAGAAGCTGGCGGAACATCTGCTGTACCGCTGTCGCAATGTGCCAGCCTTGTTGCCGTTTGCCATCTTCTTTTCGTCGGTGATCATCTCGGCGTTGGGTGCAGGCTACTACACGGTACTGGCCTTCATGGCGCCCATCACACTGCTGTTGTGTGACAAGACTCGCCTGTCGCTGATCGTCGGTGCCATGGCGGTCAACTACGGCGCGTTGGCGGGGGCCAACTTCGTTTCCAGTCAGAGTGGCATCATCTTTCAAGGTTTGATGACCGGTGCCGGTATCTCGTCCGGTGATGCCTTCCATTACAGTTTCGGCATCTTCCTGGCGACCATGGTCGTGCCCATCGTGGTGCTGGGACTGCTGGTGCTGTTCTCGCTGCGAGGGAGTCAGGGCGGTGTACAGATTTCCGATGCCGCCCAGCCCTCACCGATGAATCGTGAGCAGCGACTGACATTGCGTCTGACGTTGCTGTTGATGGTCACTGTATTGGCACCGCCGATCGCCGCGATGATCCTGCCGGATAATGCGTTGGTGGCCTACGTGAATGACCGTATCAACATCGGCCTGATCGCCAGCGTGTTCTCGGTGATCGCGCTGCTGATGAAGCTGGGAGATGAGCGCAAGGCGATCGCCTCGCTGCCGTGGGGCACCATCATCATGATCTGTGGCGTCGGCATGCTGATCTCGATTGCCATCAAGGTCGGCACGATCGATCTTCTGGCTTCCTGGGTGAGCGGCAATATCCCGGTCTACGCGGTGCCGATCGTATTTGGAGTGATCTCAGCGATCATGTCGCTTTTCGCCAGCACTTTGGGAGTGGTGACGCCTGCGCTGTTCCCTGTCGTGCCGGCGTTGGCCACCCAGCTGGGAATTGACCCGATGATCCTGTTTGTCGCCATTGTCATCGGTGCTCAGTCCACCGCTATCTCGCCATTCTCTTCCGGCGGTAGCCTGATTCTGGGTTCATGCCCCAGTGAAGAGCGTCGCAATGACCTGTTGCCCAAGCTGCTGTTCAAGGCAGCGCCGTTGGGCTTCGGGGCTGCGCTGATCTTCAATTTCCTGTTCGCTTTCGTGTATTGAGGAAGGGAAATTTTCTCTTCACCTTCTGTAAGCAGAAGCTCTGACGCAAGAAGCCCCTGACAGGTTCGCCTGTCAGGGGCTTTCGTCTTCAGGGGCTTTCGTCTTCAGGGGCAAGGGTGTCGTCCTGCTTGCTCAGGGCAGCGGGATCATTGGCAGAACCTGGCGGGCGACAGGCTGCGCGCGTATTCCGGCAGGGGCTCGTGCGCCACTGTGCGTGCCACCAGATCGCCCGTCTCGTCCGAGAGTGTCAGGCCCAGGTGGCCGTGCCCGTAGGCGAGTAGCAGGCCGGGGCAGCCGGGCATTTCGCCCACTACCGGCAGGCCATCAGGGGTGGAGTGGCGCACGCCCATCCAGTGGCTGGCGACGTCCAGCGGCTGACCGAAGAGTGTCTCGCCCCATTGCTTCAGGGCTTGCCAGCGTTGTGACGATGCGGGACGCGAGGGCGCGCAGAATTCGGTGGTGCCCGCCAGGCGTATCCCTTCGGCCATGGGCGAGGCGTAGAAGTGATGCGCCAGCCAACCCACCGGGCGTGAGAGTGGCAGTGAGGTGGCGAGTTCGATGTGATAGCCGCGCTCGCTGACCACCGGCAGTCGCTTGCCGAGCCCCGTCAGCAGCGTATTGCTCGCGATGCCGGCGCAGATCACCACATGCGAGGCCTCCTGCGAGGTGGCGGCGGTGTTGATGCGCCAACCACCACTGGAAAGCGGCGTGAGGGTGTCAACCTGCTGCGCCGTCCACTCCAGGCCGCCTTCTTTCAGCTGTGCGTAGAGTTGGCGACTGAGTGACAGTGGGCTGGTGAGGTGGCGGGTGTCAGGATAGTAGAGGCCGCCTGCCAGTCCCTTCGAGTTGAGCGACGGTTCCAGATCTCGCAGCTGGTTTGCGCTCAGTGCCTGACATTCGACCCCGTCATGTCGCTTCGCTCGGGCCATCGTCTCCAGCGCTGCCGGGGTGATGGCGGTGTCGCGTTGGATCTGTAGGCAGCCGTGCTGCTGGAAAAGTGGTGCGGATGTGTGGGCCTGAAGATCATCGATCAGGGCATGCTGTCGCTCGACGGCATTGGCCAGCAGGGCGATCAGATCTGACTTGTGGCGCTGGAAATTGGTGGGCGTTGCCGCCTTGAGGAAGCGCCAGCCGAAGTCCGCTAGGGCAGGGGTGTGGCGCAGGGCGATGCCAAGGGAGGGCTGCCTGCTCAGCAGCTGGCCCGGCAGTTGGCGCAGGGTATCGCCGTTGGCCATCGGCGAGGTGGCGTAGTTGGCGATCAGACCCGCGTTGCCGAAGGAAGTGCCTTCGCCGACGGGCTTCGGGTCATACAAATGAACGTGATAGCCACGTGCCTGCAAGGCGCGGCAGGTCGCGAGGCCAATGATGCCGGCGCCAATGACGGCAATGCTGGCGTGACTCGCCGCTTCGGCGGCAGGGGATTGCGGGGTCATCGCGTGGACTCTCTTGACCGAGCGTGCCGGGCGGGTTACCCGGCATGCTCGGCGTGATGAAGACGGTGGCAGGGCCATGACAAGGGCACGACGGGGCCTTGGGTGACCTTGGGCCGAGCGTTGCAGACCCTGCCGGTGGCTCAGTTGTCGCGGTAGAACTTCCAGGAGGCGATGGCGATGCCCACGGCAGTGAGGATGCTCAGCAGGCAGATCACATACAGGGTCAATCCGAACATGGTCAGGTCCTCAGGAGTGGGTGGGCTGGGTCGGGGCATTCTTGCCGTTGTGATCCGGCGCCGCGTTCAAGAACTGATAGACAAGGGTGAAGACCACGATATTGGCGATGACGCCGGCGATCAGCGGCGTGATGCCGCTTAATGCCTCGAGCTCCAGGCTGCTCCACTTCCAGATGCTGGTGGCCAGTGCCCCGGCGAGCATCGCGGCGATGCCGGCACGCTTGCAGCGGATCTTGAACAGCACCGCGAAGATGAACGGCAGCAGGATGGTCGGTGCCCACAGCGCGTAGCTCAGCAGCAGTGCATCGATGATCGAGGTGGCGTAGAGCGCGAAGACGATGGCGCCGATGCCGATGGCGAGGTTGACGCCGCGCTCGATCCACAGCTGCTGCTTGCCGGACATGGCGGGGTTGAGGAAGGGCTTGTAGATGTCGGTCACGAAGATGACCGCTGCCGAGTTCAGGTAGGAATCCGCCGTCGACATCACCACGGCCAGCAGTGAGGCGAGCACCAGGCCGGTCAGGCCCAGCGGCAGGGCGTCGCGAATCAGTTCCGGCATGGCTTGATCCGGCGAGATCTGCGGATAGAGCACCAGCGCGATCAGGCCGATGGTGGAGCTGACGGCATAGAACAGCAGACCGAAGCCACCGGCCAGCGAGTAGCCGATCTTGGCATGACGGGAATCCGGTGCCGACAGGGCGCGCTGGGTGTAGGGCGGGACGAGGGTCTCGCCGAGCAGGAAGGCGATGAAGATACTGATGAACATCAGCGGCGTGTAATCGCCCATGAGGCTGAAGTGCTCGCTGGGTAGCGCGGCGATCAAGGCATCGGGGCCACCGATCTTGTCGAGCCCGACGATCATGGTGATGGGCAGGAAGACGGCGAGCATCACGAACTGCACCACATCCGTCTGGATCACGGCCCACATGCCACCGGCCGTGGAGTACACCAGCACCACTGCCATGCCGATCAGGATGCCGGTGCTGATGTCGATGCCCAAGATGGCATTGAAGACGGTGCCGATGGCCAGCGCCTGAGCCCCGAGGATGCCGACGCAGAAGATCAGCGAGAAGACGCCGGTCAGCAGGCGAGCACTGCGGCCATAGTGGTGCGCCATGATGTCCCCAACCGTCTGGGCACCCGCATAGCGCTTGAGGCGCGGTGCGATGTAGAGACCTGCAATGATGGTGGCGATGGGGAAGGCAGAGGCCGCGAACATGAAGGCGTAGCCTTCATCGAAGGCCTTGCCGGCGCGACCCATCGAGGCCCCCCCGCCGAGGAAGGAGGCAGCGAGCGTGGCGAACAGCACCGGCCAGATGATCTTGTTGCCAGCGACGGCGAAGTCGGCACTGCTGGAGGTCTTCTTGGCGCTGCGGTAGCCGATGTAGAGCAGTATCGCGAAATACAGCAATAGCCCCATGAGGTCGATCATATGCATTGTGTGGCCCTTTGTTGTTGGTTATGAGGGTCTGGTCAGCTTCCTCCCACAGAGGGTATAAGCACAACTAAAGGCGATCTATTAAGTCATAAGAACAATTTAGAGTCTGCCCGAGAAAGGCTAGTCTCGAGAATCCGGGCATGAGGCCTCGCCGCGAGAGCTCTGCCACAAGAGCCCTGCCATCAGATGAGAGCCCAGCCGTCATGAAACTCAGGCACAACCTGCGTCAATTGCAGATCTTTCAGGAGGTGGTACGTACGGGCAGTCTTTCCCAGGCAGCGCGTCGCCTGGCCATCACCCAGCCCGCGGTGAGCACGGCGATCACCAATCTGGAAAGTGAAGTCGGCTTTCTGCTCTTTCGCCGCAACCACTACGGTACCCAGTTGACGCCGGAGGCCGTCCATCTGGCCGAAGGGGTCGATAAGGTGCTGGCCTCGGTGGGCCACCTTGATGAGTTGACCGATGGACTGCGTGACGGCCATGCCGGAAAGCTCACCGTGGCGTCGATGCCGGGGCTGTCTCCCACGGTGATGCCTCGAGTGATGGCGCGCTATCTTGTCGATTTTCCCGACAGTCGTTTGTCGTTGCAGACCTTCAGTTCGCGCAAGATCGCCGAGTGGGTCGCTGAGGGCCAGTTCGATCTCGGCGTGATCGAGTCGGACGCCGCCATCGATGAGCTGATACTCGAGGAGTACCGGCTGTGCATGGCGCTTGCAGTTCCAGAAGACAACCCTCTCGCCGAGAAGACGTCACTGGGCCCTGCGGACCTGGCCGGGGAAACCATCATCACGCTGGACCAGCATCATCAGAGCACGCTGAAACTCGCGCGGGCCTTCCAGCAGGTCGGCATGACACTGCAGGCGAGCATCGAGACCCATCTGTTTCCCTCGGTCGCGATGCTCGTCAATGAAGGGCTGGGGATCGCGCTGATCGATCCGGTGACGGCGGAGGCGATGCTGGCGCGCCACGATTGCCATATACGCATCGTGCCTTTCACACCGAGCATCACCCTTGACATCGCGCTGGTCACCTCGCGCTTTCATCCCGTCTCGCGTCAGGGGCAGCGCTTCATGCCCTATCTGGCGGCGGAGCTGGCGTCCTGGCAGCAACGCTCGCAGGACAGGTATGCGCCAGGCGCTTGAGCGGGCGTCTCAGACCGATGATCTCGGCACTGTACGCTGCCAGCCACGTCGGTGGACCTCCTCGTCGTCTTGCCAGGCGATCTGCTCGGCTTCGAGATAGAAGTTCTCGGCGTCGCAGCGCATGCGGTAGTGGCTCTCGACACGGACGTCGAACTGGCCCGGGGTGGTCTCGCCAAGCGCACTGTCACGCCCGTGCTGACCACGTCCGGCATGGTAGTGCCAGACGATCTCGGCACGCGTGCGATCCGCATCTTGCGGCAGCCAGATTCTGGCGGCCAGCCGGGTGCCGTCCGAGAGCGGAATCAGCGTGTGCTCGATCTCGCGGACGCGATGGGGGGAAGTCGGTCTTGACGCGCATTCACGTATCCTTGAGTCGTCGGGGCGATGGACGAATGCCTTGTCTCGGGAGTACTGCTTGTCACGAGAGTACTGCTTGCCACGGGAGTACTGCTTGCCACTGGCCGCGATGCCGGGACTCAGAACTCGGAAGTCGGAAATCAGAAGTCGATGCTGGCGCAAGCCGTCAAACGCCGCAAGGCACCGTGGTGGGAAATCCACGGCGCCTTGCGGTGTCATGCGGGGAGGGAGCAAGGATGCAGGACTTTTCAAGGCCATGCATCCCGTCAACCACTGCGTGTCTTGAGTGCTGCCCAGCTGACAGGCAACACGACGCTATCTTGCTACTCTAGACTCGCCCCATAGCCGAAGCTGGCGGCGGGCTCGGCAGCCGTCTCGACCCACACGCTCTTCACTTCGCTGTATTCACGCAGCGCATCCAGCCCTGAGGAGCGGCCATAGCCACTCTCGCCGTAGCCGCCGAAGGGCGAGCTGACGTGAATGGTCTTGTAGCCATTGACCCAGAAGGTGCCGGCACGTACCTGGCGTGCCACGCGGTGGGCGCGGCCGACGTCGCGCGTCCAGACGGCGCCGGCCAGTCCGAAGCGACTGTCGTTGGCGATGCGGATGGCGTCGGCTTCCTCCTCGAACGGTATGGCCACCACGACCGGGCCGAAGATCTCTTCCTGTGCGCAGGCCATGGCGTTGTCGCCCAGCAGTACCGTCGGCGCGACATGATAGCCGCCGGTGTCCGGGATGGGGTCTGCTGAGCCATCGGCGAGACGCGCGCCGTCCTCGATGGCGCCGGCAAGCATCGACGTCACATGTTGGTATTGCTTGGCGTTGTTGATCGGGCCGATCTGGGTCGCCGGGTCCTGAGGATCACCGAGGGTGAATTGCGTGGCGGCCTCGGCCAGTGCAGTGGTGAACTTCTCGAAGATCGAGGCCTGTACCAGCAGGCGCGAACCCGACACGCAGCTTTGACCAGCGCCGGAGAAGATGGCCGCCTGGGCACCACGTA
Source organism: bacterium Scap17 (assembly GCA_013376735.1). NCBI lineage: Bacteria > bacterium Scap17. The sequence goes on along the minus strand of VINJ01000001.1, from coordinate 2,482,941 downwards.
GTGCCACCTCGAGATCGGCATCCTCGAAGACGATGTTGGCCGACTTGCCGCCCAGCTCCAGCACGCTGGGAATGCAGCGCTGCGCCGCGGCGGTGGCGATGTGGCGGCCAGTCGCGGGCGAGCCGACGAACACCACCTTGCGGATGTCGCCCTCGGCGATGAAGGCCTGGCCAATGGTATGGCCGTAGCCTGCGATGATGTTGACCAGTCCGCGTGGCACGCCGGCGCGCTCGATCAACACACCGAGGGCCAGCGAGGACAGCGCCGTCAGCTCCGAGGGCTTGAGGATCACCGCATTGCCGGCGGTGATGGCCGGGGCTACCTGCCAGCCGGCGGTGAAGATGGGGGCATTCCATGGCGTGATCTGCAGCACGGTGCCCAGCGGCTCGTAGGTGACGTAGTTGAGGTGCGAGGTCGGGACCGGAATCACCTCGCCGTGCAGCTTATCTGCCCAGCCCGCGTAGTACTCGAACATCTCGGCGACCTTGGCCACCTCGACACGCGCATCGCGAATCGGCTTGTTGGCGCTCAGCGCCTCGAGTTCGGCCAGCGCCTCGGCCTGTTCGCGAATCAAGGTCCCTACCTGATAGATGACGCGCCCACGTGCCTGGGCGGTCATGGCGGCCCACTGCGGTTGTGCCTGGCGCGTGGCGGCGTTGGCGAGCGCGACCTGAGACGCATCGGCATCCGGGAAGGACAGCATCAGGCTGTCATCCTGGGCGTTGCGCACCTCGATGGGCTCACCCGTGCCGGTGATGAACTCACCACCGATCAGGCTGCTGATGACAAAGTTGTCGTCATGAGGCTGGCTGCCGTTCTGAAAATTCTGCATCAGCTCGGCGATGCGCTTAGCGATCGGGGAGGTCGGGGTCATGTTCTGGGTCAGCATGGCTTATTCTCCGTGGCCAAAGAGGGTCGGGTCAGTGCGTTGCACAATGGCGCAGAAGTCTTCGCTGTCATCCAGCGTCGCGCGGCTCTCATCCCAGAGCTGCGCGACGGTACTGGAGAGCGGAAGCGCCAGCCCCAGTTCTGCCGTCAGATCACTGGCCAGCCCGACATCCTTGCGCATCAGGCCCATGGTGAAGCCGGAATCATAGGCCTGGTTGATCACCCAGCTGGGGAACATGACCTGACTCGCGCCGCTGCGTCCCGAGCCCGCATTCACGCCTTCCAGCAATTTCTCCGGCGATACGCCTGCCTTGGCGGCCATGCTGACGGCCTCCGCCGTGCTGATCAGATGACAGGCCGCGAGCATGTTGTTGGCGATCTTGGCGACGTTGCCCGCACCACAGCTGCCAACGTGTACGCGGCTGCCGCTCATGGCTTCCAGTACCGGCATGGCGCGGGCCAGCACTTCCTCCTCGGCGCCGATCACCATCGACATGCTGCCACTCGCCGCGCCCTTGGGGCCGCCGGACACCGGGGCATCGATGAAGTCGATACCACGAGTCGCCAGCGCCGCCGCCACCCTGCGACTGGTCTCGGGAGTCGAGGTAGTGGTGTCGATCACGATCAGGCCGGGCTTGCCCAGCGTAAGGAGACGAGTGGCGTCTTGATCCTCTTCCTGTGCGCCTTCCTTGCCCAGACATAGCTGCTCTACCTGCTCTGCCTTGGGCAGCGAGAGGATTACGACGTCGATCCTGTCCAGCAGCTCTGCCAGTGAACTGACCGGTGTGACGCCTGCCGCAGCGGCCTTGTCACGCGCAGCCTGTGAGAGATCGAACCCGAAGACGGGGAAGTCATGGCGAGCAAGTGTGGCGGCCATGCCGCCACCCATGTTGCCCAGGCCGATGACACCGACGGTTGTTGTCATTGTGGTGTGCCTGTCGTGGTGAAAGGGGGAGTACTACCCGGTGACTCGAGTATGGACAGCGCTTCTGTGTTCCAGCAATAATCCCGAATTCACTATAATGTTGCCTTCAAGGCAATGCTGGAGGCGTGATGAGTCTGGTGCAGGAGCGGCGTATCCGTCACTTTCATGAGGCTGCAAGGCTTGGCAGTGTGCGTGCGGCGGCGGATTTCCTGAATGTGGCGCCGTCGGCGGTCAGTCGTCAGATTTCCCAGCTGGAGCATGAGCTGGGCATGCCGCTGCTGGAGCGTCATCGCCGCGGGGTCAAGCCCACCGAGGCCGGCGAGCGAGTGCTGGAGTATTACCGTGAGCGTCTGGCCCAGCAGGAGGTGTTGCTGGAGTCATTGCAGTCATTGAAGGGACTGCAGAGCGGCTCGCTGGTGCTGGCGATCGGTGAGGGGTTCATCGAGGGGCTGGCAGGGCCCTTGAGCCGTTTCTCCGCCCGCCATCCGGGCATCGAGCTCAAGGTGAATCTGTGCGGGACCAATGAAGTGATCCGTCAGGTCGTCGAGGACGAGGCGCATCTCGGACTTGTGTTCCATCCGACACGCGATCCCAAGATCCGCACGCATGCCTCGCGGCCGCAGCCGGTGTGTGCGGTGGTCAATCCCGAGCACCCTCTGGCACGTCAGACCCAGGATCCACGCAAGCCACTGACGCTGGCGGCGCTCGAGGGCCATGCCCTGGCGCTGCCGGAGGTGTCGTTCGGCATCCGTCAGATTGTCGCCCAGGCGGAGTATCAGGCCGGGGTGATGCTGAGCCCGACGCTCACCTGCAACGCGCTGGCGATGCTCAAGCAGTTCGCGCTGCAGGGCGGCGTGACCCTGCTGCCGGATTTCGTGGTGGCTGAGGAGGTCGATGCTGGACGGCTGTGCCGCATTCCGTTGCAGGAAGCTCAGTTCGTCACACCCCATGTGCAACTGATCAGCCGACTGGGTCGGCAACTGAGCGTCGGTGCCAATCGGCTGCTTGGTTTGCTGCGTGAGGACATGGCGGCCTTCAACCCGCCATAGGCAGGCTCAGTCGGTCAATCGCGCTGACGGTGAGGGATTCAGTACGGGATTGGCGCGCAGGCGCTCGGCGGCGAAATCCAGAAAGGTACGTACCTTGGCCACTGCGCCGCGTCCCTCGCTATGCAGCAGATGAATCGGCAGGGCAGGCGGTTCGAGTTCCTCCAGTACCGCCTGCAGACGACCGGCGACGAGATCCTCGCCGACCTGATACGAGAGCACGCGGGTAATGCCCCAGCCACTGCGGGCCGCCTCGATGCAGGCGGCGATACTGCTCATCGTCAGCCTCGGGCTGATGCGTATCGCATACTCGCCCTCACGACCGAAGCGCCATTCCTTGCCAGCGCCCAGATTGCTGGAGGCAATGATGCGCTGGGCGGCCAGGGCCTCCAGCGAATTCGGTATGCCTTCGCGGGCGAAATGCGCCGGTGAGCCACATACCACGCGTCGCACGCTGCCGACGCGCAATGCCGAGAGTCCCGAGGAGGGCAGTGAGCCGATCCGCACGGCGATATCGAAACCCTCCTCGATCATGTTGACCACGCGGTCCACCATCACCACCTCGGCTCGCATCTCGGGATAGCGCTCGAGATACTCCATCAGCAACGGCATCACGTGCAGGCGACCGAATTCGGTGGGACAGGTGATACGCAATACGCCAGTCGGGCGAGTCGCGGCGCCGCTGACACTGTCCTCGGCCGCCTGGAGTTCCGCCAGGATTCTGCGTGCATCCTCCAGATAGCGCTGCCCGATCTCGGTCAGACGCACGCGTCGCGTGCTACGCGTGAACAGTCGCGTCCCCAGGCGAGCTTCCAGGGCATTGATGCCGCGGGTCACCGAGGGGGCACTCATCCCCAGTGCGCGGCTGCCGGCCGCGAAGCCTCCCGCATCGGCCACGGCCACGAAGACCTCCAGTGTCTGCAGTCTATCCATTCTTCGCGCCTCGTTGGCATCGATTACTATCATTTCATGGAATGATGAATTGTATTGTTCGAGGATTCTAGCCTTGTGGTGATTGGATTACCGTGGGGAGGTCTGATAGGTCGTGGTGTTTCGACTGCATGAGACGATTCAGACCGTGTCTTTCCACTGCCCACGAAGGTGACCCATGAACTCGCTATTTCCTGCTGAAGCATCTCCCATTCGCCTGTTCCGCAATCCCAAGTCCGGCCACTGCCACCGCGTCGAGCTGCTGCTGGCACTGCTGGAGATTCCCTATGAGACGGTGGATCTCGACATGGCCAACGGCGCGCACAAGGCCCCCGAGTTTCTCAAGATCAGCCCGTTCGGGCAGGTGCCGGCCATCGAGGACAATGGGGTCTTCCTCAGCGATTCGAATGCCATCCTCGTCTATCTGACCCGGCGCTATGACGGCGAGCAGCGCTTCATGCCCACTGAGGCACTGGCCGTGGCTGAAGTGCAACGCTGGCTCTCGGTGGCGGCGGGTGAGATCGCTGCCGGGCCTTGCACCGCACGTCTGGTGACCGTGTTCGGTGCTCCCTTCGACCACGAACAGGCCATCGCTCGTGCACATGCCCTGTTCGCCGTGATGGAGTCCCATCTGGATCAGCGTCATTACCTGGTGGGAGAGCGCCTCAGCCTGGCCGATATCGCGGGTTACAGCTATATCGCCCATGCCCCTGAGGGAGGTGTCGGCCTGGGAGGTTATCCCAATATCCGTGGCTGGCTTGCGCGTATCGAAGGCGAGCCGGGTTTCGTCGGCATGGCCACGAGTCCTGTACTGGCCTGAGTCTCCACATCTTCGCGAGGGATTGACCATGAGTGAGCATCGGCAGGTCTTTCATGCAGGTGAGCAGCGTGTGCAGGCACGTGCAGGGGTACCAGAGCGCTATCTCGAGCAGGTCGCGCCCTACGTCCGCGAGCGGATGCCCGAGCAGCACGTCGCCTTCTTCGAAAGCCTGCCGGTGCTGTTCATGGGGGTGCCTGACGGCGATGGCTGGCCATGGGCCGTGGTGAGCTACGCGCCGCCCGGGCAGCTGTGTGACGCCACGTCCGCTGAGCTGCAGGTAAAGGTGCGTCCCGCATTGGAGAACTTGCTGGGACTGGACTTCACTCCCGGCACTAGAATCGGCGTGCTGGGGCTGGATCTTGCCAGTCGTCGACGCAATCGAATGAATGGCACCCTGCTTGCCCCGCAAGCGGTGGCGGGCAGGGTGCCGGATGGGCTGCGGATCGGGGTCGACCAGAGTTTTGGCAACTGTCCGCAATATATCCAGCAACGTGAGATCGACTGGGCGGGTGGACAGACGAAATCGCTGGTCAGTCGCGAGGTGTCACTCAATGATGAGACGACATGCCACGATGCAGCGGCGCGGGCCTTGCTGGCCCGGGCGGACACCTTCTTCATCGCCACTCGCGCAGGTGAGCTTGACGATTCTGCGCCCAACGGAGTGGATGTCTCGCATCGTGGCGGCAGACCCGGCTTTGTGCATTTGAATGCCGATGGCAGCCTGTCGTTTCCGGACTTTGCTGGCAATCGCTTCTTCAACACCCTGGGCAATATCGAGCTGGATGCGCGGGTCAGCCTGTTGATTCCTGACTTCATCACGGGCGAGGTGTTGTTGCTCAAGGGACATGCCCGGGTCGACTGGAATCCCCAGCGAGCAGCACTGGTCGAAGGGGCCGAGCGCATCGTGGATGTGGTGCCGGAGCAGATATTGCACGTCGAGCATGTCTTGCCCGCCCAGGGACGTCTGATCGAACTCTCACCGTCGCTTGAGCAGACCGGTGACTGGCCGGCCGCTGACGAGGCGCCCGCCCGCCTGCGCCGACTGCGCGTCATCGACAAGGTGCGCGAAAGCGAGTCGATCACCTCCTTCTATCTGGCACCGTTGTCGCAGGCGGAGCAGGAGTCCGCCGCGACACCGACACCTGCCTATCAGGCCGGCCAGTTTCTGACGCTGCGTCTGGCCTCCACGCCACGCAAGCCCTTGTCCATCGGCGAGATAGCGGTGATGCGCAGTTACAGTCTCTCCCGGGCCTGGCAGGAGGGGCAGAGTGCCTACCGCATCTCGGTACGCCGCGATCCCAAGGGGCTCGCCTCACGACTGCTGCATGATGAAATCGCGGTGGGAGATGAACTGGAAGCACTACCCCCGACAGGGGATTTCATCCTGCAGGACGCGACCGCACCTATCGTGCTGTTGTCATCCGGAGTCGGCATCACGCCGATGATCGCCATGCTGGAAGAGCTGATACACAAGGCAGAGGCGGGCGACCCTCCGCTCGGCGAGGTGCTCTTCCTGCATGCCGCGCGGGATGGGCAAGAGCTGGCATTTCTCGACACGCTCAAGCGCTGGTCGCGTGTGCATGCGTGGTTGCGGTTACATATCGCCCTGTCACGCCCGACCGAGGCGGACCTCGCAGCCGGACACCATCAATCGGTCGGCAGGCTGGAGCTGGCGAGTCTGGCGGCAAGCCTGCCAGAGCTTGCCGTGAGCCATGTCTACCTGTGTGGCTCGGAAGGCTTCATGCGCGCGCAATACGCCGCCCTGATGACACTGGGATTGCCGCGAGAGCAATTGCATCACGAATTCTTCGGCCTCGGCTCACTGGAGGAGGGCGAGGCAACTGCGGTTGCACTATCGGCAGACTTCCAGGCGAGCTTGCCGGAACATGCCCAAGTCACCTTCACGCCGCGCGGGGCACCCGGCCAGCCGCCGGATAGCGATGCGGACATCACACGTCAGTGGACGCCCGAACAGGGCAGCCTGCTGGAGCTAGCCGAGCTGTCAGGCGTGAATGCCATGTCCAGTTGTCGTTCCGGGCGCTGTGGTAGCTGTGCACTGCGACTCGTCGAGGGGCAGGTGCAGTATCCCGAGCCGCCACAGGCTGGCGTGGCTTCGGGGCAGGTGCTGATGTGCTGTGCCTACCCGGCGGGAGAGGCGCCTCTGGTCATCCAGACGCTGTGAGCTGTGTCGTCAGGCGCGAATGGCCCGCTGTGAATGACTGAGCTTGAATGACTGAGCTCGATGACTCGCGCGGCTGACAAGATTGAGGAGAATCAGTGAGATAGCGCCAGCGAGGTTCATGGTCCTGACAAGTGGGCAGCGGTATAGTGGACGATGTATGTCATTTGTTCCGCGCCCCTGGCGGCTCACGGCTGGCCCGGCGCCATAGACTAGGATCTCCTCGATGGCTTCATTTCGCATTCTGACGCATCCCCAGCACGGCACGCTCGCCGTCAAGATCGGCTGGTCCTGGCCGGCGTTCTTCTTCGGCATGTTCTGGGCGCTCTACAAGCGCATGTGGTTGCTGGCGGGCAGCCTGTTCGGCTTCATCGTGCTCAGCTCGGTCTTCATTCCGGCGACCATGGAAGGGCAGCTCATCTCCAATGTGCTGTTTCTGGGCCTGAATCTGACCATCAGCCTCAAGGGCAACCAGTGGTACGCGAGCCTGCTGGAAACCCAGGGCTATCGAGAGCAGGCTCAGGTCGAGGCGCGCAATTCCGATGATGCGCTGGCGGTGTATGCCAATGCGCAGGCGTCTCCCGCTGGCGATATCCGTGATCATGAACAAGGCGGCGCTCGCTCTCAGGATCAGGGAGTTTCCCAGGGGCAGCGCGACGTCGAGCGAGAGCATAAGGATGGCCGACATGATGGAGATGATGACGACCACGGTGAAGGTGGCGCCGGCGGCAAGGGGGGCGGCAATACCTCCGGTACCTTCATCGGCTAAGGGGCCAGACCAGGAAGAGAAGAGACGATGAACCTTCAAGGACGATTGACGCGTTGGAACGATGCCAAGGGCTTCGGCTTCATTACCCCGGCGTCGGGTGGCAAGGATGTCTTTGCCCACATCAGTGCATATAAGGGGCGTGGGCGACCCAAGGCCAGCGCGCAGGTGCATTATCAGTTGGGCATGGATGACAACAATCGTCCACGTGCCATTTGCTTTCGCACCCATGGGGCCGGAGCTTCCAGCACTTCAACCGGGGTGGGGCTTGCATGGTTGGTGGCGTTGGCCGTTGCGGTGGTGCTCGGTGCAGGATGGTGGCAGGAGCGTCTGCCATGGATATTGCCTGTAGCGTATCTGGGCATGAGCCTGGTGGCGTACATGGCGTATCGGGTAGATAAATTGGCCGCTGCTGAGAGTGAACAGAGAGTCCGCGAGGATACCCTGCACTTCATGGAGCTTGCGTGTGGCTGGCCGGGCGCGTTGATCGCCCAGCAGAGTCTGCGCCACAAGACGCGCAAGACAAGCTACCAGTTCGTGTTCTGGTGTGTGGTACTGCTCAATATCGCCGCCGTGAGCTGGCTGACGCTCTCGCCGGATGCCGCGTTCCTTCGTGATCTGCTCGGCTTTCCCGTCATGCCAGGCGAGGCCATGATCCGATGGTCATGAGCGGGTGATCGAGCGGCGTTTCGATCACATGACAACGACAAAGGGGGCCTATCAAAGGCCCCCTTTGTCGTTTTTGTTCGATAGCGATATCCATCAGAACGGAGCGTAATCATCCTGTTCAGCGCTCGAGGCGACCCAGCGATCCTCGGCAGGTATCGCCCGACGCTGGGCGCTCTGCGGCGGTATCTGGCCTCGTTCACCATACAGCCACAGCACGAGGTTGGAGCGCTGTCCGCTGGTGATCGGCTGCGGGGCATGCGGCACGTTACCGCGATGCAGCATGGCCGAGCCGGGCGTGAACGAGAAGCGCACCGCATCACCGCTGGCGGCATCGAGAACGTCCAGTTCAGAGCCCTCGAAGGGCTCGTCCGGCAGGTTCATGTTGATGTTGAGCGTCACGGATGAGGCATCGGTATGCGGTCGAATCGAGGCGTCCGTGGTGGGCTGATAGTGGATCGAGAAGCCGAAGGTCTGGCCATCGTAGCCCATGATCTCCGGGAACAGCATGCGGGAGATCGGGCGCATGTAGGTGTCGAGCAGCTGCTGGTAGAACGCCTGGAAATTCGGTGCCGCCAAGTAGCCCTGTGAGCGTTGGTCGAGCATCGCGCCGCGTCGATTGAGCACGATGCCATACGGCGGGCGTAGTGGAATGCCGGCGTCCCATGCCTGCTCCAGCAGGTTGCGCAGGTCAGCGATGCGTTCGGGATCGAAGAGCTGGAACTGATAGACGTCAGTGGCGACTTCGGTCATCAGCGCCTTGACGTCCGTCTCGCGCTCGGGATTCTCCCACGCCTGCTTGACGGCAGTGCGCAGCGCCTCGTCGATCAAGGTACTGTCGAGGATGGCGAGGTCGTCTTGCTCGACGGCTTCCCATTCACGCCAGGCGTCACTCAGCAGCTGACGGTGATCGTCCCAGAATTGCTGGACGGAGGGCGCGCGCCGCAGCATGGCCTCGCGGGAAGGCAATTCGAGCTCGCGGGCCTGTTGTAATCGGGTAGGGTGCAATACAGAGTGGGTCATGGGGTATCTGCTCCAGAAACTTGCGGTATGAGGGTTGGCGTTTCGGTGATGTTGGGCAATTTATTACGCCGCACCCTGTTGATAAACAGCCCTCTGGAGTAAACACATTCAATATCTCGTTGATGATCTCCACACGACAGCAGGCCTGCACACAATGCGGGCCTGCTGTCGTCTGCCAGAGTAATACGCGGTGTGCTGTCAGCCCATCAAGCCGTCGATCACCCCCAGGCCGTGGAAGGCAATCATGCCGATGAGGCCAGCGAAGATCACGTAGTAGAGCGTCGGCAGGATCGTCTTGCGCAGCGTGACGCCTTCGCGACCCAGGAGGCCGACGGTTGCCGAGGCGGCGACCACGTTGTGGATGGCGATCATGTTGCCGGCAGCCGCGCCGACCGCCTGGAGGGCGACCATCATGGCGCTGGAGATGCCCAGGGCCTGGGCGACGTTGAACTGGAAATCGGCCAGCATCAGATTGGAGACGGTGTTGGAGCCTGCGATGAAGGCCCCGAGGGCACCGACACTCGGCGCGAACAGCGGGTAGATATCGCCCACGCCATCGGCGATGAACTGCGCCATCGCCACCGGCATCGACACCAGATCCGCCTCGTTGACGCCGGAATTGATCAGGATGCGCACCATCGGAATCGTGAACAGCAGCACGAAGCCTGCGCCGAGGATGGTGCGGCTGGATTCGCTGACGGCAGCACTGACATCGCGCATGCGCATGCGGTGCAGCACGATGGTCAGCAGTACCACCACCACTAGAATACCGCCGGGCAGGTACAGGGGCTGCAGACTGCCGGAGATGTCACCCTCCCCGAGAATGCCGCTCCAGCCGAAGCTCCAAGAGGTCAGTGCTTCCTTTATCGGTGCGATGACGCGCGACATCACCAGCAGCACCGCGAGCAGCACGTACGGCAGCCACCCCATGCCGACCGAGAGCGGTTGCGGCCCTCGACGGGCACAAGTGTCATGTCCAGCTTGCCGATCCACTCCGCGGGCCAGCTGTCAGCGTTCGGGAAGTCCCAGGTCCGGCTGGGCAGCAGGAAGCCCTTGCGCGCCGCCGGTACCACGATGGCGAGCCCCACCATGGCGCCGATCATCGACGGGAACTCCGGCCCCAGCAATATGCCGGCCAGTACGTAAGGCACCACGAAGCAGACGCCGGCAAACAGCGCGAAGGGGGCGACTTCCAATCCTTCACGCCAGGAGCGATTGGCACCGAAGAACCGCACCATCACCGCAACCATGATCAACGGCATGCAGATGCCGATGATGCCGTGAGTGATGGCGACTTCAGACGTCACCAGCTGGAAGTAGGCATCCCAACTCGAGCCATTCGCGGCCAGTGTCTCGCTGATACCGGCCTTGTCGAGGCCACCGGAAACCCCGACCACAATGGGCGTGCCGACGGCGCCGAAGGAGACCGGTGTCGATTGCACCATCATGCCCACCACGACCGCCGCCAGGGCCGGGAAGCCCAGCGCCACCATCAAGGGAGCGGCGACGGCGGCGGGAGTGCCGAAGCCGGAGGCCCCCTCGATGAAGCAGCCGAACAGCCAGGCCACGATGATGGCCTGTACGCGGCGGTCCGGGCTGATGCCGGAGAAGCCGTTGCGTATTGCGGCAATGCCGCCGGAATGTTTGAGGGTGTTGAGCAGCAGCAGGGCGCCGAAGATGATCCACAGGATCGCGACCGTCAGTATCAGCCCCTGCAGGGACGAGGCCAGTACACGAGTGAAGGTCATGTCCCAGGCCAGCAGTGCGATCAATGCAGTGACCACGAAGACGATGGGCATGGCGAGGCGGGCGGCCATGCGAAAGCCGATCAACAGCACCCCGGCGAGCAGCAATGGCACAAAGGCCAATAGTGCCAATAGCGACTGATTCATGTGCAGCACTCTCCCTATGTTGCGTGGCGAACATCGTTTGGAAGTCTTTGTTGCTGGATGGGTGCGTTGTCATGTCGCACCTGACGCTAGCTCAAGGTAAGAGAGTCCATTTGTTTCTGCTACTTGAGGTCATCTGGTATTACCAGTGGCTCAACAAAATTTCCTGGTCATCAAGTCATTGAATCTGTTGATGAGTTTTTTAGTTTTGTCAGTGAAGACCTATGCAGAAAAGCTATCGAAGTTAGACTAATAGTCACTTACGACAACGCCTCGTCAGCATGGCTGGCGAGGCGTTGTCGTGATGTGACATATAGGAAGTCGAGTGTTGCCAGTGCGTGCTTGATCTGGCTCGCTGTCAGCTATCGCTGAGCACGACGGCAAGTTCTGGGCTCGGGCGGCTGGCGTTGACGAAGAAGTCATTCATCGTCAACAGCAGGTACTTCTTCATCATGTTCTGGGCCGGCAGGAAGATGCGATCGCCGAAGTCGAAGTTGCCTGCCTGGTGAGGCACGGAGTCCTGAACGGCGTAATCCTTGCTGTAAAGCAACTGCTCGTTCTTGTCGTAGAGACGATACTGGACATCGAAATCGGCAATGATATCGAAATCCTCGTTGGCGACGCCGAAGGTCAGCAGATTCTTGGTCAGGTTCTGGGCGATCAGGTAATCAAGATAGACAGGGCCACGATTCTCATGGGCCTGGATTTCCACCCGCAGGCGGTAGTCGCTGGCACGCGCATCATGGGTGATGCGCGAAGACGCGGGCAATTGCTCACGCAGCAATTGATCGAAGTGGGTCATCGCCGGTGAACAGATGCGCGACAGCTTGATGTTGCCCAGTGGTTGCATGGCCTGCTGGGCTGCGCCAGAAAACAGGTTGGCCTGTGGTTGGCTGTAATAGACGTCGGAATAGAACACCTTGTGCTGGTAGGCCTGCGCTTCCACTGGCGCGACCTTCGGGACATCGATCTGCGCGCGCGATGCGCAGCCGGCCAGCATCATGAGGGCGGTGCCCGCGACAGCGAGTTTCATCAATGGCTTGGGCATTCGAGTGACGGGCATATGACGAATTCTCGGGCGTGGCGAAGTTGTCGCTAACCGTAACATGCGCATGTCATGAGGCTAAACACGGGCCAGACAACGCCTTTCAACCTTTGTCAACTTTTGTTGAATAATGTTGCATTTGTCTATGTGAAGGCTCGCAAGAGGCGTCAGCTCAGTCGAACCAGCGCTTGAGCACCTTGTCCGCGCGTGCGCGATGTTCCGGCTTGATATGGGCCGCCACGATGGCTACCGCGCCCGCCATCAAGGTGATGTCATCGGTGTAACCCAGCAGGGGGGTGAAGTCCGGCAGGGCATCGATGGGGGAAATGAAGTAGCCCAGCGCGCCGTAGATGGTGGTTCTGGCCCAGACAGGGGTATCGGAATCCTGCGCCGCGAAATACATGCGCAGGGCGGGATTGAGTGCTGTCTGGCCGGCCTTGCGGGCGACCGACGAGACCTTGTGCCAGAAACCTTCCTCGCTGTACTCGGAGGCGTGGGCCGTGAGGGGCTGTGCATCCGGTGCCGGCAATCCGGGTGTCTCGGGTGGAGTGGACGTAATGGTCGTGTCCTTGCTCATTGGGTTTCCTCCGTCAGCTCACGAGGATGGCGATGACGGCCAGCCTCGCGCTTGATCGTATCATGACTCCCTATGACAGATGTCGCCCAGCCACGTTCCCTGCCAGGTGTTCTCCCATGCGGACATGCCATAACGACGCCTCCCCGCCGACAGTCATATGGGCGGGGAGGCGTCGTGGGTCTAGAGGACAATCATGGCCCGATGCCATCAAAGGCCGGCTCAAGCGGGCAGGTCGAACAGCAGCGCATGCAGACCTCGCGCCTCATCGAGAGTGGCCTCGGGTTCATGATCCAGCGTGACGGCATCCCCCGCGGACAGTGGCAGGCTCTGCTGACCCTTGCCCTTCAGTGTCGCCGACCCGTCGATGACGTGCAGATAGTAGCGGCGCTCGCTATCCAGCGGCAGTTCCAGTGCTGCGCGCTGCTCGTCATTCCCTTGCAGGCCGATGCGATACACCCGGGCATCCTGATTGATGGTCAGCATCCCAGGCGCGGCTTGCGCCGGTGGTGCGATCAGCAGGGTGAGACCGTCGCGGGCGACGAAGGGCTGCTGTTGATAGCGCGGCGGCAGCCCCTTGGCCTGTGGCGTGATCCAGATCTGCAGAAAGCGCAGCGGCTCGAGGGACGAGGCGTTGTACTCACTGTGTTCAATGCCCGTCCCGGCACTCATCAGCTGGACTTCGCCCGCCCCCAAGGTGTGCCGTGAGCCCATGCTGTCGCGATGCTCGATGTTGCCTGACAGCACATAGCTGATGATTTCCATGTCGCTGTGCGAGTGCGGATCGAAGCCCGCGCCCGGCGCCACGTGGTCATCGTTGATTACGCGCAATACGGAGACGCCCATGTGAGCCGGGTCGTAGTAGCTGGCGAAGGAGAAGCTGTGGCGGCTTTCCAGCCAGCCAAATCGAGCATGACCGCGTTCTGCCGCTGCTCGTAACGTGAACATGGCAACCTCCTCAGAGTGTCGTGGTGTCTGCCGGTAAGTGAAGCAGGCTTCAGTCTTCGCGCACAGCGTTGCTGCCCGGTTGCAGTATCCGGTCAAGGGACAGCTTGCCGCCGCCGGTGATCGCCAGGCTCGCCGCGATGGTCAGCAGTGCCAGTCCGTATTCGTAGCCGTTGTTGCTCATGAACAGGCCATTGCCGATATGCACGGTCAGGATGGCGACCAGCATGGTGAAGGCCAGCACGGCAGCCGCCGGACGTGTCAGCAGGCCGATCAGGATCGCCAGTCCGCCGAAGAACTCGCCGCTGCCGGACAGCAGCGCCATCAGATAGCCGGGTTCGATACCGATGGAGGCCATCCACTGACCGGTGCCTTCCAGACCGTAGCCGCCGAAGGCGCCGAACAGTTTCTGTGAACCGTGGGCCATGAAGATGATGCCGGTCGGGACACGCAGCACCAGGCTTGCGAGGCTGGAATCGGTGGTCATCAGGCGAGAGAGGGCAGACTTGAACATGTGTGGCTCCATTGATCAGGGGATATGAGGTTTTTCAGATCAGTGTGTTTGATCGATGGAGCTACTATAGAATGCGGCTTATCAAAAAAATAACGGAGGATTCTGGTCTAAATAATCAGAATTTTTGAACCATGGTCTCACCCATCACACTCGACGCCCTGCGCGTGCTGGATGCCATCGAGCGACGCGGCAGTTTCGCCGCGGCCGCCGAGACACTGCATCGCGTGCCCTCGGCGATTTCCTATTCGGTCCAGAAGCTGGAGGAAGAGCTGGGCGTGCCGCTGTTCGATCGCTCGCGTCGCAAGGCTGAGCTGACTGATGCGGGCCACCTGGTGCTGGCGCATGGGCGGCGCATTCTGCTGGCCACCGAGGAGATGACGGCGCTGGCGCGTCAGGCGGGAGCTGGCTGGGAGGTCGAGCTGCGTATCTGCGTCGATACCATTCTTGATCCGGAGGCGCTCTATCCGCTGTTGGAGGAATTCCAGGCCATCCAGCCGCGCACGCGGGTGGTGTTGAGCGAGGAGGTGATGGCGGGTGCCTGGGATGCGCTGCATGACAATCGCTGTGATCTGGTGATCGGCGTGCCCGGCGAGCCACCGGTGTCGGGGCTAGCGTGCCGGCGGTTCGGCGCAATAGAGCCTGTCTTCGTCGTGGCGTCAGATCATCCGCTGACCCGGCTGACGCAGCCGATTGCCATCGAGGCGCTGCAGGAGTATCCCACCGTGATCGTGGCGGACAGTTCGCGCAGCCTGCCCGGCCATTCTTCCGGTTTGCTGGATGGCCGCAGTCAGATCATTGTCAAGACCACGGCGCAGAAGATCGAGGTTCAGCGCAAGGGGCTGGGGGTCGGCTATCTGCCGCGGCATCGAATCCATCGCCAGTTGGAGGAGGGCAGTCTGGTCGTGCTTTCGCTGGAGACGCAGCGCGCGCCGCTCGATCTCTCGCTCGCGTGGCGCAGTGGTCGTCAGGGCAAGGCGCTCAAATGGTTCCTTGAGCGCCTTGCCGCCCCCGGCATGGGCGAGACCTTCGGACTGTTGCCGCGCGAGGCGACGACTGACTTGCGTGGAGACTGACACGAACAGACGCCCTCAGTCCCAGTCGAGCACTACCTTGCCCGACTGACCGGAGCCCATGATCTCGAAGCCCTGCTGGAAGTCTGCGACGCTCAGGCGATGGGTGATGATGGGCGAAAGATCCAGACCTGACTGGATCAGGCTGGCCATCTTGTACCAGGTCTCGAACATCTCGCGGCCATAGATGCCCTTGATGGTCAGCCCCTTGAAGATGACCTTGGTCCAGTCGATGGCCATCTCGCCGGGCGGAATGCCCAGCATGGCGATCTTGCCGCCATGATTGATGACATCGAGCATCTGCTCGACGGCGGAAGGCACGCCGGACATTTCCAGCACCACATCGAAGCCCTCATGCATGTCGAGCTCTGCCATCACCTCCTTCAGGGATTCGCGGCTGACATTGACGGTGCGGGTCGCGCCCATCCGCTCGGCGAGTGCCAGTCGATAGTCATTCACATCGGTGATCACCACGTGGCGAGCCCCGATATGGCGGATGACCGCCGCCGCCATGATGCCGATGGGCCCGGCACCGGTGATCAAGACGTCCTCGCCGACCACATCAAAGGCCAGTGCCGTATGCACGGCATTGCCGAAGGGATCGAAGATGGCTGCCAGGTCATCGCTGATTTCATCCGGCAACTTGAAGAGGTTGTAGGCGGGCAGGGCGAGGTATTCGGCGAAGGCGCCGGGACGGTTGACGCCCACGCCCTCGGTATTGCGGCACAGATGACGACGCCCCGCGCGGCAGTTGCGGCAATGGCCGCAGGTGATGTGTCCTTCGCCCGAGACACGGTCGCCGATCTCATAGCCGCGCACCTCGCTGCCCAGTGCGACGATCTCCCCTGCATACTCATGACCGGTGACCATCGGCACCGGCACGGTCGCCTGCGACCACTCATCCCATTGATAGATGTGCATGTCCGTGCCGCAGATCGCGGTCTTGCGGATCTTGATCAGCACATCGTTGTGGCCGATTTCCGGCACGGCCGTCTCGGTCATCCAGATGCCGGGTTCGGCCTTGAGCTTGGCCAGCGCCTTCATGCATCACCTCCCGTCGTGGAGTCGATCACGCCCATCTCGCGGCCGATGCGCGTGAAGGCGGCAATGGCCGTCTCGATCTGCTCCGGGGTATGCGCCGCCGAGATCTGGGTGCGAATGCGCGCCTGTCCCTTGGGCACCACCGGATAGGAAAAGCCGATCACGTAGATACCGGCCTCCAGCAGGCGATTGGCGAAGTCGCCCGCCAGCCGTGCATCGCCGATCATCACCGGAATGATGGCGTGACCGGCACCCGCGAGGGTGAAGCCGGCCTCCTGCATGCCGCGACGGAAGCGTTCGACGTTCTCCCAAAGCTTCTGGCGCGCCTCGGCGCTGTCCTCGACCTTGTCCAGCGCCTTGAGGGTCGCCGCCACGATGGGCGGCGCCAGCGAATTGGAGAATAGATAAGGGCGCGAGCGCTGGCGCAGCCACTCGACGATGGGCCCGCGTGCGGCCGTCACGCCGCCCGAGGCCCCGCCCAGTGCCTTGCCGAAGGTGGTGGTGATGATGTCGATCTGGTCCATCACGTCATGGTATTCGTGGCTGCCACGCCCGTTGGCCCCTACGAAGCCGGTGGCGTGGGAGTCATCCACCATCACCAACGCATCGTAGCGTCTGGCGAGCTCGCAGATGCCCTTGAGATTGGCGATCACGCCATCCATCGAGAAGACACCGTCGGTGGCAATCAGCTTGAAGCGTGCGCCAGCGGCGTCCGCCTCCTTGAGGCGGGCCTCGAGTTCGCGCATGTCATTGTTGGCATAGCGATAGCGGCTGGCCTTGCACAGGCGCACGCCATCGATGATGGAGGCGTGATTGAGCGCATCGGAAATGATGGCGTCTTCAGGGCCGAAGAGTGTCTCGAACAGGCCACCATTGGCGTCGAAACATGAGGAATAGAGGATGGCATCGTCCATGCCGAGAAAGGCCGCGAGGCGCTTTTCCAACACGCGATGTTGATGGTGAGTACCGCAGATGAAACGCACGGAGGCCATGCCGAAGCCATCACGCTCCAGCGCCTGCTGCGCGGCCGCGATCAGCTCGGGGCTATCGGCCAGGCCCAGATAGTTGTTGGCACAGAAGTTGATCACCTCCGACCCTTGCCCCTCGCGTTCATCACCGCTCGCGACTCTGAGGCTGGCACGCTGGGGCGAGGTGATCTCGCGCTCCTGCTTGTAGAGACCTTCTTCTTGCAGTTCATTGATCTGACGGCTGAGGTGGTCGTGGAAACTGGCTGGCATGCGTCACTCCTGTCTGTCGTTGTCCTGTTCGTTTCCGATGGACGCTGAACGCCTGCGGGAAACGTGATGGCACAGGCTTTCAGCGTAGTCGGGGTCTGTCAGCGGCGTGGTGCGGATCGGGCGCTCAGCTGGCCGGGTGCTCCTTGAGTTCGTTGCCATCCTCGTCCTCAAAGGTCAGCCCCCAGCTGGTAATGGCAGCCAGCAGCATGATGGCCACGAGGAACCAGCCCTGGAAGACAAACGGGAAGACGGCGGTCGGCGAGACGGTGGGCAGCCAATCGTAGGTGCCCTGCATGGACTGGATTGTCGACCAGCCCAACAGCACCGGTGCCCCCCAAGGGAAGATGTAGCCCAGTGCGGAGGTCACGGCGTCCAGCATGTTGGCGCGGCGATAGCGATGGATGCGGTACCGGGTGCCCAGCGCACGCACGAAGGGCGCGGCCGCGATTTCGGCGGCGGTATTGATGGTGATGGCGCTGTTGAGCAGCGCCACGATCCCCCAGATGGCCAGCTCGGCGCGGCGCATGGATTGCTTGATCCAGCGCATCAGCAGGCGCGTGACATGCTCCATGGTGCCGCCGAGGGTCATCAGGTGGGCCGCACCGACGATCAGCAGGATCAGGATGCCCATGTTGACGTAACCTTCGACGCCGCGAACCAATGCGCCAGTCATGACGCCATCGGCCTCGGAATCGAAGGCGATGATCTGTGGCAGGCTGCCGGTGCCGGCGATCAGCATGACAGGAATGGCGAGCAGGATGCCCCAGGTCAGAGAGGTCAGCAGGTGCTGTCCACGCAGTGCCAGTATCAGTACCAGTGCAAAGGGCGCCAGCATGATCAGTCCCGCTGGATCGGCGGCCTCCTGCATCGATTGAACCGCCGCGGGGTCGGTGACTCCGCCTTGCTCGCTGCCGCCGAAGATCACGAACAACGCCAGCGCCGGCAAGGCTGCTGCAATCGAGTACTTGAAACGGCTTTTCACCACGCCGGGGACATCCGCGCCTTGGGTCGTGGCGGAGACGATGGTGGTGTCTGACACCGGGGCCAGGTTATCGCCGAAGATGGCACCGGACAGAATTGCGGCAAACAGCAGGGTGGGATCACCGCCCACCGCGATACCGGCCGGATACATCAGCGTGCAGAAGGCGACCGTGGTGCCGTAACCAGTACCGACAGCGGTCGAGAACACGGCTGCGAGCAGGAAGGTGAGCCCGACGAACCAGCCCCCGGTCATGTCCGAGATGCCGCCCAGCCAGACGAGCCCTTCGACCAGTCCCCCGACCTGCAGAACCTGAGCGAACATCCCGGCATAGAACCAGGCGACGATGGCGACCACCCCGATGGGCTGCGTCAGCCCATCGAACAGCCCGTTGGCATAGTCCTCCCAGCGACTGGTGCAGAAGAACAGACCGAGGGTCAGCCCGAACAGTGCCCCCATGACCAGGCCGATTTCAGAGGACAGCCCCAGCACGCTGGTCGTGATTGCCCAGACGACAAAGAAGATCAACGGGATGGCGGCGCCCCAGGCACCGAAGCGGAATGTCAGCGAAGGGGAGCCAGGCGCTACGTGTGATGCGTCATTGGGCGGGTGAGCAGCGTTCTGCTGCCCAGGACTCTGCTGTGAAGTCGGGGACATGTCATTACCTGTCTACGTCATTGTGATTGTTGGGTGACGACTTGAGGCAGTCGCTGGGCAAGACGATCTTCCGAATGGCAAGGCACTTGCTTCACCTTGCATCGGATTGCACTCGGCACATGCCAGAGCGCAATGGCGATGTCCGCATGGCCTTGTCAGCAATACAAACGCCAGCAAGGCTTGTGGATGTTTGATGTCTTTCCAGCATGAAGCGCTGAAAATCCAGCGTTCTGCCAGTCATTTCAGCCTATCAGTGTGTGCTGATGGACTGTCAATGCGGCGAAGGCGCAAGACGTGTCGTTCGTGGCGGGTAGCGAAAAAAGGTGTCCATCAGACGTGACACGGCCCTGCACCTCATTCGAGGGCAGGGCCGTTGTGTTGGGCAGACGGCATCGCACTAGTGTGCGCTGCGGATCACCTCACGCCATGGCGGTTCAGCGCTGAGCGAGTGTCGCCGGTGCCGGGATTGCCTGGGAGGCCCGATCACGTCGTACGCGGATCACGAAGGCGATCACCAGGGCGAAGATGCCGAAGGCGACGGGGATGGCGGCGACCGAGATCAGGCTCAGGAGGGTCTTGTAGACATCGCCGCCCAGCCAGCTGACCACGACGGCCAGGGCGGCCATGGCGATGATCCAGAAGGCGCGTGAGCGTTTGACGGTCAGCATCTCGCACACCAAGCCCGCGGAGTCGGCGCTGGTGATGAAGAACAGCAGGATGTTGAGCGTCAGTATCAGTGAGAGGATACCGGTGGTGTCGATGGTATCGATCAGCTTGAACACGTCATCGACGCCCAGGCTCAGACTGCCGAGACCGAACACCACGAACCACAGGCATGAGAACAGGGTCGGCACCAGCATCACGCCCAGTACCATGCCACGCAGGGTGCGGCCCTTGGAAATGCGGGCGATGAAGACGCCGGTGAAGATGAACCAGCCATACCAGGCCGCCTCGAAGGCATACAGCCAGTCAGCCAGCCATGTCTTGCGCTCCGGATCGCCCAGGCCGATATCGGTGGCCATTGCGGGGTACTTGAGCAGGTATTCCGGCACCAGACGCACGAAGGTGGAG
This sequence comes from bacterium Scap17, assembly GCA_013376735.1. Lineage (NCBI taxonomy): Bacteria > bacterium Scap17. The sequence goes on along the minus strand of VINJ01000001.1, from coordinate 2,462,675 downwards.
AGGATGTCGCCGGGGACGGTCAGCACCAGTGCGCCGATCATCAGAATGATGGCGAATAGAGTGTTGTAGTTGCTCAGCCACTTGATGCCGCGCTTGAGGCCCGAGGCGGAGGAGACGATAGCGCACATGGCCAGTACACAGATGATCAGGGTCGGGCTGAACTCGATGCCGACCAGCTTGACCAGCCCCTGCTGGATCGGGGTGGTCGCGTAGGTGAAGGACAGCGACAGGCCGATGACGGTGGAAACGACGAGGCTGACAAGGTTGAGCTTGCTCCACAGGCCGTTGCCCAGCAGTTCTTCGGCGGGCTTGGCCATCTGCATGTTGTACATGGCGTGGGCGAATAGCGCGCCGATGGCCAAGTAGCCCGCCCAGGCGAGCAGGCCCCAGTGATTGAAGGCGTTGAGCAGCGCCATGTCGGTGCTCTGTCCGGCATCGGTATGATACTTGGGCTCCAGCACGCCCCATGTGAGCAGGCCGATACCCATGCCAGTGGCGAACAGCATGCCCATCCAGCTCAGGGTATGGAATTCCGGTTCGCCTTCGCCGAAGCGCAGTTTGCCCAGTGGGGTAAAGCAGACCGCGACCAGCAGCAGCGACACGGCAAAGGCCGGCCAGGTGAAGATGAAGCCGAAGTTGCCGATCACCGAGGTCTTGACGGCGTCCAGGGCCGCGAGAAATCCCGTCGGGAAGAGGGCGGCGGCGCCGATCAGCAGCGTGATGACCGCGACGGTGGCGATCGAGGTCAGGTACTTGCCCTTGGCGGAGTCTGTGTCCCCCAGGCCGCAGACGGAATCCGTGGTGGCCTCGGGCTGGCGGGAGGAGGAAGTGTCGGTCGTCATGAGAGCGCGATTCCTGAAGTTGTTGTTGTCGAACTGGCAAGCTGGCGGCAGCAATAAGTCGTCAAGCGAGGGCAGATAACGATGGCTGACTCCTGTGGGTGGCAAGGACCTCATAAGCCTATCCTGCCCTCTGGTGAATTTTTGTTTATTGACGACCAGTATTTTCCATAACACGACATTATGTGTTTCGTGCAACGCCTGACGTGAAAGACATGGCTCAAGACCCGCCGTTGCCTGCTGGCACGACGGACTCGGGTCGAGTGAGGGGCTTTGAGTGGGCTCAAGGGCCTGTGTGATGCTGTGCAGGTTTCCTGAACCTTTTCAGTGCGTTGCCGGATTCCTGATAGAGCGCCACCACAAGGCCCAGCGTCATTGCCACGATCACGAAGCTCATCGGCAGGGCGGCAGCCATCAGGATGGTCTGCAGCGCCTTGAGTCCGCCTGCCATCAGCAGCGTACCGGCCACCAGCCCGATGCAGATGCCCCAGAAGATACGGTGGTGCGCCAGCGGTTCTTCATCGCCCAACGACAGGATGGTCGTGACCACCAGAGTGCTGGAATCCGAGCTGGTCACGAACCAGCTGATCAGCAGGAAGATCAGCAGTGCCGAGAGAATGATGCCCAGCACGTCGTTGCCTGTCAGGGCATCGGCGGTGGCGAACAGCGCTTCGGGCAGGTTCCAGTTGCGTACCAGCGTCATCAGCTCACCGCTGCCGGCGCCCATGCTGGCCGTCAGCTCCTGATACAGGCCGGTACCGCCGAACAGCGCCTGCCAGATGAAGATGATCAGCGGCGGGGCGATCAGCACGCCCAGGATGAATTCCCGCAGGGTACGGCCCTTGGAGATGCGGGCGATGAACAGTCCGATGAAAGGCGCCCACGCCAGCCACCAGGCCCAGTAGAAGATGGTCCAGCCTTCCTGCCAGCTGCTCTCGCCCGGGGTCTCGGCGACCCACAGCCCCATCGGCACCACATCGCGCAGATAGGCCAGCAACGTCTCGCCGAACAGCGAGATCAGCCAAAGCGTCGGGCCACCGACCAGGAAGCTGCCGACCACGATGATCGACACGCCGATATTGAGCTCCGAGATGTAACGGATGCCGCGCTTGACCCCGGAGACCGCCGAGGCGATGGAGATCGCGCTGATCACGACGATCAATGCCAGCTGGGTGCCGATGCCGGCATCCAGGCCGGTGAGGCGATTGAGGCCCACCGCGATCTGGCTGACGCCCAGGCCCAGCGAGGTGGCGATACCGAACACGCAGCCCAGCACGCCCATGATATCGACGGCATGGCCGATCGGGCCGTAGATGCGATCACCGATCAGCGGATAGAGCGCTGAACGTAGCGCCAGCGGCAGTTTCTTGCGATAGGCGAAGTAGGCCAGTGTCATGCCGACCATGCCGTAGATCGCCCAGCCATGCAGCCCCCAGTGGAAGAAGGCCACCTTGAGCGCCTCGACGGCGCGGGCGTGGTCCATGGCGGTGGCACCGGCCAGATCCGCATGTGGGTTGTTGGGGTAGCCGAAGCCACCGGAGTTGTCGAAATAGAACATCGGCTCCGCGACACCGAAGAACAGCACGCCGATGCCGACTCCTGCCGACAGCAATATCGAGATCCAGGTGAAGCGCGAGAATTCCGGGGCACTATCCTTGGGGCCGAGGCGCAGGTTGCCCCAGGGCGAGCATACCAGTGCCAACGACAGGGCGATCATCGCGACCACCAGCACCAGGTAGTAGGTACCGAAGGTATGTTCGATCCAGCTGCGTGCGGCACCGAAGATGGCGGCCGCCCCATCGGGAGAGAGGCCGGCCCCGACGACGAATGCCAGCAACAGGCCGGCCGAGGTCAGGGTCATGCCCTTGTGCATGCCTTTGAGCGGGCCGCTGGTTTCCACATGGAGATGTGCCGTGAGGGCATTGTTCTGCGAAGGGGGTGGTGCGTGATCACCGAGCGGATCATGGTCTGTCGCTGCCATGAGAAGACTCCTGAATTGTTGTAGTTGTTGTGTGAGCTGTCGTTCTAATTGCTGTTTGAGCTGTCGCTCCTGCTGCGGCCTGAATGCCTTGAAGCCTTGAGAGCGAAAGCGGTACGGGCAAGGCCAGTGGCGAAAGTAGGGGGTGGTGTTCTCGATCAGGCCAATGCCGGGGATGGCCAATCACGAGAGTGCCAAGAGTGTCATGCGTGCCTAGCTGGGCACCTTTGCTGTCAGTGTCCTGTCAGCAACGCAACCGGCTGTCAGGCCGAGGGTTGCGCCTTCCAGACTAGTCAGGTGCGGTGTGTGGGCGTTGAAGAAAGGCGACGGCTATTTGCCGCAACACGACGTCAAGGGCATGCAAAAGATGCCAGAAATGACAATGCCCGCTCAGGTGTTGGCCTGAGCGGGCATTGGTGACTTGATGATGACAAATCACTACCAAAGAGTGTGACTCTTCTGCAGTCCTTAGCCCGCGTTGGTCTGGCTGACCGCTCGCGGCGTGGCTTGCGGGCCGCTCTTGGGCCGACGACGCGACTTGATTGCACTGCGTGATTCATCGACCAGCGCGACCAGCAGGCCAAGCGTCATGGCGAGGATCACGAAGCTGACCGGCAAGGCAGCAGCCATCAGGACCGTCTGCAGCGCCTTGAGCCCGCCTGCCATCAGCAGCACCGCCGCGACGGAGCCGATGCAGACACCCCAGAAGATGCGGTGACGCGGCAGCGGGTCTTCATCGCCCATCGACAGGATGGTGGTGATGACCAGGGTGCTGGAGTCGGAGCTGGTCACGAACCAGCTGATCAGCAGGAAGATCAGCAGTGACGTCAGCACGGTGCTGAGAATGCCATTGCTCACCAGCGCATCTGCGGTGGCGAACAGCGCCTCTGGCAGATTCCAGTCGCGAATCATGCCCATCAGCTGGCCGGTGCCCGGACCCATGGCTGCGTTCAGTTCCTGATGCAGGGCGGTGCCGCCGAACAGGGTCTGCCAGATGAAGATGATCAGCGGCGGGGCAATCAGCACGCCGAGGATGAATTCACGCAGGGTGCGGCCCTTGGAGATACGCGCGATGAACAGACCGATGAACGGAGCCCATGCCAGCCACCAGGCCCAGTAGAAGATGGTCCAGGCATCCTGCCAGTCGCGCTCGACCGGTGTGCTCGCGACCCACAGGCCCATGGGGATGACGTCACGCACGTAGGAAACGACCGTCTCGCCGAACATGCTGATCAGCCACAGGGTCGGGCCACCGATCAGAAAGCTGCCGACCACGATGACGGACACGCCGACATTCAGCTCGGAAATGATGCGGATACCCCGCTTGACGCCGGAGACCGCCGAGACGATGGAGATGACGCTGATGATCGCGATCAATACGACCTGGGTGCCGATACCCGAGTCGATACCGGTCAGGCGGTTGAGGCCGACGGCGATCTGACTGACGCCCAGCCCCAGCGAGGTGGCGATACCGAACACGCAGCCCAGCACGCCCATGATGTCGACGGCATGGCCGATGGGGCCGTAGATGCGCTCACCGATCAGCGGATAGAGCGCGGAGCGCAGTGCCAGCGGCAGATTGCGGCGATAGGCAAAGTAGGCCAGCGTCATGCCGACGATGACATAGACCGCCCAGCCGTGCAGCCCCCAGTGGAAGAAGGCTTGCTTGAGCGCGTCGACGGCGCGGGCGTGATCCATCGCCATATGGCCGGCGAGGTCAGCGTGCGGGTTGTTGGGATAGCCGAAGCCGCCGGAATTGTCGAAGTAGAGCATCGGCTCGGCGACGCCGAAGAACAGGATGCCGATCCCGACGCCTGCCGAGAGCAGCATCGAGACCCAGGTGAAGCGCGAGAATTCGGGGCGGCTATCCGGCGCGCCCAGGCGCAGCTTGCCCCAGGGGGAGAAGACGAGGGCAATGCACAGGCCGATCAGACCGACGATGGTCACCAGGTAATAGGTGCCGAAGGTGGATTCGATCCAGGCGCGCGCGGCGCCGAACAGGCTGGAGGACAGTTCGGGAGCCAGGCCGGTGGCGAGAACGAAAAGCAGCAGCAGGCCGGCGGAGGTCAGGGTCATGCCCTTGTGCATGCCCTTGAGCGGGCCGGAGGTCTCGACGCGCAGGCTCAGGTCCGGTGAATGGTAGCGCTGAGAACCGACGATTGCCGAGGCGCTGCCGCCAGAGGTGGTGTTGTTGGAGGTGGCGTTTTTGTTACTGGCGTTTTTGGTACTGGCAATGTCAGGTGAGGCGGGATCAGGCTGAGGTGGGGTCACGCAATATCTCCTGTTCGAGCTGGTCGTAGGGCCAGCGTTCCCTGTCGCGGTCACGGCGGAATGACCGTTCATCTGTTGCGAAAAATTGTTGTCGATAAGGCAACGAGATGAAGACGTGAATGATTGTCGAGAGGCGGCGAAAGACGCTAACTCCTTCAAAGCATTACAATATATTATGTATGGAAATGATTTTGATGGCTACAGCTTCTGGAAAATTGGCTGTGTCGCGAGAGCGCGTTCGCCAGCGAGCCCATTTGGTCACGCCGACGCATTGGCAGGGTCTATCGCGCAGGAGCGTTGCAGCTGTCTGAGAGACAGAAATTATGCAATGATATTCTTGATGTGATACGACTCTTTATTGCCCGAAAGCGACAATGTTGGCCGTCTGATGGGCGCTTTCGGGATATCATTCCGGCGGTGCAGGGGCGTGAGCCGAGCCTGCACCTCAGGGGCTTGCCCTCAGGATGTCATTGACGCTGCTTGCGCTCAGTCGCCGGGCAGGGCGGATTCACCTTCTCACTCTCTGGAGCCACTGCACGATGCGACTCGATTACATCGGCCCACTACCGGAAACCATCGGGTTTCTCTTGCTGCCACGCTTCTCGATGATGGCGTTCTTCGCGGCCGTGGAGCCTCTTCGCATCGCCAATCGCATCAGTGGCAAGCCGCTGTTTCGCTGGCTGCTCATCAGTGAGGATGGCCAGCCGGTCACGTCTTCCAGTGGCATGACGCTGGTCGCCGACCACAGCATTCTCGACATTCGCTCTCTGCCTTCGCTGGCGGTGTGCAGCGGTTTCGAGCCCGAGGCGCACCTCAATCGTGCCCTGACGGGCTGGCTGCATCGTCTCGATGGTGGAGGCTGTGTGCTGGGCGGCCTGGATACCGGGTGTTTTCTGCTGGCGGCGGCAGGACTGCTCGATGGCGAGCGCGTCACGCTGCACTGGGAAAGCCTGCCGGCGTTTCGTGAGCGCTTCCCGACCATCAGTACCTCGGATGAGCTGTTCGAGCTGGGCGCGCGGCGCTTTTCCTGTGCCGGTGGGGCAGCCGCGATGGACATGGCGCTGGATGTGATTGCCCGCCGGCACGGCACGGCGCTGGCGGTGGATGTCTCTGAGCAGCTGGTACACGACCGCATGCGCACGCGGACGGACCAGCAGCGCATGACGTTGGCGCGCCGCCTGGGCACCCACAAGCGCCAGTTGGTCGATGCGGTCGCCCTGATGGAGCAGAACCTGGACACCCCCTTGTCGTTGGAGGAGCTGGCCAAGCGCTGTCGCGTCTCGCTGCGCCAGTTGCAGCGCCTGTTCGAGCAGGAGCTGTCGACCTCGCCGCGAGCCTGGTACCTGCGGCTGCGCCTGGAGCGGGCGCGGCATCTGCTCAAGGAAACCGACCTCGATATTCTCTCGGTCGGACTGTCGAGCGGCTTTACCTCCAGCTCCAGCTTCTCGCGAGCCTACCGCAACCACTTCGGGCACTCTCCTCGCCAGACGCGCTGAGGCCTGGCTGGTCGCCATCGGCGTGATGACGCTGACGTTAATCGTGATGCAGTGGTGAGGCGGGCCTCTTGCATTATCAGGCTGCTCGCCTCCATTACATGAAGATGCTCTCAGCAAGCCCCAAGGAATGGAGCGCGCATGCAGTTCGTGAAATATGCCCGGCAGTTGGCGCGAAACCCGCTGGGGATCATCGCGTTGTTCATCTCGTTGATCTATGGCTTCGCGAGTCTGTTGCTGAATTCGGCGGCCGAGATGCTGACGGTGGCGGAGCGTTGGCCGCTGATCGGTTTCATCGTGGTGTTTCCGCTGCTGGTGCTGGCGGTGTTCTATCGACTCGTGACGCATCATCACGGCAAGTTGTATGCGCCGGGGGATTACGACAAGGACCGCTCCTTCATGCGCACGCTATCGCCAGCTGAGCAGGAGCAGCGTCTGACTCGCGAGGTGCAGGCGTCGCTGGGGGAGAGTGATTGGCAGCAGGGCGGAGTAGAGGCCGAGGCTCAGGTATCAGCCGCAGATGAGGATAGCGGTCAGGCCGTCGACGATGCCGATGTTGCGCAGCTGTTGAGCCCTCAGGGCGGCACCGACGAGAAGGCGCCGTTATCGCGTGCCGAGCATCTGGATCATCATCGCCAGCAGGTGACCCGGCTGAAGGATGCGGTGCTGCGTCAGATGCAGGAGTCCTCCACGGCGGGTGGTGGCGGTAGTACGAGCGGCGCGATGACGCGGCATGTGCGTGTCGGCGAGACCGATGCCTGCTTTGATGCACTGCTCGAGGGGGATGGTGCTCCCTTCACGTTCATTGAAGTGAAGGTGCTCAAGCACTACGCCAGAGCGCAGACGGTGCTGCAAAGTCTGCTCTACGAAGCGCTGTTGGTGGACCGCATCCTGGAGGCCAATTTCAGATTGATCGTCGTGGTCGTGCTGACGGATGATTCGTCTCAGGGCATGACGCGGGAGCGGCTGGAGCAAGAGTGGCATCAGCGCATCCGTCAGTGCCCGGTCGCCATCGAGCTGCGCTTCATGTCAGCGGCCAGTCTGAGAACGGAAGCGACGACTTGAGGCTCGAACGTTGCCGCCTGTCACGCAAACGCCCAGTCACGGTGCTCTCGGCTGGGCGTTTGCGTAGCTGGGTATCCATATGTGCGCGGGAAGTCTGCGTCAGTCCAGGTCGCACAGGCGTCGATCGAGGGCTTCACAGAAGGCCCGCCAGGCGTGCTGCATCTCGGGGAGCGCGTGATGCGCATGTAGTGCGGCATGCACCATGCCGCGTGCGCAGCGATAACCGACATCGGCACCGCGCCAGCGCCAGACATCCAACGCTGCTTCCAGCGGTTGGGTCAGCGGATCATGCTCGGCGGCCAGCACTTCGATCTGGCGTGCCGGCGGCTGCTGGGAATGGGCCGGCGAGGGCGAGTAGCTGGCAGAGCGGTCGCCTTCGGCGACGGTCAGCCACATGCTGACCACTTCCTCACGGCCAAGCAGCGGGGCGTCCGAGCCAAGCGCGAACTCATTTTCTTTAGCCAGCACGAAGACCGGGTCCATCGGCGGGTAGATCAGCCCCAGCACATAGCGTGTGGGCTTCTCGGGGGGCGGATTCTCCTGATGGTGGGCCTTCTCCATTTCCGCGCCGTGGGTGCCGAGGCTTTGCATGCGCGTGCCCTGCAGGCCGATGTTGGGCATCTCGGTATCGAGTCGGCGCGCCACATCCATCGCCAGTCGAGCGCCGGCGCTGTCACCGACGATGGCCACCGGTTCGACAGTGGCGGAGAGGTGCTCGATGGTCGCCAGACAATCCGCCAGTGCGTCACGATAGCTGGCTTCTGGCAGCAGGCGATAATCGACACTGACCACTTCACGCCCCAGCTGGGCGGCCAGACTGGAGGCGATGCCCTGATGGCTCTCCGGCGAGCCTATCTGCCAGGCCCCGCCGTGCAGAAACACTACCGGTGCCGGCAGGTTGCCATCCGCCTTGCGTGCCACCTCCGGGATGAAGTGGCGCAGGCGCAGCGGCGTCGCGCGGCCGGCGACCTCGACATGATTTTCATGAGACGTGATGCCCTCCGCGAGTGGCGCACCAAGTTGCTGGCACAGTTGTTCATAGCGCTTGCGGGCGTCTGCCAGCGGCATCTCTACCATTTCATCCATGCCACGTGCGAAGTCATTGATGAAGGTACGACAGGTGATGGGGGAAGGCGTCATGGTCATGAATCGGCTCTCGGCGGGTGTCCCAAGACAATAACACCCCGCCAGAAGACTGGCAGGGTGCGGGTTTCGACGCTGAATCAGCGACTTGTTATCCGAATCGGACACCGATTGTCACATGTCTCAGGCCGTCTTGCGGCGGATGGCGATACGACGACCGGCCGCCTTGGGCCAGTCATCGCTGTCTGCCGACTGGGGCAGGGCGGCAATGCGCTCCGCGACCGCTTCTGGGCAGGGGGTGGGACGACCGCCACTGATGCTCATCGCCATCAACATCTGCTCGCTGGTGGCGATCTCGCCGCCATCGGCATCGGTCAGGGTGAACAGCACGTGCTGGCGCTTGGCGTCATGGTCCAGCAGCAGCACCTTGACCTTGAGCATCTGGCCCTCGTGCGCTTCCGCCAGATAGCACAGGTGCGTCTCCAGGGTGTAGATGGTCAGATCGTGCTCCTTGCGACCTTCCTCCCCCAGGCCCACGTGCTCCATCAGCGCCTCGACCGCCATCGAGAAGGCGCGCGCGTACTCGGCATCGTTCATGTGGCCGTTATAGTCGACCCACTCATGCGGCACCGTGATCTCGAGCAGGTCCATCAGATACGCCCCTCGAGGCCTTCGGCTTCCGGCCAGTACTTGCGGGTCAGGCTCAAGAGCTCGACCAGGAAGTCATCGCGGCGGCGGTCCAGCTCGGCGACCGGGCGGCCTGCTGCCTGGTATTCGCAGCCTTCCACGACCTTGTCGATCAGCTCGTCGGTCAGTTCCGGTGCTTCGAGTTTGGTCCACGGCAGTTTCAGGGCCGGGCCGAACTGTTCGAGCATGTGACGCATGCCCTGCTCGCCACCCGCGAGGTGGAAGGTCAGGAAGGTGCCCATCAGCGACCAGCGCAGACCACAGCCATAGACGACAGCCGCGTCGATCTCTTCGGTGGTGGCGACGCCGTCGTTGACCAGGTGCAGGGCCTCCCGCCACAGCGCTTCCATCAGGCGGTCAGCGATGTGACCTTCGATCTCGCGACGCACGATCAGCGGACGCATCGCCAGCTGCTGGTAGTCATCGCGAGCGCCTTCCAGCAGTGACGGTGAGGTGTGCTCGCCACCGACCAGCTCGACCAGCGGCAGCAGATAGACCGGGTTGAAGGGGTGAGCGACGATGACGCGGCCCGGTGCCTTCTTGCAGTCCTGCTGCAGATCGGTCGGCTTGAAGCCGGAGGTGGAAGAGCCGATCACGACGTGCTCTTCGGCAGCGGCATCAATGGCGCTGAGGATTTCCTGCTTGAGCGGCAGGCGCTCCGGCACGTTCTCCTGGATCAGATCGGCGCCGATCACGGCTTCCTCGAGGGTCGCGGCGAAGCGCAGACGCTCGACGGAGGCACCCTCTGCCAGGCCATCCTTTTCCAGTGCATGCCAGGCATTCGCGACGAAGGCGCGAGTACGGGCTTCGGCGTCCGGCGCCGGGTCAAAGGCGACCACATCCCAGCCATTGGCCAGCGCACGAGAGATCCAGCCATTGCCGATGACACCGGTTCCTACGACAGACAACTGGCTCATGCGACACCTCCAGCGGTTTCGAGTGCGGCGATATCGCCAGCGGTCTTGCCGGTGGACGGATCACGCAGCTTGAGGAATTCACGCGTCTCGGCCGGGGTCATCACGCTGGAACCCAGGTTCTCGATGATGCCGGAGGACTTCTCGACCAGCTGCGCGTTGGTCGCCATCACACCCTTGGACAGATAGAGGTTGTCTTCGAGACCGACGCGAGCGTGACCGCCCAGCAGCACGGCCTGTGCGACCATCGGCATCTGCATGCGGCCGATGCCGAAGGCAGCCCAGTTGGAGTTGGTCGGCAGCTTGTTCTTCATGGTCAGCATGGTTTCGGTGTCGGCTTCCGCGCCCCACGGGATGCCAAGGCACAGCTGGAAGAGCAGGTCGTCGTCGAGCAGACCTTCCTGCTGCAGCTGACGGGCGAACCAGACGTGGCCCAGATCGAAGCACTCGAGCTCCGGCTTGACGCCAGCGGCCTGCACCAGACGAGCGTGCTCGCGCAGCCAGTCAGCGGTGTTGATGTAGACCATGTCGCCGAAGTTCAGGCTGCCGCAGTCCAGGGTGCACAGTTCCGGCAGCAGTTCCTGGATCGGCGCGTGACGCTCGGCCGGGGTCTGGATGTCGGTGCCCGGGCCACCGCGAGTCGGGTCGTTGACGTCCGGAATCCAGTCGCCGCCGCCACCTGCAGTGATGTTCATGACGATGTCGGTGTCGGCGGAACGCACACGGTCCATGACTTCACGGAAGTGCTCGGTGGAGTGGCTGATGCCGCCGGTCTCCGGATCACGCACGTGAATGTGAGCCACGCTGGCACCGGCCTTGGCGGCCGCGATGCAGTCATCGGCGATCTGCTTCGGCGTCACCGGAACATTCGGGTTCTTGCTGGCGGTATCACCCGCGCCAGTGATGGCGCATGTCAGGATAGTCTTGCGATTCATCGTCGGGCCTCACGTGTCAGAACACTTGTCTGCGGTAAGTCGCAGCGGCCATGTCACCAGACGTCGACCTGCACGTCCCGGTCGCATCGCCTCTGCGCCTTTGTTGAACACAGTGTCGTGAAGTTGAGAGCTGCGAGATGATCAGAAGACGCCAGATACTTTGCGTTTTACGTCAACTTTGCTCAGGCCGGGCGCCAACCCACCCTGATGGACGCGAATGCATCGGTTAGACGCTGCGCGCCTGAGCCTATCGAGCTGCGCCTTGAGGAGGCTTCGCGGTCTCAGGTACTGCCACCGACCCGCAGCGTGAATCCCAGGTCGTGGCTCAGTTCTCCGACGGGTTCGCCATTGATGCGCGCCAGCAGCTTGCGCGCTGCCATGCGGCCGATCTGCTCCCGCGGTGAGACGATGGTGGTGAGGCGCGGCGTGACATGCTCTCCGATCGGCAGGCCATTGAAGCCGGCGATGGCGATGTCGTCCGGGATATGCACCCCAAGCCGCGCGGCGGCGAGGATGGCGCCACAGGCCATGTCATCGTTGGCGAAGTGGATGGCGTCGCAGTCAGGGAATGTCGCTTTGATACGCTCAAGCGCCTGAGCACCGCTGGTCATCTGTTGACGTACGGGCAGATCGAGCAAGGGGGCCTCCTCGATGCCGGCCGCCGCCAGCGCCTCACGATGCCCGGCATAGCGCATCGCCGCGCGATAGTCGCGATCAAGCTCGGCACCGGCGAAGTGGATCGAGCGGTACCCGCGTGCCAGCAGGTGCTCGGTCATGGCGCGTCCGGCAGCGATATGATCCATCCCCACGTTCAGATCCAACCCTTCCCCCAGCTCCATGATTTCCACGATCGGCTGATTCCAGTTCTCCAGTATCTGGCGCGTCGCATCGTCATGGCGCAGCCCCGTCACCACCAGGCCCGCAGCCGACCAGCCCAGAAAGGTACGGATCAGCTGGGTTTCCCGAGCCAGATCGTAATCCGTCTTGCCCAGCAGCAGCTGATAGCCGTGTGCCTCGAACTCCTCCTGCAGGCCCTTGATCACGTCGATGAACACCACGTTGGACAATGAGGGCACGATCACTGGAATCACGCGACTGGAGGCCGAGGCCAGGCTGCCGGCAATCATGTTGCGCACGTAGCCGACCTTCTCGATGGCCGCTTCGACCTTGACGCGTGTCGCTTCGCGCACGCTGTCGGGGCTATTGAAGTAGCGCGAGACGGTGATCGAGGAGACCCCGGCTTCCCGGGCCACGTCATTCAGGGTCGGCTGCATGGCACCCTTGCGGCTGCGGCGGGGAGATGATGGTGGATTAGACATATGTCGCGTTTTCTCATTTGCCGCTTGTCGTGGCTTGGAGCCTAATCTATTAATGATGTTAGCGCTAACATGGTAGCGCTAACATTCAGTGAAGTGCTGATCGGTGTGCCGCATGAGGTCGCCTTGATCATCACTTGCAACAGCTTCCGCGGGAGATGCGAGATGACAGCAGCAACGACTTCACCAGTGATCGGCCTTGTCGGCCTCGGCGCGATGGGAATGGGCAGTGCGCGCGCCATGCTGGAAGCAGGCCTGGACGTGATCGGCTGTGATATCTCGCCCGCCGCCTGTCAGGCCTTCGAAGCGGCGGGTGGCCGCGCCGTTGCCTCGCCGCTGGAACTGGCGGCCGAGTGTCAGGTGGTAGTGCTGGTCGTGGTGAATGCCGATCAGGTCGAGCAGGTGCTGTTCGGGGAGCAGGGTGAGGGCGGCCTGGCCGAGCGACTCGCGCCGGGTAGCCTGGTGATCCAGTGCGCCACAGTGGCGCCGAGCTTCGCGCGTGATCTCGAAACCCGTCTGAACGGCATGCAACTTGAGCTGCTCGACGCCCCGATCAGCGGCGGCGCCGTCAAGGCACGCAGTGGTGAGCTGTCCGTGATGTCCTCCGGCAGTGAAGCGGCTTACGTCAAGGCGGAACGCGTGCTGGAGGCGATGGCGGCCAATGTCTATCGGCTGGGCGACTGCGCCGGACCGGGCTCGAGCGTCAAGCTGGTCAATCAGCATCTCGCTGGCGTGCACATCGCGGCGGCGGCAGAAGCCATGGCGCTGGGCATGAGCATGGGGATCGACCCCGACACCCTGTATGACGTCATCACCCATTCCGCGGGCAATTCCTGGATGTTCGAGAATCGTGTGCCGCACATCCTCAAGGGCGATTACACGCCGCTGTCGGCCGTCGACATCTTCGTCAAGGACCTCAATATCGTGCACAGCACCGGCCGCGAGCTGAAGCTTGCCATGCCGGTGGCTGGCAGTGCCCTGCAGCAGTTCACCGCCGCCAGTGGGGCAGGCTTCGGGCGCGAGGATGACTCGGCCGTCATCAAGATCTATCAGCGTCTCGGCAGCTTCAACCTGCCGGCCGCAAATGATGAAGGAGCGCAGTGATGCCGATCGTACTGGGCGGAATCGCCGATGACTTCACCGGCGCGACGGATCTTGCCAACAACCTGGTACGTGCCGGCATGCGCACCGTGCAGGTGATCGGGGTACCCCAGGACGCGCTGCAGGAAGGGGCGGCGAACGGGCTGGACCTGACTGAGGTCGACGCCGTGGTGGTCGCGCTCAAGTCGCGCAGTTGCCCGGTGGATCAGGCGATCAGAGAATCCCTCGCGGCGCTTGAATGGCTGAAAGCCCAGGGCGCGCGCCAGCTGTTCTTCAAGTACTGCTCGACGTTCGATTCCACGCCCGAGGGCAACATCGGGCCGGTCGCCGATGCCTTGCTGGAGGCCTTGTCCGCCACGCAGACGGCCTTCGTACCGGCGTTCCCCATCAACGGGCGCAGTGTCTATCAAGGCCATCTGTTCGTCGGTGACCGCCTGCTCAATGACAGCGGCATGCAGCATCACCCCCTCAACCCGATGACCGATGCCGACATCGTGCGCGTGCTGTCACGCCAGACGCCCCATGGCGTGGGGCTGCTCGATCACGCCACTCTGCGCCGCGGCGCGCAGGCGGCCCGTCAGCGTCTGGACGAGCTTGCCCATCAAGACGTGCGTCATGTGGTCTGTGACAGCCTCGATGAGCAGGATCTCGAGGTGCTGGCCGAGTCATTGGTCGATCATGCGCTGGTCACCGGTGGCTCTGGCCTCGCGCAGGCCTTGCCTGCCCAGTACCGCCGCAAGAACTGGCTTGAGCCGATCGATGATGCGGCGGTGCTGTCCCCGGCGCAGGGCGCCGCGATGGTGCTGTCCGGAAGTTGTTCTCGCATGACGCTCAAGCAGGTGGCGCACTTCACGCAGCAGCATGCTGCCTTCGCGCTGGACCCCGTCAAGCTCAACGCAAGCGATGCCCACTTCGAAGCGGCGCTGGGCTTCGCCCGTGAGCAACTGGCGGCGACGGACCCCAAGCCATTTCTGATCTACGCCTCGGCCGAACCGGAGAGCGTCAAGGCGGCGCAGGCGTCACTGGGCGTCCAGCAGGCCGGTGAGCTCATCGAGTGCGCCCTGGCCAGTCTGGCCAGCACGCTGGTCGCGGAAGGCGTCGGGCGCCTGCTGGTGGCGGGGGGAGAGACCTCCGGCGCGGTAGTCTCGGCACTCGACATCCGTGAGCTGCGTATCGGCGGTCAGATCGACCCCGGCGTGCCCTGGACACAGGCACCGCACCCGGCCGCCGGCCCCTCGCAGCCGGAGGCGGTGCTCTCGCTGACACTCAAGTCCGGCAACTTCGGGGGCGAAGACTTCTTTACCCGGGCATTCGACGTTTTGGATGCCATGAATCCTCGCGAGGAGAACGCATGAGTCAGTCACAGCACGATATCAACGTGTTGCGTGAGCAGATCGCCACCTACGGCAAGTCACTGTTCGACCGCGGCCTGACCATGGGCTCCAGCGGCAACATCAGCCAGCGGCTGGACGATGGCGGCTGGTTGATGACGCCGACCAATGCCTGCCTGGGGCGCCTGGACCCGGCGCGCATCTCGCGCCTCGATGCCCAGGGCGTATTGATCGATGGCGACGCGCCGACCAAGGAGCATTTCCTGCATCGCGCCATGTATGACGAGCGCCCGCAGTCGGGTGCCATCGTCCACCTGCATTCGACTCACTCAGTGGCGGTGTCCTGCCTGCCGGACGTGAATCCCTGCGAGTGCATTCCTCCGCTGACGGCCTATTACGTGATGCGGGTCGGCAAGCTGCCGCTGGTGCCTTACTACATGCCGGGCGACCCCGCGCTGGGCGATGCCGTGCGTGGCCTGGCCGGCAAGCACTGCGCCGTGTTGCTGGCCAATCATGGCCCTGTGGTGGCCGGCAAGACCCTGGAAGCGGCGGTCTATGCCACGGAGGAGCTTGAGGAAACCGCCAAGCTGTTCCTGTTGCTGCAGGGCAAGAACCCACGTGGGCTGACCCCGGAACAGGTGGCAGAACTCGAAGCCAAGTTCGGGCGCCCCTGAGTGATGACGTCTTCGTCTCTGAAACCCAAGGATCTGACATGACCCGATTGGCCGCCAATCTCAGCATGCTGTTCACCGAGCATGACTTTCTCGATCGCTTCGCGGCTGCGGCCGACAGCGGTTTTCGCGGGGTCGAATATCTCTTCCCCTATGCCTATTCCCCGGAAGCATTGCGCGCGAGGCTTGATGAGCACCAGCTGTCGCAGGTGCTGTTCAATCTGCCGCCGGGCGACTGGGAGGCCGGTGAGCGTGGCCTGACCTGTCTGCCGGGGCGCGAGGAGGAGTTTCGGGCCTCGGTGGCCGAGGCGATCCGCTATGCCCAGGCGCTGGACTGTCCGTGCGTGCATGCCATGGCGGGCCTGGTGCCGCAGGGCGCGGATGAGGCCATGCGCGCGCGCTGCACCGAGACCTATATCAGCAACTTGCGTTACGCCGCTGCCGAGCTTGAGAAGGTCGGCAAGACACTGCTGATCGAGCCGATCAACCCGCGCGACATGCCTGGCTTCTATCTGAGTGGCCAGGCGCAGGCACGCGAGATTCTCGCCCAGGTCGGCGCCGCCAACCTCAAGGTGCAGTTCGATCTCTATCACTGCCAGATCGTCGAGGGCGATCTGATCCGCAACCTGGAAGCGCAGTTCGCGCATATTGGCCATGTGCAGATCGCCGGCGTGCCGGACCGTCACGAGCCGGATGTCGGGGAAGTGCATTATCCGGCGCTGTTCGACCGGCTGGAGAGTCTGGGGTATGACGGCTGGATCGGCTGTGAATATCGTCCGCGGGGTGAGACGCGCGCAGGCCTCGGCTGGGGTCGCGAGCATGGCTTGACGCCCTGAATCTGATTCAGAGGGCTCGCTCGGTGAAGACCAGAGTTTTGGGGCAGGTGACTGCGCCGGGCGAGCGTTCAAGGATCAGTAGCAAAATCAGTGGTATATTGTTCAGACCACAATGTGCAGAAAAGATGAAGTAATTGAGTGAGTGACGCCTTTTTAGTCGCATATACCTTCTTCTCATTGCTGCTGAAGAGTGTGAAGCGCTATTTTTCCATTCCGTCTGGTCTGGTTGTTGTACCACTTGAGAGCTGCTGCTGAGTGATCTGCCCATGCGGCAAGCCTACCTACGCCAGAACACAAAAGTGGAGTCCACACGATGCACGTCATGATTACCGGCGCCGCCGGATTTCTCGGTCAGCGCCTGACCGAGGCCCTGATCGACAAGGGCAGCCTGAAGGGGCAGCCATTGTCACGCCTGACCCTGCTGGACCAGATCGAGGCGCCACATCCCGAGGCGGCGTCATGTCTGGCAGCCGAACCGGCCACCTCGCTGGATATCGAGATCGTGGCAGGCGATATCGCCGATGCCGAGGTGCTTGATCGCTGCCTGGCGGGTGAGCCGCAGGTGATCTATCACCTGGCAGCCGTGGTCAGCTCGGCGGCCGAGGCGGATCTGGCGCTCGGCATGCGCGTCAATTTCGATGCGACTCGCCTGCTGCTGGAAGGCTGTGCGGCGCGTGGATTGCGCGATACCCGGCTGGTGATGGCCAGCTCGGTCGCCGCCTACGGAGGCGATCTCCCCGAGACGCTGAGCGACATGACCGCGCTGGTGCCGCAGAACTCCTACGGCACCCAGAAGGCGATGTCGGAACTGCTGATCAATGACTACAGCCGTCGCGGGCTGGTGGATGGCTGCGTGCTGCGTCTGCCCACCATCATCGTGCGCCCGGGGCGTCCCAATGCGGCAGCCTCGAGCTTCGCCTCCTCCATCCTGCGTGAACCGCTCAATGGCGAAGCCGCCATCTGCCCGGTACCGAGCGAGCTCGAGATGTTCGTGATGTCGCCCCGTCGGGTGGTCGCGGCTCTGATCAAGGGCGCGGAGGTGGCGAGCGCGGACTTCGGCCTCTCGCGCTGCTTCATGCTGCCGGGCATCACCGTCAGCGTCGCGTCAATGCTCGC
Organism: bacterium Scap17; assembly: GCA_013376735.1. Taxonomy (NCBI): domain Bacteria; species bacterium Scap17. The sequence continues at coordinate 2,445,039 of VINJ01000001.1, read as the reverse complement.
GGCGCTCAAGGATATCGCCGGCGAGCAGGCGCTGGCACTCGTCAAGCATGAGCCTGACTCGCGTATCACCGCCATCGTCGGCAGCTGGCCGGCGCGCTTTGACACCCGCAAGGCGCGTTCGCTGGGCTTCGTCGGCGATGCCGACCTGCACGAGATTCTCAATGCGTATCGCGACGAGAGTGCTATCGCCTAGCCAGCGTATGGGCATCTCATCCAGGACGAGCTCGCCAGACACCTTTGCCAGACCTGCTCGTCACAGCAGTACGTCAATAACAATGATCGGCGTCATGCCAGCCGGCAGCGCCGACACCGCATACCTTGCGCCACACAATAACAAACTACAGGAGTAGCACCCCATGACAGACGCCGCCGTCGCGGGGCCACAGGTCATCATCGGCCTGGGCATCGCCATCTTCGTCATGATCTATCTGGTGTTGAAAACCCGCGTGCATGCCTTGCTGGCCTTGATCATCGCCGCCTCGCTGGCGGGGTTGATCGGCGGCATGCCGCCCAATGAGGTCATCAGTGCCATCACCACTGGTTTCGGCAAGACGCTTTCCACCATCGGCCTCGTGATCGGCTTCGGCGTGATGATGGGGCGTATCCTGGAGGTGACCGGTGCCGGGCAGCGCATGGCCTATGCCATCCTCAATCTGTTGGGCAAGAACAAGGAAGAGGCCGCGATGGCGCTGACGGGCTATATCGTCTCCATCCCGATCTTCTGTGATTCGGCCTACGTCATCCTCAACCCGCTGGTGCGTTCACTGGCGCGCAACAGCGGACGTTCGGTGATCGGTCTGGGCATCGCGCTGGCGGCCGGCTTGATCATCACCCACTCGAGCGTGCCACCGACCCCGGGCCCGCTGGGCGTGGCCGGTATCTTCGGTGTCGACATCGGTCTGATGATCGGCTGGGGCCTGGTGATTACCGCGCCGGCGCTGATTGCACTGGTGATCTATGCCCGCCTGATGGGGCCGCGTATCGAGGCGATGCTGGAAGCCCAGCCGGGTGGTTTCGAAGGTAGCGTCAAGCATGACACCGACAGCATGATGCCTGAATCGCAGCTGCCTTCCCTGCTGATGTCCTGCATGCCGATCGGCCTGCCCATCGCGCTGATCTTCCTCAATACGCTGGTCAGCGCCGTGATGGGCGATACCAGCAACGTGTTTACCAGCACCATCGCCTTCGTCGGCAATCCGGTGATCGCTGTGGGCATCGGGGTGCTGGTCGCCATCTATGGTCTGATGCCGAAGACCCCCAGGCAGGAAGTGTTCGATCATCTGGAAAAGGGTGTCGAGACGGCGGGTATCATCCTGCTGGTCACCGGTGCCGGTGGTGCGCTGGGCTCGGTACTGCGTGCCAGTGGCGGCGGCGATTACATCGCCATGCAGGTGGCAGCGCTGGGGCTTCAGCCGCTGTTGGTTCCGTTCATCATCGCCACCCTGGTGCGCTTCATCCAGGGGAGTGGCACGGTGTCGATGATTACTGCGGCCTCGATCTCCGCACCTATCCTGATGGGCATGCCGGACGTCAACATGGTGCTGGCCGCGCAGGCCGCCTGTATCGGCGCGATGTTCTTCAGCTACTTCAATGACAGCTATTTCTGGGTCGTCAACCGCATGCTCGGCGTCAAGAGCACCAAGCATCAGATGCTGGTGCTGACATTGCCGACGACACTCGCCTGGGCCATTTCCATCATTACCCTGTTGCTGCTCAACGCCATCATCGGTTGAGCCAGTTAGCGCAGTCAGCTGTATCTAGAACACCGGGCCTCATCGAGGCCCGGTGTTTTCGTTGGATTTTCGTCCATCAGCGGGGTATCAACACGGACCTGAGGCGTTTGTCATTTCCATCAGCGTGCTTTCAACATCTGCGCATGTGATAAAGAAAGCAGGACGATTGAAGGGAAATCAGACATGCCTTCACGAATGGCAATATTGGAGCAGCACCTGAGTGCCACGACCCCTGCGAAGCTGAGCTTTGCCCCTGAACTCGAGAGAGACTTTGAGCAGTTCGAGCATCGTCGGCGGGTAAGCCGTGCCGTAATGGGTTGCTGGAGCCTGATCATCTTTCAGCTGATGTTCGTGCTCTATGACACCGTCTATGCGCCGATCGTGATGCCGGTGACAGAGAATCTCGCCGTGATGCTGCGCCTGTATGTCTGCATCGCACTCGCGATACTCGTGCTGGTCCTCAAGAGCGAGGTCTGTCGTTCCGCCGGGCGCGAGGCGCTGCTGGTCGCGACCCTGTGGGGCGTGATCGGCCTGGCGGCGTGGCTGGCGGTGCGCGAGAATCACCTGCGCTGCTTCCTCGAACTCTATGCGCTGGGCGTGGTGCCACTGATCGGTATCGTCCTGATGCAGATTCGTTTCGTCTCGGCTCTGGTGCTGTCGGCAGGGGGAATGGCCATCGTGATGAGCGTAGCGCTGAGTGTCGCGATGCCCTATGCCCACATGGACTTCGCGATCGCCTTCGTTTTCATGGCGTTCTGCCTGTTTTCGCTGGTTGCCAGCTTTCGCATCGAGTTCTCGGCCCGCCATGCCTACCTGATGACCTCCATCGATCAACTGCGTCTGCAGGATGTCGAGTCGCGCAATGCCGAGCTGCAGGAAATGGCCAGCCTCGACCCCTTGACCCAGCTCTACAATCGCCGTCATCTGATCGAGGTGCTCAAGCAGCACCATGGCGATGCTCAGCAGGCAAAGAACGGCGTGTCAGCGTCCCATCCGATGTCACCCTTACCATGTCTGGCGCTGATGATGATGGATGTCGATCACTTCAAGGCCTTCAATGATCACTACGGACATGTTGCGGGCGACAACTGCCTGTATCAGATCGCCCAGGCCTTGCACGAAACACTGGACAGAGAAAAAGGCGCTGGCAACGCCGGTGCTCTCGAGGGGAAAGAGGCTGCGTTGGCCAGCGTCGTCCGCTTCGGTGGCGAGGAATTTACCGCCCTGGTGGCCGTGCGGGATCTCGAGCATGCGCGCAGCCTGGCCGAGGCGATGCGCTATGCCATCAAGTCGCTCAAGCTGCCTCACCGCGAGTCGGAACTCGGCGTCGTCACCCTGAGTGTGGGGCTTTGCGTCATCCCCTTGTCGTACCTGCTCGAGGGCGAGGGGATGGAGGATGAGATGACGCGTGACATGGCGGTCGAGACGCTGCTCAGCCGCTGGGTCGATCAGGCCGACAAGGGGCTCTATCGTGCCAAGCGCCATGGCCGCAACCGTACCTGCGTGCAACGTGGCAACGGCCATGACAAGGCGCGCGCCCAGGTCAGTGATGACCTGCGTGATGGCCTTCATGACGAGCGCCAGGCTGCGCCGCAGGGTGAGCGGCAGAATGCGCAGCACGATGAACAGAAGGCTGAGTTGCCTGATCACAGGCCGCCGATGGGCGGAGCGGGCCTGTCATGAGAAGTCAAAAGCGACTCCCCGGCGGCCGTGAGGCGATGATGCCCGCGGCGGTGGCCGCCGAGCGCGGGGTCGTCGAGGGGCTGATCGACGGTCATGGCGCGTCACGCTGGCGGCTCATGTTCCCTGACGCCCTCGAGACTCGGTATGTGGAAGAGACGCGCGTCTCGCGCACGCGCGGCTTGCTGTATTCCGGCATCTTCGCCTTCGTGATGTATGCCACCTTCCTGATCAGTGACACCATCCATCGCAGTGAGGACCTGGCACTGGCCGCCATGCTGCGGCTGGGCTGTGTCTGCGTGGTGGCCATGCTGGTGCTGCCGCTGGTGCAGCGCGCGTCTTCCATGCGGCTCAAGGAATGGCTGATGACTGCGCTGGTGATCAACACCATGCTGGTCAGCGCCATCCTGTTGCAGCTCTCGCGCACCGAGCTTTCGCATGTCGATACGCTGTTGTTCGGCTTCTTTCCGATGGTCGGCAACATTCTCTTTCGGCTGCGCTTCCCCCAGGCACTGACGGCGTCGCTGACCTGCACGCTCATCATGGCCGGGGTGATCGTGTTGGAACCTGCCGGTCAGGAGGGGCTGGAGCTGCTGGCGATGGTGATATTCGTCAGCACCACGGGACTTTCGCTATTGGCCAATTACCAGCTCGAGCACAATCAGCGGCAGGTGTGGTTGCTGCGCCAGCGTGAGCGACTGTTGCTGGAGGAGAAGCGCGCTGCCGGTCAGCGCCTTACCCGAGAAGCCAACTGCGATGCACTGACGGGCGTCTACAACCGGCGTCACCTGGAACGGGATCTGGCCCAGCGCTGGGCGGACCTGACCCGTGAGAATGGGCTGGCGATCCTGATGGTGGATGTCGATTACTTCAAGACTTACAACGACCATCATGTCCATGTGGAAGGGGATCACTGCCTGCGGCAGGTCGCCGAGGCCCTTCAGGCCGCCATCGGCCCGCAGCCGGGCATGGTGGTGCGCTATGGCGGCGAGGAATTCCTGGTTCTGCTGGAGTCAGTGACCGAGCGGCAATTGCGGGCCTGCGCCGAACGCATCCGTCGCAAGGTGCGTGCGCTCAAGCTGATCCACCCCGAAAGCTCCGTGGCGAAAGTACTGACCGTCAGTGTCGGGGCGGTGAGCTACAAGGCTGAGCAGCACACCAACTTCACCGACCTTGTACGTGCCGCCGATGCAGCATTGTATGATGCCAAGCATCAGGGCCGTGATCGGTGTGTCGTGGGGTGAGTGACTGCGCCAGAGTGGTAGAACAGAACAAGAAGAAGAGGGCAAAGTAAGAGGTTTGGCAAAAAAGCAATCGAGGCATGGAAGCAAATAACATGTATTCTCGAAAGGGTATGTCTTTACATAAGACTATATTAATGTAAGTGCTCGAATCAGTGGGGAGCGGCCGATGGCAGCCAAGCTGTCTCGTCACTGATTTTGATTATCATTGGCCGTGTCTGAAGCTCGGCGTTTGGGTATCTTGATATGCGTCAATAAATACGGTTATGCAGAGAAAGAAAGGTGGCAAGTGGAAGTGATTTGAGTGAAAAATACGGAGATGCTGCCATGCAATATGGCGGGCCCTGTCACGCAGCATTTGATGATGATGGGTACGGCCAGGCCTGCGGCAATACGTCATCGTGCATGTTAGAACGTTGTTTTCTATGCTCTGTATGTCAGTAAAAAGCATTGAGCCTGTCTATCGTGTGATCACGGCCTGACCGTGATATCGCTGCCACAGAGCGCTCTGTCTCTGGATGAGGCGCGCGCTGTGCAATCCTGAAGCTTGAAGTCGTGAGGAGTCGCCCATGGAACTGGATCCCGTGATGCTGTCGCGAATACAGTTCGGTTTTGTCGTGTCATTCCACGCCGTCTTCCCGGTGTTTACTATCGGTCTGGCGTCCTATGTTGCCTTGTTGCACGGGCTTTATTACAAGACGGGCAATGCTGCCTGGGATCGACTTGCCGCCTTCTGGGTGAAGGTATTTGCCGTGGTATTCGCCATGGGGGTGGTCTCGGGAATCGTGATGGCCTTCCAGTTCGGTACCAACTGGAGCAACTTCAGTTATGCCAGCTCCAACTTCATCGGCCCGATGCTCAGCTATGAGGTGGTGACGGCCTTCTTCCTGGAGGCGGGTTTCCTCGGCGTGCTGTTGTTTGGGCGAGGCAAGGTGCCGGAAGGGGTTCATCTGTTCTCAGCTCTGATGGTGGCACTGGGGACCTTCATCTCTTCGTTCTGGATTCTCTCCACCAACAGCTGGATGCAGACCCCGGCAGGCGTGGAGCTGGTAGATGGCCACTTCTTCGTCAAGGACTGGGCCGCTGCAATCTTCAATGCCTCCCTGCCGTATCGCTTCGCCCATATGGCGATCGCCTCCTTTCTGACTGGTGGCTTTGTCGTGGCGGGGGTAAGTGCCTGGTATCTGCTGATCAAACGCGACGTGGAAGCCAACAAGCGGGCCTTGTCCATGTGCATGTGGTTGCTGCTGGTGCTGGCGCCGGCGCAGGCGGTGGTGGGTGACATGCACGGCATCAACACGCTGGAGCACCAGCCGACCAAGGTCGCCGCGATGGAAGGCAACTGGGAGACCCAGTCGGGCGCGCCGCTGCTGCTGTTCGCCTGGCCGGACAAGGAAGCCCAGACCAACCACTTCGAGATCGCGATTCCCAAGCTTGCCAGTCTGATTCTGACTCATGACCCCGACGGTGTGGTGCCGGGGCTCAAGGAGGTCGCGCCTGACAAGCAGCCGCCGGTGTGGTTCGTGTTCTGGTCGTTCCGCGTGATGGTGGCGATGGGGCTCTTGATGATCGCCGTGGCTTTCATCGGTTTCTATCTGCGCCGCGGGGGCAGGCTCTATCACTCACGTCCTTTCCTGCAGACGCTGCGCCTGATGTCCATTGCGCCATTCTTCGCCGTGCTGGCGGGCTGGTTCGTGACCGAGGCCGGGCGGTCGCCATGGTTGGTTTACGGGATGATGACTCAGCAGGAGGCCGTTACGCCGTCACTCACCGGATGGATGGTGCTGACCACTCTGATCGGCTACTTCCTGGTCTATCTGGTGGTCTTCGTGACCGGCAGCTACTACCTGACCCGCGTCATCCGCGGTGGCATGCAACCGGAACTGCCGCATGACGAAGTCGAGACCGCGATGCGTCCGCTGTCTGCCGCCCATGAGAGCCTGGATGACGATGCCAGCCGTACGGTGAGGAGTTGAGCTGATGGAAATGATCAATCTGACAATGATCTGGGCGCTGATCATCGGTTTCGGCGTCATGATGTACATCCTGATGGATGGCTTCGATCTCGGGGTGGGCATCCTGTATCCCTTCGCTCCTGACGAGCACGCCCGCGACGTGATGATGAACTCGGTCGCGCCCATCTGGGATGGCAACGAGACCTGGCTGGTGCTGGGTGGGGCCGGGTTGCTGGCCGCCTTCCCAGCGGTCTACACCATCCTGCTGCCGGCGCTATATCTGGGGGTGTTCCTGATGTTGGCGGGGCTGATCTTCCGGGGCATCGCTTTCGAGTTCCGCTTCAAGTCCTCGCGCAATCGTCACTGGTGGAACATCGCCTTCAGCGGCGGCTCCTTCCTGGCGACCTTCTGTCAAGGCGTGGTGGTCGGTGCCTATATTCAGGGCTTCGCCACTGAAGGGCACGTCTATGTCGGCGGCGCCTTTGACTGGCTGTCCCCGTTCACCGTGATCACCGGGCTTGCGCTGGTGGCAGGTTATGCCCTGCTGGGGGCCACCTGGACCATCATGAAGAGCGAGGGCGAGGTGCAGGAGTGGGCCTATCGCATCACGCCGAAACTGCTGATTGCCGTGCTGGTCGGCTTCGGGGTCATCAGTCTCTACACCCCGTTCGTGGATGACTATGTGCGGGAGCGCTGGTTCGATCATCTGGGCGTGTTCTGGGTCTTCCCGGTACTGGCGCTGTGCTGCGCGGCATTGATCTGGCGGGCCACCAGCAAGCGCCTGGAAGGACAGCCCTTCGTGGCGACGCTGGGTCTGTTCCTGTTCACTTATCTCGGGCTGATCTTCAGCAAGTGGCCGTATCTGGTGCCACCGGATATCACCTTGTGGGACGCTGCCTCCGCGCCGGAATCGCAGTTGTTCCTGCTGTTGGGCGTCCTGTTCGTCATTCCGATGGTGCTGGGCTATACCGCCTGGAGCTATTGGGTGTTCCGCGGCAAGGTCAAGGAAGGTGGCTATCACTGAATCAGTCAAGTCCCCGGTCGGTAACGCTGATCGGGGCACCCGAAAATGCAGCCAGGCCGGTCGATGGCTGAGACAGCAGGCGACGCGAGAGCGTCGCCTGCTTGGGTTTGCGGCGTGCTTCGGCATCCTGGCCGGCGGCCTGACGGTCGCCCAGCTGGTGCTTGCCGCCTGGGTGATCAGCGAAGCCATCGCGTCTCCCGCCGCGCTGGGAGAGCTCATATGGCCCTTCGTCGGTCTGCTGGCGCTCCTGGGCGCGCGGGTGCTGGCGACGGGGGCACAGGAGCTGCTGGCCCAGCGTGCCAGCCAGCGACTGCGCCAAGCCATTCGTGGCGAGGTGCTGACAGCGCTCGAGACATTGGGGCCGGTCCGCGCTGCCCGTTATCACAGTGCCGAGCTCGCCCAGCGCTGGGTGGAACAGGTCGAGGCGCTGGAAGGCTACTTCGCGCGCTTTCATGTGCAGATGCGCCTGGTGGTGATCACGCCGCTGGTGATTCTTGTCATCGTGCTCAGTCAGGACTGGCTGGCGGCCATCCTGCTGGCGCTGACCGCGCCGCTGATACCGCTGTTCATGGCATTGGTCGGCATGGGGGCCGAGTCGCTCAATCGTGACCAGTTTCAGGCGGTCTCTCGGCTGTCGCGTCACTTCGTCGATCGGGTGCGTGCCATCACCACCCTGCGGCTGTTCGGGCTAGGGGATCTGGCGACTCGTGAGGTGACGCTGGTGGCCGATGATTACCGCAAACGCAGCCTGCGCACCTTGCGGCTCGCCTTCCTGTCATCGGCGGTGTTGGAGTTCTTTGCCTCGGTGTCGATCGCCGTGGTCGCCATCTACATCGGCTTCGGCCTGCTCGGCGACATCCCCATCGGGCCCGCCGATGAGCTGACGCTGTTCAGTGCACTGGTGATCCTGCTGCTGGCGCCCGAGTTCTTCCAGCCGTTACGCACCCTGTCGCAGTTCTATCATGATCGCGCTGCGGCGCTGGCCGCCTCCGAGACGCTGATGGAGATTCTCGCCGCTGCCGATGGCGCGCCGACGCGCCATGCCGACCCTGTGGCGAAGCCTGCGCCTGGTGACGCTGCCGCCTCAGCGACAGATGAGCTGTTGCGCCTGACGGAGGTCTGTCTGAGCCACCCCGAGCGCGGTCAGGTACTCGGGCCGCTGGATCTGGCACTGATGGAGGGCGAGGTGCTGGTCTTCAGCGGGGCGTCCGGGGCAGGCAAGTCGACCCTGCTTCAGGTGATCGCCGGGTTCGTGGCCCCGGACAGCGGTCAGCGTCAGATAGCCCCCTCCACGCAGCTTGCCTGGATGGATCAACGCCCGCTGCTGATGCAGGGCAGTCTGGCCGACAATTTGCGGATCACTGCTCCCCTGGCCAGTGACGCCGAGATCACCCGCGCGCTTGAGCGCGCCGGGCTTGAGGCCGTGCTTGCCGCCTTGCCCCACGGCATCGACACGCCGCTTGGCGAGGGCGGACGTGGGCTGTCCGGTGGTCAGGCACAGCGCCTGGCGTTGGCGCGGGTATTTCTGAGCGATGCCGCGCTGGTGCTGCTCGATGAGCCCACCGCTAGTCTTGATGCCGAGACGGAACGTCATCTGATCGCGGGCTTCGAGGGATTGAGCGCGCAAGGGCGAACTCTGGTGATCGCGACCCACCATCCGGCGCTGATCGCCATGGCGACGTGCCACCTGGTGCTGGAGGAGGGGCGAATCCTGCCAGTGACAGCCGGAGCGACGAGCCAACAGGAGGACGAGCGTGACACATCCCGAGACTGACAGTGTGACCTTGCGCGAGGCGCTTACGCGCTTGGCTCCCTGGTGGCGTCTGCATGATCGCTATCGCCGTCGCCTGATACTCGGCGTGGTGCTGATGCTGCTCACGGCCTGCTCGGCGCTCGGCCTGTTGGCGGTGTCTGGCTGGTTCATCACCGCGTCCGCCCTGACGGGGGCGGCGTTGGCCGCTGGCGCGGCCATGACACTCGATGTCTACACCCCGGGCAGCGGCATTCGACTGTTCGCCGTCGTGCGCACCGTGTCGCGCTATCTGGAGCGGCTCTACAACCACGACACCATCCTGCGTCTGTTGGCCAGTCTACGCGGCACGGCGTTTGCCGCACTGGTGACGATGGACCCCGCGCGGGTGGCGGCGCGGCGTTCCAGTGACTGGCTCAATCGCCTCACCGCGGATATCGACACCCTGGATGCGCTTTACCTGCGTCTGGCAGCGCCGCCACTGATGGCGCTGGGGCTGATCGCGGTCTTGGTGGGGCTGGTCGCTGTCTGGCTGCCGGTAACGGCGGCGTGGCTGGCGGGACTCCTCGTGCTGGGCTGGGCCTGGTTGACGCTGGGCCAGGCGCGCTGGGGGCTGGCTGCCAGTCGACGACGCGTCACGACCCTGGAGGCGTTGCGCTCGGCACTGATGGAAACGCTACGCGGTCAGGCGGAGCTTGAAGCCTATGCGGCGCTGGGCAGTGCCCGCCAGCGGCTGGACGAGATCGAATCGCGGCTGTTGAAGGATCAGTGGCGTTTGGCGGTGATCGCGGCCATCGGCAACGGGCTGGCCAGTCTGGTGATCGGCCTTGCGTGGCTGCTGTTGCTGGCGGCCGCCATGCAGGGGATGGCGGATGAGCGACTGACACCGGCGGTGATGGTCATGCTGCCGCTCGCGGCCATGGCCTTGAGTGAGGGCCTGGCGGGTTTGCCTGCTGCCTTCACCCAGGCCGGCGCCAGCCTGGGGGCTGCCGAACGTCTCAATGAGCTGTCCTTCGCCACTCGCGCGCTGAAGGGGCAGCAGGCTCTGGCCAGCGGAGCCGTCTGGGTACAGATACAGCAGGTGTCGTGGCGTTATCCCGGTGCCTGGTTCGAGGCGCTGCATGAGGTAACGCTTGATATCGTCCCAGGTACCCAACTGGCCATCTGTGGAGCATCCGGTTCCGGCAAGTCGACGCTGGCGGCCTTGCTGACTGGTCAGACGCGCCTGCAGAGCGGCAGCATCCTGCTCAATGATCAGCCCATCGAGGCCTGTTCGCCCGAGGCGCTTTCCCATGCGGTGGGCTGTCTGACCCAGCAGGTGGAGCTGCTGGATGCTAGCCTTGCCGACAACCTGCGACTGGGCGCGCGTCAGGCCAGCGATGCGCAGGTCTGGCAGGCTCTGGAAGCGGTGGACCTTGCCGGGTGGGCACGCCAGTTGCCGCAGGGGCTCGCCACCCGAGTGGGTGAGGGCGGCCGGCAGGTCTCGGGGGGGCAGGCGCGGCGCCTGGGGTTGGCGCGTCTCGTGCTGACGGACCCGGGATTGCTGATTCTGGACGAACCCTTTTCCGGCCTGGATGCGCGCACCACACAGCGTATGGCACAGCGTCTGGAGGGTTGGTTCAAGGCGCGAACGGTGATCTATCTGCTGCATGAGCATGACTTGGCTTCACCGCGCCCCGGTACGCAGAGCATCACTCGGGTTCACTCACTTCCGGTAACGAGTAGCGTTCTGGCGCAAAAGAAACTCTGATCCCGGAATCCTCTCTGTGGCCATCGACCTGGCTTGCAGAATGACATGCACGGTTACCTCTCAGGCCGTGCATTTCCTAGTGACGATCTTTTTTCCTGTCTTAAGCCTTCGCTAAGCTGGCGACCCTAGTCTGGGGACATCTTCCTCGATGAGGTGCCCCATGGAATTTTCAAGCTCTCAGCTTACGACAGCGACGGTTGCGGTCAGCAATGATGTTTCGCCTGTTATCCGTTCCAGTAGTTCTTCTCTTGTCGCAACAGGGACTTCGTTTTCAGAGACGCCAGCGCCATCCGATGTCACGGTGCGCAACGAGTTGTATTGGTGCGATATAGCTGGCCGGCCTCAGGCAGAGGCCTTCGTGAAAGCTTGTTTCCAGCGTCACCATAGTGCGCGCATTCACGTCCACTATTCTCGTCTACTGGTGATGCAGGGTGAGCCAGAGGATGGCCATTCGCTTGATATCGGAGATGTCGACATTCATGCAGTGACTGGGCTGATGCGCGCCGATGAAGGTCCCTTGAGGGTGGAAGCCTATCTTGGAGTTCGCATCGAGACGCTGCTGGCCGACACTGAGCAACGTCAGATCGAACGGCATCAGATCATGGAAATCGGTGCACTATGCAGCGCCACTGCGGGTGCAGGACGGATGCTGATGTTGGCTCTGGTTGAGGTGCTGGCGAGTCTCGAGGTCGAGTGGCTGGTGGTGACGGCTTCGCGCGAGGTGAGAAATGGTCTGTCACGTCTGGGTATCGCCATGCGTGATATGGGCAAGGCCGATCCCACATGCCTTGACAGTCAGGATGATTGGGGAAGCTATTATGCACATGATCCTCGCGTCGTCGTGATTCGTCCCTTGGATGAGGCTCAGCGTATGGGCAGCTCTCCCTTGGGACGCCGATTGCTGGCTGGAGCACCACGCTTTCTGCAGACAAGTCTTTCACCATTCCCGGCATTTCCTACCACTAACGGAGGGTGCTGAGATGAACTCACGACTGCTGGAGACGCTAGAGCTCCTGTCCGAGGTCGACCCTGCGCGAGTCTTGCTGATAGGGCGCGATGCCATCCATGAGGATCGAGATTACACGGCAAAGCAACTATGGGAGGCGATCGAGGTACTTGGAGGCGCCTTCAATGCCGTTGGTATTCGCCATCTGGGGTTGGCGGGGGACAACAGTCCGCAGTGGCTTGTCATCCAACTTGCCGCCTGGCGGGCGGGTATTGTCGTTACCCCTATTGCGAATTTCTTCAGTTCCGAACAGTGCCAACATCTGTTGGCTACTACGGCACTTGATGCCATCGCGAGCGCTGAACCGGGGGCGTTGACTCGTCTGGTCAATTTAGAAGTTTCCAATGAGAGTCTGGCCGATGAGTCATGGCATGCTCAGCTGGATCATGAGATTGGCGAGGGCGAATGGAGGTCCCGCTGTCTGTCGCTGGAAAAGGGTGAGGCGGTCTATCTGATACAGCGCTCATCCGTCCCTGCTGCCGTCCCTGCCGGCACTGCATTGATCACGTTCACTTCTGGGACGACAGGGGCGCCCAAGGGAGTCTGTCTGTCGCTTGAGCATCTTGAAAAGGTTCTTGAGGGTCTATCGGTACGATTGGAGCCCGTGACGCTCAAGCGGCATGGCGTTCTCCTGCCGCTGGCAGTGCTACTGGAGAACCTCGCTGGTGGTCTGCTGGCACTGTGGCAAGGCCGCTGCGCCATCGTGGATACCGCTAGTTGCACTGGATTGATTGGTAGTGGAGGGCTCAATGCCCTGACGCTTGAATCCTGGCTTGATGAACGTCGGCCCCAGAGCCTGATTCTGGTCCCTAATCTGCTGCAGGTATTGGTTGCATTGTGTGAGAGCTCACCGATTGAGTCACCTTGGCGCAACTCACTGACGCTGGTCGCGGTCGGTGGAGCCAAGGTCCCCGCTTCGCTGCTGGCGCGTGCCATAAGGCTTGGCCTGCCGGTCGCCCAGGGATATGGCTTGTCGGAATTGGGGTCCGTGGTGTGTCTGTCGTTACCTGGGGAGGAAAAAGGCGAAATTGACAGTGTCGGGCAGCCGCTTGAGGGCCTGAATCTCTCACTCGATGATACGGGACAGCTGATGATCCACGGCCGTCGCATGCTGGGCTATCTGGGGGAACTTAATCCCTTGTCAGCCGATCAGCCATGGCCCAGTGGTGACCTTGCTCGCTGTCTCGAAACCGGGGGCTGGTGTCTGGAAGGGCGACAAAGAGACGTGCTGATCCTTTCCTCGGGCCGAAATGTCTCGCCAGGATGGATCGAGGCAGAGCTGGCACTCATTCCCGGTATCCGACAGGCCTTCGTGGAGGGTGATGGTCTATGCGGATTGATTGCCTTGCTGGCACCGGTGCTCAACGGAGACTCCACGTGTACGGAGGATGCCATTGCTCGAGCGATTACCCTGCTCAATTCTCGTTTGCCTGATTACGCCCGACTTGTTGCCTGGCAGGTACTGGAAGCATCACCGGATACCACGCAGCCATTATCGATTGCCAGTGGTGAAATGACGGATAACGGGCGCCTCAGGCGCGCGCGTATTCGTGAACGGCGTGGTGATGATCTCAAGCGATTGGCTCAACGCATCTCGACGCCATCGACCGTTTATCCCTGCCCCTCTTCTTCCCAAGAGTCTGACGTATTGTCACGTCATCACAGTGCTTCCTGAGGAAATGATCATGTCCTTAAACAACAACGTCTCATCATACCAATCTGTCAATCGGCAGGCGGATACTGGCGAAGTCGCTACTCAGACTCCTGCTGCCTCTGGAGCTGGCATCCCCTCCGACAATGGCCGGCCTGATGGGTTCTACCGCCAGTTGGTCGCTGCCACGGCCACGGAACGCGAGAAGTTGCTATCCGGTCCTCTGGTGGCCCGTGCACTGAATGGTCAGATCACCCTGGCGGAATATCGCGCCTTCCTGGCTCAAGCCTATCACCATGTGCGCCATACCGTATCGCTCATGATGGCCTGTGGGGCGCAGTTGTCAGAACCCGCTCATGTCTCGCGAGACGCGCTGCGTATGGCCGTCGCGGAATACATTGATGAAGAGAAGGGGCACGAGCATTGGGTACTGGATGATCTCGCTGCGACGGGAGTCCCTCGTGAGAGGGCGGTGCAACGAGCGCCACTGTTGGCAACCGAGCTGATGGTGGCTTATGCCTACGACAGCATACGTCGGCGTCATCCACTCAGCATGTTCGGGATGGTGCTGGTGCTGGAGGGGACCAGTACTGCTGTGGCCAGCGGGGCCGGACGAGCCGTGCGTGACAGTCTGGGGCTTGGAGATGATGCCTTCCACTATCTTTTTTCTCATGGCGAGCTTGATATCTCTCACATGGAGTTCTTCGCCAACCTCATGGACAGTATCACCGATGAAGGAGAGCAGCAGGCAATTATCCATGCCGCCAAGGCCTTCTATCATCTCTATTCCAGTGTCCATCAGGCTGCGCTCGAGGATGCATTCCACTGGACTGATGCGGCGCTTGCAGCGGATTGCGCCATGGAGAAGGAGGCGTTGGCATGAGCCACTCGCTTCACGCATCCAGAGTATTGATCACAGGGGCCAGTGGCGGGATAGGACGGGCACTGGCCCATGAGCTGGCGAGGCTCGGCTGTGAACTATGGTTGGTAGGGCGTCGTCGTGACACGTTGGAGGCATTGCGTGATGAGTTGCCCAAGCGCGTGGTAACCAGCTTGCTGGCACTTGATCTGACCCACGTCAGTGCCCGTGAGGCATTGAGTGATGCACTATTGACCTGTCCTCAGTCTCAGCGACCTTTTCTGGTGGTACATCTGGCGGGTGTGAATGAGGTTGGCTGGTTTGCCCAACAGTCGAGCGAGAAGGTGGAACGATTGCTCGACATCAACTTGACCAGCACGATCTTGCTGACCCAGCAGCTCTTGCCGATCCTGGCGTTGGCAGAAAAAGCACAGTTGATGCTGGTGGGGTCGATGCTTGGTCATATCGGCCACCCTGGCAATGTTGCCTATTGTGCCTCGAAGGCAGGACTCAGGGGGTTCAGTGAGGCATTGGCGCGAGAGCTCGCGGGCAGTTCCGTGAAGATACAGTACATTGCACCTCGGGCAACTCGTACTCCCATCAATCCACAACATGTTGAGCAGATGAACGCGGCATTGGGCAATGCCATTGATGAGCCAGAAAGCGTTGCGAGACTTGTGGTGAAGCAGTTGGCTAGTGGACAAGTGCGTCAAACGATAGGGTGGGCAGAGCGATCCTTCGCTGTGCTCAATAGTTTGTGGCCGAGACTATTGGACCGTGGATTGATAGGCAAGCGTCAAGTGATGGAACGTCATCTCGGTCCGCTCTCACAGACGAATGAAAAGATAGGGGCTACCTCCCATAAGGCGTGAGGATGCGAATAACACGTCAAATTCGTGCGAGCGGGATCGGGGTCTGTCTGCCAGTATCCTTGGACAGCAACGCAAAAGGCCTCCCGAGGGAGGCCTTTTCATTTCTTTGACGTGGCATCAGGCACAGGCCTGAGGGTCATCAGTCCCAGTCGGGTGCGAAGTCCGGGTTGGCGATACGTTCGCCGCGATCCAGCTCGGCAATCTTGGCCATGTCCTCGCCGGTCAGTGTCAGCGAGAAGGCCTCGAAGTTGCTCTTGATGTTCTTCGCCTTGGTGGAGGACGGGAAGGTGACGATGTCCTGCATATTGAGCCATGCCAGCGCGATCTGCGCGGGGCTTACATCGTGGCGTTCGGCGATGGCCTTGAGGGTGTCGTCATCCATCACCTTGCCGACAGCCAGTGGCATGAAGGCGGTGACCTGAATACCCAGCTCGTGGCACTTGTCGAGTACCTTGCGGTTCTGCAGGAAGGGATGCACCTCGACCTGATTGGTCATCAGCTCGTCACGCCCCAGAATGCCCACTGCGCGTTCTAACTGGGCACAGGTGAAGTTGGAGACGCCGATGTGACGGGCCTTGCCCTGAGCCTTGAGCTTGGCGAGTGCCGGCAGGTAATCCTCCATGGCCACCTCGTCATTCGGCGACGGCCAGTGAATCAGCAGCAGGTCGACGTAGTCCATCTTGAGCTTTTCAAGGCTCTCTTCGACGCTCTTCTCCAGGTCGCCCGGCTGCAGGCGGTCGTGCCAGATCTTGGTGGTGACGAACAGCTCGCTGCGCGGAATGCCGCTGTCGGCGAGCACCTGTCCCACTTCGGCTTCGTTGCCGTAGAACTGAGCGGTATCGAAGTGACGATAACCGGCGTCCAGCGCTGCCTGCATGCTGTCACGCAGGACATCGCCTTCCAGACGGAAAGTGCCAAAGCCGGGATTCGGTAGGGTAGTCGACATGCGGTAACTCCTGTTGACGTTTCCGTCGTGAATGACGGGAGCGTTTCCATGTGTGGTGTCGTGTTTACTGGGGCTGTAAAAGTGGCGCGACAATGGCGTACCTACGCATCAGTCAAGTGCCGTTTTCGCAACAATGCTGCATTTCTCGACCTGAGCCTCCCGCAATGCACCTCATTCGTTGGCCGTGATAACGAATTTCAGGGCGCGACGCTCACCGCCCTTCAGCTCGGCGAGACAGGTCGGCAGTGCCGTGAACGACTCGACGCAGGGCGCCGGCTGATTCATGGAGCCATCGGCAATCGCTTCGAGCAGACCTTCCCCCGCCTCGACCAGGCGTGCCCAGTCCTCGTCATCACCCGCCCAGTGCAGGGCACCCAGCGCGACTTCATGCTGCGAGATGGCGCGATCGAAGGCTGGCGTGGCCGCCTGCTCCAGACGGTCCTGAATGCAGACGATGTGGCCATTGGCCCCCAGATGGCGGGTCATCTTGTGGGCGTGATCACCATTGACGGTGTCGATCACGGCGAAGACCGGCGCGTCCAGTTGCTCGGCGTCCGCAAGCGTCTCGTCGGCGCCCAGCGCCTTCAGGTCCGTGTGGCGCTTCTCGGAGGCAACGCCAATGACGTGGAAGTTGCGCTGTCTGGCCAGCTGGATCAACCAGCGGCCCACGCTGCCGGAGGCGCCGGTGATCAGCAGGCGTCGCCCGGTCTTGACGGGCAGCTTGTCGATGGCAAGCCAGGCGGTCAGTGCCGGGCACGGGAAGGCGGCGGCGTCATTGAAGCCCAGGGTGACGGGCAGGCGCATCACGGCGCGCGCCGGGACACGCAGGCGTTTGCTGAAGGTGCCCGGCCCCGCCAGAGTGGTGTGGACCGCGATGCGATCGCCCGGCGATACGTGGCGGACATTGGCACCGCAGGCAATCACCTCGCCGGAGGCATCGACGCCGGGTATCTGGCCGGCTTGCCACAGCTCGCTGTCCATCGCCATGAACTTCCAGTCGACGGGATTGAGGCCGATGGCACGTGTGGCGACCAGTACCTCGTCGTCACCCGGGGCACCGATGTCCACCTCTGACTGCTCGAGCGCCTCAGGCTCTCCCGGGCCTTGCCATATCCAGGCGGGTACCCGAGTGGCGCTGTGACTGATGTCTTGCGGGGTAGTGGTCTCTGTGGAATCTGACATGGGATCTCCTTGCAAGCGTGAACGGTAATCCTTTGCGCCATGGCGGGGGCAGATCAGTGTGAACCATCAGCCTCATGAAAAGTGCGGCAGCACCTCACGACCCAGTTCCTCGAGGGTTTCCGTGAGCGGGCGGCGATTGCGACGCAGGTGGAAGCCGATGTGATTTACCCCGGCATTCTGCATGGCAGACAGTTCTTCCATGAGGGCAAGGCGGCCACTCGACAACCCGAAGCGATGACGACGCACCGGGGCGTGCGGGTCTTCTTCCAGATTGAGGTGGATGAAACTGACGTAGGGCTTGTCGCCGGCGACCTGACGCCAGAGCGCCGCGCGGCGGATGTGATCGTCCGGTGTGCCTGGGTAGGCCAGCCAGCCGTCCATCTCGCGGCCGATCCACTCCGGCGTCTGCTGCGAGAGCCCGGCACTCAACAGCGGCGGGCGCGTTGCGGCAGGCAGGATGGCCTGACCTTCACGCAGGGCATCATCCGCCTGGCCCTTGATGACATCCACCGCGTGACGGAAGGCGGCGCCACGGGTCGCGAACTCCTCGCCGAACAGTGGATATTCCGCCGGTCGGTCGCCACTGGCGACGCCCAGCAGCAGGCGGTCTTCGCTCAGGGCCTGCACGCTGGCGGCGGCCTTTCTCACCAGCCACGGCTGGCGCAGCGGCAGCACCGCGGCGGCGGTACCCAGCAGCAGGTTGTCGGTGTGACTGGCCAGATAGCCCAGGTAGGTGAACAGCTCGAAGACCTGACCGGCATCGCCGAAGGCGGGGTCGAACAGCGGCACGTCACGCAGCCAGGCGGCGCGGAAGCCGAGCCTGTCGACCTGTTTGATCAGCTCGGCATGGGCGCGCATGTCAGGCACGCCGAAGGGCGTGGAGGGGGCTCTGTCAGTGCGGACCCAGTCATTGTCGAGAGGCAGTTCGACGCCCAGGGTCAGGGGGCCTTGGGTGAGGCGATCCAGCGGGCGGGTCGGGGAGATCATGATGGAATCCTTCAGCAAGTGGGTATGTAGACGACGGTGCCCCCGAGCCAGCAGGCTGAGCTGTCGGAATCGGGGGCACGTCGTGATGGCATTAGGCTGCGGGCGGGCAGGTGACGAGTCAGGCGGTCGCGATGGAAGACGCGTGACGCTTGTCGAGGCGACCGGCCAGCAGGGTCAGCAGCAGGGCAGCGGTGACGATCAGCGCGCCGATCCAGGCGGTGTCGGTCAGTGCCATCGAGGAGACCACCTGGCCACCGACGATGGAGCCCAGCGCGATGCCGATGTTGAAGGCGGCGATGTTGAGGCCGGAGGCCACATCAACGGCCTGCGGCACGAAGCGTTCGGCCTGTTGTACGACGTAGACCTGCAGGCCCGGCACGTTGCCGAAGGCGAAGGCACCCCAGATCAGTATGGTGATCACGGCGGTGATCGGGTTGGCGGCAGTGAAGGTCAGCACGCCGAGGATGACGATCAGGCCACCGAAGATCAGGGTCAGGGCGCGAATCGGGCCCATGCGGTCGGCCAGCTTGCCGCCCTGGATGTTGCCGATGGCGACCGAGACACCGTAGACCAGCATGATCAGACTGATGGCGCCTTCATTGAAGCCACTGACGTTCTGCAGCAGCGGGGCCAGATAGGTGAAGGCCGTGAAGGTGCCGCCGTAGCCGAGAATGGTGATCAGATAGACCAGCAGCAGGCGCGGATGAGTCAGCACCTTGAGCTGTTGGGCGAAGGTGGCCGGTACGTTCTTCTTGAGATTGTTGGGCACCAGAATGGCGCTACCGATCAGTGCCAGCACGCCGAGGACCGAGACCACGAGGAAGGTGGCGCGCCAGCCGAAGTGCTGACCGATCCAGGTGCCCAGCGGCACGCCAGTGACCAGAGCCACGGTCAGGCCGGTGAACATGATGGCGATCGCACTGGCTTCCTTGTCCTTGCTCACCAGGCTTGTCGCGATGGTGGAGCCGATGGAGAAGAAGACCCCGTGGGCCAGGCCAGTCAGGATGCGCGCCGTGATCAGCGAGCTATAGCTGGGTGCCTGCCAAGCCAGCAGGTTGCCGGCGATGAACAGTGCCATCAGCCCCAGCAGTACCAGCTTGCGATTGAAGCGGCCGGTCATGGCGGTCAGCACGGGGGCGCCGATGGCGACACCGACGGCATACAGGCTGACCAGCAGGCCAGCGGAAGGCAGAGAGACGCTCAGATCCTGAGCGATGGTGGGTACCAGTCCGACGATCACGAACTCGGTGGTCCCGATGGCAAAGGCGCTCAATGTCAGCGCCAGCAGGGCAAGGGGCATGGCAGTTCTCCATCAGCAATGGGTGGGTCTTGGATGCTGTGCAGTCTGCCGTGAGTTACCTTTGTGATAAACGCGCCAAATGATGAAAGACTTTTGCAGTTTTCGTAAAGACGACCCTTGAGAGCTTCTTTTCTTCCCATCCTTGCAGCGGCTGTCCCTGTCAGCTTGTGTCGCCTTATCGAGCGCGATTTCGTGTCACGTGGCGCCACTGGCTGATTCAACCGGGCGACTCAACAGCGGGATTCACCAGGGTGACTCCACAGGGCGGGGCGCAGCGGCTACACTGCGCGCCGAGAATTTTCATTCACTCCCTGTTCACATCGGAGATCGTCTTGGCCGCGCCTGACACCTTGTCTTCCTCTCAGCCTGATGCCCGGGCTGCAGAGACCCCCTGTTCCTTGCCACGCCTCGTCGTGCCCTCGACCTGGCGGGGCTGGAGCCTGCTGGTGATCTTCCTGCTACTGGTCGTGATGGGCGTCTGGCCGGTGATCGGCTGGATCAACCAGCAGACCCTGTTGTGGGGCATGCCGTCCTTGATCATCTGGAGTTACCTGATCATCTTCGCCTGCAGTGGTGCGATGCTGCTGGGCAATTGCCTGTTGCGCCGTCGCCACGGTGACGACGCGCTGACGAAAGGCCCGTGGGCCAAAGGCCTGATGACCAAGGACCCGCTGGCGAATGAGACGGAGGCGCCGCGTGATTGATCCGCATGCCTTTTCGCCCGTGCATGACAGCGTGCCCTTGCTGGTCACCCTAGGGTATGTCGTCCTCGCCATGGCCATCGGTCTCGGGGCGCGGGGCGGCCGGCGCATGGACACGCTGGAGCAGTGGGGAGTTGCCGGGCGCTCGATGGGGCCTGTGACGCTCTATCTGTTGATCGCCGCCGGCAGCGTCAGTGCCTATACCTTCATGGGCGCGCCGGGCTGGGCCTACAGCAAGGGCGTGCCGGTGTTCTATGTCGCCATCTATCTGGCCTATCTGGCGCTGGTGGCCTGGTACTTCGGCCCCAAGGTGTGGAAGTTCGGCGAGCAGTTCGGTCATGTCACCCAGGCAAGCGCGATCGCGGACCGCTATCAAAGCCCGCTGCTGGGCGCGCTGTCGGCGCTGGTGATGTCGATTGCCTCCATCGCCTATGCGGTCCTGCAGACCATCGGCTCGGCCTACATCCTGCTGGTGATGAGCGGCGGGCGCATTCCGCTCTGGGCTGGCGTGTTACTGGTGCTCAGCGCGATTGCCGTCTATCTGTTCGTCAGCGGCCAGCGCGCCATCGGGCGTACCAATGCCTTCCAGGGCGTGTTGATGCTGGTCGTTGCCTGGGTGATCGGCCTGTGGGCGGCCTATCTCTCCACCGGCGAATGGGGGTTCAGTGGCGTGTTCACGCGTCTTGAGGCCAGCCACCCGGAGTATCTGCGTCTGCCCGGCGCCGGCGGCGACATGAGCTTCAGCTTCTGGACCACCTCGATCATCGTCTCGATGCTGTCCTTCATGCCGCCGGTATGGACCCAATGGATGAGTGCCGCCTCCGCCGACACCATCCGCCGCAGTGCCAGCTGGCTGCCGACCTACTATGTGGTGATCCTGCCGCTGGTGGTGGTCGGCTTCATCGGTATCTATAGCCTGCCAGAGCTTGCGCGCGCCGACACCGTGGTGCTCGAATACGCGATGGCCAACATGCCGGTCTGGCTGGTGGGTCTGTTGGGCGCGGGCACGCTGGCGGCCTCGATGTCCTCAAGCGAGCCCTTCATCCACTCGGTGGCCCTGAGCTTGAGTCGTGATGTGCTGCAGCCGGGCCTCAAGCTTGATGACCAACGCGCTGGCAGGCTGGCGCGCTGGCTGATCTTCCCGGTGATGTTCCTGATCGTGGCGCCGCTTGCGATCTGGGAGCCGGGCAACCTGGTGATGATCCTCTTGATCGGGCTGGGCTTTGCCTCTCAGGTATTGCCGGCATTTCTAGGCATGTTCTTCTGGCCGCGCGCTTCGGCGTCAGGTGTCATCAGCGGCATCAGTGCCGGCTTCGTGGTCACGGTGCTGTTTACCGTCGTATGGCCGCATCCGCTGGGCCTGCATGCCGGTTTCTGGGGGCTGATGCTCAACCTGCCGGTCTTCGTGCTGGTGTCATTGCTGACCCGGCCGGTGGATGAGGCGGTGACGTTGCGCTTCTTCCGCATCGCGGCCCCTTGGAGTCTCAAGCGCTGATAAGCAGCCTGGTAGGTCATGGCGGAGTGATGTCGGGGGGCATCACTCCGCTGATAACCGAGCGTTTGGCTCAAGAACAGTTGTCTGAAATATGTTGACAGACTCTGCGTATGGCGAGGTTGTGAACGATTGTCACGTTTGTATCTGATTGCTTAACGATCTGAATCGCCACACCTAGAATGAGCTCATTGATTGTCACTCCTCTTGGAGGGGATGTTAATGAATGACCTGATGGTGCAGGTGGAACGACAGATACAGCATAAGGGCGGTCCTGGAGTGCGTTTCCCGGTCGAGATTGAGGCCCGCTTCGAGCAGGATATTCATCAGGCTCGTAGTCATAAGCTCGCCTTGATGGGGTTGGTGGCGATAGGTATCTATGTGTTGTTTCTGTTCAATGACTGGTATTTGCGACCGGACCACATGCGGGAAGCCATCGTCATTCGCGTCGGGGTCATGACACCCATCACCTTGTTCGGCCTATACGTGCTCAAGCGTGGCGTTTCACCGATTATGCGTGAGATGTTGATGACTGGGCTCATCTGCCTCGCGATGATTTTGACTGCCTTGTTGCTTCAGGTGTCAGCCTCTGCGCATTCCTTCCTCGACCTGTTCGCACTCGGTCTTATCGTGCTGGTGGGCAATGTCCTGTTTCAGCTGCGCTTCTGGTATGCCCTGTGCTCCTCGATCTTTCATTTCAGCGTGATGCTGTATCTGGTTACCACGCATCCCACGCCTTCCGATTCGGCGGGCTTGATGGCCTTCATGGTGTTCTTTTCCATTACTCTGTTTTCGATCATTGCCAATCTACGCAGCGAAAAGGCCGAGCGTCTTGCCTACCTGTTGCTGCTACGCGAGCAGCTCAGGGTCGAGGAGTTCACTGAAAAGAGTGAAGAGTTTCGGCGTCTGGCATCGATCGACCCCTTGACCGAAGTCTATAACCGGCGTCACTTCGACAGTCTCGTGAACTCCCTGCCCGGCAAGCAGGCCGGCAGTCGACTCCAGTGCGCTGTGGCCATGATCGATGTCGACCATTTCAAGGCCTACAACGACCACTACGGCCACGTGAAAGGGGACCAGTGCCTCAAGCGTATCGCGACGGCCATCTCTGAAAGTGTGCACCCTGATGTCGATATCGTGGCGCGTTTCGGGGGTGAGGAGTTCGTGGTGCTACTTCCATTTTGTACATCGCAGCAGGCACTGGCTCGCGCAGAAGAGATTTGCCGCCATGTTCGCGACCTGGCGCTTTCGCACGCGGGGAATTCACGCCACGATATTGCCACCGTCAGTATCGGGGTTTCTGCCACAGGCACCGGCCAGAACTGCAGCTTCGAGACCATCCTGAAGCAGGCGGATGAGGCGCTTTATCGTGCCAAGGCCTCGGGGCGAGATCGCTGCGAGCTGTTTGCTCAGCAGAATCAGCAAGCGCTGGGCCGAGCCTTCGCCGGCTAGCGTCGTGGTGATGTGGTGATGTCGTTGTGTCGTTGTGTCGTTGTGGAGTCTGGGTCGAGCGCCCAAGGGGGTGTTCGCTCACGTCTTGTGTGACAGCCCCAGCTGCTGGCGAAGCCACGGCAGCATGATCTGCTCTGCCTGATGCGCCCGTGCGCCGGGGTAGACCAGATGGAATCCCTGGCCCTGATCCGGCAGGCCACACAGGGTGACCAGTTGCCCCTTCGCGATGCCTTCCGCCGCCATCAGGCGCGGTGTCAGCGCGATACCCTGATCCGCCAGAGCGGCATCGATCGCGAGACTGGTGTGATTGACCCAGAGGCGATCGGCCTTCTCCAGGCCCGAGAAGTGCGCCGCAAAGGTATGCCACCCCTGATGGCTGTCCTCGATCAATACGCACCCGCGCATATCGAGCCTATCCAGTCGCTCGCCCAGCTGTTCCCGATAGCCGGGACTGCAAACGGCGATACGCTCAAGCCCCGTCAACCATATTGCCTTGAGTCCGGCGTCATGCTGGCCATAGCCCTGGCGGATGGCGAGATCGACCCCGTCCTGATGCAGATTCGAAAGGCCCTCGCTTGCATGTACCCGCAGTTGCCATTCGGGATGTGCGTGGCGAAAGCTTGCCAGACGGGGCATCAGCCACTTGGCGGCAAAGGAGGGGGGGACGCTCAATGACAGGGTGGTGTCAGCGGGGTCATGGATGACATCGCGCACGGCCTTATCGATATTGCCCAGCGCCAGGGCGATCTGCTCATGGAAGCGCTGGCCCGCGTGAGTCAATGCCAGACCACGCGGGAGACGATGGAAAAGCTTTATCCCGAGCTGTGTTTCCAGCTCGCGTACACGCTGCGCCACGGCGCTCTGGGTGAGCGACAGCTCTTGCGCCGCGCGGCGAAAGTTGAGATGGCGCGCTGCTGCATCAAAGGCCGGCAGCGCGCCCAGGCGCAGTTTCGTGTTCAGGTTCTTGCTCATGTTCAGGGGCGTGCTCATGTTCAGGCTCATGTTAAGCGCCATGGGCGCTTGGCCGGCCGAGGGCGACGATACCCCTTCGGCACCAGCACGCTATCCGAGCGTGAAGCCGGCGCACCACGAGTGTCGCCTAATGAGATGAGAGTGAAGATTTTCTACACGGTAATGCAAATAATGCACGCTTGTCGCGACGCGGAGCACAGCCGAACATGGCGCTATCGGCCAAACATGGTGCCGCCGGCCAAACATGGTGCCGCCGGCCTCACATGACGCTATCGCCCCCCACATGGCGCTATCGCCAGGGGTGCCATGTGGTTGGCTCCCCAAGTATCCTCGCCACAAGGAGTCCCCCATGCCTCGCTCACGATTCTCGGCACATCTTGCCTTTCTGGCGCTCGGTATCATCTGGGGCAGCAACTTCCTGTTCATGAAATGGGCAGCGGAGTGGATCACCCCGGGTCAGGTGACACTGCTGCGTGTCGTGGCAGGCTTCATCCCCTTGGCCCTTTATGCTGCCTGCCAAGGCGTCCTGCACCGGGCGCACTGGCGCCATCTACATCACTTCGTTGTCATGGCGCTGTTGGCGAGGGCGCTGTACTACCTGGCATTCGCCTATGGCAGTTCGGTATTGCTGTCGAGTGTCGCGGGCATGCTCAGCGGCGCCATTCCGCTCTTCACCTTCGTGGCGGCGGCCCTGTTCCTGCGCAACGAGCCGATCAATGCACGTTCGATCACCGCCACCTTGCTCGGCATCATCGGTATCGCGTTGATTGCCCGCCCATGGCAGGGGCTGCAGGCGGATGTCTCGTTGGCGGGCGTGGCTGCCATGCTTGGCGGCGCGTTGTGTGTCGGCTTGTCATTCGTCTATGCCAAGCGCTTCGTGATGCCGTTGGCGATCCCTTCGCTGGCCCTGGCTACTTATCAGACTGGGATAGCCACTCTGCTGCTGCTCGCTGTCATTGATCTTGAGGGTATCCTGGCGCTGAGCAACGACGGCGTTGCCTTGACCGGGCTGGTAATCGGCCTCGGGGTGTTGGGAACCGGCGTGGCCTATGTGCTTTATTACTTCATCGTCGGCGAACTTGGCGCCATCAAGGCCTCTGGTGTAACCTACCTGCCTCCGGTGGTCGCCGTCATCATCGGTGTGCTGCTGATAGGAGAGCCCATCCGCGGACTCGACCTGCTGGCAATGGCGATCATTCTGGTGGGCGTCATCCTGTTGCAATCCGCGCGACAGATGCAGGAGGTAGCGCCTCCCAATCCAGATGACTTCGAAACTGAACAGGTATTGCCACGTTCAGGTGGCCTCGAGACCTCGAATCACTCGGCGCGATGATCAACACCTGGGATCACGATTGAGGCCGCAGCAGAGAAGCACGGCTGAGCATCGCAACTGCATTTCGCGATAGTGACGGGGAATGATCGAACGCCTGTTGCTGCACCCTGCCTGTGAGCGGGGTACAGCATCATGTTTCATCCGGTGTGACCTGTCTCAACCCTGTGCCACTTACCTCGAATGCATGACACGGGTAAGGTTGAGGAAAATGGCCACAGGTTGATGAAATTTGCCTCATGTCTGAACCGCAGTCCGCCCCCTCTGAATCCTCCGGGCTTTCAGAACAGCCCGCGCCATTCCTCATGCTTCCTCGAGCGTCGGCGTCGGAGTCTCTCTCTGCGCCGTATCCGCGCCCGGATTCACCGCCGCTGCTGGCGCCGTATCCGCGCCCGGATTCACCGCCGCTGCTGGCGCCGGGGGCCGCCGAGCACACGCTGAATGTCTGGTTGGTGCCGCGCTTCTCGATGTTGACGTTGTTTTGTCTGCTGGAACCGCTACGGGTCGCCAATCGCTTCGGACGGCCGCTGTTCGCCTGGCGCCTGCTGTCCAGTGATGGCGAGGCTGTCGTGGCCAGCAATGGCGTACGCATCGACGTCGATGGTGCCTTGTCGTCTCTGGTCGATGAGCCGTCGTCGGGTGGCCAGGGTGGGGCGCAGACGCGCTTGATGGTGGTGTCATCCTACGGGCCGGAAGTCAGCGTCGGCAGCCAGGCGCGTGGCGTGATTCGTCATCTGGCAGCCCACGGCGCCTGGTTGGGAGGCTTGGACACCGCTCCCTTCATTCTGGCGCGCGCCGGGGTGCTCGCCGGTCATCGGGTCGCCCTGCATTGGGAGAGCGTGCCGGCCTTTCGCGAGGAATTTCCTCAACTCGAGATCAGTCAGGCCGACTATGAATGGCAGGGCGAGCGGCTGACGGGGTCTGGCGGCGCGGCCAGTATCGACATGATGCTGGCGTGGATCGAGTTTCTGTACGGGCCGTCGCTGGCGGACGCCGTCGGGTGGCAGCTGGTGCATCAGCGCGGACATCTGGCCACGCCTGCTGCGGTCAGCACTCGAGACGATTCGCTGCCACGTAGTGTGGTCAAGGCGCTGGCCGTGATGGAGGCCAATCTTGCCCAGGTGCTCTCGATCCCCGACATCTGCCGTCTGGTCGGCCAATCCCAGCGCCAGTTGACGCGTCTGTTCATGGCGCATTTTGAGGAAACGCCCAAGCAGCGCTATCTCGGCATGCGCCTGGATCATGCGCGGTGTGTATTGGCCGACAGCAGTCGCAGCGTTTCCCAGGCGGCCCTCGGCGTCGGGTTCGCGCATCTGGCGCACTTCTCGCGTGCCTATCGTCAGCGATTCGGGGAGCCGCCCAGCGCGACCGCCCGCCGTGGTCAGGTCTCGCCCTGAAGCGGCCCACCATCCTGCGCTCCCTGAAGGTGGCGCGGATGACATGAGGGCGCAAAAAAAGCCGCCAAAGGGAGTATGATCGCGCCGCTGCGCCGAAACGCCATCGCAGCAGACGACTTGGCAGAAGAGGCCATCACGGTTCGCGACAAGCATATACGCCATTGTTTCATGCGCACGCCAGCGCACTGCAGGAGGCTTCACGAGAATGAACTGGATAACCTGGCTCGACCTGGCCGGTGTGATGATCTTTGCCCTGACCGGTGTCGTCGTGGCGTGCCGTTCACGCATGGACCCGATCGGCATGCTGGTACTGGGTGCCGTGACCGGTATCGGCGGTGGTACGCTGCGTGATCTCGTGCTGGGGATCGGCCCGGTGTTCTGGGTCGAGCAGCCGATCTATCTGTGGGTCATCCTGTTGACGGTGCTGGTGGCGACGCTCGGCTTTCATTATATCCATCGCCTGACGCGGGTTTTCCTACCGGTCACCGATGCCTTCGGGTTGGCGCTGTTTACGGTGTTGGGCGCACACAAGGCGCGCATGCTGGGCGTGGATGGCATCGTGGCCGTCCTGATGGGCACCATGAGCGGCGTGGCGGGTGGCATGATCCGCGATGTGCTCGCACGTCGTGTACCGATGGTGCTGCGTCAGGAAATCTATGCCTCCGCGTCGCTGGCGGGTGGCATTCTCTATATCGCGCTTCTCGAGGCTGGCGTTGGCCTGGCGTGGGCCACCGGCGCTGCCATCGTGCTGATACTGGCGATTCGCCTGCCGGCGATCTATTGGCATTTGACCTTGCCGACCTTTGCCTGGGTGATCATTTCGCCTCCTCCACTGGCTTCGCAGCCCGCAGGTCATGGGCATGGCCCATCCTTATCGGGAGGAGAGGGCAATGGCTCGGCATCTGAGGATAGGGTCGATGGTACGGCGGCTGAGAAAGGTGGGAATTCGCACGCACCAATCGAGGACAAGCCTTCTCGGTGCTCGGAATTCGCGACGACGCTGGGCGGCTCGATCGGCACCAGCGATGTTCCCCCTTCTGATCAGTTGGAGACGCCTCCTGCGCCACCTTCATTGCCGCGGCGCACGCCCAAGGCACGCGTCAGGATGTTGCGCCCCGGAGAGCGTCGGCGTGGCGGGTTCTAGGCGATCCTTTTGCTGGGTGATTTTATCGGCAAGCAATATTGCAAAAGCGATCCTGATGCGGATGATTATTGTGATTTCTGCAAAGATGCATGGGACCATGCATCTTGCACTTTCAAGGAGATCACAGCATGCGCAGCCGTTCGGATGACCTCGAGTTGCTACTGGCCGTGGTGGATAGCGGGGGCTTCAGCGCCGCCGCCAATCGGTTGAACATTCCGGTGGCCAAGGTATCGCGGGCCATCCAGCGCCTGGAGGGTGAGCTGGAAACGCCGCTGCTGAATCGCACCACACGCAGCGTGGCACTGACCGATGAGGGGCGCGGCTTCGTCGAGCGCGTGCGCGAGGGCTTGTTGCTGCTCGGCAGTGCCGAAGAGGCTCTGTTGCAGCAGCGCGATCAGCCCAGCGGGCGGCTGCGCGTCGATGCCGCGAGCCCCTTCGTGCTGCATCAACTGGTGCCGCTGGTCGCGGAGTTCTCCCGTTGCTATCCCGGCATCGCGCTGGAGCTGTCAGCGGCCGATGACATCATCAATCTGCTGGAACAGCGTACCGATGTGGCCATCCGCATCGGCGAGCTGGATGACTCCACGCTGCACGCCAAGGTACTGGGCCGCTCCACGCTGCATCTGGTCGCAAGCCCTGCCTATCTGGCCGAGCATGGCGTGCCGTCCAGTGTCGCGGCGCTGCAGGCCCATCAGCTGCTGGGGTTCCTGCCCCCCAGTCGTCTCAATCGCTGGCCGCTCAAGGGTGCCGCACAGGGCTTCGACACGACCCCTCATCTGCCGACCACCAGTGGCGAAGTCATGCGTCAGCTGTGCCTGGCGGGACATGGTATCGCCCTGATCTCGCGCTTCATGCTGGGCAATGATCTCAAGACCGGCGCTCTGGTGGAAGTGTTGCCCGGGCAGGTCCAGAGTCCCAATCCCCGCGAGCAGATCCAGGCGGTCTATTACCGCAACAGCACGCTGTCGCCACGCATCAGCGCCTTCGTCGAGTTTCTCGCCACCCGCCTGACGCTGTGAGTGGCTGATGTCTGGCGCCCCAGACTTGCCCTGACAACAGCGGATAAAGGGGCGCTGATTTGTCCTGGCACAGAGTTTTAACGATTATCCCGCACCTGAAGCATGGCAGTGAAGTCGGGCTGATTTAAATAAAGTTTATAATCTCTTGATGAAATCTGTTTATTGACGCATGTTGCATGGCGTATTTTACGGGCAATAGCGATATATTGGGCTGAGAAGGATGTAATCAGCGCTTCAGGGACGAGCAGATGATAGCCAAGGAAAAAGAGGCCTACAGTGGCGACGATGAGCGCGCCAGATATGGTCACCGCCAGGAAGAGGATGTGGCCTTCCATCTACGGCGTGCCTTCGGGGACGACCCCGAGGTCGTGATCTTCAATGATCTGCGACTGAAACATGGTGAAGAGAATGCCCAGATCGATCATCTGGTCATGCATCCCTTCGGCTTCATCATCATCGAGTCGAAAAGCATCACTGGTGAAGTCAGGGTCAATGCGGCAGGTGAATGGCAGCGCAGCTATCGGGGCAATTGGTCTGGGCTCAAGTCACCACTGCGTCAGGCGGAATTGCAGCAGGATATTCTCAAGCGCCTGTTGATCGAGCATCGCGCTCGTTTGATGAACAAGACCCTGGGGCTGCAAGGCGGCTTTGCCGGTCGACAATGGAAAGTGCTGTGCGCCGTCTCAAGCAATGCCATCGTGCACCGTGACGATATGGCCAAGGGGGTCTCGGCTCAGGTGGTGAAGCCGGAGTTTCTCCACGAGCAGGTCAGTGGTCTGATCGGGGCGCGCTCGATGGTCAAGCGTGCCTTGCTGTTCGATACGCGTCCGGAGTTCACCAAGGATGAGCTTGAACGTGTCAGCGAGTTCCTGCTCAAGCAGGACGCTCGTTCGCGTCGCGCGCATGCCGTCGAGAGCGTTCGTCGCGAGGTGAGCCGTCGCCCGCAGCCGGCAGCGAAGACACCAGACGCCGCTGACAGTACCGCGAGTCGATGGGCGGTCAATGAGGGTAGTATCCGCGAATCTGACAGCAAAGCCCTCGCCAACAAAGACCTCGCTAACAAAGATCTCGGTAACAACGGCGCGGGCTACAGTACTCATGGCGGCAATGGCATTGGCGACAATTTTCTTGGCAGCAATGGGCGTGGCGAACAGGAGCGCGGCCGCCAGGAACGCTGTAAAAAGAGGCAGGGAGGCGATTCGAATGCAGTGGCAGTTGCCATCCCCGCTGCTGCGGCAGTCAATGAGGTGAAGGCAAGCGCCGAGAGCGTCGCTCTGCCCAAAGCCGAATCCGGAGCCGAAACATCAGCGCCGTCAGCCGAGGCACCTGTCGGGTCGCCAATGCCTGAAGCGTGTCTGGCCTCGCCACAGTTGAGCGAGCATCTCGACAGAATCACCGCACGCCTGAAGGCTTCCGCCACCACGCAAGCGCCACCGGAAGTGCGAGTCCAGTGCCAGAAATGTCAGGAAAAAGATGCACTGCTGGGGCGTTACGGCCCCTACGGCTATTACGTCAAATGTCGGGTCTGCAACGCCAATACATCACTCAAGCAGGGCTGTCCGGCCTGCGAGCATCACAGCGTACGCCTGAGCAAGTCCGGGGCGGTCTACTCGGGGCAATGCCCGCAATGTGAGCACGAGTTCGTGATATTCCGACAGCCCGATTGATGTGGTGTCTTGCAGACAGACAGCGACAGTACGACAACGGCAGAATGACGACGACAGCATGACAGCGGCAGCCCTCGGGCTGCCGTCTTGCGTATTGCGGCCATGGAACTCGCATTGGCGGCTTCATTCCTTCCGAGCGGCTGCTGCCTGGCGTTCCAGCCAGTCGATCATCAGCGGCCAGTGGCTGTCTCGATGCTGGCGGCGAAAGAACCCCATATGCCCGATGGGCCCCGTAGCGTGTTGGCGTGGGTCGATCTGATGGCGCTCCAATGTGGCTTGCGTGAAATAGCCGGTCAGCAGATCAATGCCGGGGGCCGTCGCCCAAGGGTCATCGTCAAAGCCCAATACCAGCAACGGCTGGGTGACTCTGGCGAAACGGCGCTCGGCCTGCATGGAAGGATCATCGAAGAAGTAGCGTGGCAGGCTGGTCCAGCGACTCCACTCAAGGGCGACGCCGCGGGGCAGGTTCTCGCCGATGCCGAGTCGCCGCCCCGGCACATAGCCCAGGGTGCGCGATGTCAGTGGACCGATCACCTTGAGCAGGGCCGTGACCCGAAGGCGCTCGCCAAGCGGCTTGATGAAATGCAGGCAGCCTGCGTGGGAGGCCACCAGCGCCGCGGCACTCAGCAGGCGGCTCGAGTCACTCAGGCCCACGGCGTGACCACCGATGCTGTGGCCCACTGCCAGAAGCGGCAACTCTGGCCAGCGCTGTGCGGCCCAGCGGGTCACGCCCTCGACATCCTGATCGATCCAGGTGGACATGCTGGCGGCGAAGCCACGCAGTGTGGGAGGCGCCGAGCGGCCGATGCCGCGATAGTCGTAGCGCACCACTTGGAAGCCGCGGCTGGCCAGCGCCTGCGCGAAGGCGCGATAGATGGACTGCGGCACGCCAGTGGCGGGGTGGAGAAGGACGACGCCCTTTACGCTGGCGCGATGCAGGTCAGGCTCATGCACGCTCGCCGCGAGGCGATAGCCGTCTGCCGCCGCAATCTCGTACTCGTGTTCACCATTTGAGCGGGCGGGGTGTTGTGCCGTGTCGTGATTCTGTGGCGCTGTTGAAAGCGCACTGGCAGTAGCGGGGCAGGTATCCGGCAAGCGTTCGGTCATGGCGATCTGGTCTCTTTTTTATTTTGGGCTGGGCTTGTCATTAGGCTGTCTTGACACGCTGCTGGTCAGTGCAAATTCAAACGTTTGTTTGTCGTCAGTATTGTTCAGTCCTCCTGCAAGTGTCCAGCAGGGTTTCAACAGGATGAGAAACGACAACGCCCGCATTCCTGACCAAGGAATGCGGGCGTTGTCGTTCAGAGGGTCGACTCGATGGACCTCTTTATAGCCGTCTCAATTATCGACCGGCCAGACCTTGAAGATACGGTACGGCGCCTGGCCGCTGTCCTTGCCGTCATTGAAGGGCGGCGTGCTGTCGAGCTGGTTGACGGTGACATAGAGCCAGCCGTCGGCTGCCATGCGCACGCCATCCGGCCAGTCGAGACGCTCATCGCGCACCAGCGGCGTCAGTTTGCCATCGGCGCCCAGTACATCCAGCCCATGCTGATTGAGGTTGGTGAAGTAGTGGATGCCCCCGGCGGTATCCGCGCCATCGGAAACGGGCTTGTCGCCGACGCGCGTGATGGCAGCGGCGATGGTGGCGTGATCGGCGCCTTCGCGCAGCAGTCTGGCCGGTACGCTGTACCAGCTGTGGCCGGTCATGGCGCCGAAGAAGACCGTCTCTCCATCGCCGGACAGGGTGATCGGGTCGACGCCGACCTTGGCAGGCTTGCCATTGAACTGGATGTCCTTGCCATTGATCTTGAGCTTGGCACCGGGTTCTGCCTCAAGCGCCGGATGCTCGCCGAAGCGGGTGGCCTCGCCGCTCTCCAGGTCAACGGTGATCAAGCCCGGATTGGCGATGTCTGCCAGATAGGCCACGCCACGGCTGCGGTCCACCGCCAGGTCCTGCACGAAGCTACCCTCGGGGGCGATATTCGCCGGCAAAGTCAGCTTGGTGATCAGCTTGCCCGAGGCAATATCGAAGCCCCACAGGCGGGTCTTGCCCAGATGCAGCCCCATGTCGGTGATCCAAAGCCCGCCTTGGCCATCCTGGTAGATGCCCAGCGGGGAATCGATGGTGGCGTCGCTGTAGCGGCCAGCATGCGTCTGCAAGGCGGGGGAGGGCCAGGCGCGGTAGCTGTTCTGGCCGGTGATCTCGACCAGCTGCACATCGTGGTCCCCATCCATCGGGTGGATGGTGGCGAAGACCTGTCCATTGGGCGTCACTGCCACATTGCCGGGGCGAATCTGCATGACGGCGACAGAGCGCATCTCACCGTAGGCAGGCCCGGCCTTGAGCGCTGAGGTGGTGGCCGGCAGCGTCGTATGGCCGTTGGCACAGCCCGTCAGCAGGCCAGTAAGCAGGGCGATCATGCCCAGATGTCGGGGCGAACGGACGGGGTCGGGCATCAATGTTTCCTTGTCGTGATAATGCTGGTGTTACTGTCGCGATGAGCGATATCTTGAAGTCAGGGATTTCTCGATGACGATAATTTCCTGAAAAATCATGGGTATAGAGTAACCTAAAGCACCGTGCAGACCAAAAAAACGCCCTCATGGAGGGCGTTTTTTTCATTGCAGCGTCTGTGCCTTGCGGCCAGCGGCCGATTCGATCAGGCGTGACGCGAGATCATGGCATCGAAGTTTTCCTTCGGCTGGACACCGGTCAGGGCTTCGAGCTTCTCGCCAGACTTGAACAGCGCGATGGTTGGCAGTCCGCGGACGCCATTCTGGGCGGCGAGGTCCGGTGCATCATCGACATTGATGGCAACGACCTTGAGAGCATCACCCTGTTCTTCGGCGATGGATTCGACGATCGGGTCGAGCATCTTGCACGGGCCGCACCACGGTGCCCAGAACTTGACCAGTACCGGCTGCTCGCTCTCGATGACTTCCTGGGTGTAGTTGCTATCGACGACTTGTGCGAAATCCGCCATTTGTCTCTCCTGTGCATCACGAGGGATGCGTGATTCAAAAGGGCACTTGGTGTGCTTGATGGGCACACACTAACGCTGCTCGACTTTTGTTCGCAAGCGCATTCGCTTTTGAGGCCAGGCAACATATGCGTGCCGTTTGCGCAACAGTGGCGATGGTGTGACCGCCTACCCGCTGGTACACCGAGCCAAGCGACACTCTGAACGTGCTTCATTCGCCCTCCATTTACCCTTCACTCGCTGTCCATCGCTGCCATTGATTCACGCACCGGCTGTCATCCAACTTTCATGCATGTGTCACTTGATATATGGAAAAACATATATATGATATTTCATATATCACCGCGCTTCAGCCGGCTGGCAGGCAACCTGCCTTGCCATGCGTCAGGTGCCGGTGAGAGGGAATCGGGAGGGGATCAAGATGGCTCAGGCATACGCGAGGACATCGCCATGAAACCGTCAACCCATGACGCTATTGATGGGGTGGGCGGCATGGCGGCCTGCCTGACACCTTTGCAGGTCTTCAAGTGCCTTGCCGAGGATACTCGCCTGACCGTCGTGCAGCTGTTGGCTCAGATGGAAGAGTTGTGTGTCTGCGAGCTCATCTGGCTGTTGGAACAGCGCGCCATGCCCATCTCCCAACCCAAGGTCTCGCGGCATCTCGCCCAGCTGAGAGATGCTGGCCTGCTGACCAGTCAGCGGCGTGGCCAGTGGGTGCACTACCGCCTGGCACCTGATCTACCGGCCTGGTGCCATCAGATTCTCGCGACTCTCTGTCAGGCCAACGCCCGCGAGGTGTCGCGCTGGGTGGCGTGGCTGGAGACGATGCCCAACCGCCCTGTGCGCTGCTGCTGAGCGCACAGGGCGAAGAACGTTAGCCGAATCCTTTCGAACACTCTCAAGGAAATGCCCATGTGTCCTGCTCATAGCGCTCCGTCCTATTCCTCGTCCATCACCGTGCCGGAGGGCATGCCGGCCCTGCGCGTCGGCATCAACGGTTTCGGACGCATCGGTCGTCTCGCGCTGCGCGCGCTGTGGAAGCTGCGCGAGGATATCGCGCTGGACGTGGTGCGTATCAATGACCCGGGTGGCGATGCCGCGACCTTCGCTCATCTGCTGGAATTCGATTCCGTGCATGGCCAGTGGTCGTCGGGTGCCGGTATCACCAGTGACGCGGACTCCATCACCCTCGATGGTCAGCGCACGGCATTCTCAAGCCAGCGTGAGATCGGTGACACCGACTGGTCAGGCTGCGATGTGGTGATCGAGGCCTCCGGCAAGAAGAAGAGCACCGAGGTGCTGAACGCCTATCTCGAGCAGGGCGTCACGCGGGTCGTGGTCTCCGCGCCGGTAAAGGAAGAGGGCGTGCTCAACATCGTCATGGGCGTCAACGACCACCTCTACAACGCCGAACAGCATCGCATCGTGACGGCGGCCAGCTGCACCACCAACTGCCTGGCACCGGTGATCAAGGTGATTCAGGCGCAGTTCGGCATTCGTCATGGCTCCATGACCACCGTGCACGACATCACCAATACCCAGACGATTCTGGATGCGCCGCACAAGGACCTGCGCCGCGCGCGGGCCTGCGGCATGAGCCTGATTCCGACGACCACCGGTTCCGCCAAGGCGATCAGTGCCATCTTCCCGGAACTGGAAGGCCGCTTGAACGGCCACGCCATTCGCGTGCCGCTGGCCAATGCCTCGCTGACCGACATGGTGTTCGAGCTCAACCGCGAAGTGACGGTGGATGAGGTCAATCAGGCGCTGCAGTGCGCGGCAGAAGGCGAACTGGCCGGCGTGCTGGGCTACGAGACACGTCCGCTGGTGTCGATCGATTTCCGTACCGATTCCCGCTCCAGCATCATCGATGCGCCCTCGACCATGGTGGTCGCGGGTACCCAGCTCAAGCTGTACGCCTGGTATGACAACGAGTGGGGCTATGCCAATCGCACCGCAGAGCTGGCGCTGAAAGTGGGTCTGGGTGATCTGGCCGACGCCAGTACACGGGAGCGCTGACATGCTTGCCCGCCTGCGAGAGCTGCCCCATGAGGTGCGCCAGTACCTGCTGGTGACGGGGAATTACTGGGCCTTCACGCTGACGGATGGCGCACTGCGCATGCTGGTGGTGCTGCATTTCCATTCGCTGGGCTATTCGGCGCTGGATATCGCGCTGCTGTTCCTGTTCTACGAAGCCTTCGGTGTCGTCACCAACCTGGTCGGCGGTTGGCTGGGGGCAAGGCTTGGCCTCAATCGCACCATGAATGCCGGGCTTGCGATGCAGCTGGTGGCGCTCGGCATGCTGTTGGTGCCGGAGCCCATGCTGACGGTGATCTGGGTGATGATCGCCCAGGCGCTGTCGGGCATCGCCAAGGATCTCAACAAGATGAGCGCCAAGAGCGCCATCAAGGTGCTGGTGCCGAAGGGGCAGCAGGCGGCGCAGTCGCAGAGCTCGCTGTATCGCTGGGTCGCGCTGCTGACCGGTTCCAAGAATGCTCTCAAGGGTCTGGGCTTCTTCCTCGGTGGCGCGGCGCTCAGCCTCATCGGCTTCCAGGGCACGGTGTTGGCCATGTGGCTGATGCTGGCTGTGGTGCTGGTGCTGTCCCTGCGCAAGCTCTCGGCATCACTGGGGCAGAGCAAGGCCAGCCGCAAGCCGGCGTTTCGTGAGATGTTCTCGACCTCGCGAGCGGTCAATGTGCTGTCGGCGGCGCGCATGTGTCTGTTCGCTGCACGCGATGTCTGGTTCGTGGTCGCCTTGCCGGTCTATCTGGCCGAGGTACATGGCTGGAACTTCTGGACAGTCGGTATCCTGATGGCCGCGTGGGTGATCGGTTACGGCGGGGTGCAGACCCAGGCCCCGCGCATCACCGGGCCGATCGCGCGTCGCTTGCACGGTGATGCAGGCGTGCGCTGGATGACCGTGCTGCTGGCTGGTGTGCTGGCCTTGTTGCCCGCGCTGATGGCGAGCATGTCGCTGGATGTGCAGCAGGGAGTCGACAGGACTGCGGCCATCCTGCTGGGGCTGGCACCTCTCGAGTGGCTGATCATCGGCCTGCTGGTGTTCGGCGTCATCTTTGCGGTCAATTCCAGTTGGCACAGCTACCTGATCGTGCGCTTCGCGCGCAGTGAAGGCGTGTCGATGGATGTCGGCTTCTATTACATGGCCAACGCCATGGGGCGCCTGCTGGGCACCTTGCTGTCCGGCTGGCTCTATCAGGCCTATGGGCTGGAAGCCTGCCTGTGGTGGTCGGCGGCGCTGGTGGCGGCGAGCGCCGTGATGGCCATCGCACTGCCCCCTGACACGCAGCATGCCTCCACTCAGAAGACGTCGGCTACCTGATGCGCCATGACTAAAGGCGCCTTGCGCTTGATGACCCGGTGCCATAAGGCGTGTTGCTGACGCCTGAGCCAGTATGCAGAAAGCACTCCTACAGGAAGCCCTCCCCATTGATGGGAAGGGCTTCCTGTCATCTGGCGGCGATAGTCTGGTGGGTGATGCAAGGGGCGAGAATCAGGACATTGCGCATTCACCTGATGTCACCGTAGCGTCAGCAAGTGAAGAATCTTTGTATATCTCTCACATAAGTCCCTGATATAAGCTCCTGGCTGGATTTCCGGTCGTTAGCCTTTTCTTTCCGTTCCAAGAGAAACGTCATGTCACATCCGGATGAAACTGCAAGGCGTGAGCGCGACCCTGCGACGCCTGATGCCCCGCTTGCGAGCGACAAGACGCGGCGCAGTGAAGTGCTGCGCACCTTCTTCACGCTGGGACTGACCAGCTTCGGCGGCCCGATTGCCCACCTCGGATACTTCCACGATGAGCTGGTACGCAGGCGAGGCTGGTTGAGTGACAAGGCCTACGCTGAGCTGGTCGCGCTCTGTCAGTTTCTGCCGGGGCCGGCCAGCAGTCAGGTCGGGTTCGCGCTGGGCATGGTGCGTGGCGGTGGCGTGATGGGTGGGCTGCTGGCATGGATCGGCTTCACCTTGCCGTCTGCGCTGGCGTTGCTGGTATTGGCACTGGTGGCCGGCAGCCTCGAAGGGCCGCTGGCCTCCGGGGTGATCCACGGCTTGAAGCTGGTAGCGGTGGCCGTCGTCGCCCAGGCGATCTGGGGCATGGCACGCAAGCTGTGCCCGGATTTGCGGCGTACCTGTCTGGCGCTGTTGGCCATGCTGGGCCTGGCGCTGGCACAGAGCGCCTGGACCCAGGTCGGGGTGATCGCGATGGGCGCAGTGCTCGGCAGCCTGCTGTGTCGTGATGACAAGGCAGCATCCGTGCGCCAGCAAGCCCAGGCCGCGGGGCTGTCACTGCCGGTCTCGCCGCGCCTGGCGCGCTACTGCCTGATCGCGTTCTTCGTGTTGTTGATCGGCCTGCCGCTGGTGGCCTCCGGCAGTCTGGTCGATATCTTCTACCGTGCCGGGGCGCTGGTGTTCGGGGGCGGGCATGTGGTGCTGCCGCTATTGGAGGCCTCTACCGTCGAGACGGGGCATATCGCGGCCGATACCTTCCTCACCGGCTATGGCGCCGCCCAGGCGGTGCCGGGGC
The DNA here is from genome assembly GCA_013376735.1 of bacterium Scap17. Taxonomy (NCBI): domain Bacteria; species bacterium Scap17. The sequence goes on along the minus strand of VINJ01000001.1, from coordinate 2,406,405 downwards.
CGCTGTTCACCTTTGCCGCCTGGCTGGGGGCTGGCATGGCGCAGGTGGACGGCGGTTCGGCACTGCTCGGTGCCGTCATTGCGCTGTTGAGCATCTTCCTGCCGGGGATTCTGCTGCTGATCGGTGTGGCGCCTTTGTGGGGGCGTCTGCGTGCACGTGCCGGGGCGCGCGCTGCGCTCGCCGGCGCCAATGCAGCCGTGGTGGGCGTGCTGGGCATGGCGCTCTATGACCCGCTGTGGACCACCAGCGTGCTGAGCCGTATGGACATGGTGATCGCGCTGGCCGCCTTCATCGCTCTGACGCGTTTTTCGCTGGCACCCTGGAAGCTGGTGCTGGGGATGGTGATCCTCGGCGCCCTTCGTGGCGTGATCTAAGTCTCGACGTCGTATCTGGCAAAAGAACGCCCCCGTCTGCTGTTGGCAGGCGGGGGCGTTCTTGTCTGCAGAGCAGTTCATGCATAGCAACTCATGCCGAGCGTCTCGCGGTTGGTGTCACACCAGCGACAACAGCGCGGTGACCAGCAGCTCGTTGTCGTAGTAGGGTGCGCTCTGCTCGCTGATCAAACGGGTGTCGATCACGGTGATGCCCATGCGCTCGAGCGCCTCGATGCAGGGGCCGCCGGGATAGTCACCGCGCTGGCTGTCGAGGAGCACGATGTTGAGCAGGTTCTCGGTGGGGCAGTCTTCCATGCGGCCGGTCAGGTCGGCACACAGGGTGTCGAGCAACACGCTGACCAGCTCATCCATGCGTTTGCCGGTCTGCTCCGGGTCCGGGCAGCAGTTGGGGATGTAGACCTTGGGGCAGGGGTTGGCCAGCACTGCGCGCCCGACGCCCTTGGGCAGCAGATTGGCGAGCACGCTGGAGTAGAAGCTACCGGGAGGGAAGCAGATCAGTTCGGCCGACTCGATCAACTGGCGATTGTTGGCGTGCAGCTCCGGCACCACGGGCACATGCTGGTCGCCCTCTGTCGCGGCCAGGCGCATGCGCGCGATGGGCGAATCGAGAGGGGCGACTTCCTTGCCGGTGATGCGGTGCTGACCGATGATCTCGCGGCCATCTTCCAGCGTTGCCGCCAGATGGAAATCGGCATTGACCACGGCGCGCACCGTACCGCGCACGTGTACCAGCTTGGAGAACAGGAAGATGATCTGATCCAGCTGCTGGTGATGGTTCAGATAGCCACCGGCAATGATCAGGTTGCCGATGCTGGCGCCGCGCAGATCGAAGCCTTCCGGCATGGCGTCGATGAGAAAGCCCAGCTGATGGCAGATCAGGGTGCGCATCGGTTCCGCGACCGCCATGGTCAACGGATGACGTCCGGCTGCCAGCTCGCGCAGCGTGGCGTGCAGCATCTCCGGGCGCGCTTCACGCGGCAGGCGGTGGGTAAACAGGCGATAGATGTCGGGATGGCCCAGGACACTGTCATCGGCCAGCGCCATCAGGCGTGAACGCAGGTCGCCGATGGCGGGCATCGAGAAGGCGTCGCGCAGTTTGGCTGAGCTGCCACCGGAGTCGAACGGCGTCACCAGATGGATGCTGTGGTGGGTATAGCGGGTCAGGGTGCGCGAGACCCCGGTCAGTGCGGTGCCGCCACTGAAGAACAGCACGCGCGGGCCGACTTCGGGGGCTTTCAGATAGCGCCTGACGCGCATGGGATCGGGTACACGTGCGATCCGACTGACCCTGACCTTGGCCATTGCATGGCTTCCTTTATGCTTGCATTTTTGGCATAGAGTGCCTTTTTTTACGCCCAGCGTCGCCTATTATGCACTTTCTCTCAATTCCAGCGCAGGGACTCTCGATTCCCGTCCAGTCTCTCAATTCCAGCGCAGGAGCTCTCGATTCCAGCCCAGCGTCTCTTGCTGCCAGCCTCTCTCATTACCAACCCGGTTTCCTTCATTGCCAACGTAGTGTCTGCCAGGCGCGCTGTTGCGCCAGGTTGGCAAGGGTCGGGTCCGGGTGGACGGCGAAGGGGTGATCGACGAATTCCAGCAAGGCCAGATCATTGCGTGAATCCGAATAGCCCCAGCTGGGCACTCCAGTGCTGTGGCTGGCGTGTTGCCGTTGCCATGCCTTGAGTGCCGCGAGCTTGCCCTCGCGGAAGGTCCGAATGCCACAGGCCCGCCCGTTGTAGCAGCCTTGCTCGGTCTCAAGGGCCGTGGCCAGGGCCGCGTCCAGCGCCAGGCGCTCGGCGAGGGGGGCGACCAGATGCGCTGTCGAGGCCGAGATGATCACGACCTGATGATTCTGAGCGCGGTGCCAATGGATCCGCTCCAGCCCCTCACGATACAGGCGTGGCATCAGCTCGGCATCGAGAAAGCGTGCCACCTCGGCATCGACCTCACTGACGGCCCGCCCTGCCAGCGGGGCCAGCAGGTGAGTCAGGTGGGTCTCCATGTCGAGCTCACCTGCCACGTAGTCTTGCATCTGTTGTGCCCAGATCGCGCGATATTTCTCGCCATCGACGATCCAGCCCCTCGCGATCAACCAGTCGGTCCAAAGCCCCGTGGCATCGCCCTCGAGCAAGGTGTCGTCAAGATCGAAGATGGCAAGCCCTGTGATGTCAGTCATGGGACACCTGCGTCGTGGTGGCGGTCTCGTTACCGCCCAGCGCCTGAACCTCATCCAGATCGGCGTGCAGTATCACGCGCAGATGGCGCGGCAGTAGCTGCCGAGCACTGCGATTGAGGACATCGACATTCAGGCGCAGTCCCTGACAGTCCACCTCGTAGCGCACGATATTGCCGAGCAGCTGGTGGCGGCGGATCACGCCCGGGCAGCCGGGGCCGGCATTGTCCGGCAAGGGTTGGGTCGGGAAGTTGGCATATTCATCCTGCTGTCCCTGGGGGCTGGTGTCCGGTTGCAGGTACAGCGCTTCCGGACGCACTGCCACGCGCGGGCTGTCGCTTTCGTAGCCGAGCAGCGGGCGCGCCAGCTCGCGACCGATCAGATTGTAATGCCCCATGAAACCTGCCGCCGTGGCATCCACCGGGCGGGTATACAGCGATTCGGCATTGCCCTGCTGCAGGATGCGCCCCTGATGCATCAGGAAGATGCGGTCCGACAGCAGCAGTGCCTCTTCCTGATCGTGGGTCACGAACAGGGTGGTCAGGCCGAGGCTCTTCTGGATATCGCGGATCTGATCACGCAGATGGCGGCGGATACGCGCATCGAGTGCCGACAGCGGCTCATCCAGCAGCAGGATCTGCGGTTCGACCACCAGCGCGCGTGCCAGCGCCACACGCTGACGCTGGCCGCCGGACAACTGGTGCGGGAAGCGTTGCGCCTGATCGGTCAGCTCCACCAGTCTGAGCACCTCGCTGACACGCCGCTCGCGTTCTTCCGGGCGTACCTTCTTCATGCGCAGGCCGAAGGCCACGTTGTCCGCCACCCGCATGTTGGGGAACAGGGCATAGTGCTGGAAGACCATGCCGATGCCGCGACGCTGCGGCGGCAGTGGCGTGATGTCGTGACCATCGACGATGATCTTGCCGGCATCGACATCATTGAGACCGGCGATGGCGCGCAGCAGAGTCGACTTGCCGCAGCCGGAAGGGCCGAGCAGGGTGATGAATTCTCCGCGCGCGATCTCGGCCTCTATCTCGGCGAACACCTGGGTCTTGCCGAAGCTCTTGGCCAGGCCATTGAGCTTTAGGTAGTGCTGGTCGGCGGCACGTTCGCGCAGGGCGCTGGTCAGAAGGCCGCCGGCGCTCTGGCTATCGAATGTGGTGGCGGTGTCGATGGCAAGCATCAGCGGTCCCCTCGGGGTGCGGAGTCTGACGACTGGTGAGTGGTGTGGCGCGGCTCGGGGTCGGCGCTCGGCAGCGGGCCGGGCAAGCCGTCGGTAATGGCGGTGGTCAGCGCCTCATCGGGGTCATCCGCGGGCATCTCCTGCTCGGCGGGCTGACGATTGCCGAGCCAGGTCAGGATCAGGGTGAACACGAACAGGGTGATGACCAGGGCGCTGGTGAAATGGCCGCTGGCGCCGCGGATATTGTTCAGATAGACCTGCAGGGTTTCGAATCGGGTGCCGACCAGCATGTTGGCGAACACGAATTCGCCGGCCAGGAACGAGAAGGCCAGGAAGACGGCAATCTGGATACCGACGCGAATATTGGGCAGTACGACCAGGAAGAACGCCTTGAGCGGACTTGCCCCCAGCAGTTGAGCGGCCTCCATCAGGGAGGCTACATCCAGTGCACGCAGGCTGTTGGCCAAGGCGCGGTACATGAAGGGCAGCACGATGGTGAAGTAGGTGGGTATCAGGATCCACGGCGTACCGACGATGGCCAGCGGGCCGCCTGCGTAGAGCTGCAGAAGGCCGACCGATGACACGATGGGCGGCACGGCAAAGGGTAGCAGGATCAGCCCATTCATCACGCTGTCCAGGCGCGGATAGCGTGTGTGGGCGAGAAATACCACCGGCACGATCAGCAGCAACGACAGTGCCAGCGCGCCGACGGCGACCAGCAGCGAGCGCCCGAACGCCGCCAGAAAACGCGGTGTGGTCCAGAGTTCCAGAAACCATTTCACGGTCAGGGCGTCGGGAGTCAGGCTGGCGCCCCAGCGTGTCGCCAGGGCGTAGAACAGCGTCGCGATCAGCGGCAGTGCCAGCAGCGCGAAGATACTGGTGACGATGAAGGTGTAGAGATTCACGCGGCGCAGGCGTGCCATCAGGCTGGGCAGCAAGGGCTTGCCGTGGCGATAGGGCAGTTCAGCGGGAAGTGACATGGTAGCTCCTGCGCATGAGCCATTGCTGAATCAGCGTGACGATGATGAGAATGACGACCAGCACCAGTGCCAGTGCGCTGGCCAGTTCCGGCTGCAGGAACAGGTCGCCGGAGACCAGGTTGGCGATGCGGATGGTCATCAGGTTGTAGCTGGTGTTCACCAGCGCATAGACGGTGGCGTAGGCGCCCATGGCATTGGCGAACAGCACGGTGAGCGTGCCCGCCAGTGACGGCCACAGCACCGGCAGGCCGATGTGCTGCCAGTAGGCGAGGCGATTGGCGCCCAGCAGGCTGGCGGCTTCACGCCACTCCGTCTTCAGGGTGCTGAAGGCGGGATACAGCAACAGGATGCCCAGCGGAATCTGGAACCAGATGTAGATGACGATCAGGCCGGTGCGCGAGTAGAGATTGAAGTCCTCGAGCAGGCCGAAGCGCTCCAGCATCAGGGTCAGCATGCCGTTGGCGCCCATCAGGATGATGAAAGCGAAGGCCAGCGGGACACCGGCGAAGTTGCTGGTCATGTTGGTGAAGGCGATCATCATGCGCGTCAGACGCGGGCCGCAGCGTTGCATGCTGTGACAGGTCACGGCGGCGATCGCCAGCCCCAGCACGCTGGACATGAAGGAGATCTCGAGGCTGCGCCAGATGGCCTGCCGGAAGAAGGCCGAAGAGGCGATCTCGTGAAAGTTGGCCAGCCCCCAGCCAGTAGGGGTCTTGAAGGCGCTGATCATCACCCACACCAGCGGCGCGATCTGGAAGGCGCCGAAGATCAGTGCAAACGGCAACAGCCACATGACGGGGCTGGTCAGGCGGCGCTTGAAGGCGGCAGACATCACTTGAGGCCTCGCGTGGCAGCATGGCTCGCCAGCAGCGACGGATTGCTCGCCTTGCTGTGCTCGAGTCCCAGCAGTGTGGCCAGGGTGCCGCAGAGCTCGCGTTGCTTGAGATCCGTCGCGGTGGCGTTGGCGAAGGCGGTGCCGAAGGTCCACAGCGGCACGCGACGCTCCTCTTCCAGCAGGCCGGAATGTGAGCGGTCGGCATTCATGCCGTGATCGGCGGTGACCATCACCTGATAGCCGGCTTCCAGCCATGCCGGCAGGTAGTCGGCCAGGGCGACGTCGGCATGCCGCGCGGCGTTGCGGTACTGCGGCGTGTCGCCGCCATGACGATGGCCGGCATCGTCGATGTTCATGCTATGCACCAGCAGGAAATCCGGGTCGTGACGCAGGCGCAGCATTTCGGCGTCACTGAACAGATGGTCATCCGGATAATGATCCTGCCAGTAGAAGATGCCCGCCTGGATGGCGGATTCCGGGTTGTCGAGCCAGCGATGGCGGGCCGGCACGAAGGGGGCCGCGACATAGAGTTCGCTGACCCAGTGATAGGCGGCAGCAGCCGTGCGCTTGCCCTGCTGGCTGGCAAGGTCGAACAGGCTGATGCCGCGTGAGCGGCGCACGATACCGTTGTTGACGATACCTGAGTCGACAGGCAGGTCGCCGGTCAGCAGGCATTCATAGAGCGGGCGCGACATGGCCGGCAGCTCGCAGTCCAGTGATTGATACTGGCCACGGCCGGCCTCTACCAGGGCACTCAGATAGCCCATGGCATGATGACCCACGGCATGGTTGAGGCCGTCGAGCACGACAAGAATGACACGCTGAGACATGGTGACTCCGTGAAGCTCAAGACGGCACCGCAAAGGCGATGCCGTCTGTCAGGATGGTGCGCGCTCTGCTCGCGTGAAGCAGAGGCCGGGGATCACTGCTGGTGGATCAGTACCTGGGACTGCCACTGACGCGGCAGCTGTTTGGCACTGGCTTCCCAGCCCGCGAAGTCCTGAACCGGACGAGCATTGGCGTACTGCTCGTTGGGCAGCAGCTTGGCGGCGATATCCTCAGGCAGGGTGAGGTGCTCGGCGCGGATCGGACGGGCATAGCCCTTGGCCAGATTCAGCTGACCGGCATCGGAGAGGATGTACTCACGGGCCAGCTTGGCGGCATTCGGGTGCGCGGCATGCTTGTTGATGATGGTGGCGTAGCCGGAGGTGACGGAGGCATCAGACGGAATGACGACCTCGAAGGTGTCGCGGTTGATCTGATCGCGATAGTTCAGGGCATTGAAGTCCCACAGCAGGGCGACTTCGACTTCGCCTTTCTCCAGGTTGGCGATGCTCGGCTCTGCCAGTGACAGACGGCCCTGGCGCGCCAGTTCCGCGAAGACTTCCAGGCCCGGTGTCAGGTCGGATTCCTTGCCGCCATTGGCGAAGGCAGCGGCCAGAATGGCGTTGTTGGCCTGGGAGGCCTTGCCCACGGCGCCGACGGACACCTTGTAGTCACCCTCGGCGAGATCTGAGAAGGAGGTCGGGCGCTCATCTTCGCTGACCAGCGTCTTGTTGATCATGAAGGAAATGGTGCCGGTGTAGCCCAGTACCCAGTGGCCATCCTTGTCTTTGGCCCACTCCGGGATCTGATCCCAGGTCGTGGTCTTGTAGGCTTGGGTCACGCCTTGCTGCACCGCGATCGGACCGAAGGCGAAGCCCACGTCACCGATATCGGCGGTGGCGTTCTCACCCTCGGCCTTGAACTTGGCAACTTCCTCGGCGGAGCTCATGTCGGTATCGCTATGCGCGATGGAATACTTCGACTCGAGGTCTGCCCAGGTGTCCTTCCAGTTGGCCCAGCTGTCCGGCATGCCGACGCTATCGACACGGCCTTCGGACTGAGCGGCCTCGAGAAGGTCAGCCGGCATGTCGGCGGCACTGACGGAGGCACTGCCCAACAGGGCGGCCATGCAGGTGGAAACCAGCAGGCCGGTGGAGCGGGATGAGGTAGTGGCAATCGACTTCAAGGAGATTTCCCCAGTAGGTGATGAACAATCGCTGCGCTGAAGGTAAGGCGTGACGGGTATCAGACACTCCATCGACACGCTGAGAGCACGTCCGGGTGCTCAGGTCATTGCTCAGGCCAGTTCTTGGATCATTGATCAGACCAGTGCTCTGCCAAGTGCTCAGGCAAATGCAAGTGCCGAGATAGCCGAAACTGTGTGGTCTAGTTCAGTCCGAAAGACACGATCGACTCTAGCGCTCGCCTGTGACAGTTGCGTGTCGTCAACATGTCGTTGTCATGGCATGGGTGAGGGCTCTGCCTCTGCATCCTTCATACCTTCTCCGTGCCTTCTTCATGCCTTGCCGCGGGCCCCGGTCCTCGCTATCTTCCACAGCCATAAGTCTGCAAAGCAGGGCGTGCAAGACATGAGTCAGCGCGTGATGACTGAGCTGGCGTGGCAGCCAAATCTGCGCTGTCACCGAGTTGTCACGCCAATGCCACTATTCTCCTCATGCGTGTCTCGACAAGCGTGTCTTGAAAAGACGCACTGAGCTTTGCGAGTCATCTGAACTAGACCACAGAAATCGCCTCTCTCTGACCCTTTCCATCCTGGACGCCCTGGATGTCATGCAAGTGACTCGCCAGAAATTGCTGTCTTTCATTATCTTTCAGGAACTTCGCATGCCTTCATCTTCGCTTGAGCCCCAGAGTGACGCTGCTTCATCAGCAACTCCTGACGCGGATGTCCCCGTGGCAGGGCTCAAGGGCAAGCTGCTGAACCATCTTGAGGCAGCGCCGCTACGCGCCTCACAGCGCCTGCCCTCCGAACGCGAGATGATCGAACGCTTTGCCACGACGCGGGTCACCCTGCGCGACACCCTGCTGCAGCTGGAGGCGGAGGGGCGTATCTATCGTGAGAATCGGCGGGGCTGGTTCGTCTCGCCGCCACGACTGCGCTATGACTTGCTGGCGTGCCTGCCATTTCGCGACATGGTCGAGTCACAGCAGCGGGTGGCCAGCACCGAGGTACTGGCGGCAGGAGAGGTCGCTGCCAACGCGGTGATCGCGCGGCGACTGGGGATTGCGGAGGGCTCAGTGGTCTATCGCATCACTCGCGTGCGGCGTATCGACGGGCGGCGCGTGCTGCATGTCTGCCATCACCTGCGACGTGACTGCTTCCCTGACATCCTCGATTTCGATCTCGGAGCCCACTCCCTGACCGACCTCTATCGACGCGAATACGCCATTCGTGTCAGCCGCGTCAGCTTCGAGCTGGCCTCCACGGTGTTCGACGTTGAGGCCGCCGCCGCACTGAACGCCGCGCAAGGCAGCCCCGCGCAGCGCATCACTCGCATCAACTTCGATCAAAATGGCCGCGCGGTGGACTGCGATGATGAACACTGGCGCCACGACGCCATTGAATTGACGTTGAGTGCCGCACCACAGAGCTAGTCGGCAAGTTCGCGGTAAAGCCTGAATGTCTGGCAGGCCGCTAGTGGCCCAGACGAAAACACCCGCACATCCTCTTGATTAGTGGAGGGCGTGCGGGTGTTTCTTGTGCGATGGGCAGGATTCGGACGCGGTTGAGACGCGATCGATCGTATCAGCGCATCAGCAGGCTTTCATCGATTTCGCGGAAGTGATGGGCGCTTTTCATCAGGGCAAGGGCGGTGAGGGCTTCGACGCCATAGACGCGGGTGGTGATGGCGTGGCGGGTGGCGACATGATCCAGCAGCAGGGCGAAGTCGCCATCGCCGGAGGCGAGGATGATTTCATCGACCTCGGGGGCGGCTTCCATCACGTCGATGGTGATGCCGACATCCCAGTCGCCCTTGGCCGAGCCGTCGCCGCGCTGGATGAAGGGCTTGAGTTTGACCGTGAAGCCTATCTCGCGCAGGCGCTGCTGGAATTGCTGCTGCTTGGGGTCGCCACGGTCGATCGCGTAGGCGTAGGCATGCTGGATCGAGCCGAGGCGCTCGAGCTCTGCCCACAGGCGACGATAATCGAACTGCCGGCCGAAGGTATCGCGGGTGGTGTAGTAGATGTTCTGCACATCAATGAAGACGGCCAGGTGTGTGCGTGCCCCATCCGCGTCGCGAGTGCCATGCACGCTGTGCTGGCGGGAGTCGAGGGAGCTGTCGCGCGAAGTAGAGGCTGGCATGGGCGTCGCCGTGGCGGGAGGGGCAAGGGCAGGCAAGAGGTGATTTTCCTCTCCCCAGAAAGATGCCGGCCGCTACCTGATGATGCAGGGCAGCGGCTGGAGGTCTAGCGATGAACAACGCTCTCACCAGTCAGTGACTCGATGGCAGGCGCCAGTTGAGAGAGGCGAGCAGCGCGTTCGGGCACCAAGGCTTGATGGGCAAGCTTCAGCTCTTGGCAGCAGGGTTTGACGGCTTGGTCGGCTTGACGCCAATGACCTGGCCGCTGACACCGGATTCAATCACATCCACCTTGCCACCACGGTCCAAGAAGGCCTGCATCTGAGCTTCAAGCGAGGCTGAGGTTTCGACAGCAGCCGGTGCTTTTTTCTTTGCAGTAGTACGAGTATTCGCCATGCGGGACTCCGTTCCAAGACGTGAGGGGTGAAGGTGCAGGATAACACAGTGGCAACTTTGCTGCTTGATGGCGTCAATTTGGAATCAGAAGCCTGATGTTTCGCGCCGCTTTCTCTTGTGTCTGCAAGTCTCGCGCAGCTTGGTGGGTCGCTGTTGCGATCTGACCAACACAGTGATGCAGGGCAGCCAAGCCATTGAAAAGTCGGGCTGTCGGCAAGAGGTACTTGGGCATGATCGCGATTGCCGCATGGCATGCGAATCCCTTTCACGGGCGCTGAATCATCTTTGATGGTCACGCCAACCGACGCTCAGCCAAGCAAGGAGAGACTCCATGACTAGCCCTTCCAACGGTGATTTTGACGGCCAGACTCGCGCTTATGCCGTGGCATCCGAAACGGCAGACCTGGCGCCCTGGAACTTCGAGCGTCGCCAGCCGCGTCCGGACGATGTGGCCATCGAGATTCTCTACTGCGGTGTCTGTCACTCGGATCTGCACGTCGGCCGCAATGACTGGGGCTTTTCTCAGTATCCGCTGGTCCCGGGGCACGAGATCGTGGGGCGGGTGACCCAGGTTGGCAATGACGTCAGTCAGTACAAGGTGGGCGACATGGTCGGCGTTGGCTGCATGGTGGATTCCTGCCGCGAATGCAGCGCCTGTCAGAAGGGGCTCGAGCAATACTGCCTCGACGGCATGACCATGACCTACGGCAGCCCGGACCGTCACGACGGCAGCCTCACCCAGGGCGGCTATTCCGACAAGATCGTCGTCAGCGAACGCTTCGTGGTCTCCATCCCGGACAAGCTCGACCCGGCTGTGGCAGCGCCGCTGCTGTGCGCGGGTGTCACGACCTATTCGCCGCTGCGTCACTATGGCGTGAAGTCCGGCGACAAGGTCGGGGTGATCGGTATGGGCGGCCTGGGCCATATGGGCATCAAGTTCGCCAAGGCGATGGGCTGTGAAGTGACGCTCTTCACCCGCAGCGAGAGCAAGGTCGAGGAAGCGCGCGAAAATGGTGTCGATCATGTGATCGTCTCGACGGATGACGAGCAGATGGCGGCCGCCACCGAAACCTTCGATTTCCTGCTCGACACGGTGCCGGTGCCGCATGACCTCAACCCTTACCTCAATACCCTGAAGTACGACGGCACGCATATCCTCGTCGGCCTGGTGCAGGAAGTGGACCCGGCGCTGCAGGGTGGCAATCTGGTGATGAAGCGTCGCGTGCTGGCCGGCTCGCTGATCGGCGGCATGCCCGAGACCCAGGAAGTGCTCGACTACTGCGCCGAGCACGACATTGGCTGCGATATCGAGATGATCGACATCGACACCATCAATGATGCCTGGAAGCGCATGCAGGAAGGCAAGGTCAAGTATCGTTTCGTGATTGACATGCAGAGCCTCAAGAACGCCCAATAAGCGCTGACGCTGCTGCCGATCAGGCAGTCTGTCAGTGAATGCTGAAACCCCCGCCAATGACGCATTGGCGGGGGTTTTGTCGTAAGGTATGTCACAAAATTGCTACAGGGTGATTCCCGATGTATCGCAAAACGCGTATAAGAACGCGATGAAAACGCCAAAGAGAATCCAGCCGCTCATAGATGACGGCCTGGTCGATGAAGTGCTTCGCCCCTTGATGAGTGGCAAGGAAGCCTCGGTCTACGTCGTGCGCTGCGGAGACGAGATCCGCTGTGCCAAGGTCTACAAGGATGCTGCCCAGCGCAGCTTCAAGCAGGCCGTGCTCTATCAGGAAGGCCGCAAGGTGCGCAACAGTCGCCGTCAGCGGGCGATGGAGAAGGGCTCCGGCTTCGGACGCAACCAGCAGGAAGCCGCCTGGCAGAATGCCGAGGTCGATGCGCTGTATCGTCTGGCCGATGCCGGTGTGCGCGTGCCGCAACCGTTCGGCTGCTTCGATGGCGTGCTGCTGATGGAGCTGGTCACCGATGACGACGGCAATGTGGCGCCGCGCCTGAATGATGTCTCGATGTCCGCCGAGCAGGCGCGGGAAGACCATGCGCTGATGATGCAGTACATCGTGCGCATGCTGCATGCCGGCCTGGTGCATGGCGACCTGTCCGAGTTCAACGTGCTGGTCGATGACTATGGCCCAGTGATCATTGATCTGCCGCAGGCGGTCGATGCTGCGGCCAACAATAATGCCAAGAGCATGTTGGCGCGTGATGTCGCCAATATCACCGCCTACTACGCGATGTTCGCGCCTGAACTGGCACAGACACGCTACGCCGATGAGATCTGGGCATTGTTTGAGGCCGGTGATATGGACCCGGATGTCGAGCTGACGGGCCTTTATGAGGACGACGCCGAAGCGCCGGACGTGGATGCGCTGCTCGAGAACATCATGGCGGCCATGGAAGAAGAGCAGGAGCGCAAGGCGCGCCAGAAGAGTGCCGAAGAGGGCGATGATGACTAGCTGAGTTGCTAGCTACTGGCCGGGGCTTGGGTTGTGGCGGGCAGCTCTTGGGAAGAGCTCTCGAGTGGCGAGCAACTGGTGCCTCGCTACAGCATGCGTCGGACCTTCTTGCACGCGCCGGGGGCGATGACTCAGACTTGGCGAGCGAGTCGATCGCTACCGATCTCAACCCTTCGATACCGCCATCGCGTCGTATCAGAAGGCGATGCAGCAGTGTCGCCAGTGGGATGGCCAGACCGATGAGCTGTTGTTCTGGGATATCGAGGATCCGCGCAATGAGGATACTGCGGTGTCCTATGGGCGCGCCTTGAACGAAATTCGCACGCGCTTGCAGCTGTGGTTGGCGGCACGCTCACATCATTGAATCAGGTGGAATTCTGCATTGTCTCTTCTGACCCCGACACGTCTTTTCAAATGCCTCAGCGACGATACACGCCTTGTGCTGATGTTGCTTATCCATGCAGAAGGCGAGCTTTGCGTATGCGAGATGACCTACGTGTTGCAGGAGTCGCAGCCCAAGGTATCGCGCCATCTGGCCCAGTTGCGCAATTGTGGTCTGCTGCTGGATCGCCGCCAGGGACAATGGGTCTACTACCGCCTGATGCCTGACCTGCCGTGCTGGGTATTGCCGGCGCTGGTCGCGGCGGCGGAAGGGAGCCAGCACCGCATGGCGCCGTTGCTGGCGCGCCTGGCCACCATGGAAGGGCGCCCCAACCGCGAATGCTGAGCCGCTGTGGGTACCGCCATTGCCGCCATACAACAACGCCGCCCCGGAATCCGAGGCGGCGTTGTTGTATGGCGTCACATCAGGGTCTGATCAGACCGGATCGACGGCGTGCTGCTCGGTCTCGGGGTCTTGGCGACGATGGCGCAGTTCGATGCCCTTGAGCAGGTTGCGCAGGATCTGGTCCTTGCACTCGCGGTAGTGGCGATGATCGGGCTTGCGGAAGAAGGCAGACAGCTCGGACTTGGTGATCAGCTCGAATCCGGCCAGTGCCAGTAGCTCGAGCATGTCGTCATCCTTGAGCTCGAAGGCGATCTTGAGCTTGCGCAGAATCAGGTTGTTGTCGAGACGCTTTTCAGGCGCCGGCTGGGTGCCTTCGCGCTTGCCGCGGCGCACGTTGATCAGGCCATTGAGGAACCTGGCCAGGTCGATGTCCTTGATGCGCTGCTGGGCTTCATCATCATCGCGCTTGAGCCAATCGCTGATCTGGGCGCGTGAGACCTCGTGGTCCGCGGCAGCGAAGGTGTTGATCATGTCGGTGTCGGAGAGGTTCAGCGCGTAGCGCAGGCGACGGATGATGTCGTTGTTGGTCACGGGCGTGGTTCCGGTCGTGAAGAGTGTCAGTGGGCGGCAGGCGGCTCAGTCGGCACAGGAGAGCTGATGCACAAGCGTCGGCCAGCCAGGCCGCGGATGGCGCGCAGCATATCAGATCAGGTGGGCGGTTCGCTCCACTGCAGGCGATGGGGATCGAATCCGGCGCACAGGGTCGGCTTGATGATGTCGAAGTAGGGCGAGATATCGAAGTCGCAGGGCGCAAACAGGCTGTGATGGCGGATATGCAGCAATTCCTGATAGCAGTGCAGGCATGCCGGGTCGCTGGAGGGCACGACGTCACTGTCTGGCAGGATGGGATAGCGCACAGCCTGGAAGGCCTCGGCGATCAGCGATGAGCAGATCGCACGGGTCGGGTCGCCGCTGCCCAGTGCCAGCATGCGGCGTCGATAGCGGCTGGGCACCGGAGGCGTGCGAATCAGATAGCGAGCCAGATCGACGATATTGCGCAGGTCATATTGATGGCCCAGCCGCGCCTCGGCATGGGCGATCAATGCGCTGATCTCCTCCTCCGTGAGTCCGACCGGACGGCAGATGCGCGTGTGCTGGTGCCAGTAATGGTTGAGAGGCACGCGGCGCACCCCGGCGCTGACCTCCGCTTCCAGCAGGCAGTCGCCCTTGACCGGGCGGCCTCTGCTGTTCAGTGGGGTGCGCACGCAGAGCGCGGCGTGGGACCAGGTGGATTGGGTGAGGTAGCGAATGGCGGTGCTGATGCGGGAGGTGCCCTCGACCAGCAGGACATCGCCGCGCCGCAGGGTGGCAGCCAGCTTTTCCGGTGATGACGTGGCGCGATGCGCCGGCAACTTGCCCGGCGCCGTGAGATGACGCGCCAGCCGCGTGCCCAGCCAGTCGAGTCCTCGCATGCCTGCCTCCCGTATGGCTCAAGCCTCATCAGCCAGTCTGGGACCTTTTGGAGAATTCAGCCAAATGCCATCTCGGTCCTGTCGTGCTCAGCGACCCGGCTTCGGCACGTCCTGCTGGCTGACATCCTCGTCGTTGGCGGTCTCGCTGGCCTCGGCCTGGTCGTCGGCGTCCGGCTCCGGGGCATCGAGTGTCTCGTCGGTGTCCTGGGCGGGCGTCAGCGCCAGTTCGGTGAGCAGCGGGAAGTGGTCGGAGCCGAAGGCTTCCATGCGCGCCACGCGCACCACACTGAAATGCTCGCTGTGGAAGAGGTGATCCAGCGGCCAGCGCAGCAGGGGAATGTTGGCGTGGAAGGTATTGAACATGCCACGGCCGACGCGCGGGTCCAGCAGACCGGACAGCTTGCGGAACAGGCGCGTGGTACGAGACCAGGCCACGTCGTTGAGGTCACCGGTCACGATCACCGGCTGCTGGCTGTCGGCGACGCTGCGCGCCACGATGATCAGTTCGGCATCCCGCTCGGACGATTCGTCATTCTCGGTCGGGCTGGGTGGCGCCGGATGCAGGAAGTGCACTCGCACGCGGTCACCGCTGGCCAGTTCCAGCTGCGCATGCATCGAGGGCACGTCATCTTCCACCAGATAATTGATTCTGGCGTCATGCAAGGGCAGGCGCGAATACACATGCATGCCATAGAGGTTGTCCAGCGGACACTTGAGGGTGTGGGAATAGCCGTATTGCTCGCTGTCCGCCTCGAGCACGTCGAGCCGCTGCTGCCACCAGTCATCGGATTCCAGCGTCACCAGCACGTCGGGTTGCTCACGTTCGACGATGGCCAGCAGCTTGTCACTGTCATGATTGCTGGTCAGGACATTGGCGGTGAGCAGGCGGACCTGACGCTGCCGGTCGTGCTGTTGGGTGCGCGCGGACTCGCAGGGAAAGAGGCGGGTATAGGGCGCGATCCAGTGCGCCTGATAGATGAGCCCGGCCACGGCGATGACTGCCAACGATATCCTGAGCCCTGGCGCCAGCCCGGAGACCGTGAGGTCGGCGATCAACAGCACCGCCCACAATGCGGCCAGCTGCAGACGGGGGAAGTCCATGATGCGCACCGACCAGTGGCGAATGCGCGTCAATGGCAGCAAGGTGAAGGCTGCCATCAGCAGCGTCAGTACGCCGAGTAATGTGGCAATCATGGAGGCTCCGAGGCTGAGGAAGGGGACGACATGCCAAGCGTTCATGCTTTTGACATGGTGGCGGCCAGCGCGACACTCAAGTCAGGCCGCTTGCTCAAGAGGCGGCTCTCCGCTGGCGCCACAGACGCGAGATCCACTGCCAGCGATTGATCAGCAGGGCGGTGAAGATCAGGCCACAGCCGGTCATCTGGATCAGGGTCATGCGCTCACCGAACCAGGCTGCCGACATCAGGGCGGCCCAGACCGCTTCCAGCATCAGGATGACTGAGGCGTGGCTGGGGGTGGTCAGGCCCTGTGCGTAGATCTGCAGGAAGAAGCGCAGGGTGCTGGCGATCAGGGTGCTGGCCAGGAACCAGCTCAGGATGTCGAGACTGATGCCGGCGGGCCAGCTCTCGCTGAGCGCCGACAGTATCAGGCAGGTGACGCCGGTGGTCATCAGCTGGATGGCCGTCAGCGGCAGGGCCGGGATATTGCGTACCAGGCGTGAATTGAAGTTGAACACCAGAGCGAACAGGCAGGCGGCGCCGAAGATGAGCCATTGAGCGGGCTCGATGGTGAAGCCATCGGTCGCGCCGGGCTGGCCCATGCCGAGTAGGGCGAATCCGAGCAGGGCGGTGGGCAGTGCGATCCAGGTGCTCAGCGGTGGCCTGTCCTTGAACAGCAGTCGTGCGAGCACCGGCACCAGCAGGATGCCGAAGCTGTTGATGAAGGCGATCACGCCCAGCTGATCAGACAGTGCGACCCCCAGCGACCAGCAGGCCATGGCGCCCCCGAACAGGACTCCGACGCCGCTGGCGCGCAGCTTGCGTCTGGTGGGTAGCTGTCCCAGCGAGCGAGCGTCGAAGATCGCCAGAATCAGGCCTGCCAGGAGGAAGCGGCTGCCGATGAACAGCAGTGGAGGCATGCCGGCCATCGCCTCCTTGGAGAAGATCCAGCCTGCGGCGGCGATGATGGTGACCAGCAGGAGAAGCAGGTCGGCCTTGAGGGGTGAACGGGAGGGGGTCGTCTCGGAGGAGAGGCTCATGGGGAGGGGGGAGTCCTTTATTCGTTGCTTCGCAAGTGATAACTATCCTATCAAGCTGGCGCAGTGGCTGCTGGCCTTTATCGGAACGCGAAAATCCGCCAATGCGTCTTGAAAGCCGCGCGACTTTCGATGTTACGCTGCGCATCATGCAGACACGTTTCTTTTTTCATTAGATGGCCGGAGGTTGAATGGCATCGACACCGCAAGATGAGGTTCGCGATCCCTCGCATGAGCCTTCCGGGCAGCACGCTCACGATCATTCTCATGGCTCTGACCCTTCAGGCAGGCACTCGCATGGCCATTCACACGGCCACTCATATGAACATTCACACGGCCATTCGCACGATCATCATGGGCACCACCATGATCATGCGCCTGAGGTGACCGCCGACAGCGAGCGACGCGTCAAGCTGGCGATGTATCTGACGGGCGGCTTCATGCTGGCGGAGGTGGTCGGCGGGCTGGTCGCGGGCTCACTGGCCCTCTTGGCGGATGCCGGGCACATGCTCAGTGATACCGTGTCGCTGGCATTGGCCTGGGGCGCGTTTCGCCTCGGGCATCGGGCGGCGACCCGCAAGCTGACCTTCGGCTATGCACGCTTTCAGGTGCTGGCCGCGTTCGTCAATGGCCTGACTCTGCTGGTGATCGGGGCGGCGATCGTGGTGGCCGCCATCAAGCGGCTCTGGCTGCCCTCCGAAGTACTGGCGGGACCGATGCTGGCCATCGCCGTGCTCGGACTTGTCGTCAATATCGTGGCATTTCGTATCCTGCATCAGGGCGATCAGGACAACCTCAATCTGCGCGGCGCGGTACTGCACGTAATGGGGGACCTGCTCGGCTCGGTGGCGGCCATCGTCGCCTCGCTGATCATCATGACTACCGGCTGGAATCAGGCTGACCCGCTGTTGTCAGTGCTCGCGGCGGTGCTGATATTGCGCGGCGCCTGGTCGTTGGTGAAGCGTTCGGCGCATACCTTGCTGGAAGGCACGCCGGAGCAGCTCGATCACGCCGATATCCAGGCGGGCATCCTGGCGCTTGAGGGCGTGGAGAGCGTACATGACCTGCATCTCTGGGGGCTGACGCCTCAGTCGCCGATTGCCAGTCTGCATGTCGTCGTGGCCGCCACCAGCGTGCCCGGCGATGTGCTGGAGCGTGTTCAGGCCTATCTGCGCGACGGCCATGACATCTCGCACGTTACGGTTCAGCTGGAAGGCGAGGCATGCCTGCAGGGCTGCGTGACGCGCTGATGTCATGAGTGCGATCAGCGCACTGGTTGAGGGAGGGAATATCGCAAGGCAAAGCATGCGAATCCCTGACGCAAAACGCCCCGCTGAAAAGCGGGGCGTTGTTCGTTGCCGCGAAGGGACTGGAGTGAATCATCCGCTGCAGTCTCTTCAGCTCTTCAGCTATTCAGCTATTCAGCTATCAGCGTCGCTGGCGTCGCGTTGCACCTCAACGCTCAGCGGCCAGTGCTTGGCGAGTCAGGACTGAGCCTCTCAGTGTTCAGCGACATAGACGGTGCGGATGTTCATGAAGGCACCGAAGCCATATTCGCTCTGCTCACGACCATAGCCACTGCCTTTGACACCACCGAAGGGCAGCTGGGCGAAGGGTGTGGTCGGACGGTTGACGAAGCTCATGCCAGTTTGCAGCTGACGAGAGACGCGTTCACCTCGTTCGTCGTCCTTGGCCACCACGGTGCTGCCCAGGCCATAGGGGCAGTCGTTGGCAAGCTCGATGGCATGCGCTTCGTTGTCGGCGACCACCACGGAGGCGACCGGACCGAACAGTTCTTCATTGAAGGCCGGATTGCCCTGGGTGACATTGGTCAGCACGGTCGGCGGATACCAGGCACCGTCGCGATCCGGAATCTCACCACCGCATTCAAGCTTGGCGCCTGCCTTGATGGCGCGCTGGACCTGGTCATGCAGGTCATCGCGCAGGTCCTTGCGAGACATCGGGCCGATATCGACCCCTTCGCTCATCGGGTCGTCCATGCGCATGTCCTTGACCTTCTCGATCAGGCGCTTGGAGAAGTCCTCGGCGAGGGACTTGTCGACGATCAGGCGCTTGGACGCGGCGCAGCTCTGGCCGGTGTTGTCGAAACGCCCGGCGATGGCGAGATCCACCGCACGTTCGATGTCGGCGTCATCCAGCACGATCAGCGGATCGATACCGCCCAGCTCCAGCACGCTTGGCTTGAGCGCCGCGCCTGCCTGCTCGGCGACCTTGCGGCCCGCCTCTTCACTGCCGGTCAGGGTGACGCCCTGGACAACGGGATCATTGATGATGTCTTCGATCATCTCCGAGCCCACCGGCAACCAGGTGAAGATACCCTCTTCAAAGTCGGCCTTGTGGAACAGCTGAGTGATCAGATCGGCACAGCCCGGGACATTGGAGGCGTGCTTCATCAGGCAGACATTGCCGCCCGCCAGGGCCGGAGCCGCGAAACGGATGACCTGATAGAGCGGATAGTTCCACGGCATCACGCCGAGGACGGCGCCGATGGGGTCCTTGACGATCTTGGCACGCACGGCACCGTCGACATCACGCTGCTCGGTTTCCATCAGCTTGGGCAGGTTATCGGCATAGAAGCGCGCGATGCTGGAGGAAATCTGCGTCTCGCTGATGCCCTGATCATAGGGCTTGCCCATCTCATGGGCGATCTGCGTGGCGATTTCCTTCTGATGCTCATCGATCAGGTCCGCCAGAACGGTGAGGCGCTGCGCACGATCCTGCACGGTGGTCTGGCTGAAGCTCGAGTACGCCTTGCGCGTCTGCTCCAGTTTCTGCTGAACCTCTTCCTTGCTCAGCGTGGCGTATTCCTTGAGAACCTTGTCATTGGCCGGGTTGGATGCGGTCAGTGTCTTGTTGCTCATCTTGCCTCCCTGGTGGGTGCT
This sequence comes from bacterium Scap17, assembly GCA_013376735.1. Taxonomy (NCBI): domain Bacteria; species bacterium Scap17. The sequence goes on along the minus strand of VINJ01000001.1, from coordinate 2,386,549 downwards.
GGTTCAGCAAGTGACTGAATGGGGATCACGAGGGATCGAGATCGGCCCTTGAGCCAGTCACTTAATTGGCTACACATTCAGGACTTGGCGATATTGCCTGAGGTCTTCAAGGGGCAGGGGGCTATTGCGTCGGGTCACCTCAGTGTTGCCATATGAGCACGCTGCTGGCCCTTGAAAAGCCAGAGGTGTCATCAGTGCTCGATCGCGAAGCGGTCGAATGTGAACCTGCCGAACAGGCTGCCAGCATGCGACAATGGGCGTCTGACGTCCGTGCGGGGCCAAGCTTGCCGCGCGCCGGGCCATCAACATGAGTGCAAGCGTCACAAGGAAGAGGAAGTCAGCGTGTTCAACAATATTCTGGTGGTGTGTACCGGCAACATCTGTCGCAGTCCGGTCGGCGAGTCACTGCTGAAGCAGGCGTTGCCTGGCAAGACAGTGCACTCGGCGGGTGTGGGCGCACTGGTCGATCACCCGGTCGAACCCACGGCAGCACGCTTCGCCGTCGAGTCAGGGCTCGAGGTAGATGAGCATCGTGCGCGCCAGGTGTCGGTCGAGATGCTGACGGCTGCAGACCTGATTCTGGTCATGAGCGATGGCCATCGCCGCGCCATCAACCAGATGGCGCCGCAGGTCAGTGGCAAGACGATGCTGTTCGGTCGCTGGCTGGCGGGCGGCCAGGGGGAAGAGATCCCTGATCCCTATCGCAAGAGCGAGGAGGCCTTCCGCCATGCGCACCAGAAGCTGGTGGAAGCGGCTGCCTTGTGGGTAGGTAAACTCAAATAACGCTCATGTCGGTGTGGGGGTAGTCTCATCACCAACAGGTATAAGAATTTTGGAGGCCAACTGTTGAGCAGTTGGTCTCTTTTTTTGGATATTCTCATCATTTAGGTATTAGTAATGTATTAGGTCTTCTTCTAAATATCTGAATATTCTATGATCCAAAGATAATCCTTGAGCGTTAGGTGGGGATAGCGTGGGTCTTTGTAAAAAATTGATCTCGCGCATGCTGTATTGTATCTTTTTCGTAACCATCGGTTTCACTATAATTACATTGGTGCTCCCCCCATGCGCGAACTCGATCTTCAGGCCCTTGAGCCCCGTCTGCTGTTGGATGCCGCTGCTGCCGTGACCATTGCCGAGGGTGCCGACAGCAACGGTGACAAGGTGTCGGCCACCGATACTGGTGCTTCGCTGTCGGGCACCGAAGATACGCAATTCTCGCTTTCGAGCCTGAGTGTCACAGATAGTGGCAACGTGGATGACGAGGGCAACGCTACGGATGAGTACTCGCTGACACTGAATCTGGATCAGGCAGCCGCCGATGCCGGGGCGGAGTTCAGTAGCGGCGGCAGCAGCGCGACCCTGACGGGCACAGCCCAGGAGATCACCGATCAGCTCGCCGGTCTCGTGGTCACCCCGGGTGACGATTACACCGACGATATCACCTTGAGCCTGAGCCTCACCGAAACCACGGACGGGGTGGTGGATACCAACCGAGGCAGCCTCGATTTCGTCGCCACTCTGACGCCTGTCAACGATGACCCGGTGTTCGGGGACAGCGGCGCGACGGTCACCGAGGCGGGAACCTTCACCTTCTCCATTGAAGCCTTGGGTCTGAGTGATCCGGATGTCGACAGTGGCGAGCAGGATACCGACCAGCTGATCATCGAGATCGACAGCCTGCCGACGGGGGGGACGCTGACGTTCAATGGATCTCCGGTGGCAATTGGCTCGAGTTTCGATGCAGACCAGCTCAGCAAGCTGGTCTATACCCATGACGGCAGCGATGTGGCCGTTGGAGACAGTGACAGCTTCTCCATCACGGTGGTGGATGGCGCGGGTGGTGAGGCCTCCAATACCCTCAATATCGAGCTGATTCCTGACAACGCCGCGCCAACCATCACAGGCGAACCGCAGCAGTTCGAGGGCGAAAATGCTCGGCTTGGCCTGAGCTACACCGATGAAGAGTCCGGGCATGCCGATGCGGCGGCCAATGCAACGGTGGAAATCACGGATCTGGGCAATCTCTCGGAGCGTGGCACCCTCTATCTGGATCTCAATCAGGACGGTATCGCAGACACAGATGAGATCATCGATATCGATAGCCTTGATCAGGGTAGTTACGCCACCTTTACTGCCGATCAGCTGGAACTGCTGTCCTTCGCCCATGATGGGGACGAGCCGATTATCGATGACTTGCCCAGTTTCACCATCAAGGTGACTGACGCCGGCGGTGGCGAAGGGGCGGGCAATGAGCTTTCCAGTGAACGTACCGTCGAGATCAACATTCTCGAGAACAATGATGACCCGACTCTGACGCCCACTACTGATGTGCTGGACGCTACTGATGGGGCGGTGCTGATTGATGCATCTGCCCTGAACGCGATAGACCCGGACAGCACCGATGATCAGCTGAGCTACAAGATCGACACCTTGCCGAGCTTTGGTGAGATCCAGATTCTCAATGGGTCTGACTGGGTCAAGCTGCCGGAAGGTGGCACCTTCTCGCAGGCGCAGGTCACGGCGAGCGAGGTCCGTTATCAACAGACCCTCGTGGATGGCACTGGTGGCACCAGCGACAGCTTCGCATTCACGCTGACCGATTCTGAATTCAAGGCGTTTGAAGAGGCAGGAGACGCAGGGACCTGGGGCGGGGCAGATTTACCGACCGTCGGTACGCTGAATTTCCTGATTGACAATGTGGCCGGTGGCACCGGCCAGCAGCAACAGGAAACCATCTACGCCAAGCAATTGAAGAATACCGGCGTCATCGTGAGCGAAAGCACGTCCGATCCTGCTTCCTCCGCGGTGGTCATCACCGACGATATGCTCAAATATGGCGCCGAGCTGGACGGTTACGTGCTGCCTGCGACCCAGATCGTCTATACCGTGACGGACATACCGACCAACGGGACGCTATTCCTGGGTGATCAGGCGATATCCAATTTTGGCAGTTTCACCCAGCAAGATATCGATGACGGGCTGGTCACCTTCCTGCACGATGGCAGCGAAGATCATCAGTCGAGCTTCACTTTCACCATCCTGCCAACGGATACGAAAGACGACAACGACCCGGATACCGTGGAGCCTATCAGCGATGTCTTCACCATTGATGCGACGCCAGTCAATGATGCGCCCATCGCCGGGGATTCAAGTGTCAATCTGCTCGAGAAGACCGACACGACCGACGGCATCGTTCGAATCACCAATCTGGTGATGTCGGACGTGGATGGCAGTCTGGAGAATCTGGGCGGCGAGGGGGCAAGTGATGACCTCTGGTTCCAGATCACCAGCACCGAGCTGAGCGGTGGGTCACTCGAAGTCTGGGATGGCGACAGCTGGGAGGCAGCCTCCACCGATGTCTGGTACTCCCAGGCGATGCTGACCGCGCAGGCGGATGGTCAGACGGGGGGATTGCGCTACGTTCACGACGGTGGTGAAAGTGTCGACTCCCTCAATGACAGTTTTACCTTTATCGTGCGTGATGATCTGACTGCGCCGTCTGATCCCTTCGCGACGGATTCTTCCACTCCGGTAGACAATGGGAACGATACCAGTTTCGTCTCCAATGTCGGCAACGTCTCCATTCAAGTCACGCCCTTCAATGATGCCCCTCTGATTCCGCTGACCTCCGATGCTGCGGATCAGACGGTCATTGATGCCTTGGATCAGTCGTCCACTTCCGCCAACGATGTGCTGACTCTTGGGGAAGGGGAAACAGCAGTCATCGACAATAGCCTGTTGCAGGCCGTGGACAGCGACAACACCACGCGTCAGTCGACCTTCGTGATCAAGAGCCTGCCGGAGAACGGCACTCTGACGGTGAATGGCAAGGTGCTGCGCGTCGGTAGCTCCTTCACCCAGGCTGACATCGACAGTGGGGCACTGTCCTATGAGCACGATGGTGGAGAGGGCCATAGCGACGAATTCACCTTCACTGTCAGTGATGGACCGCTGACGACCGACATTGCGACGTTCAGCATTGATATCACCCCGTTGGATGATTCGCCGGAAATCACGGCAACCCAGCCAGAAGACAGACTGATCCCGGCTTCCACAGCACTTTCAGCATTGGACCTTGGTGATGCCTTTGTCATTGGTGATGTCGATATACTGGATCTCGACTCCAGTTCGGGTATTGATGCTGGCGAGACGGATAGCATCACGGTATCTCTTTCGCTGAAGGATGAGGCGGGAGCTACTGTTCCTTTTACTACCGCAATATTGACTACAGATGCGTCGGTGACCACGGACGCCACTTTCAGCACTGAGGCAACGGAAAACTTGTCGGCTGACACTCTGGTGCTTGAAGGCACGCTAGAGGGTGTGCAGGCACTATTGGAAAACCTTCAAGTCCAGATGGTGCTGGCAGGTAATGCTGCTGATTTCGATGCACGTTGGACGGTGGAAGCCGTAGTAGATGATCGTCTTGATGATGGCTCCTTGAATGGCGGCGATGCCAACGAGGGAGGGGTGACGATTGGTGATGAGTTCAATACCGCCACCGCTAGTATCGAACTGTGGGTTTCCACCGAGAACGACACCCCTGTCGTGACGCTACCGGCCCTTGGCGAGCTGACTGTCGTCGAGGACTCCAATTGGAATACACTTGCAGGTATTTCTGTCGCGGACCCCGACAGTTTTGATGAAGAGATGACTGTTGAGGTGACGGTGGCCGAGGGACGGGTCCGGATCACGGCCGCCAATGCCGGTGATGCTACAGTCAGTGGCAATAATACCAACACCATTACTGTCACTGGCACACTGGATGACGTCAATGCCGCACTTGCCAAGGTGCAATACCGGCCGACGGCAAATGACAATGGCACAGTAGCGCTGACAGTCACTGCGACAGATTCCGAACTGCATGGCTCAGGGACTGCTGAAACAGGCTCAGCAACTTCTGATATCACTGTCACGGCGGTCAATGATGAGCCGGTACTGACTTCCACCACACCGGTGCAAACGATGGATGATGGTCAGCCCTTGACCATCACTGGGCTGTCCGTCGCAGACACCAATGATGTCGGTCAAGATGTCTTCGAAGATACCCAGACCGTCACAGTGACTGTGCGGGGAGGCACCACGGGTGAAACCGGCGGCACCTTGAATATGAATGCGGCCGGTGTCACTGGCAACGGTACCAGTGAGGTGACCCTGACGGGGACGCTCAGCGAAATCAATGCCGCGCTTGATGACCTCGTATTGACTGCCGCTGAAGTGAACGCAGATACCTCAGTGATACTGGATGTCGAGTTCAGTGATGATGGTAATGGTGACCCTGATCAGGAAAATGCCTTCCTTGTCTCCACCGCCATAACGGTCAATGTTTCCGGCACCAACGATGCACCTACCATCTCTGCAGCGACCGGCACTACCACGCTGGTCGAAGATGGCAGCCTCACGCTCTCGGCGCTCGGGGTCACCCTTGATGACGCCGATGATTTCGGTGCCGACAACCTGACGCTGACGCTGACGGTGGATCACGGCACCTTCAGCAATGGCACCAACACCATCACCTTCACGGGTACCGTCGCATCGCTCCAGGCCTCACTGAATAGCGAGGTCTATACCCCTGCAGCCGACTTCTATGGTGAAGATACCCTCCGCATCGTTTTCAATGATGCCGGCAATACCGGTCAGGGCGGTGCAGAGGAGGCGAGCAGTGATATCACTCTCACGGTGACGCCGGTCAATGACCGTCCGCTTGCCGCCGGTACAGCGGAAACAGTGGTCTCCGTTGCAGAAGACACCGCGGCAAAGGATATCGCCGGCACGGATCTCTATACGCTGCTGGTCGATCAGTACGATGACACCACCGATGATCAGACCGATGAGAATGGCAATACCGCTGCTACTACCGAGACAGATCTCACCTATGTTGCCATCGTCGGGAATACGTCTACCGATGCGCAGGGGGAGTGGGAGTACAGCACTGACGGTGGTAGCACCTGGGAGCAGGTCCCAGATAATCTGCGTAACAACAATGCCCTCATTCTGCCTGCTGATGCCGACATTCGCTTCGTGCCTGCCGACGACTTCAATGGTGTGCCTGGCGCTCTGACCGTTCGTCTGGGGGATGGCAGCGCAGCACTGGTTGCCAGTACCAATGCCAATGATCTTCGTAATCTGAATCAAACTGCCAATGGTGACCGCGATCTGACGACTGGCGTCTGGTCAAGCCGCACCATTGCCATCAACACCAGCATCACCGCTGTCAATGATGCCCCGACCACACCTGATGAAAGCGTCGCGCTGGCTGCCATCGATGAGGATGACACTGACCCGGCAGGTGCTACTGTCGCGGACCTTGTCGGCGTGAACTTCGATGACGCCTCCGCTGATGATCAGGCCCAGGAGGCTGTTTCGGGGGGCAGTTCTGCCAATGCACTGGCAGGCATCGCGATCACCTCCAATCCCTCTGATGACACAGAGGGGACCTGGCAGTACTCCACCGATGGCGGTGATACCTGGATCGACGTCCCCGATGATGTCAGTGACAGCAATGCGCTGGTGCTTTCGACGACTGACTCAGTGCGCTTCCTGCCGGCTGAAGATTTCAATGGTACTCCCACAGGCCTGACCTACGTCGTGGCCGACGATAGCAGCGGTGCGGTGACGTCCGGTGACAGCGTGGATGTTTCCACCTTCGACGAGACGGGTATCTGGTCCAGTATCGACGATGCCGACACCATCAGCACTACCGTCAATGCGATCAATGATGCACCGGTACTCTCCGGCAGCACGGCGCCGCAAGCCTTTGCCATCTCTATCGTGGAGAACACAGGTGCCGGTACCGGCAGTTCCGAGGTGGCCTTGGTATCAGGTGCGTCTCTTTCGGATGTCGATACCGCCCTGGTCGGTGACAACTTCGGTGGTGGCACCATCACGGTTTCCATCGATGCCGCGACGGCTGCCGATGTGTTTGCCGTCGATGACTCTCTGGCGGGCTTCGCCGGTGCTTCTTTTGCTGACGGGACCCTGACGGTGACGCTGAGCTCCGGCGCAACGGCGGCTCAGGTCTCGGCGCTGATTGACTCGCTGACCTATCAGAACACCAGCGATGACCCGGACACCGATACGCGTGCCTACACCGTAGTCGTCAATGACGGCAACAACGACAGTCTGGCCGAAATCGATGGTGTCGGGCTGGATAGCAATGTCCTGACCGGCTATCTGCAAGTCGTGGATACCAATGACGACCCTGTCGCGAATGATGATGCCGATTCGACCGACGAAGGCGTCGAGCTGACCACCGCTGACACCCCCAATCTGCTCGACAATGACACCGACCTGGATACGCCTGCCAGCGATTTCACCATCACTCAGGTGAATGGCAATGCTGGCGGAGTTGGCTCAGCTGTCTCGGGCAGTGAGGGTGGTTCCTTCACGGTCAATGCCGATGGTACCTGGAGTTTTGATCCGGGCGCTGATTTCGACGGCCTCACCGATGGTGAGAGCGCGGTCACCACCATTACCTACCAGGTCAGTGATGGCGAGGGAGGCGTCTCGACCGCCACTGTCAGCGTGACCGTCAATGGTGTCGATGACACCCCGACGCTGACTCCTGACACCGGTAATGTCATCGAAGATACCAATGTCACCTCCGGTAACCTGACTACCAGCGGTACGCTTGATGCGGGCACTGGCGGCGACACCGGGGAAGACAAGTTCACGGCTGAGACAGTCACGGGCTCCTATGGGGCGCTGGTGGTCGATGCTGATGGCAACTGGTCCTACGGTGCCGACAATACCCAGGCTGTCATCCAGCAGCTCAATCAGGGCGCCACGCTCACGGATACCCTGACCGTCACCAATGCGGATGGTGTCACCCAGACCACCGTCAGCATCACCCTCACCGGTGTCAATGATGCACCGGTCGCTGTCGCGGATACTGGCACGACTGCAGAAAACGCCGATCTGAGCGTCGCGGCTGCGGATGGCGTACTGGCCAATGACACGGATATCGACACCGGCTCTACCAGCGCCGTCAGTCAGGTGGCCGGTGACACCTCAGGCGTTGGGGCAACGGTCGCCATGGCAGGGGGCGGTAATGTCACCATTGCCGCGGATGGCAGCTATGTCTTCGCGCCGGGGACTGACTTCGATTATCTCGCCGAGGGCGCGTCTGCCACCACCACCGTTGCCTATACGGTCATTGATGACAATGGCGCTGAGTCGAGCAATACGCTGACGATTACCGTGACCGGCACCAATGATGCGCCAACCGTGGTGGAGACCCAGGCGGCTCAGGACAGCGTCGATGGTCAGGCCATCACGCCCTTTGATGTGGTGGACCTGTTCGCGGATGCCGATGACGGTGCGGTGCTGACCTACTCGGCAACGGACCTGCCGGATGGGCTGAGCATCGACCCGGATACTGGTGTGATCAGTGGCACGCTGACCAGTGATGCCTCCCAGGGCGGTAGCGGGGGCGTTCACACTGTCACGCTGACGGCGACGGATGAGAACAATGCGCCCGTGACCACGACATTCACGTGGACCGTGGCCAATGTGGACCCCGTCGCGCAGGACAATAGCGACGCTATCTCTGAGGGTCTTGCCACGGATTCCGTCAGCACGGCCGACGGCAATGTCATTTCTGATGCAGGTACTGACAGCGATGGGGGCAATGACAACGATGCCATCGTCGTCAGCGGTGTCGGGGTGGGCGCCAACCAGGGCACGGACGAGGCAGCCGGTACGCCGGTTGCAGGTAGCTACGGCAGCGTGACCATCGCCGAGGATGGCAGCTATACCTATACGCTCGATAACACCGATCCCGTCATTCAGGCACTGGATGTCGGCGACAGTCTCACCGACACCTTCACCTACGAGATTTCCGATGGCCAGGGTGGCACCGATACAGCGCTGCTGACGATCACCATCAATGGCACCAACGATGCTCCGGTCGCGACCGATGATGCCTCAACCACCGATGAAGACACTGAGCTGGCCACGGCCGACACGACCAATGTGCTGGACAATGATATTGATGTGGACGCTGACTCCGCGCGTGTCGTCAGTCAGGTCAATGGCAGTGGTGCGAATGTCGGTCAGCCGGTAGCCGGTAGTGAGGGTGGTGATTTCATCCTGAATGCTGATGGCAGCTGGAGCTTCGATCCCAGCGGCGATTTCGAAGCGCTGAAGGCCGGCGAAAGCGCTGTCACCACCCTGACATATCAGGTCAGCGATGGCCTGGGCGGTGTCTCCACCGCCACGGTCAGCGTGACCATCAATGGCGTTGACGATGTGCCGACCCTGACACCGGCCACCGGCGACGTCACGGAAGACACGGCGGTCAATGATGAGGGAGACCTCGTGGCTACCGGCACTCTGGCGGCAGGGGCCGGCGGTGATGCAGGTGAAGACAAGTTCACCGCCGCTACCCTCACCGGGGTGTATGGCGAGCTGACGGTCGATGCTGATGGTAATTGGGCCTATAGCGCAGACAATGCACAGGATGCCGTGCAACAGCTCAACCAGGGCGTTGAGCTGGCCGATACCTTCACGGTCACCAACGCCGATGGCGTGACCACCACGACGGTCACTATCACCCTCACTGGCGTGAACGATGCGCCGGTGGCCGAAGCGGATACCGGTACCACAGCTGAAAATGCCAACCTGGTGGTGGACGCCGTCGAGGGTGTGCTCAGCAATGACAGCGATATCGATACAGGCTCCACAAGCGTCGTCAGTCAGGTAGCGGGCTCCGCCGCCGGGGTGGATGCCGCGGTCGACATGACCGGGGGCGGCAGCATCACCATCGCCGAGGATGGCAGCTATACCTTCGCGCCGGGGACCGATTTCGACACCCTGGCTGTCGGCGAGAGCGCCACCACCACCATCGCCTACACGGTCCAGGATGATAACGGTGCCGAATCCAGCAGTACCTTGACCATCACCGTGACTGGCACCAATGACGCCCCGACCGTCGTCGCGACCCAGGGTGACCAGGCCCATGAAGATGGCGAGGCGATTACTGAGTTCTCGGTGGCCGACCTGTTCGAGGATGTCGATAACGGTGCCGAGCTCACCTACACCGCCGCACAGTTGCCGGACGGCCTGAGCCTGGACCCGCAGACGGGTGTCATCAGTGGCACCTTGAGCAGCGATGCCTCTCAGGGCGGGACTGAGGGTGATGGGGTACATACCGTCGTGCTCACTGCGGACGATGGCAACGGTGGGGTGATCACCACATCCTTCACCTGGACCGTGGCCAACGTGGTGCCGGTGGCAGAGGACAACAGCGATTCTCTCGATGAAGGCGTGGCAGACACCAGCGTCAGCCAGGCTCAGGGGAACGTGATCAACGACGCCGGCACAGACAGTGATGGCGGCAACGACAACGATGACATCGTCGTCAGCGGTGTCGGTTTCGGCGAGAACGTCGCCACGGGGTCTGCAGCTGATACCGAGGTGTCCGGCACCTATGGCGCCGTCGTGATCGAGGCGGACGGCAGCTACACCTATACGCTGGACAACAGCAACGCAGCGGTTCAGGCGCTGGATATCGGCGACAGTCTGGTCGAGACCTTCACCTACGAGATCTCCGATGGCCAGGGTGGCGTTGCGACTGCTCTGCTGACACTCACCATCAACGGCACCAATGATGCCCCGGTATTGGTGGACAACGCTCAACCCGTCGAGCAGAACGATGCGGATGGCGATGAAGTGACGCCGGTGGATGTCTCCACCGCCTTCGCGGATGTCGATGGCGATGCCGTGCTGACCTATAGCGCAGCGAACCTGCCCGACGGCCTGACAATCGATCCGGAAACAGGTGTGATCAGCGGAACGCTGACCAGCGATGCCTCCCAGGGCGGCACCGATGGCGCACATTTCGTGACGGTCACGGCGACCGATGATCAGAACGCGACCGTCACCACCACCTTCGTGTGGAATGTGGACAACGTAGCACCGGTGGCGCAGGACAACATCGCGAATGTGTCGGAAGGGCTCGACACTACCAGCACCAGTGCGACAGGCGGCAATGTTCTGACTGACGCAGCGCTGGATGCCAGTGTCGATGCAGACGGAGGAAATGATACCGATACCCTGAGTGTCAGCGGTGTCGGGGCGGGTCAGACCGTGGTGGACGCGGCGACAACTGCCGAGGGCACCTACGGCAGCATCTCACTCGATAGTGCCGGCGATTACGACTACACCCTCGATAACACCAATCCGGACGTTCAGTCACTGGCAGTGGGGGAAAGTGTCACCGAGACCTTCACCTACGCGGTTTCCGATGGCCAGGGAGGCTCGGATACCGCCGAGCTGACCATCACCATCAACGGAACCAACGATGCGCCGGCCATCACGATTGCGGCCGGTGACAGCATCAGCGCCGCGCTTTCAGAGTCGGATAGCGGCTTGAGCGCGGATGGCACCCTGACGGTCACCGATGTCGATACCTCCGACAGCGTGACGCCCACGGTCGAGGCGGTGGTCGCCGACGGTGACGTCAATGGCCTGTCGGACGCCGCTCTGCTTGCGATGTTCAGCGTGGATGGTGGCGCCATCATCGATGGCACTGCCAACGACGGCATCCTGAATTGGAACTTCGACAGCAGCGCGCTTCCCGAAGCCTTTGATCATCTCGAGCAGGGGGAAGTGCTGACCCTGACGTACCAGGTCGATGTCGCGGATGGCAACGGCGGCACCGACACTCAGGACATCACGCTGACCATTACCGGCACCAATGATGCACCGGTGTTGGTCGCAGGCGCTCAGCCGCAAGATCAGTCTGACAATGACGGCGATGCGATCACGCCGTTCAGCGTCGCAGATGCTTTCGCTGACGTCGACAACGAGGCGGTGTTGAGCTTCGCCGCTGACAATCTGCCCCCGGGCCTGGTGATCGATGCCGACTCCGGCGAGATCAGCGGCATCCTGTCACCGGATGCCTCCATCGGCGGAGACGACGGTGTCTATACCGTTACCCTGACGGCCACGGATGAAAACGGTGCCGAGGTCACGACGACCTTCACCTGGAGCGTGGCCAACGTCGACCCGCAAGCCGAGAACGATGCTGCCTTCGTGACGGAAGGACTTGATGCCGGTGACAACAGTGACGTCAGTGGCAATGTCCTTGCCGCTGCGGGGGCCGGTGTCAATGACCAGGCAGATAGTGATGGCGGCAACGACTCGGATGCGCTCGTCGTCAGTGGCCTGGCCTTCGGGGCGGTCCCGAGCGCCTTCACCGCCGCTGGCAGTGACGTCGAGGGCAATTATGGTGCCGTCACCATCAATGAAGACGGCACCTATACCTATGTCCTGAACAATGCCCATGAAGATGTCCAGGCATTGGCAGAGGGCGAGGTGCTCAGCGAAACCTTCACCTACCAGATCTCCGATGGTCAGGGCGGCACGGATACCGCACTGCTCACCATCACCATCAATGGCAGCAATGATGCTCCAGTCATCGCGATTGAAGGCGATGACAGCGCGGTCGAAACGCTGACCGAGACTGACGACACGCTTGCCACTGCTGGCACGCTGTCCGTCAGCGATCTGGATACCTCGGATAGCGTCACGCCCAGTATTGATTCCGTGACCGCCACAGGCGACACCGACGGCCTGAGCAATGCCGAGCTGCTGGGCATGCTCTCCGTCGATGCCGACGCGATCATAGATAGTGCCTACAACGACGGCACCCTGAACTGGACCTTCGATAGCTCCAGCGTCGAGGGTGAAGCCTTCGATCATCTGGCAGTTGGCGAAAGCCTGGTGCTCGACTACACCGTGGTCGTCACCGACAGCCAGGGCGCCACTGCCGAGCAGGTCGTCTCGATCACCATCAACGGCACCAACGATGCACCTGTCATTGCCGTTGAAGGCGACGACAGCGACAGCGCCGACCTGACCGAGACCAACGCACCGCTGTCCGCCGGCGGCACCCTGTCCGTCAGTGATCTGGACACCACCGACGAAGTCACCCCGAGCGTCACCGCAGTGAACGCCACTGGTGACACCGACGGCCTGAGCAATGCCGAGCTGCTGGGCATGCTCTCCGTCGATGCCGAAGCCATCATCGACGGTGTCAGCAACGACGGCACCCTGAACTGGGCATTTGACAGCGCGAACCTGCCGGAAGCGTTTGATCATCTGGCACTGGATGAGACGCTGGTGCTGGATTACACCGTGCAGGTGACCGACAGCCAGGGAGAGACGGCGGAGCAGGTGGTGACCATCACCATCACCGGTACCAATGATGCACCGGTACTGGTTGCCGGCGAGCAGCCCGCTGATCAGACCGACAACGATGGCGACCCCATCACGCCGTTCAGCGTCGCGGATGCCTTCACGGACATCGACAATGATGCCGTGCTGAGTTTCTCGGCTGACAACCTGCCGGACGGGATCGAGATCGATCCGACCAGCGGTGAAATCAGTGGCACCCTGTCGCCGGATGCCTCCATCGGCGGTGACAACGATGACGGCACCTACACCGTCATCCTGACCGCCACCGACGAGAATGGCGCCACTGTCACCACGTCCTTCACCTGGACCGTGGCCAACGTCGCGCCCGAGGCTTTCGACAACACTGCCGAGTTGGATGAGGGCGTCGCCACCGGCGATACCAGCACTGCCACAGGCAATATCCTCGATGATGCGCAACCGGATGCCGACACCGATGGCGGCAATGACAGCGATGCACTGATCGTCAGTGGTATCGGTGCTGGCACCAACGCCGGTACGGCAAGTGCGGTCGATACTGACGTGACCGGCACCTATGGCAGCATCACCGTCGCGGAAGATGGCAGCTACACCTACACCTTGGACAACACCAATCCTGACGTTCAGGCACTGGCTGTCGGAGAAAGCCTCAACGAGACCTTTACCTATCAGATCTCCGATGGGCAGGGTGGTGTCGATACCGCACTGCTCACCATCACCATCAACGGCACCAACGATGCACCGGTCATCGCCATCGAAGGCGACGACAGCGCGGCGGAGTCGCTGACCGAGAGCGACGACACGCTTGCGACCTCCGGTACGCTGTCCGTCAGCGATCTGGACACCACCGACGAAGTGACACCGAGCGTCACCGCAGTGAACGCCACTGGTGACACCGATGGCCTGAGCAATGCCGAGCTGCTGGGCATGCTCTCCGTCGATGCCGACGCCATCATCGATGGTGCCAACAACGACGGCACCCTGAACTGGACCTTCGATAGTGCCAGCGTCGAGGGTGAAGCCTTCGATCATCTGGCAGCGGGCGAAAGCCTGGTGCTCGACTACACCGTGGTCGTCACCGACAGCCAGGGCGTGACCGCCGAACAGGTCGTCTCGATCACCATCAACGGCACCAACGATGCACCGGTCATCGCCATCGAAGGCGACGACAGCGCGGCGGAGTCGCTGACCGAGAGCGACGACACGCTTGCGACCTCCGGCACGCTGTCCGTCAGCGATCTGGACACCACCGACGAAGTGACGCCGAGCGTCACCGCAGTGAACGCCACTGGTGACACCGATGGCCTGAGCAATGCCGAGCTGCTGGGCATGCTCTCCGTCGATGCCGACGCCATCATCGATGGTGCCAACAACGACGGCACCCTGAACTGGACCTTCGATAGTGCCAGCGTCGAGGGTGAAGCCTTCGATCATCTGGCAGCGGGCGAAAGCCTGGTGCTCGACTACACCGTGGTCGTCACCGACAGCCAGGGCGCGACTGCCGAACAGGTCGTCTCGATCACCATCAACGGCACCAATGATGTGCCGGTCATTGCCATCGAAGGCGACGACAGCGCGGCGGAATCGCTGACCGAGACCGACGACACCCTTGCGACCTCCGGCACGCTCTCCGTCAGCGATCTGGACACCACCGACGAAGTGACGCCGAGTGTCACCGCGGTGAACGCCACTGGTGACACCGATGGCCTGAGCAATGCCGAGCTGCTGGGCATGCTCTCCGTCGATGCCGACGCCATCATCGATGGTGCCAACAACGACGGCACCCTGAACTGGACCTTCGATAGTGCCAGCGTCGAGGGTGAAGCCTTCGATCATCTGGCAGCGGGCGAAAGCCTGGTGCTCGACTACACCGTGGTCGTCACCGACAGCCAGGGCGCGACTGCCGAACAGGTCGTCTCGATCACCATCAACGGCACCAATGATGTGCCGGTCATTGCCATCGAAGGCGACGACAGCGCGGCGGAATCGCTGACCGAGACCGACGACACCCTTGCGACCTCCGGCACGCTCTCCGTCAGCGATCTGGACACCACCGACGAAGTGACGCCGAGTGTCACCGCGGTGAACGCCACTGGTGACACCGATGGCCTGAGCAATGCCGAGCTGCTGGGCATGCTCTCCGTCGATGCCGACGCCATCATCGATGGTGCCAACAACGACGGCACCCTGAACTGGACCTTCGATAGTGCCAGCGTCGAGGGTGAAGCCTTCGATCATCTGGCAGCGGGCGAAAGCCTGGTGCTCGACTACACCGTGGTCGTCACCGACAGCCAGGGCGCGACTGCCGAACAGGTCGTCTCGATCACCATCAACGGCACCAATGATGTGCCGGTCATTGCCATCGAAGGCGACGACAGCGCGGCGGAATCGCTGACCGAGACCGACGACACGCTTGCGACCTCCGGCACGCTGTCCGTCAGCGATCTGGATACCACCGACGAAGTCACGCCGAGTGTCACCGCGGTGAACGCCACTGGTGACACCGATGGCCTGAGCAATGCCGAGCTGCTGGGCATGCTCTCCGTCGATGCCGACGCCATCATCGATGGTGCCAACAACGACGGCACCCTGAACTGGACCTTCGATAGTGCCAGCGTCGAGGGTGAAGCCTTCGATCATCTGGCCGTGGGCGAAAGCCTGGTGCTCGACTACACCGTGGTCGTCACCGACAGCCAGGGCGCGACCGCCGAGCAGGTCGTCTCGATCACCATCAACGGCACCAATGACACGCCGGTCATCGCCATCGAAGGCGACGACAGCGCCGCCGAGTCACTGACCGAGACCGACGACACGCTGACCACCGCTGGCACGCTCTCCGTGAGCGATCTGGACACCACCGACGAAGTCACGCCGAGTGTCACCGCGGTGAACGCCACTGGTGACACCGATGGCCTGAGCAATGCCGAGCTGCTGGGCATGCTCTCCGTCGATGCCGACGCCATCATCGATGGTGCCAACAACGACGGCACCCTGAACTGGACCTTCGATAGTGCCAGCGTCGAGGGTGAAGCCTTCGATCATCTGGCCGTGGGCGAAAGCCTGGTGCTCGACTACACCGTGGTCGTCACCGACAGCCAGGGCGCGACCGCCGAGCAGGTCGTCTCGATCACCATCAACGGCACCAATGACACGCCGGTCATCGCCATCGAAGGCGACGACAGCGCCGCCGAGTCACTGACCGAGACCGACGACACGCTGACCACCGCTGGCACGCTCTCCGTGAGCGATCTGGACACCACCGACGAAGTCACGCCGAGTGTCACCGCGGTGAACGCCACTGGTGACACCGATGGCCTGAGCAATGCCGAGCTGCTGGGCATGCTCTCCGTCGATGCCGACGCCATCATCGATGGTGCCAACAACGACGGCACCCTGAACTGGACCTTCGATAGTGCCAGCGTCGAGGGTGAAGCCTTCGATCATCTGGCCGTGGGCGAAAGCCTGGTGCTCGACTACACCGTGGTCGTCACCGACAGCCAGGGCGCGACCGCCGAGCAGGTCGTCTCGATCACCATCAACGGCACCAATGACACGCCGGTCATCGCCATCGAAGGCGACGACAGCGCCGCCGAGTCACTGACCGAGACCGACGACACGCTGACCACCGCTGGCACGCTCTCCGTGAGCGATCTGGACACCACCGACGAAGTCACGCCGAGTGTCACCGCGGTGAACGCCACTGGTGACACCGATGGCCTGAGCAATGCCGAGCTGCTGGGCATGCTCTCCGTCGATGCCGACGCCATCATCGATGGTGCCAACAACGACGGCACCCTGAACTGGACCTTCGATAGTGCCAGCGTCGAGGGTGAAGCCTTCGATCATCTGGCCGTGGGCGAAAGCCTGGTGCTCGACTACACCGTGGTCGTCACCGACAGCCAGGGCGCGACCGCCGAGCAGGTCGTCTCGATCACCATCAACGGCACCAATGACACGCCGGTCATCGCCATCGAAGGCGACGACAGCGCCGCCGAGTCACTGACCGAGACCGACGACACGCTGACCACCGCTGGCACGCTCTCCGTGAGCGATCTGGACACCACCGACGAAGTCACGCCGAGTGTCACCGCGGTGAACGCCACTGGTGACACCGATGGCCTGAGCAATGCCGAGCTGCTGGGCATGCTCTCCGTCGATGCCGACGCCATCATCGATGGTGCCAACAACGACGGCACCCTGAACTGGACCTTCGATAGTGCCAGCGTCGAGGGTGAAGCCTTCGATCATCTGGCCGTGGGCGAAAGCCTGGTGCTCGACTACACCGTGGTCGTCACCGACAGCCAGGGCGCGACCGCCGAGCAGGTCGTCTCGATCACCATCAACGGCACCAATGACACGCCGGTCATCGCCATCGAAGGCGACGACAGCGCCGCCGAGTCACTGACCGAGAGCGACGACACGCTGACCACCGCTGGCACGCTGTCCGTGAGCGACCTGGATACCACTGACGAAGTCACGCCGAGTGTCACCGCGGTGAACGCCACTGGTGACACCGATGGCCTGAGCAATGCCGAGCTGCTGGGCATGCTCTCCGTCGACGCCGATGCCATCATCGATGGTGTCAGCAACGACGGCACCCTGAACTGGACCTTTGATAGTGCCAGCGTCGAGGGTGAAGCCTTCGATCATCTGGCCGTCGGCGAAAGCCTGGTGCTCGACTACACCGTGGTCGTCACCGACAGCCAGGGCGCGACCGCCGAGCAGGTCGTCTCGATCACCATCAACGGCACCAATGACACGCCGGTCATCGCCATCGAAGGCGACGACAGCGCCGCCGAGTCACTGACCGAGACCGACGACACGCTGACCACCGCTGGCACGCTCTCCGTGAGCGATCTGGACACCACCGACGAAGTCACGCCGAGTGTCACCGCGGTGAACGCCACTGGTGACACCGATGGCCTGAGCAATGCCGAGCTGCTGGGCATGCTCTCCGTCGATGCCGACGCCATCATCGATGGTGCCAACAACGACGGCACCCTGAACTGGACCTTTGATAGTGCCAGCGTCGAGGGTGAAGCCTTCGATCATCTGGCAGCGGGCGAAAGCCTGGTGCTCGACTACACCGTGGTCGTCACCGACAGCCAGGGCGCGACCGCCGAGCAGGTCGTCTCGATCACCATCAACGGAACCAATGATGCACCGGTGCTGGTGGATGATGCGCAGCCGGTTGACCAAAACGGTAACGATGGGGACTCCATCACGCCGTTTAGTGTTGCTGATGCCTTCACCGACATCGACAACGGTGCAGAGCTGAGCTTCTCGGCTGACAATCTGCCGGACGGCCTGGTGATTGACCCGACTACCGGCGAGATCAGCGGCACGCTGTCACCGGATGCCTCTACCGGCGGTGACAACAATGACGGCATCTACACCGTCACGCTGACGGGCACCGACGAGAATGGCTCGGATGTCACCACGACCTTCACCTGGACCGTGGCCAACGTTGCCCCCGAGGCCTTCGACAACACCGCCGAACTGGATGAGGGCATCGCGACCAGCGACACCAGCACCACGACTGGCAATGTGCTCAGCGATGGCGACACCAATGGTGACGTCGATGTCGACGGTGGCAACGATACGGATGCTCTGGTCGTCAGCGGTATCGGTGCTGGTGCCAATGCCGGCACTGACACCGCCGCAGGTACCCCGGTCACCGGCACCTATGGCAGCGTCACCATCGCTGAAGACGGCAGCTACACCTACGCGCTGGACAACAGCAATGCGGCGGTGCAGGCGCTGGCCGAAGGCGAGGTGATCACCGAGACCTTCACCTACGAGATCTCCGATGGTCAGGGTGGCACCGACACGGCACTGCTCACCGTCACCATCAACGGCACCAACGATGCACCGGTGCTGGTCGATGGGGCGCAGCCGGCCGATCAGACTGCCAATGACGGTGACGCGATCACACCGTTCACCATCGCCGACGCCTTCACCGACGTCGACGAGGGTGCGGAGCTGACTTACAGCGTCGACAATCTGCCGCAAGGCCTGGTGATTGACCCGACCACCGGCGAGATCAGCGGCACGCTGTCACCGGATGCCTCCACCGGCGGTGACAACAATGACGGCATCTACACCGTCACGCTGACTGGTACTGACGAGAATGGCTTGGATGTCACCACGACCTTCACCTGGACCGTGGCCAACGTCGCGCCGGAAGCCTTCGACAACACCGCCGAACTGGATGAGGGCATCGCGACCAGCGACACCAGCACCACGACTGGCAATTTGCTCAGCGATGGCGACACCAATGGTGACGTCGATGTCGACGGTGGCAACGATACGGATGCTCTGGTCGTCAGCGGTATCGGTGCTGGTGCCAATGCCGGCACTGACACCGCCGCAGGTACCCCGGTCACCGGCACCTATGGCAGCGTCACCATCGCTGAAGACGGCAGCTACACCTACGCGCTGGACAACAGCAATGCGGCGGTGCAGGCGCTGGCCGAAGGCGAGGTGATCACCGAGACCTTCACCTACGAGATCTCCGATGGTCAGGGTGGCACCGACACGGCACTGCTCACCGTCACCATCAACGGCACCAATGATGCACCGGTGCTGGTCGATGGGGCGCAGCCGGCCGATCAGACTGCCAATGACGGTGACGCGATCACACCGTTCACCATCGCCGACGCCTTCACCGACGTCGACGAGGGTGCGGAGCTGACTTACAGCGTCGACAATCTGCCGCAAGGCCTGGTGATTGACCCGACCACCGGCGAGATCAGCGGCACGCTGTCACCGGATGCCTCCACCGGCGGTGACAACAATGACGGCATCTACACCGTCACGCTGACTGGTACTGACGAGAATGGCTTGGATGTCACCACGACCTTCACCTGGACCGTGGCCAACGTCGCGCCGGAAGCCTTCGACAACACCGCCGAACTGGATGAGGGCATCGCGACCAGCGACACCAGCACCACGACTGGCAATTTGCTCAGCGATGGCGACACCAATGGTGACGTCGATGTCGACGGTGGCAACGATACGGATGCTCTGGTCGTCAGCGGTATCGGTGCTGGTGCCAATGCCGGCACTGACACCGCCGCAGGTACCCCGGTCACCGGCACCTATGGCAGCGTCACCATCGCTGAAGACGGCAGCTACACCTACGCGCTGGACAACAGCAATGCGGCGGTGCAGGCGCTGGCCGAAGGCGAGGTGATCACCGAGACCTTCACCTACGAGATCTCCGATGGTCAGGGTGGCACCGACACGGCACTGCTCACCGTCACCATCAACGGCACCAATGACGCACCGGTGCTGGTCGATGGGGCGCAGCCGGCCGATCAGACTGCCAATGACGGCGACGCGATCATACCGTTCACCATCGCTGACGCCTTCACCGACGTCGACGAGGGTGCGGAGCTGACTTACAGCGTCGACAATCTGCCGCAAGGCCTGGTGATTGACCCGACCACCGGCGAGATCAGCGGCACGCTGTCACCGGATGCCTCCACCGGCGGTGACAACAATGACGGCATCTACACCGTCACGCTGACGGGCACCGACGAGAATGGCTCGGATGTCACCACGACCTTCACCTTTGAGGTAGGGAATCCGGCGCCGCAGGCATTGGATCAGAGTGCGGACGTCTCAGAGGACGGAGTGACGACGGCTGAGGGTAGCCTGCTGGTCGATGCTGATGGCGAGCCGGTAACTGTCGATGGCGATGGCGATTCACTGCTCATTGCGAGCGTCAATGATCAGGCCGTCACTGACAGCGACACCGTGATCCAGGGCGCTTACGGTCAGCTGATCATCGCTTCCGATGGCACCTGGAACTATGTGCTGGACAACGACGGTGATGCCGTTCAGTCCCTCGACGATGGCCAGCAGGTGACGGATGACTTCAGCTTCGTGGTCAGTGATGGAGAAGGGGGGACGGCAGTCGGTGAGTTGACGATCCGGGTGGCTGGTCTCAGCGACAACGTTGTTCCGGAACCTGTTGTGCCTGTGACCCCAGTCGAAGGCTCCTCCGGTAATGGTTCCCCGGCGGGTGGAGCAAATGCTGGATCTGATGAGGGTGAAGCAGGCTTCCTTCCGGAAGTTGATGAGGAGCTCTTCGAACCGCTCAGCGATTCCACCTTGCTGGATATCCCGAGCATTCAGCCGGTGCAGTTGACCATCATCTTGCGTGATGTCGTGGCCAATGAAGCTGTATATGAATTTGCGCTGCCGGCGGGCGCATTCGAAAGTACCAACAATGAAGAGATCAAGGTTGAGTCGACCCGTACCGATGGCAGCCCGCTGCCGGATTATGTGGTCTTCGACAGCGATTCGCTGACCTATCGCGTCAATCGTGCTCTGGCCTTGTCCCTTGGCGTCGAGCGCATCGACGTCAAGGTGATCGGTCGTGACGAATCCGGAAACGAAGCGAGCACCACTTTCGTCATCTACCTCACCCCTGAACAGGAAGATGAGCAGGAAAGCGAAGTCTTCTTCGATGGCAACGCAACGGCGCCATCATCTGATGCGGCTCCCGCGATTGGAAGCGAGGGAGGTGAACAGGGTGAAGGAGATGAGCAGGACGAGGCCACCGAGCAAGAGCAGGCGGCTGAAGAAGAGACCGCGGCACTTGGTGCTGTGCCACTCTCCGAGATGCTCAAAGTGGCCGGACGTGACGGGTTCAGTCACGACCATGCCGATGTGCTTGCCGATTTGATGGCGTTGTTGAATGACGATTCAGACATTTCTTGATTAACGTTAATAGAATAAACCGAAACGAGCTCTCCGTAGCGTAAAAGTGAGCTTATCCAATACA
This sequence comes from bacterium Scap17, assembly GCA_013376735.1. Taxonomy (NCBI): domain Bacteria; species bacterium Scap17. The sequence continues at coordinate 2,364,576 of VINJ01000001.1, read as the reverse complement.
AGGTGGCCGCCTGCCCCACACCAAGGGGGGCGGGTGAACAAGAGCAAGGGAACGAGGCAATATCATGACGGGAAACGAAAAAACGGAAACCGCCCGAGCGTTGCCTGAGTCGCGTGGGCGGGGTCGTCTCAAGACACTGACGACGATGGTTGCCATCAGCGCCGCGGGTATTGCCTTGTCGGCATGTGGCACCGTGCAACCTGAGCCTCTGGATCGTCAGGATATCGCGACCGCCATCCAGGGTGACGAGGCACTCTTTGCCCAGATGACACCCGCCATCAGCGAGCCGCTGGATCTCAATCACGCGATGGCCCGAGCCCTGAAGTATAACCTCGACAATCGCGTCAAGCTGATGGAGCAGGCGTTGGCCGAGCAGAGCTTCAATCTGGCCAAGATGGACATGTTGCCTGTATTGGCGGCAAATGCCGGTTTCACCAGTCGCAACAATGAAGATGCCTCCTCGAGCGAGAACGTGCGTACCGGCGTGCAGAGCCTTGCCCAGTCGACCTCTGTCGACAAGGACCGCACCGATGCCGATCTGCGCCTTTCCTGGAACGTGCTGGATTTCGGTGTCAGCTACCTGAAGGCCAAGCAGGAAGCGGACCGCTTCCTGATCGTCAAGAACGCCCGGCGTGACATCATGGCGAAGCTGCTTCAGCAGACGCGCAGTGCCTATTGGAAGGCTGCAGTGACGCAGAAGTTGAAGCCGCGCATCGATGCCTTGCTGATAGACACCGAAAAGGCGCTCGCGAAGCTGGATCAGATCCAGCGCGAACGACTGCGGGCACCGTTGGATGTCCTGCAGGAGCAGCGCCAGCTGCTCTCCATCATGCGCAACCTCAAGAGTTTGCAGCGTTCCGTCGAGACCTCCCAGATCGAACTGGCGAGCCTGATCAATCAGGCCCCCAATGTCGAGATCCCCTTGCAGGCGCCGAGTGAGCTGCCGGAACTTCCTCCGTTACCTTCCAATGACCTGGATGTGCTTGAGCGTGTCGCGCTGGCCAACAGCGGGGAATACGTCGGTCAGCTCTACAATGCGCGCATCGCGCAACGTGAAGCGCGCAAGAGCATGCTGCGATTGTTGCCGGGGCTGGAGTTCTCCTACAGCGCCAATTACGACAGCAACAGCTATCTCTACAACGATACCTGGGCCCAGGCCGGGGTGCGGGTCAGCTGGAACATCTTCCGTCTGTTCGCGATCGATGAGATCAAGGCTCAGAACGAGGCGCGTGACCAGATGGTCGAAGCGCGTCGTCTCGCCAGCAACATGGCGACGCTGGCACGGGTGAATCTGGGCTGGCAGCAGTACCACAACTCATTGGACAGCCTGGCGATCGCGCAGCGCTTCCAGGCACTCGATGAGCAGATCGCGGACTTCAGCAAGCAGGCGCGGGCAAGCCGGGCTATCTCGGGGACGCAATCCCTGCTCAACCAGGCCAAGGCATTGAACTCCGTGCTGAGCAATTCATTGGCCTACGCCGATGCACAGGACGCCTATGGTGGCTTCCTGTTCAGCCTGGGCTTCAATCCGGTCCCCGAGGATTATCAGCGTTACGACGTCGATACGCTGGCCAGCAACCTGGATGCCTCCTTCCGCCAGTGGTCAGGCGGCAGCCTGCCACTGCAGGACCCGGCACTCTGGCTGGAAGCCCAGTCCGAGACAACCCAAGCACAGGACGGTCAGGCCAGTCTGTAAGCTAGCCTCCCGCCATATTTCAACAGGGATGCTGACGATGATGATTGCTGGTAAAGGTATCAATCGCCGCATGGCGAGGTTGGGGGGAACCCTGATGGTCGCCATGCTGCCCGGGCTGATGAATGCCGCGCACGGGGCGGATCAACCGACCGTTCGCGGTCAGGTCAGTGCTGTCCATTCCACCATTCTGGCGGCGCCCCTGTCGGGGCGCCTGCTGGAAGTCAATCGGCGTGTCGGGGAAGAGGTCAACAAGGGCGATGTGCTGGTGCGCTTCGACTGCCGTTCGCTGAAGGCGGAGCGGGCAGTCGCCAGTGCGCGTCTGTCCGGTGCAAGCTCCCAGTACAAGGTCAACAAGCAGCTGGCGCGCTATGACAATGTCAGCCAGCTGGACGTGGATCTGTCGCGAGCGGCGGTCAATGAGGCCAGTTCCTCGGTCAAGCTGTCGGATGTCTATCTCAGCGATTGCACCATCACGGCGCCCTTCGATGCGGAAGTGGTTTCGCGTGCGGTCAATCCTCATCAGTTCGTCTCCAATGGCGAGCCGATGCTGGAGCTGGTGAGTTCCGACGAGCTCGAGATCGAGGCCGTCATTCCCGCCATGTGGCTGGGGCAGGTCGGCGCGGATACCCCGATGACCTTCACCGCAGATGCCACGGGGGCGGAACTGGCCGGCAAGATCGTACGCGTCGTCGACAACATTGACCCGGTCAGCCAGACCCTCAAGGTGATCGCGCGGCCGGATGCCAAGCCGGATGGCGGCATCAAGCCCGGCATGAGTGGCGAGGTCCGGTTTCCCTCTCTGAGTCCTTCCACCCTCGATGAGGTGGATAGTGGAGAGGCGGCACAATGAATCGGCGGGTCGAAATGCCAGGCAACGTCACGACAGATCGCCTGGCGGGCCTCATCACCCTGCAGAAGCGTTTGATGAGCGCCAAGGGGCGCAAGGAAGCCGAGTATGTGCTGGTCAATGACACAGGCTACCTCTTTCCCGCGCGCCAGATGTTGCTGGTCAGCAATGGCAAGCTTTCGTCACATTCCGGCGCCACCGATGTCGAGCAGCAGAGCCCCTATCTGCACTGGGCAAGACGCGTCATCAAGGCGTTTGATCTGGATCGTCAGGTCGTCTCCGACAAGGCAGGTGACTCACGGGCGACCAGGCCTGAGCAGGTCATGTCACTGACGCCGGAGCGTCTCAAGGAGCGTGATGCCTCTCTTGCCGAAGACTGGAGTGAGTATTGGCCGCGTGAAGGGCTCTGGGTGCCCATGGTATGGCGAGGCCGTATCGAGGGTGGCTTGCTGTTGTTGCGCGAGAAGCCCTGGAATGAAGCTGAGCAACGCCTGCTGACCCATTGGGTGCAAGGAGCCGAGAACGTGCTGGCACGTCATTCGGGGCGCAAGCGCCAGCCGGTGGGCAAACGTCTGCTGTGGGGCGCGGCCCTGGTGGTAATCGGTCTGCTGATGTTGGTGCCGGTACGCCTTTCCGTGCTGGGGCAGGCGGAAGTGGTGCCCGAGGTCAGCAGTATCATCCGCTCGCCCCTGGATGGCGTGCTCAAGGACCTGTCGGTGGCACCCAATCAGGTGGTGGAGAAGGGGCAGTTGCTGGCGAGTCTCGATGATGCCGAGCTCAAGGGGCGGCTGGCTGAAGCCAACCAGGCTCTGGCGGTGGCGCAGGCGGAATATGCACGTGCCCGGCAACGCTCCTTCACCGAGCGTGAGGCCAGTGCCGAGGTGCCGCTGTTGAGGGCACGGGTGGACCAGGCGCGTGCCGATGTCGATTTCCTTGAAACACAACTGACGCGTGTGCGTGTCGAAGCGCCGCGTGAGGGGGTCGCGATCCTCGGCGATACCAGCGATTGGGCAGGGCGTCCGGTCAGGCTGGGTGAGCGTCTACTGGAAGTGGCCGACACCCGGGGCGCCGAGGTGGAAATCTGGCTGCCGAGTGCCGATAACATTCCGCTGCCGGAAGGTGCCGCGGTCTCGTTGTTCTTGAATGTCGACCCCTCACAGGTTCGTGAAGCACGCCTGACGCACGTCAATTATCGGGCCGAGCTGGCGCCGGATGGCGAGCTCGCTTACCGCGCGCACGCCGTGTTGAGCGATGCCGAGAATCTGCCGCGCGTCGGCTGGCGGGGTACGGCCAAGGTAGAGGGAGAACAGGTCACGCTGGGGTATTACTTGTTCCGTCGCCCGTGGGCCACACTGCGCAGCTGGACCGGGTGGTAAAGCATGATCTCACAGACTCCCCCGCTGGCCGTACTGCGTGAAGACCTCAAGTTGCACCCCGTCGAGCAGGATCGCGATGGTAAGCGGCGCTGGTTGCTGCATGATCCGGTCGCCCAGCGCTTCTACCGACTGGGCGAGGCCGCCATCGAATTGCTGCCCTTCATTCGCGGTGGTCAGGAAGCGGCAGCCGCCAAACAGGCGAGTGCCAGTCTTGGTCGTGAAGTGCCTGGCGAGCAGTTGCGCGCCTTGTCGGAATTTCTGCGTCAGCATGATCTGGTGCGTGGGGATCCCGGTCAGCAGGAGCGCTACCAACGCCGCCTTGAGTCGCGCCCCACCGGGCTCAAGTGGTTGATGCATCACTATCTCTTCGTGCGCATTCCACTGGCCAATCCGGATCGCTGGCTGAGCCGGCACGTCAACAAGGTACGCTGGCTGGGTAGCCGGGGCTTCTTCTGGAGCCTGGCGGTCATGTTTCTGGTGGGCCTATGGCTGACGGTACGCCAGCTGGATACCTTCATCGCGAGCTTCGCGGCACTCGGCGCTGTCGGCGGCTGGCTGACGTTGGGGCTGGCGCTGGTCTTCGTCAAGATACTGCATGAGCTGGGGCACGCTTTCGTTGCCAAGGCCAAGGGCGCGCGCGTCCCGACCATCGGAGTGGCTTTCATTGTTGGCTGGCCGGTGCTCTATACCGATACCAGTGATACCTGGCGACTCACCCGGGCTCGGGACAGAGTTGACGTCGATATTGCGGGTGTCGCGGTCGAGCTCTCTATCGCGGTACTGGCGTTACTGAGCTGGCATCTGCTGCCGGAAGGCCTGCTGCGCACCCTGTGTTTCTGGTTGGCGACGACGACCTGGATCATGTCGGCGCTGGTCAACTTCAATCCTCTGATGCGCTTCGATGGCTATTACCTGCTGTCGGATGCCTGGCGACAGCCCAATCTTGAACCGCGCTCCCAGGCGCTGGCGCGTTGGCAGCTACGTGAATGGCTGTTCGCCTTCAAGGAAGCGCCGCCTGAGCGTCCGCAGCGTGCTCTGGTACTGTTCGCGTTCGGCGTCTGGGTATATCGCCTGCTGCTGTTTCTCGGGATCGCCCTGGCGGTCTATCACTTCTTCTTCAAGCTTCTCGGCATCGTGCTGTTCGCCGTCGAGATCTGGTACTTCATCATGCGGCCAATCGTGAATGAAATTCGGCGCTGGTTCAGTGAAGGTCGCAAGCCACGCGCCAATCTGGCGCTGCTTCGTACCGGGATGATCATCGTGGCACTGGGGGCCTTGCTGGTCTGGCCCTGGCAGAGCGAGCTACGTCTGCCGGGATGGCTTGAGCAACCCTCGGCCCGTCTCGAAGCCCCTTTCGGTGGCCAGCTGCATCTCGATGTCGCCCAGGGTGACGAGGTGAGCGCCGGTCAAGCGCTGGCGACCATCAGTGCCCCGGAAGTCGCCCAGCGGCTTGCCAGTGCCGAGCGTCGCGTGGAGCAGCTGGACTGGCGTCGCTCCGCCAGTGGCCTGGATCGCAGGCTGCTGCAGGATAGTCCGGTCGTACAGGCTGATCTGGATGTGCAGCGCCAACGGGTCAGCGCGCTGCAAGCCGAGCAGGCGACCGGTCAGCTGGAGGCGGCATTCGCCGGCAAGGTGCACTCGCTCAACCCTGCCTTGCGAGAAGGGGGCTGGGTCGGTGAAGGTGAGTGGGTGATGACGCTGCGTAATCCCCAGCAGGTGACCCTGACGGCCTGGGTGGAAGAGGAAGAGGTGCTGCGCGTCGATGAAGGTGCTACTGCCTGGTTCTATCCGTTGGCACCGGTAGGCAAGCCGCTGGAAATGCGCGTGGTCAGCGTCGAACCACAGGCAGTCGCAGTACTTGAGCAGCCTGAAATGGCCGCGCCCTATGGTGGGGAGTTGAAGGTTCGCGAGGGCGAGGAAGGGCAGCTGGAACTGATGCGCAGCCTCTATCGTGTCACGCTTGAGCCGGTGGACTTCTCGCAGGCGCTGGTACTCTCGATGCCCGGCCGGCGCGGCATGGTCAACGTCGAGACTGAGCCGCGAAGCCTCTTGAGCCGCACCTGGCGTGAAGTGGTGGGGGTCTGGCGTCGCGAATCCGGTTTCTGACACCGCTATTCTCACTCCTGCGCCCTGCATCCTGTATTTTAAATAAGAGAGCAAAAGCCCAGCTTACGAGTGGCGTTCGCCGCTCGGAGGCTGGGCTTCTCTGGTCTGGTTCTGGAGAGCGGATCTCTGGAGACAGGGCTTATGGAGAGTGCTTGAAAAGGAGGCTTTGGAAAGAGGGCTTTGTGTGGTTTCGATGAAACGCCGCGCTCTGCTCTATGGGGCGCTCCGCCTTGATTCGACACGCCCTGATTCAGCCGGACTTAGGAGCAAGAGGCTGCGCCACCCGAGCGTCGTTGACCCGTGAGATCGGGCTGGAGTCTGTGTCGCCGGTACGCCTCTTGCCGTGGCTGTCATCGGTATTGGAGCAGATGGCGAGTGTCTCGAGTGGCTCCGGCATGCCCAGCGCGTAGCCCTGCACATAGTCGGCGCCGATGGTGGCGACGGAGGCGAGCACTTGCGCACTCCCCACGAATTCCGCCACGGTCTTCATACCCATTTCACGCGCGACCTCGGCAATGGCGCGGGCGATGGAGTAGGAGACGCGGTTGGTGTCCATGTCGCGAATGAAGGCGCCATCGATCTTCAGGAAGTCGACGGGCAGGTTTTTCAGGTAGCCAAAGGATGACACGCCACTCCCGAAGTCATCCAGCGCGAAGGAACAACCGAGTGCGCCGAGTGCCTCGAAGAAGGCACGAGCGTCGCCCAGCCGCGTGATGGCGACGGATTCGGTGATCTCGAAACACAGCTTGTCACCCGGGATGCCACTGTCGCGGACCAGCGTGACCAGCAGGTCACGAAAGCTCGGGCTGCTGATGGAGTGTCCAGAGAGATTGAGAGACACCATGGTCAGTCGCTGGGCATGCGCAGGGTGCGCTGCCAGCCAGCTCAGGTATTGGCGAACGACATGTTCATCGATGGCGGCTGACAGGCCATAACGCTCCGCCGCAGGCAGGAAGGCGCCCGGGGCAATGATGGTGCCATCTCGGCCTTTCAATCGCACCAGCACTTCGTAATGTAGCTCGCTGAGCGGCTTGCAATGCGGGTCGTTGCCTAGCTCTGCGTTGTCAGCTTGTGCAGTGGCGAGAGTGCTGACAATCGGCTGTTGGTAAAGCACCAGGCGCTGTTCTTCGATGGCCGCGGTGATTTCTGTCAGCCAGTGCATTTCCTGCATGCGCCGAGCTACCTCGTCACCGGATTCACTGTGGCGATGAATGCGGTTACGCCCGGCATCCTTGGCTTCATAGCAGGCAGCATCGGCGGCACTCAGCAGTTGGTGCGGGTCGTTGTGATTGCTGTCGATGCTCACCAGGCCAATGCTGGTACTGATGGTGAACAGCTTGTCTTCCCACATGAATCGGAAGTTGGTGACGGACTGGCGCATCTCTTCGAGCAGTGCCTCGGCGGCCTCCAGCGACATGTCTGGCATCAATAAGCCGAATTCATCCCCTCCCAAGCGCGCGAGACGATCTTGCTTGCGCAAGTCGGCGGCAATCACGTCGACCAGCTGGATCAATAGCGCATCGCCGGCCGAGTGGCCGCAGGTGTCATTGACGACCTTGAACTGGTCCAGATCGATGTAGGCGAGACAATGTAGCGTGTGAGTGGCGCGTGCATCATCGCAAAGTGTCGTCAGTTCACGCTTGAAGGCGCCGCGATTGAGCAAGCCCGTCAGGCTGTCGTGATTGGCCTCGTGAGCCATGCGCTGCGACATGGTGTGATTGAGCGTATTGTCGATCAGCGCCAGCAGCGTATAGCCATCCTGGTCTGGCGTCGCCTCGACCGCAGAGACACTGATCTCTGCATGCACCGAGTTGCCGGAGGCATGGATGAAGCGGCATTGCTGGGTAAAGAAGTCCTTGCGCTGCTCGATCAGGGCCTGATGTTGCTGCAGGAAGCTTTCCAGGTCTTCCGGCTCGATCAGTTCGCGTATCACACTCTGCGACAAGGTGGCGGCGGTGTAGCCCAGGATGCTCTCGAGTCGTTGGTTGACGCGCAACAGCTGGCCACTGGTGCTCAGGTGTGCCATGCCGACAGCGGAATGCTCGAAGGTGGCGCGGTAGCGTCGCTCGCTGGCACGCAGGCGTTTCTGAGAAGCCTGTTGCTCGAATTCGGTCATGAGCTGTGAGACGTGATCCGCCACCGAGGCCAGAAACGCCTGTTCATCATCCGCCCATTCGCGCGGGGCATTGCTTTCCGTGCAGCAGATGACGGCCACCACCTGGCCCGCCACACGGATCGGGCTGTCGATGATGGCCTTCACGCTGCAGCGGAAGGTGCCATCAAACAGCAATTCCTGATTGGCCTTGGTCACGTCGGCCAGGGCGAGCGCATGACCGGCATCCAGAGCCTCGAAATAGACTGGGTTATGGGTGCGGGTAAGGCGAGTGGGGACTGTGTCATGCGTGGCATCGTGCGGCGGTGGGACCCACGCATCATGGACATGGGCAAGCGAAAGACAGTCACGGTCGTCATTCATGTACCAGAAGCTTACCTTGCGTATCTGCAGGCCCTTGGCGACTTGCTCACATAACCATGGCAGCAGGCTGTCGAGCTGCGCGTTCTCATCGTGGCGGGTGTTGCCGAGCTCGATCAAGGCCGCCTGCTGACGTTCATAGCGGCGCAGCTTGTCGGCCTGGGCATCCTTGGCCAGTTGCTGCTGATGGATATCCAGCAATGAGCCGATGAAGCGGTAGGGCGCGCCGTTTCTGACCTCGAATTGAGCGCGCAGCTCAAACCAGCGATGATCTCCCTGCTGAGTGCGGATCAGCAACTCACAATTGAAAGGCGTCCCGCTCAGTCGCTTGGCATTGATCAAGGCCTTGAAGTCGTCACGCATGTCGGGTGCGACTCTCTCATGCAGCGCCCCGAGTGCAGTGTCGAGTGTGCCGGCTTCATACCCCAACTGGTTTTCCAGACGGGTAGAGATGGTCAATCTCTCGTTACCTGTTTTCCATTCGATGATGCCATCGGAAATGCTGCGCATTATCCAGCTGGCGCGCGACTGACTGTCTGCAAACTCTGCATTGAGGTAGCTTTGATTGACCTGGCGTTTCAGCGCCTCGGTTGCCAGGCTCGCGAGCTTGTCCAGCCGGACGAGGACGTCCGGGCTGGGCAATTGTTGACGCGGCTCAGCGTCCGCCAGGCTCATGCAGCCGATTATTTCACCATTGTCTGCCTTGATAGGCAGGCCGATGTAATAACGAATGCCGTCGACAAGAACCGAACTGCAACCGGCGAGTTCCGGTTGTCGACGGGCGTCACACGTGATGAGGGGGCTGGCTTGCAGTACCGCCACGCCACACAGCGTATCGTTGATGGGAACCGACTCATGCACGTTGTCGTCCAGACTCAACCAGCGCTTGAGCTGCTCGCCATCACGCAGGTTGATCATCGCCATGGGAGCGCCAGCCAGGTCGGCAGCCAGCTCAAGGATCATCAGGGCCTGATGATCCTCTTCATGCCGCAATGTCTTGATCCAATTGGGAATAATGGATGTATCAAGCCCGAGAGAATCTGGCATCGTGTCGCAGCCTTCCCTGTCTGTAACGGTGATGGGGGATCAAGATCGCAGACTATCACAGTAAAGCGTTGCCTCACCGTTGTTGGGAGTTGAGAGCACTGAGAGCACGGAGGGCAGCAAGGGCGCCGGGGTCATGAGGATGCCGGGAGGGAGAGGCAAGGGCGTCAGGGATGGCTGTGACATAATTGTCAGCATGACGGCCTGACGGGCTGACACGGTCAAGAGGAGTCTGTAAGGAAATGGCGTTGATCAAGGGGTTCTGCATCTTGCTGCTTTGCCAGTTTCTCGGCGAGGTGACGGGGCGTGCGTTGTTGCTTCCGGTGCCGGGGCCGGTATTGGGAATGTTGTTCCTGCTGCTGGGGTTGATGTTGCGAGGGCGGTTGCGCAAACGGTTGTTGCCTGCCCCGGACAGAGAGGGGGAAGGAGTGCTGCGTATTGACGAGAATGCGGATCGAGATCTCGGTCAACGTCAGCTGGCCCGTGCGCTGCTGCGGGAACGTGTGCCTGCCAGTCTCAGGCTTGCCAGCAATGGCCTGCTCTCGCATCTGTCGCTGCTGTTCGTGCCCGCGGGCGTTGGTGTGATGGTCCATTTCGAGCTTATCGCACGCGATCTCACCGCCATCGCCATCACGCTGGTCGCGTCGATCGCGGTCACCCAATTCGTCACGGCGTGGCTATTGCAGCGCTTGATCGATCGAGGTTCTGCGACACCGAGCGGGTCAGGAGGCAAGTCACCCAGCGCCGATGAGGTGTCCTCATGAATCTGGCCCCGCTGGACGCCCTGTGGGTGTACCTGAGCGCTTCTCCGTTGCTGCATCTGCTGTTGACGCTGGTGGCCTTTCTGCTGGCGACGGCGATCAATCGTCTGGCCCGGGGCGCATCGCTGGCGCATCCGGTACTGGTCTCCATCGCGCTGATCATCGGGTTTCTGTGGCTGACGGATACCGACTATCCCACCTACTTCGAAGGGGCCCAGTTCATCCACTTCCTGCTCGGGCCGGCCACCGTTGCGCTGGCGGTACCGTTGTTTGACCATCTCGATCGCGTCAAGCAGATGCTGTGGCCACTGCTGACGGCCTGTTGCGTCGGCATCGTCACTGCCGTGACCACCACCCTGGGTCTGGCGCTGGCACTGGGGGCACATACCCAGGTGGCCTTGAGCCTGGCGCCCAAATCCGTCACATCGCCGATCGCGATGGGGATCGCCGAAAAACTGGGCGGTATTCCCTCGCTGACGGCAGGGCTGGTGCTGCTGACCGGCACCCTGGGCTGTGTGGTAGGCCCCGTTGTCATGCGACTGGCAGGGGCGCGAGACGATACCGTCAAGGGCTTCACCATGGGCTTGTCGGCGCATGGTATCGGTACTGCCTTCTGCTTCTCGTCGGTGAGCACGCTGGCGGGCGCCTTCGCTGGCATGTCGATGGGGCTGACCGGTCTGCTGACCGCCTTCATCGTGCCGCCTATCGTCAGGCTGTTCGGCGTCTGAGCATGAGGGACATTGGTGGAGAGTCGAGCTGGAGGTGAGCAATCGGCGAGCAAGCGGCGAGCAAGAAGCAGGAAGGCCAGCGTTATCGTGGCATCGTCCTATGAGAGCTTAAGTTTGCGTTAAGCGCAGCCATTCATGCTGGTGATCACTCCATGGTTCAGCTCAGCGCTTGCGTGTTGGCCATGGCAATCGCCAGCACGTCTTGTGGAGATGTCACCTCGTTGCCACATGTCTGTCAGTGAGCTGATCGATCATGCTCCTGCGCAGGTCCACAAGGCGTGGCATCCACTCGCGCCTCTGTGTCTGGTAATGCCTCGACCCAAGGAAAGCCCTCATGTTCACTTCTCTTGCACGCACAGTTCTTGAACGCACTGGTCTTGCCCACACCGCTGAAAGGCTCCAGCCCGCTGGCCTTGCCGGGCATCGGGTCCTGGTCGAGGCGCCGATGGCCTCCAGCTGTCGAGAGTTCTGTTGGCAGCTGGCAGCAGCAGGGGCTGCATTGACTCTGGTCGAGCGAGAGGGGGATGACCTTGCCTTGCTGTGCAGGTTGTTGCCCACCCCGAGAGGCCAGCAACATCGCCGCCTGTCACTGACGCACGCAGATGTGAGGGGGGACGCGCTATGCACGCAACTGCGCAACATCCCGACTTTGGAGCGCCCCGATACCTTGCTGAGCCTGCCGGGCGATGGCCGCTGGCACCTGGAGAGTGGCCGCGCCTGGCATGTGCTCGAGCATGGGGGGTGGCCGGCCGAGATGCGTGCCAAGGTACTGGAGTGTCTTGAGCTGCATGACTCGGCGGATAGTCGACGCCCACTGCTGGAGCTGATCGTGCAGGCAGATGGCGACTTTTTCGTTCCGCTACCGACAGCGAAGCACTCACGTATCAGGTTGCATACCCCGGCGCTGATCACCGGCGAAGAGGACCCTCTGTTGATGCGCCTGGCGCGTCATCAGGGCAACCATCCTGTCAGTGTGGCGCGTCAGGCGCGCGAGCTGATCTTCCGATTGCGTCTGGCGCGAGCCGGGCACCCGCTCGCGGATGGCTGGTTGGTGGCGGGTGAGGCGTTGCGGCGTGTCATCGGAGGGCCGCGCCGCATGCTGGAGCGTGGCGCGCTCGGGCTGCGTGAGCAGAAAATGCTGCTGACGGCGCGTCTGGCCAGGTGGCGCCATGCTCGACACCCGGGGCGTCGCGCACGCAGCGGTGTGTGATGACTGGCTGATCCATCGACACCGGCGATGTGCTATTCCGCAGTATGCTTCCAACGTTCGCCACCCATCGGTGGCGGACGTCTTGTCTCATGTCCTCTCATGTCCCGATATGACATGGCAGAATCAGAACGATTCCAAGGAGTCCAGATGCGAGTTCTGCTCGTCGAAGATGATCCGTTGTTGGGCGAGGGGGTCAGCCATACCCTGCGCCGCGAAGGCATGAGCACTGAATGGTTGAAGGAGGGCGCCAACGTTGCCGCCACGCTCAAGCATTCGCCCTTCGATGTGCTGGTGCTGGACCTTGGCCTGCCGGATCTCGATGGTCTGCAGGTCTTGAGTCACTTGCGCCGTCAGGGCCAGACGTTGCCGGTATTGATCCTGACGGCACGTGATGACATCAGCGACCGGGTGCGTGGTCTGGACGGCGGCGCGGACGACTATCTGGTCAAGCCATTCGACATTGCCGAGCTGGTAGCGCGTCTGCGTGCGCTGGTCAGGCGCCATGCCGGGCAGCCCAGCGGTTGCCTGCAGCTGGGGCCATTGCGCATTGATCAGGCTGGCCGCACTGTCACGCTCGCCGGTAGCGAAGTCGCGCTGGGGCGGCGCGAATTTGATCTGCTGGAGTTCCTGCTGCTGCACCCCAGTCGTGTCTTCAGCCGGGATCAGCTCGTCGAGCAGCTCTATGGCTGGGATGGCGATGTCGAGAGCAATGTCATCGAGGTACATGTGCACCATCTGCGCCGCAAGTTCGGCACCGAGGTGGTCAAGACCGTGCGCGGCGTGGGGTATCGGCTGGGGGAACTCACGTGAAATCCATCCGCAGTTTCCTGCGGCGCAACCTGATCGGTGGCGTCGTGGTCGTGCTGGGGACGGCCGCCGCCTGGAGCTATTTTGATTCCCGCGAGCAGATTGATGAGCTGTTCGACGCTGAACTGGCCCAGAATGCACGCATGCTGGGGCGACTCTATCAGTCCCGACTCGCGTCGTTGACACCAGACGCGCGTCAGGAAAAGTTGCAGCAGATGACATCGGGCCAGTTCAGCCTGCGCCCGCCCTCCTTGAGCTTTGCCGATGGCCATGAGAAATCCCCGCTGGGACATGTCTATGAAGACAAACTGATCTTCCAGATGTGGGATGCGCTGGGCCAGCCGTTGCTTGGCCTCTCGTCACGCTCCGTGGCGCTGGATTACCTGCCGGTGCCTGGCTATGGCATGCAGCATGACAATCACCATGACTGGTTCACCTTCACGCTGTATTTCCCCGAGAGTGGCATCTGGGTCACGGCGGCCCAGCGTGAAGATGTGCGCGATGAACTGACTGGCCAGATTGCGTTGCACAACGTGCTGGCGCTGGTGGTCGGGCTGCTCGTGATCGCCTTGCTGATCGGTGTGGCGGTCTCGCGGGGGTTTCGTCCCGTACTGCGCATCAGTCATCAGATCACGGCCCGTCAACCCGGATACCTTGAGCCGCTGGATGCCAGCGAGGCACCTGACGAGATACGCGGCATGGTGGATGCCCTCAATGGGCTGCTGGTGCGCCTGGCGGACACCCTTGACAAGGAGCGGCGCTTCACGGCCAATGCGGCCCATGAATTGCGGACTCCCTTGGCGGGCATCAAGGTGCATGCCCAGAATCTGGAGGCCGATGCCAGGGATGAGGCCTCGCGGCGCTCGGCACGCATGATCGTGGATGGCGTCAATCGCATGACACGGGTAGTGGAGCAGCTGTTGACCCTGTCACGACTGGAAAGCGGGGCAGAGGCACCGCGTCGCTCCGTCGATCTCGTCCAGCTGACCAATGAGCTGGCGCGGGACCTGGGCCCCATGGCACGCCAGCGAGGCATCAAGCTGCATATCGAGGTTGCACCCGGCGCGCAGCTGGTCAGTCATGAGAACGGCCTCTACGTGCTGCTGCGCAATCTGCTCGACAATGCGCTGCGCTATACGCCAGAAGGCGGAGAGGTGCGTCTGGATATCCGCCGCGACGACGATGGATGGCGTCTGGAAGTGGCCGATACGGGCCCCGGAATCCCGCTGCGTGAACGCGAGCGCGTCTTTGAGCGCTTCGTGCGTCTGGCCGGCCAGAAGACTCAAGGTTCCGGGCTGGGCCTTTCCATCGTGCGCGAGCTCGCTGAACGTCTAGGCGCAGAGCTTGCGCTGAAGGAGAGTCCCTTGGGAACGCCGCAGGCCCCGGGGCTGCTGGTGCAGGTTCGCTTTCCGTCATAGCCGGCCCACTTCTCGTCGTGAATAGCGCCTGGCGGCCGGGTTGCGTCGGCGGATGCAACGATTGCGTCGCATGCATCATGCGGCTGTGATACTGGCTGGCGCTCGATAATGCCAGGGGGGGAGTGCAACTCGGCGATGGTCGGGTGGTAAAGGCGGCTAGATTAGCGCTATCTTCATGATATGTTGCAGAGCAGCATGACATTCCCCTCTGTCAGGAGATTCGCATGAGTGAACTACAATCTTCCCCTGTCCGCGTTGCACTGGTGACCGGCACCGCCAGTGGTATCGGCGCCGCCATCATGCAAGCGATGTGCGATGCCGGGCATCAGGTGCTGGCGGTCGATTTCAGTGATGAGGGGGCAGAGGTCGCCGACAAGGCCGGGGCTGCCTTCTTCAAGGCCGACCTGACGGATGCCGAGCAGTGTCGCGCGGCGGTGGAAGACGCCGTATCCCGTTTCGGACGCCTCGATATCCTGGTCAACAATGCCGGCATTCAGCATGTCGAGCGCATCAAGGACTTCCCCGAAGCCAAGTGGAATCAGATCATCGCCTTGATGCTGAGTGCGCCGTTCACGCTGATCCAGGCAGCCTGGCCGCACATGGAGAAGAATGGGTATGGGCGCATCGTCAACATGGCATCCATCCATGCGCACGTCGCGTCACCGGGCAAGGCGGCCTACGTCAGCGCCAAGCATGGCCTGATGGGCCTGACCAAGACCGCTGCGCTCGAGGGTGGGGAAAGTGGGATCACCGCCAATGCCATTTGCCCGGCCTACGTGCGCACACCGCTGGTCGACAAGCAGATCGCCGAGCAGGCCAAGCTCAATGACATGCCCGAAGATGAAGTGATCGAGAAGATCATGCTCAAGGGCGCAGCGATCAAGCACATGATCGATCCCTCCGAAGTGGCGGGCATGGCGGTATGGCTGGCATCTGACAAGGCAGGCTCGGTAACCGGCTCCAGCTTCAACATGGACCTGGGGTGGACGGCGCAGTAACGACGTACCTGAGTGTCGACTCATTCCAGGCTGTAAAGAGACACCAAGCCCTCACCATCCTTGCGTGCAAGCACGAATCCATGGTGAGGGCTTTTACTTGCTCGGCAACAAGATGTCGCCTGGGACGCAGGCCAGGGCTGCGGCGCTATCTCAGCGCTTGACCGGCCGCTTCTGCAGTTTGCGTTGCAGGGTACGGCGGTGCATGCCCAGGGCGCGGGCCGTGGAGGAGATGTTGCCATCGTGCTCGTTGAGCACCTTCTGGATGTGCTCCCAGGTCAGGCGGTTGACTGACGGCGGGTTGTCGGAGATCTCGGCGGCAGGGTCGCCGCCTTCGCGGTTGAAGGCGTTGAGAATCTCATCGGCATCGGCGGGCTTGCACAGGTAGTTGACCGCGCCAAGCTTGATGGCTTCCACCGCGGTGGCGATGCTGGAATAGCCGGTCAGCACCACGATACGCGCGTCAGGTAGCAGGGCGATCAGTTCTGGCAGCAGCTTGAGGCCGGAACTCTGCTCGAGCTTCAGGTCCAGCGTGATCAGCTCCGGGCGGTGGCTGCGCGCCACGCTGAGTGCCTGGGCTTCATCACGGGCCACTTCCACTTCATAGCCGCGACGCGTCATGGCGCGCGCCGTGACCTGGCAGAAGAATTCATCATCGTCGATGATCAGCAGTCGGGTTGCATCGCTCATCAGGGTTCTCGCTTGGGCGGTCTTTGCCGCCATCATGTCAGATGAAGGGGGAGGCGCACTTCCGTCAAGGTGCCGCCATCTTCGTGGTTGTACAGACTCACGCCGCCACCGAACCGATTGATGGTGGCATGCGTGAGGAACAGGCCGATGCCCATGCCCTTGGACTTGGTGGAGATGAAGGTCTCGCCGAGCTGATCCGCCACCGCCATGGGCACACCATCGCCATGATCGCGGATGTCGATCAGCACTTCCTGATCGCGTTGCTCCAAGGTGATCTCGATATCATCCGGGCAGGCGTCAGCGGCATTGTTGAGCAGATTCATCAGTGCCTGCTCAAGCGTGGTGTCCACCAGCATGGAGGCCTGTTCAGCGCCGGGCGTCACCTCGACGCTATGCTGCACATCCGGGCGCACCACCAGCCAGCGCTGCACGATTTCCTCCAGCCACTGGGCAGCGTTGATGGGTTGGGGCTGCTCCATGCGGCGGCGGTCGGCCGCGGCTACCATCGCCTGCAGGCGTTGCTTGCAGGTGTCGACCTGACTGCGCAGCAGGGCGAGATCATCCTCCAGTTGAGGGTCATTCCTGTCCTTGGCATCCTCGCGCATCTCGCTCAGCAGCACCGCCATGGTGGAGAGCGGGGTGCCCAGCTCATGCGCGGTGCCGGCGGCCTGGCTGGCCACCGCCAATACCTGCTCGCTGCGCAGGGCGGCCTCACGCGTGGTGGACAGCGCCTGATCCCGGGTGCGCAGGGCATGGGCCATCTTGTAGATGAAGTAGGTCACCAGCGACGCCGACAGGCCGAAGTTCAGCCACATGCCGATGACATGCAGGCTGATGCGTCCGCCCAGCTCGTAGGTCGCCAGCTGTGGCACCGGCTCATAGAACACCATCAGGAAGCTGTAACAGCCCATGCCGACCGCGGCAATCACCCAGGCATAACGCCACGGGAGCGTTGCGGCCGCCATGGTCACCGGCACCAGATAATAGGGCACGAAGGGGTTGGTGGAGCCACCGGTATGGAAGAACAGCATCGTCAGACCGGCGATATCCACCAGCAGGTGAATCAGGTTCTCGGTGTCGGTGACGGGATGCGACTGCCCGAGGCGCCACCAGGTCGCGACATTGACCAGCCCCATCGCGATGATGATCGAGATGACGGGCAGCACGTTGAGCTGAAAGCCGATGATCTCGAGCCCAAAGATGATCAGGATGAGAAAGCCGGTCCAGGTGATGCCGCGCGCGATGGTCAGACGAATGAGATTGCGGTGCGGCGTGGACAGTGGTGGCGGTAGCGGCTGATTCATGACGACTCCTGCGAGGAATGCGGCCATGATAGTGAATAAGGCTCATAAAGTGCAGCCCTGACGGTCAGTTAGCGCCAAGGCGCCATGCAATCCCCTGCGTTGCTTCCTCTGCGTTGCACCCTCTTCGTTGTGCTCGCTTTGTGGCGCTCTCTTCGTGGTTCAACGCTTGTCAGCCTCGCTCGAAGGAGCCACTCAGCCAGGGCGTCACGCGTGTCGGTGTGACGTCGGCCAGGTGGGCCTCCCAGCCCTCGACATGCGTGAGAGGCTGGCGCGGGTAGTGGCCCGCTGATCCGTTGCGCCCTGCGCTGCTTGACCAGGCGAGCCAGGGCGCATGGCGCTGCATGCCGGCGGGCAGTGTCGCAATCTCTGGTATCCAGCGGCTGACGTAATGACCGAGAGGGTCATGCTGGCGTGCCTGCTTCATCATGTTGAAGTGCCGATCCCCGCACGGATCACGTCCGATACCCGCCAGATAGCGCCAGTTGCCCCAGTTGGAGGCGACGTCGTGATCCAGTAGCTGATGCTCGAACCAGGCCGCTCCCTGGCGCCAGTCCACGCCAAGGTCCTTGACCAGAAAGCTCGCCACGTTCTGGCGCATGCGGTTGCTCAGCCAGCCGGTAGCCGCCAGTTCGCGCATGCCGGCATCGACCCATGGCACCCCGGTCATTCCGGTCTGCCAGCGTTCAAGCGGTTCCGACTCTCGCTCATGGCTGCGCGGCAGAGCCGCGTCGTGGCTTTGGGACTCGCCCGTGAAGGTGTGCCTGCCCAGCCGCCGTGCATCCCAGTGGAAGTACTCACGCCATAAAAGCTCGACGCGGATCCAGTCGCTGTCCTTGAAGGCAGCCTGCGGATGCTCGCAGTGCTCGGGCAGCGTGGCCTGAAAACGGTGCAGCGCGTCCAGTATCCGCCGCGGCGACAGACAGCCCAGTGCCAGCCACACGGAGAAGCGGGTCGAGAAATCCGCGCCGCTGAGGCGATTGCGGGTGGTCTTGTACTGACCGGCGAAGGTCGGGCTCAGGTAATCCTGCAGGCGCTGCAGACCGGCGGGCTCTCCGGGGGCAAAGGTGTATTCTCCGCGGGTGTCGGCCTGCCAGTGGCGAGCCTCGAGCAGTTGCCTGGCCGCGCCCTGAAAGCCACGAGGGGCGTCCTCTGGCCAACCGGGGAGCGTGGATGGCGCCTCCAGCGGGGCAGGCATGTCGGGAAGGCTTGGGCGGGCCTTCTCCAGCTTGCGTCGGAAGGCACTGAAGCTCACGGGGAGGGCGGCGAGTGGTTCCGGCAGCTCGTCTTCGTCCAGCAGCAAACCGCTGTTCAATTGTCGCAAGCGACACTGGCTTGCCACCGCGCGCTGCTGGCGTTGTTCCACCACGCCCGTGGCGCGGCGCGTGATGACACCCCGGCAGCCATATTGCCTTGCCAGCTTCGGAATCAGTCGTGCTGCGTCGCCATGGAGGATCAGCAGGTCACTGCCCAGCGCCTGAAGTCGCGTGCGCAACGATTCCAGGCTCCCGAGCAGGGCATGTTGCCGTCCCGTGCTGAGCGGCTGCAGGTGTGGCTCCCCGGGGCTGACGCTGCCGAAGGGCTGAAAGGTCGTCTCGGACAGTACATGCACGACCAGCAGGCGAGTCGGCCGCTCGGCGAGTGCGGCTTGCCACAGCGGGTTGTCATCGAGGCGCAGGTCGTCATTCAGCCACACCAGCCAGTGATCAGTGGTTGTCATTGCGTACCTCCCGGGACTTCTGGCGTGCGGTGCGGCGACAGCGCTCGCTGCAATGACGTACCTCGTCCCAGCAGTCCTGCCACTTCTTGCGCCACGTGAAGGGCCGCTGACAGGTCTGGCACAACTTGCTGGGCAGGTGCGGTTTGCGATGCATGCGGTCGAGGCCCCTAAAACTTTACATAACCTATACCACAATTGTACATCACGCGAAATGGCGGCCAGGAAGTCCTCTGTCATCCTGTTCGCGAGTGCCTTGCATGTCCGCTTCAGTCGCTGCCCGGCAGTTGATCCAGTTGTCGCTCAAGAGTCTGCATGGTGATCAGCAGATCACGATACTGGCGCGCACTGACGGCGCCGAGCAGCTCATCCTCGAAACGCCGCGCTTCGGGAATCAGCTCGGCGAGCATGGCCTCGCCCTCGGCGGTTAGGACAAGCAACTGCGCACGCTGGTCCTGCTCGCTCGGACGACGCAGAATCAGTTCACGGCTCTCCAGTGATTTGACGGCGCGCGAGACGCGTACCTTGTCCATGTGGGTGCGCAGGCTGATTTCCCGCGCGGTCATCGGCACGCCGCGGCTCAACCAGGCCAGCAGACGCCACTCGGCGACATTGATGGCGAAGCGCTCGCCATAGCGGGCGAACATCGCCTCACTGGTGCGCTCGGCCAGTCGGTTGAGGCGATAGGGCAAAAACTGGTCAAGATCCAGCTCGCAGCGGGGCGTGTCCTGTGAGGCTTCCCCATCAAGGGCATCGCGCGCTTCGGGAGTGTCATCAGTGCGTTGCATCGAGAGTTACCTGTCTCGGTGAGAAGGCTGACAAGCGTTGTCACGACAGTGCATGGCGGTCGGGTCAGGTTACCGATGTTACCACTTTCGACAGCGAGCAAGACAAAAGTCGAGCACTTGAGTGATTGCCAAGGTATGAATCCGTCTATATGGTTTCATATGTAACTATTTGAGGGCGGTGGCGGCATGTCGTGCCGTGGATGCCCCCGGGTCATCAGGAGCCGCGAGCCCACAAGGAGATGAATCGTCATGCGCGAGCGCAATGCTGAGTGTCATTATCACGCCGGTTTTCGAAATCATGTCTCCAGCGAGGCGTTGCCTGGCGCCTTGCCGCAGGGCCAGAACTCTCCCCAGCGTTGCCCCTATGGCCTGTACGCGGAGCAGTTGAGCGGCTCGGCCTTCACCGCGCCGCGTAGCCACAATCTGCGCAGCTGGCTTTACCGCATTCGGCCCTCGGTGGTGCAGGGCGCCTATCAGCCCATGGAGATGCCGCAGGTCGCCACCGCACCGCTGGCCGAGGGAATGCCGGATCCCAACCCGATGCGCTGGGACCCCATCGCGTTCTGCGCTGGCGATTTTCTGGAAGGCCTGATCACGCTGGCGGTCAATGGGGATGCCCAGGCGCAGCAGGGCTGTGCCACGCATCTCTACGCCTTCTCTCGCGGCATGCAACAGCGCTTTTTCTACAATGCTGATGGCGAATTGCTGATCGTGCCGCAGCAGGGTGCCATTGAGGTGCGCAGCGAGCTGGGCCTGCTGGAAGTCGCTAGCGGCGAGATCGTCGTGATTCCGCGTGGTATCAAGTTCCAGCTCAATCCGCTGGCGGGGCACGCGGAGGGCTGTCGAGGCTATGTGGCCGAGAACTATGGCGCGCCTCTCGAGTTGCCCTCGCTGGGGCCCATCGGCAGCAATGGACTGGCCAATCCGCGCGACTTCCTCGCGCCATCGGCACGTTTCGAGGACGAAGCCGGTGACTTCACGCTGGTGGCCAAGTTCGGCGGGCGTTTCTGGCGCACGAGCCTGGATCATTCACCGCTGGATGTCGTGGCCTGGCACGGCAACTACGCGCCCTACAAATATGATCTGGCGACCTTCAATACCATCAATACGGTCAGCTTCGATCATCCTGACCCCTCGATCTTCACTGTGCTGACATCACCGTCGGACACCGCCGGGGTCGCCAATCTCGACTTCGTGATCTTCCCGCCACGCTGGATGGTCGCCGAGAACACCTTCCGACCGCCGTATTTCCATCGCAACCTGATGAGCGAGTTGATGGGGCTGATCCATGGCGAATATGACGCCAAGCGCGAAGGCTTCCGTCCGGGCGGCGCGAGTCTGCACAACGCCATGACCCCGCATGGCCCTGACGCTGCCACCTTCGAGGCCGCCAGTCAGGCAGAGCTCGCCCCCCGCTATCAGGGCAATACGCTCGCCTTCATGTTCGAGAGTCGCTATCTGTTCCAGCCCACCCCGCAGGCCCTGTCGTCGAGCGCTCGGCAGCGCGACTACGGCTCGGTCTGGCAGGGGCTCGCGTCTCACTTCACGCCTCACACTACTCCTCAATTCACCCCTTGATTCATTCCTTAATTCACCCTGCATCAGCGATGACCTTTGACTGTTCATCGTCATCCGACCCAAGGCAATTCCTGCATTATTGCTCACGTTGCTCACGTTGCTCTTCAAGGAGGCACCCATGAAATTCGCTACCTACCAGGATGGTTCCCGTGATGGAACGCTGCTGCTGGTCTCCCGTGACCTGACCCGCGCCGTCAAGGTCGCGGATGTCGCAACGACCTTGCAGGCGCTGCTGGAAGACTGGACGTCGCTGGCGCCCGGGCTCGAGCAACGCTACGCGGCGCTCAATGAAGGCACGCTGGCGGACGCCTTTGCGCTGGAAAGCCAGGCGCTTCATTCCCCGCTGCCGCGCAGTTATCAGTGGGCAGACGGCTCGGCGTATCTGAACCATGTCCAGCTGGTGCGCCAGGCACGTGGCGCCGAGATGCCCGAGACCTTCTGGCATGACCCGCTGATGTATCAGGGTGGCAGCGACAGCTTCCTGGCCCCCAACGCCGATATCGTATGCGTCAGTGAGGAGCATGGCATCGATTTCGAAGGCGAGATCGCCGTCATCACCGATGATGTGCCGATGCACGTCAGTCCGGAGCAGGCCGAGGACCACATTCGCCTGTTGATGCTGGTCAATGACGTCAGTCTGCGTGGGCTGATCCCCGGCGAGCTGGCCAAGGGCTTCGGCTTCTTCCAGGCCAAGCCGTCGTCAAGCTTCTCGCCCATCGCCGTGACGCCGGACGAGCTGGGGGATGCCTGGCAGCAGGGGCGCGTGCATCTGCCGTTGAGCGTGCATCTCAATGGTGAGAAGTTCGGTGAGCCAGAGTCCGGGCCAGACATGATCTTCAGCTTCCCGCAGCTGGTGGCGCATGCCGCCAAGACTCGCCCCCTGGGCGCCGGCGCGATCATCGGCTCAGGCACCGTGTCCAATCCCGGCAAGGATGGCGGCCCCGGCAAACCGATCAGCGAAGGGGGCGTGGGCTACAGCTGTCTGGCCGAAGTGCGCATGGTCGAGAAGATCCTGTTCGATGAGATTCGCACGCCCTTCATGCGTTTCGGTGATCGCATCCGCATCGAGATGTTCGATCGCGATGGCCAGAGCATCTTCGGCGCCATTGATCAGCAGGTGACGCAGTTGGACGCCTGAGGGCGGCGTCGTCAGGCAGAGCTTCTCAGAGACACGTCTCGGGAAGACGTCGTGCGCCGGTAAGCCTCAAGCCAACTGGGTGCGAGACAGTGCGAAAGGGCGGCCGGTATCCAACCGCGCCACAGGGGAGTGCAGCATGAGTTCAATGAGTCTGTATGGCTATTACCGTTCATCTACCAGCTATCGGGTAAGAATCGCGCTGGCGCTCAAGGGGATAGAGGTCGCTCAGGTGCCGGTCAATCTGCTCAAGGGCGAACAGCGTAGCGAGGACTATCTGGCCATCAACCCCCAGGGACTAGTGCCGACCCTGATGGTGGGAGATACCCCCGCACCGGTGGCCCTGACCCAGTCGCTCGCGATCATGGAATATCTGGAGGAGCGCTGGCCCACCCCGGCGCTGTTGCCCTCAGCGCCGGAAGCGCGTGCGAAGGTGCGCGCACTGTGCCAGTTCATGGCCTGTGAGATGCATCCGCTCAACAATCCGCGCGTGCTCAATTATCTGACCGATCGGCTTGAAGTCACGCAGGCGCAGCGCCTTGAGTGGTATCGACACTGGGTCGCCGAGGGCTTCGCGCGTCTGGAAGTGATGCTGGCGGAAAGTGCAGGACGTTTCTGCCATGGCGATAGCCCGGGCATGGCGGATGCTTGCCTGATGCCCCAGCTCTACAATGCCCGGCGCTTCGGGTGTGAACTCAAGGACTACCCGAGGATTCTGGCCATCGAGGCGGCCTGTCAGTCATTGGAAGCTTTTCAGCAGGCCCACCCCGAGCGTCAGCCAGATTGTCCGGCGGCCTGATCATTGTCGGTATCCCGACAAGAAAGCGCCCCGGCGATCTCGACGGGGCGCTTTCTTGTCTCGGGTCATCGTCTCACCGACAGCACTTGCTGGAGCCGCCGCTGCTGGCGGGTGTCTGCTCGACCACCACAGCAGCCGTGGGTGGCGCACAACAACTGCGGGTGGCGCAGGATGATGGCGGAGCGTCAGGGGCTTGGGAGCTTGCGTCTTGCTCATGCGCAGCTTGCGCGCTTTCGGCTTGCTTGGCATTGCGCAGCTCAACTCGCGCGTCGCGAATCACCTGCCAGGCGGACTGCAGGAAGAGGGCGGCAATCGCCGCCCCCAGCAGCACATCCGGCCAACGGGAGCCCGTCCAACCCACCAGTATCGCAGCGCCGAAGACCGAGGCGTTGGCGATGATGTCATTGCGTGAGCACAGCCAGGTGGAGCGCATGTTCAGATCATCCGACTTGAAGCGCCACAGCAGGCCGAAGCAAACCAGATTGACGGCCAGCGCCAGCAGAGCGAAGGCGCCCATGCCGTGTGCGGCAGGGGCGACGCCATGAAGGGCTTGGTAGCCTGCTTCGCCAAGGACGATCACGCCCAGCGCCAGCATCACGATGCCTTTCACTAGTGCGCTCAATGCACGTTCACGCACGCTGCGGTGCAGCACGTAGAGGGTCAGGGCGTAGACGCTGGCATCGCCGAACATGTCGAGTGAATCCCCCAGCAGTGCGGTGGAGCCCAGCCACCAGGCTGCGGTGAATTCGATGAAGAACATGCTGGCATTCAGGGCTAGCAATATCTTGAGTACCTTGCCCTGAGAGGCTCTGAGCTCTGCCAGCTCGCCGGATTTGCTTTCGCAACAGCTTTTCATGGGTCTTGGCCTCCTGTCGTGTTGATGACAGCATGGAGGTTATAGTCACTATAAGGTCAAGCCTCATGACACAAGGATCCGAGCACGAGCCGGCGACAGCAGCGCAAGACCCACAAAGCTCAGGGGCTGACACAAGGGCGATGAGTATCGGTCAGCTGGCCAAGGCTTCAGACGTCCAGGCGGTGACGATCCGCTACTACGAGAAGCAGGGTCTGTTGGCCCCGCTGCGGCGTGCGGCCAACGGCTATCGTGAATATGGCAATGCACAACTGCGCCGGTTGACCTTCATCCGCCGTTGTCGACGTCTGGGTTTCTCGCTGGATGATATCCGCGCCTTGCTGGGGCTGGCGGATCAGCAGGCGTTGCCGTGCGATCAGATAGATGCGCGCATAGAGGCACAGCTGGCCGAGGTGCGCAAGCGTCAGCGCGACCTCGCCGTCATGGAGGAGGAATTGCAGCGCCTGACGCACTGCTGTGCCGGCGGGGTGGTGGCGCAGTGCCATATCGTCGAGACACTGTCCGAGGTCGAGGAGTAAGGCCCTGGTATTTCGCGCGCGCAAGGATGACTGAAGACCGCTGATCGCGCTCGCCTCTGTTGCCGCGCCGCGCCAGCCGCTACAATGCGCGCCATTCGTCTTGTTCTGCTATTCACCCAACAGTGCGCGCGGCGTGTCTCACGCCGGGCCGGATGCCTTTCAGCCAATGTCAGATTCCCAGATTGCCAAGGCGGCGGATGTGCGCCGTACATTCGCCATCATCTCTCACCCGGATGCCGGTAAGACCACCATCACCGAGAAGCTGCTGCTGTTCGGGAATGCCATCCAGATGGCCGGCTCGGTCAAGAGCAAGCGGGCCGATCGTCACGCGACCTCTGACTGGATGAAGATGGAGCAGGAGCGTGGCATCTCCGTGACCACCTCCGTGATGCAGTTCCCCTACAAGGACCGCATGGTCAACCTGCTGGATACCCCCGGGCACGAGGATTTCTCCGAGGATACCTACCGGACGCTGACGGCCGTCGACTCGGCGCTGATGGTCATCGATGGTGCCAAGGGTGTCGAGGACCGCACCATCAAGCTGATGGAAGTCTGCCGTCTGCGCACCACGCCGATCCTGACCTTCGTCAACAAGATGGACCGTGAGACGCGTGACCCCATCGAGGTGATGGACGAAGTCGAGACGGTCCTCAACATCCAGTGCGCGCCGGTGACCTGGCCGATCGGTGTCGGCAAGGGCTTCAAGGGCGTCTATCACCTGCTCAATGACGAGATCCATCTCTACAAGCAGGGCCAGGGCAACCGCATCCCCGATGACGTACGCATCAAGGGCCTCGACAGCCCTGAAGCCATCGAAGCGCTGGGTGAGGGCTTGATCGAAGAGCTGAGCATGGAAGTCGAGCTGGTGCGCGGCGCCTCTCACGAGTTCGATCTCGAGGCCTATCGTCGTGGTGAGCTGACGCCGGTCTACTTCGGTACCGCCATGGGCAACTTCGGCGTGCGTGAGATGCTCGACGGCTTCGTCGAATACGCGCCGCCGCCTCAGCCGCGCGATACCGATACCCGCGAAGTCACGGCCCACGATGAGCGCTTCACCGGCTTCGTGTTCAAGATCCAGGCCAACATGGACCCGAAACACCGTGACCGTGTCGCCTTCCTGCGTGTCTGCTCCGGCAAGTACGAGAAGAACATGAAGATGCGCCACGTGCGCATCAACAAGGACGTCAAGATTCCTGACGCCCTGACCTTCATGGCGGCGGACCGCTCCCACGTGGAAGAGGCCTGGCCGGGCGATATCATCGGCCTGCACAACCACGGCACCATCCAGATCGGCGACACCTTCACCATCGGCGAGGACATGCGCTTCACCGGCATTCCGCACTTCGCGCCGGAACTGTTCAAGCGCGTGCGCCTGAAGGACCCGCTGAAGATGAAGGCGTTGCAGAAAGGTCTGCAGCAGCTCTCCGAAGAGGGCGCGACCCAGGTCTTCCAACCGTTCGACAACAACGACCTAATCGTCGGTGCCGTCGGTACGCTGCAGTTCGACGTGGTCGCTCATCGCCTGAAAGAAGAGTACAAGGTCGAGTGCATCTATGAGGCGATCAACGTGCAGACCGCACGCTGGATCTACTGCGATGACACCAAGATGCTGGAAGATTTCAAGCGCAAGGCCAGTGCCAACCTGGCTTATGATGGCGGTGGCTGGCTGACCTACATCGCGCCGACCCGCGTCAACCTGCAGCTGACCCAGGAACGCTGGCCGGACATCACCTTCCGCGCGACCCGTGAGCACTGAGACAGTTGCCACAACGGCGATGTAGTAATGGTGCTGCCACAGCGACGCTGCGATAGCGAGACTGTCGATCCGGGCATAAAAAAACGCCACCCCTCGGGGGTGGCGTTTTTTTATGCCCGGATAAAGGTGGCGTTTTTTGTGTTCAGACAAGCGTGTAACCCTACGTTTACACAGCCAACCCGTGGCGTAGCATCAGCACGGCATAATGCTCGGGTCATGTTGCCTTGCTGGCATCCCTGTGATGAAGCTTGCTGGGGCGAAGGTCGGTAGGGCGCAGACAATGACAACAACAATGGCGTGGGATATGTCTCAGTGCGGGCCACGCTTGATGCGTGGTAATCCACCGGATGGTTAGCGAGTGACAGGAGGTGACAGATGTCCGGATTCATGCAGGAATTTCGTGATTTTGCCGTCAAGGGAAATGTCGTCGACATGGCGGTCGGCATCATCATCGGCGGTGCATTCACCCTGATCGTCAAAAGTCTGGTGGGTGACATGCTCAACCCGCTGATCGGGCTGCTGATCGGGGGAGTCGATTTCTCCAACTTCTTCATCGTGCTCAAGGAAGGTGCCCAGGCGGCCCCCTATGCCAGCCTGGATGCCGCGAAGGAAGCGGGGGCCGTGACGCTGAACTATGGCTTGTTCATCAATGCCATCATCAGCTTTGCCCTGGTGGCGCTGGCAGTCTTCGTATTGATCCGTCAGATCAACAAGCTGAAGAAGGAGGCCGAGGAAGTGCCGGAGGAGGTCACCGACAAGGATTGCCCTTATTGTCTTTCCAAGGTGCCGCTGGCGGCGACCCGTTGTGGTCATTGCACCTCCGAGCTGGCGCCGGCAGCGCCGGTGGAGGCGGCCTAGGCCATCTGCGTCGGTCACGACGACTGACAAGGAATATCGACAGTCATCCTCAAGGGACCGGCCACCAGGTCGGTCCCTTCGTTTGTCTGTCACTCGCTGATATAGCACGATGGCAGTTCTACCATCACCGAGAGATTCCATGCTGATCGACAGCCATTGCCATCTGGATTTCGCTGACTTCACGCCGGATAGTGAGGCGGTCATCGCGCGTGCCGAGCAGGAAGGCGTCTCGGCCTTCGTGGTGCCCGCCACTACGGTGGCAAGCTTTCCGGCAGTGCTAGCGCTGGCGGGTTCATCGGCGGGTATATTCGGTGCCTTGGGGTTGCATCCCTATTTTCTTTGCGAGCATGGTGATGCCGCGCTGGCGGCGCTTCATCAGACCCTCGATCAGCATGCAGATCATGTCGTCGCGTTGGGGGAATGTGGCTTTGATGCGCGACTGGCCGATCATGACGCCCAATGGCAGTTGTTCGAGGCCCAGCTGAGCATGGCACGCGAATTCTCCCTGCCTGTCATCGTGCACTGCGTGCGCGCCAATGACGAAGTGGCCAAGCGACTCAAGCAGGCACGACTCACCCGTGGCGGTATCATCCACGCCTTCGCGGGCAGTCAGGTGCAGGCACAGCGCTTTCTCGAGCTTGGCTTCGTGCTGGGGGTGGGCGGCAGCGTGACCTACCCGCGTGCCAACAAGCTGCGCGGAGTGGTGGCGTCACTGCCAGACGATGGCTTCGTGCTCGAAACTGATAGCCCCGACATGCCGCTGTGCGGATTTCAGGGGCAGCGCAATGAGCCATCGCGAGTGGCGAAGGTCGCGGACGTGGTGGCGGAACTCCGCTCGAGCAGTCGCCACGATATCGCGTTATCCACCACGACGAATGTGCAGCGTATTCTTCAACTGAACGACTGATCTAGACTGACCTCAAAGGCCAGGCGACAGCCTGCCGACCCGGTTCAGGAGGTCGCCTCATCATCGGTAAATCAATGTCAGATTCTTCACCATCGCGTTCCTCTTCTCGTGTGCCGGCACACGAGTCTTCTGCTGTCTTCCCGCACACTTCTCTGCCTGCTGGCCCCCGCTATCGGATGTATCTGCTGCCGCTGCTGTTGCTGGCGGCATTGCTGGCCACCGGCTGGTTGACGGCCAGTCAGATCACGCAATCCCGCGAGGCGGATCGTGAATCCGACAGGCAGCGGCTGGCCTTGTGGGTCAAGAGTGAAGAGCGCTTGCTCGCGGGACAGTTGCACGAAAACGGCTACTGGGAAGAAGCCGTGAACAGGTTTCTACGCGAGCCCGAGCTGGACACGACCTGGCTTGAGTCCATGTATGGCCCTGAGTTCGCCATCAATACCGGCATACAGCTGATCTCTGCCGTGCGTGGCGATGGGCAGGTGGCAGCCTGGGTGCAGCACAACGCCGGGTCCCCGGGGGCCGACTGGCTGGGCAAGCAGCCGGTGAGCTGGCGACGCGCGCTCGCCCCCGTCATCCAGGCTGCCCGCCAGTCACCGACACAACCTCAGCTGGCCTGGTTGATCGTCGACAACCAGCCATGGCTAATCGGGATGCAGGGGCTCTACGAGGATGAGGAGGCCTTGCCACCGCAGGACGAGCAGGGGCTATTGATACTGGGCATGCCGCTCACGACAGACCTGCTGGATGAGCAGGCGGCCGTGCTGGGCTTGAAAGGCCTGCAGGTGGTCAGCAACGCCATGCCACACCTTGTCGCGACGCAGCGGGTCTGCGTGGCCTTGCCGGCATCCGCCCGGGCCGATCGTTACAACCATGCCAAGGCCTGCTGGCAGGATAAAAATCGCGTCGCTCAGCTGGTGCAGAAGATGGGCACTCCGCTGGCGGTGCTGCTGTTGATCATTTTGCTGGCGGGCATGGGGACCATCGGCATGCAGGTGCGCGACAATCGGCGCCGCAGGGCGAGCCGGGCCTATGGCGCCTATCTCGAGCATCAATACCAGCGCCACAGCATTCTCAACCAGCAATTCCTGAGCGTCCCCTATGAAACCCACACGCCGCAGAATGCGCGTGCGTCTCTCACCCGCTACCTGCAGCGCGTGCGCGAGATGCTGGGGGCAGAGATCATCATCTATCGGCGTGAGGTTGGAAATCCCAACGCCGGCTACCTGATTCTGCAGAGTCACGATGAGCGTGAGTGGTTGAGTGAGGCATCTTTGCGGCGTGATCCTATCTGGCGCCTGCCGGTGGGGCGCGTTTGCGTGTCAGCCGGTGATCGCTCGCGACGAGATGGCGATGGGAATGTCGACAGCAGTGTCGATGAGCAGGAAGATCGCGCCCTGCTGCTGTGTCAGCGACTGGGCGCCAGCCAATTGATGGGCTATTCGATCTCGCCGCATCCCGGGCGCAGCGAATTGCTGCTGGTGGCCAGTCGCGGTCATCGACTCAACGCCACCGAGATGATGCCGTTGCTGGACATGACCCTCGATACGCTGGTGGTAAGAGGGCTGGAGCAGGAACGCGTGCTGCTCCAGCACCAGTTGCTCGAGGAGCGCGAGATGGATCTCGATACCGGTCTGCTCAGTCGTGAAGGCATGCTGCGGCTGATCAAGGTGCGGATTGACCAGCTGGGCGAGGTCGCGCCGATGGAGGGCTTCGTGCTGATAGCACTGCGGATTGGCGGCTTGCAGGTGCTCTTCGATCATGCCGGCGCCGAACCGGGCAATCACCAGCTGGAGCAGGTCCAGAAACGCATCGCTCCCTTGCTTGGCAATTCCGGCGATGTGGCGCGCCTTGAGACCGACAGGCTGCTGATCATGGTCCAGCGCCGGCTGTTGGAAGCGACGCGTGGCGGTATCAGCGGCTGGCTGGACAACCTGCTGAACGCCGTGCGCGACAAGGTCACGCTCAATGATGAGGTGATCTATCTGCAGCCGAGTCTGGGCATCACGCGCTATCCCGAGGATGGCCATCAGGTGGATGCGCTGGTCTATCGCGCCGAACGTGCCCTGCACGATACCGAGCAATGCCAACGCGAGTGGCATTTCTTCGATGAGGAAGCGGAGCGTGAGTTGCGTCGCCTCAAGCAGCTGGAGGCCGAGTTCACCGTCGCGCTGCGCGAGAATCAGCTCAGGCTCTTCGTGCAGCCGATCGTCGATGGGCGTAGCGGCCGCTTGCAGCTGTCGGAGGCGCTGATTCGCTGGCAGCACCCCGAACATGGCTTGATGGGCTCAGCGGACTTCATGGCCATCGTCGAGTCCGCTCGGCTGGATGTCGCGCTGGGGCGCTGGGTGCTCAAGGAGAGCATCGCGACCTTGATTCGCGTCCACGAAAGCGGACATGAGCTGCATTTGAGCGTCAACGTGACCGTGCGCCACATGATGGACAAGCGCTTCCTGTCCGACCTGGAAATGTTGTTCCGGCACCCGGAGCTGTGTGAGCGCCTGACGCTTGAACTGGTCGAGAGCCAGCTACCGGATGACATCCAGGCCCTCGCCGTGCTGTTCCAGACCATTCGGGCTCACGGCGTGGCGTTGGCATTGGACGATTTCGGCACGGGCTACTCCTCGCTGTCACAGCTTCAGCAGTTGCCGTTCGACAAGCTCAAGATCGATCGGCAGTTCGTGATGGCGCTTGGCTCCAGCAAGGGGCAGGCCATGATCGAAGCAATGCTGGGCCTGGCGGAGGCTTTCCATCTTGCGGTGGTAGCCGAGGGCATCGAGACGCCAGAGCAGCGAGCGGAATTGCTCGCGCATGGCTGCTCGCTGCATCAGGGCTATCTCTATGCACGACCGATGCCGGTGCAGGAGCTGATCGAGCATCTGATCGCAGGGGATGGCTGGCTGCCGGAAGGGCTGTAAGGGCTGGGAGCCCCGCCAGGCGCCTGACATCAGCAATCCGTGGCAGACAAGAGCCCCGCACGTTGGCACGCGCGGGGCTTTCTTTTGGTGTCTGTGAAGCGATCAGTGCATCAAACCGTACCCTTCAGTCCTTGAGCTGCTCCGGGTCGCGACGCTCGACGGCATAGGGCAGTGCGCTGCGTTCAAGCTCGGTGCCATCTTCCAATGCCAACGCGATCTCTTCATCGCGCAGGCTGATGACGGCCAGCAGCTC
Source organism: bacterium Scap17 (assembly GCA_013376735.1). Taxonomy (NCBI): domain Bacteria; species bacterium Scap17. Next base: position 2,333,023 of record VINJ01000001.1, on the reverse strand, counting down.
CAGACGTCCCTGCTCATCATGGGCTGCCTGCAACACTTCGCCGAGAGACTTGCCGTCGGGGCTTGTGACCTTGCTGCCCACCGCCGGCAAGTCGGCCGGCTGCGCTGTCGTCAGGCGTTGCAGACGTTTCTTGACCTGGCCGCGGAAGTGGGCGCGGGCCACGACTTCCTGGCCGGTATAGCAGCCCTTCTTGAAGCTGATCGCGGCGAGGGCTTCCAGATTGAGCATCTGCGGCAGCCAGCTGTCAGTCTGCGCGGAGGTGACCCACTGCAGACCGGCGCGGATATCTTCCAGGCCCCAGCGGGTGTCGTCGTTGGCGGCCACATCGCGCGCGAAAAGCGTCGTCGCGAGATCTGCCAGCGCGGCATGCGGGCCGACCAGTATCGCGCGCGGGGTATTGCCTGACGGCTGGCGCGCCAGCGCGCAGGTCTGTGGTCCTGCTTCCTCGCTCGACTGCATGGGCGACGGGAGGACCGAGCGCATCGCCAGGTCATGCTCGGCCAGCGCAGGTACTTCGAGGGCGTCGGCACTGGCCGCCAGAGCCTGCTCGCCGAGCAGGCCGAGCACACTCAGCTCACTCGATACCTCCAGCGTCACCTTGTAGAAGGGCGCGAACTTGGCCAGATGGGCACGCAGCGGTTCAGCGGTGTCAGCTGGCATCACCAGCCACAGGCGTTCTTCGCTGACGCGCAGCAGCTGGGCCATGGCCAGAATGCGTCCCTTCGGGGTGCAGAAGGTCGTCAGCGGCGCCAGCTCGCCATCGACCAGACTCAGCTGCTGTGAGGTCTGTCCCTGCAGAAAGCGTTCGCCATCCTTGCCGCAGACCTCGAGTACCTCGAAATTGCCCAGCGGGGTCAACACATTTTCGGCCAGGGTACGGTCAGCTACGCCAGCGAGTGGCATGGAGGCGTCAGCTGGCTCACACAGCGTCAGGCGGCCGTCCTCACCGAGCTGGTAGCCGTGGTCTTGCATCAGGGTCTTGAAGGGATTCATCTACCACCATCCTGTTGCGAAGGAGTGAACTGCCGGTGGCGCACTGGCAACCAGGCGGCATGTCGGATGCCCGCATTGTCACGCGCCAGCTGGCGGCTGTCAGCCCCTTGTGCCCCGACTGGCAGCAAAAGAACGCGCAAATCAGTGTTCCCGTTACGTCAGGCATTTCTGTGGCCCGGTTCGCGACGAGTCTGACGCGCGCTGATTGTCAGGCAACCATGCTATTCTTGACGGCTGCAATGCGCCGCGGCGCCCTTTTTTACTGCATGACAGGAATGACACGATGGCCAGCTTTTCTCTAACTTTGATCGGCGTCGAGAGCGTCAAGGACGTCAACAAGGTCACCACGGCGCTGATGATGATGGATGGCGTCAAGGAAGCCGAGGTCGGGCGTGGCTTTGCCGAAGTCGACGGTCAGGTGCGTTATGACGCGCTGGTCAAGACGATCGAGAAGGCCGGTTACAAGGTCAAGTGACCGCGGTGCGGTGACGCTGGACAGGCGGGAAACAGGCAACGTCTCATGAGCGGGATCACGGACAGATCAGCGACAGGGAGGTGACGAATGAGCATCGAGGTAATCAGCCGTCGGTCAGGCAGCTTCGTGCAACGGGTTCAGATCGCAAGCTTTGACGAGCTGCTGGTCGATGTGCCGGCGGTGGTCGGTGGTGACGAGAGCGCCCCGGACCCGCATGACTACTTCGACCTGTCGCTGGGGGCCTGCAAGTCGATCACCGTGCAGATGTACGCTCGGCGCAAGGGCTTGCCGCTGGCGGGGATCACCACCACGGTGGACCGGGACGACAGCGACGAGCGCCGTGGCAGCGACAGCGAATACCGCCTCACGGTCAGCATGCAGTTTCTGGCCGAGGAGGGTCATGAGCTGGACCCCGAGACCCGCGCGCGCCTGATCGAGATCTCCGAGCGTTGCCCCATCCATCGCCTGATGACCAGCACCCGGGTCTCGGTGACCAGTCGAGAAGCGCCCGCGAGCGAATGATGCCGCCGGGCAATCATCTGCCTGTCGTCAGTTGAAGACTCGACTGACTGCCACCATTGAGAGCGCATGAGCAAACCATTTCGCATCGATTCCAAGTTTCAGCCGGCCGGTGACCAACCGGCGGCCATCGAGAAGCTGATCACCGGCCTGGACGCGGGCCTGGCGCATCAGACCCTCCTGGGCGTGACCGGCTCCGGCAAGACCTTCACGGTGGCCAACATCGTGGAGCGTCTGCAGCGCCCGGCTATCGTCATGGCCCCCAACAAGACGCTGGCGGCACAGCTGTACGGCGAGTTCAAGTCGTTCTTCCCCGACAATGCCGTCGAATATTTCGTCTCCTATTACGATTACTATCAGCCCGAAGCCTACGTCGCTTCCTCTGATACCTTCATCGAGAAGGATGCCTCGATCAATGACCACATCGAGCAGATGCGTCTGTCGGCGACCAAGGCGCTCTTGGAACGCCGCGATGCGATCATCGTGGTCTCCGTCTCGGCCATTTACGGCCTGGGTGACCCGGATCAATACCTGAAGATGCGCCTGCACTTCAATCGTGGCGAACAGATCGATCAGCGCGGCTTTCTCAGGCGTCTGGCGGAGCTGCAGTACACCCGCAACGACATGGATTTCCGGCGCGGTACCTATCGGGTGCGCGGCGATGTGATCGACATCTTCCCGGCCGACTCCGAAGAGCAGGCGGTGCGTGTCGAGCTGTTCGATGACGAGATCGACTCCATCCGGCTGTTCGATCCGCTGACCGGTGAGGTGGCCGAGTCGGTGCCGCGCATGACCATCTATCCCAAGAGTCACTATGTGACGCCGCGCGAGACCATCGTCGCCGCGGTCGATCGCATCAAGGAAGAGCTGGTCGAACGCCTCGACTACCTGCGCAAGCACGACAAGCTGGTCGAGGCCCAGCGCCTGGAGCAGCGTACCCTCTATGACATCGAGATGATGATGGAGCTGGGCTACTGCAATGGCATCGAGAACTACTCGCGCTATCTGTCGGGGCGTGATCCCGGCAATGCGCCGCCGACCTTCTTCGACTACCTGCCCAAGGACGCGCTGGTGTTCATCGACGAGTCTCACGTCAGCGTGCCGCAGGTCGGTGGCATGTATCGCGGTGACCGTTCGCGCAAGGAAACGCTGGTGGAGTACGGCTTCCGTCTGCCGTCTGCGCTGGACAACCGTCCGATGAAATTCGAGGAGTGGGAGAGCATCCTGCCGCAGACTGTCTTCGTCTCAGCGACGCCTGGCCCCTACGAAGAAGAGCATGCCGGCCAGGTGGTGGAGCAGGTGGTGCGTCCCACCGGGCTGCTTGATCCGGTCATCGAGGTGCGTTCGGCCTCGACTCAGGTCGATGATGTGCTCTCCGAGATCAAGGCGCGTACCCAAGTGGGCGAGCGCGTGCTGATCACCACGCTGACCAAGCGCATGTCGGAAGACCTGACCGAGTATCTGGGCGAGCACGACGTGCGGGTCCGCTATCTGCACTCCGATATCGATACCGTCGAGCGCGTCGAGATCATTCGTGATTTGCGTCTGGGCAAGTTCGATGTGCTGGTCGGCATCAACCTGCTGCGTGAGGGGCTCGATATACCGGAGGTCTCGCTGGTGGCGATCCTGGATGCCGACAAGGAGGGCTTCCTGCGCTCGGAACGCTCCCTGATCCAGACCATCGGCCGCGCGGCGCGTAACGCCAACGGCAAGGCCATCCTGTACGGGGATCGCATCACCGATTCCATGCAGCGGGCCATCGCCGAGACCGAACGCCGTCGCGAGAAGCAGATGGCCTTCAATGACGAGCACGGCATCACGCCACGCACCATCACCAAGTCGGTGGCGGATATCATGGAAGGTGCCCAGGCGCCGGGCCGCAAGAGCAGCCGTCGCAAGGGCAGCGAGCGTCAGGTGGCGGAAGAGACGCCGGACTACGCCGCGATGGCGGCCGAAGGCCCTCAGGCGCTCGAGAAGGAGATCAGCCGTCTCGAAGATGCCATGTTTGCCGCGGCCAAGAACCTCGAGTTCGAGGAAGCCGGTCGACTGCGCGACCAGATCAACGACGTTCGCAATCGCCTGATCGCGCTGGGCTGACGCTATTCTCCATCCCTCAGCATCCGCGTTACTAAAGGCATGACCCTGCGCGCCCGACGATGTCTCCCATCGTCGGGCGCGTGGCGTTCAGGGTGGCGGGTATCTGACGGGGAAGCGCCATCAACAAGTTATCCCGTTATCTTGTCTATGCGTTGCTGATCATCACATTGCAGCTCAATGCATGGCTCAGGACCAACCGGTTGCTCGGGGAGGGCAGCAGGATTGCTTCTCTTACAACCTTGGGCGTAGCCGAGCGGGGGGCTGTAGTGCCTTTTGATGGTGCAAGAGGAGAGGGAAATCCTGTTGTCTACGTATTGGCATGTGCCAATGACTGGATTTGATCAGGATTTCCGAGGATTGTCTGGCCACCATGGAAAGCGTGGTGCTTTTCGCTATTGGCAGGTTGCCGAGCCGCATCCATGAGCGCCCAAACGGTCACTTTACATGCGTATTCGCTGCTGCCAATAATGCTTTCAAGGCATTCCTGACGTGTCGATCCCCTGCCTGCAGGCTGGCAGCGGCGCACAAGGTCAGCGAATGACAGACACTGTCGCCAGCCTTTTTCGGTCAGCCCAGCGCTGCCACCAGGCGTCAGTCAGGGCTGCCCGGCCGTAGTGCAACAACAGTAGTACAACAATAATCGGGAACAGGAATTCTCATCATGATGCGCAGGTCTCTTCTCGCTCTCGGTATCGCCGCGGCGATGTCCACCCAGGCTCAGGCCGATATCACCATCGCCATGGCAGGCCCGGTCACGGGGCCGGTCGCCCAGTACGGTGACATGCAGTTCATCGGTGCCGAGATGGCCATCGAGCGGATCAATGCCGCCGGTGGCATCGACGGCGAGATGCTCAAGGGCGTCAAATACGACGACGCCTGTGATCCCAAGCAGGCGGTGGCGGTGGCCAACCAGATCGTCAATGACGGTGTCCAGTACGTGATCGGCCACCTGTGCTCCAGCGCGACCCAGCCGGCCTCGGACATCTACGCCGAGGAAGGCGTGATGATGATCACGGCGGCGTCCACCAGCCCGACCATCACCGAGCAGGGCTATGAGCTGGTTTTCCGCACCATCGGCCTGGATTCCCTGCAGGGGCCGGTCGCCGGGCGCTATATCGCCGAGACGGTCAAGCCCAAGCACATGGCCGTGATCCACGACAAGCAGCAGTACGGGGAAGGCATCGCCACCGGCGTGCGTGACACCGTCGAGGAAGCCGGCATCGATGTGGTGCTGTTCGAGGGCATCACGGCAGGCGACAAGGATTTCTCGGCGCTGATCTCCAAGCTCAAGAAGGAGAATGTCGACTTCGTCTACTACGGAGGCTATCACCCGGAACTGGGCCTCTTGCTGCGTCAGTCGCGTGAGCTGGGCTTCGATGCCCCCTTCATGGGCCCGGAAGGGGTCGGCAACCCGGACATTTCCAAGATTGCCGGTCAGGCCTCCGAAGGGCTTTACGTGACGCTGCCGCCGGCCTTCGAGACAGACCCGAAGAACGCCGATCTGGTCGCGGCCTTCAAGGACAAGGATCAGGACCCCTCCGGGCCGTTCGTTATGCCGGCCTACACCGCGGTGGAGCTGATCGCCGATGGCATCAAGGGCGCCGATTCCACCGACCCCTATGACGTTGCCGAATATCTGCGCGCCAACAGCTTCGACACGCCCATCGGCAAGGTCGAATACGACGAGAAGGGCGATCTGAAGGACTTCAACTTCGTCGTCTACAACTGGCACGCCGACGGAACCAAGAGCGAAGCGGCACATTGATCATCGGCTGGCCTCTGCTCGTCTGAGCCCAGCCTTCGCCACGGCCACGTGACATCTCATTCGAGACCTCATGTGACCGTGGTGGATCACCCCCGAGACGCTTCCCGTCATGCCACCTGGCATGGCGGGCTGCTCCGTTCGGTCGAGTCCACGGTGATGCAATATCGCCGTGCCTTCCCGTTGTCGCCGCGCATGCGGCATTTCCCTGACGGTCACCGGCCACAAGCCGACGACAGTCGCGGCCAAGGGTCGTTTCAATGGAAGACATCCTCTACTTCCTGCAACAGGTCATCAATGGCCTGACCATCGGCAGTACCTATGCCTTGATCGCCATCGGCTACACGATGGTCTATGGCATCATCGGCATGATCAATTTCGCCCACGGCGAGATCTACATGATCGGCACCTATGTGACCTTCATCGTCATCGCGGCGCTGGGCATGCTGGGTATCGCCAACCCCTTCTTTCTGATGGCGGCCGCCTTGCTGGTGGCGGTGCTGGTGTCCTGTGCCTACGGCTTTGCCGTGGAGCGGGTGGCCTATCGCCCGGTACGTGGCTCAAAGCGTCTGATCGCGCTGATCTCGGCGATCGGCATGTCGATCTTCCTGCAGAACTACATGCGTCTGGCCCAGGGTTCGCGGGACATGGCGATCTCCAGCCTGATCCCGGGCGGCTGGGAATTCGGCATCGAGAGCTTTGCGGTCAATCTGTCCTACATGCAGGTGATCATCTTCGCCGTCACCCTGGTGTGCATGCTGCTGCTGTCGTCCTTCATCTCGCGCTCGCGGCTGGGGCGTGCCTGTCGTGCCTGCTCGCAGGACGCCGGCATGGCGCGTCTGCTGGGCATCAATACCGACATGATCATTTCGGTGACCTTCGTGATCGGCGCGGCGCTGGCCGCCGTGGCGGGCCTGCTGCTCGGCATGTACTACGGCGTGGTCAATCCCTACATCGGCTTCCTGGCCGGCCTCAAGGCGTTCACGGCAGCGGTGCTGGGCGGTATCGGCAGCATCCCCGGCGCCATGCTGGGTGGCCTGCTGCTGGGCGTCGCGGAGGCGCTGACCGGCGGTTACCTGTCGACTGAATACAAGGACGTGGTGGCCTTCGGGCTGCTGATCCTGATTCTGCTGTTCCGTCCCTCCGGGATTCTCGGCAAGCCCGAAGTGGAGAAGATCTGATGCCCAAGCTTGCGAAACAGACGCTGAAGACAGCGGGTACCTCGCCCGCCGAGACGATTCCGCCACAGCCTTCCTATCGGCGGCCCTGGTGGTCGGCACTTGCGGCCGCCGTGTTGACTCTCGTGCTGGGTGGCTCGGTACTGGGGGTGCAGCTCGAGTCCACCGGCATCACCACCACGGTACGCTTGATGGGCATGGACACCTGGGGATGGTTGCTGGCCGCGGCGCTGGCCGTCTTCCTGCATCAGCTGGTACGTCCGCAGATCGAGGAGTGGCGTGCACGCACGCGCAAACCTTCACGTTTCAGCGTCCCGGATGTGATGAGCGGTCAGAAGCGTCAGCTGTGGATCATGCTGGCCATCGGTGCGTTGCTGATCTTCCCGTTCCTCTCCAACCGATCGGCGGTGGACCTCGCCACTCTGACGCTGATCTACATCATGTTGGGCCTGGGGCTCAACGTGGTAGTGGGGCTCGCCGGGCTGCTGGATCTCGGCTACGTGGGCTTCTACGCCGTCGGGGCCTATACCTATGCGCTGCTCAACAGCTATCTGGGCTTCAGCTTTTGGGAGGCATTGCCCATCGCCGGATTGATGACGGCGCTGTTCGGCTATCTGCTTGGCTTCCCCGTACTACGGCTGCGTGGTGACTACCTGGCCATCGTGACGCTGGGCTTCGGCGAGATCATCCGCATCCTGCTCAACAACTGGACCGAGCTGACCGGCGGCCCGAATGGCATCGCGCGCATTCCCAAGCCGACATTGTTCAATCTCGAGTTCTCGCGGCGAGCCGACGAGGGCAACATCGCCTTCCATGAGTTCTTCGGCATCGACTATGACCCGGCCCTCAAGGTGATCTACCTGTATCTGCTGGCCTTGATTCTGGTGCTGATCACGCTGTTCGTGATCTACCGCTTGCTGCGCATGCCCATCGGGCGGGCGTGGGAGGCGTTGCGCGAGGATGACATCGCCTGTCGCTCGCTGGGCATGAACCCCACCGGCATCAAGCTCTCGGCCTTCACGATCGGTGCGAGCTTCGCCGGTTTCGCTGGCGCCTTCTTCGCCGCGCGACAGGGCTTCATCAGCCCCGAGTCCTTCACCTTCATCGAGTCGGCGATCATTCTGGCCATCGTGGTGCTGGGCGGAATGGGCTCGCAGCTGGGCGTGATCCTGGCCGCGATCGCCATGACGTTGCTGCCGGAGCTGGCACGCGAATTCAATGAATATCGCATGCTGCTGTTCGGGCTGATGATGGTGTTGATGATGGTCTGGCGTCCTCAGGGCCTGGTGCCGCTCAAACGACCGCAGATGGAGCTCGACCGTGGCTGACACACATGACAAGCAGGTCCATGACAAGCAGGTTCGTGACCAGCAGGTCCGCGACAGGCAAGACCTCGACAATCCGACACCGGTGGCCTCTTCGCGTCGTCAGGCGCGCGCCGAGGGTGGGGCGCCATTGCTGGATGTGCGCGATCTCACCATGCAGTTCGGTGGCCTCAAGGCCGTGGACGGCGTGACGCTGCAGGTGCATCCGGGCGAGGTGGTGTCGGTCATCGGGCCGAACGGTGCGGGCAAGACAACCGTCTTCAACTGCATCTCAGGCTTCTATCAGCCCACCGGTGGTGAGGTGTATTTCCAGAACCGCGCCATGCATCGCCTGCCGGGCTATCGCATCGCCCAGGCCGGCATGGTGCGCACCTTCCAGAACGTGCGGCTATTCAAGGAGATGACCGTCGTCGAGAACCTGCTGGTGGCGCAGCACATGCACGCCGAACGCAATCTTCTCAAGGGACTGTTCAAGACGCCGGGCTATCGACGCAGTGAAAAGGCGCTGATGCAGCATGCCGGTGACTGGCTGGAGCGAGTCGGTCTGCTCGAATTCGCCAATCGCGAGGCCGGCAATCTGGCCTATGGCCAGCAGCGTCGACTCGAGATCGCGCGCTGCATGGTCGCCAGGCCGCGGCTGCTGATGCTGGATGAGCCGGCGGCGGGCCTCAATCCCAACGAGACACGGGACCTGGATGATCTGATCGTCAGCCTGACACGCGATGAGGGCATCTCGGTACTGTTGATCGAGCATGACATGAGTCTGGTGATGGGCATCTCGGACCACATCTACGTGGTCAATCAGGGCCAGCCGCTGGCGGATGGCAGCCCGGAGGACATACGGCGCAACGATGCCGTGATCAAGGCCTATCTGGGGGAAGAGTGATCATGAGTGAGCATGTCGAAGACGTGACGCCCGAGGCCACGCTTGGCGATGAGGAACTCGCGCCCCGGGAGGCCATGCTGGCCCTCGAGCATCTGACCACCCACTACGGGCCGGTGCAGGCGCTCAATGATGTCTCGCTGGCTGTCGGCCAGGGTGAGATCGTGACGCTGATCGGTGCCAACGGTGCCGGCAAGACGACGCTTCTGATGTCGATCTGTGGCGATCCGCGTCCGACCAGCGGGCGGGTGTGGTTCGAGGGCGAGGAGATCACCGGCACGCCTACGGCACGCGTGATGCGCGGTGGGCTGTCGGTGGTGCCGGAAGGTCGCCGCATCTTCACCGGCATGACGGTGGAGGAAAACCTGGCCATGGGCGGCTATTACCAGAGCAAGGAGGAGAACGAACGCAGCATCGAGCACGTGCTGGGGCTATTCCCGCGTCTCAAGGAGCGCTTCCAGCAGCGCGGCGGTACCATGTCCGGCGGAGAGCAGCAGATGCTGGCCATCGGACGCGCCCTGATGAGTCGGCCGCGACTGCTGTTGCTCGATGAGCCATCGCTGGGGCTGGCACCCATCGTGATCGGGCAGATCTTCGAGATCGTCGAGCAGCTGCGCGAGCAGGGCACTACCATCTTCCTGGTGGAGCAGAACGCCCATCGTGCCTTGTCGATCGCCGATCGCGGTTATGTGCTGGAGCATGGTCGCGTGGTGCTGGCGGACAGCGGCAAGGCGCTGCTGGCCAATGACGACGTGCGTCGCGCCTATCTCGGCGGTTGAGAGGCCTGGCACGTGATTCGCTGCCGCGCCTCACCAGAGGAAGGCAATGCAACAGAGCGCGCCCCTGTCACTGAAACCTCGGTGGCAGGGGCGCTTTCTTGAGGATGCGATGCAGGGGGCGGGTAAAAGTGGCGTGAATGGCTTATGCCGTGAGAGGTGTCACGAACTCTTCCGGAGCATAGGCGACGCCGTCATGAATGCGGAAATGATCGGTGGGGCCCGAGGCCTGGCAGCTGTTGACGCATGCCTGGCTGGCGGGAAGCTGGCGCAGGGGGTAGCGCACGCCGGCCTGGCACAATTCCAGCATCTTCTTGAGCGCGCTGCGCTCACAGAAACCACATAGGCACTCCAGGGTGTTGTCGAGGCAGTCTTCTTCGCTCATGCCCGCGCCGTAGATACGATTGTCATCACAGACGACGAATCCGAGCGCCGGGGGATGTGGCGGGTATTGTCATGTCTGCTGCCGTATCAGGTACTGCACTGAGAATGTTGTCAGCCATGATGAACCTCATTGTGATGGGGTATTCCGGCTTCTCCGAGCCAGTTGCTAGCTTGTCTGTCCATGACCCTCTCTGGTCATGCCTCATCCCAGAGTAGACGGCGGTCTCCAAACTGCCATGCAAATCTGTTTAACGCGTCAAGGACGAACCGATGCTGCGTCAAAAACATGACAGGGAGGTAGCATTTAGATGTCTGCCCGATTCCCACATCTGGCGATCTCAGGTCGGCTGGCAGCCGGGGGACTGACGGTAACGTGCGTTGAGCGCCAGCAATATCGCGACACTCTCGGCATCGAAGGCCCCGCTGATCGCCCCGGGACGAAAATGTGCCTGGAACGCGGCAATCGCCAATTCAGGGCGCGCATGGTCCACCGGATAGCCGTAGTGCGTGAGCGCCGTGAGCAGATCCTCATGTGATGGCAGACCCTCGCTTGCCAGCTGGCGCTGGAAGCACTGCACGTCAGAGGTGTGTGGCCAGGCACCGATGCCGGCGTCATGCAGACGTCGCCAGGGAAAGCGCGGGCCGGGATCGGTCTTGCGCTCAGGGGCGATGTCCGAATGCCCGACGACATCCACCGCCTTGATGCCATGGCGCGCGATGATGGGCTTGATCAGCGTGATCAGTGCGCTGATCTGCGCCTCGCTCCACGGCGCGAAGTCACGCGAGGGGGACCAGCGCCTGGCGACCGCCGCCTTGGCATCTTCCTGCTCGCCTGCCTGCCGTGGTGCCAATGCCTGCGGCCCGGCATTGACGATCTCGATGCCGATGGAGGTGTCATTGAGATTGCTGCGCTCACTCCACTGGCTGACGCCGGCATGCCAGGCACGGCGCGCTTCTGGAACCAGCGGATAGACGCGCGGCAGACCGATCTCGGGCATCGGCGGCGACAGCAGATAATGCGCGCTGACCTGAGAGCCGGTCAGACTGATCAGGGAGCCGCGCAGATCATCATCGGTGTAGTGCAGCACCAGATGGCGAATCCGCGAATTGCTCTTGCCTGGGGGAGAAGATGTTACCCAGTCGAAGGTATCGCTCCCGTCACCGGCGGCGGAACCCGGCTGAGTGCCACAGCCTGCCAGCAATACGATAAGCGTGGCAGCGGCCAGCGTCAGCAGACGTCGCGAAAAGACGCGTGACGAGAAGAAGCGTGGCGAGCAGGGACGTGGTGAATAGGGGGGTGATGAATAGGGGCGTGAGGAACAGTTGCGTGGCGTCATTGAGTGGTCATCGTGGTTAATAAAGGGAGTCTGCATGACAGGACGGTACCGCAACGGGACGGCGTCAGTCGCCTTGCGATGCAGCCGACTGCCGGCAGCGAAGCAGGCGGCTCAGGGTGGGAGAGCCTTGCGCAGACTGGGCTGTAACCTGCTGAATTCTCATGACTTGCGGGTTGCAGGATTCGCTCTGCCGCCGAGTGCTCGCATGAGGTATAATCCTGCGCACCTGACCTGACGCTCGCCCCGTGGCGGCGCGATTGCCGTGCCTGACAACAGTAATCGCCCCTGTGCCCTGCGCGCCAGTGTGTCTGTCTTTCCCATCGCTTGCCCTTGAGGAGCCGATCCTGATGACCGTGATCCGCCAGGATGACCTGATCCAGAGCGTCGCCGACGCGCTGCAGTACATCTCCTACTACCATCCGAAGGATTTCATCGACGCCATGAACGCGGCGTACGAGCGTGAAGAGAATCCTGCCGCCAAGGATGCCATCGCGCAGATCCTGATCAACTCCCGGATGTGTGCCCTGGGTCATCGTCCCATCTGTCAGGACACCGGTATCGTCACCGTCTTCGTTCATGTCGGCATGAACGTGCGCTTCGAGGCCGACATGAGTCTCGACGACATGGTCAATGAAGGCGTGCGTCGCGCCTACCTGCTGCCGGACAACGTGCTGCGCGCCTCCGTGCTGGCAGACCCGGACGGCAAGCGTGCCAATACCAAGGACAACACGCCGGCCATCATCCATCACAAGCTGGTGCCGGGTGACAGCGTCGAGATCCACGTCGCGGCCAAGGGTGGCGGCAGCGAAGCCAAGTCCAAGTTCGCGATGCTCAACCCGTCCGACTCCGTGGTCGACTGGGTGCTGGAGCAGATTCCGAAGATGGGTGCTGGCTGGTGTCCGCCCGGCATGCTGGGCATCGGCATCGGTGGTACCGCCGAGAAGGCGATGCAGCTGGCCAAGGAGTCCCTGCTCGAGCCGATCGATATCCAGGAGCTGCAGGCGCGTGGTGCCTCCAACCGTGCCGAAGAGATCCGTCTCGAGCTGTTCGAGAAGGTCAATGCGACTGGTGTCGGCGCCCAGGGCCTCGGCGGTCTGACCACCGTGCTCGACATCAAGGTCATGGATTACCCGACCCACGCGGCCAACAAGCCGGTGGCGATCATCCCGAACTGCGCGGCGACCCGCCACGTGCACTTCACCCTGGATGGCAGCGGCGTGGCAGAACTGCCGGCACCCAAGCTCGAGGACTGGCCGGAAATCACCCGTGAAGCGGGCGACAGCGTCAAGCGTGTCAACCTCGACACCGTGACGCCCGAGGAAGTGCAGAGCTGGCAGCCGGGCGACACCCTGCTGCTCAACGGCAAACTGCTGACCGGCCGTGATGCGGCTCACAAGCGCATGACCGAGATGCTGGCACGCGGCGAGCAGCTGCCGGTCGACCTCAAGGGGCGCTTCATCTACTACGTCGGCCCGGTCGACCCGATCCGTGACGAAGTCGTCGGCCCGGCTGGCCCGACCACCGCGACCCGCATGGACAAGTTCACGCGCACCCTGCTGGAAGAGACCGGCCTGCTGGGCATGGTCGGCAAGGCAGAGCGTGGCCCGACCGCGATCGACGCCATCCGTGACAACAAGTCCAGCTACCTGATGGCCGTCGGCGGCGCTGCCTACCTGGTCGCCCAGGCGATCAAGAAGTCACGCGTGCTGGCGTTTGAAGACCTGGGCATGGAAGCGATCTACGAATTCGAGGTCGAAGACATGCCGGTGACCGTGGCCGTCGACAGCGCGGGTGTCTCCGTTCACCAGACCGGCCCGGCCAAGTGGAAGGAAATCATCGCCAGCCGCGCCTGATGACGGCCGAGTGATGAATCGTCATGTCCTGTGGCATGCGTCCTTGTGGCAAGTGTCCTTGTGAGATGACCTGAAGAACCCCGCCCGTGATCACTCATCGGCGGGGTTCTTGGCTTTGTGGCGCTCAAGACATCTTCACGAGCGCCAATGCAACGGCATCGTTGCGCGCGCTGCTGTGGCATACTCTGGCAACCTGACGTCTGCAATGGAGTTGCAATGACCGCCTGGCTACTCGGCTTTCTACTGCTGACCAGTCATATCCTCGGTGCCATGTCCGCCGTCATGGCCCTGATGTCGAGCCGCACTTCTCAAGGGGCGATTGCCTGGATTCTGTGTCTGCTGACGTTCCCCTACGTGGCGCTGCCACTGTACTGGGTGTTCGGACGTCCACGCTTCTATGGATACGTCAGCGCTCGTGAGGAGCGCGATTCGACCATGCGCCGTGTGCTGATGCGCTTTCGGCCCAAGCTGTCGCCGTGGCTGTCACGCCCGCTGGGCGGCAACCCCACCCATCTGGATGCCATCGAGCGTCTGGCGATGATGCCGGTCACCACCGGCAACCGCGCCAAGTTGCTGATCAATGGTGAGCACACCTTTGATGCGCTGTTTCATGCCATCGATGCCGCCGAGGATTACATCCTGATCCAGTTCTTCATCGTGCGAAACGATGAACTGGGGGTGCGTCTCAAGCAGAAGTTGATGAACCGCGCCGAACGCGGCGTGCGGGTCTGTTTCCTGTATGACGAGATCGGCTCGCGCAAGCTGCCCGATGGCTATCTGAATGATCTGCTGGAGTCGGGGTGTGAGGTCAGCGCCTTCAACTCCTCGCGTGGCTGGCGCCATCGCTTCCAGATCAACTTCCGCAATCACCGCAAGATCACCGTCATCGATGGCCGCGTCGGCTTCGTCGGCGGGCTGAATGTCGGCAATGAATATCTGGGCCATTCCGAGCGCTATGGCGCCTGGCGCGATACCCATCTTAAGCTTGAGGGGCCCAGCGTGATGGGGCTGCAGGAAGCCTTCTGGGAAGACTGGCACTGGGCGACCGGTGAGGTGCTGTCGCTCGAATGGCAGCCGCAGATCAGCTGTGACGAGTGTCAGCATGTGGTAATCGTGCCTTCCGGCCCGGCGGATCGCCGCGAGACGGCCAGTCTGCTGGTGCAGCAGGCGATTCACTCCTCGGTCAGTCGCATCTGGATCACCAGCCCCTATTTCGTGCCGGACCAGGGCGTGCAGGATGCGCTCAAGATCGCAGCGTTACGTGGTGTGGATGTGCGGGTGATGATTCCTGAGCGTCCCGATCACCTGCTGGTATTCCTGTCGGCGTTCTCGTTCCTGTCCGAGATGATTCGCTCCGGTGTGCGTGTCTTCCGCTATCAACCCGGCTTCCTGCATCAGAAGGTAATGTTGATGGACAGCCATACGGCGACCATCGGCACCGTCAATCTCGACAATCGCTCCTTCCGCCTCAACTTCGAGATCACGGCGTTCGTGCCTGATCACCAGTTCGCCTCGGAAGTGGAGGCGATGCTCGAGGAAGATTTCCGTCACTGTCGTGAAATCAGCTGCGAAGAGCTGGATGCACGGCCGATGTGGCGCAAGCTGGTCTCGCGCGCGGCCTATCTGCTGGCACCCATCCAGTAATGCAGCATCCTGCATGCGAAGTCCTACATGCTAAGCCCTGCATGCGACAAGCGCCTGCCGAGCTGAGCAAAACTCACTCGGCAGGTCTTGCCAATCGTCGCGCCAGCAGGCATCTTCTCGCTATAACTGATCGCCTTCTTATTTCTATCTGGAATAAAGTGAGAGCCTTGAGGTGCTTCACGTGCCACGCACGCCAAGCGACACCGAGGCCGGCGACTTCATGACTCAGCGCTGAGACCTGCCATGACTGCTCAAGACTCCACCGCTAGCACTGCGCCCTCCATCGACTATCAGTTTCGCGATAATGCGGATGTGATCGCCTTCGCGCGCCAGCATGTCGGCGCACGCTATCCGGCCTTCGCGACCGCTGAAGAACTTCAGGTCGAAGAGATCGGCGACGGCAACATCAACTATGTCTATCGCGTCTGCACGCCGGACCGCTCCGCCTCGGTGATCGTCAAGCAGGGACTGCCCTGGGTGCGCATCATCGGCGAAAGCTGGCCGCTGTCGCTGGTGCGTGTGCGCATCGAGGCGGAAACCCTGCAGTTCGAGGCCGACTGTGCGCCGGACCTGGTACCGGCGCTTCATCACTTTGATGAAGCTCGCTCGGCCATCGTGATGGAAGATATCGGCGATCACCGCAATCTGCGCCATGCCTTCCTGGAGCGCGCGTCATTGCCGCGGCTGGGCGAGCAGATGGGGCATTTTCTGGCCACTACGCTTTATCGCAGCAGCGATCTGGCTCTCGATGCCCACGACAAGAAGGCGCGCGTCGCCCGTTTCATCAATCCCGATCAGTGCAAGATCACCGAAGACCTGTTCTTCATCGATCCGTTCTGCGATCACGAACGCAACAGCATCAATCCGGCGCTGCGTGCGGATGCCGAAGCCCTGTGGCAGGACGCCGCCCTGAAAGTCGAAGTGGCCGAGCTCAAGCAGCGTTTCCTGTCCGCGCCCGAAGCACTGCTGCATGGTGATCTGCATGCGGGCTCGATCTTCGTGCGGGAAGACAGCACCAAGGTCATCGATCCGGAATTCGGCTTCTACGGTCCGGCGGGCTTCGATATCGGCAGCTGGCTGGCGGCACTGTGGCTGGCGGCCTGTGCGCATACCGAACTTGAGGGCGAGCAGGGCGACAAGCGTGACTACGTGGCAAAGCTGCGTGCCCAGGCGGTCGCCAGTTGGGAAAGCTTCGCTCGTGAGTTTCGTGAGCAGGCCGCCCACTCGCCGGATGCCAGCTTCGCTGCGCCGAGCGTGGCTGAGCGTCTGTTGTCTCGCATTTTGCGTGACGCACTCGGCTACGCCGGCTGTGAGCTGATTCGCCGCACTGTGGGGCTTGCGCATATTCTGGAACTCGAATCCATCAGCGATGAGGCCACCCGCGCGCGTGCCGAGCGGCGGGCGCTGGCACTCGGGCGCGAGTTGATCATGGCGCGCGAAAGCCTGAGCGATATCGATGCCATCGATGCCCTGGTGGCGCGTCACCTCGCCTGAGGGCGGGCATGCCAGGCAGGAGTCGGGCGTTCAGGGCCCGGCTAGGGTAGACTCTGCGCTCCGTACCCACGCGCTTGTCCTGCCACGCGCGTGGTTCAGTCGAGGAGCATGGTGCTTTATCAGGAGAGTGACTTCCTGCCATCGCCTTTCCAAGACGTCTGCCTTTTCAAGAAGAGATTTTCATGGCCCTGTCTTCCACGCCTTACAAGGTGGATCTGTCGCTGACCGACCTGGATCGCGGCGTCTACGAGACCCTGCGCTTCACCGTGGCGCGTCATCCCTCCGAAACCGAACTGCGCCTGTGCGTGCGTCTGCTGGGCCACGCCCTTTGGTACAGCGAGAACATCGCGTTCGGTCGCGGCCTGTCCGATGTCGATGAGCCGGCGTTGTGGGAAAAGAGCCTCGATGGCCGTATCCTGCACTGGATCGAAGTCGGTCAGCCGGATGCCGAGCGCCTGACCTGGTGCTCGCGACGCACCGAGCGTACCTCGCTGCTGGCCTATGGCAGTCTGCGCGTGTGGGAAACCAAGGTCGTGCCGGCGGTGGCGGGGCTCTCCAACCTCAACATCGCGGCCGTGCCGGAAGGTTCGCTGGACGCCATCACCGAGTCGCTGCCACGCAACATCAAGTGGACCGTGATGATCTCCGAAGGCACCATCTTCATCACCGATGACAACGGTCAGCACGAGATCAACCTCGAGTGGCTGAAGGGCGAGCGCTGAGCGATAGCGTTTTCTTGATGTCATGCGGTACACGAAACGCCCCCGCAAGCCATGCTTGCGGGGGCGTTGTCGTTGGGGAGGGCTCAGCCGGAGCGGCTGTCGTGAGCGAGGCTGGTTCGGTCCGGCCGCGGCTCAGATGACGCTCAGGTCCTTGTCGACCATCAGACGGCCACGGCCATTTTCCTTGGCGTGGTAGAGGGCGTCATCACTGCGCTTGACCCAGCTCGACAGGGTGTCGTCGGGGTGCAATTCGCTGGCGCCGGTGCTGAAGAGGATCACACCGTGCAGCAGGGGCGAGGCTTCGCAGCGCTCCCGCAGGCATCTGTCGAACTGGCGAGCCGTCGCCAGGGTGCCGGGGATCAGGATCATGAACTCCTCGCCGCCATAGCGTCCCGCTTCCCCCGAGAACTCCTGCGTCAGCTTGCTGACATGGCGTGAGAACTCTTCCAGTACCGTGTCGCCGTATGGATGCCCGTGGTTGTCATTGATCATCTTGAAATGATCCAGATCACAGATTAGTAAACAGGCACTTTGCGAACGTCTGATCCAGGCTTTCGCCTGTTCGTGAATCGCGCGATGGTTGTAGAGGCCGGTCAGGCTATCCAGCAAGTTGAGGCGCTCCAGTCGAGCGGCATAGGCATCGGCAATATCACGCTCTTCATGGATACGTCGAGCGTAGCCTGCGATCACCACGCTGAGCAGCCCGAAGGCCAGCGTGTAACTGAAGCCCATGTCAATGAAGCGCATGCCTTCGGAGGCATAGCGGCTGACCAGGCCCGGCCTTGCATGCTCAAAGGCCAGCAGTGCCCAAGGCATGAACATGAGGCCAATGATGATGATGCCTCGGCGCCTGGGGTCAGCGGGCAGTACCGCCAGCACATAGGCCGACGCCATCAGGTAGAACAGCAGGGTCGGGCCGGTCGCGCCATGATTGAACAGCCAGTTGCCGGGCAGCATCACGAAGGTGACCAGCGCACAGAACAGCCAGGCCATCCGCTGGAACTCGCCATGAAAGCGCGAGCGATACCACATCAGGGCGATGAACGCGCTGATGATGACCAGCACGATATTGTACGCCGGCAGGGTGAGGTCAAACAGGGAGTTGAAGAGGGCCGAAATCAACCCGATGAAGACAGCGGAAACGAGAAAGCCATGATGGAGTATCTCGCGGGCGGAGCCAGTCTTGCCGACCAGCCAACGCCAAGAGGTAACTATCAATTTCAATGGGCTGACCATGTGACCTCGGGCATCGGGATGTCAGTGCACGCCAGGTACCAACCGGAAAGGTTGGATGATACACCACCCCATCATCAGCCACAGCTCACCAGAGCCAACGGAAGGTTCGCAAACCCTATGCTAACGCACGGCGGGTCAAAAAATGCCTCATTCATTACTTTGCGCAGTGACGTGGGTCGCTCCTGCGACTAATGAGCAACATATTGCCTGTTCGATGCTGGCGCGAAAACTCTTGATGCCTCCCCAATGATTTGCGTCGCCGCTCGCTTACTTCCAGGGCGTGTAGCGGTAACTGTCGGGGTCGTTGGCATCCGGGCTGTCGGCTTCCTTGAGGCGCACCAAGGTGTTGCCATCCTCGTCCTCTTCGACTCCCGTGACTGTCACCGGAAAGTTGGGTGACAGGGCATCGAGTGCCGGCCATTGCCCCTTGGTGATCTGACTGCCGGCGGCGGGGGCGCTGTCGGCGCTGACCTTGATGGGGTCTCCGCTGACACTGGTGCCGCCCTTGAGCGTGGTGGTAAGCGTGAATTGGATCATCGGTCGCGAACTCCTCTGGACGATTGTCGTTCATGGGGCGTTGCATTCGAAGGTGCGCAATGAATGCCTGCTTCATGAACATGCGTCGCACCCGGGCATTTTGCAATGCCGACAGCGGATTCAGGGGGCACTGCGACACCAGATCACGACGCAGGTAAAGAAATGTGAGATTCCTGCTTTTCTTTTTGAGATCAATGCGGTACATTACGTCTCGTCTTGAGGGGGAAGCTCTTCCAGACACTGTCGGGACGTGGCGCAGCTTGGTAGCGCGCTGCAATGGGGTTGCAGAGGTCGCAGGTTCGAATCCTGTCGTCCCGACCAGATTCAAGTGAAAAGGCCATCCGGAAACGGATGGCCTTTTTGCGTTTTCGCATGTCCGAAAAATACCTGCCTCTTCATTTTTATTCTCCGCTCTTCTGTTCCATTCTCTTCGCTCCTCACATACATCCTTCATTTCCTTTCTTGCGACCACCAGCCTGCCTCGCGCATCCCGTCTTCGATTTGTATTGCTCATATTCCTGGCCCCTCAGCACAATCAGCGCTGTGCTCGCGCAAGTTCTTGTTTGACGATCCAGGCAGATGCCTTTGACATTTGGCTCTGAAAACGCTGCCGATTGAGTTGATGTGGATCAATTTTCTGTCGTTTCGAAGGGCGGGGCAGGCAGGATGGGTTCTCTAATTATGTAAGCATTAGAATTTTCGTATATACTTCGCCAGTCGATATTGGGGGTGATAATGAAAATCATAGATGTAGGGTGCCGGATGATCGGATTTCACAACGAAGCTATCCTTTGTTAGCCTCTCGTGAGCTCATCAAGCAATTGATTCAGGAAAAGCTTCATGGACATCAAGCTGCATAAGCAAGCGACGACGACACCGAAAATCCGTGCCGACATCCAAGCAGCTCCCTCCAGCATGACGAACAAAGATCTCGCTCGTCAGTTCGGGGTCAGCGTCTCAACTATACAGCGCTGGCGCTATCGTGATGATGTCCTGGATCGTTCCCACACACGTCATAACCTACTCGCGACTCTGACCTCAGAACAGGAAGAGATCGTCATCGCCGCACGTGAACTGCTTCGCCTGGGGCTCGATGATCTACTTGTCGTTGCTCGCGAATTCCTGAACCCCAATCTGTCGCGTTCCGCACTTCAGCGCATGCTCAAACGACGTGATGTACCGACTCTCGCCAAGCTGGCGCGTCAAGATGCGAAGGAGGACGAGAAGCCCAAGCATCGGCCTTTCAAGGATTATGAGCCCGGGTATGTGCACATTGATATCAAGCACCTGCCCCAAATGCCTGACGAAGATCAGAAGCGTTATCTCTACGTCGCGATTGATCGTGCCACTCGGTGGGTGTATCTGGAGGTCAGATCAAGTCAATCTGCAAAGGATGCCCAGGCGTTCATGAAGCGTGTGGAAGAGGAGGCTCCCTTCACGATTCGAACCGTGCTCACGGACAACGGTAAATCCTTTACCGATCGCTTTACCGTGGGTGGCGAACGTAAGCCCAGTGGACATCACCTTTTCGATCAGGAATGTCAGAGCCATGGCATCGAGCATCGATTGATCAGGCCAGGCAGACCCCAAACGAACGGGATGGTGGAGCGCTTCAATGGGCGTATCAGCGATGTACTGGCGACTCGGCGTTATGACTCAAGTGAGGATTTAGAACAGACACTCGAGCGTTATTGCTGGCTCTATAACCACCACATTCCTCAGAGAGCACTACACCACAAAGCGCCTATAGCAGCAATGAAGGAGTGGCAGGTCGAACGACCTGAGCTGTTTACGCAAGCTATAGTCAATCAGACGGAACCCGACACATAGACATTTACACGGCATCTCGATTCAATCTCGAACGATCCATCCTCAGAGAACAGCTGGGCGGAGGCTATGTGGTGCAGACCTGCGCAGTGGCCGCGGAGAACTACTGTTTCGAGGTCTCTCAGGCGCGCCATTTCATCCTGGGATTTGAGGTCGCGGGTGCACGCAGTGCTGAATTTCTGTCGATCATCACCGGGGATTACGTCTTCCAGCATCCCGGCATTCGCCCTGAAGCGCTCTCGGCCTACCTGCAGGATCGCGCCCGACATCCACTGCGTCGTCGCGCAGCCTCTGCGCCTTCCGCCACTGTGTCGGGCGCCGCACGGCGCAGTGTCACCAGCATTGCCGTTGGCTGATGATGCTTGAGGCAACGCTCTTAAGCGAATGTCATTGCACCGTGCAGAGGTGAAAAACAGGCTAGATGCAGGCAAGAGACAGGTGAGCGCAGGATCACGCCCGGGCCAGGTAGCGCCTGAACGCCCAGACCGTACTGGCGAGGCTCACACAGCAGAGCAGCGGCAGGGCGACATCGAGACAGGAATCCAGATTCCAGTGCTGCAGCAGGCCGTAGTCCCAGTTCTCTGCCTTGGGTCCATCGCCCTTGTATTCATGCTGAGCGATCTCACGGCCCAGGAACAGGGCGACGGCGATGGCACCTGCCGACCACATGCCAAACAGCGGCCACAGCGCCAGCTGGATCAGCACGGCGAGCACGCCATGCTGGACGGCACTGCCCAGAATCTCGGGCGTCATCTCTCGACCTTCACTTCTCGATCCTTATCCCTGGACCCTCATTTCTCAGCTTTTGTTGTTCGATCAAGCTTGCGCCTCTCACGCATAGCCCAGCGCCTTCTGCAGGCGCTCGGCGTTGTCGGCGACCCACTGGGCATTGATCGGCCCCCAGTCACGAATCACGTAGTGGCCGATATTGTTGCGCTGGCCTTCCTCGCGCTGGAATTCACAGACGATCTCGAGCTCACCCAGGGCAGTGATGGTATCTTGGGCGGTGCGCCGTGGCATGCCGGTGGCCGCGATGATGGCCGGTATGCTGGCGATGTCATGCGCGATGAGGTGGGCCACGAACAGGCGTCGATAGAAGCTCGTCTGGGTCTTGCTCAGCGGGGTGTCGGACATGGGGGCTCCATACAGCGAAGAAGGGGGCTGTCGAGTGGTGATCAGTGGCTCAGGGTGTAGTCGATGGTGGTCACGACTCTGACTTTCTTGATGTCAGGGGTATAGCTGTCGAGGTCCGAGATCGAGAAATAGCCCTGGCTGGCATGCTTGATGTGACCGACGGTGCTGCCGGAATCCTCTGCGAACTGCTGGGCGGCGCGCCGGGCATCCGCGGTCGCGGCCGCGATCATGTCGGGCTTGATGGCCTCAAGCCCCGTGAACAGGAATTCGGTGCGATAGGCATAGTCAGCCGAGAGCAGGATACCCTCGCGCACCAGCTCACCGGTCAGTGAGGCACTCTGCTTGACGAGGTCGACCTTGGGCGAGCGCACCAGCACCGTGGCTTCGGCGCGATAGCGCTCATCCGGACGCTGGGCGTTGTAGCTGTTGGCGTAGAGGTCAG
Organism: bacterium Scap17; assembly: GCA_013376735.1. Lineage (NCBI taxonomy): Bacteria > bacterium Scap17. The sequence continues at coordinate 2,310,405 of VINJ01000001.1, read as the reverse complement.
TCACCTGGGGAGAGGTCACGCTGACCTGGTCGGCGGGGAAGCCGCGGGCGGTGAGAAAGGCGCGAATCTTGCGCTCATCATTGGCCAGCGCCTCATGAAGCCCGGTCAGCTGATTGGCATTGACGCTGAAGTGCAGCGGCCAGAGGGCCAGGTCGGCCTTGACCTCGCGCTCCGCGAGCCCCTTGACGGTGACCACGCGGCTGGAAGATTCCCACACCTGTGCGGCCTGCTTGAGATAGCTGCCACTCCAGACCATTCCCACGGCCAGCAGGCCGCCCAGCACGGCCGAGCTGATGATATTGCGCATGAATTGTCGTCCCTGACGTGAGCTGTGAGCTGACCGCCGCCCTCGGCGGGGTCAGACCTGTACCTTGCCGCGCATGGCCTTGATCTTGCCCTTGCGCGTCTTGCTGTCGACGCGGCGACGCTTGGCGCCCTTGCTGGGTGCTGTCGCACGGCGCGCCTTCTGTACCTTGACGGCTTCCAGAATCATCGCCTTGAGGCGCGCCAGCGCATCTTCCTTGTTCAGCTCGAGGGTGCGATGGCTCTGCGCCTTGATGATGATGACGCCTTCCTTGCTGATGCGCTGATCCGACAGCTGCATCAGGCGCTCCTTGTAGAAGCCGGGCAGCGTCGAACGCTGCACATCGAAGCGCAGGTGAACGGCGGAGGCGACCTTGTTGACGTTCTGGCCGCCATTGCCCTGGGCGCGAATCTGGGTGAGGTCGATTTCCCAGTCGGCCAGCGCTACCGAATTGGAGATGGTCAGCATATTGAATCTCCTTGTTTTTGGGACTGTGTGGTTTGTCACGCAGGCACAGTCAGTAAAGCGATGGTCCATCTTAGCCTATTCGCGCACTGGCTTCAGAATGGCGGGTGCGTCGTGCGTCGTGCGTCGTGCGTCTGCCTCCCCATCGGGTCGGCTCGCGGCGATGATCGCTTGTTCTCGCTTCCTTGTCCTCGCTTGATGCGCAGAAGACCATGAGAACTGGCATGAAGAGGCGGTGCGAGGATTCATTCTGACATGGTGTTGAGGGAGGGTGAGTTCAACCGCGCGCTGCCCGAGACGCCCAGATATCGGGTACTCTGCTGGCTGCGTCTTGTGTAAAGACTCTCCGCTTTTCGTAGCCCCTTTCCCATCCTTTGCAGAGCGTCTCATGGATATCCCGCATCAGCGTCTCGTCTATTTTCAGGTCACCGTCGAAGCCGGCTCCATCCGGCGTGCCGCCGCGCGTCTGAACATCGCCCCTTCGGCTGTCAGTCGTCAGATAGGTCTGCTCGAAGAGGCCATGGCCGCCTCGCTCATCGAGCGTACCCGTGACGGCGTGCAGCCGACGCGGGTCGGCGAGATGCTGCTGGAATACATCCGTGAGCGAGAGACGCTCGACCAGCACCTCGGCGAGCGCCTCGATGCCTATCAGCGGCTGGAAACCGGGGAGATTCGCCTGATCATCGGCGAGGGCTTCGTCGGCGATATCATCAACAGTCCGCTGCGCGCCTTTCGCAAGCAGTACCCCGGCATCACGCTCAAGGTCGATACCGGCAGCATGCAGAGCATCATCGACAGCGTGATCGAGGATGAGGCGGATATCGGCCTGATGTATCACGAGCGGGTCCATCCCCAGCTGCGCTTCTGGCATTCAAGCCCGCAGCCGCTGGTGGCCATCATGTCGCCGGAGCATCCGCTGGCGAGCGAGACCCATGCGCTGACGCTCGAGGAAGTGGCGCAGCACCCCATGGCGCTGTGGGGGCCGAGCCACGGCGTGCGTCAGCTGATGGACGATGGTTTTCGTGAGGCCGGGGTGCGCCCGCATATGGTGGTGCAGACCAATTCCATGGAGGTGCTCAAGCAGGCGGCGCGCTCCGAGCTGTGCATCACACTGTTGCCGGCCTTCGCCGCGGCGCGTGAGCTTCAGGAGGGCGTGTTGATCGCACGGGATGTGGAGTGCGCCAGCTTCCGCCAGGCCCGCGCACATATCATCACGCGGGTCGGGCGGCGCATGCCGCGTGCCAGCCTGCAGTTGCTGCGCCATCTCGAACGCTGGATCGCGGCATTCAGCGGTCCGCGTCAGGAAGCGCGCTGATCGTGGGTCTCATGATCCAGGGGCTCTGATTTCGGTCAGGCGAGGCGGGGGCAGATGGGCGGGCACCTTGCTCAGCCAGCGATCGCACAGATGATGGAGATCATCCTCGTCCGCCGGACATGGCTCCGGCGGCTGACAGCACTCGAAGACTGCCTTCATCAAGCCTTCCGGCAGGTTGAGCGTGGTGACGAAACTGCGCGCCAGGCGCAGGTCTCGGCGCAGCTGACCGGTGGAGATCCCCGAGTCATAGCGGCCCGGCAGCACCCAACGCGAAAAATTCACCTCGCTCACGGCACTGCGCCCTGCACCCAGGTTGATGGCATCGATGCACGCCTGGGGTGTCACTCCCGCGCGATAGGTCATGGCGACCGCCTCGACAGTGGTGATCAAATGCGCGGCATGCAGATAGTCGCTGGCCAGGGCGGTGGCATGGCCGCAGCCGGCGTCTCCGACATGCAGATGCTGCCTGCTGATGGCGTCAAGCAGTGCTGACATGCGCGCCACTGTCGCCTCATTACTGCCGATCAACAGCGTCAGGCTGTCATTCGCTTCATCGGCGGGATTGCGACTGGTGGCCGCTTCCAGCCAGTGATGGCCGGCGAGGCGTGTCTGCACGGCCAGTTCGCGGCTGAGCGTGACATCACCACTGGAAAGGTCAATCACGGTGCTGCCGGGCGACGCCCTGCGCAGCAGGCCTTGCTTGCCCGTCAGTACCTTCTGTACCTGTTGTGATGTCGCCAGAGCCATCAGATAGACATCGGCGCTGAAGGGTGGGTGGCTCTGGGCGTCCTGCACCTCGGAGGCCGCCATTGCCATGACCCCCTCGACTCCGGCATGCGCAAGCGCCTGTATGGCCCGAGTGCCAATGGGCGCATCGCCAATCACGCAGATCGTCATGCTCAGCACTCCTCGCCGAGCCCGTGTCGCTGGTGGTCTTGATCAGTGGTGATGGTTCGTCAGAGCTTCATCGCAGCCATGCGCTATCCGCCAACGGCCAGCAGCTGACGCACCAGCGACGTCCAGTAGCTGACGCCGATGGGCGTGGCAGCATCATTGAAGTCGTAGTGCGGATTATGCAGCGAGGCGCTCTCTTCGCCGTTGCCCAGCCAGATATAGGCGCCCGGACATTCCTGCAGCAGATAGGCGAAGTCTTCCGAGGCCATCGAGGGCGGCAGGTCACGATGGACCCGCCGGATGCTCGGCAACTGCTCGAGAACGCTGGCGCAGCGTTCGGCATGGCCGGGCGCATTGAGCGTCGCGGGATAGCGCGGCTGATAGTCGAAGTTGACCTTTAGACCGTGGAAGTTCGCCATGGCATCGACGGCGTCATGGAAGCGCTGCTGCAGATGCGCGCGCAGTGTCGGGTCGAAGCAGCGCAGGGTGCCGCGCAGTTCGACTTCTTCCGGCATCACGTTGAAGGCATCGCCGGCATGGAACTGGGTGATGCTGAGAATCGCGGTCTGGTGCGCCGGAGTCTCGCGGCTGATCAGCCCCTGCAACTGGGTCACCAGCTGACAGGCCGCCAGGATGGTGTCCTTGCCCAGATGCGGCATGGCAGCGTGGCAGCCGTGACCGCCCAGGGTCAGGGTGAAGACATCGAAGGCCGCCATCACCGCCTCTTCATGCACCGCCGCCTCGCCGAGTGCCAGCCCCGGCCAGTTGTGCAGGCCGTAGATGGCATCCATCGGGAACTGCTCGAACAGGCCGTCCTCCACCATGCGCCGGCCGCCGCCTTCGTTCTCCTCGGCCGGCTGGAACACGAACACCACGCGGCCGGCAAAGTCAGGATCGCGCGCCAGTTCACAGGCCGCGCCCAGCAGCATGGTGGTGTGGCCATCATGACCGCAGGCATGCATCTTGCCCGGCGTGTGCGAGCAATGTGAGACGGCGTTGGCCTCGGTGACATCCAGCGCATCCATGTCGGCGCGCAGGCCGATGGTCTGGCCCTTGCCCAGCTTGCCGTCGAGCACCGCGATCACACCGGTCTCGGCAAGTCCCGTGGTGACGTCCAGGCCAGCGGCACGCAGGATCTCGGCGACGCGCGCCGAGGTGCGGTGCTCCTCGAAGGCCGTCTCGGGATGCTGATGAAACTCATGACGCCAGCTGCGCAGCAGTGCCTCGTCGATCTTGTCGGGTAGTTGCATGCTGAATTCCTGTGGAAACCGGCACCCTGAAGTGCCGGCGTAAAAGTGATGAGAAGGGGGTAGCAAAGTGAGAAGCGAAGGTAATGCGAAAGGTAAAGCCGGAAGCCCGTGTGATCAGAGCAGTGCCTGCGCCACGACTGCCGAGCCGATATAGGTGCCGGTGAAGACCAGCAGCGAGATGATCACCAGCTTCCAGCCCGCCTGGCGGAACATGCTGAACTCGCGCTTGCTGAGTGCCAGACCCGCATAGCCGAGGACCGGCGTGACGATGGCGAGGAAGTTGACGAAGCCCAGCTGCTCGGTGATCCAGCCGCTGCCCGGGAACCACGGCAGCGTCATCAGGATGCTGACCAGCGACACCCAGGCGATGGCCGGCAGATAGAAGGGCATGACGCGGGCGACCAGCAGACCCAGCATGGTCATCACGTACAGGATCAGCATGCCGGGGGCGGCGTCGATCAGGCTGGCGCCATTGATGGTGTTGACCACCCAGCCGACCACGCAGACCGCCGCGACGACCATGGCCGTCTTGCCCAGCTGGTTTTCCGGGCGATCTTCAACCAGCGCGTCTGAGGCGAGCTTGGCTTCCTCGTCATTCATGGCGTCATCGCTGCCGGCCCGCTTGCGACTGAAGAAGCGGAACAGGCGCTCGGCGACCGGCAGGGCGATGAACAGCGAGACGTAGAGGCCGGTGGCATAGGTCAGCAGGTTGCTGGCGCCGGCGAAGGCCAGCAGCTCTTCGCCCATCTCCGGCAGGGCACCGGCGATGGCGCCGGAACACGCCGCCACCATGCTGCCGCTGCCGACACCGCAGGCCATGGCCAGTGCACGCGGGTCGAAGATGTCCAGTGAGGTCAGGTAGCCCGCCATCAGCGCGAACCACAGGGTGCCGAACATGGTGCCCACCACATAGACTCCCATCACACCGACGCCTTCCGGGCCCTTGAGGCCGTACTTGTCGGAGATGATCGCGATGTTGGGTTCCCGCGCGATGGAGTAGGTCGCGCCGATCGCCTCACGGCCCATCTTGAGCACCACTACCGCGATCGGCATCGCGATCAGCATGGTGCCCAGATTGCCCAGTTCCTGCAGGATCAGCGCCGGACCCGCCGAGATCAGCTGCTCGATGGCCGGGCCGATGGTGGAACCGAAGCGGGCGATGAACGGCATGATCGACAGCAGGATGACCGGCCCTGCCGCCGCGCTGATCACCGGCGGGATGACCCGTTTCGTGCCGCTGAACAGGTGCGGATTGCACAGTACGGCGGCAATGAAGGCATAGAACAGCGGCAACAGCAGCAAGGTGCCGGGGCCGAGCGGGAACTTGAGAATACCGATCAGTTCGGCGCCGAGGGACAGCACCACGACCAGCAGGTGCAACCGCCAGTCCAGGAGTTGAGAAAGGGGCATGTGGGACTCCGCTTGTTATTGTAGTGTCTTGAGCTTTTGAAACGTCTGGAATGCAGCGCCCGGGGCAAGCCCGCGGCGGTCGGCTGCCACCCTCTGCCGGGGCGGTCAGCGCAATCCAGTATTGTCAGGAGCGGTGTTCTAAAGAAACACAGCGGGTGTACCAATAAATAGAGCAGCCTGGTGGGTGATGACGAACAGTGAAGGCACCCCCGAACGCCGACACCCCGCACAGGGCGGGGTGTCGGCGTCTGGAGAGCGTTATTCGAGTCGGGCTTCAAAGCCCAAGCGTCAAGAGCCTCAGTTGCCCTGTGGCGCGAGTGCCGCGGCCTGTTCCTGCTCCTTCTCCTTGCGCGAAGGGCGGATCAGGCGGCCCTGGAGTTCCTCAAGCGAGACACCCTTGGTCTCGGGCATGAAGAACAGCACGAACACCAGTTGCAGCAGCATCATGACGGCGAAGAAGGCGAACACCGGCCCACCGCTGAAGTGGCTGAGGATGGTCGGCATCAGCAACGCGATCAGCGCCGCAAAGATCCAGTGTACGGAGCTGCCGAAGGACTGCCCCATGGCACGGACCTTGTTGGGGAAGATCTCGGAGATGAACACCCAGATCACAGTACCCTGGCTCATGGCATGCGCCGCAATGAAGACAGCCATCAGGATCGGGACCCCATAACCGCCCATGGCACTGAAGTCCTTGAGGTAGAAGGCCCAGGAAATCAGGCACAGCGACAACAGATAACCGGCGGAGCCGATCAGAATCAGAGTCCGGCGCCCCAGTTTGTCGATCAATGACATACCCAGCATTGTGAATATCAGATTGATGACCCCGATTCCCGCTGTAGAGAGCAATGCAGCACTGGATTCGAGCTGAGCCTCGGCCAGAATGCGCGGTGCGTAGTAGATGATGAAGTTGATGCCAGAAAGTTGATTGAATGCGGCAATCAGGAAAGCAAACAGGATAGGCAGGCGGTAGCGCCAGGCGAACAGGCGGGTATGTTGCTTGGCAATCCCCTCGCTCTCGGTGCCACGAATGATGGCGAGTTCTTCGGCGATATCGGCCTTGGGGTTGATCAGCTTGATGATCTCGGCTGCTCCAGCTTCATCATTACGCTTGAGAATCAACCAGCGCGGGCTGCGCGGCACCTTGCAGATCATCAAGAGATAGAGCGCGGCCGGCACGGCTTCCACCCCCAGCATCCAGCGCCAGTTCTCGCCGTCCATGAAGCCGATGAAGTAGTTGGAGACGAAGGCGATCACGATCCCGAATACCACGTTGAACTGGTAGAGCCCGACCAGTGCCCCGCGACGTTCGCGGGGGGCGATCTCGGAGATGTAGATAGGCGCTGCCACGGAAGACGCGCCGACACCTAGCCCCCCCAGCAGGCGGAAGAACGAGAACACATAAGGATCGGTGGCCAGCGCCGAGCCCAGCGCGGAGACCAGATAGAGGATACCGATGCCGATCAGCGTGGCGCGGCGCCCGAAGCGATCGGTCGGCCAGTTGCCAAAGATGGCACCGATCACTGTGCCCCACAGGGCCATCGACATGATGACCAGGCCGTGCATGAGGTCGCTGAGACCCCACTGGCTCTGCAGTGAGGTATCCGCCCCCGAGATGACGGCGGTATCGAAACCGAACAGGAAGCCGGCGAGGGCAACCGTGATCGACCATTGAAGAATGCGTGGCATGGCGTAGCTCATCCAATGAGGCGTGAAGGAAAGACAGCGATTCGCGGAGGTTAATTGTTCAAGAGTGTAAAGGTGAATCGTGTCACCTGGCAATGTCAGCCTATCTGCCCTGCGGCGCGCCATCCGCTATACCTTGGGGGGGAGAGCCACCCCGGCAGCCGCACTTCCTCGGCTTCGACTCAGAAATTCCCTCGCTAGAACAGCAGGTTATTGAAAAAGCCTTATTGTTATTCCCTGTGGTTTTAACGTTATTCTTTTTTTGCGTTGCTGCTGCTTCAGGCGTAGGCTTGAGGCATCAATCCTTGAGCGAAGCAGGAGATCGGAAGATGGCAACCTCAACACAGCGCCCCCAGGTCGAGAGCTTCTTCGACGAAGACAGCAACACCTTCACGTACCTGGTGCGCGACCCGCAGTCCCGCCAGTGCGCGATCATCGATCCCGTGCTCGACTTTGATTATCCCGCAGGCCACACCAGCACCCGCTCTGCGGATGCCTTGCTTGCGCATATCGACGCCGAGTCCCTCGAGGTGGCATGGATTCTCGAGACCCACGTTCACGCCGATCACCTGTCGGCGGCCGCCTACCTGAAAGGCAAGCTGGGTTGCCAGCTGGCGATCGGGGCGCGTATACGCGAAGTGCAGGACATCTTTGCCGATATCTTTGCCGCCGAGGCGGGTTTCGCGCGCGATGGCCGACAGTTCGATCGCCTGCTGGAAGAGGGCGACAGCCTGGCGATCGGCGGGCTTGAATGCCGCGTGCTGCATACGCCGGGTCATACGCCGGCCTGCGTGAGCTACGTGATCGGCGACGCCGTCTTCGTCGGCGATACCCTGTTCATGCCCGATTACGGCACCGCGCGCTGCGATTTCCCCGGCGGCGATGCGCGTACGCTGTATCGCTCGATCCACAAGGTGCTCTCGCTACCTGACAGCACGCGCATCTTCCTGTGCCATGATTATTCGGCCGAAGGACGCGAAGGTTTCTGCTGCCAGACATCGGTGGGTGAGCAGCGCAAGCACAACATCCATGTGCATGACGGCATCGATGAGCAGGCCTTCGTCGATATGCGTTCAAGGCGTGACGCCGGGCTTGGCATGCCGCGCCTGATGCTGCCGGCGGTGCAGGTGAACATGCGCGCCGGCCAGCTGCCGCCGGCGGAAGACAACGGGCGCGCCTATCTCAAGATTCCGCTCAATCTGCCGTTTGATCAGCTGTGATGGCCGCCATGTCGGCTTTGCTGAAGTGCTTTGCCTATGTAACTTGCTTACGTAATTTTGTGACTCAAATGGACGAATTGCCGCGATGGGAGCCTTATCGATGAGCCAGAGCACGCCACAGACCCCGCCAGTTTCGGATTCTGCAACGACGCCTTGTGACAATCTGGGGGCTGATTCGGCCACTGAAGCGACTCGCGCCGCCAATCACCGCCTGGCACCCAACGCCCACAAGGTGGTGATCATCGGTGGCGGGGCCGGCGGTATCGCGGTGGCGGCCAGTCTGCTCAAGCGTCAGCCGGGCATGGACATCGCCATCGTCGAACCCGCTGAGCAGCACAGCTATCAGCCGGGCTGGACGATGGTCGGTGGCGGCATCTTCACGCCGGAATTCACGCGCAAGCCGATGCACTCGGTGATGCCCAAGGGCGTGCACTGGTATCGCGATACGGCCACCGCCATCGATGCCGAGGCGCACGAAGTCACGCTTGGCAATGGCAATGGCCATCGCCTGCGCTACGAGCGTCTGGTGATCGCCATCGGTCTTGAGCTGGACTGGGGCGCTATCGACGGGCTGGAGGAGACGCTGGGCGAAAATGGCGTCACCTCCAACTATCGCTATGATCTCGCGCCCTATACCTGGCAGCTGGTGCGGACCCTCAAGGGCGGCAAGGCGCTGTTCACCCAGCCGCCGATGCCCATCAAGTGCGCCGGTGCGCCGCAGAAGGCGATGTATCTGGCCTGCGATCACTGGCAGCGTGAGAACGTGCTGTCGCAGCTCGAGGTCAGCTTCCATAACGCCGGCGGCGTGATGTTCGGCGTGCCGGCCTACGTGCCGGCGCTGGAAGAGGCGGTCGCGGGCTATGGCATCGATGTCAGGTTCCAACAGCGCCTGGTCGCGGTGGATGGCGAGACGCAGACGGCACGCTTTGAGGTACCGGCAGCTGAGGAGGGCGGCGAGCCGCAGATCGTCGAGCAGTCCTTCGACATGCTGCATGTGGTGCCGCCGCAGAAGGCACCGGCGTTGATCGCCGAGTCAGGGCTGGCCAACGCTGCTGGTTGGCTGGATCTCGAGCCCGAGACCCTACAGCACATGCGCCATCCCGTTATCTTCGGGCTGGGCGATGTCAGTGGCACATCGAATGCCAAGACTGCCGCGGCGGTGCGAAAGCAGTCCCCCGTAGTGGTCGAGAACCTGCTGGCCACGCTGGCAGGTGGCGCGCTCACCGCAGGCTATCGGGGCTATGGCTCCTGCCCGCTGACGGTGGAGAACGGCCGCATCGTGTTGGCGGAATTCGGCTACGGCGGCGAACTGCAGCCGACCTTCCCCAAGTGGGTCAATGACGGCACGCGCCCGACACGCCTGGCCTGGCAGCTCAAGGCGCGGGGGCTGCCGTTCATCTACTGGAACCTGATGCTCAAGGGCCATGAATGGCTGGCGCGTCCGGCGTCACGCGATGTCTGAGCCGGTCCGAGAGGCAAAGGGGACGCCGCTTGCCCGCTGGCTGCCGCTGGCGGGTTGGCTTGCCCACTATGACCGCCACAGTCTCGGGCGTGACCTGCTGGCGGCGGTGATCGTCAGCGTCATGCTGGTGCCTCAGGCGCTGGCCTATGCGCTGCTGGCGGGGCTGCCGGCGCAGGTCGGCCTCTACGCCAGCATGCTGCCGCTGGTGCTGTATGCGCTGTTCGGCACCAGCAGCACCCTGGCGGTGGGGCCGGTGGCGATCATCTCGCTGATGACGGCCTCGGCGATCGCGGGCATGAGCGGCGCCGGTGGTGCGGCGCTCTCCACGCCCGAGATGCTGGCCGCCGCGCTGCTGCTGGCCTTTCTCTCCGGCGCGATGCTGATCGCCATGGGGCTGTTGCGCCTGGGAGTGCTGGTGAATTTCATCAGCCACCCGGTGATCTCGGGCTTCATGACCGCCTCGGGCATTCTGATCATCGCCAGTCAGCTCGGCCCCATCACCGGCCTGAGCCTCAGCGGCGGCAATCTGATCGCGATGGGCGAATCGCTGTCGGCAGGCGGGCAAGGGCTGCACTGGCCGACACTCGTCATCGGGGTGGGCTGCCTGACGGGGCTGATTCTGGCACGCCGACATCTCAAGCAGATCCTGATGGCCCTCGGGATGCGCGCGAGCGCGGCGGGCATGCTGTGCAAGACCACGCCGATCATCGCCGTCATCGTCTCCAGCCTGCTGGCCTGGGGCCTGAGTGGTCCTCTTGAGCAGGGCAAGAGCGGCATGGCGCTGATCGGTGCCGTGCCCGGCGGGCTGCCCGACCTCAGCCTGCCGTCCTTCGTCAGCCATGACTGGTCGGGCCTTCTGCTCTCGGCACTCTTGATCAGCGTGGTCGGCTTCGTCGAATCGCTGGCGCTGGCCCAGAGTCTCGCCGCGCGGCGCCGTCAGCGCATCGACCCCGACAAGGAACTGATCGCGCTGGGCGTCTCCAACATGGGCGCAGGCGTCAGCGGTGGCATGCCGATCTCGGGCGGGCTGTCGCGCTCAGTCGTCAACTTCGATGCCGGCGCCGCCACGCCCTTGGCGGGGGCCTTTACCGCCATCGGCATTCTGCTCGCCAGCCTGTGGCTGACTGACTGGTTGGCCTGGCTGCCGCGCGCGACGCTGGCGGCGATCATCATCGTCGCCACCACCAGCCTGATCGATATCGCGGCGATCAAACGCACCTTCCGCTATTCGAAGGGTGACGGTGCGGCGCTGATGGTCACGTTGATCATCACTCTCGCGCATGGGGTGGAGAGCGGCATCATCGTCGGCATCGTCGTATCGCTGGGGCTCTATCTCAAGCGCACCAGCCAGCCGCACAGTGCGCTGGTCGGGCGTGTGCCGGGCAGCGAGCACTTTCGCAATGTCGAGCGCCATGAGGTGGAGACCGACCCCGAACTGGCGATTCTGCGCATCGACGAGAGTCTGTATTTCGCCAATGCACGCTATCTGGAAGACACCGTGCTGGCGCTGATGGCCGAACGCCCCTCGCTCAAGCATCTGGTGCTGGCTTGTCAGGCGGTCAACCTGATCGATGCCTCGGCGCTGGAAAGCCTGGAAGTCATCAATGAACGCCTGAGCGCCGCTGGCGTGAAACTGCATCTGAGTGAAGTGAAGGGCCCGGTGATGGACCGCCTCAAGTGTTCGGAGCTGCCAGCGAATCTCGGTGGCGACATCTATCTCAGCACCTTCGATGCCTGGCAGGCGCTGAGCATTCACGGCAGCCACTGCGGCCAGTCATGTGCGCGGGACGGCATCAGCCAGACGGCGGCGGTCGGCTGATAGGAGAAGGGGCTGGTTTCAAGAAAGAGCCGTAAACGAAAACGCCCCGCCTCGGTGATTGCCGAGGCGGGGCGTTTTGTCATCTGGTCACACAAGATGCTCAGTCAATACGTTCAGTCAATACGTTCAGTCAAGTACTGGGCCGATGATGTGCTTGACCTCCAGATAGCCCGCCAGGCCCCACGGCCCCAGCTCACGGCCGATGCCGCTGCGCTTGAAGCCACCCCAGCTGGCCTGTACCAGCGGCAACTGCTCGCTGTTGTACCACACTACGCCTGCACGCAGACGGCGGCCGACCTGCTGGGCGCGCCTGGCATCACCGCTGACCACCGTGGCCACCAGCCCGAAATCACAGTCATTGGCGAGGCGGATCGCCTCGGCCTCATCGGCGACGCGGCGCGAGCACAGCACTGGCCCGAAGACCTCCTCGCGCCACAGACGGCTTGTCACCGGCACATCGGTGAAAAGCGTCGGCGCCACGAAGTAACCCTTGCTCGGCAGGCTGCGATGGGTGCCATCGCGCAGCGCCGTCAGGCCTTCCTCGCGCGCCACGTTGAGATAATTGAGCACGGTATCGCGCTGGCGGGCGCTGGTCATCGGGCCCATCTGGGTCGCGGCATCCAGCGGGTCACCCAGCACCAGCGCATCGATGCGGCTGGCCAGTGCGGTGTGCAGCTCATCGGCGATGGCCTCGTGCACCAGCAGGCGCGAGGTGGCAGAGCAGATCTGACCGGCATTGAAGTAGATGCCCGCCATCACCCAATCGGCGGCCTCCTCGACGTCGGCATCGTCGAGCACGAGGATCGCAGACTTGCCGCCAAGCTCAAGCGACACGCCGCGCGTGCCGCCGGCCGCGGCCTGCATGACCTTCTCGCCGACCACATTGCTGCCGGTGAAGGAAATCTTGTCGATGCGCGGATGACGGGTCAGCGGTGCGCCGATGCCCTCGCCATCGCCGTGCAGCAGGTTGAAAACGCCTGCCGGAAGTCCGGCTTCCAGCGCGATTTCGGCCATCACCTGCTCCGGCAGCGGCGTCACTTCAGAGGGCTTGATCACGAGGGTGCAGCCCGCGGCGAGCGCCGGCGCGACCTTCCAGGCGCTGGTGACCAGCGGGAAGTTCCACGGCGTGATCAGTCCCACCACGCCTGCCGGTTCGTGATAGGTGTGCGCGGCATAGCCTTCGACATCATGCGCGACTTCCACGCCCTGACGCGCATCCAGCGCGCGTGCCTGGGCGGCGTAATAGCGGTAGCAGCCGATGGCATCATCGAGATCGATCTCGGCCTCGGCGCGAATCTTGCCGTTGTTGCGACACGACATCTCCACCAGCGCTTCCCGACGTGACGTCAGCGCCTCGGCGAAGGCCTCCAGATAGACCGCACGCTCGCCGCCACTCAACGCCTGCCAGTCTTCAAAGGCATCGGCGGCGGCCGCGACGGCAGCCTGTACATCACGCGCATCACCTGCCGTCACCTCGGCGATGACGGTCTCCTCGAAGGGATTGGTGACCGCCAGACGACGCTCGCCGTGGGACTTGACCCACTCGTTGTTGATGAACTGATGATCGAGCTTGTGCATGGACATTCCTGACATGTGAGTTTCTGGCATGAGAGTTCCATGCCACCTGCCACCTCAAGGGCACAGGCGGGCATTGTTCGTGAGAATGATGCGCTGCGCCGAGCCGGACTCAGCCGGCGATTGAGCGCTGCCACGCCGCCGCATCAATTTCCACCAGCAGCGGGGCGCTTGCGTCGCGCTCGCTGATCGCGGTCGCCAGCTCACTGGGGGAGTCGATCGCCACGGCGGCGCAGCCGAAGCCCTGGGCGAGCAGCTGGAAGTCGGGGGCCTTGATGTCGACGCCCAGACGCGTGACGGCGGCGTTGTCCATGAAGCGGCGGATCTCTTCATAGCCTTGGTTGTGCCACAGCACGATCACCACCGGCAGCTGTTCTTCCACTGCGCAGGCGAGTTCGGACAGCGTGAACATGATGCCGCCATCGCCGACCAGCGCGATCACCGGCAGGTCCGGGCGGCCCAGGGTCGCGCCCATCGCGGCGGGCAGGCCGTAGCCGAGCGTGCCGTAGCCGGTGGAGGCATTGAAGTAACGGCGTGGCGCCGGCTGGCTGAGCAGATGATTGGCGGCGTAGACGGTCGCGCAGGAATCGCCCACCCAGATCGCCTCCGGCAGCGCTTGCTGGAGGGTGTCGAACAGCGGCACGTAGGGCGCGAAGGCCGGATCGGTCGGCAACGCGAGGGCTTCAAGCGTCGCGGCGGTGGTCTGCGCGCCGCGTGTCTTGCCTGCCTTTGCGTCAGCCGTCTTGTCATAGGTTTCGCCCAGGTCATCAGCAACACGCGCGGCAAGGGTCTCCAGTGCCAGGCCGGCGTCGGCGACGATGGCGAGCGTCGCCTGCTGGTTGCGCGCCAGCTGTTCGGGGTCGATATCGACGCGGATCAGCTGACCACCGATCACGAAGCCATCATCGAACACCACGTCGTAGTCGGTCTCGCCAAGCTCGGTACCGATCGCCAGCACCACATCGGCGTCGCGCGCCAGTTCGCGTACCGCAGGCAGCGCGGCATTGGCGCCGAGATCCAACGGGTGGGCGCTGCCCAGCAGACCCTTGGCATTGATGGTGGTGACGGTGGGGGCATCCAGCGCCTCCACCAGCTGGCGGGCCGCTTGGGGCGCGGCGACACAGCCACCGCCCAGCAGCACCAATGGCCGCTCGGCGCCCTGCAGCAGGCTCACGGCCTCAGCGAGCAGGGCCGGGTCCGGCGCGAGGCGGCCGATGCGCGGGCGCGTGAAATCATACGTGGTGCGACCGGCGGGCGGGGGGATCTCGGCATTGAACAGGTCGATGGGAATCTCGATATGCACGGGGCCGGGGCGGGCACCCTCGAACAGTGCGAAGGCGCGGGCCAGCACTTCCGGCAGCGCGGCCGGGTCGAGCAGGGTGTGGCTGAAGCGCGCCACGCCCGACACCAGCTGCTGCTGGCTGGGCAGCTCGTGCAGACGCCCCTGGCCACGGCCGAGGGTGTCGGTGCGATTGACGCTGGAGATCACCAGCATCGGGATGGAGTCGGCCAGCGCCTGGCCCATCGCGGTGGTGATGTTGGTCATCCCCGGGCCGGTGATGATGAAGCACACACCGGGCTTGCCGGTGCTGCGGGCATAGCCATCGGCCATGAAGCCGGCGCCTTGTTCATGGCGCGGGGTGACGTGGCGAATGCTGCGCGCGGCGGGGTCGGCATCCGGCTCCAGGCCACGGTAGAGCTCGACGGTATGCACGCCGGGAATACCGAAGACGGTGTCGACGCCGTAGGTGTCACGCAGCAGTCGGATGAGGAGTTCAGCACAGGTCATGGCAGGTTATTCCAATGACGGGAGCACCGTGGTGCTCCCGTATGAGATGAGAAACACGTTGAGTGCCCGCTTGGCTCAGAACACGAACAGATGCGCGATACCGGCGATGATCGGCAGGGTGATCAGCGTGCGCAGCACGAAGATGGCCACCAGCTCCCACAGCTTGAGCGGAATCTTCGACTTGAGCAGCAGGGCGCCGATCTCGGACATGTAGATCAACTGGGTCAGCGACAGGCAGGCGATCACGAAGCGGGTAAGTTCGCTGTCGATGTCCTTGGCCAGCACCGCCGGCAGGAACATGTCGGCAAAGCCGACCAGCGTCGCCGGGGCTGCCTCTGCCGCGTGGGGAATCTGCAGCAGTTCCAGCAGCGGAATCATCGGGTAGGAGAGCCAGGTGAACACTGGCGTGAACTCGGCCAGCATCAGTGCCACGGTACCGATGGCGATCACCACCGGCAGCAGACCGAGGAAGATGTCCGCCACATTGAAGCAGGCCGATTTCACCAGCTTGAGCGGGCCCGGCGCATGCTCGGCGCGCGCGACGGCCATGCCCAGTGAGTAGCGCAGCACGCCACAGTCGCTCTGGTTCTCTTCACTGATCTGACAGCCGACTGGCTCATGATAATCATCACGCTTGCGTGACAGCGGCGGCAGGCGCGGCACGATGACGGCGGCGATCAGGCCCGCGATGACGACGGTCAGATAGAAGGGCACGAACAGGTGATTGATGTTCATGAAGCTGGTGACCAGCAACGCGAAGGCAATCGAGACCACCGAGAAGTTGGTGGCGATCACTGCCGCTTCACGTTTGCTGTAGAAGCCCTGCTCGTACTGCTGGGTGGTGATCAGCACGCCGACGGTGCCGGACCCCATCCATGAGGCGGTGGCATCGATGGCGCTGCGCCCGGGCAGGTTGAAGATGGCGCGGAACGGGCGACGCACCAGACTGCCGATGAATTCCATGAAGCCGAAGTCGACCAGCAGTGGCAGCAGAATGGCCGCGAAGAAGAAGAAGGTCAGCAGCACCGGCGCGAGATCATTGAGCATCACGCCGCCGGTGAAGGCCGCCGTCACTTGAGTGGGCCCCCACTGGAAGTAGGTCATCAGCGCGAAGATGGCGCCGAGGGAGCGCATGGCAAACCATACCGGCGAGACGTCGAACAGCTCGTGCGCTGCGCCGTGGCGCGCCCAGTTCGGCTTGGCGAGCTTGACGAAGGCGGTGAGGATCACCGATAGACACAGCACCGCCACGGCGATGGCGGGCAAGGCGCTGCCGAGCGTGGCCTTGAGCCAATCGGCCATCAGGCCCATGCCGATATTGATGGTGTCGCCGACACTGAACGGCACCAGGAAGAAGCTGACACCGAGCAATGACGGCACCAGGAATTTCATCAGCCCGTGGACCGAGAGCGGCACGGGACGGGTGGCGATGAGGTCTTTCTGCGCCTTCTCACCGTTATGTGTCTTGTTGGAGCGTGAATCAGCGCTTGAGCTGGAGCGGGGCGGCGTATGGTCCGCCGCGGAGTCGATGCTGGTTGTCATGCGGGTCACCTAGATCTTGTTGTAATGGTCAGGCCCTGGCCGAGCTTCCCGTGAAGCTCATGCCGTATACGAGGATGAAACCGTATTCGGTGTTGAGGTTGTGTGCGCCGAGGGCGGGACGGGCCCCGGCGCGGGTAAAGCAGGACAGCGGGTCATTCGTGGGTCGTTCGTGGATCAGTCGCGCTGTTGCACGCCCGGCAGCACGCACAGCATCTCGTAGAGCAGGGTCGCGCCCATCAGCGCGGTGTTGCCGCTGGGGTCATAGGGCGGGGAGACTTCCATCAGGTCACCGCCGACGATGTTGAGGCCACGCGCGCCGCGCACGATTTCCATGCCCTGCGGCATGGTCAGGCCGCCGGCTTCCACGGTGCCGGTGCCGGGGGCGACAGAGGGGTCCAGGCCATCGATGTCGAAGGTGATGTACACCGGGCGGTCGCCCATCATGTCGCGCACTTCGGCCATCAGCGGGGCGAGTGACTTGAACCAGCACATCTCGGCGGTCTCGACTCGGAAGCCCTGCTGGCGGCACCAGTCGAAGTCATCGGCGGAGTAGCCGGTGCCACGCAGACCGATCTGCACCACGCGATGGCTGTCGAGCAGGCCTTCTTCCTGGGCGCGGCGAATCGGCGTGCCGTGGGCGATGGGCTCGCCGAACATGTGGTCGTTGACGTCGGCGTGGGCATCGATATGGATCAGGCCGACCGGGCCATGCTTCTTGGCGATGGCGCGCAGCACCGGCAGGGTGACGGTGTGATCGCCGCCCAGCGTCAGCGGCACGCAGTCGTGGCGCAGCACCTCATCGTAGAACTGCTCGATGATGTCCATGCTCTTCGGCAGGTGGAAGGTGTTGATCGGCACATCGCCGATGTCCGCCACCTGCAGGCTATCGAAGGGCGCGGCGCGGGTGGCCATGTTGTAGGGGCGCAGCATGCGCGATTCATCACGGATCTGACGCGGGCCGAGGCGCGCCCCCGGACGGTTGGAGGTACCGATGTCCAGCGGAATGCCGATGAAGGCGGCGTCCAGTCCTTCCGCGGTTTCCTGAGCCGGCAGACGCATCATGGTGGCCGGGCCGCCGAAACGTGGCATGTCGTTGCCGCCCAGCGGCTGATTGAACTCGCTCATCTGTCTCTCCAGGTCTTGAATCGCTCGCGATACGCTGACGGCGAGCTGGGTATTGTGATTGTTCGCCTGATCGCCTGGCTGGACGGTGTGATGAAAGCCGGCGATCTTCCTTGGTGCATACTCCAGCATTGCAGTAACCATGCCAATTTTCAGTTGATTGATTTTATTGAGTTTTATTTGACGGCGGTCGCCGAGTGATTCATTTGTGGATCACTCGTGCGTCATTGATGATTCAAAAATGGATCGATGATTCATTTGTGGATCACATTCGGGCATCATCGAGAGTGTCTTCAAGCGCAGTGCGAGAAAGACCAGCTGGAAAAACCTGCTGGAAAGAAGCGATAGAAAGACCTGCTGGAAAGCCCCGCCCGATTCACAGGCTCGACCATGAGGTGCCCGCCATGTCAGAGCTCGACCGTCAGATTCTCAAGACCATCATCGACACCGCTCACGATCACTACTTCGTGGTCAATGCGGATGGCCAGGTGACAGATGTCAGCCCTGGCGCCGCGGCGGTCTATGGCATGACCCGCGAGGAGCTGTGTGCCGCCAACGTGCATGAGCTGGAAGCCAGTGGCGTGCTCAAACCCTCCATCAGCCTGGAGGTGCTGCGCACGGGGCGCACGCTGCAGATGATGCAGCTTACCGCCACCGGGCGGCGGGTGGTGGCGCAGGCGCATCCGGTGTTTGTCGCGGGCAAGCTTGAGTGCGTGGTCAGCCGCTCGATGGATCTCACCGATATCCAGCTGTTGCAGCAGGAGTACGCGGTGCTCCAGCAGCGCTTCAGTGATCACCTGCGCCGCAATTCACGCGGCAGTGAGCTGGGCGGCGTCAGTCAGGCAGAGGGCGATTGGACAACGCCGAGGGCAGGCCAATCAGGCCAACAAGCCACGGAGCAATATGCACAGAGCCAGGCGGAACAGCGGCAACGTGAACAATCAGCGCGCGAGCAGGCCGAGTGCGAAGACGCCGCGCTGGATCTGGGCGAGCTGCAGGTCAGAAGCCCCGTGATGCGCGAGATAGCGCTGCTGCTCAAGCGGGTCGCGCCCACCAGCGCCACGGTGTTGATGCTGGGCGAATCCGGGGTCGGCAAGACGGCCTTCGCCCATCAACTGCATCGCTGGAGCCAACGCGCCGACGGCCCCTTCATCGAGGTGAACTGCGGCGCCATTCCCGAGAGCCTGTTCGAATCCGAGATGTTCGGCTATCAGGCTGGTGCCTTCACTGGCGCGGGCAACCGTGGCAAGGCGGGCCTGATGGAGCAGGCCGAAGGCGGCACCCTGTTCCTCGATGAGATCGGTGAGCTGCCGCTGGCCACCCAGACCAAGCTGCTCAAGGTGATTCAGGACGGGATGATCACCCGCCTGGGCGACACCACCACCCGCCGCGCCGACTTCCGCCTGGTCGTCGCCACCAATCAAGACCTCGCCGCCCGCGTGGAGCAGGGCCAGTTCCGCCTCGACCTCTACTACCGCATCAATGTGCTACCCGTCAGCCTGCCGCCGCTGCGTGAACGCCGCGAAGACATTCCCGCCCTGATCGAGCAACACCTCTCGCGCCTCAATCAACGTCATGGCCGCCGCAAGCTTCTTGACGCCTCGTTATGGCCCATCCTCATGCGCCAGGACTGGCTCGGCAATATCCGCGAACTGGAAAACTGGCTGGAACGCGCCTGGCTCAGCGCCCCCAGTGATGTCATCGACAGCGACTCAGTGAAAACACTGCTCAGCACTTGTTCCACGAATAACGCTAATGGACTAGGCAATTCATTTGGCTTCAGTAATGAAAAATCTAATGGAATAGGCGTTAATGATAGTTTTACCACTGCCGATAACTTCCATAGTCCCAATTCCCTCTCAGCGCCTGCCGCTGAGGGGGCGGTAGCCATGCCAATCCCCAAACTCGGCCCCAACGAAACCCTCAAGGAAGGCCTGGCACGCATCGAAGCGCAATGGCTACGCGAGATGGCTGCCGAGCTGCCCAGTACCTATGCAATAGCGAAGAGGGCAGGGATTAGCCAGCCTTCGGTGGTGAGGAAGTTGAAATGTATGTTATTAAAATAATTGCTATGCGTTTAAAGATTTTCTGTTTTGTGTTCATATGGGATTTTAGAGAGGTTGATTTTGGATAATGTTGATGAAAGCTATAAAGAGAAATGTGAATTTTTGTTCAATATTATTGGACGCTATGATCACTATATAGCTACGACCAATTTTAAAGTTGCATTGATGTTTTCATTTGTGAGTGCAGCTACTTTAGGCCTATCTGTCGGGTCTCGCCTGATAGAGTTACCGTAGTTATGGTGAAGCTGTTAATATTATGGATGGTTTCTCTTGGTTATATTTAGGGAAGTAGTTTAACTTGAAGGTTAAGAGTTTATAAACTTGCAAGTTTTCGTTAATTAAATCTAGAGTTCAATATTGAGTCTGAGATTGGAAGATTCAGGCATAGGTCTCCTTTCAGGAAATAGCATATTGATCTTGCCCAGTGACAGTGGACATCCTATTAAGGAAGTACACTCACTGAACGAGGTAACCCATGGCAAGGCAGTCAGCGTCGATGAAGAAGACTCGTAACCGTTACTCCCAAGCTTACAAGGATGAGGCTTTGGCACTCGCCGACCGCATCGGTATCAGCGCCGCCGCCAGAGAGCTAGGGGTGCAGCCCAGCCAGCTCTATCAGTGGCGCGCCAAATCTCAACAGAAGCAAAGTGCCTCGGCCCGAGAGCAGGCACTGGCCGACGAGAATGTTCGACTCAAACGTCAGCTGGCCGAGAAGTCAGAAGAGCTTGAAATTGCAAAAAAAGCCGCGGTGTACTTTGCCAAAAGCCTGAAGTGAAGTACGCCTTCATCCAGCAACATCGTCAGGCATTCAGTATCCAGCGCATGTGCGCCATTCTTGGCATTGCTCGTAGCGGCTACTACGCTTGGCGACGGCATAGCGGAAAACCCTGTCAACGGCGACGCCAGCAGGCCGTTATCGATCAGCGAGTGGCCCAGGCCTATCACCACAGGAAAGGACGCTCAGGTGCTCCCAGATTGACCTTGGACCTGCATGATGAGGGGCTGCCGATAAATCGTAAAACCGTCGCTGCCAGTCTCCATCGGCAAGGCCTGCGTGCCAAAGCGGCGCGGAAGTACAAGGCCACCACCAACTCGCGTCACACACTGCCGGTGGCGGCCAATCTGCTGAAGCAGAACTTCACCGCAACAGCGCCAAACCAGAAATGGGCCGGTGATATCACCTACTTGGCGACCGACGAGGGTTGGCTTTACTTGGCCGTATTGATCGATCTGTACTCGCGCAAAGTCATCGGCTGGGCGATGAATGAACGGATGACCGCCGACTTGGCCGCTGACGCCCTGAAGATGGCTCTATGGAATCGAAAGATGCCAAGAGATGTCATCGTGCACTCGGATCGCGGCAGCCAGTATTGCTCGACTCTCTATCAGTCGTTGCTTTCCCGATACGACCTCAAATGCAGCATGAGTGCCAAGGGAAATTGCTATGACAATGCCTGTGCCGAGAGCTTCTTCCACAGTCTCAAGGTCGAGGCGATTCACGGTGAGCGATTTCACACCCGGAAAGCGATGAAACGACAGGTGTTCGAGTATATTGAATTGGACTACAACCGGCATCGCCGGCACAGTGCCATCGGAATGATCAGCCCGGAGGCCTTCGAAGCCCGAATGATCGCTTAGGTGGGTGTCCATGGTTACTGGGCAAGATCATATTGTTATATTGTTGGCTGTGTCTTGTTCTATAAATTCTTATTTGTTAATGAAGCATGAGAGCTTTAAAGCTAGCTACATTGGTTTAATCCACCTCCATCACCACCAAACTCCCCATCACCCCTTCACATAACGGCTTGATCTCGCTGAAGCCGTCATCGACGGTGAGGTCTGTCTTGGCTTTGGCGTAGGTGGTGCCGTCGGCGGTGGGGTGGTAGCTGGTGCAGTGCAGGCGGATCAGCTTGTCGTCGAGGAAGAGGCCGTATTCGCGGGTCTGCGAGGTGATGGGCGTGCCCTGGTGTCGCTGTGTCATGGCGATATCGAACCAGTAGGCCTGACGGTGATCCACCTGAGTCAGGCCGGAGTCGAGCATCTGACTGTTGATGGGTGCCCATTGCGCCAGTTGGTCCGTGGCGGCCATTACCTTGAGCTGCGCGTCGCTGACGGTCTCACCATGCAGATCATAGATCTCGAGGATGATCATGTCGGTGCCAGTGCCCGCTTGGCTCTGCCATTTCTGCACGATATGCGGCAGGCGTCCCTCGGCGGCAGACCACGAGGCAGGCAGATGCAGCGCCAGGTTGATGCCCAGTGACTTGGCGTGGCCCTTGGTGTGGAACTGCTGGAAATAGCCGTCGTACAGCTCGTATACCGGCTCGATCTGATACTTGGTCGCCAGCAGAAATTCCTTGAACGGCGAGGGCAGGTATTCCCCTTGGGCGCGCAGATGAATGGCCTCGATGAAGCGGGCCGCGAAGTCGCTGGTCAGCTTGTCGGTGGTCAGCTGGGAATCCAGCTCCTTCTTGATCTCGCGGCGAATGCCTTCCAGCACTTCGCGGGCATGCGCTCGGCCCATCAGGGTGGCAAGGTTGTCCGCCAGGCGGTGGCTGATGTTCGGGAAGGCATTGTCGAAATAGGCGGAGGCCAGCTCTGCATCCGGCGCGAGGCCGGGATATTCCTCGGCGATGCGTGACAGGGTGATGACCTGGGCGATGACGAAGCCATAGGTACTGCTCAGCGTATTGATGACCTGCGGTGAGGAGCGAAACTGCGCCGCTTCGGCGCGTGCCGAGGCACCGGGGGACAATAGACACAACCCCAGGCTCAGGCCGAGACCCCACCTCAGGGCGGCGACGGCCAGCCCGGCGCGTGGGCCAGAGGCTCTCGTGTCCGGGCCTTGTATTCCTGAGGGTCGTGTACCAGAGGGTCGTGCGACTGCAAACGCCATGCGTGACATCCTGTCAGAGTGCGATCAATTCAATCCTATCATCGGCTTACGATGACTTCTTGGGTGCTGACGCTGTTCAGATGCCTAATCAGGCAGAAGTATCAGATTGCGCGTCATGCGACGCACGCGGTTTCCCCTGTGAGAGAGCAGCAGACAACGATGTCCAGACGACACCAGTACTCGGTTGAACTTGAGTGGACCGGCAATCGCGGCGATGGCACCCGCCATTACACCGCCTATGAGCGTGATTTCGTGGCCCGTGTCAGTGGCAAGCCGAGCCTTGAAGGCTCCGCCGACCCCGCCTTTCGGGGCGACGCTGGCCGCTGGAATCCGGAAGACATGCTGGTGGCCTCCGTCTCGGCCTGCCACAAGCTGTGGTATCTGCACCTGTGTGCTGAGGCCGGCATTCGTGTCATGAGCTATCACGACCACGCCGAGGGCACGATGCAGGAAGACGCACCCGCCGCGGATGACAAGACTCAGACAGAGAACCCGGGCGAGGCGGGACGCTTCACCTCCATCGTGCTGCGCCCCGAGATCACGCTGGCCGCCGGTGACGATATCGCGCTCGCTCATGAGCTGCACCATCGGGCGCATGCGCTGTGCTTCATCGCCAATTCGCTCAATTTTCCGGTGAGTTGCGAGGCGGCCATCACCCATCAGTGATGCGCGACAGACTATACGTGCCAGAACCTGAAAGGCCACCAGAGCAATCTGGTGGCCTTTTTTGGTTTCAGCGTCTTTCCAAATAATCAGCGTCTTGCCAACTGATCAAGCGAGGGGATGGAGCCACGCTGATCAGGCTTGCCTGCGTGACAGCGTGCATGGGAAAGGAAGCAGCTAGACAGTAAAAACACGACGGCGGCATCAGCGTGAGACGTTTTGTCCTTGCTGATGCCGCCGTCGTCTTGTTTCTGCGCCGCTTGTTCAGAGCGGTCTTTATCAGAGCAACGTTACATCACCGCACGTACCGCCAGGAACAGCACCGTCGGGGCGAGCAGAATGCCCAGGCCGGTGTAGAAGGTGGCCGTCATCGCGCCGTAGGGCACCAGGCGGGCATCGGTGGCGGCGAGACCGGCCGCGACGCCGCTGGTGGTGCCGATCAGGCCGCCGAAGATCATCGCGGAGCGTGGATTGTCGAGCCCGATCAGGCGCGCCGTCATCGGCGTGGCGACCATGGTCAGGATCGACTTGACCAGCCCGGCGGCGATCGACAGCGCGATCACC
Organism: bacterium Scap17; assembly: GCA_013376735.1. Classification (NCBI taxonomy): domain Bacteria; species bacterium Scap17. The sequence goes on along the minus strand of VINJ01000001.1, from coordinate 2,286,363 downwards.
TCGGAGCTGGCCCCCAGGGTGGCACCGGTGACCGGGCCGACGATGTAGGTGACCGCGCCCGCGCCGATGGTGGTGATATCGACCGGGTCGGTGTAGCCGAAGGCGATGGCGACACCACCACCGGCGATGAAGGAGATCAGCACGCCGACGAACAGCGCCACGACACCCCGAAAGCCGGTCTGGCGGATTTCCTTGAGATTGACCCCGTAGGCGGTGGCGATGATCGCGAGATCACGCAGCATGCCGCCGCCCATCAGGCCAAGTCCCGAGAACAGCGTGACATCCGAGAGCCCCTTGCTGCCGCCGGTGGTCGCACCGCCTACATAGGCCAGCACCAGACCGAGGATGATGGCGATGGCGGAGCCGTGCAGCTTGCCGTGGGTCAGGTTGTTGCTGATCCAGTAGGCGACATACATCGCCAGGCCGATCACGGCAAAGGCAGCGACCAGATGATACTTGTCGAACAGTTGGACGAGTGAATCGATCATGGTTCAGCCCTCAGAGTTTGTGCGCAGGCGTGGAGGAAGCGTGGCGGTTGCGGTCCAGCACCGGTGCACCCGTCGTCACTGAGGTTCTGGTCGGCGTATAGCGGGTCTTGCCGGCGAGCGGGTCATCTTCCAGCGCATTCTCGGGACGCTTGCCGGTCAGCAGCGGCACGAGGGCCAGCCCCAGTACCACGGCCAGCACGCCCGCCACCAGCGCGACCATGCCGCCACTGAAGGCCGCGACCACGTTCTGGCTGGCGGCCATCGCGACCACGATGGGAATGTACATCGCGTTCCAGAAATTGATGCCGCTGGCGGTGCTGTCGGCCATCTTGCCGCGGTCCTTCAGCACGCCGGTGATGAAGATGAGCAGCAGCATCGCGATGCCGACGCCGCCGAGATTGGAATCGATATTGAGCATTTCTCCGAGCAGATCCCCGATCACGAGACCGGCCATCATGCACCCTGCCAGCAGGGCAACTCCGTAGATCACCATGGCGTAATACCTTCTTGTTGTTGTGGTGAGTGGTGGTGAAGTGGTGGTGAATCAGTGTGGCGTCTTGTCGTCTATCTGATTTATTTAACTTATCTCTTTATTCAGGTTGGCTAGCCTGGCGTTGCGTGTCTTGTGTCTGACTATTGCGCGTCCTTTGCCTGTCTTTTGTCTGTCCTTTGCAGGGCTTGAGGGTGAGTGAACCCACCGGCATGACGTGATGGCGTCACGCCATGCCGGTGGCACGAGGGTGTCAGGTGTCGGGCCTGACAGGGGTGGAAAAGGTGACAGGGCTGGCTCAACCGTGTGAGCGGGCTGGCTCAGGGGCGAACAGCTCGGCATACTCCTCGCGCAGCTGTTTCTTCTGCACCTTGCCCATCACGTTGCGTGGCAGGCTGTCGATGAAGAACACCCGCTTGGGCTGCTTGTAGCGTGCCAGCTTGTCGCTGAGGGCGGCGAGCACCGCCGCTTCATCGAGGCTGTCCTGGTGGCCGGGCTGCATCACCACCACCGCGCAGACGCCTTCGCCGAAGTCTGGGTGGGGCACGCCGAACACCGCCGATTCGTTGACGCCGGGCATGTCATCGATCAGCAGCTCCACCTCCTTCGGGTAGATGTTGTAGCCGCCGGAAATGATCAGGTCCTTGTCGCGGCCGCTGATGCACAGATAGCCATCGGCATCGATATGGCCGAGATCGCCGGTGATGAAGAAGCCATCCTCGCGGAATTCGCTGGCGGTCTTCTCCGGCATCTTCCAGTAGCCCTTGAAGACATTGGCACCGCGCACCTCGATCAGGCCTGTCTCGCCACGCGGCAGGATGGCGCCTGTCTCGCGGTCGGTGACGCGCACCTCGCTGCCGGGCAGCGCCATGCCCACCGTGCCCGGACGGCGCTCGCCGTCGTAGGGATTGGAGGTGTTCATGTTGGTCTCGGTCATGCCGTAGCGCTCGAGAATCGCGTGGCCGGTGCGTGCGCTGAATTCGCTGTGGGTTTCGCTGAGCAGCGGTGCGGAACCGGAGACGAACAGACGCATGCCGGCGGTCGTCTCGCGGTTGAGGCGCTCGGACTCCAGCAGGCGCGTGTAGAAGGTCGGCACGCCCATCAAGACGCTGGAGCGCGGCATCAGATCCAGAATCTGCTCGGCATCGAACTTGGGCAGGAAGGTCATCGAGGCGCCGACGGTCAGCACGATATTGCAGGCCACGAACAGCCCGTGGGTATGGAAGATGGGCAGGGCGTGGATCAGGTGGTCGTCCGCGCTGAAGCGCCAGGTCTCGGCCAGTGCCTGGCAGTTGGAGGCCAGGTTGGCGTGGGTCAGCATCGCGCCCTTGCTGCGGCCGGTGGTGCCGGAGGTATACAGAATGGCAGCGAGATCATCGGCGGCGCGTGGCTCGACCTCGTGGCTCGCGCTGCACTGGCGTGCCTGCACCATCAGGCTGCCGTCCTGCTCGGTGCCCAGACTCTCGACACGTGGCACACCACATTCCTTGCCCAGTGCGCGCGCCGTCTCCAGCACCCTGGGCTGGCAGACATACAGGTGCGGCCCGGCGTCGCCCAGGAAGTAGCGGATTTCTTCGCCGGTATAGGCGGTATTCAGCGGCAGATAGACCGCCCCGACCTGCAGGCAGGCCAGATACAGGATGACGGTCTCGCAGCTCTTGTCGATCTGCACCGCGACGCGGTCGCCAGGTGTCACGCCCAGCTCGCGTAGCGCGGTGGCCATCTGACCGGCGGCGCTGCGTGCCTCGGCGAAGGTGTAGCCGTGGCCTTTGATGGTGTCGAGGAAGGTGGCATCCGGGCGCTCATCGAAGTTGCGCGCGAATTGCAGATAGAGGTTGTCGTGGTTGGCGTGAGGCATCATTGGCTCCAATGGCATTGTTTTTGTAGTGAGGCGTGCTCCGGCAGGCGGCGTGCCTGCCGAGCGATTCATTCTTTGAGTGGCTTATTCTTCAAGCGGCTCATTCCTTCAAAGACTCAGGCGCTGGCTTGCTGTCGTTGGCATCAGCAGCCGACTTCGGCGCGGGCGGCTGTTCGGCTGCTTTTGATGACAGAAGCTCACTTTCTTTTCTGGCCTCGCGCTTCGGCGCCTTGGCCAGTTCCTTGTTGGCTTTCGATTCCTTCTTGACCTCGCTGCTGCACACCACGCTGTCGTTGCGGCTGAAGGCCTCGTGATTCTGCTCGATGCGGTGCGGCTCATAGAGGTAATTCACCATCAGGCCGTGGGCCTGCTGGCGGCCATTGGGCGAGGTATCGCCGGGCCAGTTGAGGCGATGCAGGCTGGCGCCGTTGCCGAGGTGGAAGCGCGCGACCGGGTCCATCGGCTGGCCGCTGCGATGCTTGACGTTGACCAGATAATGGGCGGCGAGGGCGCGCAGCTCCGGCGCCATCTTCTGCTGGGCCTCCTCGTCATTCATCCAGTCATCGTGCTGCAGGTGATGGGCCAGCAGGTCGGAGACTTCCAGGCCTTCCTCATCACGTGCGCGTTCGAGCCACTGACTGAAGCCGGGCACCGGTGAGAGGGTGACGAAGCGGCTGAGGTTGGGCAGTTCGCGCTGCAGCTCCTGCACCACCTGCTTGATCAGGAAGTTGCCGAACGAGATGCCTTTCAGGCCCTTCTGGCAATTGCTGATGCTGTAGAAGACGGCGGTGTCCGCCTCGCGCTCGGTGGTCTGGCCGCTGTTGGCGAGCAGATGCTGGATGTTGTTGGGTACGCCCTTGCACAGCGCCACCTCGACGAAGATCAGCGGCTCATCGCCGATGGCCGGGTGGAAGAAGGCGTAGCAGCGGCGGTCCTCGGGGTCGAGACGTCCGCGCAGGTCGCTCCAGTCCTGGATGGCATGCACCGCCTCATAGCGGATGATCTTCTCCAGCACCGCCGCGGGGGTGTTCCAGTCGATGGCCTCCAGCATCAGGAAGCCGCGATTGAACCAGGAGGCGAACAGGTGCGCGAAGTCGGCATCCAGCGGCTTGAGCTCCGGATTCTGCTTGATGAGCTTGAGAAGGTCGGCGCGCATGCGCACGATTTCATAGGTGCCGCCGGGGCACAGGTTCAGACGGCGCAACAGCGATTGGCGCCTGGGTTCGCTGGCGGCGAACAGTGTGCTCAGGTTGGCGTTGTCCGGGGAGTCGCGATAGGCGGCGTAGGCGGCGTGGATGCGGTCTTCATCGGCGGCGTAGTGCTCGGCCAGCACGCGGAAGAAGGCGAGGCGCTGCTCGTGGTCCAGCTGCTGATAATCCTCCAGCGCCCGCTGGGCCATCATGATGCGCGAGGCCTCACCGCTGCTCTCGGTGAGGTTGTGGCAGCTCTCGGTCAGGCGGGCGAGGGCGGTGTCTTCATTGCCGGCGCCGGGCGAGAGGCCGACCTGCTGGCGGGCACGCTGGCCGACATGGGTCAGCAGGTCCTGCAGAAAACTCAGATTGATGTTCATGGCGGTCTTCCTCAAGGCGCGAGACGCGAAGCTGTGGTGGCTGATTCCTGTCTATTGCTCAGTATGGCGTCTGAGACTTGAATATTTGGCTTCGTCTTGTTGTATACAACAGATAGGCGTCTGATGTGCTAGCGTCAAGCCTTGGGATGCTAGACACGACTAAAGTCAGTTTCCTGTGCGGCTGCATCCCCTGTTCAATGAGGGCAGGGGAGCAAAGCCTGAAGCGCGTGGTGGTGGGCGTGACAGCGGTGAATCAATTTCTACTGTAAAAGCAAAGGCGCAACAATAAGAAGGTCGCTTTCAGAATCACCGCTGCTGACACGTTCATGGTGACTGACAAGGTCACAGCAACTGACAAGCGATGTCCCATCAAGACCGCTTCAGCGAGAACAGCCGCCAGGTCACAGTACAAGGACGCCGAAGATGATCAAGATGTCCCACACCCAGCGCCTTCGCGATCTGCTCGAAGATGCCATCGTCGAAGGGCGCTTCCCGCCGGGCACTAAGCTCGATCCCGAAGCGCTGGGGCGCGAGTACCAATGCTCACGCACGCCGATCCGCGAGGCGCTGCAGCAGTTGGCCGCCTCCGGCATGGTGAAGGTGGTGCCCAAGCGCGGCACCTTCGTGACGCAGCTGGGCGTCTCGGAGCTGGTGGAACGCTTTGAAGTCATGGCAGAACTGGAAGCCATGTGTGGTCGGCTCGCCGCTCGGCGCATCACCCCGCAGGAGCTTTCTGAACTCAAGGACGCCCACGCCGCCTGCCGTGAACGCCTGGAAGCCGACGACGCCAATGGTTACTACTACGAGAACGGCCTCTTTCATCACTGTCTCTACCGCGCCAGCCACAACGCCTTCCTCACCGAAGAAGCCACGCGCCTGCACGCCATCCTCAAGCCTTACCGCCGCCTGCAACTTCACGTCCGCCACCGCATGTACAGCTCCTACGCCGAGCACGAAGCCATCGTCGCCGCCATCGAAGCCGGCGACGCCGCTGCTGCAGAACAGGCGCTGAAGGATCACGTGCATATCCAGGGGGAGAGGTTTACGGATCTAGTGGCGAACATTGAGCGGTTACATGAGGTTGAGTAACTGCATGCATTTGTGAATTATTTATTATTAGAGTTGGTTGTGTTGTACTATAGTGTCGTGTCATATTGTTGACTTCCGGTTGGTTAAGAAAGATAAATATAGGTTCTTATGATAAGGTGTTAGTATTTGATTTCTCTGTTATATTGATGTTTTGCGCGCTGCTAATATGTCTTTTTAATTTTTAAAAGGGTTTGTTAATGACAAGCGGATATGAGTTTAGCGGTTGCTATAGTCTTTTGTCTGAATGCTTGAGTTCGCATGTAATATATTTACCTTTGTCCTATTCCACGGGAGCAAATGTCGATATTTTTTCAGAATATGTTTTTCCTTTAGCTAGCCCTTTCCTCTCTGCTGCCCTCGGTGCAATTGCTGCCTACCTCGCCTTCAATAGTCAAGATAAGCCCTGGATTCATAGAATAACCGCAGCACTTTGGACCGCACGGTAGAGGCAGGAGGGCCAGCGCCGGTACCCTTCTCGGCTCACCGACCAAAGTGAAGCAGAGTATGGAATACCGACAGCTGACCCAGACCCAACGATATCAGATCCACGCCCGTTATGACTTGGGCATGAGCCAGCGCCAGATCGGCAGGGAGCTGAACCTCCACAGCAGCACGATCAGCCGTGAAATTCGCCGTAACGCCACCGCTAATGGCTATGATCCCGAGCAGGCTCAGATACTCAGTGATCATCGGCGCCGCACTGCTAACAAGTGGACAAAGCGCCTTCCAGGCATGATGGCCGCCGTTGCCGGTCGGCTACGTGAGGAGTGGAGCCCACAGCAAATCAGTGGCTTCATGGCGCCCTTGGCTGGCGTTAGTGTCAGTCATCAATGGATCTACTCCTTGATCTGGGACGACAAGGCACGGGGTGGTGACCTTTGGCGGCATCTCCGTCAGCCTAAACGCCGCAATAAGCACCGCACGCACGCCAAGAGCGCCGGGTTGGGCAAGATCCCCAATCGAGTCGGTATCGAGCACCGCCCAGATGAGATTGATGACCGGCGCTTCATCGGCCACTGGGAGGGCGATACCGTGATACAGGGGCACAAGCAATCAGGCCTTGTCACGCTGGTCGAGCGTCGCAGTGGCTATTTACTGGCGGCACGATTGCCCAAGATCTCGGCCGAGTTGACACAAGCAGCCATGATCCGCTTGTTGAAGCCGCGTCGGGGAGCGGTCCAGACGATCACACTGGACAATGGATCGGAATTCGCTGGCCACGAAGCGGTGGCCAAGGCCGTGACGGCGGCGATGTACTTCTGCGATCCCTACTGCTCTGGACAGCGTGGGACCAACGAGAATACGAATGGCCTGATACGGCAGTACTTCCCCAAAGGAACGGATTTTCGTCAGGTCAGCAATGCAGAGCTACGCAAGGTGGTCGAAAAGCTGAATGACCGTCCTCGAAAGCGACTCGGCTACCGGACACCGGCGCAGGTGTTTCTAGGGGAATACTCAGGTGGGCTGGATACTGCAGGTGCTGCGCTTATTGCTTGAATTCAGGAGCTTAAGGTTGAAAAGAATAAAATCGACTCTATCAATAAGCTAATATTGGATGCGGAGTCTGCAAGGTCCAATTTAATAGCGATAAAGTATAATTATATTGGCACATTAGAGAGTCATCCTATTCAACGGTTACTTGCTATCCCTAGTATACTTATTGATGTTGATAAATTATCTGAGAACATGCATGAGTTATCTTTTTTAGCTAGTTCTGGGAAAGACTCATCAGCTCATTGGTGCAATATTTTAAAGATTAAAGCTATGTTTCACAATTACAATTCATTGTTAACTTTCTGGAGCAAAAGGGATGAGTTGAATGAAGAGATGAGGATGAAACTTCGTGACAAAATAGATGGACCGATGATGAGGAAGCTATCGGAGGATGAAATTCTAGAAACTCTCGGCGTGGCTTTTCTTATAGCTATAGTTGATATTAATGAGCGTGTTATAGCTTTAACAGATGATTTAATTATAAGTTTTGATAACTTTTTAAAAGAGTTTCCTAAGGAAGCAGAAAGGTATATTAGTAAGAGGGTGGGAAAAAGGTATGGCGGTGTTCTGAAATATGAGAATAGTGTTGATAAAGAAATGCTGAATGTTCTCACCAAATCCCCTAGCGTTAATTTCGAGTTAATGGGGGCTCTCATGAATGAAGACCCAGAAATAATGGCAAAGAGATATAAGCATACCTAAAGTGATTTTTTGCCTGATCTTTAGATAAGGAAAGTTCGTGCTTATAAGTATTCTTTGAGTTAAGTTTCAAGCTATACAGTAAAAAATTTAACCTCTTGCTCATTAAGAGATCTTGCATCCTAAGGTTTAGACAGAAAAGTTAGAAGTTTAGTCTGTCTTGGTTAATGAAATGTTGCCGTCTCACCGCAAGCATTTATATGGTTAATGATTCAATGTCTATGATATCTGGCATTCGACTGTTGTGGAGTATTGGAGTGTATCTCGGTGAACGAGTGCGCTAAGTTTGGTTAGCTAACCTTTGTACAACTGATTGAAGCCTTTGACACTGAATCCCTTCAAGAACTGATCGCCAATTTTCAGGACAGGTACGCTGCGAAAGCCTGTCTTGGCGAATTCCTTCTGTCCCGCGGGGGAGCGGACATCCACCAGGCGGAAGCCGATCTTCTGCTGCTCCAGATACTGCTTGGCTGTCTTGCAGTGCGGGCAGTTCGCCATGCTGAAGAGTGACACCCGTTTCATTGCTGTTGCTCCCGTGTTGATCGATCCCGCGTGTTGTAGGCACTTGGTCTTAGATGATGGCCTGAGACGCTGGCGGGCAATGATACCAGCCGTCGCTTTCTCTCTACACCTGCACTTCCTGCATCAGCACATTCCACACCACGCATCCTGCAGATCATTCCTTGCGCGGGATATGGCTCATCGCGTGTTCCGCCAGTGCCGTGATGGTCAGGCTGGGATTGACGCCCAGGTTGGCGGCGAGCATCGAGCTGTCACAGATCAACATGTTGCGGTAATGGAAGACGCGATTTTGCCCATCGCAGACGCCTTCCTCGGGGGAGGCCGCCATGGCCGCGCCGCCCATGCAGTGCGCCGTGGTCGGGATGTTGAAGAGTATCTCGGGGATGCTGCTGCCGGGGATGGCGCCGATGGCCTCTGCGCCACGCGTGACGAAATCATTCGCCTCGGGGATGAAGGTGGGGATGCGCTTGCCCTCGGTGACCAGCGCCTTGCGCAGCGGCCAGTACCACAGGCGTTTCAGTGTCATGTTGAGGTGGCCATCCGCCGTCTGCATGCACAGAAAGATGATCGTCTCCTTCGCGAAGCCCCACGGCAGCTGGAATTTCAGCGCACGGCGCGGATTGGCCGCCACCACCTTCGCCATGGCCTTGAGCCACGAGAAGGGGCGTGTCCAGCCGGGCTTGCCCCTGGCCATCGCGGTAAACAGCAGCCCCATGAAGTCGGAGCCCGCCGGATAGCGCGTGGCTTCGATATGGGTGTGCTCATCGATATGAATGCCGGAGCCGATTGCGATGCCCTTGGACATGTCATCGGGACTGTCCGGCATGCGACAGCTGATCAACGATTCCGCATTGGTGCGCACCCGCTTGCCCAGCGCGTTCGAGAGGTTCGGCAATGAGCCCTTGTCCTTGAGGTGGAACAGCAACTCCTGGGTGCCGAGCGACGAGCCCGCGAAGACGATGGACTGACAGGTGACGCGGCGCTTGCCCAAGCCAAGATAGAGGCCGGCGAAGGTGGAGGGCACCGTCGTCACCGCATAGCCATCGGCCCCATCCGCCTTGCCATTGAGCGGCACGACATCGATCACCTTGGTCTTGGCGTGCACCTGGGCACCGTGCTTCTCGGCCAGATACAGATAGTTCTTGTCGAGACTGTTCTTGGCGCCATGTCGGCAGCCCATCATGCAGCCACCGCAGCCGATGCAGATTTTTCGTTCAGGTCCTTCGCCAGCGAAGTAGGGGTCTGGATGCGCGCTACCAGCGGCTGGCGTGGCGCTTTCTCCCTCGGGGCCGAAGAAGATGCCGACCTCGGTGGGGTACCAGGTGTCTTCGCAGCCGGCGACTTGTGCCATGCGTTTCAAGTGGTGATCCGCCGGCGCGATGATCCGATTGGTGGTCACGCCGAGCATCTGCTTCGCCGTGGCGTAGTGCGCCGGCATCACCGCATGCCAGTCGTTGAGCCCCGCCCACTGGCCGTTGTCCCACGCCTTGTCGGGCGGCACCAGCAGCGTCTGCGCATAGGTGATGGAGCCGCCGCCCACCGCGTTGCCATGCAGCACGATGACATGGCGGAAAAAGCTCATGGTGAAGAAACCGCGCAGGCCTAGCATCGGCCGCCACAGCCAGCGACTCAGCCGCCAGTTGGAGCGGGGCATGTTGTCCGGTGTCCAGCGCTTGCCTTGTTCCATGACCGCCACGCGATAGCCTTTCTCGGTCAGGCGATGCGCGCATACCGAGCCGCCAAAGCCCGAGCCCACGATGAGGTAGTCGTAGTCATGCTCGTGCTTATGGCCGTGCTTATGCTCGTGCTTATGGGCGTGTGTCTGCTGCGCGGTGTCATTGGCATGGCGATCGGTGTCTGACATGGCGGCTCTCTTCAGGGAAGCGCTGCTCTCAGCAGGAAAGAGCGCCTCGCATGGCGCTGGCAGGGCGACTGCCTTCTGGATGCTGGCGAGCGGGCTAGCGGGGGGAATGCTGCGCCAGCTGCCGGACGAGCAGATCAACGAAGCCCTGGCGGTCGATATCGAACAGCACTCTGGCGTTGTGCGGCTTGCCGGTGAGCTGATAGCGGTCCACCACCGTCATGCCCTGGGTATGCTCGCCCTGCGTCTCGACGCCGACCCAGCAATCGACAGCGGTGAATAGCTCAGGCGCCAGCAGCCAGGCGATGGTGCAGGGATCATGCAATGGCGCGCCGTTGAAGCCCCACTTCGGATCGCGATGGTAGATCATGAAGAAGTCGAGCAGCTCGGCGACACACTGGGCGACGGGATTGTCGATGGTGCGGATGCGCGCGATGTCCTCATCCATGATCTGCGCCTGATGGGTGACATCCAGCCCGCACATGACGATGGGCAGGCCGGACTTGAACACCATGTCGGCGGCTTCGGGGTCGACGAAGATGTTGAATTCGGCGGCGGGCGTCCAGTTGCCGACACCGGCCGCGCCGCCCATCAGCACGATGCTGTCGATGCGTGAGTGCAGCTCAGGGTAGGCGGCAAGAAACAGCGCGATATTGGTCAGCGGGCCGGAGGGCACCAGCGTGACCTTCTGCTCACAGGCGCGGACCTTCTCGGCCATCAGCTCGATGGCGCTCTGGGTGACAGGGGCAAAGCCGGGCTCTGGCAATTCAGGGCCATCCAGGCCACTTTCGCCATGCACGTTGTCGGCGATGATCAGCTCACGCGCCAATGGCTTGGGCGCACCGCCCGCCACCGGGATATCGTGGCGGCCCAGCAGGGTGAGCACCCGCAATGCGTTGTTGAGCGTCTTGTCGGGCGTCTGATTGCCGGCGCTGGTGGTGACGGCCAGGACGTCGAGCGCGTCTGAGCTGAGGGCCAGAATCAGCGAGATGGCATCGTCGTGGCCGGGATCGCAATCGAGAATGGTGGGGCGCGGCATGCAGCAGTCCTTGTCGTGAGTCGTCTTGTTGTCGTGACCTGCCTCAATCAGCCTTTCCTTTATGCCTGAACGCAAAACGACACGCCATCCTGACCATTGGCGTGTCGTCTGTCTGTTCATGGCATTCGTGTCTGGTGCAAGCGCCCGGTGTCAGCGCTTGGTGTCAGTGCGTGGCAGATCAATCCGCCTGCTGGGCACGCGCCTCGTTGAGCATCTGTACCAGCACTTCCACCGGTTGCGCGCCGGGCACGTAGTACTGGCCGACGATGGTGCTGGGCACCGACTGGATACCGGCGTTGCGCAGCGCTTCCTGCTGGGCGGCGACTTCCTGTTCGCCCGCGTCGGAATCGAGGAAGGCCAGCGCCTGCTCGATGCTCAGGTCGTCATCGTACTGGCTTGCGATCTCGGCCAGCACCTGCCGGTCACCCACGTCCTTGCCATCGTGGAAGTAGGCGCTGAACAGGGCTTCCAGCATCGGGCGCTCAGCCAGGCCCGCTGACTGCTGACGCCAGACGATACGCTGGGCATCAGTGGAGTTGGGGGTGCGCTCCATCAGAGCATGACGGAAGGTGACGCCACTCTGCGCGCCGGCCTGGGCCACCTGGGCATCCAGCTCCGCACCGCGCTCGACACTGCCGAACTTCTGCGCGCGGTAGTCGGCGCGCGCCATGCCCTCACGTGGCACCCACGGATTGAGCTGGAAGGGCAGGTAGTTCACGCGCACATCATCCTTGAAGTCGAGCTGCGCGATGGCGTCATCGAGATGGCGCTTGCCGATCCAGCACCAGGGGCAGACCACGTCGTAGGCGACCTGGATATCGAGCTGTGACATGGGGATTCTCCTGCTGATCTCTCAAGTGCGCTTCACTACAGCGTGAAGACCACCGTGAGAGCACGTCGAAAAGTGTAAGTCGATACAAGCACGTCGAAATGATTTTGAGCAATCGCTCACAAGTGTCCTGCCATCCTAGCGATTCGGGGCGCGGGACGCTACTGAAAACGCCCTGACCGATCATGCGACATGACCGGACAGGGCGTTCGTGTTCAGTGCTTGGAGTTCAGCACTTCGAGTTCAGTACTTGGAGCTCAGCGCTGTGTGTTCACTGCGGCGTACTCAGCGTTCGTATCAGCCCCGGGCCTCAATCAACTCAGCGCCTTGCGCAGATCCGCCAGGGCGCGGATGTCGTCCGGGCCGGTGCGGCAGCAGCCACCGATGGCCGTGGCGCCGGCGGCCAGCCAGCGTGGTGTCCAGCCGGCGAGGTCGTGGTCGTGTTCATAGCCATGCTCAGAGCCATGGCCATCGGCATCTGAGACGGCGCAGGCGGCGGACCAGGTCTTGGTGACCGGGTCATAGACCTCACCGGAGTTCGGGTAGATGACGATGTCTTTATCTGTCTCGCCGCGAATCTCGCGCACCAGCGATTCGATGTGCTCGAGCGCGGTGCAGTTGACGCCGATGGCGACCACCTGCTCGCAGTCGGCGATAGCGCGTACGGCCTCTCGGATCGGCGTGCCGTCGCTCAATTCGGTGGCGTTGCGCGCACTGAAGGCGATCCAGGCACGCGCCGTGGGGAAGTCATCGCGCAGCAGGTCACACACGGCCTGGGCTTCCTCGGCACAGGGCAGCGTCTCGACGGCGAGAATGTCGGGTTTGGCATCGAGCAGCGTGGCGAGGCGGGCACGGTGGAAGTCGCGCAGGCCGGCGCGGTCCAGCGCGTAGCCGCCACGGTATTCGCTGCCATCGGCGAGCCAGGCGCCATAGGGGCCGACGGAGGCCGCGACCAGCGGTGGGCATTCCAGGCGCTCCGGATGGGCGGCCATATAGTCGCTGCGGGCCTGCGCGGCCAGGGTCACTGAGCGCTGGATCAGCGCGCTGGCTTGGGTCTCGCTCAGATTGCGTGCCATCAGGCCCTCAAGCGTTGCCTGGTAGCTGGCCGTGGTGGCGACATCGGCACCGGCCTCGAAGTAGGCGCGGTGGACATCGACGATCGCCTGCGGATTATCGGCGAGCACCTTGGCTGACCACAGCGAGTCGTTGAGATCGAACCCGGCACGCTCAAGCTCTGTGGCCAGGGCGCCATCGACGATCATGAAGGGCTTTCGCGCGGTGATGGCGCTCAGCGGATTGCGGGTGGCATCAGCGGGCATCGAAGGCCTCCTGCGGAGTCGGGTTGGCAGAATTCGCGGCGTCAGCAGACGTGCGATGGGTCAGATAGTGCACCAGATAGCACAGCGCCACGAAGGGCACGCCGAAGTAGAGCGCGATGCGCTGGTTGGGGTCAAAGGCGATGCCGATGCAGGCCAGCGCGCAGAACAGGAAGGCGGCAATCGGCACGACGGGATACAGCGGCGCGCGGTAGGTCAGCTCGCTGGCACTATGGCCGGCCTTCCGCCACTGGCGGCGGAAGCTGAACTGACTGGCGGCGATCGCCATCCACACCAGCACCACGGCCAGCCCGGAAATCGACACCAGCGCCAGATAGAGTGTGTCCTCGGCATACACGCTGGAGAGCAGCGACAGCAGGCCGCCGAGCATGGTGATCAGCAGTGCGGGCACCGGAATGCCGCGCTGATTGACGCGGCTGAACACGCGCGGCAGCGTCTTCTGGTCCGCCAGGGTCCACAGCATGCGCGAGGCGGCGTAGAGGCCGGAATTGGCCGCCGACAGCAGCGCGGTGATGATCACGAAGTTCATGATATCCGCTGCGTACGGAATGCCGGTGAGCTGGAAGACCGCTACGAAGGGGCTTTCCTTGAGGCCGGCGCTGTCCTGCGGCAACAGGGTGGCGATGACGATGATGGTGCCGATGAAGAAGAGGATCAGCCGCCACAGGGTGGCGCGAATCGCCAGCGGCACGTTCTTCTCGGGATTCTCGCTTTCGCCGGCGGCAATGCCGATCAGCTCGGTGCCGGAGAAGGCGAAGCTGACGGCCAGCAGCGTCATCAGAATCGGCATCACGCCGTGATCGAACACCCCCTCCTGCAGGATACGCGTGACGCCCGGCGCCTCGACGTTACCCGCCAGGGGCGTGAAGCCGAACATGGCCGCGGCCCCTACCGCGATGAACACGATCACCGCGGCGACCTTGATCAGCGACAGCCAGAATTCGGACTCGGCGAAGAAGCGCGCCGAGACGATGTTCATGCCGAACACGATCAGCGAGAAGATGGCGCACCAGATCCACGGTTCGACACCGGGGAACCAGCGTCCCATGAACACGGCGGAGGCGGTGAATTCCGACCCCAGCGCCACGGCCCAGGTCAGCCAGTAGAGCCAGGCCACGGTATAGCCGGTGGCAGGACCCAGATAAAGAGTGGCGTGGGCGCTGAAGGCACCGGGTTCCGGGTGATGCACGGCCAGTTCGCCGAGACACATCATCACCAGATAGACCACCAGGCCGCCGATCAGATAGGCGAGTACCGCACCCGCCGGGCCCGCCTGCTGGATGGTATAGCCGGAGCTGAGAAACAGGCCGGTGCCAATGACACCGCCCAGTGACAACATCACCAGATGGCGCTGCTGCATGCTGCGTTTGAAGTCGGTGGCGTTGCTGTCAGACATGGGAAGGGATACTCGAGGTGCTGCCGTGAAGAAGACCTTCGTCAAGGCAGCCGTCTTTCAGAATGGCGTATTGCATGGCAGTTACCCGCCAGAGTGGATAGGGATTCGCCGAATATCATAATTTAATCAATGATTTGCCTCAAAAGACGGCTTGGGTTGATTGGCTATATGGTTAGATGGGTAACGAGGTGGTGATCCAGGGCTCTCGACCGGGCTTTCTTGTGACCTCTCGATTACTGATCTCGGTAGGGGTTGAAAATTCAGAACGGCCACCCGAAGGTGGCCGCTGTTTTTGTACATGCTTGCGCTAGACGTTCTGCGTCAGGCAAGTGATCAGGCGAGGCTTTCCAGCGCCTTCTCGACGATGTCGAGACCTTCTTCCAGCACTTCAGACTCGACCGTCAACGGCACCAGCACGCGGATGGAGTTGGAGTAGAAGCCACAGGACAGCAGGATCAGTCCCAGCTCCTTGGCTTTGGCACACACGGCCGCCGTTGCGGCGGGGTCTGGCTTGCCATCGGCGTCCACCAGCTCGAAGGCCGCCATGGAGCCCTGGTTGCGTGAGTGCGCGACATGCGCGAAGCGTTCTTCCCACTTGGCGAAACGCGCGGCCAGTTGCTCGCCCATCTGGGTGCTGCGCTCCAGGATGTTCTCTTCGCGAATGACGTCGATCACGGCCAGGGCCGCGGCGCAGGACAGCGGGTTGCCGCTGTAGGTGCCGCCCAGCGACCCCGGACCGGAGGAGTCCATCACCTCGGCGGTACCGACGACGGCCGACAGCGGCATGCCGTTGGCCAGACTCTTGGCCATGGTCATGATGTCGGCTTCGACGCCACTGTGTTCCATCGCGAACAGCTTGCCGGTACGTGCGAAGCCGGACTGCACTTCATCGGCGATCAGCAGGATGCCGTGCTCGTCACACAGCTCACGCAGGGCGGTCAGGAAGCTGGGTGAGGCGATGTAGAAGCCGCCTTCGCCCTGTACCGGCTCGATGACGATGGCCGCAGTACGATGCGGTGCGATGTCAGTCTTGAACAGGGTGCGGATGGCGTTCAGGGACTGCTCTTCGCTGATGCCGTGAATCGGGTTCGGGTAGGGCGCACGGAAGATGTCACCCGGCATCGGGCCGAAGTCGTTCTTGTACGGCAGCACCTTGCCGGTCATCGCCAGGGTCATCATGGTGCGGCCGTGGAAGGCGCCGTCGAAGGTGATGACGCCGCTGCGTCCGGTGGCGGCACGCGCGATCTTGATGGCGTTCTCGACCGCTTCCGCGCCGGAGTTGACCAGCAGGGTCTTGCGTTCCGGGCCACGTACCGGCGTCAGCTCGGCCAGCTTCTGGCTCAGTTGCACATACGGCGCGTAGGAGATGACGCCCGCGGCAGTGTGCATGACCTTGTCGAGCTGCGCCTTGACGGCGGCGACGACCTTCGGATGACGATGACCCAGGTTGAGTACACCGATACCGCCCGCGAAGTCGATCCAGCGATTGCCATCCGCGTCCCAGATTTCCGCGTTCAGTGCGGTATCGGCGAACTGTGGTGTGGCGGTGACGGCACCCTTGGCGACGTACTTGTGCTTGAGGACGTCGAGTTGTTCGTTGCTCAGCTGAGAGTGGCTCATGTCAGGCTCCTTTTCTTGTTGCCGGTGGCATAGTGCGGGCCATGCCACCGTTGTCTTGTAAACGTGGTGGGATAACGTCGCGAGACGTCCCCCGAGGCATCGTCGCGAGGCGTCTTCACAACATCAGAGGCCGCCGATGCAGACGTACTTCAGCTCGGTGAACTCTTCCAGACCGTGGTGCGAGCCTTCGCGACCCAGACCGGATTCCTTGATGCCACCGAAGGGGGCGAGTTCGGTGGAGATCAGGCCTTCATTGACGCCGACCATGCCGTATTCCAGCGCTTCCAGCGTGTGCCAGATACGACGGTAATCGTTGGCGTAGAAATACGCGGCCAGCCCGAACGGGGTGTCGTTGGCCATCGCGATGGCTTCCTCGTCCTTGCCAAAGCGGAACACCGGCGCCAGCGGGCCGAAGGTTTCTTCCTCCGCGACGACCATGTCGGTGGTGACATCGGCCAGCACGGTCGGCTCGAAGAAGCTGTGACCGAGAGCGTGCTTCTTGCCGCCGGTGACCAGGCGCGCGCCCTTGCTCACGGCATCATCGACGTGGCTCTGCACCTTGCTGACCGCCGCGTCATTGATCAGCGGGCCGATGGTGTTGCCTTCGACCAGGCCATCACCGACCTGCATGCTCTCTACACGTGCCGCGAGCTTCTCGACGAAGGCGTCGTAGACACCGTCCTGGACGAGGAAGCGGTTGGTGCACACGCAGGTCTGGCCGGCGTTGCGGAACTTGGAGGCGATGGCGCCATCGACGGCCGCATCCAGGTCGGCATCATCGAAGACGATGAAGGGTGCGTTGCCGCCCAGTTCCATCGCGGTCTTCTTGACGGTGGAGGCACACTGCGCCATCAACGTCTTGCCCACCGGGGTGGAGCCAGTGAAGGACACCTTGCGGATGCGCGGATCGGTGGTCAGCACTTCCCCGATGGCGATCGGCTTCATGGCGGTGACGACACTGATCAGGCCCTTCGGCAAGCCGGCTTCCAGCGCCAAGTCCGCCAAGGCCAGTGCGGTCAGCGGCGTGGCTTCGGCCGGCTTGATGACTACCGCGCAGCCTGCGGCGATCGCCGGGGCGCACTTGCGGGTGATCATCGCCAACGGGAAGTTCCACGGCGTGATCGCGGCTACCACTCCGATCGGCTCGCGCAGCACCATCAGGCGCTTGTCGGCGCCGTGGGACGGCAGGGTCTCGCCGGCCATGCGCTTGGCTTCTTCGGCGAAGAATTCGATGAAGGAGGCACCGTAGGTCACCTCGCCACGCGACTCCGCCATCGGCTTGCCCTGTTCCAGCGTCATCAGCTGGGCGAGGTCTTCCCGGTGCGCCAGCACCAGATCGAACCAGCGACGCAGCAGTGCGGAACGCTCCTTCACCGGCACCTTCTTCCAGGCGTTGCCGGCGGCCTCGGCCGCGGCGACGGCGTCACGGGTGTCATCGGCGCTGACCTCGGCGACACGCGCCAGCTGCTCGCCGGTGGCGGGATTGGTCACGTTGAAGGTGGTGCCGGTCTCGCGGTGCTCGGTACCGATCAGCGCCGGGACGAAGACGTCGCTGCTGGTTTCCGAGTTGACGTAGCGCTTCAGGAAGTCGCTGATCGGGAGGGCGGAACGGGACATGTGAAGCTCCTCTGGCGTTCTGGCGTGCAGGTCATTCTGGAGTGAGCAGCATGTCGCTAGAGGCTTCAGCTGCTCTCGAGTCGGCTCGAATATCACTGAGTCGATATGGCTGGGCAGGCGGAACAGACTGCCCAGCGGTGTAGTTATTGCGTGTTTACTGCGCCGTGAAAGCGGGGGCCATGACACGGTCGCTGTATTCACGGCCGAATTGCTTGAGGGCGATGGCGTACATCACCAGGCCCAGTGCCATCCAGGCGCCGAAGATCAGCCATTCGGTGCCGGTCAGCGCGGAAGGGCTACCCGGCAGATACAGGCAGGCCATGCCGAAGGACAGCAGGATGGCCAGCACACCGCAAAGCTTGCCGTGGCGGACACGGAACGGACGCGGCATGTCAGGCTCGCGAATGCGCAGGATCAGGAACGAGATCGCGACGAACAGATAGGCGATGACGATACCCAGGCCACCCGCATCGACTATCCACACCAGTGCCGGACGACCGAAGAAAGGCGCGATGCAGGACAGCAGACCGATCAGCAGTACCGCATTGGTGGGCGTCTTGTGCTTGGGGTGCAGCTTGCCGAGGGCGGCCGGCAGCATGCCGGCATGTGCCAAGGCATAGATTGCGCGAGAGCCACCGATGTAGAAGGCATTCCAGCTGGTGATGATGCCGGCGATACCTGCAAGGATCATCAGCTTGCTGGCCCATGGCGTGTTGAACAGCGCCTGCATGGCATCCGGCACGCTCAGTGAACTTGCCAGCAGGGAGTCATGGTCCAGTGCCATGCTGGTGGCCAGGATGATCAGCGCATACCAGACCACGGCCAGTACCACGGACATCATCAGCACCTTGCCGATGGCGTTGTAGGGCAGATTGATTTCCTCTGCGGCCTGCGGAATGACGTCGAAGCCGACGAACAGGAAAGGCACCAGTACCAGCACCGCGATGATGCCTGCCACCACGCCGCCTTCGGACTGGATGAACAGCGGTGTCATGTTGGCGACATCACCTTCGAACAAGGCGCCGGTCACGAACAGGACGCCGGCGATCAGAATCACGCCTGTGACAACCTTCTGCAGGAGTGCGGCAGTGGTGATCCCCACATAGTTGATCGCCATCATGGCCAGCGAGCCGCCGACACCGACAGCCACCCAGGTCGCCTTCACATCCCAACCGGCGATGGTCCACATGTGGCCAACGGCATAGTTGGGCGCGAGGTTCTCGATGACCGTGGGCAATGCCACCGCCTCGAAGGACACCACGCTCAGATAGCCGAGAATGATGGTCCAGGTGCACAGAAAGGAAGAGAAATGCCCCATGGCCCGGTAGCTGTAGACATGCTCACCTCCCACCTTGGGCATGGCTGCTGCCAGTTCTGCATAGGTCAGACCGATCAGGACGACGGCGATGCCGCCAATGATGAAGGCGATGATGGCACCGACGCTGCCGGCATCCTGAATCATGCCGCCGGTGAGGACGATCCAGCCCCAACCGACCATGGCGCCAAAGGCAAGTGCCAGGACGTCGCCACGCGCAAGGACTCTGACTAGCTGTTCTGCAGGGGGAGTACTGTTATTCATTGGAATACTCAAATCGATCTTGGAATTTGTTATAAAGCGAAGCCGTTTCCTGCTGATGTCCCGTGCGCTCTTCTCAATTTCAAATCCAAAGCTTGCTGGCATGAACGAGAAGTAATGACAGTCCTGTCGCTGGCTGATGCTTGCTGAAAGGTCGCTCCTGTAAAGGGGGAGCCAGGAGCGGTTCAGCAATCATTTCGCTGTGAGCATCAGTCAGTAGGCAACGCCTGAAACACACGCTACCAGTGCCATGCCCGATGGCGAATAGACCAATTTTGCGTTTGACTGGACCAATCGGCAGGGGCTGCGGATAATCAGGGCTGAATGGGCGCTGCGCGCCGCCTGTCAAGCGAGTGACTGGCGGGGTTGGACGACCTCGGGAAGCTGCGTGACAGCACTACGACAACGACAACGACAACGACAACGACAACGACAACGACAACGACAAGGGCAACGGGAGACCGGGATGGAACTGGCCGCGCTTGAGCCGCTGATCGAATCTTATCGCCGCCAGTCCGAGACGCTGGGCAAGCAGGTGCGACTGGAGCAGGCATTGCTCGAGGTGATTCGTGAGCAATGGCCGCTGGGTGCGCGACTGCCGCCGCATCGCAAGCTGTGTGAGGCGCTGGGAGTGGCGCGCAATACGCTGGCCTTGGCGATCAAGTCGCTGATCGAGGAGGGCTATCTGCACACCGGCCAGGGTCAGGGCACCTGGACGCGTCGCCCCCATGCGCGCAGGGCCAGCGCGGGGTCGGGGGAGTTCGGGTCGGCGGAGTCAGGAGCAGGCGCGGCGGGGGCAGCACCGGCACCGCTGCCGTTGTCGGCTCGGGCCCGCAAGGTGTTGGGCGGGCAAGGGGCGAGTCTGATCCAGAGTGGTGCCTTCGTGCCGGGCATTCCGGACATCGCGCGCTTTCCGATGCGCAAGTGGCGTCAGCTGTATGCCAGCGTCACGGTGCCGCACAACGCGCTGCTGCTGTCCTACTCCAGCGGCGGCTATGGTCCGCTCAAGCGTGAGATCCGCGATTTTCTGCGCCGCTGGCGCAACATCGACTGTGATACCCAGCAGATCATCATCACCGAGGGCACCCACCACGGCATCGAGCTGTGCGCGCTGGCGCTGGCGGATGCCGGGCAGCGGGTGGTGATGGAATCACCCTGCTATTGGGGCGCGCGCAATGTCTTTCTGGCCGCGGGCCTCGAGACCCGGCAGATTCCCTGGCGGCCGGTGAGCGATACGACAAGTGAGGCAGGACACGATCTCACCTCGCTTGGCGACGGGCCGGTGCAGATCGCCTACTTCACCGGCTCGCATCACTATCCGCTGAGTGTGCCCACCTCGCGGCGTGACAAGCAGAGACTGTGCGAGGCCTGTCAGCCCGCCTATATCCTCGAGGATGATTACGAGTTCAGCGGTGATGATCACGGTGAGCTGCTGTTTGATCCCGATTCCGGCAGTCGCCTGCTGGTGGGGTCGTTCTCCAAGCTGATGTTTCCCGGGCTGCGGCTGGGCTATCTGGTGGTGCCGCGCGCACTGGCCGGGCCGATGAACCGCCTGCGCAGCGAGGTGTTTCGTGAAGGGCGCATGCTGGATCAGGCGGTGTTGGCGCAGTTCATCGCCGATGGCGACCTCGATGCCTGGTATCAGCGTATCCAGCGCGATTATCTCGGTCGGCAGCAGGTGGTGCACGACCAGCTGAGTCAGGTGAAAGGGATCATCAGTGTCTCGCCGCCATCGCGGGGTATCAGCCTGTGCGTGCAGTTCGCCCCGGAGATCGACGATCAGCGCGTCGCGCAGCTGATGGTCAAGGAGCATCTGATCGTACGGCCACTGAGCATGGTCTGCAGCGGCGAGGATTCGCGGCGCGGACTGGTGCTGGGAGTCGGCATGCTGGCGGGCGAGAGTCTGGTCAGTGAGGTGGCGCGTCTGAGGCGCACCCTGGAGAGCATCCTGAGCATGCGGGATATTCGGCGGCACAACTGAAAACGCCTTCGCCGGACCGGCGAAGGCGTGGTATCGACACCGGTTGCGGGCGTTATTTTGCCTGCTGCATGCGCTCGGTCAGCTTGCGGAATTCCTCGCGCATGGCGCTGTTCTCGAAGCTGGTGGCGACCGGTACCTGCAGGCCGGCCAAGGTGTCGAAGGTCTTGACGCCCTGGCGGATCAGGTCGGCGACGTGGGCGCTGAGCTTGACGGTGCGATAGGTATTGGTCGCCACCGCAAGCTCGCGCTGGCTCTTGGTCAGAGAGGTTGTGACCCGGTCGCGCTGCTCGGTGACCAGCGAGCGATACAGGTTGATCGTCTTGAGCGTCAGCGCATTGGCGCGGATGTTGTTCTCGAGACTCTCGCGGGATCCGCCTTGCTTGATCAGCGTGTGGGCTTCTCGCGTGGTGGCCTCGGCTTCGTCGGCGAAGCCTTGCAGTTGCGGCAATACCTCATCATTCACGCGCGTGATGAAGTCCTGCTGCATGGTCACGATCATGCGGTGAAGCATGACGACCATGCCGTAATAACGACGCGCGTAGTCGAGGTTCTCGCCGCTGTCGCGGGTCAGCTCCGCGAGCTGCTGAGCCACCGACTTGATGCTGGCGAACACGACACTCATGGTCAGTACATCATCGCCGACTACCGAGGACAGCCACACCTGGACCTGGTCCGGCGTCAGGGTGATGCCAATCTCCTCGAGTCGCGCGGCCAGCTTGCCTTCCAGCGTGGTCAGCTCGCCCAGATAGGCGGCGATGTTCTTCTCATGCGCGGCGATCAGCAGATCATAATCGCCGCGCGTGCTGGCGGTGAATTCGCGCAGGGTATCGGTGGGCGTGAGGCGCGTCAGCGTCGAGACATCGGTGTCCGGCGCGAGGATGCGCTTTTCCTTCAACTCGGAAATCTCGCTGCGCGATTCGCGAATCTTCTCCTCGACCTGGCGATAGGTGCTGCGCAGTGTCGAGAGTTGTGGCACGTCGAGGGCCTGCATGGCTTCCTCGATCATCTCGTCCATATCGCTGCGCGCAGACGCTTGATCGCGGCTGATCCATGCCTCTTCCGGCAAGGTATCCATTTCATCGAAATAGCTGACCGCCTTCTTCAGGGTGGCGAAGGCTTCCGGCTGGTCGTAATCCATGTCCTGTGCAGCAAGTGCCGGCGAGGCGGCCAACGTCGTCATCGTCAGGCCAAGCCCGACCAGCCAGGCGCGCAGGGAAGGGATGGGGAAATCATCAGGCGCTTTGGGCATGCAAGGGTCTCGATTGATCAAACTGCTCGGCAGCGCAGGGTAGCAAAATCGCTGACAGGCGTCTTGCGACGCCCGAAGCGCTTGATCATCACTCCTGGTCAGCATCCAGCGCAGGCACGACCTCTTCCTCGAGCCCGATACAGCACTCGTTGCACAGAAATTCGATCACCGCCTGCAGGTGCCCGTACTGCGGCACGCAGATGATGCTGCGCCCCTGTTTCTTCTGGGTGATCAGGCCGACGGCGGCCATGCGACTGAGGTGATGCGAGAGCGTGGAGCCCGGAATTTCCAACGCATGCTGGATGTTGCCCACCGTGGCACCGTCGAAGCCGGCCCTCACCAGAAAGCGGAAGATCGCCAGGCGGTGAGGGTTGCCCAACTCGGCAAGGCTGGCGGCAGCGGCATCATGTTCCATGGCAGTCATCCTGTTAAGCGTGTCGTCTGAGGAGGTGAAAGCATATGTTTCGATATTTCTAGAATTATAGTTGACACAAGCGTGAGCTGCAATCTAGGCTTTGCATCGTTTCCATGTTTCTAGAAATATAGAGGTTGGGAGCGAAAGTTCTGGAAATATACATCCTGGTATGTAGGGCCTGGCAATTTAGAGGTATGCAATGTCTGACTCACTGTACGACGCCCTGGGCATGTTTGCCTTCCTGGCGGTAGAACTCTCGGTATTGTTCCTGTTGATCAGCCTGCTGGTCGGGGTGTTGCAGCGACATATCCCGCCATCCCGGGTCGAGGCGCTGCTGAGCGCCAGTCGCCGCAGCAGTTACTTCATGGCCGCTGGCCTTGGTGCCATCACGCCATTCTGCAGCTGCTCGACCATTCCGATGCTCAAGGGCTTGATCCGTGCCCGCGCCGGCTTCGGGCCGATGATGGTCTTCCTGTTCTCATCACCGCTGCTCAACCCGATCATCATCGGCCTGTTGCTGGCCACCTTCGGCGCCAGACTCACCGCCGTCTATGTGACGGCCGCGCTGGGCGTGGCACTGGGGGCGGGCTGGTTGCTGCAGGCGCTGGGGTTCGAGCGCTTCATCCGCCAGGACAAGGTGCAGGACGTCTCGAGCTGTGGCATCAAGGAGCAAGCCACCGGCGGTCGTGGTTCAGACGTCGCCAGTACCAGCAGCTGTGGGGCGGCGGTGGTCTCGGAGGCAACGCGCAAGCCCGAGGGGCGTTATCACGGCCTGGTGCGTGAGGCCTGGAATGACTTCGTGAAGGTGATTCCGTATCTGTTGATCGGCATCGCCATCGGCAGTGTCATCTATGGCTTCATGCCGACGGAGCTGCTGGTGCAGTACGCCGGCCCGAGCAACCCGTTGGCCATTCCGGTCGCGGCGGTGATCGGCGTGCCACTCTATATTCGCGCGGAAGCGGTGATTCCGCTGGCCTCGGCATTGATGGCCAAGGGCGTGGGGGCGGGGACGGTGCTGTCGTTGATCATTGGCAGTGCGGGCGCCAGCCTGACCGAGCTGGTGCTGCTGCGCTCATTGTTCGGTATCAAGCTGATCCTGGCCTTCGTGACGGTGATCTTCGCGATGGCGATGATCGCCGGTTACGCCACCTATCTGTTGTTCTGACCGCTGCTGTGCTGACGCCTGGCGTTCCAGCGGCTGGCGTTCGAGAGAAGATCATTCGGGTTGATAGGCTTGCGGCCGGCCGGTGAGTGGGTCGATGCGATCCAGCGACGGCCCTTGATAGCGGTCGGTGATCAGGGCCACCACGGCGTCACCGTATTGCTCGAACCAGAAATCGCCCATGGCCTTCAGATGCTTGATGTTGGTGGGGCTGATGTCATCCATCGCGTCATCAGGCGCCTTGAGCATCCCGGGCTGTGGGCGCATCTCGGCATTGACGCGGATGTAGCTGCCCGGCGGCGAGAGGGTGATGGCCTGATAGCCGACCACCTTCTCATCGGAGAGCACGTCGATCAGGCTGCCTTCCAGTACCCACTGCACTGCGCCCCAGTGCTGTGAATCCGGGCCATTGACCTTGCGCGTGCGGGTTCCGGTGCCGATCGACAGCACGCGTCGCGGCTCATGCGGCCACAGGCGACAGGCTTCGGCGATGGCACACATGGTGGGGTTGTTGGCGATGACGCCGCCATCGATCAGCCAGGTCTGCTCGTTGTCCGGCCCCAGCTTCATGTCGCGGGTCGGGAAGTAGGTGGGCGCCGCGCTGGAGGCGTCCGCGACCTGCCAGGCCAGCAGCTTGTGATGCTCGCGCTTGCTCGACTTCAAGACATGCGGGCGGCGTCTCTCGATCCCGTAGGTGACGACAAGCACCTGTTTGCCAGCGGGGACATCCCTGAGCTTGGCCTGGCCGAGATGCTTCTTGAGCATTGCGCTCTTGCCCTTGGCCTCGTACTTGGGCGCATTGATGCCATCGAGTTCGAACCAGCCGCGGTTGTCGGCGAAGATCTGCCTGGCGCTGGTCACGCTGTAGAGCCCGTTGATGTCCTCGAGGCTCATGTTGGTGGTGGCCAGCGCCAGCGCGATCAGGCTGCCGGTACTGGTGCCCGCATAGAAATTGACCTGCTCACGCAGACTGGTCTGGTGGTCATTTCTGAGTGTCGCATCGACACGCATCAGGAATTGCGCGGTTGCCGCCCCGCGTATGCCGCCGCCATCCAGTGAAAGAATCAGCTTGGACATGCTTGCCTCCTGCAGAGCGGGTAATGCTCAGTCCTGTCCACAGGCAATGCCTGTGGCCGCTATCCGCAAAGAACGCCTGTGGCTGCTTTCAGAATAGAGAGGCCACTGGCTTTCAGCCGACTGAAATGACTGATGCGGACAAACAGCAGGGCCTGATACTGGCAGTGAGAGCAGAGGTGACAGGCCAGCGAGGCACTGAAGACAAGACAAGGGGGGAGGCGGAAAGAGAAGAGAAAAGAAGAGAGAAAAGAGGAGAGAGGAACAGAAGAGGAGAGAAGAGAGGCGTGGCGAGGAAAGCCGCGATTACCTCCCATGCAGCGGGCTGATCGCTCACTGCATGGGAGGCAAGCCGTTGGCGGCCTGAGTCAGTGTTAGAGGGTGTAGTCGACGCCGACCCACAGGCGGCGGCCATCTTCCACGTAGCCGAAGTCGTCGTAGCGCACACGCTTGTCGAACAGGTTGTAGAGGCCGGCGCTAAGTGTCAACTGAGTGGTGGCATCGAAGCTGACGCCGGTATCGACGATCGTGTAGGACGGCGCGATGACGGTACGACTGGTGACACCGGTAGCTGGCTGGGTCTCTTCGCCACGCCAGTCGACTCGTGTCCAGTGATTGAGGCGATGGTTGAGCTGCCAGTCCAGCTGAGCCGTGGCCTGGTGGCGGGGAATCTGGGTCAGCGGTTGGCCCTTGTTCTCGCCACTGGTCTGCTCGGAATCGGTATAGGTGTAGCTGAGTGCCAGCGCGAGGTCGTGACTCAGCTCCTGATTGAGACTCAGCTCGACGCCCTGGGTGACGGCACTGTCGACGTTGTTGTACCAGCGCGCATCATCCGCGCCGCCGGCGCAGGCGCCATCCGGGCACAGTTCGGTGACGATCTTGTCATCGAAGTCGCTGCGGAACAGGGTCACGCCCGCCTGGGTGCCTCTGGCATTGTCATACAGCAGGCCGATCTCGCGGCTGAGAGAGGTCTCGGCTTCCAGATCCGGATTGCCATAGATATCGCCGCCGCGACTGTCCTGTACCCAGTTGTCGGCGACCTGACGCAGACTCGGCGCCTTGTACCCGGTCGCCACGCCTGTCTTGAGCGTCCAGCTGTCGGCCAGTTGGTAGACGCTATAAAGACGCGGTGACAGGTGGCTGCCGTAGTTCTCGTCTTCATCCAGACGCACGCCGCCGGTCAGCGCCCAGTCGTCGGTCAGCAGCCATTCGTCCTCGGCGAACAGTGACCAGCGGCTGTTGCGGATCTCGTTGATCTCGCTCAGGGCGTTGGTGTCGTTGTCCTCGAGGTGCTCCTCCTCGAAGCTCACGCCCAGGGTGGTCAGGTGATCGCCCAGCGGAATCAGCACGTTGCTGCTCGCCTTGGTATTGCTCAGCGTGATGTCACGGCTATCGTTGCGTGACGTCTCGTACTGAACGTAGGAATTGGTGCTGGCGCTGGCCCAGTCACCCTGATGGCTGAGGCTGAAGCGGCGAGTATCCCAATCACGATCACTGTCCTGGCCCTGACTGCGGCCTTCCTCGGTCTGGCGATTCTGATCGTGATAGGCGAATTCGGCCTCGATGCGCTGGTTGTCGTCCGGCGTGAGGCTGAGCTTGGTGTCGAGGTCCTGACGCTTGCGCTGTGGGTAGCCGCGCGTGATGTCATCTTCCTGGCGCGTGGTCTGTCCGGCGCTGACGCTCAGGCCCAGCAACCCATCGATGAGCGGGCCCGAGGTGCGAATGCGGCTCTGGCGTTCATGTCCCGACACGCTGTGCTGTGGAATGAAGGTGTCATAGTGCAGATTGGTGACCCATTCCTCCTGTGTCTTGCGGGTGATGATATTGATGACCCCGCCGATGGCATCGGAGCCATAACGCGTCGACATCGGGCCACGTACCACCTCGATACGCTCGATCGCTTCAAGTGACGGCAGCCAATCCTGCTCGAAGCCACCACTGCCGCTCGGTCGCGTATCACGGCTGTCGATCGGGCGGCCATCCACCAGAATCAGCGTATATTCACCGGGCATGCCACGAATGCTGATGTCCTTGGAGTAGCCGCCGCTGGATACCGTCACGCCGGGCAAGCCGCGCAGCGCATCGGTGAGGTCGCTGTAATGACGGCCTTCAAGGCTCTCACGCGTTATCACGCTCATCGAGGCCGGGGCATCCTTGGCCATCTGATCATGCCCGGATGCGGTGACGACGATGTCTTCCAGCTGGTCGGAGGCATGGCTCGGGAGTGCTACCAGAGAGGGAAGCGTCGCCAGCGCCAACAAGACTGCTGAGCGTGAAGCCGAGAAATGGCGAGGTGCAGATGGGTTATGAGCGGGTAGGAGCGCTGGCATCGATTGGAGTTCCCCAGATTATCTTTATGTATGTGCATCATTCGTGCACTTTTTTAATGATAATGCTTTGCATTGCGGCTACGCAACGCACTGTTGCGTAAAAGTGGCGTTGGTGACAATCTTTAAATGCTGAATCCATTCATCTTGGTGAGATAGGGCTTTCTATGGGGAATTCTCGGCGAGTTACGGCAGGACTGTTGGCAGGGTTGATCAGTCTGCCGCTTTCAGGTGTTGCCTTGGCAAGCGCGGCATCGCAGCCAGTCGATGCTTCTGCTGCGGCGGCGATGTCGCCGCTTGCGACTCAGCTTGCACAACGGGGATTGGCGGCGGGTGAGGGATATCCGGGCCTGCACAGTCTATGTAGCCTCGAAGCTCCCTTGGTTGACGCCGGCAAGCGCCATCGACACGCGGAGGGTGAGACTGCCAAAGCCAAACCCAGATCGAAGCCTTCCGCTGACAAGCGCAAGTCGCTGGGGCCGCACAAGGTATTCGACAATCTCTACTTCGTCGGCAATGGCCAGGTTTCAAGCTGGGCCTTGACCACCTCCGAGGGCATCATCCTCATCGATGCGATGAACACCCCGAATCAGGCCGAGACCATCATCGCGCCGGGCATGCGCGAGCTGGGGCTGGACCCTGCCGATATTCGCTATCTGGTAATTACCCATGGCCATGGCGACCATTACGGCGGTCAATCCTGGATCGTGGAGCAGTATGCCCCCGAGGTGATCATGACCAAGATCGATTGGGACATGCTGGATGACCCCGAGCAGCGCATCGACAACCCACGTTGGGGAGAGCCGCCAGAGCGGGATCATCAGGTCATCGACGATGAGAGGCTGACGCTGGGTGACACCACGCTCGGCATGTACATCACGCCCGGGCATACTCCCGGCACGCTGTCGTTGGTGTTCCCGGTCAAGGATGGCGATGAGGTGCATCACGCTGTGCTGTGGGGCGGGACTGGCTTCAACTTCGGGCCGGACGAAGCCAGATTGCGCGGCTACTCTGCCTCGGCGTCACGCATGCATCAGATTGCACAAGAGGCAGGTGTCGACGTCTTCCTGTCCAATCATCCCAAGCGAGATGGCACCCCCGGACGAATCGCGGCACTCGAGACTCGCAAGTCAGGCGATGCACACCCCTTCGTGACCGGCGATCAGGCACTGGGCGCGCTGGATCTGCTCAGTGATTGCACGCTGGCTCAGGCCGAGCGTCTGCGTGCCGCTCGCTGAGTCATCCTGCGGACATTGCGCGCGACAAAACGGGCCGCCCAAGATGGGCGGCCCGTTTTGTATCGACAAAGGCGCATAGAGATAGAGCATGTCGCATCAGCATGTCGTATCACATCCGGTTTGCTCAGGTGCGTGCTGAAGGTCTGTGATCAGGTATTGAGCACGACGCCACCATTGAGATGAATCGTCTGGCCTGTCATGTAGCTTGAGTCTTCGCTGGCCAGATAGACGTAGGCAGGGCCCATTTCGCTTGGCTGGCCTGGGCGTTCCATCGGTACCTGCTGGCCGAAGTTGGCGACCTTTTCATCCTCGAAGCTGGCGGGGATCAAGGGAGTCCACACCGGGCCGGGCGCGACGGCATTGACGCGAATACCGCGATCCATCAACGTGCCGGACAGTGAACGTACCAGTCCCTGGATGGCGCCCTTGGTGGCGCTGTAATCAATCAGGCTGTCATTGCCCTTGAAGGCGTTGACGGATGAGGTGGCGATGATGGAATCGCCTTTGGAGAGGTGCGGCACGGCGGCCTTGATCATGTAGAAGTGACTGAACAGATTGGTCTTGAAGGTACGCTCGATCTGCTCATCATCGATCTCGGTCACGTCATCCCAGTCGTACTGCTCGGCGGCATTGTTGACCAGAATATTTATCTGTCCGAATTCCTCCATCGCGCCCTCGACGACCTTGCGGCAGAAGGCCGGGTCGCCGATATCCCCTTCGATGCGGCGTCCGCGTCTGCCTTCGGCTTCGATCAATCGGATGGTCTCTTGGGCATCGACTTCTTCACTGCCCAGGTGCGTGATCAGACAATCGGCACCCTCGCGTGCGAAGTGCACGGCGGCGGCGCGACCGATACCGCTGTCACCACCGGTGATGACTGCCACCTTGCCCGTGAGCTTGCCACTGCCGCGATAGCTCTCGCGGATGTACTCAGGCTTGGGGTCCATGCGATGTTCATCGCCCGGTTGATGGTTCTGATGCTGTGGGGGCTGTTGCTGAGTCATGCCGTCACCTTTGGTTCGTTGATCGTGAATGCGCTGGTGCGCGTTCAGACGCTGAACGTCTACCCACAGATCTGTGGACGATCGCGACGGATTAAACCCTTCATGATGATTTTCTTGTTTAGCAATATTAAAACGCCCAGTTCCGCATGAAAGGGACTGGGCGTCGGAGTTAAGCGTCATCAGCAGACCTGGCGGTTGTCAGGAGGCGATATCCTCATGCTTGTCATGTATGGTGGCTGGCGTACTGGCGCCCGCTGCCATGGCCTGCGCAAGTGGAACACGCGGCTCGCTTTCCTCGGTCTGTTCTATTCCGTGCAGGCTCGGCAGATTGGCAGGATCATGCCCGGGGCCGGTTTCGAGGCTGGGCAATGCCTTGCGAATGATGCTGGCGCACAGAGCACGGTGTGCATGCAGTGTCAGACCTTCCCGCTCGAGGAATTGCAGCAGCCGAGTGGCTGAGACCAACGCGACGATGGGATGGAGATCACGAAAGTGTTCCTCGACCTGGCTGGCACTGATCGTCGCGAGTTGCTCCGGATGGGTATGCGGCATCGAAATATCCTCTTTGCGAGTTCCGATGAGTCGGAATCTTGAATGATTCTCTATGTATCACGCTGTGATGATGGCCGTAGGCTGACCTGCCTGCATCGTGACCCAAGTGCCGTCCCTTGCATGACAACCATCGATCAGAGTGAAGATTCATACTGAGAGTGTTCGCTTTGAGCGAGTGCTGCGTTCTTCAATGGGTAGTATTAGAGAATTCGCGAATATCTTCCAGCCTTGATGCGCGCATGTTCTCATTTTTTATCGTGGTTTCGCGAAACTTCATGCCTTCGCGCAGGCGGATACCTGCCACGGGGTTCCGACTGTTAGACTAACGCTCCCCCATGTCGTACAGATGTCCGTCATGTTGAATATAGTCAGGATGGCCACCAAGCCACCTGACAGATGATCATTTTTCCTTCTATGGATGTGCCATGAAACGCTTTGTGCTGCTCGATACCGCGCCGATCCCCGGCACGACGGATTCGTTGTGTCTGTTCGAGTATGGCGAGGACTTCGTCATCAAGATCGAGAGCGGCAAGGGCGGGCAGCTGATGAATACCCGCATGCATGGTTCGGAAGATGCGCTGGCAGAGATTCCTGCCGGTCTGCTCAAGAGTCGCGGCACGGCCTCGGCGCCGCAGCGCGTTCTGATCGGCGGACTGGGGATGGGCTTCACGCTGGCCGCCGCACTCAAGCACTTCAAGGCCGATGCCGAGGTGGTCGTCGCCGAGCTGGTGCCGGGAGTGGTGGCCTGGAATGATGGCCCGCTGGGGGCCAAGGCGGGCTACCCGATTCGGGATCCGCGCACGACCGTCGAGAATCGCGATGTGGCCGAGGTGCTGCGTGAAGCGCCCGGCGGCTTCGATGCCATCATGCTGGACGTGGACAATGGCCCGGAAGGCCTGACCGCGGATGAAAATGACTGGCTCTACAGTACCGAGGGGCTGGCGGTATGCGCCAGGGCGTTGCGACCGGCTGGCATTCTGGCGGTGTGGTCGGCCACGGCCGATGCGCGCTTCTCGCAGCGTCTGTCGCGGGCCGGTTTCAAGGCCGATGCGCGTCAGGTGTACGCGCATGGCACGTCCGGAGCCAAGCATACGATCTGGATCGCCCGCCATGTCGGACGTTCCGCGACCTCCGAGGCCAGGCCAGCGGCGGGCAAGGGTGAGAAGAAGGGCAAGCGTGCTGGTGGCATGTTCAAGGGTGCTGGGGGGAAAGGCAGTCGCCGCCGGTAAGGTCGTGTGGCCGGGCGTCAGACTCTTTTGCTTAACATCTCGACCACCATCAACGACAACGGGCTGGCCACTGCATGTGGCCAGCCCGTTTCATATCCTGCTGGTCTACTGTCGCGCGTCAGGCGCTAGGCATCAGGAGACGTATCAGGCTGCTTCGCGCGCCTTCATGTCCTGATGATATTCCTCGGCAAGCTGTTTCTTGGTGGCCTCATCGAAGACACGGCCTGCCAGCTGGAAGACTTCCTGCTCTTCCTCATCCAGGTGGTGGGTGACCAGGTGCTGTAGCTGCTTGGCGGCGGCCAGCCAGCCGGGAGAGCTGTAATCGGTCGCTTCCAGCTTCTCTACCAGCTCGTCGATCTCGTGATGCTCGGCCACGCTGTGACGCGCTTTCTCCTGCGTCATGTCGTGTTCCATCATCGGAATGTAGAGCGCTCGTTCCTCTGCTCCCGCGTGGTGGGTCAGCGACTCCTTGAGGCGCTTGAACAGGTCATCGCGCGGCTCGCTGTCGCCTTCGGTCTGTACCAGCATGTCCAGC
The DNA here is from genome assembly GCA_013376735.1 of bacterium Scap17. Taxonomy (NCBI): domain Bacteria; species bacterium Scap17. The sequence continues at coordinate 2,254,112 of VINJ01000001.1, read as the reverse complement.
AGGTGGCGCTGTTCGTCGTGGGTCTCGCGCAGGGCTTCAAAAATGGTCATAGTCCGGCTCCTCATCAGCTTTGGCTTCTTGAGTTGCTTGGCAAGGCCAATGGCACATCCTGATCAATGGCTTTCCTGGTCGGGAGGACTTGCTTGCATCAGGAGGTCTTGCTTGCGCCGAAAGGCCTTGCTTGTGTCAGGTTTGTACAACTCTGGTGGCGGATCGGCGGAAGTTCAAGTGCGCAACGCCGATCGACCTTGAAAAAGGGTCTCGTCGAGGCAAGTGATGAATCATTGCCCACCTTTTGCCTGCCTCTCTTCCCGGGTCGATGTCTTGTGACTGACGCCGATGAAGTGAGCGAGCGCCGCCAGGAGCCACGACATGTCACACGATGAGACCACGCCAGTCGATTCATTCAGCTCGAAGGGGTCGCACGCGCCGGCGTTGTCCGCTTCACTTGCGGGCAGCCAACTGAACCGGCCGCCGGGTGGCGGCTGGCCATCGCTCAAGGCGGTGGAGACCTTCATCTGGCAGGAGCATCTGCCCGTCAAGGGCCACCTCAGCCTGATGAAGATGAACAAGCCGGATGGCTTCATCTGTCCGAGCTGTGCCTGGCCGAATGGGGACAAGCCCAAGGGGGCCAATTTCTGTGAGAATGGTGCCAAGGCACTGGCATGGGAGGCCACGCGTGAGCGCGTGAGCGATGAACTCTTCGCTCAGAACACCGTGAGCCAGCTTCGTGAGTGGGCGGATCATCATCTGGAGAAGGAAGGGCGCCTGACGCATCCGCTGCGCTACAACGCAGCTGAGGATCGCTATGAGGTCACCAGCTGGGAGGCGGCCTACGCCGAGATTGGTGAGCGTCTCAAACAGTATGATGACCCGAATCAGGTCGAGTTCTATACCTCGGGGCGTACCTCCAACGAGGCGGCCTTCCTGTTCTCGCTGTTCGGGCGCATGTACGGCACCAACAACTTCCCGGATTGCTCGAACATGTGTCACGAGACCACCTCGCGGGCACTGCCGGAGTCCATCGGCATCGGCAAGGCGACGGTGAATCTCGAAGACTTCAAGCAGGCCGATGCCATCTTCATCTTCGGCCAGAACAGCGGCACCAACAGCCCCCGCATGCTGGGGGATCTGCATGAGGCGCGGGGACGCGGTGCCGAGGTGGTCAGTTTCAATCCACTGCGCGAGCGGGCGCTGGTGAGCTTCGCCGACCCCCAGTCGCCGAAGGACATGCTGAGCGGCAAGGGCGTCGAGATCAGTACTCAGTATCATCAGTTGCGCATTGGCGGTGATCTCGCTGCCGTGCAGGCGATGTGCAAGTACGTGATCGAGGCCGACGATGCGCTGCGTGAGCGCAATCCGCATGCGGTGGGGCTGCTGGATCACGACTTCATCGCGCAGCATACCCATGGCTTCGACGCCTTCGCTGATCACTGCCGTGGACTCGACTGGCAGGAGCTGGTCGAGATGTCGGGCCTGACACGTGAGTCGCTGGAGCAGGCCGCGCAGACCTATCTTGAGGCGGAGCGCGTCATCTGCTGCTGGGGCATGGGTATCACCCAGCATGCTCGGGGTGGCGATACCATCCAGCAGATCGTCAACCTGCTGCTGTTGCGCGGCAATATCGGCAAGCCGGGTGCCGGGCCCTGTCCGGTGCGCGGACATTCCAATGTGCAGGGCGACCGCACCGTGGGGATCGAGAATCTGCCCACTGATGCCATGCTTGACGCCTTCGATCGAGTCTTCGATATCCAGTGTCCGCGCGAGAATGGTCATGATGTCGCTGAATGCTGTGAAGCGATCCTGCGCGGCGAGGTGCGCGCCTTCATCGGCATGGGCGGCAATTTCTTCCGCGCGATTCCTGATCAGAAGCGTGTGGTGGAAAAGGTGCGCGAGCTGGACATGACGGTGCATGTCGCCACCAAGCTCAATCGCAGCCATCTGCACCCCGGCAAGCATGGCTGGGTACTGCCGACCCTGGGGCACAGCGAGCGCGATCTCCAGGCAGGTGCCGATGGCAAGGGGGCCGAGCAGGTCACCAGTGTCGAGGACGGCATGTGCAATGTCTCGCCCTCGCGCGGTGTAATGGCGCCGGCGGACCCAGGTCTGCACTCCGAGATCGCCATCACCTGTCAGTTGGCCAAGGCGACGTTGCCGCCGCATCCCACCCTGGATTGGGATTGGCTGCAGGCGGATTACGCTCGGATCCGTGATCGCATCGAGCAGGTCTTCCCGCAGATCTTCCCCGACTACAATGCGCGCCTGGCTCAGGGCGGCTTCCATATCCGCATCGCCCCGCGTGAGCGCATCTGGCACACGGACACGGGGCGCGCCAACTTCCTGTTCCCTGAGGGGCTGGGCACCGATGAGGAGGGGTTGAACAAGGTCACCCATGAGACGCTGGACATGGATAGCACCTTCCTGCTCAGCACCATGCGGGGCCATGACCAGTTCAATACCACCGTCTACTCCAATGATGACCGCTATCGCGACGTCTACGGCACGCGCATGGTGGTGATGATCAGCCCACGGGACCTCGAGACGCTGGGCCTTCACGAGGGGCAGCGGGTGCGGCTGGAGACCGTGAGCGAGGATGGTGTCGAGCGCAGCATGGCCGGCTTCAAGCTCAAGGAATACGACATCCCTACCGGCTGTCTGGCAGCGTACTACCCGGAAACCAATGATCTGATTCCGCTGGATCACCGTGATGCGCGTAGCAACACGCCCGCCTCGAAATCGGTGCCGGTCCGGTTGCGCCTGATGGACAGCGAAGAGGTCAATGCCACGGAGGGTGTGTTGGCGAGCAGTTGAAGGGCTTCAGCATGAACCGCTAAACAAGGAAATACTTGAAAAAATTTGCATCCTGTACTTGGCGTCAGGTTTTGATGTCAGTGAAGGAGGGCGAGAGCCGCGCCACGCGCTGCACTGAAAGAGTGCGCCGCGTGGCGTTCTTGTGTCTGGCGCTCAAGATGATGCCAACGTCGGCGTACCTGAGGGGTTCGTAGGTGTTGCGCCGGGCTAGCCGCGAAATCTTTCTGGAGATGGCCTTGCGCTCACCTGCGCCTGTAGCCAGGCCGGATCCTGACGCCTGTGTCAGCTTCATGGCACAGGCGGTGAGCTGGTTTGTTGCGCGGCGTGAGGATGGGTGGCGTGAATCTTGCGTGGTGGTAGGGTAGCGACCGCCGCTCTGACCTCCGCCCTGCCCGCCACCTTGCCCGCGGGGCGGTGCCCGGCGTTCAGGCAGGCTGACACCCCCACAAGACTCGACGACTCACGACCGAGCTCCAGGAAGGCACTCATGGCAGAACACTCCTCACCTCATTCCGCAGACCGCACTTCAGGTCATGCTTCAGACCATGCCTCGATGGCAGGCGAATCCGGCAATGATTATCCCTTGAGCGAAGTCCCCGCTTCTGCACGACGTGGGCTGCTTTCCACCTCGATGGTGCTGCTCGGCTTCACCTTCTTCACCGCCACCATGTGGGCCGGTGGGTCACTGGGCGCGGCCTTCGAACTCAATGAGCTGATGTGGATCATCGTGATCGGCAATCTGCTGCTGGGGAGCTATGCGGCGGCGCTGGCCTACATCGCCTGCAAGAGCGGCCTCAACTCGGTATTGATGGGCCGCCTGTGCTTTGGCGAGAAGGGCAGCCGTCTGTCCGACTTCGTGCTCGGCTTCACCCAGATCGGCTGGTACGCCTGGGGCACCGCGACCATCGCCATCGTGCTGGTCAAGACACTCGGCCTGCCGGAATGGCTGACCACGCCGCTGATGGTCATCTTCGGCTTTGCTTTCTGTCTGACGGCGATGATCGGCTATCGCGGCCTGGACATGCTGTCACGTGTCGCCGTGCCGGCCATGCTGCTGTTCATCCTGTTCAGCCTCTACACCGGCATGGTCGATGTCGGCGGCATGGCGGGACTTGCGGCACTGACGCCGACGGATTCCATGAGCTGGACCGCCGCCATCACCGCGGTGATCGGCACCTTCATCAGTGGCGGCACTCAGGCGACCAACTGGAGCCGCTTCGCGCGCTCGCCGAAGATCGCCGTGATCGCCACGCTGGCGGCCTTCTTCGTCGGCAATGGCTTGATGGTGCTGACCGGTGCGCTGGGCGCGATGATCTATCAGCAGGCTGATATCGTCGATGTGATGATCGCCCAGGGGCTGGTCAGCCTCGCCGTGCTGATGCTGTTTCTCAATATCTGGACCACCCAGGACAATACCATCTACAACTTCGCGATCGCCGGCTGCAATCTGCTGCGCACGCCGCATCGTCAGCGCGTCACCCTGGGCGGCGCGGCTATCGGCACGGTGCTGGCGGTACTCGGCATGTATGAGTGGCTGATCCCATTCCTGATTCTGCTCGGCACCTTCATCCCGCCGATCGGCGGCGTGATAATGGCCAACTTCTGGCTCGGTCACAAAGGACAGTATCCGCGCCTCGCCGAGATGCCCAAGGTCGATTACCACTGGCCGGGCCTTGCCGCCTACGCCATCGCCTGCCTGTGTGCTTGGAGCTCACCCTTCATGCCGCCGGTCGTGGGTGTCGTGATCGCCTTCGTCGTCTACGGCGGACTGATCAAGCTTGCCAGGGTGGAGCTGGTCAACAAGACGGCAGCGTGAGTCGTTGAGCGTCTGGTGTGAAGGCCAGAGGAATATGAAGCGCCCAACGAGTCTTGGACTCGTTGGGCGCTTTTCATGTGTGAAGAAGCTTCAGGGTGGAGCCACCTCAGGGAGGGCCACTTGATGCACAACATGGTTGTGCATAGAATGAGGGGAAAAAGGTGCTGCCATGGCGGTGGAATTCAGGGATGAGTGGCTCGAGAGCTTCTACGAGCGAGATGTTGGTCACCGCAAGATACCTGCGGCGCTCTCCAGTTCGCTCTATCGCAAGTTGCAGATTCTCGATGCCGCAAGCCAGGAGTCTGATCTGAGGATTCCGCCAGGCAATCGTTTCGAGCATCTACAGGGCAATCTCGCAGGTTATTGCTCGATTCGCGTCAACAAGCAGTATCGACTCATCTTTCGATGGGAGGCAGGGATTGCCCATCAAACATATCTAGACCCGCATGCTTACAAGGGCTAGAGGAGGTAGCAGTGATGAGAAATACTCAGCGGCGACCACTGACGGTAGGCGAGATGTTGACGGCAGAGTTTCTGGAGCCGATGGGCATCGACATTCGCACCCTGGCCGAGGCGATGGGAGTGCACAGAAATACCTTGAGTCGTATCGTGCATGACAAGGGCACCTTGACGGCCCCGATGGCCATCAAGCTGGCGGCTGCGCTAGGCAATACGCCGGAGTTCTGGCTCAACATCCAGCATGCCGTAGAGCTCTGGGATGTGCGACATCGTGCCTACGCGCAGGATGCCAAGGGCGTGCGTCGCATAACGCCGCAAGTTGATGCCACCGAGCTTGCCTCGCATTGACGTCCTGCGCGCTTCACGGCGAGTGATTGAGATGGCGTGAGCCCGAGAGCTTATGCCCAGCAATACAAAGCCCCAGCCTGACACTCAGGCTGGGGCTTTGTGCTTTTTGCATTCGGTAACACCTCGTCGTGCCGCTCGGTTAGATCAGGCGGTTGCTGGCTTCACCTGAATTACCAGACAGACAGCGATCAGCGCCATGCCGAGCCAGCCGAGCGGTGCGATATGTTCCCCGACGAAGGTCACGGCGAGCAGCGCGGCGACCAGCGGTTCGAACAGGGTGAGCAGGGTGGCCTTGCTGGCGGCGACGGTCTTCAAGCCGTAGCCGAAGGCGATATAGCCGAGGAACATCGGCACCAGTGCCATGTAGAGCGCGACCGATGTGTTGCCGGGGGTGGCGAACAGGCGCGGGTCGGCCACCAGCATGCTGAGGCCCAGGCCTGCGATCAACGCGATACCGGCGACGCCGAACAGGCTGCCCATGGCAGCGCGGGCGTGGGTGCCATGGTCCATCATGCGCCGGGCGATCAGTGAATAGGCGGCGTAGGTCGTGCCGGCGATGATGCCCAGCACGATGCCGGCCAGGCGTTGCCAGTCAGCGTCAGGCACGCTCACTGACCCTGTCGCCATCGGGTCGCCGCTGGCGCTGATGGTGGCAATGTCTCCGCCATGAGTGGCCGTTTCGCCCATCGCCATCATCACCACACCGGCAATGCCCAGCGCGAGGCTGAGATACCAGCTCAGCGTGAGTCGGTGGTGGCCGAACAGGCGCTCCAGAATCGCCGCGGCCAGTGGTGCCGTGGCGATGGTGATCACCGTGCCGATGGCGACGCCGGCCAGATGCATCGAGGAATAGAAGGCCAGCGGGTAGATGACGACACACACGGCGCCGAGCAACACCCGGCTCTTCTGCGCCAGCAACAGGCCCAGACAGCCCATGATATTGGGCCGCGCGATCACTGCCTGTAGCAAGCCGCCGACGCCCATGGCGAAGGCGCCAGTCGCCAGCGGACTGACATCCTGATTGAAGTGGGCCGCCGTGCCGGTGGTACCCCACAGCAGCGCGGCAAACAGAACGGCCAGGCTACCCATGCCGGTCGACCTTGAAGAGGCCGCGATATCAGTGCGAGTGGTTGTCATGGTGATGTCCTTGCGTATCTTGCCAATCCCTTGGCCGTTCTCAGTCGCCGCATGAGTCTTGGCAAAAGTGTGCTGAAACCACTTTCGGGGAGTTGAGTTGCCGCGCCAGCTGGCTGCCGATCAGGGCGCTCACTCCCACTTGCCAACAAATCCCTGGTCGTCAGGCGTCGTGACGCTGCCATGGCGCCGTTTCTTGCTCCGACCCTTGCTTGGTATCGCGGCCATGCTCGGTATCGCTCCACGGATCACGCTTACCCCAGTGGGCAGTGTCGACGTGTGTATCAGCTTGAGCGTCGCAGGCCGTGTCAGGTGTCGTCCAGGCCGCGAGGTCTGCCTGCGGGCTGGCCATCGGCGCCTGCGTTGCCTGCGGACGCAGTTGCAGCATCAGGCAGGTCATGATCAGCACCATGCCGATGGCCCCCATCAGTGTGAACTGCTCGCCGACCACGATGACGGCCAACAGGCCCGCCACCAATGGCTCGAACATGGTCAGGACTGTCACCCGGCTGATTGGCACGCTGGCGAGCCCGCGTCCGAATATGAGGCTGGCCAGCAGCATCGGGATCAGCGCCATGTAGATGGCAACCGCCGAATTCACCGGCGTGGCAAACAGGCGCGGATCGAGGAACAGGCAGCTGATGACCAGGCCGATCAACAGCAGGACGCCGGCACAGCCGAACATCGCCCCCATGGCTGCACGGCGATGCACGCCCAGCAGCATCATGCGTCTGGCAAGCAGCGAATAGGTGGCGTAGCTCGCGCCGGCCAGCACGCCCAGCCCGATACCGATGAGCTTGCGGCTCTCGCTGGCAACGCCGCTGGCAGTGGCGTTTGCCGCCGTGTCCGCCAGGCGTGTCTCCCCCATGGCCATCAGCCCCACGCCGGCCATGCCCAGCATCAGCGCCGCGTACCAGCGCGCACTGACGCGCTTGCGATCCAGCACATATTCCAGCACCGCTGCCGCCAACGGCGCCGTGGCGATGGTGATCACGGTGCCCATCGCGACGCCGGTGTATTCCATGGCCGAATAGAAGGCCAGCGGGTAGACGATGATGAACAGTGCTGCCCACAGCACGAGATGCTTGTTGACCAGCAGGGCGGCCAGCTCCTCATGGAGGATTCGTCGCGACAGCACAGCCTGCAGAATGCCGCCAAAGCCCATGGCGAAGGCGCCGGTGACCAACGGGCTGACATCCTGATTGAAGTGGGCGGCGGTGCCGGTCGTGCCCCATAGCAGGGCGGCCGTGAGGACGGAAAGATTGCCGATCTGGCGTTCCAGCGCTGGGCGGAAGGGCGTCCGGGAGAAGGAGTGCTGCATGGTGGATGGCTCGCAATGAAGTGTGTCTCGGTGTGCACGAGATTACGCCTCATCGCGAGGATATATTGTGCTGAAACTACGCTCTTATCTGCCAGGAGAAGCAAAACATCATATACCACCGGAGTGCGGTGATTGACTGTCGGGCTCGGGTACCCAATTGGTTGTTCAGATGATCGAGTCGGTCATTCAGTCAGTCATCCGGGGGAGTGAGGCTCGAATACTGGCGCGTCATATCGCGTGGCGACTGGCCGAAGTAGCAGGAAAAGCGCCGCGAGAAGGCGGAAAGGTTCTGATAGCCGACGGCCTCGGCGACCTGCTGGACGCTGAGATCGGTGTGGATCAACTGCGCCCGCGCGCGCTCCATGCGTCTGGCGGTCAGGTACTGCTTGACGCTGACGCCCAGATTGTCGCGAAACACCTTGTGAAACTGGGTCGGGCTCAGGTGGGCGAGTCTGGCCAGTGATGCCACGTCGTGGGGCTGGGCCAGCTGCGCGTTCATGACGTCGAGCACTCTGAGCAGACGACGATCGACGCGCTGATCACAGGTCTGCTTCTCCAGCAGGCCGAGAAACAGCGCGATGGAGAGCTGATCGATGTGCTTGTCGACCTCACCCTGCAGCTGCGCTTCGAGAAACAGCAGGTAGTTCATCAGCAGGGTGCTGATCGAGAACACCACGCGTTGTGAAGCCGCGAGATTGTCGGGCAGGGTGTCCAGGTCAGCGACGATGAAACGCGCGGCGTCCTTGGCATGAAACAGGTGCGATTCCCTGGGGCGAATGATGACGCACTCGCCGGTGACCACGGTGCCGTGATGGCTGCCGACCTGGATATCGAGATGGCCGCGGATCGGCAGCACCAGCTGGTGGTGGTCGTGGTCATGGACCGTGGCCTGTGGGGTATAGGCGCGCAGCGAGAGTGTCGTCATCGAGCGGTGGCCATCATCCGGCGATACAAGGGCAGCATGGAGAGCAAGAGGGTATCAGCGGCTCAGCTCGATGCTGCGGGTCTGGCCGCGACCGACCTGCACTTGACTGAGAATCAGCGGGCTGCGTGTGCCGTCCGGCAACTGGATGACACCGGCGACATAGAAGGTGCCGGATGGCAGGCCAGTGGCATTGAAGTAGCCATTGCTGTCAGTGCGCACGATGTGGGTATAGGCCTGGGCACGCGGGTCGGCGCGAGACGCCGTCTTGCCCGCCAGCGCCAGTTCCGCGGCTTCTGCGGAGTAGGTGGTGACCGGCGCGATCGAGATGCCCGCCCGGTTGGCGTAGATTGTCTGGCCCTGCCACTCATAGGACATGCGGCCCTTGATCACCGAGGTGCCGGTCTTGTCGAGCTTGGCGTACTCCGCCTCCGGGAAGGCGACCGTGCGCTGGACGCGCTGCTCGCCCTGTTCGGACTGCGAAGAGCCGAAGTCCGGCAGCGAAATGCTGTCGGCCATGCGCGAGGCGCTTTCACACCCGGCAAGAACGGCGGTGCTCATGAGCAGAGCGAGTGGAGTACGCAAGTGACGAAGCATGGCGAGTCTTCCCTGAAGTCGAGTGATGGGCGGCGCGTGCGTCGGCGCGTGAGCGAGCCAGTCTGGCCACAGCTGCTGCCTTTGCCCCACATCCTACTGCGCCGAGCACAGTCAGGGAACTGCCGGTGAGCGAGAGACAGGCGCGGATGATTCTTCCGTCAGGCATCGGCATCCGTAGGCATCCGCTGATAACTCTCGCGGTTTCGACCGACCCTTGTCGGTAGGCCAACAGCAAGCGTTTGCTTGTGAGCGCGCTGGGTTGCGCGAAGCAAGCCTCTGGAGTTGCTTAAACAGGAATTCCTTGTTCATTATACGTTTGTCTATAACGTGATGGCGCTTGTTACCATGCTATTCATCAAACCCTGTGCAAGGGCTTCGCAAGAGCTGTTCAAAACCGCTCAAAATCTGCCTGTGTGCTGTTCGAGTGCAGCTTAGATGGCATGACCGCCTAGCGCGCGGTGCGCTGGCGTCGGGTGAACCATTCATTGTCCGGGAGGGCCGCATGTCGACATCCCAGAGCGCTACTGATTCTTCACGTCGCCAGCTATTGAAGCTGGGGCTTGGTGGGGCAGGCATTGCCGTGTTTGGCGGCCTGTCCCTTCAGGCCCTAGCCGATACAGTCGCTGACGAGCAACAGACGCAGGATGACAGTGCCTTCGCGACGTTCATGGTCCTGTCGCGCTGGCTGCTCAGCGACAAGGCCCTGGATGAGCGGCTGGGCCAGCGCTACTTCGAGGCGCTGGCGAGAATTCCGGCCGAGGGAGTGCCCGGTGTCGGCAGGTTGCCGGCCCTCAAGACCCGCTTGCTGGCCCTGGGCGAGTCGCGAGAGTACGTGACAAAGGAAGACCTGAGCGACGGCGAAATGGCGCTGGTGCGCCGTCTGCTGCAGGCCTGGATGCTCGGCACGGTCGGCAAGTCGATCAGTGACCCCGCCGCCGAGGTCATCGCCTTCGAGCGCGCTGGCATGTATGCCGGGCCGCGCGATGTGCAGGTGGTGCGTACCTATTGCCCCAACCGTCCGGGGTTCTGGGCCGAGGCACCCAAGGCCTGACTGGCACGCTTTCTTCAGATCTGCGCGTGACGGATGGTAGGGCCTCGGGTCCGTGCTGAGACCTCCGCTTCTGACATCGCCTGCGTGCCAGATCTTCCAGGGGCGTCCTGACCGCTCCTGTTGCTGTTCCCAATTTCCCGAGGAGAATCCTGCATGGCCGAGGAATCCCGTGCGTATGATGCCGATGTGATCGTGGTGGGGTCCGGCGTCGCCGGTGCCCTGATCGCACATCGCCTGGCCGAGGCCGGCAAGTCGGTCATCATGCTGGAAGCCGGCCCGCGCATGCAGCGCTGGCAGATCGTCGAGCGCTTCCGCAACCAGGCCAACAAGATGGACTTCATGGGGCCCTATCCTGCCAGCAAGGCGGCGCCCCATCCGATGCTCTACGGCAAGAATGCCGACTATCTGGTGCAGAAGGGCGAGCAGCCCTATGACGCCCAGTATATCCGCGCCGTCGGCGGTACCACTTGGCATTGGGCGGCCTCGGCCTGGCGCTTCCTGCCCAGTGATTTCCGTATGAAGAGCGAGTATGGCGTCGGGCGTGACTGGCCGATCGGCTATGACGATCTGGAAGACTATTACTTCCGCGCCGAGGTCGCGCTGGGTGTGTGGGGGCCGAATGATGTCGATCTGGGCAGCCCGCGCAGCGCCGAGTATCCGATGGCACCGCTGCCGCTGTCGTGGAACGAGCGGCGGGTCAGCGAGCGCATCAATCCCCACGGCTTCGACATGGTCACCGAGCCGGTGGCGCGCAACAGCCGCCCCTATGATGAGCGCCCGACCTGCTGCGGCAACAACAACTGCATGCCTATCTGCCCGATCGGTGCTATGTACTCCGGCATCATCCATGTCGAGAAGGCCGAACGTGCCGGCGCCAGGTTGATCGACAATGCCATCGTGCATCATCTGGAAAGCGACGCCAGTGGCAAGATTCGCGAGGTGCGCTATCTGGACCCCGACGGCAAGCAGCATCGCCTGAGTGCGGCGCGGGTGGTGCTGGCGGCCAATGGCATCGAGACGCCCAAGCTGATGCAGATGTCGGTCAACGCCCATACCCCCGATGGGGTGGGTAACCAGAACGACATGGTCGGTCGGCATCTTATGGACCATCCTGGCACCGGGGTGAGCTTTCTGGCCGATGAGCCGCTGTGGGCCGGGCGTGGCCCTCAGGAGATGACCTCGATCATCACCTGGCGCGACGGCGACTTCCGCAAGGACTTCGCATCCAAGAAGCTGCATCTGTCCAACATTGCCCGCACGCAACAGATGACGACGGAGGTGCTGTCGGAAACACCGCTCAGGCTCGGTGCGGATCTGCAGGCGCAGATCAATAACCGCGCCAGCCGCTATGTGCAGTTCGATAGCTTCCACGAGCTGTTGCCAGAGGCTGTCAATCGCATCACGCCGTCAAAAAAACGCGACGCTCTGGGCCTGCCGCGCCCGGAATTCCGTTATGCTATCGATGAGTACGTCAAGCGAAGCGCCGCGCATACCCGAGAACAATATGCGCGTATCGCTCAGTTGATGGGAGGTACCGACATCGCGTTTCGTGATGAGTTCTCCAACAACCAGCATATCTGCGGTACGACCCTGATGGGAGACAACCCCAAAGACTCCGTGGTGGATCGCGATTGCCGAGTGCATGGCCATGACAACCTGTTTGTCGCCAGCTCGGGCAGCATGCCCACCGTCGGGTCGGTCAATTGCACTCTGACCATCGCGGCGTTGTCTCTGCGTATTGCCGATCTGCTCGAACAGGAAATATAAGCATGGTCCCGCACGTCCGTACTGCTGGCACCCGTGATGCCATTGATGAGAAAGGTCGCGGTGCCCGCCCGACCCTTCGCCCCGCACGCCTGACCCGTGCCGTCCGCCTGGCCGCCATTGTGGGCACCAGCGCCTTGTTGCTCAGCGCCTGTGGTAGCGGCGAGGACGAGCACGCCAGACAGGTGGAAGCCGACAAGGCCGCCACCAATGACCCCGCGCTGATCGAGAAGGGGCTGTACATGGCACGCGCCAGTGATTGTGCGGCCTGTCACAGCACCGAGGACGGCGATGAATACGCCGGTGGTCTCGGCTTCGAGACCCCGGTGGGTGAGATCTACGCCACCAACATTACCCCGGACACCGAGCACGGCATCGGCAACTACACCCTCGAGGAGTACACCCGTGTGCTTCGCGAGGGCGAGGCTGCCGATGGCCACAACCTCTATCCGGCGATGCCGTTCCCGTCCTATGCCCGTCTGACGGATGAGGACATCAAGGCGCTCTACGCCTGGAACATGCATGAAGTCACGCCGAGCGGCACGCCCAACCGCGAAAGCGAGATTCCGTTCCCGCTCAACATGCGCTGGCCGATGGCGCTGTGGGAAGAGATCTTCTCGCCGCTGGAGCCGTGGCAGGATGACCCCGAGAAGAGTGCCGACTGGAACCGTGGCGCCTACCTCGTCCAGGGGCCGGGCCACTGTGGCAGCTGTCACACCGAGCGTGGCTTCGCCTTCCAGGAAAAAGCACTGACCGGTGAAGAAGAAGGCTATCTGGGTGGGGCGATGATTGAAGGCTGGCGCGCCTTCAATCTGACACCTGATCACAAGGACGGCTTGGGCAGCTGGAGCGAGCAGGATATCCAGACCTATCTGGCGACCGGCAACCTCAAGGGCAAGGCGCAGGCTGGCGGCCCGATGGCGGATGTGGTCGAACACTCCATGCGTTACATGAGTGAAGATGACCTGCGCGCCATCGCGGTCTATCTGAAGTCGATTCCGGCGGTGGATGGCAAGGGCGAGCAGGGCGAGGCGGTCAATGACGGCGATCGCAAGGCCGAAAGCGAGCCGCAGGTCGCCACGCGCTTCAATCAGGGCGCACCGGCCGATGACGTGCTGTTGCTGCGCGGTCAGCCGCTGGACAAGCGCCCCGATGATGAAGATCTGATAGGTCAGCTGACCGATGCAACTCCTGGCGTGCGTCTGTATCTGGGCCACTGCGCCATGTGTCACGGCGCGGATGGTGCCGGCACCCAGGATGGCTACTACCCGTCGCTGTTCCACAACAGCGTGACCGGCAGTGTCTATCCGGACAATCTGGCTCAGGCGATCCTCAATGGCGTGCAGCGTGAGAACAACGGCCACAGTGTCTTCATGCCGGCCTTCAATGACAGCCTGACCGACGATGAGCTGATCAACCTAATGGACTATCTCGAGAATCGCTTCGGGGAAGGTCATCAGTCCGAGACGCTGGCATCGCCCGAAGCGCGTCGTCAGCAGCTGAGCGACAAGCTCGAGGACTGGCGCAAGCACTGAGTCAGGTGAAGGCCTGAGTCCGGTGCAGGCGCTGAGGTCTGTGCTGACAGGCCTGCGCAAGTGCTGGGTAACCGCGAAAAAAGACAGCCTCTCAAAGCGGGCTGTCTCTTTCGTGACCTGCGCCACGGTGCCGACGTGCGGTTGTCGTGTGCGTTCAGGCCGTCTCATCCCGCGCTCGGTATCATCCTCGATTGGATCAACCATGACTGGTTCATCCGTGACTGGCGATGTCACACAGTTGGGGTAATATTGCCCCATGCAGGACCCCCGATTCACATTCATCCCGCTCGTGTTGCGCTCAAATGCAGCACAAACTGAAGAACTGCGGTAGAATGTGTGCCCAGACTTTAGCTCTTTATCAATTATTCGAGGCAACATAGCAGTATGACCGACGCTAATCTTGACGACCAGCTTGCATCCCTGTTTCAGGAGCAGGACATCAAGCAGGACCAGAACGCCCGCATCAAGGAGCTGGAGCGTCAGCTGCGTGAAGCCAGCAAGGAAGCCGACAAGCTCCGTAATGCCCGTGACAAGGCAAAGAAGGAAGTCGAAGACCTGCGCGCTCGCAACGAACGCCTGAGCGAGAAAGCCGCAGCCTCTGACAAGCACCGCAAGCAGGTCGAGCACGAGTTCAACCAGAAGCTGGTGCAGTACAAGGCACGTCTTGCACGCGAACAGGCCATCGCCCAGTCTCGCATGATGCCGATGGGCGCAGCCGTCGAGGAAGCGACCGAAGAAGCCGATGCGGCCTCTCTGGAAGACCTCGGCCTCAATGCTGCCGCTATCCGTGCCCTGACTGATGCTGGCTACGACGACGTCGCCAAGGTTCGCAAGGCTCACGCCGATGGCGTGATCTCTGAAGTCAAGGGCATCGGCCCGAAGGCTCAGTCCCAGATCGCTGAAGCCCTCGACGCCTGATCGTTGCCCTTGATCGAAAAAACCCGCCAATCGGCGGGTTTTTTTGTGTCTGTCATTCGCCCTGTGGCGGGCATGACCGCTGGATCTAGTGCTGGGCCTGCGGCCGGGTCTACACCTGGGCCTACTGCTGGGTCTACTGCTGGAGCTTAGGCCAGCTGACCGCTGACTGCTGCTCGCCCAGCCAGTCCTCGAGGGCGGTGCGCATGTCGGCGGTCGGGATCGAGCGCCCGTTCAGCGCATGCACCACCCTGGGCAGACTCGGCGCCTCACCGGCATCCGCCGGCCAGGCCTGCTTGAGCGTGAAGGCGAGCTTCAGCGGCTCCTCGCCATGCAGGCTCTGCTGCATGCGGGCGTGTTCGGCGGCCAGCGACTCGAGCTCGGCCTCAAGGCTCGCATCCTCGATATCGGCACGACTGACCAGCAGCATGCGCGGCAGGTCGAGCATGTCGGCGCGCGGCAGCCAGTCCTTGGACAGCGGATGCAAGGCCACCAGACGCGTCGCGTCATCGCCGTTGAGGAAGGCCGCGTGCATCTTGCGGCTGTTGATCAGCGCCTGGGGCGCATCCCCGACATATTCATCGCCTTCGAGCTCTTCCAGCGAGCGCGGGCTGACCAGCTGCATGCTGGAGCCGACCTTGACCTCGACCCACTGCTTCAGCGCTAGATGCGAGCGTGCATCGTCATCGCGCATCACCACTCGCACAGCACGCGTGGTGTCGTTGAGGAAGCGGATCAGCAGCTCCTGCGGCTCGAACAACTCGGTGTAGCGGATCAGCTCGTCACGCGCGACCAGGCTGACATCGTCGAGATCCGCGCCATCCAGCACTCGCAGTGACATGCCGCTTTCGGCCAGAGCCTTGAGCATCTGCGGCGTCAGGTAGGCAGCGTCGAGGCTACCATCGCTCAGCCCTTGCTCCACGGCCTCAGGGCTTGAGAACTGCTTGAGCATCAGCGGGCTGCTCAGTTGGTCATCGAGGGTGCCCTTGGCTTCGAGCATCACGGCGGGGCTGACGCTGACACCGCCATCGGCGGGCATGCCGATCTCCAGCGCGCTGGCGTGCTGGGCGAGGGTCAGGCTGGCAGTGGTGAGCGACAGGGTGGCGAACATGCGTGCCAGGCGCGGGCGAGATATCGGTAGTGATATCGAAGGACAGAACAGTGCAGGGGGAAGCAGGGACATCTGGCACTCCGGCAACGGTAACAGGGTGATGACGTACGGCAGCGATGACAGCGCTCGCGCGTGGGCGCCAATGGTAGCCGTTTGGCTTGTGGGTGTCAGGCACGGCGCGGCGTCATGTCTCACCTCCCGCCGGCACGCCATCCTGCGGGGTGATTGAGAGGATAGCCGTGAGGATAGCCGTGGAGATGAGCGTATGGATGGCCGCGGGCATGAAAAAGCCCCGTCTCCGAAAGGAGGCGGGGCTTTTGACGACTGTCAGCGCAGGTGGCTCAGCTCACTTCTTGCACGGCTCAGAGCATGCGACTGCTCACGGCTCAGCACATAGGGCAGCTCACGGCTGTGAGCGTGCCACTGGTGCTTCGCTGGTCGCGGCATCCAGTTCCTGCGTAGTCACCACACCATCGCGGCGCGCGAAGTGATCGACCCACAGCGCGATCACGCCATCGCCGGTGACGTTAGTGGCGGTGCCGAAGCTGTCCTGGGCCAGATACAGCGCGATCATCAGGCCAAGTTCCGCCTCGCCAAAGCCGAGCATGCTGCCCAGCACGCCCAGCGCCGCCATCACCGCGCCACCCGGTGCTCCGGGCGCGGCGATCATGGTCAGGCCCAGCATGATCAAGAACGGAATCACTTCGCCGAGGCTTGCGAGTGCCAGGTTGTGGCTCATCATCATCACGGCAGTGGCGCAGGTGACGATGGTGATGGTGGAACCGGACAGGTGGATGGTGGCGCACAGCGGCACGCTGAAGTTGGCCACTTCATCGCTGACGCCGTTGGCCTTGGTCTGACGCAGGCTGACCGGGATGGTCGCCGCCGACGACATGGTGCCCAGCGCCGTCAGGTAGGCCGGCAGCATGTTGCGCAAGAGGCCCAGCGGAGAACGACGCTGGATCAGGCCGGTGATCAGGTAGGCCGTGCTCAGCCAGATCCAGTGCATCACGATCGCCAGCACCAGCACCTTCCAGAAGGTATCCAGTGTCGACAGCGCCTTGCCCTCGTAGGCCATCTCGGCAAAGGTGCCGGCGATGAACAGGGGCAGCAGCGGGATGATGACGCGATTGAGGAATACCTCGACCACTTCACGCGATTCGAAGACGGCGCTTTTCAGGGTCGGCAGTTCGCGGCGGCTGATGACCACGCCGAACACGAAGGCCAGCACCAGGGCTGTCATCACCGGCAGTGCCGCGGGGATTTCGAGATCAAGAAAGGGAGTCAGGGCATCGCGGCCTTCAGCGACCGGCGCCATGCCGGACAGCATGCCGGGCAGCAGGTTGCTGGCCACCAGGAAGGCGAAGATGCCGGCCAGAATCGTCGACCCGTAGGCCATGCCGACGGTGCGACCGAGCATGGCGCCGGAATTCTTCGGCAGCGACGCGATGCCGCTCATGACGTAGAACAGGATGATCAACGGGATGGTGAAGTTGATCAGCTGGCCGATGATGACCTTGGCGGTCAGCGCGGCACGTACGAGGGCATCCGGGGCCATCAGGCCGATCAGCAGGCCGGCAATGATGCCGAGGATAAGTTTGACGATGAGCTTCATGTGGATCTCGAGGGTTTGACGGGTTCTTGCCCCGATAACGGGTCGTGAATCGCGTACCACCTCGGCGACGCACCGAAATGGCGCGCAGAGTTTACCTGAATTGCCTCACCATTTCAGGCGCTCTCCCAGACGCCGAATCCTGCGGCTCGTGCGCGGGGATTCGGCGTGCTGATCGGCTGCCATTTCAGACGTTCAACTGGCCCCCGTGTGGCGTTGCTTCACACGATGATGAACCAGTGCCAGCGCTGCCAGTGCCAGCCCGAACAGCGACATGCCCTGCCAGCCATAGATGCTCATCATCTTGACGCCGATGGCGGAACCGGCTGCCGCACCGAGGTAGTAGCACAGCATGTAGACGGCGTTCATGCGGCTCTGGGCCTTGGGGTCGATCGAGAATACGCGCACCTGGTTGGGAATCTGGGCCGCGAAGACGCCCAGGTCCAGCAGGATGATGCCGACGATCAGTCCGGCCAGGCTGTCGCTCCACACGCTGAGTACCGCGAAGGATGCCAGCACCGTCACCAAGGCGAAGCTGATCAGGCGCCCCGCGCCGACACGATTGACCAGTCGGCCCGCCGCCTTGGCACCGAAGATGCCCGCCAGTCCGATGATGCCGAACAGTCCCGCCTGCTGGACGCTGTAGTCAAACGGCGCATCAGTGACATGAATGGCCAGCGACGCCCACATGGCATTGAAGGCCGCGAACCATAGCGCGCCGGTCAGTGCGGACTCTCGCAGCAGGGCATGTTGCTTGAACAGCGTGCCCATCGAGGCGATCAGTCTGGGGTAGGCCATCTGCACGGCAGGCGCACGGCTGGGCAGGTGACGATGCAGCAGCACACCGATGATGACGGTGAGGATGGCCGCGACCAGGAAGACGCTGCGCCAGCCCCAGTATCCGCCGATGCTGCCGCTCAGGGTGCGTGACAGCAGTATGCCGATGGTCAGCCCCGTCATCAGGGTGGCGATGTTCTTGCCGCGCGCCTTGGGGGTGGACAGCGAGGCGGTCAGCGGAATCAGCTGCTGGGTGATGTTGGCGCCCAGCCCGGCCACGAAGCTTGCCAGCAACAGCGGCCAGAAGCTGGGGGCCAGGAAGATGCCCAGTGAGGCCAGTGCCAAGGTGATGGACAGATTGCGGATCAGCTGGCGCCTGTCCATGGTGTCGCCCAGCGGCGAGATCAGCAGGATGGCTGCGGCGTAGCCGAATTGGGTCGCGGAGGGGATCAGGCCGATCATGCCCTGGCTCACGCCCAGTGAGCGGGCCATCTCCGCCAGCAGCGGCTGGTTGTAGTACAGATTGGCGGCGGTCGCGGCGACCGCGATCGCCATCAGCCACAACAACCCGCGGCCAATGGCGGGCGTGCTGTCAGCCTCTGGTGTCGATGTCGGCGTGTCAGTGCCTGCCTGGACAGTATCTGATCGCGCAGTGTCCGATGGGGAAGTGCTTGAAGGGGAAGTGCCTGTCACCTGGGTGTCCTCATGTGCGTGCTGCCAGCCGTGGCAGCGGTGATTCACGAGGGGCAGGGTAGGCAGTGTTCACCTATAAGAGAAATGTTGGTGTTTGATATGTTTGATGCTCACCCGGTATAGATCTGTGATCTAGCCTGAAGGCGCTCAATCCTGGCTGTGCTCAAGCGTGGCTGTGCTCAAACACGGCTGTGCTCAAGCCTGACCCTGAAGGCGCTGGTCTGGCCGCGCGACACTGTCGCGTTCCACCAGCCTCGGGGCCAGTTGGGTCTGGCCCGGGAAGGGAGTGCCTTCCAGACGTGCGATCAGCTGGTCTACCGCCGTGGTGCCCAACGCATATATCGGCTGGCGGATGGTGGTCAGGGCGGGTGAGAGGTAGGCACTGATCTCGATATCGTCGTAGCCGATGATCGAGAGTTGCTGAGGTACCTCAAGGCCCAGGTCCTGGGCGGCGCGCAGACAGCCCAGCGCCAGCAGGTCATTGAAGGCGAAGATGGCATCGGGTCTGTCGGCCGGATTGGCCAGCAGCAGGTGGGCCGCGCGATGACCGTCGGCCAGCATCAACTGGGTCGCGATCTGCCAGTCCTCGGCGAGTCCCAGGCCAGCGGCGTGCAGGGCGTCCAGTGCGCCGCTCAGGCGCTCGCGGGAACGGGGATGATCACGAGGCCCGGTCAGCAGGGCGATGCGCTCGATCCCCTGCCCCAGCAGGTGCTCGATGGCAAGTTTCCCCCCCAGGCGTGAATCGTCATTGACCACCGTCATGTCCCAGCCTGGCTGGGGCTCGGCGTCCATCATCACCGTCGGCAGTGGCAGGGCGCTGAGCGCCTCGAGAAAGCCGGCACCGTTCTCGGCGGTCATCACCACCAGTCCATCGATGCGTCGGTCCCGCAGTGTCTCGAGATAGCTGAGCTGCTTGGCGTCGATATCGTCGCTGTTGCACAGAATCAGGCTGTAGCCCGCCTGGTAGCAGCGGTCCTCGACGCCGCGGATCACCTCGGCGAAGAAGGGGTTGTGCGCACTGGTGACGATCATCCCCAGGGTGCGGCTGCGGTTGGATTTCAGGGCGCGGGCGACGCTGTCCGGTCGATAGCCGAGCGCGGCGATCGATTCGCGTACCCGGGCTTCGGTCGCGCTGGCCACCGGACGGGTGGCATTCACGACATGCGACACCGTGGTCACCGAAACACCGGCGTGTGCCGCCACATCCTTGAGTCGAATCACTTTTCTATCCCTGGTGGTGAGCCTGATGATGAAAGTCGAGCGGGCGTCACTGGCCCTGCAGGGCGAGCAAGACACGCCATTGATGGGAAGACGAAAAAACGCCGGCCAGTGGCCGGCGTCCTGTTTCGCGATGCAGGCGGCGTGAGCCGTGGGATCGCTTATTCGGTGATCAGCTTGAGCGGCACGGAGATGGTCTTCTCGACGTCCTCGTCCTTGAGCAGCTTGTCGGCGGTATCGACGCCGAGGCTGCCGATCAGCGCCGGCTGCTGGGCGACGGTGGCGTCCATCTTGCCGGCCTGCACGGCCTTGATGCCTTCATCGGTGCCATCGAAGCCGACCAGCAGGGTGTCCTTGCCGGCGGCCTGCAAGGCACGCTGGGCGCCCAGCGCCATCTCGTCGTTCTGGGCGAACACGGCATTCACGCCCGGGTGCGCCTGCAGCAGGTTTTCCATCACGTTCAGGCCCTGGGTGCGATTGAAGTTGGCCGGCTGAGTGGCCACCAGGCTGAGGCCTGACTGGCCGTCGATGGCCTTCATGAAGCCTTCACCGCGATCACGCGTGGCCGAGGCGCCGGCGACGCCTTCCAGCTGCACGATTTCACCCTTGCCTGCGAGTTTCTCGGCGATGAAATTGCCTGCCAGTTCGCCACCGGCGACGTTGTCGGAGGCGACGTGCGCCGCGACGCGACCGCCGTTGGCGCTACGATCCAGTGTCACCACCGGCACATCACGGCCATTGGCGGTGCGCACGCTTGAGACCACGGCATCGGAGTCGGTCGGGTTGATCAGCAGCAGATCGACGCCGCGGGACAGGGCGTCCTCGACGTTGGACAGCTCACGCGCAGCGTCATCGCCGGAATCCAGCACGATCAGTTCGTGGCCCAGTTCCTCGGCCTTGTCCTTGGCACCCTGCTGGAGGCTGACGAAGAACGGGTTGTTCAGCGTCGAGACCACCAGCGCGATCTTGTCGGCCATGGCGGATTGTACCGGCATCATGCTCAGGCCTGCGGCAGTGATGGCGGTGGTCAGCGTGGAGGTGAGCAGTTTTTTCATGGCGATGGTCCTTTCGTTGTTGTCGGCGACCCGCTGGAGGGCCCCCGTGGTTGGCGCACGGGGGCGAGGGTCTTCGATGCTGCCGGGAATGAAACCGTATCGTGTATTACGTACTTGCTCTTCTATTTCTTCGGTACTTGCGCTTCTATTTCTGCGCGCGGCTGTCGATCAGTACCGCGAGCAGTATGACGGCGCCCTTGGCGATCATCTGGTAGTAGCTGGAGACGCCCATGATGTTCAGCGCATTGTTGAGCACGCCGATCACCAGTGCTCCGATCAAGGTGCCGAAGATGCGCCCGCGGCCACCCATCAGGCTGGTGCCGCCGATGACGACTGCTGCGATGGCGTCCAGCTCATAGCCGGTACCGGCATTCGGCTGTGCCGAGCCGAGACGCGCGGCGAGGATGGCGCCGGCCAGTGCCGCGAAGGCACCCGCGATGGCATAGACGCTGATCTTGATGCGATTGACGTTGATGCCGGACAGGCGCGCGACCTTCTCACCACCCCCGACCGCATAGACGTGGCGCCCGAAGCGGGTGTGATGCAGCACGCCCCAGCACAGCACGTAGACGAAGAACATCATGTAGATCGGAATCGGCACGCCGAGCCAGTAACCGCCGCCCAGATTCCAGAAGCTGTCCGCGGCTTCGCTGACGCCGATGGAGACCGGACGGCCATCGGTGTAGACGAGCGTGGCACCGCGCAGCACCGTCATCGCCACCAGGGTGACGATAAAGGCCTGGATGCGACCGAAGGCGACGAAAAGGCCGGAAATGGCGCCCAGGCCAGCACCGGCGATGATGGTGCCCGGCACGCTCAGCCAGGGGGAGAGGCCGGCGGCGGTCATCGAGGCCGCGAAAGCGCCGGTCAGCGCCAGTACCGCGCCAACAGACAGATCGATGCCCGCGGTGAGAATGACGAAGGTCACGCCCATGGCGATGATGGCATTGATGCTGGTCTGGCGAAGCACGTTGAGCAGGTTGTCAGATGACAGGAAGTTGTCGGACAGGCCGGCACTCACGGCGATCAACAGGGCCAGCGCGATCAGCGCCTTGTTGTCGACCAGCAGACGCATGACGTCGAGGCGGCGGCCGCTGGCGGCAGAGGAAGAAGGAGTAGACATCAGTTCGGCATCTCGTGGCGGGAAGCGGAGGAATCGGGGGTAGAAGACGGGCGGGTCGCACCGCGTGGTGCAGCGCTGGACGTTGACGTGCCATTCGCGGCGTCGTTGCCACTGCTGAGGGGGCTCTCGAGGCCGGAGGCCGCGGTCATGATCGCTTCCTGGGTCGCGTTCTCTCGGCTGAACTCGCCGGAGATGCGCCCGTCGGCGACCACCAGAATGCGATCGGCCAGGCCGAGCAGTTCGGGCATCTCCGAGGAGATAAGCAGTACGCACTTGCCCTGGCGCTTGAGCTCGTTGATCAGCAGGTAAATCTCGCGCTTGGCACCGACATCCACGCCACGGGTCGGTTCATCGAGAATTACCAGCTCCGGCGCCGGCATCAATGCCTTGGCCAGTGATACCTTCTGCTGGTTGCCGCCGGACAGCGTATCGACCGGCTGGTCGGTATTGCTGACCTTGATCTGCATGCTCTTGACGAAGCTTTCGACGGCGGCGGCTTCCTCGCCATGGCGTATGCGCCCGAACGCACCACAGAAGCTGGGCAGGGCGCTCAACGACATGTTGCTGGCCACCGAGTGAGGGAGAATCAGGCCCGCCTGCTTGCGGTCTTCCGGCACATACACCAGGCCCGCGGCCAATGCCTCGGCCGGCGAGGCGAAGCGCACCGGCTGGCCATGCAGCTTCACGCTGCCGGCGTTGATACGGGTATCGCCGCACAGGGCGCGGGCCAGTTCGGTGCGCCCGGCGCCCATCAGGCCGCCAAAGCCGAGCACTTCCCCGCGACGGGCCGAGAAGCTGATGCCCTTGACGCCCGGCGCCTCGAGATCCTCGACCTCGAGCATCGCTTCGCCATCAGGGGTGGCGGGCGTATAAGGGTAGCGCTCGGCCAGCTCGCGGCCGACCATCAGGCGAATCAGGCCATCCTCATCCAGTTCCGCCGTCGGGCCCTGGTGGATCATCTGGCCATCGCGCAGCACGGCGACTTCATCGCACATGCTGAAGATCTCGTTCAGGCGGTGGGTGATCAGGACCAGCGAGCGGCCCTCGGCGCGCAGCTCGGCCACGACCTCAGCGAGAATCTCGGTCTCGATGTCGGTCAGCGCATCGGTGGGCTCATCCATGATGATGATCTCGGCGTCCAGCGACAGCGCACGCGCGATCTCGACCATCTGCTGCTGACCGATGCTCAGCTCGCTGACTGCGGTGCGGGAATCCAGCGATTGGCGCAGGCGGTCGAGCAGCTGGCGGGCATCGCGGTGTAGACGCTTCCAGTCGACGGTGCCCAGCGCGGTACGTGGCTCACGGCCGAGAAAGATGTTCTCGCCGGCGGACAGGCCCGGCACCAGATTGAGTTCCTGATGGATAATGGCGATGCGGCTGTCCATTGCCTGACGTGGAGTGGTGAAGACCACTTCCTCGTCACGCAGCCACAGCGTGCCGGCGTCATAGCGATAGACGCCGGAGAGAATCTTCATCAGCGTCGACTTGCCTGCGCCATTCTCACCGGCCAGCGCATGCACGCGCCCCGCGCGCAGGGTCAAGTCGACACCCTTGAGTACGCTGACCCCTGAGAAGCCCTTGTCGATGCCCTTGAGTGCCATCAGCACTCTCGGTTGTGCATGGCTCTGCATCAGAAGGGCACCCCACAGTGCAGGATCACGTTGGCGTACGGCGTGCACTCGCCCGTGCGCACGATGACGCTCGCCTCGGGCAACGCCGCCTTGAAGGCTTCATGACTGAGTTGCTGGCGAGCGATCGGCGTGAGTGACAGACGATCCAGTGTATCCAGGCGTTCGACGACGGCGTTGTGGAAGGAGGGACTCTTGACCGGCAGCTCCTCGGCCAGGGTCGTGGCCTCGATGCACAGCTCGGCCAGCAGGGCGTCCAGCACCGGCAGCATGGCGGGCAGGCCGGGGACCACCGCGAGATCGACACAGGGCACGCCCTCGGGAATCGGCAGGCCGGCGTCGGCGATCACCACGGTGTGGGTATGGCCGAGACGGGCGAGGTGGCCACTGAGAGGTCCGTTCAAGATGCCGTGTCGTTTCACGTCGCAGTCCTTGGGTAAAGCAGGAATGAGTCGATCCAGTGTCTGAATCCGCTGGTTCACAATGGCGCCAATTATGAACCGCAAACGTTTGCGGTGCGGTAAGCGATACGTCGTAGGCGCTGTAGGGTGGCTACCTTTCTGTAGTCTGAGGTCTAGTGCGGGGTGTTCTCGGGAGGTGAGCGTTAAAGAGAAGGCGCTCATGCAAGAGAATGTGTGAACAAGAAAGTCCTCAAGTTCACCAGGCCCGTGCCGATAGCCCCAACACTCAGACAGACAAATACGCCCGGTATGCGTGCTTTTTCGCCTGATGGCGACTCTGCGGGCATGTAAAAATACCTTCACCCTATCGAGAGGTGCATATGGCGACGATTTCATCGCTGGGGATTGGCTCTGGGCTCGACCTCAACAGTCTGCTGACGGATTTGGAGACGGCAGAGCGTCAGAAGCTCACGCCGATCGAGAACCAGCAGGCAAGTTACGAAGCCGAGTTGTCGGCCTGGGGCACGATTCAAAGTCGCCTGGAATCCCTGGATACCGCCGCCGCGGCGTTGGCCGATGCCGAGACCTATGCCGGCATGACGACCACTGCCAGTGGCTCGGGCGTCAGTGCCACGGCAACCTCGGAAGTGAGTGCGGGCAGTTATTCGGTGGCTGTCACCCAGCTGGCACAGGCGCAGAGTCTGGCGACGGCGGGGCAGGCGAGCCGCGATGAGGCCATCGGTGATGGCACCGCGACCACGCTGACGCTGTCATTGGGCACGCTGGCCAGTGACGGCAGCTATGCGGCGGACGCCGAGCGCAGCGCCGGCATCGTCATCGACGAGAGTAACAACACGCTGGAAGGCATTCGTGATGCCATCAATGAGGCGGGTCTCGGGGTCACGGCCTCGATCGTCAATGATGGTTCCGACACGCCGTATCGCCTGGTGATGACCTCGGATGAGACGGGCAACGAGGCGGTGATGAGCCTCGCGACCAGCGGCGAGGTGGCAGAGCTCGAGAGCCTGCTCAGCCATGACCCGGCGAGCTATGACGCGACAAGCAGTGACCCGGCCGCCAGCGGGATGGAGCAAGTCGTCGCGGCGCGCAATGCCGAATTCAGCGTCAACGGCATCAGCATGCAAGCCACCTCCAATGACATTGATGATGCCGTGGATGGTTTGACCCTGACGCTGAGCGAGACGAATACGACTGCGAGCGTGATCACCGTCAAGGAGAACGCCGAGTCTGTGAGCAAGGCGATGGAGACCTTCGTCAATGCCTACAACGATCTTCAGGACACCATCGACAATTACACCGCCTTCAATGCCGATGAAGGGACCGCGGGGGAACTGCTGGGGGACTCGACGCTGCGCACCATCGAGAGCCGCCTGACCTCGGCGCTGAATTTCACCAGTGAGGGCGATTTCTATGCGCTCTCCTCGCTGGGAGTGAGCCGTACCAACGATGGCAAGCTCGAATTCGACAGCGCCGTGATCGAGGCCGCCGACAGTGTTCAGCTGGCGGCGATGTCGGGGTTCTTCATCTCCGATGATGAGGCGGGTACCAGCGGCTTCGCCAGCCAGATGTCCAGTCTGCTGGAAGAGGTGGTCGGGGAAGACGGCACGCTGGAAGGCACCACGGAAGGCATCGAGGGGTCGCTCGAGAGTCTCGCCAGTCAGTATGAGCAGACCGAAGACACCATCGAGGCCACCATCGAGCGTTATCGGGAACAGTTCACGAAACTCGACATCCTGGTGGCCAACCTGACATCTACCAGTGATTACCTGACCAGTCAGCTGGAAACGCTGGAAAACAGCTGGGACATGACGGGCTGATCGGTAGCTGATGCCCCGAGACATTGGTCTTTGGCCACTGGGCCCAGGCCTGGACCATCCGCCATCTGCCATCCGCCATGCGCCTGCGAGATTCGATGAGTCCGGCCATGCCCGCAGTCGAGGCCACGTGCCGTCGACGGCTCCACATCTGACAGAGATACTGACAAACGTCATGAACAAGGGAAACCAATCACCATGAGTCGCTATCGTGGCGCCAATGCCTATGCCCGTGTCGGCGTGGAATCCGGTGTGCTTTCCGCCAGCCCGCACCAGTTGATCGTGATGTTGTTCGAGGGAGCAGACCGCGCGCTGGCGGCGGGGCGTCTGCAGATGGAGGCCGGCGACGTGGCCGCCAAGGGACAGTCGCTGGCCAAGGCGACCAGCATCGTCACCGAAGGTCTGCGTGCCTGCCTGGATCATGAGCAGGGCAATGAGGTCGCGACCAATCTCGATCGCATGTATGACTACATCGCGCGCCTGATCATGCAGGCCAACCTGAGCAACAGCCCGGAAAAGCTCGACGAGGCACGTCGCCTGCTCAACGAGCTGGGAGACGCCTGGCGTCAGATTGCCGTACACGACAAGGGAATGGGCTGACCATGGACAGCAATGCACTGCTCGCTGATGACACCTTCCAGCAATGCGATGAGCTGCTGGAGCAGATGAATGCCATGCTGCGCTCAGCGCGCCTGGGTGACTGGCCCGCGGTACTCGGCGGGCAGGCCAGCTATATCGAGAAGATGCAGCAGCTGCGCATGCCGCGAGGGGGCAACGCCGAGACGCGCAGGGCGCTGGAACAACGCCTGCGCACGCTGACCACGCTGGAGTCCGAGCTGACCGTCCAGCTCAAGGCGCGCCAGAGCCAGTTGCAGGAAGTGCTCGGGGACGTGAGTGCGCGCCGCAAGCTGGCCCGCAGCTATGGCCAGGGCAGCTGAAGCCAGCACAGCCAAGCTCGAGGAAGCTGCGACAAGGGCCGAGTCGCCGAGGCTGCGCGCATGACTCCCTGACGGCCTCTTTGGCAATGAGGATCGCACGACATGAGCGGCATCAATCCCTTGATCGATAGTCTGCTCCATCAGGTATTGGGGAGGGCGGCACAACCCCCGCCGCCGGCGGACTCCGGTGTCGTCTTCCCGACCTCCGCTCTCCAGTCGCGTCAGGGGTTGGGGGCGGAAGATGGCAAGGGAAGTGGTGGCCAGAATGGCGCCAATCCGCTCTTACAGATAGGCGCGGGAACAGGCTCAGGCGCAAGGCCTGCGGCCCCGTCATTGGATGCCAGTGCAGCGTTGCTGACAGCCACGCAAGCCTCCACTTCTCCCACTGGCGCCCTCGCGTCAGCTTCTTCCTCCCTCCCACCGTCCGGTGCTTACGTCGAGCTGACGACGCAGACACAGACGATGTCGCATTTGCTCGATGCTTTGTCACAGCTGGTGGCCAGCGGCTCGCCGTCCGCGCGGGTCGGGTTGGCGCTGCCGGAAGGGCAATCGCTGGCTTCTCTGCTGGCGCGCGGCCAGCCCTTGACCGGTCTTCTGGCCCCCATGGCGTTGTCCAGCGCATCACTTCACAGTCTGTCGGCGGCCTTGAGCCAGCAGATTCACCAGAGCGGGCTCTTCTACGAAGCGGACCTGCTCGCCTGGGTCGAGAATCGGGTGGGATTGGCCGACCTCGCCGGGCATCCTCAGCTTGCCAATGCCCGATTGGAGGCTCTGTTGGCCTGGCGGCAATGGCCGGTGCTGGCGGAGGCGCACTTCACCCCCTGGGAAGAGACGCGCGAGGGCGCCTTTGTCTGGCGCATGCGAGACATGCGAGAAGAGCTGCGCCGTGAGCCTCGCGCAGGCATGGCGCGGCCGAGCGGTGACATGCTGTTGTCGGCAGGTAGTGTGGACGTGGCCCGACATGGCGCCAGCGCCCATGAAGCCAGTGCGCTGGGTGCCTATCGCGCCAACATGCAATTGGGCGTCGCTCAACCTGCCGCCTCTGATGTGTCTCGCCAGGTGATTGGTTCAGATGCCCTTGCCAGCGGGCTGGTACAGCAACAGCTGTTGTTGATACTGGGTCAGCCCTTCAATTGGCAGGGGCTGTTGATGCCCGGGCTGCATGTCTTCTTCAGCCTCTATTTCCCGGGGCCGCCTTATCGGCACCGCTCGCGGGATGAGGGGGAGCGACGTGCAGCGCCATTGGCCGTGATACCCGTGGCTGCGCATGACGCTACACCTGACAGTCGCCGCAGTGATCACGGCGAGGCTCAGCAGTGGAAGATGTCGCTCACCCTGGTGGCAGGCGACAGCGATGGCGAGGAGGGCAGCGATCGCAAGTCACAGGTGACTTCCGAGCAGAGAAATCTTGCCGCGAAGGACAATGCGGAGCAGGGCGAAGATCAGACGCAAGCGTCAGCGCCAGCCAGTGCGGAAAGTGAGGGTGGTGAGAAGAGCAGGAGCAGTGATGCTTCAGAGAGGGCAACGCTTGCACTGAAGCTGACCTGGTATCAGCTCGCTGCGCCTGTGGCCTTGGTGGTCGAGATAGAGCGACTGACGCAACCCTCCAGCAACGCAGGCCAGCGTGATGCGGCCTTGCGCGAACTGCAGCATGCGCTCGCGCAAGGTCTGGCCGGGATGGCGCCCAGGGTGCACGTACGCCCCGTCGATGCAGTATCTGATCATGAGGCGCCCGCGTCTTCTGATGGCACATCTGTCGATGCCCCTCGGGCCACGGCAGAGCAAGCGACGGATTTCATGCATACCCAGGGTGAGAGGCTGGGGCAGCGCATCCAGCAGCGGGCCAACTCGCTGGGTCTGAGCGTGCATGAAATGCCCGAGCTGGTCGAAATGCTGGCCACCGGCCTGCCGGCACGCAAGGAATTGCCTACAGCCTTGATGCAGGTCGTCGTCAAGATCGCCGAGCTATGGGCCGAGAGGTATCGCTCACAGAAGGCGCCTCGCGAGTAAAATCCTCAAAATGTCCCGCCCTGCAGGGTGATGTTTCATCCTTGTACGATTCTTGCTCATTGAGCCCTGACGAATGTTTTTATGGCATGCCACTGCATGGCGACTGTGGAGGTGTGAAGTGACACTTCAGGCGTCACGCCATAGACCAGGATAGCGAGAAATATAATTTATTTATAATATTTAAATAAAGCGTCACTCAGGCGAACTGCTTGCGTGGATACGGTATTGAAACTCCGCCGAGGGTCGCCCTGTAAATGCAGCTCGATCCTGCATGTTGTTTGTGCCAGAACCCCCATATGCAGTGTTTTATTGTGTTGAAGCGGCGAGAGAAGCCCATTTGGGCGAGCCGCTGGCGGGTCCTCTCGCAGCGTTGAAATAGCAGATAGCCCGCCTTGGTCAAGTACTGACATCGCATTATCCCTCGCCTTTACGCAGGGGTAACTTGCTGTCTGTTGGCGGCCCGTTCGGGGCAATTGCTCGATATTGTACAAGGCATGCCCCGGGTGGCGGGAAAGGGGCAGGCCTGCCTTTCACGAAAATGCAACATCCTGTGCGCACCATCCGCTTGCTATTGATTTGTATGACAAATCTGGTGCATCGTGATTATGCAAGTCGTCTTGAAGACAAGATTGAGGGCTTTTCTGACGCACCTTGCTGCCATTTCGGCGGCTTGATGCAGCTTTTGTGCATATAGCGTAGTGGTATGTAAAAAAATGTTGATGAAGAGTCTGGTCCATTACGTGATTAAGTATTAGAATCGCCATCTTAAAGTGGGTGGCTCATCTGGTCATGAAGCCGCAAGCCCGCATGGTGCCACTGGCCCGGCGCCATTGAGTATTTCGTTACATCACATCAAAATCATAAGGAATGACGGTCGAGCGCCAGGGTTGGCGGTAGCTCGGGACGATCAGACCACTCAGGGAATCATGATGTCCTCACTGCTCAATGATATACAGAGTGTCAATCTGTCGTATCTTCTGCTTGTGCAGCGCTTGTTGGTCGAAGATACGGAAATGGCGCTGGTACGCCTGGGTCTCGATCAAGAGATGGCGGATCTATTGTCTGGCATGAGTGTCAGTCAGCTGGTGTCGTTGTCGTCCTGCAATCAACTGCTGTGCGAGCTGGCGTTGGATGATGCCTCGCAGCTCAAGGGAGTATTGCAGGGTGGGCGCGACCAGGATTTCAGCGCGATGCACACTGCCATGCTGCTGAATGCGCGTCAGAACGATGCTGGACTTCGCCAGGTGGGAGTCAGCTGATGACCCAGAAAAGTCTCGTCGATGAACTGCAACAGCTGCAGTTGGCAGTAGAGTTGATCGAACTGGGGGCCCGCCTGCAGGTGCTCGAGACGGAAACGGAGATCAGCCGCGCGCGTCTGGTCAAGCTGTACAAGGAAGTTCGTGGTGTCTCGCCGCCCAAGGGCATGCTGCCGTTTTCCACCGACTGGTTCATGACCTGGCAGCCCAATCTGCATGCATCGCTGTTCCACGGTTTCTACCGTCGGCTCAAGGCGCAGGGCGCGTCGCGCATGAATGCTTTCGTCAAGGCTTATCGCTTCTACCTGGAGCATGTCGGCGAAGACGAGCCGGTGCTGGCGCTCACGCGCGCCTGGACACTGGTGCGCTTTTTCGAAAGCGATCTGCTGGAAGTGGCCAGCTGCAAGACCTGCAGTGGTCATTTCGTGGTGCACGCCCACACGCCATCACACGATTACGTGTGTGGCATCTGTCAGCCGCCATCGCGTGCCGGCAAGACGGCCGCCCGTCGCAAGGCCCGTGAAGAACTGGCACTGGAGCAGTCGGCAGCCGTCGCCAGTCTCGGCTGATAGCTGTCTTCTGTCTCGTGTCAGTGAAGGCGCCAGGCGAACGAGCAAGACGAGTGTGCAAAGATCAGAAGGCTTGCCCATCCCCGGGCAAGCCTTCTTGCGTTTTGCGGCAGTGATTACCCGGCTGTCTCGATGCCGACTGTTTCGACCCTGACTGTTTCGACCATGGCTCATTCGGCCATTGTGCTTTCCACAGCGACTGCCTCAACGAATAATCCGCCGTGACCCTAAAGACATGCTCAGCGACGCCGATAGTCAGACTCATGCGACGTTGACCGAATGCCAAGGGGGTTATTGTGTTGTTGTTCATAGGCTATCTAGTGGTCATCGGGTCCACCCTGGGCGGGTATCTGATGGTGGGCGGGCACCTGGCGGTGCTGATGCAGCCCGCGGAATTGCTCATCATCTGCGGCTCTGCCGTCGGCGCCTTTCTGGCCGGCAACAACGGCAAGGCCATCAAGGCCACCGGCAAGGCATTCTCGAAGTTGAAGCGCACGCGTGGCTACAACAAGTCCCTGTACATGGAAGTCATCGGGCTGCTGTATCTGCTGCTGTCACGTGCCCGTCAGCAGGGCATGCTGGCGATCGAGCAGGACATCGACAACCCGCAGGAAAGCGCCTTGTTCGCCGAGTATCCGCGCCTGCTCTCCGACCCCATTCTGATGAATTTCATCACCGACTACCTGCGCCTGATGGTCAGCGGCAACATGGACCCCTTCGAGCTCGAGTCGCTGATGGAGCACGAGATCGAGACCTTCAAGCACGAGACCGAGATTCCGGTGCATTCCCTCTCGGCGGTGGCCGATGGCCTGCCGGCCTTCGGGATCGTTGCCGCCGTGATGGGGGTGGTGCATGCGCTGGCCTCGGCGGACCAGGGCGCCGCCCAGCTGGGCGTGTTGATCGCCAATGCCATGGTCGGCACCTTCCTCGGCATCCTGCTGGCCTATGGCTTCGTCACGCCGGTCGCCAACAAGATCCAGCACGAGGTGCACGAGGCCGTGAAGATGATGCAGTGCATTCGCGTCATCCTGATGGCCTCACTCAATGGCTACGCTCCGCAGGTCGCGGTGGAATTCGGCCGCAAGGCGTTGTTCACCGCCGAGCGTCCCAGCTTCAACGAGCTGGAAGAGCATGTGCGCGAGATCAAGAACAAGGGTGCGGGCTGATATGGCGTTGCAGTCTCTCGCAAGTGCGTCAGTCGCAAGTGCATCACTCACAAATGCGGCAGTCTCAAGTGCGCCCGTCACTTGCGTGTCAGTGACACAGGTGTCGCTGGCTGTCCTGGTCGAGGCAGTGGGTGTCTCTGGACTGAAGCTCGGAGGTCTCGATGAGTGAAGAGCGCAGACCCATCGTCATCAAGCGGCCGCGTATCGTCAAAGGCCATCATGGCGGTGGCTGGAAGATCGCCTACGCCGACTTCATGACCGCGATGATGGCCTTCTTCCTGGTCATGTGGGTGATCTCGAATGCCTCGGATGAGGACCTGCGGGAAATCTCCGATTATTTCGGTGCGCCGCTGGAAGTCTCGCTGCTGGGGGGCGATCGCAGTTCGGCCTCCAGCAGTGCCATTCCCGGCGGCGGCTTCATGGCCGAGCAGACCCAGGGCGAGAAGGGCGCTGATCTGCAACGCCTGCAGCGTCAGGCGCTGGCCGATGATTCTCGCATGGCCGCCCTTCGCGACGAGATCGACACCACCATGGCGCAGCGCATGGCCGATGACGCGGACCTGGCCGAACTGCGAGAACAGCTGCAGATCGAGCTGACCTCCGAAGGCTTGCGTATCCAGATCACCGATAGCGATCAGCACCCGATGTTCGCGTTGGGCAGCAAGCAACCTTCGCCACAGCTTTCGCAGCTGCTTGGCTTGCTGGCGCCGATTCTCAAGCGGCTGCCCAATCATCTGAGCATCACCGGGCATACCGATAATCGCCCCTTCGTCGGCGAAGGCGGCTACGGCAACTGGGAGCTCTCCACCGATCGCGCCAATGCCGCCCGCCGCGTGCTCGGAAACAGTGGGCTGCCCTATGAGCGCATCGTGCGCGTGGTTGGCATGGGCTCGCGCATCAGCCTCGACAGCCAGAATCCCGAGGCCGCCATCAATCGTCGCATCAGCCTGATGGTGCTCAGCCAGTCGGCCTATCGCGATATCACCGACAGCAACGGCGTCAATCCCCAGCCCGCCGAGGACATCAACAGCCTGCGCGAGCGTCTCGAGCAACTGGCAAGCCCGGTGCGCGTGACGAATCCCGTCGCTGGCAGTCCCGTCACCGACAGTTCCGTCGCCTTCGAGCTGGACAGCTGAGTGCTGAGTGCCTTGCAGCAGTATGAGGTCGGTGACCTGCTAGATAGCCTCCGTTTCTAGCCTTCCGCGGAGTGGCTCCTGATGGTCCTTGTTCTTCATCCCCTTGCCTGTCCACTACCCGTGTGGCGGGCAAGGGCGTTTTTGGGCGCTATTCCGCGCTTTGATCCCCGCTGTACTTGTCACAATGAGGCCCATTCTCGGCATGATGCGTTCGCCGTGCGCGCCAGTTTGAGTGAGCGTCATGCTCCCAGGCAGCCCAGGCAGATGCGATCCCAGGCAAATGGAGTAGCCGGTGGCTGATGAGCAAAGCAGCGACGACAAGACGGAAGAGGCCACTCCCCACCGAATACAGAAGGCCCGCGAGGAAGGGCAGGTGCCCCGTTCGCGGGAGCTTGCGACCTTTCTGTTGCTGGGCGGAGGTGCTGCAGGCCTGTGGCTGTTGGCGGGGCCGCTTGGTAACACCCTGGAGCGTGTGCTGGGCGCCTCGTTCGGCTTTGATCGCGCTCAGGCACTCGACAGTCGCGTGATGCTTGCCAATGCCTTGATGCTGGGCCAGGAGGCCTTGCTGGCTCTGTTGCCGTTGTTCGCCCTGCTGATGGTGCTGGCGCTGGTCGGCCCGGTGTTGCTGGGCGGCTGGATGTTCTCCACCAAGTCGCTGGCTCCGTCGCTGGGCAAGCTCAATCCCGTCAAGGGGCTGGGCCGGATGGTCTCCTCCCAGGCGCTGGCCGAGCTGCTCAAGACCATCGCCAAGTCGATACTGGTCGGTGGCGTGGTGGTGATGTATCTGCATGCCCAGCGCCAGGAATTGATGGCGTTGATGATGATGCCGCTGGGCAACGCCATGGCGGATTCACTGGCGATCGTGGCGCGCTGCACGGCGCTGGCGATATTGATGCTGATCGTGCCGACGCTGATGGATGTGCCGTATCAGTTGTGGAGCCACGCCAGGAAGCTGCGCATGAGCCTCGAGGAGATCAAGCGCGAGCACAAGGAGACGGATGGCGACCCGCAGATCAAGGCGCGCATTCGTCAGCAGCAGCAGGCGATGGCGCGCGCGCGCATGATGAGCGCCGTGCCCACTGCCGATGTCATCGTCAACAACCCGACGCACTACTCGGTGGCGCTGGTCTATCACGAGGGCGACATGCGCGCACCGCGGGTGGTGGCCAAGGGGCGTGATGAAGTGGCGCTGCGCATTCGCGAAGTGGGCGAGGCGAACGGGGTGCCGATGCTGAGTGCGCCGCCCTTGGCGCGTGCCTTGCACACCCATGTCGATCTCGAGCAGGAAATTCCCATTGCGCTCTATCAGGTGATCGCCGAGGTGCTGGCCTGGGCGATGCGACTCAAGCGGGCCCGCCAGCAGGGTGGCCTGCGCCCGAGTCTGCCGACAGATCTGTCCGTTCCCGATGAGTATCAGGTGCCCGAGGAGGTGCAAGGGACGGCTGAGGGGGCTGGCCCGCCAGGCATCCAGCGTGATGGCGGTGAGTCGACAGCCGAAGCTGACGCGTTAGCCTCAGGCGCGCCGCCCTCTGACGCAATGTCTTCTGATCATGATTCTGATGATGCCGATGCCGGGGCGGTCTTCCAGCCCAGCGCCAAGCCTGTACCGGACGCGGACGCGACGACGGATCCTCGTGCCGGAAGTTGAAGTCTGAAGTTGATTACCGAAGTTGATGACCGTGCCTGGCAGCTGATGCTGCAAGCCGAATTCCATGACTGACCGCCATTTCTGCACCCCAAGCCCGGGCCGCTGCGCAGCACGCGCAACGTCCTCCACGATCGATGAGCCGCTTGCATGAATACCTTGCTGACACTGTTTGACCGAGTGGGGCTCAACACCTCCAGCCAGCTGAAGGTGCTCGCCGGGCCGCTGCTGATCATGATGATCCTGTCGATGATGGTGTTGCCGCTGGCGCCCTTCATCCTCGACCTGCTGTTCACCTTCAATATCGCGCTGTCGATCATGATCTTGATGGTCAGCATGTTTGCGCAGAAGCCACTGGATTTCTCGGCCTTCCCCGCGGTGCTGCTGTTCTCGACCTTGCTGCGCCTGTCCCTCAATGTCGCCTCGACGCGGGTGGTGCTGATGGAGGGTCACAATGGCGGTGGCTCTGCGGGCAAGGTCATCGAGGCCTTCGGGCAGTTTCTGGTCGGCGGCAACTTCGCCGTTGGCCTGGTGGTGTTCTCGATTCTGGTCATCATCAACTTCATGGTCATCACCAAGGGCGCCGGGCGTATTGCCGAGGTCGGTGCACGCTTCACGCTGGACGCCATGCCCGGCAAGCAGATGGCGATCGATGCCGACCTCAACGCCGGCCTGATCGGCGAAGATCAGGCCCGCGAGCGTCGCCGGGAAGTGTCGCAGGAATCCGATTTCTTCGGATCGATGGACGGTGCCAGCAAGTTCGTGCGTGGCGATGCGGTGGCGGGGCTGGTGATCATGGTGATCAATATCATCGGCGGGTTGATCATCGGGGTCGGTCAGCACGACCTGAGCATGTCCGATGCGGCGCGCACCTATACGTTGCTGACCATCGGCGATGGCCTGGTGGCCCAGATTCCGTCGCTGATCATCTCGACCGCCGCGGGCGTGATGGTGTCGCGGGTCAACACCAATGAAGACGTCGGTCAGCAGATGATCGGCCAGCTGTTCAAGAGCTCGCAGGTGCTGTGGTTGGCGGCTGGCGTGATGGGGCTGCTGGGCCTGGTACCGGGCATGCCCAACATGGTCTTCATTCTCTTCACCTTGTTGCTGGCGGGGCTTGGGTGGTGGGCCTCCCAGCGCGAGAAGGAGATCAGCAGCGAGGCGAAGGAAGAGGCGGCGCCCGCGCCTGCGGCGGCCGTGCAGGAGGTCAGCGAGGCCAGCTGGGATGACGTGCGACTGGTGGAGCCGCTGGCGATGGAGGTCGGTCACCGCCTGATCGCGATGGTCGACATGCGTCAGGGCGGTGAGTTGCTGGCGCGCATCAAGGGGGTGCGTCGCAAGTACGCCCAGGAGATCGGGTTCCTGCCGCCGGTGGTACATATCCGCGACAACCTTGAGCTTGGGCCCAATCAGTATGTCATCAGCCTCAAGGGTGCCGAGGTCGGGCGGGGCGAGGCCTATCCGGGCCGCTGGCTGGCGATCAATCCGGGCAAGGTGTCCGGGAAGCTGCCGGGCGTGGCCACCACCGAGCCGGCCTTCGGCCTGGCCGCCACCTGGATCGAGCCGGAAACCCGCGAGCAGGCCCAGGTCTATGGCTACACGGTGGTCGACACCCCGACCGTGATCACGACCCACCTCAATCATCTGATGACTCGCCATGCCGATCAGCTGCTCGGGCGCAGTGAGGTCAGCAAGCTGCTCGAGAAGCTGGGCCCGCAGGATGGCGGTCTGGTGGAGGAAGTGGTGCCGGCCCTGATCAGTCAGGGCACCCTGCAGCGCATCCTGCACAACTTGCTGGATGAGGAGGTCTCGATTCGCGACATGCGTACCATCCTCGAGGCGCTTGCGGAACATGCCCCGCACAGCAAGGACCCCAACGACCTGACTGCCATGGTGCGCGTCGCGCTAGGGCGCGCCATCACCCAGTACTGGTTCGGCGCCGAGCGCGTCTTGCGCGTGATCGGCCTGGAAGCGCAGCTTGAGCAGGTGCTGATGCAGGCCTTGAGCAGCGGCAATGCGCTGGAGCCCGGTCTTGCCGATACCTTGATGCAGCATGCCAAGAATGCCGTCGCTGCGCAGGATGCCAATGGGGAGCCCAGCGTATTGGTGGTCGGGCATGCGCTGCGACCCTTGGTGGGGCGTTTCCTGCGTCGTCGTTTCAAGAGTCTGGCGGTGCTTTCCCAGGCAGAGATCCCCGATGACCGCGAGCTGCGAGTCACCCAGATGATCGGGGGTCGTGCTGCGTGACGCCAGGGTAGCGCGACTCATCACCGGGCAAGACAACAACATGCCGCAAAGGCAGATAAGTGGGACAGGGAAGGCGACGGCATGGGGGTGTCGAGCGTCTGCAACAAGACGGATCTGAAGGAGTCAGTGGTGCAGAGAAGAATGCGAGTGGCGGCAGAGTGCAGTACGGCCTGGGCGGGAATGGCGTCGAGTGTGAAGCTAAGTGCGGAGCCCAAAAGCAGGACGGCACCGATGGCGGCCTTGATGACGGCAGCAGCGCTGTGGGCCACGACGCTGGCCGCGCCGGTGCAGGCAGCCAGCGCGGCGGTGATGATGTCTGTCGAGTCGCTGACCATCGCTCAGCGGGGGCATTGGTATATGCGCCCTCTGGCAGTGGCAGATGCCGTGCGTGATTCAGGGCTGATGGCGCCTGACAGGACGCGCGTCACCGCGATTCATTGGCGCTATTCGCTCACGCGTGCGCCGGGGGAATGGCAGATCATGCTCTGCCTGGAAGAGCGCTGCGCCATGCTCGAGGCGAGGCGTGGCAAGTTGACCCTGCCGACCCGAGAGCTGGCGACGGCGCCATTCTCGCTGAAGGTCTATCGCAATGGGCGTGGCGTACTCAAGCCGGCGGCGCATCTGGATGACATCCAGCTGGTGATCGACGTCGAGAGTCTGGAAGGTGCGTGACAGGCGGCGTTGTCAGCGAAACGGGACTGGCTTTGAGTGGCTGGCGATGAATGACTGGCGATTGGAATGAATCAGCAGTGTCTGGAGGCTCGGCAGAATGCCGGGCCTCGCGTGTTTCTGGGGCAGTAAAAGAAAATACAGTCAGGTCAGGACAGTCAGGCCGAGACGTTCAGGCGTGAGGCTCCCGCTGCCGGGCGTCCATCGGCGCCGTAATGGCCGGGGGAGCGTTGATGCAGGCTGTCGAGAATCTTGCTGTGCAGTGCCATGCGCTGACCGATCAGTTCACCATTCAAGCGATTGCGCGCCTGGGCGCGGCGCGTCAGCGTCACCAGATGCCACCACTGGGTGGCCAGTACCGGCTGGCTGGCGAGCACCGTATGCAGTTCAAGTGGGTCGTTGGTAAGCCCGGCGTTGCTCAGCCAGCTACGTCGGCGGCTCTCCAGCGCTTCCAGGCGGGCGGCGTTGGCCAGCTTGGCTTCGCGCGAGGCCTCAAGGTCTGCCGCGCTCGGCAGGCGTTGACCCAGCAGGCGCTGTTCTTCCTCGAGCAGGGCAATGAAGTCATTCAGCTCCT
This sequence comes from bacterium Scap17, assembly GCA_013376735.1. Lineage (NCBI taxonomy): Bacteria > bacterium Scap17. The sequence goes on along the minus strand of VINJ01000001.1, from coordinate 2,215,776 downwards.
GCTCGAGGCCGGAAAAGATCTCGCCCAGCAAGGCTGTCGAGGCGTCATCGAGTGTCATGCGTCACCTTCGAAGGCATCGATCAGCCCTTGTGCGATGCGGTCGACATCGATCTTGATGCTGCCATCGGCGATGGCTTGCTTGAGGCTGTCGACGCGCGCCTGGTCGATGTCCTGGCTCGCATCGATCGCGCTGCTGGAAAGCTCGACCTGAGTGGAGTCGGCCGTGGAGGTCGCCGCCGTAGTGGCGGTGGTGTCCTTGGCCGCCTCGGGGCGCATTTCGCGCGGGGCTTGAGTGTCGCTGCGCTGTATCGGGCCGCCATGTTCAATCTTCATTGACTGTCCTCTCTGGCCGTCGGGCCGGGCTCGACGACGAGCCTGTCATGGATGGGTTGCGTGCGTCATCTGCGCGCTTGAATCGACTATCGGCCATGCCAGCCCAAGCTTTACCCCACACAGGCAATATGGTCCCTCAGGACTGAGGTATCTGGTGTGGGCGGCGGCTTGTCAGTACCAAGCTCTTCGGCCTTTGAGCGTCAGCATGTCTTTCCGGTGCGTCAGCGTGTCGTGGCTGGGCGTGCACAGTCAACAGGATGACTCGGGTTGGCCCGGTGCGGCTCAGCTCGCTCATCTCATCTGAAGTCATCATGGCGCTACACGCCGTGGCCCGATGACGCGGGCGCGCACCCAGTCGCCCGGGGCGAGTTCGATGCGGATGCGCTCATCGAGCCCCCCAGCCTCCAGTGCCCGCGCACTGCGCTGCATGCTGAAGCCTGTGCCGCTGACCTGATAGGTCACGGTATCGCCGAAGTTTACCAGCGGGATGGCGCGCACGCTGTTGCGGGTGAGGACCTCGCCGGCGTGCAGGCGGCGGCGTACCTCGAAGCCCGACAGTGCCGCGGCGCTCTCGAAACCATTGCCACGCAACTTGCCCAGTGGTGTCAGCACCGGCGTCAATCTCGCGGGTGCCAGCGGGGTGCCGCTCGCGAGCGGCTGTGGCGTGCTCAGGCGCCAGGCATAGCGTTCCATGCGAACGCTGACGATATGTTGCTGACCGTTCGCGCACAGTAGCTGCAGGCGTTTGAGGCCCGGTGTATGGCGGTCACTGCGCGCGGCGTTGAGGCTCATTTGGGGTGCCGAGCAGTCTTTCAGGCGGGCGGGCAGGCGACGCAGCTCGAGTTGTACGGAGGCCTCGCTGGGCGCGCCCAGTGGTGGCTCACCCGGCATGCGCACTCTGACGGGGCCGCTGTCCTCGGCGGTGAAAAAGTCGCTCAATTGCCAGCGCAGGGCCTCGACGGCGCGTGTCTGCGCGTCTTTGGTTGATGGCGCTGTTGTTGAGACTGATGCTGATGCCTGGGCGGCAGGCGGCTGAATGGCAGAGCTCACCGCGTCTGAGGTGCTGGCATGCACAGCGGCCCCCGCGGGCACCATCGCCAACAGCCCGCTGCTGGCGATGGTGCGCCACAGTCCTCTTGTCACCGCCATTCCTCTAGTCACAGACAGTCCTCTTGCCACAGACAGACCCTTCGCTACGCAGATTTTCGGTATGCAGTCTCTCATCGCGAGTGGCGTCCGGGGTGGAAGGCGGGAACAAGCCCCATTGGTTCAGAGCGCAGGGTCAGGGTGCTGGATCAGTATCGCGAGAGATTGTAAGCCGCCCCCGACACCGGCATGGCCAGAAATAGCCGCGATAAAGTGGCTTGTTCTTACCTTCATCCTGGCGCTGGCTGACTATTCTCAGTCCTGCTTTCCGTCATGCTCCCCTACGCGTGAGCTGATCGATGGATGTTCCCTCGCCCACATCAGGGCGAGGTGCTGACAGCGGGGCACTTCCATGTTTGATCGACTTGATTCCCTCATGAGCTTTCATCAGCAGGCGCTGGGCCTTCGTGCCGAGCGGCAGCAGGTGCTGGCCACCAATATCGCCAATGCCGACACGCCGGGCTATCTGGCGCGCGATATCGACTTCTCCGCCACCCTGGCCAAGGCGACGGCGGGCAATGCCGCCCCTGGGCCGCTTGCGCTGAACACGACCCAGCCAGGCCACCAGGCAGCCAGCGGGGCCGGGCTGTCGCTGGGTGCGGACCTGCTCTATCGCGTGCCGACACAGCCGAGTCTGGACGGCAATACCGTCGACATGGATGTGGAGCGGGTAAATTTCGCGGACAACAGTCTGCATTACGAGGCCAGCCTTGAGCTTCTGACCGGCAAGATCCAGGGCCTGCGTCTGGCCATGCAATCGGAGAACAGTTGATGGCAGCGTTCAGCATCTTGAACGTCGCGGGTTCCGCGATGGCGGCCCAGTCGCAGCGCATCAATGCCGTGGCCAGCAACATGGCCAACGCCGACAGCGTGGCGGGCCCGGATGGCAAGCCCTATCAGGCGCGGCAGGTGGTGTTCGAGTACGCGCCCTTGGCGCGTCAGGCCAATGCCTCGCTGGCGACGGCCAACCTGGCCGGTGGCGGTCTGGCGACACAGATGGCGTCACGCAGTGCAGGCCTCGGGGGTGTCAGGGTCAGCTCGGTGGAACTGAGCGATGCTCCGGCGCGCCAGGAGTATCGCCCCGATCATCCCCTCGCCGACGAGCAGGGCTATGTGACCTTCTCCAATGTCGATCCGGTTGCCGAGATGGTCGACATGATCGCGGCCTCCAAGTCCTACGAGGCCAATGTCGAGGTCTTCAATACCTCCAAGTCCCTGCTGCGCAAGACATTGACGCTGGGGGAATGACCCTCGCTCAGGGCTTTGGCCTTCTGACCGCTTATTCTGATTTCGGGTAACCGCATGGCGACGCTAGACACCAGTGTGCTCAACAGCATCAACCAGACCACCACGACCTCCGGTGTCACCGATAGCACGCAGTCGGTGAGCAGTACCGAGGAGCTCAATGATCAGTTCATGACCCTGCTGGTGGCGCAGATGCAGAACCAGGACCCGATGGACCCAGTGTCGAATTCCGACCTGACCGCGCAGTTGGCCCAGATCAGCACCGTCAGCGGTATCGAAGAACTCAACACCACGCTTGAGGGCATCACGGCGCAGATTTCCAGCAGTGAAGCGCTGCAGGCGGCCAGTCTGCTCGATCAGGGCGTGTTGGTCGGCGGCAATGCGGTGCTGGTGGGCAACGCGACCTCGACACCCTTCGGCCTTGAGCTGGCCGACGACGTCGACAACGCCACTGTCGAGGTGCTGGGCGCGGATGGCAGTGTGGTCAAGACCTTCGAGTTGGGCGCATTGGAGGCGGGTATTCATGGCTTCGTCTGGGACGGTTTGCTGGATGATGGCACTGAAGCCGCCGATGGCGCCTACCAGCTGGCCGTGACGGCCGAGCGGGCAGGCGAGCGCTATGACGACCTGCAGACGCTGAGTTATGGCGTGGTCAGTGGCGTCAATCAGACTGACAGCGGCGCTCAGCTGGACCTGGGCCCGGCATTGGGTGTCGTCAGTCTGGACGCCGTGCGTCAGGTGCTTTGAGCTGAGCCCATGGCGCCGGGATAGCGCCAGCGAGCCCGCCGGACGGGCCAACAGTTTCAGGCCGTTTGGCCGCCCCCGAGCTCGCTGACAGGTCTCGGGCTTTCATCTTCATCGCGATCAAAGGGACAGACCATGGCGTTTTCACAGGCATTGAGCGGCTTGAGTGCGGCGGCAACCAATCTGGATGTGATCGGCAACAACATCGCCAACTCGGAAACGGTAGGCTTCAAGTCCTCCGAGACCCAGTTCGCGGATCTTTATGCCAGTTCTCAGGCGGCGGGTATCGGGGTCCAGGTGGCCGCCATCTCCCAGGACTTCTCGACCGGTTCGCTGGAAACCACCGGGCGGGATCTCGATATCGCGATTTCCGGCGAAGGCTTCCTGCGCTTTGCCGACAGCAGCGGTCAGGTGGTCTATTCGCGCAATGGCCAGCTCAATGTCGATGCCGATGGCTATCTCGTCAATACGCAGGGTGCCCAGCTGACGGGCTATGCCGGCGAGCGGGTCACCGGCGAGCCCGTGGTGCTGCAGGTGCCGACTGCCCCGCTGGCGGCCAGTGCGACCCAGGACAACCTGGCCAACAGCATCTACGGCGCGCAGATATCCATCAATCTGGATTCCGAAGCCGAGCCGACCACCACGACCTTCGACCCGATGGATCCGCTCAGCTATGACTACGCCTCGTCGATGAGCGTATTTGACAGCCAGGGCAGCGAGCATGTGGTGACGTCGTTCTATACCAAGACCGGCAGCAATACCTGGGACGTGCAGCATGTGATGGACTTCGCCGGCAAGTCGGCCGAATACCAGTCGGATGTGAATGCGGGGATCACCCCGACAGTGGATTTCGATGTCCAGGTGGAGCAGATCAGCTTCGGTACCAATGGTCAGCTGAGCAACGACTATACCCAGACCGCCATGACCTACGCCCTTTCCAATGGTGCCGAGGACATGAGCTTCAGCATCGATCTGACGGGCAGCACCCAGTACGCCAATGACTACGAAGTCACCTCGCTATCCCAGAACGGCTACACCTCGGGTAGCCTGGTGGGCATCTCCATCGACGGTGACGGGCGGGTGATCGGCAGCTACTCCAATGAACTGACCCAGACGCTGGGCACCATTTCGCTGGCCAACTTCGCCAACGATCAGGGCCTCAAGCCCAATGGCGACAACAGCTGGCTGGCGACCGCGGAATCCGGTGAGCCGCTGGTCGGCGTGCCGGGCGAGGGGGTATTCGGTGATGTGGTCTCGGGGGCGGTGGAAGCCTCCAACGTCGACCTGACCACCGAGCTGGTCGATCTGATCATCGCCCAGCGCAACTACCAGTCGAATGCCCAGACCATCTCGGTGCAGGACGAAGTCCAGCAGACCGTGATCAACCTGCGTTGATCCGGGCGGACTGATGCCATGTCGCCTGACAGCGCCAGCGTTGTACGCGTTATCTGACCAGATTGGAGTCGGCTGATGGACAGAATGCTCTACACCGCCATGAGCGGCGCCCAGCGCAGCCTGGCGGCTCAGGATGTCGCCAGTCATAACCTGGCCAACCTCTCGACCACCGGCTTTCGCGAGATGCTGACACTGTCGAGGGCGGTGGATGTGCAGGGCGAAGGGCTGGCGACACGCGTCTCCAGTCAGCTGACTACCGCGGGGGCCTCGATGGCCCAGGGCACGATCCAGACCACGGATCGCGCCCTGGATGTCGCACTCGACGGCCCCGGCATGCTGGCCGTGCAGGGCGCGAATGGCGAGGAGCTCTACACCCGCAACGGCGCGCTGCAGATCGATGCCGATGGTGTCCTGACCTCCGGCGGCTTGCCGGTGCTGGGCGATGGCGGGCCGATCGAGCTGCCGCTCAACGCCATCGTGCATATCTCCGCTGATGGCAGCGTAAGTGCGCGCTCGGCGGCGGATGCGCCTGACACCATGGTGCTGCAGGCCCAGCTCAAGCTGGTCAATCCCGAGGCCATTCCCGGCAGTCCGGCGCTTGTGCGCAGCGAGGACGGCTATTTCCGTCAGCCGCCGACTGAGGCCGGGGAGGCCGCGCCACCGCTGGCTGCCGACCCGCTGGTGCGCGTCGTCTCCGGCGCCCTGGAGAGCAGCAACGTCTCGGCGACCGACGCGATGGTCGCCATGATCAACAACGCGCGCAGTTTCGAGATGCAGATGAAGAGCATCGATACGGCAGAGCGCATGGCCGAGCGTGGCAACAGCCTGCTTGGTACCGACTGACCCCGTAATCACGGCGGAGCCCCCTGATGATTCGTGCCCTATGGACAGCCAAGAGCGGCCTTGAAGCTCAGCAGATGCAGATGGACGTCACGGCCAACAACCTGGCCAACGTCTCGACCAATGGTTTCAAGCAGTCGCGCGCGGTATTTGAAGATCTGCTCTATCAGAACATGCGCCAGCCCGGCGCTGCCTCCTCTGCCACCACCGAGCTGCCCTCGGGGCTGCAGGTGGGCACCGGGGTGCGCACCGTGGCCACCGAGCGTCTGCACATCCAGGGCAATCTGGAGCAGACCGATAACTCCAAGGATGTCGCGATCAATGGTCAGGGCTTTTTCGCGGTGATGCTGCCGGATGGCACCAATGCCTATACCCGCGATGGCTCCTTCCAGCTCGACAGCACTGGCCAGATGGTCACCGCCAGTGGCTACCCGCTGGACCCGGCGATCGTCATTCCGGCCAATGCCCTGAGTGTCGATATTGCCTCCGATGGCGTGGTCAGCGTCACCCAGCCCGGTTCCACCAACAGCACCGAGGTCGGTCAGCTGCAGCTGTCCACCTTCATCAACCCGACGGGCCTGTTCAGTCGCGGCGAGAATCTGTATTCCGAGACCGACGCCTCCGGGCCGCGCAGTGACAACGTGCCGGGCTTCAATGGTGCGGGCACTCTCTATCAGGGCTTCGTCGAGACCTCCAACGTCAACGTGGTGGAAGAGATGGTGGGCATGATCCAGAACCAGCGTGCCTACGAGATCAATTCCAAGGCCGTGACCACCACCGATCAGATGCTGGAGCGTCTGGTCCAGATGTAAGGGTTGTCGCATGTCGCTTTCGCGTGATCTCCCGGTGGTGGCGTTGCCATCCCTGTCAGCTGTTTGCCCACGCCAGATTGGCTTGGCGAAGCCCGGATTGACGTTGCCTGGCTGGCGTCGCCTGCGCCGCGCGCTGGCCGGATTGGCGATGCTGGCCGTGACGCTGGTAGCCGCCGGGTGTGCCCATATCCCCAGCGAGCCGCTGGTCGATACCACGCCAATGGAATCGACGATGCAGCCGCGCCCGGAACCGATGGCCAATGGCGCCATCTTCCAACCGCTGTATGGCAACCAGCCGCTGTTCGAGGATCGCCGCCCGCGTGCCATCGGCGACATCATCACCATCCTGCTCGACGAGAATGTCAGCGCCAGCAAGAGCTCGGCCAGCAATGCCAGCCGTGACGGCAGCCTCGGCTTCTCGCTGACCGCCATCCCCGATTTCATGACGGGCCTGCTGGATGGCACCGATGCCGATATCGAGGGCGAGAATGATTTCACCGGCAGTGGTGGCTCGAATGCCAACAACAGTTTTACCGGCACCATCACCGTGACGGTCAGTCAGGTGCAACCCAACGGCAATCTGGAGGTGCGCGGCGAGAAGCGCATCGCGATCAATCAGGGCACCGAGTCGATTCGCTTCTCCGGAGTGGTCAATCCGCGCACGATTTCCTCGGCCAATACGGTGCAGTCCACCCAGGTGGCCAGTGCACGCATCGAATACGTCGGTGATGGCTATATCAACGAGGCACAGAACATGGGCTGGATGCAGCGCTTCTTCCTCAATCTGGCGCCGTTCTGAGCCTGGCGTGGCGATTGCCGCGGCTTGTTCTGTAGAGGATTGCCCTGTTTTGAATGCTTCGTCCCGATTTCTCACCACGCTGTCCCATCATGAGTCGCTATCCGATGCCTGAGATGCTCCCTTATCCCCGCTGGCGCGCTGCGCTGGCCGCCTGCCTGATGCTGGTGAGCTGCCTGACCTTGACGCTGCAGTCGGCGCAGGCCGATCGCATCAAGGACCTCGCCCAGGTGCGCGGCGTGCGCGACAACCCGCTGGTCGGCTACGGCCTGGTGGTGGGGCTGGATGGCAGTGGGGACCAGACCACCCAGGCGCCGTTCACTGGCCAGAGTCTGACCAACATGCTGTCCCAGCTGGGCGTGACGGTGCCGTCGGGTACCAACATGCAGCTCAAGAACGTGGCGGCGGTCATGGTCACCGCCAGTCTGCCGGCCTTTGCAAGCTCCGGTCAGCCCATCGATGTCGTGGTGTCGTCGCTGGGCAATGCCAAGAGTCTGCGCGGTGGCACCCTGTTGATGACGCCGCTCAAGGGCGTGGATGGCCAGGTCTACGCGCTGGCGCAGGGCAATCTGATCATCGGTGGCGCCGGTGCCTCGGCCGGCGGTTCCAGCGTGCAGGTCAACCAGCTGACCGCTGGGCGCATTCCCAGTGGCGCGACGGTGGAGCGCGGCGTGCCGACGCGTCTCGGGGATGAGAATGGCGTGATCCATCTCGATCTGTTCGAGGGCGATTTCAATCATGCCCAGAACGTCGCCAGCGCCATCAACCGCAACTTCGGGGGCTCGCTGGCCTCGCCGCTCAGCAGCCGCGATATCGTGGTGCAGGCACCGCGTGATCTCAGTCAGCGTGTCGGGTTCATCGCCAGGCTCGAGAACATCGAGGTCGCCCTGGGCGTGCCGCGTGCGCGTGTGGTGGTCAATGCGCGGACCGGCTCGGTGGTGATGAACTCCGAAGTGCGCCTGGCGCGCGCCGCGGTTACCCACGGCAATCTGTCGGTGGTGATCGACGCCAATCCGGTGATCAGTCAGCCTGCGCCGCTGTCCCAGGGGCAGACGGCAGTGGTCAACGACCCCGATATCAGCGTGAATCAGCAGGGCGGTGCGCTGCGCATGGTCGAGGGGACTGCCAGTCTGCAGGAGGTCGTCGATGGCCTGAATGCGCTGGGCGCCACGCCGCAGGACCTGGTCTCGATTCTGGAAGCGCTCAAGGCAGCCGGTGCGCTGCGTGCTGATCTCGAGGTGATCTGATGAGTGTGCTTGGTAGCGGTGCCAACGTGGATGCCGGTCGTCTGGCCTTCGATACCCAGGGTCTGGCGAGCCTCAAGGGGGCGGCCAGCAGTGGCGGCGAGCGCCAGCAGGAGGCACTGGAGGAGAGTGCGCGCCAATTCGAGGCCTTGATGCTCAACATGATGCTCAAGCAGATGCGCTCGGCGACCGAGAATTCAGCGCTGAGTGGCTCCCAGCAACAAGAGATGATGACCTCGATGCTGGACCAGCAGCTCTCCCAGCAACTGGCCAGTGTCGGCGACGGTATCGGCTTGTCGAAGATCCTGATTCAGCAGTTGTCTTCCAGCTCGGCGCCGGGCACGAACACGGATAGCAGCACTGCAATGTCCCCCAGTGCAGCAGTGGAGGGCGAGCCGGTCGCTGAACAGGGGGCCGGTGGCTGGTTGTCGGCGGTGGGTCTGACCCCGGAGGGGGGCGCGGCTCGCGAGGATGACTGGCAGGCGGCGGTGGAGACACGCGACGCAGACGAGGTCACCGGTTTCATGGCGATACTCGATACGCTGGCCCCCGGCGACACGGCGCGAGGGGTCTATGCCGAGCTGCCGATGGCGACGACAGGCAAGGATGACGTGTCTGACACCGTCAGCCCGGTGGCAGTGACCGACATGGCAGCGCTCAGCGAGCAACAACGTCGTCAGCCGGAGAATGTACAGCGCTTCGTGGCGGAATTTGGTCCCGCCGCTCAGGCGGCCAGTCTTGAAAGCGGGCTGCCCGCAGAATTGATTCTGGCGCAGGCCGCGCTGGAGACGGGCTGGGGGCAGCGTCGTATCCACACCGAGGCCGGCACCGACAGCCATAACCTGTTCGGCATCAAGGCCGGCAGCAGCTGGCAGGGCGACAGCACCACGGTGCTGACCACCGAATACCGCGATGGGCGCCGCATGCGTCTCGAGGACAGCTTTCGCGTCTATCCCGATCAGGCCAGTGCGCTGCGCGATCATGCCTCACTACTGACCGGCGCCCAGCGTTATGCCCACGTGAAGCAGTCTCCGGACGCCGAGAGTGCGGCGCGTGCCTTGCAGGAGGCGGGCTACGCCACTGACCCGCACTATGCCGACAAGCTGATCTCGATCATGAGTCGGGTCGGCCCGCTGGAGGCCAGCGGCACTCGCGAGACAGCGGAGACCCGCCTGGCGTCACGCGATGCCGTGCCTGCGTCAGCGTCTGTCGCAACCGCCAACTCAAGCTCCACGCGCGGGCTGCTTGAGCCTTCTGCGCCGCTGTTTGCCCTCGATGCGCGCGATGCTCAGCCGCTGGTCCAGATGGCGGCAGCGACGGAGGCGGTGTCAGAGACGGGTGTGGCGTCTGTGGCGTCTGCGACGGATATGGCGCCTGCGGCGGATAAAGAGATCGGTACTGGCAGTGAAGGCGCTACATCAGGTGCCATCCAGTTGGCGATGGGCCGTTCGGAGCCGCTGTTCCGCTAGCGCCGCTTATGACGATTCACTGTTGATGAATCGCTGGCAACTATTGCTGCCTGCGGCATCAAGTTGGCGTCTGACGCGCCGATAATCACAGCATCCGTACGCCGGTATGGCGTCATTCACCTTCTCCCTTTTCCCATTGTTCCTTTCAGGTAAACGCCATGGCCAGCAGCATGTTGAGTATCGGTGTCAGTGGTCTGCAAGCCGCCCAGACGGCGCTTGCCACCAACAGCAACAACATCGCCAACGTCTACACGCCGGGCTATAGCCGTGAAACGGTCGAACTGAGTGGCAGCAGTGGTGGTGGTGTCAGCGTGGCGTCGATCAGTCGTCAGACCGACAGCTATCTCTCGGCGCAGCTGGACAGCGCCATGAGCGCCAGCACGGCGCTTGAGACCCACGAAGCCAACATCAGTCAGATCGACAATCTGCTCGCCGATGACGAGGCGGGCCTGGCGCCCTTGATGCAGGAGTTCTTTGGCGCCATCGAAGGCGTGGCCAGTCAGCCGAGTGATCCGGCGGCGCGCGAGAGCCTGCTGGGCAGCGCCGAGAGCCTGGCCGGGCAGTTCAATGCCTTCTCCGCCTATCTGGATGACATGGACTCTGCGGTCAATTCACGGCTCGGCGATGTGGTCGGCGACATCAACACTGCCACCAGCCAGATCGCCTCGCTCAACGAGCAGATTTCCCTGACGCGTGCGCGTACCGGCGAAGAGCCACTGGGCCTGCTGGACCAGCGCGATCAGGCGGTGACCGACCTGCAGACGCTGGTCGGCGTCGAGGTGCAGGATCAGGATGGCCGGCTGAGCGTCAGCCTCGGCAATGGCCAGCTGCTGGTCAACGGCAGCAGCAATCATGAACTGGCCGTGGAGCCAGACCCGCAGGACCTGAGCCGTTCGGTGGTCACCTACAGCGTGGCGCCGGGCGTGACCAGCGCCATCGATGAGGGGCAGCTCGAAGGCGGCACCCTGGGCGGGCTGTTGAGCTTCCGAGCCGACAGCCTCGAGCCGACCCAGAATCAGCTCGGCCAGCTGGCCGCGGGTCTGACGTTGACCTTCAATGCCCAGCACGCCGACGGTGTCGACGCCAATGGCAACACGGGGGGCGACTTCTTCACCCTCGGTGATCCGGAAGTGCAGCCGGCCAGCGGCAACGCCGCCGGAGCGGACCTTGAGGTGACATTCGCCCCCGCCACCCAGCAGGACGGTGACGACTTCTACAGCGTCGCGCTGACCGGCGATGACTACCGCCTGAGCCTTGGCGGCGGCACCTACCAGCTGGAAAACCTCAGCAGCGGCGCCGTGCAGACCCTGACCCCGGACAGCGAAGGCGTGATGCGCCAGGATGGCCTGGTGTTCACCGCCACCGGCATGGCGGACGGTGACAGCTTCACCATCCAGCCGACGCGCAATATCGCCGATACCTTCGGGGTCGCGATCGACGAGGGCGCCGAGATCGCCGCGGGCTCAAGCGATGCCAGTCTCGACAACCGCAACATTCTCGCCCTGCAGTCACTGCAGAGCAGCGACGCCCTGGGCAGCGCCGGCAGCTTCAATGATCACTACGCGTCACTGGTCAGCCAGGTCGGCAACCAGACCCGTCAGGTGCAGGTCAACCTGGAGGCTCAGCAGGGCCTGACCGAGCAGCTGTCGGCGGCAGACCAGTCGATCTCGGGGGTCAATCTGGATGAAGAGGCCGCGGACCTGATCCGTTATCAGCAGTATTACCAGGCCAACGCCCAGGTCATCCAGACCGCGTCGACGGTGCTGGATACCATTCTGAACATCCGCTAACGAGGCCGTGATGCGCATCAGTACCCAAACCCTCTATGCCCAGGGCGTCACCTCGATGCTGGATCAGCAGGCGGCGTTCTCCAAGGTGTCCGAGCAGCTGGCCACCGGCAAGCGCGTGGTCAATCCCTCGGATGACCCGAGTGCGGCCAGCCAGGCGGTGACGATCTCGCAGTCCCAGGCCGTCAATGAGCAGTTCAGTGACAGCCGCACCACGGCGCGCAACAACCTCTCCATCGAGGAAAGCGCGCTCAATCAGGTCACCGACACCATCACGCGAGTCCAGAGCCTGATCGTGCAGGCGGGCAACGGCACCCTCAGTGACAGTGACCGTGATGCGCTGGCCACCGAGCTTGAAGGCAGCCGCGAAGTGCTGCTGGGACTGGCCAACAGCACCGACGGCAACGGCAACTATCTGTTCGGCGGCATGAGCGGTGATACGGCGCCCTTTGGCGAGGATGGCAGCTATCGCGGCGATGATCAGCAGCGCCAGCAACGCGTCGACAGCTCGCGCCTGATGGAGGTCAATCATACCGGCAGCCAGATCTTTGGCGGCGTGGCATCCGGCAATCAGCAGCTGGCCCGCCAGACCAGCGAAAGCGAGTCGTCACTGCCGATCACCTTCAAGGGGCCGGACGTCGTCGACGTCTCGGCGCGGGTTGATGGCGCGGGCTATAGCATCAGCATCGATGCCGCCGGTGTCACGATCAGTGGCACCGATGCCGAAGGCAATGATCTCCCGATCCTGGATGCCGAAGGCAATCCGCTGCCATCGCCTGTGGCGTTCAGCGATGGCATGACCCTTGCGTTCAATGGCCTGTCGATGACGCTGTCCGGTGATGAGCAGCAGGTGTCTGAGGCCCAGGCCTCCGGCAAGGCAACGCAGCTGGTGGTCGAGGAGGGTGAGGCCAGCGCCGATCTGTTCGCCAATCTGGATGGCCTGATCAGCGCGCTGAGCACGCCGATCGAGAGTGAGGCCGATCAGACCGCCTTCAACAACGCCATCTCGACCGCCAGTCGCCAGTTCAGCAACAGTCTCGACAATGTGCTGACGGTGCGTGCCGATGTCGGCACCAAGCTCAACGAGCTGGATTCACTGGATATCATCGGGGATGACCGTGAGCTCAACTATGCCTCGACCCGCTCGGACCTGATCGATCTGGATTACAACGAGGCGATCTCCGACTACTCGCTGACCCAGGTGGGGCTGCAGGCCTCACAGCAGGCGTTCTCGGATATCGCGGGCATGTCGCTGTTCGACTATCTGCGCTGAGTGATGACGTGACCCCGTTCGAGGAATGATGAAAAAGCCGCACTGGATACTCGCTCTCGCGATGGCATCCGGTGCGGCTCTTGCGTTCTGGTCTTTGCTTTTCAGATCTTTGCTTTTCAGATCCTTGCTTGCATGTCATGGCATCGTGCCCAGGCCTTCATGTACGGCCTGGAAGGCGCCCAGCGCCTGACGGAACAGCAGCGACAGCCAGTCCGTCATGCCCGGCATCATCAGCCACAGCATCGCGATGCCCAGCAGCAGGGTCAGCGGGAAGCCGATCGAGAACACCGACAGCTGCGGTGCCGAGCGGTTGAGTACGCCCATCGCGAGGTTGATCGCCAGCAGCGAGGCCACCAGCGGCAGGGCCAGCAGCAGGCCGGCGCTGAACAGGCTGGCGCTCCACAGCAACAGATTCTCGAGCCCGACGGGCCCCATGCGGCGCAGGTCGAGGGGAATCTCGTGGAAGTGGGTGACCAGGATTTCCAGTACCAGCAGATGGCCATTGAAGGCCAGAAACAGCAGCATGGCGAGCATGCCCAGCAGGCGCGACAGCACCTGGGTATTGGTGCCGGTGTCAGCCGAGAAGAAGCTGGCGAAGGCCAACCCCATCTGCAAGCCGATGAATTCTCCGGCCGCCTCGACGATGGCGAAGGTGATGCGCATCACCAGACCCAGTGCCAGGCCGACGCCCATCTGCAATGCCAGCTGCCAGACGGCGGCCGGGCCGAGCACATCCACCGGGGGTGGGCTCTCGACCAGTGGCGCGATGATCAGCGCCAGGCCAAAGGCCATCAACAGGCGCACCGGTGTGGGCAGGCTGCGGTGACCGAACAGCGGCGCGCTGATCATGAAACCGGACAGGCGCGCGAAGGGCCACATCACGCTCAGCAGCAGGGCCTGGAGGTGCTCGGGGGACAGCAGATCATTCGGCAAGGAGATGTCCTCCCGCCGGGCTTGCGTCGAGCCAGTTGCCGATGCTCATGCAGGTGTCGCTCATCCGATCAGGTGCGGGAAGCCGGTGAAGACGCTGCGCGTGAAGTCCATCAGCGTCTCCAGCAACCAGGGGCCGGCCAGTACCAGGGTGCCGAACACGCCGAGAATTTTGGGGATGAAGGACAGGGTCATCTCGTTGATCTGGGTCGCGGCCTGGAACAGGCTGACGATCAGGCCGATGAACAGGGCGCTGGCCAGCAGCGGGCTTGCCACCAACAGGGTGATGTACATGGCATGCGAGGCCAGGCTGGTGATGACTTCAGGTGTCATGGCGGAGCGTTCTCGATGGGCAGATGGGAGGTGTCGAGGCTGGCAGTGCACGGTTGCGCGTCACGATGAGAAAGCTCGGCGCCTGCGTGATGCCAGGGGCTGGCTCAGTAGATGATCTTTCAGTAGAAGCTCTCGGCCAGCGACCCCAGCAGCAGCTGCCAGCCATCGACCATCACGAACAGCATCAACTTGAAGGGCAGCGAGATGGTGGCGGGTGGCACCATCATCATCCCCAGCGCCATCAGCACACTCGCCACCACCAGGTCGATGATCAGGAAGGGCACGAACAGACTGAAGCCGATCTGGAAGGCCGTCTTCAGCTCGCTGGTGACGAAGGCCGGCAGCAGCACCCGCCACGGCACGTCCTGCGGGGTCTGGATTTCCTCGACCTTGGCCAGGCGAGCGAACAGGGCGATATCCGGCTCACGCACCTGACCGAGCATGAATTCGCGCAGCGGATCGCCGCCGCGTTCGATGGCTTCCTGCAGGCTGATGGCCTGGCTGTCATAGGGTTGCCAGGCCTCGTCGTAGATACGTTCCAGCACCGGCGACATCACGAAGAAAGTTAGAAACAGCGCGATGCCGACCAGTACCTGATTGGGCGGCGCAGACGCGGTACCCAGCGCGGTGCGCAGCAGGCCGAGCACGATGATGATGCGGGTAAAGGCGCTCATCATCAGCAAGGCCGCCGGCAGCAGGGCGAGGCCACTGAGCAGGATCAGCGTCTGGATATTCAGCGACCAGGACTCGCCGCCGTCCGGCAGTGGCTGGCTGGTCAGGCCGTTGAGTACATCGGCGTGCGCCGCCTGGCTGGTCAGCAGACATGCCGACAATACGATCAGGAGTCCTGTCAGCAGCTCTCTTGTCTTCAGCCTTCCTGCATTCTTCAAGCCCGGCGACAACCTCACCAGCCCCGTCATGAGCGAGGCTCCGCGTCATCTGTCTTGTCTGGGGTAGTCGTTTGCGTCACATCAGAGGGCATCGTGGCGGATGTAGCAGTCGGCGAGCGTCTGGCGAGTCGGTCGCGCAACAGCTCGGCAAAGCCTGCCGCGGCACCGCTCCCGCCGGTTGGGGAGGCAGGCGAGGCCAGCGATGCGTCGTTCGGAGTGCTGCCAGCGTCTGCGGGCACCAGGCCGCCATTCTCGGCCGTCAGCTCACCGAGGGAGGTGATACCCGCCGGCCCGACGCCCAGCAGCAATTGCTGGTTGCCCACCGCTACCACCACCAGGCTCTGCTTGTGACCCAGCGCCAACCGCGCCAGCGGGCGCAGGGCAATGCGATTGCCGCGCAGTGTCTGGGCACCCCCGAGCGTCTTCATCAGCCAGGCCAGCAGCAGGATCACGCCGATCACGCCGGCAAGTGCCAGCCCGGTATTGACCAGGCTGGCCGCGCCCAGCGGTGAGCTGTGTCCTGTGTCGGCAGTCAGGTTTGCGTCGCTACTGAGAAAGGCCGGTGACGGCGCCTGGGTGCTGGCGCTGGTAATGGTGCTGGCAGCACTGTAGGGCGCCGTCTCAGTATCCGGCAGCAGGATCGCGCCGTCAGGGGCATCGGAGGTCATGACATGAACAGCCTTAGCGGTTGAGCTTCTGAACCCGCTCATTGGGGGTGATGATTTCCGTGATGCGGATACCGTACTTGTCCTCGACCACGACCACCTCGCCCTGGGCGATCAGGTAGCCGTTGATCAGGATGTCCATCGGCTCACCGGCCAGGCCATCCAGTTCGATCACCGAGCCCTGCGACAGCTCCAGCAGCTGCTTGATGGTCAGGCGCGTGCGCCCCAGCTCCACGGTCATCTTGACCGGGATGTCCATGATCATGTCCAGCTCGCGCGGGCGTGCGCCGCCACCGCTGCCATCGAGGGGCTCGAAGATGTCGCCGCCCTGCGGGGCAGCCTCGCTCTGCTGTTCTTCCAGCGCCTTGGCCCACTCGTCGCCCATCTGCTCGGTCATCGCATCGGCCCAGGGGTCGTCAGTACCGGATGTCGGGGAATTCGGGGTGGCCTTGGGCGCGGGCGCGTCTGGCGAATTGGGCTCACTCATCGCCGCTGTCCTCGCTGGCAGTGTTGATCGGATGATTGATGATGCGGGTCACGCGCAGGGCGCGGTGGCGATTGGCGCGACCGAAACCGGCTTCGAGAACCGGCACATTGTTGACGTAGGCGTTGACGCGCTCGGGCTTCTCGATGGGCAGCACATCGCCCACGGCAAGTTCGGCCAGCGCGCCCAGCGTGGTGGTGATGCTGGCAAAGTCGGCGTGCAGCTCGACATCGGTGGCGCGCACTTCCTTGCGCAGGCGCTCGCCCCAACGGCTGTCACCCTCGGCGCTGGTTTCCTGCAGCGGGCTCGAGAGCAGCTCGCGGTGCGGCTCGATCATCGAGTAGGGCAGGCAGATCTGGAAGTCGCTACTGTGATTGCCGACCTCCAGATGGAAGCTGGTGCACACCACGATCTCGTTGGGAGAGCTGGTGATATTGGCGAACTTGACTTGCATCTCGCTGCGTAGATAGTCGGTTTCCACGGCGTAGACCGCCGACCAGGCGTCGCGGTAGGCATTCAAGGCCAGCTGCATCAGGCGCTGGATGACGCGTTGTTCGGTGCGCGTGAATTCGCGGCCCTCTGACTTGGTCACGAAGCGGCCGTCACCGCCGAACAGGCTGTCTACCACCATGAACACGAGACTGGGCGGAAACACCAGCATCGAGGTGCCGCGCAGCGGCTTCATGGTGAACAGGTTGATGTTGGTCGGCGCCGGCACGTTGCGAGAAAATTCGTTGTAGCTCAGGAACTGCACCGGCCCGGCGGTGATATCGGCGCCGCGGCGGATCAGGTTGAATAGCCCCATGCGGAACTGACGACTGAATCGTGAGTTGATGATATCCAGGGCATGCAGGTGATCCCGGATGATGCGGTGCTGGCTCGCCGGGTCGAAGGGGCGAATGCGCGCTTCGCCGGGCGTGCTCGAGGCGTCAGCCGTTGCACCGCTGTCACCGTTCACGCCGGAGAGCAGAGCATCGATTTCGTCCTGTGACAGCAGATCGTCTTGAGCCATGGCCAGTTATTGCACGATGAAGTCGTTGTACAGCACGCCGGAGATGGCCAGTGGCTGGCCGCCTTCACTGTAGGGGCGCGAAAGCGCCTCGGTCAGGGTGCTCTGCAGCGTCTGCTTGCCGGCCTGGGTGATCAGCTCATCCGGGCTCTGGCCCGACAGCAACAGCAGCAGACGGCTCTTGAGTTCGGGTTTGAGTTCTTCCACACGCGCTACCACGTCCTGGTCGGCCATCTTGAGCGTGATGCCGATATAGAGCAGGCGATTGCCGCGTGGGCTTTCCAGGTTGACCGTGAAGGGCGCCAGCGGCATGAAGACCGGCGGTGGCACGACCACGACCTCCGGCTCGGCGTCCTGTGCGGCCTTCTGATCACTGAGCATCGGAAGTGCGAAATAGACGGCCACTAGCGCCGCGATCACGGCACTCATCAGGCTGATGACCCCGATCAGCAGCCAGGAGCGACGCTGACTGGCGGGGGTGGTGATAATCGTTGACATCGTGGTGCGGTGTCCCTGGAGTCGGTGGCGGGGCCAGTATGACCGAAGGCGTGGTTATCGAACGGCGGAATAACGCCACGTGCGAGCGCTTACTTGAATGATGACGCGCCAGGCGGGCTCATCTGACAGCTACCTGACGGGAGCCGCTGACACAAGCACCTGGCAAGCGCCAGGCCCGTCATGCCTGCCATTCACGCTGCCCCCAGGCTGCCTGGGTTGCACTTGCAAGATTGCTTGTGAGATTTCCCGCGGCGAGACTTCCCTCCATGGCGTCAGCGCTTGTGCTGGTATCACTCGCCGGCTGATCCTCGAGGTGCTGGGCGAACTGACCCTGATTGGCCGAGTTGTCCGCCGCCTCGTCCGGTGTGTTGTCAGGTGTGTCGTCCTGAGCACTGAAGCTGATCGCCGTCAGCTCGTGCCCCCGAGATTCCAGCGCCTGACGCAGCTCGCTCAGGGATGACTCGACCGCCGAGCGCACCTGTTGTTGGCTCGCGACGAAGTGTGCACTGGTGCCCTGTTCGCCAATGTTGAGGCGAATGGTCAGCTTGCCCAGATTGGCTGGATTGAGCGCGATCTCGGCCTGTGGCGACTTGCTCAGCTGCATGCGTACCACCTGCTCGCTGAGTGCCTGTTGCCAGGCCTGAGTGCCGACGCTTGCGGGAATCAAGGTGCCAGCCTGTGGTGCCATACCTGTTGCATTGACCGCTGGATTGCCCGTGCCATTGAGCATGGCACCGCTGCCTGCAGCGCTCGAACTCGATGCGCCGGCTGACACGCCAGCTGTTGACGCACCCGAGAGCTGGGACTGATCGGCACCGGCGCGTGAGCCGTTGGCATCAAGCAGGGCGCCGTCGGCCTTGGCGGTGACGCCTTCAATGGCCTCCTCGGTCAGCGGGCCTAGCGCGCCATCCGTCAGTGAGGACGGCGCATCCGTGCTCAGGCTGCCTGCCGCTGTCGCGGAGCTCCTGTTGCTGGGTGACTGATCCGCAATCGCGCCGTCCAGTCCAGCCGCCGCTGGGTTGCGCAGCGCGGCCAGCCAGTCACCTTGCAGCGCCGTGTTGCCCTCTGTATTGCCCGCTGTCGTGGCAATTGTTGCGGCAGTTGTCGCGTTCAATGCTGCATCGCCGCCGCCAGAAGCGCCTTGGCCACCTTGCGTGAGTTGCTGCAGCTGTTGCATGCGCGAGATGCCGCGCTCGACGCTGCTATCCAGTCGTGAGGCCTCAAGTGGCTGCGCTGATCGCTGTCCGTTTGCCGATGAGGGCTGGGCAGGCAGGAGGTTGCCATTCTGGAAGGCGTAAGCGACCGGGTCCGGAGTGGGCGATGTCTCTGACGACGCTGCATGAGCCTGCTCGAGGTGCTGCGCATGCTTGTCTTCGGCCGCCTCGCGACGCTCGATACGCTGTTGCTGTGCCTCTTGCGCCTGCGTCTGCATCGCTTGCCTGTCCTGCTGGCGATCCTCGCGCTGGGCGCGTGAAAGATGTGCCTCGAAGTCGCTCTCTGCGGAAGCCGAGCCGACGTCGTCACGCGAACGAGTCGCCTCGGAAGAGTCCTTGGCGCTGGTCGGTGCCCTTGTTGGCGAGAGGGTTGGCGAGGTGGCCGACAACATCGAGATGCGTGCAGTGTCCGTCATGGTGTCACTCCTCTGACTGGCCGTCTTCAGCCATTGGCACGGCGTAACCAGGCCTGGGTGGCTTGTTCATCACTCTGACGTTGCTCGGCGGTGCGCGCCTGCAGCGCGGCGCTCAGGCTGGCGCGATCCGCCAGGCCCTGCCAGGCCGCGTGGGTCTGCTGTTCCTTCACCAGACGCTGATGCTGATGGTGCGTCTGGGTCTGTTCCCGGGTCACCCGAGCGCGACATTGGGCAATCGCCTTGTCCAGCGAGGCGATGAAGGCCTGATAGTTGTGCCAGCTGGCCGGGTCCAGCCCTCGAGTCAAGCGTGCCTGCATCTGTTGGCAGTAGTCGAGACGGTACTGCTCTAGGGTGACCAGTTGCTGGGCGGCGGTTTCCTGACGCTGACGCTGGCTGGTGAGCTGGCGCGCAGCGCCATCACGCCGGCGCTCGCTCAGCTGGGTCAGGGTGTCGAAACGTGACGATGAGATGGCCATTCAGTGAAGGTTCCCGATCAATGACAGGTGAAGGCGTCCGTCATGGCTGGGCCAGCAACTGTTCGAGCATGTTCGTACTATCGGCAAGACTTGCGTGCTGTGTAGTGCCTTGTTGCAGGAAACGTCCCATCGGCTCGTGCAGGCGCACCGCGGCGTCGAGCACCTTGTCGTTGCCGGGCTGGTAGGCGCCGATGGCGATCAGGTCCTGATTGCGCTGATAACTGGAATAGAACTGCTTGAAGCGACGGGCGCGAGTGAGCTGCCGCTCCGGCGCCACCGCCGACATCGCGCGGCTGATAGAGGCTTCGATATCGATGGCCGGGTAGTGGCCGCTTTCCGCGATGCGCCGCGACAGCACGATATGTCCATCCAGAATCGCGCGAGCACTGTCGGCGATGGGGTCCTGCTGGTCATCGCCTTCGGTCAGCACGGTATAGAAGGCGGTGATCGACCCGCCGCCACGCCGTCCGTTGCCGGTGCGTTCCACAAGCGCTGGCAGCTTGGCGAATACCGAAGGCGGATAGCCCTTGGTGGCCGGTGGCTCACCGATGGCCAGGGCGATCTCGCGCTGGGCCATCGCGTAACGGGTCAGCGAATCCATGATCAGCAGCACATTCTGGTCCTTGTCACGCAGGGACTCGGCGATGCGCGTCGCGTAGCTGGCGCCCTTGAGGCGATGCAGCGGCGTCATGTCGGCCGGCGTGGCCACGACCACGGCGCGCTTGAGGCCTTGTTCGCCGAGAATGTTCTCGATGAATTCCTGCACCTCGCGCCCGCGCTCGCCGATCAGGCCGACCACGATGACATCGGCATCGGTGAAGCGCGCCATCATGCCCAGCAGCACACTCTTGCCGACGCCAGAACCGGCGAACAGCCCCATGCGCTGGCCACGGCCGACGCTCAGCAAGGCGTTGATGGCGCGAATGCCGACATCCAGCGGCGTGTCGATGGGCGCGCGCTCCAGCGGATTGAGGGGACGGCTCTCCAGCGGCGCATGCTCGACATCTTCCAGCGGGCCGAGGCCATCCAGCGGGCGACCCACGCCGTCGACGACTCGCCCGAGCAGCGCTTCGCCGACCGGATAGCGTCGCTCGCCGACATTGCCATGCCCGAGGGGAAACACCCGCGCCCCCGGTGCGACGCCGCTGAGCGGGTCGATGGGCATCAGGTAGAGGGTCTGATCGGCGAAGCCGACCACCTCGGCCTCGGCCGGCGGCAGCTTCGCGCCCAGCTCGATCAGGCAGCTGGCGCCCACCGGCAGGCGCAGGCCGACCGCTTCCAGCACCAGGCCGGTCGCGCGCACCAGGCGGCCATTGCTGCGCTGGGGCTCGAGGCTCTCGACGCGCTCACGAATGGCGCCCAGCGCGCTGCGCCATTGCTGTGCGGAAGAGGTGCTCATGGCGTGTCACTCATGCGCGATCTCCTGCCAGCTCAGTGCATGCCTGCTCTGGCGGTACATGTTCTGACGACTGGCGGTGCACCATGCGCGACCCGCTGGCCTCGTCCTTGCCATGCAGGCTGCCGTCGGCGCTGCCGCGATGGCGCAGCTGGCGTGACAGCATCTCCAGCCGACTCTTGAGGCTGGCATCGTGACAGCCGCTGTCGGCTTCAGCGCGACACCCGCCGAGGCTCAGGCTGGCATCCGGCAGACACTGCCAACCCAGCCTGGTGAGCTGTTCGCCCATTGCCTGCTCGACGCGCGGCAGGTCGTCCGGATTCAGGTAAAGACGCGGACGGCCGATCAGCGGCGGATCCGCCGCCAGCAGGCTGCGCACGCTGTCGATGATGTGCTCCGGATGGGCACGAAATGCCTCATGGGCCAGATGCTGACCGACGCTGATGGCCAGCGCCGCTAGCTCATCGCTGATCTGCTCATCCAGGCACGCCAGTGACTGCTGCAGGTTCTCGATCAGCGGTGCCAGCTGGGCGGCCTGTTGTTCGAGCGCCTGCCGGGCGGCCTCGGCCTGACGCGCCGCCTGCTCGGCGGCTTCCTGCCTTGCACGCGCCAGACCCGCTTCATAACCGGCTTTCTCGCCCGCGGCATAGCCTTCGTCACGCGCCGCCTGTTGCTGCTGTAGCGTCTCCTGCTCGAAGGTCGAGCGAGCACGCTGCGCCATGCGCCGAATCAGGCCGACATCCGGTGCCGCAGTGTGCGGCATGCCGGCTTGAAAGCCGCCACCCGACTGGGGCGATGCGGACTTGCCATCCAGCGCGTCTAGTTCCAGCGGCTGCCATTCGCTAGTGGTGTGGGCAGGAGCGTGATCAGACATAGTCTTCAGAACTTGGGTTCACCATTATCTCTCCACTATCCATCAGGCGACGGACGACATCGAGTACAGTCTTCTGCTCTGCCTCGACCTGGCTGACGCGGACAGGGCCTAGCGCCTCCATATCGTCCGTCAGCGTTTCTGCTGCGCGTTGCGACATGTTCTGCAGGAATTTCTGCACAATCGCTTCATTGGCACCCTTGAGTGCTATTACCAATGTCTCGTTATCCACGTCCTTGAGGATCAGCTGAATGGCTTGGTCTTCCAGATCGGACAGGTTCTCGAATACGAATATCTCGTTGATCACGAGATTGGCGAGGTTTTCATCGTGCTCACGGATTGCCTCGAGCACTTTCTCTTCATGCTGCTTTGGCAAGAGGTTGAGAATCTCCGCTGTGACGCGTATGCCACCTGTTCTACTGCGCTTGAGAATCTGACCCTCCAGCAGGCTGGACAATACCTCGTTCAATTCCTGCAAAGCGATCGGCTGGATATCGGACAAGGTCGCAATCCTCAGCAGGATGTCGTGACGCAGAGTTTCTTCGAAGTGTTCAAGAATCTGCGACGCTTGATGGCGCTCCAGATGCGCCAGGATGGTGGCAATGATCTGTGGATGTTCATTGCAGATCACCTCGGCTGCTAGTGCAGGCTCAAGAAGATTCAAGGTTTCCAGGCCGTTGCTCTGCTCCTTGCTGGCAAAGATATCCTCGAACAGTGAGCTGGCGCGATCCTGACCCAGTGCCTTGATCAGTACCGAACGGATGTGGTCTCTCGAGAGAGTGTTGACGGCACTGAACTGCTGGCTATCGGCATGGAAATCCTCAAGCAGCTCAGACATCTGCTGCTGAGATACCTGAGGAAGGTGAGTCATGGTCGCACTCAGCTGCTGAATCTCGGCGGTGGTGAAGAACTTGAAGACTTCCGCTGCGCTATCCTGATCAAGGCTCATCAACAAGGCTGCGCTACGCTCCAGATTGCTCAATGGTTTAGTCATCATGGCTCATCCAGTTCTTGAGGATCATGGCGACCAGGCGAGGGTCTTCGCGAGCCATATCCTGTGCTTTCTTCAGGTTGTGCTGATGATGAGAGTCACGTTCCAGCTCCCCATACCCAGCTGTTGGCATGGAGCCCTTTGCTGAGTGGTCTGTCGTGGAGGAATCACTCTCTCGAAGGTCTGGAGTCCGGTGCGATGCTCCCGGGGGCTCGCCCAGTTGCCCGATGGGCTGGGAGTCCTGCGGATTCTGTTGTGGTATCAGCAAGGGTTTGAGCAACTTGCGATACAGCAGCCAGGCGATGAAGCCGATGATCAGGTAGCGGCCAAGCTCGATGGCCAGCGCCTGCATCTCGGTATTGTTCAGCCACTTCTCCCACCATTGCTGCGGCGGGCCGGCGTTCCGCTGCTCGGCGGTCATGAAGGGCGCATTGATCACGCTCAGACTGTCGCCACGTTCGACATTGAAGCCCATCGCCTCGCGCACCAGCGATTCGATCTGTGCCAGCTGGTCGTCTGCCAACGGTTCGCTGGTTGGGTTGCCGTCACTGTCCATGCTGCGGCGGTGATTGATCACCACCGCCACCGAGAGATTGTCGAGGCGACCCAAGCGCGCACGGGTATGGCGCACGCGTTTGTTGACTTCATAGTTGATGGTGCTGCTGCGCTGATAGTTGCTCAGGCCGCTGGCCGCGTCGTCTGTCTGTGTCGTGCCGTCAGCATTCGCCGCGTCATCGGCATTGATGGGCGAGGCGGCAATTCCCGGGGGCGTGTTGGAGAGGGCACCCGGCACGCCCCCGATGCCGAGCATTTCCCCAGCGCCGGTATTGTTGAGCTGTTCACTACGCACTGCTGCACTGCCCGGCTGCTGATTGGGCGTGTAGTGCTCTTCGGTCTCTTCGGCGTGGGAGAAATCGAGCTGGGCGCTGACCTCGGCGCGGAAGTTGTCGCGTCCCACCAGTGGCGTCAGCAGGGCATTGATGCGCGATTGATATCGGCGCTCCAGTGCCTGGGCATATTCCAGCGCACTGCCATCGAGGTTGAGCGCATCGCCCGCCGGGCGCGACAGCGGATTGCCGTCCTGATCGACGACGGTGATATCTTCGCTGGCCAGGCCCTGCACGCTGCCGGCCACCAGATGCTGGATGGCTTGGATCTGACGCGCCTTGAGCTGCTGGCCGCCCTTGAGTTCAACCACCACGGACGCCGTCGCTGGGCGGCGCTCGCGCACGAAGACGGAATCTTCCGGCAGTGCCAGATGCACACGGGCGCTGGACACCGGATCGAGGCTGGCGATGGTGCGTGACAGCTCGCCGGACAGGGCGCGCTGGTAATTGACGTGTTCGGTGAACTGACTGATGCCGAAGGCCTGGGTATCCATCAGCTCGAAGCCGGAACCGCCCTGGCTGGGCAGGCCCTGCTGGGCAAGTGCCAGACGCAGGCGATAGACATCCTCCTTGGGGACCTCGACGGTGGCGCCTTCATTGCTCAATCGGTAGGGCACGCCGGTCTGCTCCAGCTGCGCGACGATCTCGCCGCCTTCGCTGGCGGGTAGATCACGATAGAGCACACTCCACTGGGTGCCAGCGCCCCACAGCAACAATGCGACGATGACAGCCACGCTGAAGGCGGCCGCCATGATAAGCGGCAGGCGTGGCAATGCCGCCAGGCGCGGCAGCAAGGGGTTGGCTGGCTTGTCTGGTGATTGTGACGTCGTCGAGGTGCCCGACTGGGGCGCTGTCTGGCTGGGTGTACTCATGCAGATGTCCGATAAGCGCCGTGGTCTGAACTCGCAGCGGGTGATTCCAGCAAGCAGGGTGAAACATGAAAACGAGGGATCAACAATGTCGCGTTTCGCAGCGCCTTCTTGCGTAGGATGGCCATTATCGAAGCTGGGCGCACATCCAATCAGACGAATAGCGTCGCAAAACAGGGGTATTAGTCACTTTCAGCCGCTCGACTGACTGGTAGTCTGGCCCCACTGAAAGCGGCAGACGAATGGCACGCGTTGAGAAAGGAGAGGCGGGATGGCGATTGAGGCAGTCGGCGCGGCGATGTCATCCGCGATGACGGGCAGTCTGCAGCAGCTCGATCAGATGGCGGCGCAGGCGGCCGGGAGCAACGCTCAGTCGGTGGGCGCAGTGTCAGACGCCAGCGGCACTGATGCACAGGGCTTTGCCGGCATGCTCAAGGATTCGCTGGCGCGCGTCAGCCAGTCACAGCAGATCGCGGCGGGGCAGGCCAAGGCCTTCGAGCTGGGCAGCCCGGATGTCAGCCTCGATCAGGTCATGGTGGCGGGTCAGAAGGCCTCACTGGAATTCGAGATGACCGTGCAGGTGCGCAACAAGTTGCTCAGCGCTTACAAGGAAATCATGAACATGGCGGTGTGATACATGTCCCATTCCAATGAAAAAGGACAGACGCGATGCGTCTGCCCTTTTTGTTTGCTGCTGCTGGACATTGCTGACGGAGATTGAAATGCAAGAGCGCTGTTGACTAAAAGGAGCGATATCAACAAGGCCACTATCCTCTGCCAGCGACAGGCCTGCCATTCTTGCTGATTGACAGGACTATTCAGCAAGCGAGCCAGAGATCAGCCCAGCAGTGACAGCACGTTCTGCGGCACCTGGTTGGCCTGGGTTAGCATGGAAGTCCCCGCCTGTTGCAGAATCTGTGCAGTGGTCATGCTGGAGACCTCTTCTGCATAGTCAGCATCTTGGATACGCGACTGGGCAGACGCCAGATTGGTTTCAATGGTCGAGAGGTTGGTGATCGTGGAATCGAATCGATTCTGCAGGGCACCGAGGGCTGAACGCTGGCTGTCGATATCATTCAGGGCATCATCAATGTCGCTAAGCGGTGACAAACCCGCATTAGAAATGTCATCGCTTGCCATAGCGGTAGTATTTGCTTTAATTGTCACTGTGTCATAGTTGGTACCAGCACCGCCAGCGGAGTCACTGTTGGCAGCTGTGGCTGTATAATATTCGCCTTCCGCGGTTTTGATATAGTAGTTGTCGTCACTATCCTTAAACACGCTTGCTCCATCAAGCTCAGTGCCACCATTGTCTGTAATTGTGACTGTCGGGTCATCTGTCACAATAGCGTTAGTACCATCATTGAAGCCATTCCCGAATGAAGCTGCTTTAGGCAAACTGGTGACATCAAGTGTATCCAAGCCTAATGATGACGAGTCGATTTTGTTGAGATCAATGTTGATTGTCTCACCATCATTCGCACCGACCTGAATGGAGATGGACTGGTCTTCGGACAGTACCTTGACGCCATTGAAATCCGTTTCCCTTGAAATGCGGTCGATTTCGATAGTGCGCTGGTTGATTTCGTCCTGGATGGATTGCAAATCTTCAGAACTGTTGGTGCCATTTTGCGCCTGAACCGTCAATTCTCGGATGCGCTGCACGTTATCGTTGACCTGATTCAAAGCGCCTTCAGCGGTCTGGGCGACAGAGATGCCGTCGTTGGCGTTACGCTGAGCCTGGGAGAGGCCGGTGATCTGGGCGTCCATGCGGTTGGCGATGGCCTGACCGGCGGCGTCGTCCTTGGCGCTGTTGATGCGCAGGCCGGAGGACAGACGTTCCATGGAGGTGTTTAGGGCGTTCTGGGACTGATTCAGGTTCTGCTGAGTCACCATGGAAAGGGTGTTGGTATTGATCACTGAAGCCATGTGTCACTTCCTGTCGTAATGGGGAGATAGATGGCGTGTCGCCAGTAACGACTCCTGTGCCGTTGCTTCAGTTATCGTCGCGGCGCGACAAAACTTTAGAAATTTTCTGCAGCCTTTCGATGTTTCTCATTCCGACTGAGTTTCTGGCTCGCCCCGCGAGATGCTCGCGACATTCTGTCGACCGGCTGGTGGGGGTTGTACGTGTCTCGTCTTCCCTCTCTGTCTCTTCACGTCTGTCTTCATTTCCGTCTCCCCGAGGCGGAGTGGCGACGTAAGGCAGGAAAGCCGTCGCTGAGGGTAGCTATTCGAGCGAATGGTTTGTGGCGGGGGCGCGACAATACGCTGGGAACAGGAGTCCCGAGGATGGGGGCACGACCCTGAGTCAAACGACCCCGAGGGATGCAAGCGAGGACCAGGACGCCGATGTATACCGCCAATGGGCGCATGGCCCAGCAGGATATCTACACCGAGTATCAGCCGCTGGTGCGCCGCATTGCGCTGCAGCTGCAGGTGCGCTTGCCAGCGAGTGTCGATCTCGAGGATCTGATTCAGGCTGGCATGTTGGGGCTTTGTGAATGCGTGGGACGCTATGAGCAGGGCCACGGCGCCAGCTTTGCCACCTATGCCAGTCAGCGCATCCGCGGCGCGATGCTCGATGAGCTGCGCTCGCGCGACTGGTTGCCGCGCAGTGTGCGCCGTGCAGGACGCGAGCTTGAGAGCGTGATCCAGCAGCTGGAGCAGAGCCTGGGCTATCCGCCCGAGGAGACCCAGATCGCCGCCGCCATGGGGCTTGAGCTGGAGGATTATCGCCGCCTGCTGCTGGACACCAACAACGGCATGGTGATGTCGCTGGACGAGATGATGGATGAGGAAGGCGGGCTGGCAGGTAGTCATGCCTCGCCTGAAGCGACGCCCTTCGTCACGCCGTTTGCCTTGCCGCATGATGCGCTGGAAGAGGCCGATACGCGGCGGGCCTTAAACGAGGCCATCGCGCGGCTGCCGGAGCGCGAGAAACTGTTGATGGCGCTCTATTATCAGGAGAAGCTCAACCTCAAGGAGATCGGCGCGGTACTCGATGTCACCGAATCGCGTGTCTCGCAGCTGCATTCCCAGGCCGTGCGTAGGCTGCAGGGTGTGCTGGCACCGCATCTGGTGGCGCGGGCGGGCAAGCGTCGTCGCTGAGCCTCTATCCTGAGTCTTTATCGTTGTGAGCCTTCTTCGTTTCCCCGAACGTTATCCTCTCGCTGTACCGTCTTGCTGTTACGCCTGCCTTGTTTCTGCTGTCTCAGTTTCCCCTATCTCAGTTTCGCCCGCTCCAACCAAGAACACCGCCCCGAGAGGCGGTGTTCTTGTTGATAGAGCATTTCATCAGACGTGATCAGTAGCTCTCGCGCTCCGGTTCCGACTTGACGCGACGTTCCTCTTCGCTGAGGTGCTGGGCCTGCTCGTCGATATGGCCATCCAGATGCCAGTCGTCTTCCATGCCGGTGACGCGGTCGTTCATCACGCCTTCCTCATTGTCGACCTGCTGAACGACGCCTTCTTCTGCTTCGGAGGCCGCTTCCTGTTGCTGGGCGGCAAGTTCTTCCTCACTCGGCTCCGGCTCAGGTTCGGCATCGAAGTCGAATTCCAGCTGACCGGTTTCCGGCTCGGTGATGGCCTCCTCGACCCAGGCGGCGCTCAGCGGACTGGTGGTGGAGGGCGCCACCACATAGTGGCCGGGGTGATCGCCTTCCTCGGCCTCCAGCTCCTGACGCGGCTTGCTGGTGACACTGGCGGCCAGAATCACGATCAGCACGTGAATGGCGGTCAGGGTATAGAGGAAGCCGACGGCCCCGAAGCGCTCCATCAGCAGACCCGCGGTGAGCGGGCCCAGAATCGCGCCGGCGCCATGCATCAGCACCAGCGTGCCGCTGGCGGAGATGATCTGGGCCGTTGTCAGCAGATTGTTGGCGGCGGCAAGGAACAGCGAGTACTGGGTCAGGATCAGCCCGCCGAGGCCTGCACCCAGCAGCACCATGGTCATCATGCTGCCGCCACTGAACGGCACGCCACCGATGGACAGCGCGATCGCCCCGAGACTGCAGCCCAGAATCACCTTCTTGGCCGACAGCTTGTCGGAGAGCTTGCCCAGCGGCCATTGCAGCAGTGCGGCCCCCAGAATGAAGGCGCCCATGAACCAGGAGACTTCCTGCACCGGCAGGCCGGCGCGGTCGGCATACACCGCGCCCATGCCGAAGACGGTGCCGTTGGCGATACCGGTGGCAAAGCCGCCCAGGGTGCCCAGCGGTGCCAGGCGCAGTAGACGCACCAGTCCCATGGCCTCCGGCTGCGCGCCTTCCGGTTGCGGTGAGGCGGACAGCAGCATCGGCACCAGCGCCAAGGACATGATCACCGATACCAGAATGAACAGCAGGTAGGTCTCCGGGTTGGCGACGTTGAGCAGCAACTGGCCGCCGCCCATGCCCAGATAGGTGATCACCATGTAGATGGCCAGTAGACGGCCACGCATCTGGTTGGTCGCCTGACTGTTGAGCCAGCTCTCCGCCACCACGTAGAGACCGGCGAAGGCGAAGCCGGTGATGAAGCGCATGGCGATCCACACCTCGGGCACCACATAGAGTGCGTGGATCAGGATGCACACTGAGGTGATGGAGGCCAGCGCCGCGAAGGTGCGCACATGACCGACCCGGCGCAGCTTGCGCGGTGCAAGCGTCGAGCCGAGCAGGAAGCCGGCGAAATACGCCGACATGATGATGCCCGTCATGGTGTTGCTGAAGCCTTCCGAGGAAGCACGAATCCCCAATAGACTGCCCTGCAGTCCGTTGGCCAGCATCAGCATCCCCATTCCCAGCAGCAGCGACCACAGAACGACCGCTGCGCCGAGACTGCTGGTCGGCTGCAGTCGTTTGCGCGAGGTGTCGAGAGGCTCGGTCTCGAAGGTGGGAGTGGGTACGGCTTCCTGCTGGGGGTGCGGCATGGAAGGGGCCTCATCGGTCGGGGTCGGGACCGTGGGAGCGGTGCCGACGAGATGTCAGGTACGACACTTGCGTGCGTGATGTTGGTCAGTCGTGGTTGGTCCTTGCGGGAACGGCGCTCAGTCTACCGGCCGAATCCGGAGTCTGCGACCCGTGGTACGCCATTGCGTGGTTGAAAGGCGACATATCGTGAAATTTGTCTCAAGGATGTAATGGGGTGGATGAATATACAGTCACTCATGAAATCATGACCCGACCCGGACTCGGGACACGCTGGCGCTGTAAAGGCACGGCATCATGCGAAGGAAAATATCGTCAAACTCCCTGCTGGCGGGGCCTGTGCGAGGGTTGGCCCTCTTGCATCGCTGGATACACTCCTTGGTGACACACGCTGATGACATCACATGGTCGAGCGTTTCGTACGCAAGAGGTCTCGGAAAATCCGTGGGGTGGATGGATATACAGTAATCGGTAATGCAGCGAGACAGCATATGAGCGTCGAAAAAGCACCGATCTGTCGCATGGTCGAATGGTCAGCGACCAAAGTAGATGCGAATCTGCCTCTGGACACACTCAACAACATCATAATCAAGAGGTTATTCATGACCCTGACCGCTGTACACGCCAACGCTGGCCCCGCCCCTCGTCATCTGCATCACTGCACTTCGGATCATTCTCCAGCCCTTTCTCAAAGCCAGACCGCGCGCCCGCGTGTCACTGTCACGAGTCGCTCTGCCTTGATGGCTGGCGTGCTTGGCCTGGCCTTGCTGTCACCGCTGATGGCGAGTGATGCCGAGGCGCGCGAGCTGTCCGTCTCCACCGTGCTGTCGGATGCCTTCCCGTGGGGGCAGGCGGCCGAGAAGTGGGCGGAGCTGGTAGAGGAGCGCTCCGGTGGCGAGCTCACTCTGCGCGTCTATCCGAACGCTCAGCTGGTGGCGGGGGACCAGACCAAGGAGTTCTCGGCCATGCGTCAGGGGCTGATCGATCTCGCGGTGGGCTCGACCATCAACTGGTCGCCCCAGGTACCGGAGCTCAATCTGTTCTCGCTGCCATTCCTGATGCCGGACCACGCCGCCATCGATGCGCTGACCCAGGGCGAGTCGGGCAAGCAGGTCTTCGCCGCCATCGAGTCCAAGGGCATCAAGCCGCTGGCGTGGGGCGAGAACGGCTTCCGTGAGGTGTCCAATTCGTCGAAATCGATAACCTCGCCGGATGACCTGAAGGGCCTGAAGATTCGTGTAGTGGGCTCGCCGCTGTTCCAGGACACCTTCACGGCGCTGGGCGCCAACCCGACCCAGATGAGCTGGGCGGATGCCAAGCCGGCACTGACCACCGGCGCGGTGGATGGGCAGGAGAACCCGCTGTCGGTGTTCGATGTCGCACGCATCGACCAGGTCGGTCAGACCCACCTGACCCTCTGGCACTACATGGCGGACCCGCTGATCTTTGCCGCCAACCAGCGCGTGTGGAAGTCGCTCAGTGAACAGGAGCGCACGCTGCTGACCGAGACCGCCAGGGAAGCGGGTGCCTGGGAGATCGCCATGAGTCGTGAAGGCAATGCCCAGCGGCTGGCGGACATCGAGGCGCGCGGCGTGAATGTCGTCAAGCTCGATGAGGATGCGATGCAGACCTTCCGTGACGCCACCCAGTCGGTCTACGAAAGCTGGACACCGAAGATCGGTGAGGCGCTGGTCGAGACGGCACGTGCCGAGGTCAAGGCCTCGCGCTGAGTCTGCCAGGGCCATCATCGCCGCTGCTCACTGAGCAGATGACATCGGGAATAATGCGGTCTGTGCGCGTTATTGAGTGAAGAACCACGCCGGGGCCTGACAGCCTCGGCGTTCGTGTGGATCGCGCGTCATGTCGCAAAAGTCGCAACAATCGGCTCAAAAACCGTCTCAACAAACCTCACATCAAACTGGCACCAGCGCAGCGCCTGCCCCCGTGGACAGGCCACCGCCACGTGTGCGGCCGGAGTCCTGGCTGGCGGCGTTGGCGCTGGGACTTATCGGTATCATCAGTCTGGCCAATGTGGTGGTGCGCTATGCCACCGATGCCTCCTTTGCCTTTACCGAGGAATTCTCGGTCTTCCTGCTGGTATTGCTGACGCTGGCGGGCGCCTCGGTGGCGATTCGCCGTCAGGCACATATTCGTATCGCATTGCTGGAAGACGTGCTGCCGTTGTCGCTGTGGCGACTGGTCGTGATCGTGCAGACTCTGGCGGTGCTGGTCGTGCTGGGGCTGGTGGTGTGGTTCGGGGGAACCTTCGCGCTGGAGGAGTATCAGTGGGACTCGCTGTCACCGGGGCTGGGTCTGCCCAACTGGTGGTACGTGATCTGGCTGCCGATATTGGCGCTGGCGATGGCCTGGCGTCAGTTGCAGCAGTGTGTCGAGCGTCTTGTGCAAGGGCCTGGGCAGGGACCCGGTCAGAATGCATCGCCGGAGCACAAGGAGTCAGATCATGAGTCCTGATCTCTGGTTGCTTGCAAGCTTCGCCGCGCTGTTGATACTCGGCGTGCCGGTGGCCTTCGCGCTGGGGCTCTCGGGGGCGGTGGGTATCGTCGCGGGGCTGCCGGTCAGCATGCTGGCCACCCTCGGCACCAATACCTACAACAGCATCGCCAAGTATCCGCTGATCGCCATTCCGCTGTTCATCCTGACCGGGCTGGTGTTCGAGCGTGCCGGAGTGGCGGCGCGGCTGGTGCGCTTCGCCCAGGCGTTGATCGGCCCGCGTCACGGGGGGCTCGCACTGGTGGCGGTGCTGGTATGCCTGATCATGGGCGGCATGAGTGGTTCCGGCCCGGCGGATGCTGCCGCGGTGGCGATGGTGATGATTCCCAGCATGACACGGGCAGGCTATCCCAAGGCGTTCTCGGCGACGCTGATTGCGGCCTCGGCCTCCACGGCGATCCTGATCCCGCCGTCCATCGCATTGATCCTCTATTCCATCGTGGTCCCGGGGGTGGATCTGCGTGCGCTGTTTGCTGCGGGCCTGATTCCGGGCTTGCTGGTGGGTGTGGCCTTGCTGCTGCCGGCCTGGTTCCTCTCGCGTCGCTATCGCTGGGAAGACCCGACTCAGGTCGAGCGTATCGCGCTGGGTCCGGCGTTCCGCGCAGCGATCCCGGCCCTGCTGGCACCGGTGATCATCCTTGGCGGACTGCGCTCAGGCCTCTTCACGCCCACGGAAGCGGCGGTAGTAGCTGCCGCCTACGGGCTGTGTGTCGGGCTCTTCATCACCCGTGAGCTCAAGCTCTCTCAGGTGTGGGAACTGCTCAGGGAGGCGGCCGTCATCTCCGGTGTGGTAATGCTCATCATCGCGCTGGCGGGCATATTCGCCTGGGCGGGTACCATGTTGGGCACCTTCCGCCATCTCGCTGAATGGCTGATCACGCTGTCGGATAGCGGAACGACGCTGCTGATTCTGGTGATGGTGGCAGTGCTGATCGCCGGGATGCTGCTGGATGCGGTCTCCATCTACCTGATCCTGATGCCGGTGCTGATTCCGGTGATGCAGCACTTCGGCTGGCATCCGGTGTGGTTCGGTATCCTGCTGGCGATGAACATCGCGATCGGGCAGTTCACCCCGCCAGTCGCGGTCAACCTGATGGTGACCAGTAGCGTAGCCGGAGTAAGACTCGAGAAGACGGTCGGGTGGGCGATGGTCTTCGTGGTAGCGATGCTGGCGGCGTTGGCGGTGGTGATGCTGTTCCCTGAGCTCGCCTTGTGGCTGCCACGCGTGCTCGGCTACGCGGTGTAGTAGACCCTCACGATCATCAACTGATGTCTTCACTGTGCGAAATGAAACGGCTTGCCTTATGGGTAAGCCGTTTTGCGTTTCAGGCCACCTTGGCCGCTGCTACCACCTGAATACCTGGTGTCCAGGCTGATTGTCCCGGTTAGCGCTCAGCCAAATGGAGAGCGGATTCTGGTCGCGCGCTGTGCAAGGAATGGGGTGATTCTTCTCACGCAACGGTGCACGGCGGTGAAAAATGTTAGCCTGCATATATTCTCAGCGATGATGCTGCCCTCAAGATTCGCGTAGTGGAACAGTTCACCCGCAGGCCTTGAATGAACGCCAGGCAGCCACCATCGTTGAACGCTGATTGCACGCATGGCAGTCGCTATACAGCTATCGCTTGAAGAAAGCCCCCTCTCGCATACGCAAGCCAGCTCTCGCATAACGCAAGTCAAGGACATCTCGATGAAGGAAATCGCCGCAGGCAATGATGTTGGGTCTGGCTTCAATGCGCTGCATGAAATGGTGGTCGGGGAATTCCTGATCAGCCCGATGTTGGTTTATGCCCTGGTCGCCTTGCTGGCGGCGGGGCTCATTCGTACGTTGCTGCATCGTCTGCTGGCCAATCACGAACTCTGGTTCGAGGCCTGGTTCGATATCTCGCTGTTTGTCATCTGTCTGGCGGCGGTGGTAGCCCTCGTGACGTGACGTACGTCATTGCCCCAGCGTCTCGCCATTCGTCATCTCGATTTCCCCGCGAACCCTTTCGTGCCACCCATTTTCCCCAGCCCCTCTATTCCCCAAGGAAACCGCATGCGCAACCTGCGACACAAAGCCGTCAAATGGATCATTACTCTATGTCTGGTGGCGGCTGCAGCCTGGTGTGCCGTGTGGCTGTGGAATACCTACATGTACAGTCCCTGGACGCGTGACGCCCGGGTGCGTGCCGAGGTGATCACGCTGAGCTCGGATGTCTCCGGCTGGGTGCGTGAGCTGAATGTGGCGGATACCACGCGGGTCAAGGAAGGGGACGTCATCCTTCAGGTCGATCGTGCGCGCTACGAGGCCGCGCTCGCCAAGGCCAAGGCCAGTCTGGCCAGTGCCAAGGCGACCCTGAGCCTGAAGGAGCATGAGGCCAATCGTCGTGGTCGCTTGACCAATCGTGCCATCAGTGAGGAAGAACGCGACAGTGCGCGCCTGGAAGCCGAGGTTGCCCGCGCTGATGTGCAACAGGCCGAAGCCGCGGTGCAATCCGCGCAGCTGGATCTCGATCGTACGCGTTTGGTGGCACCCGCCGACGGCAGTATCCTCAACATGCATCTCAGTCAGGGCAATTACGTCACGGCAGGCACGTCGGTGATGGCACTGATCAAGGATGACTCCTTCTACCTGAGCGCCTACTTCCAGGAGACCAAGCTGCAGCATGTGCGTCCGGGCGATCCGGTCCAGATCACGCTGATGAGCGGCAATGAAGACTTCAAGGGGCGAGTCGTGGGGATCGGTCAGGGCATCGCCGATGACAATACCGCGACCAATGCCCAGCAACTGCCCCAGGTCAGTGCCACCTTCAGTTGGGTGCGTCTGGCGCAGCGCATTCCGGTGCGGGTGGAATTCGATGATATCGAGGCGGTGCGTGCCTCAGGTGTCAATCTTGCCGCCGGCATGACGGCGAGTGTCAGGCTGATCACTGCTGAGGATGGCAATGATGAGGCGACGCAGGCCAAGGCAGAGTCTGTCGAAGCAACGTCTGTCGAGGCGGAATCGGTCGAGACAGCTCAGGCCGTCCAAGACGAAGACGGGAAGCACTGATCCATGTCTCCCGCTCTGGCTGCCTTCCTCAGGCCTTCGCCGTTCGCGCTCAAGTTTGCCACCAAGGGTGTGCTGGCGATGGCGCTGGCCCTCTACGCTGCCTTCTTCTTTGATCTCGATCGACCCTATTGGGCGCTGATCTCGGCGGCGTTTCTGCAGACACGTCCGATGTCGGGCATGGTGGTCGAGAAGGGCATCTGTCAGGTTACGGGAACCTTCGTCGGTACCTGTGTGGCCGTGGTGATCATGGGCTGCTTTGCCCAGGTGCCCGAACTGGCGCTGGGTTCGGTCACGCTATGGATCGGGCTATGCATCTATGGCGCCTCGCTGACACACAATAATCTGTCCTATGGCTGTGTGATGGCGGCGGTGGCCTGCATGATCATCGTGGTGCTGACGTCCTCGGCGCCGGATGACTTCTTCTCGGTGGCACTGGCACGTCTCAGTGAGCTGAGTCTTGGCGCGTTGTGTGCCGTCGTCGTGAGTGCGCTGGTCTGGCCGATTCGCGTGCGTGATCATCTCGGCAAGCTGTCGGATACGGCGGTGAACGCCACCTTTCGCTATATGGCGCTGGCCTTCTCGATGCCGTTAGAGGGAGGCAAGACTACTGGACGGCAAAAGGATCAGCATCAGGAACGCATGGCGATGCTCGAGCAGATGATGACCGGGCTGGATGCGCTCAACAATCTCGAGATCGATGCCCATTCAGCGCGTTATGAAGGCCCCCAGGGCAAGGGGCGCATACGTGGTGTACACCTGCTGACGCGGCGAAGCATGCGTCTCTACGCGACCCTCAAGGCCCTGCACCAGCTGCGTCATCCCGAGTTCTTCGTGCCATCACAGCGCGATGACGGTAAGCCGATCGCACCGACGGGTGAGCTGACCCAGACCCGGAGACAGGAAGCCGAACGCTTCAGCCAGCCGACACAGGACCTGATGCAACGCCTGGGTGCGGCCTTTCAGAGCATGGCAGACAACCAGGGCACGGCTCAGGCCCGCAAGACACTCAGGGAGCTGCGCGGCGAATGTCTACGGCTGTCACGCGGTCAGCGAAGCATTACCGCGCTGGAGGCTCGGCTGCTGTTCAGTCTGCGTGAGGTACTGGGGCATGCGCTGGTCATCCTGCAGGCACGTGAGGTCATCAATCATCCCGGCCGACATCAGCTGCGTCAGCCGAGCATGAGTTGGCACCGAGATCATGGTCGCGCCGCCATCGATGCGCTGCGTGCGATGACCATCTTCAGTGCCACGGCGATTTTCTGGCTTGCGACGGCATGGGACAACGGTGCGGTGGCCATGCTGCTGGGCACGCTGTTCTCGGGAATCTTCGTCAGTCGCGGTGATCCGGCACCGATCATTCCGATGGTGCTCAAGGGCTTGCTGCTGGCGGTCCCGAGCGTACTGCTGTTCGGCAATGTCATGCTCAGTCACGCCCAGCATTTCGTGTCCTTCGTGATCATCTTCAGTATTCCCCTGTTCCTCGGCCTGCTGGGGGCCGTTGTGCCGGCGCTGGCGGGGATCGCCTTGCCCTTCGTGGTATTCAATATTCTGCTGGTGATGCCGGACAACGGTATGACCTTCGATGTCGCCTATACCCTCAATCGGAGTCTGGCAGCCGGGATCGGTCTGATCGTGACCATCATTGGATTCCGCCTGATCCCTGTGCCGGGAGCCGGTTGGGACAAGCGCCAGCTGATTCGCGCCACGGCGAGTGATATTCGTGAGCTGGCGGAGCGCTCTACCGAACGCCTGGACAGCTGGTTCGGCGGCCGTATGGGCGACAGGCTGTTGCGCCTGGCCCGGCATGAGCAGACTCGCAGTCGTGAACAGGAAGCGCGCCGCAGTGGCGAAACGGCAAACGGCCAGCCCGATGCTGCACAGGAGCAAGTGCTCGGCATGCCGCTACTGACGCTGGGCCTGACAGGGATGGATATCGGACGCGGCATAGGCTTCGTGCGGCGCGAATTGGGCAACGATGTGCCGCGCCCGGTACAGCACGCCTTGCGCGAATTGATCCATGCGCTGGCGGATGACTATCAGCGCTGTGCCCGAGGGGAGAGCCCAACCAGAATGCGCGCGGCCGGCGATCGATTATGCGAAGTGATCGAGCAACATCGCACCATGAGTCGGCACAAGCAGGCGCTGCTGGCGGGCTGGCTGACGCGAGTTCAGCTAACCTTGCAAAGTGATGCATTGCGTCAGCGGCAACAGTGATATCGGCTGCTATCCGGAAGTGACTTGCCAGGATATTGAGTTGATAACCGGTTGAAGGATGTCGTTTGCAGGTTTTATTAAAATATCTGCATAAACCAGCCGGAAGCACATCCTGTGCGCTATGATTAAATGGCAAAGCTCAATAATGAGCAAAAACGATGAGCGCCTTGATGCAGGAGAGAGCCATGGCTTTCATGAACGATATCAGCAAGAGTGGGCGCAATGTTCCCGAGCGTTTTCGGCGCGTGACCTTCACGACGCAATATCTGCATGAGTTGAATCTCTATGTATTGCCGGCAAGTGAGGTATTGTTGCGCATCTCCCAGGCGGGCGAGGACCTGATGCTGCTGCAGTTCGACGAAGAGTTTCATGCCGAATTCATTGCCTCGCGTATCGTCGAGTGGGTCGCCGAGAATCCCGGCGCCGACCGCGATGACTTGACGCTGTGGATCAAGACGCGGGCACGTCATGAGACGCTGGACCCGAAGCGGGCTCACCACGTTTATTGAGATGTCGGCGCGTCGCTGGCCAGCGTGATTGCTCAACAAGAAGGCCACCCGTTCGGGTGGCCTTCTTGTCATTGGCCTGGCCTCACTTTGCTCCACTCATGTTCGAAAACTTCCCACAGTTGTGGAGCTTTAGGGCTCAGAAGCTTCCGACCAGGCTGCCCAGGGTCACGACGGCAATCAGGGCCAGCATCGGGAAGGCGACCGTCATCATGAACATCTGGCCGTAGGATTGGCGGTGAGTCAGCTTGCAGATCGCCAGCAGGGTGATGACCGCGCCGGAGTGCGGCAAGGTGTCCATGCTACCCGCCGCCAGCGCTGCCACGCGGTGCATCAGCTCCAGGTCG
Source organism: bacterium Scap17 (assembly GCA_013376735.1). Classification (NCBI taxonomy): domain Bacteria; species bacterium Scap17. Next base: position 2,177,244 of record VINJ01000001.1, on the reverse strand, counting down.
ATGCCGGCATTGACGGCCATCTCGCGGTAGGTCTCGCCCAGAGTCGAAAGCGCAATGCTCATGCCGCCGGATGACGAGCCGGTGATGCCGGCCAGCACGTTGACTGCCACCGCTTCCGAGATCAGCGGGTTGGCCGGATACAGGCCGAGCACTCCCTCCTTGACCATCGCGAAACCGGCCAGGCTGGCGATCACCGCGCCATATCCCACCTCTGAGGCGGTATTGAAGACAGGCAGCATGGCGCCGAAGCAGCCATTGTTGACGGTGGTCTTCAGGTCGGCCCACTGCTTCCAGCGTGAAATGACCAGCCAGGTGGAGGCGAAGGCCAGCGCGATCAGGATCGACCACATGCCGGTGGCGCCCGCCGGGTCAAGCTCCGGGAAGGCCTCGCTCAGGTAGGAGAAATCGATGCGCGGGAAGACGAAATAGGTCAGCAAGGCATTCAGGCCGATGACCATCACCAGCGGAATCAGCGCCGTGATCATGCCCATCCGTGCGGCGGGCGCCGGGGATTCCTCAAGCGCTTCGTCCTTGTGGACCCCGTAGCCTTCCCCCTGTGCCTGAGCCTTGCTGGCACGTCCCTTCAGCCACCAGGTACCCAGCCCCAGCATGATCAGGCCTGCGATGATGCCCAGGCCTGGCGCCGCGAAGCTGTTGGTCTGGAAGTAGGGGATCGGGATGGCGTTCTGGATGGCCGGCGTGCCGGGGAGTGCCGTCATGGTGAAGGTGAAGGAGCCGAGTGCGATGGCCGCGGGCAACAATCGCTTGGGCGTGCCGGTGCGCTGGAAGAGCTGGGCGCCAATCGGATAGACGGCGAAGGCGACCACGAACAGCGAGACGCCCCCATAGGTGAGTAGTGCACAGGCCAGGACCACAGTCAGGATCACATGGCGTGTCCCCAGGCGTTTGACCAGACCTTCGGAGATCGCATGCGCGGCCCCGGAATCGGCCATCAGCTGGCCGAACAGGGCGCCGAGGATGAACAGCGGGAAGAACTTGGCCAGATAGCCGCCCAGCTGGCTCATGAAGGTCACGGTGTAGCTGGGCAGCAGGGCGGCTGCATCTCCTGACAGGACGACGGCGAGGGCGGCCATCAGAGGGGCGAGCAAGAGGACGGTGATACCGCGGTAGGCCAGGAACATCAGCAGCCCGAGCGATATCAGAATGGCAAGAATACTCATGGGGGGGTATCTCGTAGTTTGCATTATCGTAGTCGTGGGTCGTCTGCCATTGACGACGGTTGTCCTGTCTACAGGTGCGTGGCCTGTTGTTTTTGCTATTTATTGGCTTATATACAGAGACATCCAGCACACTAGAGATTGTCTGACATGAGAACAATGCGCCTTAAGTGGCAGCGCTGTGCGGTCAGTGAGCACTCAAGGGTAAACTCCATCTAGCCTTGCGCTGCGAATGAAAGGCCATTTTACATAAAACAATATACCGTTATCGTTGGCCTGCTTTATGTCGTCAATGTGGCAGCCTTAGTCGGCCGGTAAGCAGGGGGGGGCAGCACGCTGTTGTAATCACTCATGAAGCCTGGGCAGGTGACATGCGGACTCAGAATAGCTGTCCAGCATAGTTGTACAAAAAAGCGGCGCCCGAAGGCGCCGCGGCAAGTGATCGAACGGTCTGCCGGTCGCGAAATCCGAGAGATGTCCTGCTTTCAAGCAAAGTCGATTTTCGCGTTGAATGAGTGGGCAGTAGTCGCCTCACTCAGGGGCGCTGTTCGTCACTGAACCAGATACAGACATCAGCGGGTGCCAGCGCCCGGTTACCGGCCAGCAGCCCGCTGTCATTGACGAGGCCTTCCGGCAGCCAGCGCGGCTCGGGGGCATAGTTGAAGGCGAAGCAGAGCGGCCCGCGACGCCGCAGACGCACGCCGTCGGGCAGCGCATGGGTGGTGATGCCGCAGGCCTGACACTCCGCCTGCAGCATCGCCACCAGGCTGTCTTCACTCAACCATGCGGTCAGATAGCTGACACCGCGCTGATGCAGGATGGCGGGTTCGCCATCCTCGAAGCGCGTTACCACCTGTGCGCGGGTGCGCTGATGATCGAGCAGATCGCGCCAGCGCAGGGCATGACCGCGTGCGCCGTTGCTCAGGGTGACGGCGGGCTCAGCGCCTGGCCGCAGGCCGTCGACTCGATCGACCGTGATGCCCGTCAGCTCGCTGAGTGCGCCGGGTGCCAGCTGCGTGGGTATCTGAAACTCCGGCGTACGCGAGCCGGAGCGTGCGCCGATCATCACGCGACTGCCTGAATCGCGCGCAGTGCTCAGACGTGCCGCCAGTGCCTCATCGGCGATCACCTGACAGGGCAGCACGACCAGCGGATAGCCACTGAGCGCATCGCTCGGTGAGACGATATCGACATCAAGCCCGAGTCGCCGCAGTGCGCTGTACCAGCTTAGGTACAGCTCAAGCGGGTTGAAGTTCTCGGAGTGGGGCTGGATCTGACAGGCCCAGATGGAGGCGTAATCGAACATCAGGGCGACAGGCGCCTGCTGGGCAGCCGTCGAGTCGTGTTCTGCCAGTACTTGAAGCTCATCGCGCACCTGCAAAAGTTCCGGCCAGGCCGAGGCGGGCGAACCATCCGGGCGTAGCAGACCAGCATGCATCTGCTCTTGGGCGAAGGGTGCCTGACGCCAGCGGAAATAGGAGACGACTTCGGCACCATGCGCGAAGGCTTCGTGGCTCCATAGTCGTACCATGCCGGGCAAGGGCGCGGCGTTGCTGATCGCCCAGTTGACCGGGCCGGGCTGCTGCTCCATCACCCACCAGCGGCCCTTGCACATGGCGCGGTAGAGGTCGTGATGAAAGCCGGCAAAGTCCGGGTGACCTTGCTGACGATAATGGGCCTTGGTGGCATCGTCATGGGCGCCACGTTCCAGAAAGCCCAATGGGTAGCTGTCCCAGCTGGCGATATCCAGATCACGGGCGACATCGAAGTGATCGAATTCGGTGAACAGGCCCATGAAGTTGTGCACGATATCGCCGCTGACGCCCGCGGCACGCAGGGTGTCGACCTGCAGGCGGTTGTATTGGACCACCATGTCGGAGCAGAAGCGTCGATAATCGAGCACGATGGCCGGATGCGGTTCGGTCACGGTGCCGACGGGCGCCTCGACCTGGGAAAACTCGCTGACCTCCATGCTCCAGAACACCGTGCCCCAGGCCTCATTGAGGGCCTCGACCGAGCCATAACGCGCCTCGAGCCATTCTGGGAAGCGGGCGCGGGCGGCCGCGGAGTAGCTGAGGATGGTGTCATGACAGCCGTACTCGTTGTCGGTCTGCCAGGCGATGATCGCGGGATGGTTTGCGTAGCGCTCGCCCATCAGGCGCACGATGCGCTCACTCAAGGTACGAAACGTCGGCGAAGAAAAGCAGTAATGACGACGCGAGCCATAGCCACGCGTGTCGCCATTCTCATCGACGGCCAGAATTTCCGGGTGGGCGTCCACCAGCCACTTGGGCGGTGTCGCCGTGGGCGTGCCCATCACGATCTTGAGACCGGCCGCCGCCAGAACCTCGACAGCCTCATCCAGCCACTCGAAGCGCAGGTCACCCGCGCTGGGTTCCAGGCGACTCCAGGCGAATTCGCCGATACGCACGACACGAATGCCGGCTTCCATCATGTCGCGAGCATCCTGCGGCCAGCGATCACGTGGCCAGTGTTCCGGGTAGTAACAGACACCGAGCTGCATGGGGGTCATCCTTGATGCTGAAAATGGGGAGCAAGCGCGGCGCAGGCCATCACGGCCGGCGCCGCACGGGTCATGCCGTAACCGCGTGAAGGTGAATCAGGATTGCCTGGTCGGGGTCCAGCACCGGCAGGGCAAGGCCTTCACGCATGAGGTACTCACCGGAGACGACGACCGGCTCGCCGGCCTGTTGTCGGCTGATCCAGGCGGGCAGCTGCTTCATGCGTCGCTCCGGGTGCTCCGGCAGTTCCAGCAGCTCGAGCCGGTAGGACGTGTTGGCTTGCAGGCCGGTCAGCGGCTGGGCGGCGGGTACGGCGTGACGAGGCATGGCCAGCTGGCTGATGCTGAAAAGGGCCTGCTGGCCATCCTGACTGACCACACCGTGGGCATGCTGATTGTCATCCAGGCAATCCAGGCGCCAGCTGACACCGTTGTGCAGCAGGCCACGCAGCGCCTTGTAACGCGCTATCCAGCCGCGCAGTTCACTTCGCTCCGCCTGATCGAGCTGGCTGACATCCAGCTCCAGCCCCAGATGACCGAACAGCGCCGTGGAGGCACGGAAGGCAAGCGTCGTGCGGCGCGAGGTGGTATGGGCGTGCTGCGGCCCGATATGCGCGCCCAGAAGCTCCGGCGGCAGTACGCGACTGGCCCCGCGCTGGATATGCGTGCGCTCGTGGGGGTCGTTGCAGTCAGACGTCCAGACGCGATGGGTGTGCCGCAGAATGCCGTGATCGGTGCGCGCGCCACCCGAGGCGCAGCTCTCGATCTCGACGCCGGGATGCGCCTTTCGCAGGCGGGCCAGCAGTGAGTAGAGCGCGCTGACCTGAGCATGGGCGGCAGGCTTGCCACGTCCTTCCTCCGCCTGGCCGCCCGCATGGGTCAGGTCGCGATTCATGTCCCATTTCAGATACTTGATCGGGTATTCGCTGAGCAGCGCATCGAGGCGCGCAAACAGGTAGTCACAGACCTCGCGGCGGGTCAGGTCCAGCACGCATTGATAGCGTCCCAGTGGCTGCTCACGCCCCTCCAGCCCGAGAATCCAGTCCGGATGGCTGCGGAAGAGTTCACTGTCCGGATTGACCATCTCGGGCTCGACCCACAGGCCAAATTCCATGCCGTGCGCCTGTACGGACTCGATCAGCGGCCCTAGCCCCTGCGGGTACTTGCCGGCATCCAGATACCAGTCGCCAAGGGCGGCGCGCTCGCCATCCCGGCCGACGAACCAGCCATCATCGAGCACGAAACGCTCGGCACCCACCTCACCGGCAGCAACGACCAACTCCTCTAGACGCGCCGCGTCGTGATCGAAGTAGAGTGCTTCCCAGGTGTTGACGTGTACCGGGCGCGGCTTGTCAGCCACCGGCCAGTCAAGGCGCGCGCGCAGGGTGCGATGCATACGCTGACTGGCGCCATTGATGCCAGTATCCGACCAGGCCATCACCACTTCCGGGGTGGTCACGCTGTCGCCGGCGGCCAGCATCTGCTCGCCGGGCAGTAGCAGGGCGCCCATCTGCAATTGGGTGCTGCCATCGAACTGACGCTCGATCAGGGCGCGATGGTTGCCGCTCCACGCCAGATGCGCGGTGATGACTTCGCCACGCTGCTCGCTGAAGCCTGGTGTGCCGGTGATCAGTGTCGGCACACGTTGATGCGAGCTGCGGCCGCGACGGTTCTCGAGCGTGAAGGTGCCTTCGCTGAGACGATGACGCGTCTCGGTGAATTCCTGCACCCAGCGGCCACCGAAGCTCAGGCATTCCTCGAAGCGGACCGGCAACGGCAGGCAGGTGGCTGCCAGCCATTCGAGCCGGTAGGGCGCTGAAGACTGATTGGTCAGGGTCGTCTGCTGACGCAATACGCCCTCGTGGGTGACGGTCAGCGCGAGCAGCACTTCCAGCTCGCTCAGGCTGTCGCGAAGCGTCAGGCGGGCGTGAGCGCCGGAGGCATCCGTCGAGCAGGCCACATCCGAAAGGCGCATCGCCGTCAGCCAGTCGCGGCCTTCGCGATCACCGATCAGCGCCGGATAGCCGGCAAAGCCGAGTCCGGCATCATTGAACAGGGTGTTGGGCGGCAGCTGATCCAGGCTGGCCTGGGGCGTGGCAGCAGCGCTCATCAGGCGGTGCTGAGCCGGATTGATGGGCGCGATGCGCCCGAAATGGGCCAGCTTGAGCAGGCCATCGGCGAGATCCAGCTGCAGCTGGATGCCATCGGCACTCAGGTTCAACCACTGCTGATCGCTTGACCAGGTCGCGTCAGGCGCAGCCGAAGGTCGGGAGGATGGGGCGTCTGCGGTCATCATGAGAGGTCCAGAAATAAAGAAAGATCAGAGAGGGAATGGCGGTGTCAGCCTAGTCCCTGTCAGCCCAGCACCAGCGGTGGCTCTGCCAGTCCCTTGAAACCGTGCGCTGACAGGTCCAACGCGAAGAGGTCACCATCACCCGCCGCCTGATCCGGCGTGGCCATGCCTTCATGCGCCGTGGTGACATACAGCGTGCTCAGCCCCTCGCCACCGAACAGCGGGCACGAAGGCTGGCTGACCGGCAGCGCCACATGGGCAATTTCCTTGCCGTCGTGGTCCAGCCTTGCCACGCGGCCGGCCCCCCACAGCGCAATCCACATATGACCATCGGCGTCGATCACGGCGCCGTCCGGGCCACCGCCGGCATCCCGCAGGTCGGCCCAGACCTCAGGGGCGTTGTATTCACCTGCCGAGGTGAGTGGCCAGCCATCGGCGTCCAGCTGCCAGCGCATCACCTGGCCGGTGACGGTGTCGGTGAAATAGGCGAAGCGGCCATCGGGTGAGAAGCATAGGGCATTGGGAATGGTCAGCCCCTTGAGCACTCGGTGCAGCTCTCCGCGATGCAGCCGATAGAGGCTGCCGGCACCGCTTTCGGCGTTGCAGCCCATGCTCGAGAGCCACAGACTGCCGTGACGATCGACCCGTGCATCATTGCTGCGCGTGGCCGGCGCTGCGTCCGCCTCGAAGGGCATGAGATCCTCCACGGCGCCAGTCTCGGGGGTGAAGCGCGAGAGCATCCCCTCTGCGACCAGCAGGTAATCGCCGTCTTGGGTAACGGCTGCATAGGAGGTGCGGCGCGCAAGTTGAGTGATGATGTGATCACTACCGTCAGCGGCCGCGTGATGCAGCTCGCCAGCGAGGATATTAAGCCAGCGCACCCGCGCGGGCAGGGCCTTGGTTGCGGGCGTCCAGCCCGGTCCTTCGCCCAGCTCGCAGCCACTGGCGACGAGGCGCTTGGCAGTGCCGAGGGAGGGTGATGCCGTCATCTACTGCTCCTTTTTTTGGTAGCCATTCTCGCCTGGCGCCACTTCAGTCCGCTGCCTGCCACGCCGCGACCAGCGTGCGAGCGCGTTCACCGACTTCGGCCGCGCTCAGGCCAGGCGTGTAGATGGCCGTGCCGAGGCCAGCGCCGTGGACACCCGCGGCGCGCCATTCGGCGAAGTTGTCACTGCCGATGCCACCGACGGCGTAAAGCTTGGTGTCCTTGGGCAGCACAGCCAGCATCGCTTTCATGTTAACGATGCCGACCTGAGTCGCCGGAAACAGCTTGAGGCCCGAGGCACCGGCAGCGAGTGCGGCGAAGGCTTCCGTCGGCGTGACGATGCCGGGCAGCGAGACCATCTCCAGCCGGCGGCTTTCGCGGATGACGTCGACATCGGCATTGGGCGAGACGATCAGACGGCCGCCCGCGGCGTGGACGTCGCGCACCTGCTGCGGGGTCAGCACGGTGCCGGCACCGATCAGGATCTCGCCGCCATGCGCCCGATCGCAGTGCTCGACCAGCGCGACGATGCTCTCCAGCGGTTGAGGAGAGTTGAGCGGGACTTCGATGCGGGTGATGCCGGCAGCGATGATCTCGTCGGCGATGGCGATGATGTCTTGCGGTGTCACACCGCGGAGTATGGCGACCAGAGGCAGGCTCATGGCGATCTCCAGAAAAGGGGCTGTTCTAAATGGGGAATGACGTGACTCACTGACGAGCGATGTCTGCAACGCTGAATCAATGGCTCACAGAGGCGCGTTCCGATGACGAGGCCTGCGCGGCTGATCGTGCACGCTGAATGCGTCCGAGCCCCGCCAGAATCATGTCGGCGTTGGCTGCAGTGGTGACCTGATAGCCCAGATGTTCCAGCGCGACCTGATAGCGCTGACACAGCACGGCGTCGCCGATCAGAGTGATGGTGGCGTGATCCGAAAGCTCCGCAGTGGCGCCCGCCAGCTCAAGCCCCAGCACCAGGCCTGACAGGCGTGCGCCAAGCAGCGCCTTGCGAGCGTCACCCTCAGGCAGACCCGTATCAAGCAGATCGCGGGCACGAATACCGAACAGCTGCGCGGTGGTGCGTACAGGGGCGGCAAGCGCCGTGTCGATGCCCGCCAGATAGGCATCACGCTGGGCGTCGTCGCTGAGATCTCCCGAGGAGACGGAGTGCTTGAGCACCGAATCCTGACTGAGCAACTTGAAGAGCTCGCCGCTCATGAAGGTGCTGAAGCCGGTGATGGCGCCACTGGCGAGATGTGCCCACTTGGCGTGGGTGCCGGGCAGACACACCGCACCGCTGTAGTCGGGTTGGGCGGCGACCAGGCCCGCCAGCTGGGTCTCCTCGCCACGCATGACGTCAAAGGCAGGCTGCTGCTGACAGAGGCCAGGCACGATGGCGACGGCAAGGCGGCTGTCGCGGGTCGCGACATGGGTCAGCTGCTCGGAGAGTGCCCCCAGCACATCACGGGAAGGCGTCTTGTCCGTGGGCAACGGCAGGTAAGCCGCCTCCTGCCAGCCCTGACGCGCGCCGGCCATGCCACAGATCAGTACCGGCATGGGAGAGGTCATATCGTCGGGCAGCCAGTCATTGATCAGTACGCGCAGCACATCCTCGACCTCATCCGCCGCCAGTCCCAGCATGCCGCGGGCACTGCTGGCCTGGGCGATGACTGCATCATCGCCATTGACGGCCCAGGCGCGCAGATTGCTGGACCCCCAGTCGACGGCGATCCAGGCCGGCGTGACGCTGAGGGCGCTCACACTCGGCCTCCGTCTACCACCATCGGCTGGCCGGTCATCATGCGCGAGGCGCTGGAGGCCAGGAACAGGCACGGATTGATCATGTCCTCGACCGGAATGGCCTCTTTGAGACACTGCTGATCAATGCACTCGTTCAAGTCCTTGTCGTTGACCCACAGCTCGCGCTGACGCTCCGTCATCACCCAGCCCGGAATCAGGCAGTTGACGCGAATGGCGTCCGGCCCCAGCTCGCGCGCCAGCGCCTTGGTCATGCCCATGATGCCGGCCTTAGCGGTCACGTAGGTCGGGTAGCCGCCCAGCCCCAGCATGTAGCTGTTGGAGGACAGATTGATGATGGCGCCGCCACCCAGTGCGCGCATGTCGGGGGCGACGGCCTGGGCGGTGAAGAATTGCGGGCGCAGGTTGGTGGCGATGGATTCATCCCACTGTTCCACCGTCCACTCATCCAGCGTATGACGGGTGTCACGCGCGGCGTTGTTGACCAGCACGTTGATCAGCCCGTGGGCTTCACGCGCCTGAGCGACGGCGGCCTGCAGCGCCTCGATATCCTGGATGTTGCAGGGGATGAACAGCGGACGATTGGCGTAGCGAGCTTCCATGGCGTCACAGAATTCGCTGGCATCGGACAGGCCGACGAAGGCGACCTTGGCGCCCTGGGCGAGGAAGCCTTCGGTCAGCGCGGCGCCGATGCCGGAGCCACCGCCGGTGATGAAGACGCTGGCACCTTCGAGGTCCGGGTAGCGAAAGTCGGCGAAGGCGGGGCGTTCAGGCGTGGATGATGCGGTACGGGTCATGTGGAATCCTTCCTGCAGCGTGACAGGCCTTCGGCGGAAGGCCTGTCTTGGCATGGCATCTGTGTTGTCAATGTGTGCGTTGCGGCTTGCTCGGCATTACCACTCGGCGACAGAACCGTCTTCGTGGGTCCAGAGCGGATTGCGCCAGCGGTGACCGACCTTGGCGCGTTCCTCGACAAAGGCTTCGTCGATCTCGACGCCCAGCCCCGGGCCTTGTGGAATGGCGCAGAAGCCGTCCTTGATCGCCAGTGCCTCCTTGTCGACCAGGTAATCCAGTACGTCGTTGTCCTTGTTGTAGTGGATTCCCATGCTCTGCTCCTGGATGAAGGCGTTGTGACACACCGCGTCCAGTTGCAGCGAGGCCGCCAGCGTCAGCGGGCCGAGCGGGCAGTGCGGGGCCAGCGCCACATCGTGGGCCGAGGCCAGGGTGGCGATCTTCAGGCCTTCGCTGATGCCGCCACAGTGGGAGAGATCCGGCTGGATGATGTCGACCATGCCGTCGGCCAGCAGATCGCGGAACTGGAAGCGGGTGTGCAGGCGCTCGCCGGTGGCGATGGGCGTCGCGATGCCTTCGGCGATGTGCTTGAGCGACGGCAGGTGCTCAGGCGCGACCGGCTCCTCGATGAACATCGGGTGGAACTGCTCCAGCTCACGCAACAGCGCCTTGGCCATCGGGCGATGCACGCGGCCATGGAAGTCGATGCCGATGCCGACATCCGGACCGACCGCATCACGAGCCTCGGCGACACGTGCCACGGCGTCATCGATCTTCTTGTGCGAATCGACGATCTGCATCTCCGGCGTGCCGTTCATCTTGAAGGCGGTGAAGCCCTGATCGACCAGTGCCCTGGCGCCTGCGCCGACATCTGACGGGCGGTCGCCGCCGGTCCAGGCGTACATGCGCATCTTGTCGCGCACCGGGCCGCCGAGAAGCTGGTGCACGGGCACTCCCAGATCACGACCCTTCAGGTCCCACAGCGCCTGATCGATACCGGCGATGGCAGACATCAGGATCGGGCCGCCACGGTAGAAGCCTGCGCGGTACATCACGTTCCACAGATGCTCGATATTGCGCGGGTCCTGACCCACCAGATAATCGGACAGCTCGTGCACGGCGGCCTCCACCGTCGCGGCGCGGCCCTCGATGACCGGTTCGCCCCAGCCATAACAGCCTTCGTCGGTCTCGATCTTGAGGAACAGCCAGCGCGGCGGAACTTGCCAGGTCTTGAGTCGGGTGATTTTCACGGTTGCGTCCTTGTTGAGAATGGGCGTTGGAACGAAGATCAGCGCCAGGCGAAGCGGGTCGTGGTATCGGCCGTCATCGGCTGACGCCCGATCGGTATCAGAAGCTCAGGATCAGAAGCGGCGGTCCCCCAGATGCGGGTGGTCCGGCGAGAAGCCGAGGTCGCGCGCTGCGGTTTCCAGTACCCGCTCGGCGCAGGTCCGCGCCATCTCGGGCTGGCGCAGGCGAATGGCCTCCATCACCGCGCGGTGACGATCGAGGCTGGCGCGATGATGGCTGTGATCATGCTGCTGCGCGGACTGCTGGGTACTGTGGATCAGTTGGCTGATGGAAGGGCGCAGCAAACTGCCAAGCTGTGTCCACACCAGATTGTGCGTGGCGTGGTAGATGGCCTCGTGGAAGGCGACATCGTGCTCGGCATGCGCCTCGCGTGAGCTGTCATTGGCGGTATTGACCATGCCTTCGAAGGCGCGCTCCAGGCGTGCGAGATCCTGGGCATTGGCCTTCATCGCGGCCAGCGCACTGACGTAGGGCTCGACGGAGAGGCGGAAGGCGTAGATCTCGCGCATCAGGTCCGGGTTGATACCGTCGAGGCCACTGACCCAATGGCTCATCAGCGGGTCCAGCAGCTGCCATTCGCTCATCTCGCGCACGATGGTGCCACGCCCGGCGGTGCGCTCCAGAAGCCCGGCGCTCACCAGCTGGGCCAGGGCGTTGCGAACACGGTTACGACTGGCGTCGAAGCGCTGGCAGAGGTCAAGTTCACGCGGAAAGCTATCACCGGGGCCGAAGCTGCCCGCGAGGATTTCCCGCGCCATGCAGGTGGCGATAGCCTCCATGCTGCGCGGGGTCGCGTCGTCAGCCGAGGCGCTGTCAGTGGCGAGCGAGGCTGCCGCCAGAGAGTCGGTCATTGAGGTGCCTGTCGTGAAGAGAGGGTCAGGAGAGTCACTGCATCGCACCGCCTTGGAGTGCGGCGCTGACGCATGAGATTTAGAGCATCAGAATAAATGTCTGAACACACATTAATAAATGTCGGACATTTCAACAAGACGCACACACTTCAACTTTGGTCGCGCGAAAGTTCGCCCGACACAGCTAACAAGGGCGCAGCCAACAACGAGGCGGGTAACAAAGGGGGAGTAAAAAGGGGGGAGTAAAAAGGGTGCGTCCACAACGAACGGGGCCAGACACGATGTCTGGCGCCTGTCACGGTTGGGAAGACGGGTCAAATGCAAAGCGGGTCATCGGGAAGCGGGTCACAAGGAAAGCCTGATGTCATGATCAGCTCACGCCGATGGCGGGTAGCGAGCCAGGTGGCCATTGAGGGTCAATTGCCATTCCTTGAGTGTCTGGGCACAGGAGAGATCGAGCAGCGTGATCTCGAGCGTCGCGGTGTCTTCCAGCGATGACAGCAGAGATGCCAAGGAATCGGCGGTGGGTGGCGAGGCAGTGCCATTGGCTGGCGCTTCGAACAGTGGCTCATTGCCTTCAGGGCGGCGAGTCACTTTCTGCGCAGGCGAGATATCCCGACATAGATGGCCCATCACGATGAAGTTGCCCTCACTGATGCGGAAGACACGCAGCGGATAGAAGCAGGCATTCAGATGCGGGCCAAGCTTGGCATCAAGGGGGGCAAGTTGCCTGTCGCCAGCATCGCGGCGTGCTCCTTCCTTCCGGCTTAGGCGAAGATGGCATAGCGTGATGTGCTGCCCCATGGCGTCCTGACACTCACCGGAAAGTGCTTCGAGAGCGGCATCCAGCAATGCGCGGGTGAAGCAGCCGCTGTGGTTGTCGCGCCACCGGTTGGGGTCACGTTCTACCTGCTGCGGGCAGAGTCGATGCAGGGTGGGCGCCGGCGGTATCGGTTGCTCCGTCAGCACTTCACGCGCCGCCTGCAGCAATTCTGGCGGTAGATGTCCATGACGGTGTTCGATATCGCACAGCGCCTGGGCCTCACTGACCCCAGTATGACGCACCAGCTCGATGATCTGCACGACCATCGCCAGAGTGCTGGCAGTGAGCGACGTCTCGCCATGAGAGGTCGCTGCAATATCGGGAGAGGCCTGTTTTGCCTGTGAGATGTCTGCATGAGGAGGGGCACCGAGCATGAACTGCTGACTGGCACGCAACAGGTCAGCTTCCGCGGGTGCCATCAGGGCATCTTCCATCATGCGTGCACCGACCTCGACATGGCGACGCAACAAGTGATATTGATCGAAATGGAGTTCATCGCGCGGACGCAGCAGTGAGTCGGGCAGCGCCAGCTTGCCGATATCATGCAGCATGGCAACGCGCTCCAGCGTGGCGATTTCCTGGCGGTCCATCCCGAGTCGTGTCGCGATGGCGCCGACAAGATTGGCGGCCAGATAGTCTTCTCCCGAGCGCTCGGGACAGCGTTCCTCGCGGATCATGCCCATCACCGACCCGAGCCTGTTCTCGCCGCGCTGCTCAAGCTCATGCTCCAGCTGATTCATGCGCTGGCGCATCTGCAGCTGTCGTTCGCGATACTGGCGCAGGAAGGCGTAGCCAAAGGCCAAGCAGAGCATCAAGGTCACCAACAGCGTGATCAGGAAATGCCAACGCTCCAGCGCGTGCTTTTTCTTCATCAAGTCTGCGTGCGCCTTGAGGGCGGTTTCACTGATGTCATCGAGATAGACACCACTGGCGATGATCCATTGGAAGGGGGGATACAGGGCGGCGTAGGCGGTCTTGTCGACCTGCTCGGCGCCCGGGCGCTTGGGGAAACGGTAATCGAAGAAGATGCCACTGCCGTTCAAGACACCCTCGAGCTCGGTGCGATACGGGAAGCGGCCACTGCTGTCCTGGTACTCGGTCGACAGCAACTTGCCTTCGGTGGACGGCAGCAGAGGATGGATCAAGCGACGTGCATAGCCCTCGCCCCCGGCTGGGTCCAGTATCTCGTTGATCCAGACATAGCGGCTTTCCTCGCGCTCGATACTCGCGTGCAGTGACTGTCTCAGCTCATTGGCGACCAGAAAAGCCACCATCTTCGGGTCGATATGCACCAACGCCCAAGGGGCCGGCTGCTGGCGACGATCAAGGCGCACGGCGCCGAGGCTGTCTTCCTCTTGCCCCAGAGGCACGGCAAACACCAGCCCGGCATCCGTGCCGCGCAGGAATTGTGCCTTGCGCACACCTGCGTTGAGGCGCTGATTCAGCTCCTGATTCCACCACTCAGGGTGGAGCGTGGTGGGGAGCTGCCCGATGTCGATCCAGTCCGGGTCGATGCGCAGGTCCGGGAACTGGCGCAATAGTTCGGTGCTGATGAAGGAGCGATCACGACCACTCAGATGGCTGATGCCCAGTGATGGGGAGCGCATGGTGGTGATCAGAAGGCTTTGCAGACGATGCTCGTAATTGCGATGTCGCGAGGCGATCATGCCGAGCGTCTGCTCCACCATTAACCTGGCCTGTTGACGCCGCTCCTTGGCGACCAACATCTGTGTCGCCTGGGCCTGCAGAATGTCCTGCTCGCGACTCTGCGATTCCTGAAATACCAGCAGGGCGCCAAGTGAGAGACAGGAGAGTGCGGTCAACCCTAGCCACAAGCGCAAGGGCTTGCCGAATGGACGCTGTCTGTCCGGGTAGCGCAGATCGGGCGGGCCGATATCTGGCCCATGTCGAGAGAGATCACTATCCTTGATCATCGAGTCACGTCATCCATGAGTGATGCGGTGGCGCCGGGGAGGGTGATGATGTCACTGTTTCGAGCATAGCGGCTAGCGCAAGCCCCAGAAGATATCGTTTCAGTCCTCTATGCCATCTAGCCAACGCTACGATGTTACCGCCCCAATGCCAAGTGAGGGCGCTCAACACTGCGCGAAGCCCCAGTTCAGGGCACTTGCGCGCCTTGCGTATCGCGCGATGTCTTGCGAGCAGACGTTGAAAGGGGCATGATGAAGCTAGTTTTCTGTATGGCTTTCAAGAAGATATCTGTCATTTATCGATGGCTGTCCAGAAGAGGCTCGCTAACATCTTGATTTGAGGCGCGCCGGTTGAGTGTTGAAGGTGTCGTGCATAAACTGCAAGTCAAATTGTCGCTCATCGTCCTGCAGTGAACTCATAGCGTTGTCTTCTTGTTGTCGACAAGATTAAAAGTGGAAAATCGTGCATGAACCGACATGATGAAAAGATCATTGCCAGCGCTCGCAAGCAGCGTGCTCTCTTTGATGAGCTCGAAAAGGCGTTGGCGGAAGAGCTAAATGCGCTGGATCGCTCTTCTCAGTCTGTCCCCGCCGCCGAGTCGAACCCCGACGATGACGAGGCGCGCGCCCAGAAGCGTGATGAGGAGTTCGTGGCGCGACTCGAAAGCCTGATCGCGGAATTCGATCTTGATCGTGAGGCCGCTCAGACATGGCTGCGAGAGCTTGAGGCATTCAAGGGGAACGCAGATTCAGAGTAAGCCCTCGTCTTGCCTGACTTATCCTGCGCTACGCTCTGAGCTACTCTTGATATACGTCCTGAGCTATGCAGGTATGATTTACGTGTCGCGATGGTCTGATCAGGCCTGCAAGCGTGTAAGCACAACGCCCAGCACTTCTCCCTGAAGTCTGGGCGTTGTGCGTTTCTCGCTTGGCTCACTCGGATCCGATGGATCATCTACCCCGATAGATCTTCTGACGTCTTTTTATTGGCTTGCTGATCTGGCGACGACACCGCTAGCCTCTTGTCGACAAGCGCTTTTGGGCAACTCTCCCCCAGCCCCAGCCCCAGCCCCAGCTCCAGCTCCAGCTCCAGGCCCAGAGCTGCGCCCTAGATCTCCTCCCAGATGGCTTCCTTCAATTCATCTGTCAGGCCTTGCAGGCGTTGCAGGCGCTTGACGGTATGTTCTTGCACATCACTGACGATCTCCGTCAGGCATTCCTTCGACTCGAGAGGGTCAACGAACCCGGTGGATAGCAGGCACTGGCCCATTTCCATGCTCTTGGTCTGCCACATGCGAACAAACTCGATTTCCTGCTCATATGCCTTGTGGCTCAGGGTCCACCATACCTGCTGACAACGCATCAAGGGGGCGAGGGGATGCACGAGGTCATCGGGCCGATTCATCCAGGGCAGTGGGGTGCTGAACATGGCAGCGAAAGGCTGTATCGGTTGATTGGCGACTGGCATTCTGGACTCCTGTCTCATGGTATCTGATAGCTGATGAGTGCAAACCTTTGGGGAAATACCTGCGGGGCGGCTGGTGTTTGGCGTTATTGTGACCAATAGTGATAGTGGCTGGTGTTTGGTGGCACAGGCTTCGTAACCTGAGCTGAGTTGAGCATAGCTCCCTCTGCTGGAATGCGCGCGAGCATCCTGTGCTGACCCCAGTCAACTCTGTCTTCAACAAGACTGGCTTCAACGACCCTGTCCTCAGACAACCCTGTGCCCAGATGATGAATTGCGTGAGGTCACCGACCAGGAGGCGATCATGATCAATGAAGTCAAATCCGTACTGGCAGCATTCTTTGGAGTCCAGAAGGAGGCCAATCGCAAGCGTGATTTCGAGCATGGCCATGCGCTGGACTTTCTGGTGGTGGGACTGGTGATGGCCGCACTGCTGGTGGGAGGGATGGCATTGCTGTCCACGGTCGTCGCCGGCTGATGAGCCGCTCAGGCGACTGAGACGAAACGCCAGACAAGATTCTTCAGATACGAAACATCAGGCATGAAAAAAGCCCCCGTCCAGGAGACCTTCCTGTACGGGGGCTTTGTGCTTGGCTCACTCGACTGTTTCTGCCTTCTACCCCGCGTCTGTTTGCCGGCAGAAACAGTGAGTGATCAAGAAGGGGCGGTCAGCGACGCGCGAACAGCGGCGTCTTCTGGTCGACACCGGTCTGGTAACTGACGCTGAACGAGCTCAGGGCATGCAAGGCATCTTCCACGTACTGATCGTCACGAAGGGCGAAAGCACTGATGCCGCAACGGCTCATGTAGTGGAGTTGATCCACCAGCACGTCACCGATGGCGCGAATCTCACCCTGATAGCCGAAGCGCTCGCGCATCAGGCGGGCGATGGTGTAGCCGCGGCCATCATTGAAGTTCGGGAAGTCGACCGCCAGCAGCGGTGCGTCCACCAGTGCCTTGCCAAGTTCCGGCGTGAGCTCGGTGTCACTGGCAAGCCAGGGTGCCAGATGATCAGAGCCTTCGCCGGCGGCGACAAGTGCCTGCCATTCTGCCAGCGGCAGCAGGGCGGGTTGCTGATAGCTCGTCAGGTTGCCGTCTTCATCCAGGCGTACGACCTGCCAGGCATCTTCGCTCACCAGCTGATTCTGACGGATGACGCCACCCTGGCGCTGATCGGTCAATTCGCGTGCTGATGTCATTTCTGCAGTCACCTCAGGCATAGACCCGCTCCTTGAACGGCTTCATGCCGATGCGGTGGTAGGTATCGACGAAGACTTCATCTTCCAGACGCTGCTCGACGTACACCTGCAGCACCTTGTCGATGACGTTTGGCATGTCTTCGGCATTGAAGGACGGGCCGAGGATCTTGCCGAGCGTGGCGTTGTCGTCGCTGCGTCCGCCCAGCGAGACTTGATAGAACTCCTGGCCTTTCTTGTCGACACCCAGGATGCCGATGTTGCCTACGTGGTGATGGCCACAGGCGTTCATGCAGCCCGAGATGTTCAGGTCCAGCGGGCCGAGGTCGTACAGGAAGTCGAGGTCTTCGAAACGGTCCTGCAGTGCCTGAGCGATGGGAATCGACTTGGCATTGGCCAGCGAGCAGAAATCGCCACCCGGGCAGCAGATCATGTCCGCCAGCGTGCCGACAGTCGGGTTGGCCATGCCGAGTTCTTCCAGCGCCTTCCAGAGTGTCTCGAGCTCATCGACCGGCACGTCTGACAGCACCAGGTTCTGCTCGTGTGTCACGCGCAGTTCACCGAAACCATATTGCTCCGCGAGGTCAGCCACGGCGTCCATCTGGTCAGCAGTGACGTCACCCGGGGCCAGTTCACGGCGCTTGAGCGACAGGGTGACGGCCTTGTAGCCCGGCACCTTGTGGCCGACGACGTTGTTGGTCACGAAACGCGCGAAGGCACGGTTCTCGCGGCGCAGGGCCTCATAGGCCTCGATGGCCTCGGCACTGACTTCACGGCGCTCAGGCTCGGGGAAGTAGCTGGTCGCCTTGGTGACGGCGGAGTCGGTGAGGGTTTCCGGGCCATCCTTGAGGTGGGCCCATTCTTCCTCGACGCGACGACGGAATTCCTCGATTCCCAATGCCTTGACCAGGATCTTGATGCGCGCCTTGTACTTGTTGTCGCGACGGCCCCACTGGTTGTAGACACGCACGATGGCGTCCAGATAGGTCAGCAGGTGCTGCCAGTCGAGGTCTTCGCGCACGATGTCACCGACCATCGGCGTTCGGCCGAGTCCGCCACCCGCCAGGATGGTGGCCTTGACGCTGCCATCGTCGGCGCGGTTGAGACGAATGCCGATATCGTGGACCTGGATGGCAGCGCGGTCGGCGCTTGCGCCGGTGACGGCAATCTTGAACTTGCGCGGCAGATAGGCAAATTCGGGGTGAAGCGTCGACCACTGACGGATCAGCTCACACCACGGACGCGGGTCGACGGTCTCGTCTTCCGCGATACCGGCGAACTGGTCAGTCGTGGTATTGCGGATGCAGTTGCCGCTGGTCTGGATCGCATGCATCTCGACCTGAGCCAATTCGGCGAGAATCGCCGGGACATCTTCCAGCTTCGGCCAGTTCAGCTGCAGATTCTGGCGGGTAGTGAAGTGTCCATAGGAACGGTCATATCGACGACTGATGGCCGCCATGGCGCGCAGTTGGACAGCGCTCAACATTCCGTAGGGAATGGCGATACGCAGCATCGGGGCGTGACGCTGGATGTAGAGGCCATTCTGCAGGCGCAGGGGGCGGAATTCTTCATCTCCCAGACGGCCCGCCAGATAGCGATCCATCTGGTCCTTGAATTGAGCTACCCGCTCGTCGACCAGTGTCTGGTCGTAGGTGTCATAGCGATACATGTCAGGGGTGTCCTGCGGTCGGGCATCAGATGATCGTCCACTGATGCGAATCTTGTTGATGCTGAAGCCACCATACCCTCTATTCTTTATTCTTTAAAAGAATAAATCCTCATAGTTTTCGACGATGGCGTTATTAAGAAGGCGCGTTGAGTTTGCCTACCAGCAGCGAAAAAGAAAAGGGCAGACAGCTGGAATTAGGGGCTGGGAATGTCACCATAGGCAAGGGCCAGCAACGATCTAGGCTTATACAAGCTTCAGGATGGGGGAGTGCTGCTCAAATCCTGCCGCTGGGCCTGTTCGCCACCATCGGGATAGAATTTGGCGATACCGTTATCGCCTGCAACAGCCATTCGATGAGTCAGATCTCATCGGTCCCGCAGTGATCAAGTGTATTGACAGATCCTGCTGTCAGGTGTTTGCGGTGCGGCGCAGTTGCTACCGGGCTTGGCGTGGTCGGGATAGAAGGGCCCTGTGAGACTGAGCAGAAACTGCTGGATCAGGCTGTCGAGGCGTATACCGTCAGTAACGGCTCTGCCGGCGCTCGTAGCATCGCAAAATGAGGAACACAGCTGCGTCGTTATCGGGCCAGCAGGCGGATGATCCACTGGGGGCTGATGAGCTCACAGCCGCCTAGCCTAGCCACGCCTACGAGAAGGCTGATCTACCACACCTGGATATACCAAATATTCTTGATCGGGAGTTTGATGTCAGGAGCCCAGACAGGTACGGACCGGCGACAAAATACCTATATTTGGGTAGGAGCACGCTGTGCTTATCAGGCGGTGGTCATTGTGGTGGTCAAGCGTTCAGAATGGACTTGACTGTCGTATTCTTGGCACAAGTCGTTTCCTAAGCTCGGTTGCTTTTGGCAGGCTTGAGCCATGCGATCCTCGCATTTCCGGGGAAGCGTCTCTCAAAGTCCGGAATTGGCATTGGGCGACCGAAGAGGAAGCCCTGGAAAGCATAAACCCCCAAATCCTTGAATATTTTGGCTTGGCCAATTTTCTCTATTCCTTCAACCACGACCTGCATGCCGAACGACTTCGCCATGGAGACGATGATCTTCGCCAGTTCTCTGTCTCGGGGGGCGGTCTCGACATTCATGACGAAAGATCGATCAATCTTCAATATACCGAAGGGCAGTTCATGCAGATAAGAAAGACAAGAGAAGCCTGTGCCGAAATCATCCAGTGATAGGTTGATGCCCAGTTTGCGAATGGCATGCAGTTGGTCCCGAAGACCCGGCTTACTATCAAGCATCAGATTCTCGGTGACCTCAATTACAAGCTGTGAAGGATGAATCGTGTGGCGCTCGAGTAGTGACTCGAGCTGATGCAGCATGTCTTGATCCCTGAATTGCATGACGGAAGCATTGACAGATAGGTAGCGTCCCTCGAACCCATCCATACGCCATTGACTTAGAATGCTGGCTGCCTCTTCCAACACCCAGTTGCCTATGGCAATGATTTGGCCGGTCTTTTCTGCCGCGGCAATGAATTCATTGGGTGGCACGAGGCCAAGTTCAGGATGCTCAAGTCGGATCAAGGCCTCCGCACCCAATAGTTCCGGGTTGTTTAGATTGGAGCTTTCTGCACTGAAGATGGGCTGTAGATAAAGACGAAACCAGCCCATGGTCAGGGCTTCGTCTATCAAGCGTTCCTTGAGGAATAAGGGTTCCCCATCTTCCAACGCGCTATCGCGAACGCAGGTGCGGTATTGATTGCCCCCCTCGTGTTTGATGTCGACCATAGTCAATTCAAGAAGGCGCATCAGACGACTGGGGCTTTCGTCATTTGCCTGAGCCTCAAGTCCTGCCATGCTGAAGCTGATATTAATAGGCTCGCCAGACTTGAGAAGTGGGTGCGAGAAGGCCTTCTGAATTCGGCATACCAGCGTACTCAGATTATCCTTTTCACAGGTCATGACGAACTCGTCACCCCCGGTGCGTCCAATCCAATCGGGATTACACTCCTTCAGCCGTGTGCCCACCTCTTTCAGAAGGAGGTCACCGTCCATGGGTCCCAAGTGGTGATTGATGCTATGGAATCGATCAATGTTGACCAAAAGCAAGCCAAATGCAGTGTCATCTCCGATCAGCTGCTTTACGTGCTGATTGAGCGACAGCCGGTTGGGTAACTGAGTCAATGGGTCTATCAGCTCGTGCTCCAGAAGTCGCTGTTGCGTCTTGGTCAGTTCGGTAATGTCTGTCAGCATCATCATCGTACCTTGCGACTGGCTGCCATTGGTCGCAGGAATGACCACCTGAACCTGACGATCTTCCTGGTGTTGGCAGTTCAAGTTCATTACCAGTTCGTTGCAGGCGTTACCCAGTCGCAAGGCAGTACTGATGCGGTGAACATAATTTCCATTTTCACTACTGATGAGTGTATAGAATGGCATGCCGACAAGATGCTCACGCGCCCATCCGGTCACTTCCAGCATCCTCTCACTGGCATCTTGTACCATGCCCTTCTTGTCAAGGACCATCAACAATCGGAATCTGTCAACATAGTTGGCACATGAAGTGGTGCTGGCTTTTTAAAATCCTGCTGCCTGCGGTATCGGATCCCGCTCCGGATTCAAATGCACTATCTCCGGCAGGTCGAGTTTTCGGATGTCGCCTGACCATCGCTCCGGGTGACGCTGCTTCGCGGCCTCGAAGACCTCTCGGCGCTGCGTCAGAATGCCTTTGGCCTCGCCGTCATGACGCTGGCTCGGCGTGACGTAGCGAAGGGCGCTGTGCCGGTGCTCATGGTTGTACCACTCGGTAAATTGCTGAACCCAGTCCTGAGCCTCGGCCAGGGTGGCGAACCCGTCGATGGGGAAGCCCGGCCGGTACTTCAGCGTCTTGAAGGCCGACTCGGCGAAGGCATTGTCGTTGCTGACTCGCGGTCGGCTGTATGAGGGAGTGATGCCCAGGTCATAGAGCTTTTCCAGGAAGGTCGCTGCCTTCATCGGGCTGCCGTTATCTGAATGCAGAATCAAGGGTTTATGACGATCTGTCAGGCGCTCTCGCCAGCAGGCTTTCTGGATCAACTCAGCGTAAGCGACCGGTGATCCCATCTACCGCAGAGTCCTGAATTCCGTCACGTTAGATGTCCACCTATCAATAAGTGGACACTTATCATGACGGAATCAAGCGTGTTGGAAGTTCCTCGCAAGCGTCGCCGCTTCACTGCCGCCTTCAAGGCCAGGATCGTCGAAGCGTGTCAGCAACCCGGTGCCTCCGTTGCCGGAGTGGCGTTGGAGCACAGCCTGAATGCTAACCTGGTCCACAATTGGATCCGTACCACCCGTCAGCAAACGGCTGTGCCAGAAATACCGGCATTTGTACCGGTGCCCATGACTCGCGAGTTGTCACCGGCCACTCCCCAGCATCAGGTGGCGGACCCTATTCGCCTCACGATCCCGCACCCCAACGGCCCGATGGTCATCGAGTGGCCTGCCTCGGAGGCCGACGCCTGCCGATCTCTGATCCGAGAGCTGCTCGCATGATCCGCATCGACGAAATCTGGCTGGCCACCGAGCCGCTGGATATGCGGGCCGGTCCGGATACGGCCCTAGCCCGGGTGGTGAAGGTGTTCGGCGCGGCTCGCCCGCACTGTGCCTATCTCTTTGCCAACCGGCGCGGCAACCGTATGAAGGTGCTGGTCCACGATGGCCTGGGTGTCTGGCTGTGCGCCCGGCGCCTGAACCAGGGCAAGTTCCACTGGGCCGGTCACTGGCAGGGCGATCGTATCGAGCTTTGCCCCGAGCAGGTCACGGCACTGGTGCAAGGACTGCCCTGGCAGCGTCTCGGCGCCGACGGGGTGATCTCGGTCGTGTGATGAGCGGCACAGACTTGGCGGCCCCGCTATTCGCGGATGCGCTAATCCCGTTCTCGTCGGCGGGCTGGCATACTGGCGGAATGACGACGCCCCCTGACCTGACTCAACTCTCTCCCGATCAGCTCCGCCACTTGGCGGCAACGCTGATGACGCAGGTGGAGGAAAAGGAGAAAGCGCTACGCCACAGCGAGCAGGTCAATCAAAAGCTGACCTATGAAATGGCATTGCTCAAGCGCCACGCCTTCGGCAAGCGCAGCGAGCAGCTCAATGTCCTGCAGATCAGCCTGCTGGAGGAAGGGGTGGACGCCGACATTGCTGCCATCGAGACCGAGCTGGAAGAGCTCCACCTCACTGCTGCCACGCCAGTGGCAAGGAAGACGCCCAAGCGCACGCCCTTACCTCCCGAGCTACCGCGCACCGAGATTCATCATGATCCGGAGAATGATCACTGCCGGTGTGGTTGTCAGCTGAGGCGGATCGGCGAGGAAATCAGTGAGAAGTTGGATTACACGCCGGGCGTGTTCCACGTCGAGCGGCATATCCGTGGCAAGTGGGTCTGCGACCAATGCGAGACACTGACCCAGGCACCGATGCCGACGCAGATCATTGACAAGGGCATCCCCACCGCCGGCTTGCTGGCCCAGGTGCTGATCGCCAAATATGCTGATCACCTGCCACTCTATCGCCAGGAGCAGATCTTCGCCCGCGCCGGCGTAGCGATTCCGCGCTCCACCCTGGCCGAGTGGGTCGGCACCTGCGGGGTGCGACTTCAGCCGCTGATCGATGCACTGCGTGAAGTGTTGCTCAACGAGCCGGTGCTGCATGCCGACGAAACGCCGGTACCGATGCTGGCCCCTGGCAAGAAGAAGACGCACCGCGCCTATCTCTGGGCCTACGCCACCACCCCGTATGCCGGGTTGAAGGCCGTAATCTACGACTTCAGCGAGGGACGTGGCGGTCAACATGCCCGCGACTTCCTCGGGAAGTGGCGGGGCAAGCTGGTCTGTGACGACTACAGCGGCTACAAGCAGAGCTTCGCCAACGGTGTTACCGAGATCGGTTGCATGGCCCATGCCCGCCGTAAATTTGTCGATCTGCACGTCGCTGGCAAGAGCCAGATCGCCGGGCAGGCTATCGAACTGATCGGTCAGCTATACCAGGTGGAGCGTGAGGTACAGTCATTCAGTGCGGAAGAGCGTCAACGGCTGCGGGAGACGAAAGCAAAGCCCATCGCCGATGCGCTACATCGCTGGATGCTGGCGCATCGCGAGAAGGTTCCGAATGGTTCGGCGACGGCGAAAGCGTTGGATTACAGCCTGAAGCGCTGGGCGGCGTTGACGCGCTACCTGGATGACGGCGCGTTGCCGATCGATAACAACCGGGCGGAGAATCTGATTCGCCCCTGGGCGCTGGGGCGTTCAAACTGGCTGTTCGCCGGATCTCTGCGCAGTGGCCAGCGTGCTGCCACCATCATGAGCCTCATTCAGTGTGCCAAGCTGAACGGCCATGAGCCCTATACCTACCTGAAAAATGTGTTGGAAAGGCTGCCGACCCAAAAGGCTAGCCAAGTGCACGAACTTCTGCCCCATCATTGGCAGCATACTGCGTGATCACTCGCAAGCGGTGATGCCCGAACGCTTACAACTCAGCGGCCAGCTCGCCAGTCTCTGTTTCATAGATCTCGTGCCCGACGATCTTGCGGCTGAAGACGTCCATTATCAGGTACAGATACCACCAAGTGCCGCGCGCGGGACCGGGCAGCCACGAAATGTCCCAGCACCAAAGCTGGTTCGGCGCCGTCGCCTGGTGAGTGGTCGGTGGGCGCTTACGCTGAGGGGCCTGCTGTCGACCCCGGTGATGTTGCTGATCATATTCATGAAGCACTCGGTATATCGTCGACTCAGAGGCCAGATAGCGGCCCTTGTCAGCCTGATCGGCCACGATGAAGGCCGGAGGGCGGCTTCGGTACTCTGGAGCGTTGCACAACGCCACGATCGATTTTCGCTCCTCGGGAGATAGCTTGTTGGCCGGTTCCGGGCGATCGGCGTCGGGACGGCGGTCCGCCGTCACTTCGCCTTCTGCGACCCAGCGGTAGTAGGTCCGCACGCTGATGCCCATCACCTGACAGGCCTTGGCCAGCCGAGCCCCGTCACGCTGGGCGTCTTGCACCAGGGTCACGATGCGCTGGCGATCCGGGAGGCTGGTCAGTCGTCCTCGTCGTGGGTCGTGCCCCAGATCGCCTCGGCTTTTTTTGACAGGGTCAACAGGGCCGCCGTCTCGGCGAGGGCCTTGTCCTTGCGGTGCAGCTCGCGCTCCAACTTACGGAGCCGCTTTTGCTCCGCCTTGCGAGCCTGGCGTTGTTGCTTGGCCTGCGCTGCCACGTCGTCGTTGGCGTTCATGCAGGCATCCCGCCAGGCTTCCACCTGCTCGGGGTAGAGCCCACGCTCGCGGCAATAGGCGCTGAGTTCGGCCTCGTTCATCGGGGCCGTCTCCAGGACGATCTGGAACTTCTCCTGGCTGGTCCACTGGTCGGGCTGGGTGGAACGTGATGGCAAAACTTGTCCTCGCTCTCTGGCCTGTTTCCGCCAATTGTAGAGGGTTGTTGCAGTGATGCCTTCCTGTTCGGCCAATTCCGGGATGGTCATGCTCATAGGCGGCGCCATCTTCTTGAGGATGGCTTCCTTACGCTCTGTGGAATAACGCACGTTGATCACCTCTCAATCCGTTTAGGTGACAACTACGCTGGCAGATAGGGCAATGCAGGGGTATCACGATAGAAGTGCTGATAGCGCATTTCATTATCGCGCAGCACGCCCATCATGGTGAAGATCCTCTCACCAAGCTTGTTCAACTCCTCGATGACCTTGTTGATTTCGCGCGAGTGTACAGGGGGGGTGTGTTGGAATCTGGTGTGCTGACCTTCCAATTGGCCCATGCCATTTACAGCCTTTTTCAAGGGAGCCAGCACGTAATGCTTCAACTGCCATGAAAGCATCAGCAAGATCGACAGAATGATGATGATGGCAATCGAGAATAGTAAGGTTGCGCCTTGGTAACGAATAGTAACCAAAGGAGCGTTGGTGCTTTCGAGTTCAAGCCTGCCTACAGCCTGCTTGACCAGCGAGTTCTCATAGATGAGTGGTCGCGAGTATGTAAGAGGATCCAATGCTGCTCCGTTCTTGGTAATCTCCTTGACAAGCTTGCCTTCATGATCGAAATAGCGCACGGCATGAACGCTATCTTGATAACTAAGAGATTCTAGAAGGGCATGAACTTTCTCGTCGTCAAAATTCCATATGGCGTCTGGCATCGACAATGCCACGATATCAATCATCTCCTGATGGTCCTCATGCATGCGCTCAAAGGCTTTATTGGCATACAAGTGATAACTAACGATTCCACTGATGGTGCATATGGTGAGGACCAATGGTGCGAGGACACGCAATATTTTCCACCTGAGCGGTGACGCAGTCTCGCACTCTATGTCGCTGGCCAACGCGCGAGTCTTGGAGAGTTTCGAGGCATCATTTTTCACGCTTTCCCCCTTCCATGGCAGAGGTTAGAGGTTTATGTCCCAGCGTTTTGGCAGTAGAGCTCTGGTATGCCGGTAGTGGCAGGAAAGGCGAAGCACTATCAGGCAAGTTCGCTACCTTCTCTACCCAGTGCCCCATCGGTTTGAGTGCCAGTGTCTCCATTGAGATCTCATCAAGATAAGAGTCGGGGGCAGCACTTGTGGCCAGGCCCATGGTGTAATAACGGGTGCCTAGCGCTTCAGACGTGATGACACCTCGCTGCAATGCTGCCAGCAATACAAGTGACCAAGCGGCGGCCAGGGCATCGCCTCCTGCACTGGCCTCCAACTCTCCAGTACGGAGATGATTGATTCCCTGGTCAGTCCAGCCCATGCCGGCCACAAGCACATCCTTACCAGGGCGTAAGCCATTAACCTTGAGTGCGTCGATCGCCGCGATTGCCATCAGGTCGCTGGCAGCCCAGACGACCCTTAGTGGCAGAGTACTACCCTGATGCTTCACATAGCGGTCTACTAGCCGAAAAGCATCTTCATAACTCCAATTCGCCTGAAATGTTCTATCTCTGTAAAGATAGGGGGCTTGACGCAAGGCATCTTGCATCCCCCTAAGCCTCAAGCGGGATGCTTCGTCGTGTTGCCCGCCCACGAGGGCAATAACGGCGCCCTCAGCTTTGCCATGCAGTATTTGATGTCTTTCGATAAGGGCCTGCATGGTGTCATGCCCTCCTTGCTGATGGTTCGGTGAGACATTCCCTAGCCAATAGGCATGACGGCCAACAACCATGCCTTCATCCTGGAGCTGCTCATGCGTCAGACTGTTGAGTATAATCATGACGGGTACTCCAGTAGCATCACTGGTGGCCAGGATCGGTATGGCGAGGCCATGATTATTGGTAGTGATCAGTAGGTCGGGGGGATTCTTGCGCATCATGATCTTTGTGCCGAGCCGAAGAAATTCATCGGTATTTCGGTTGGCACTGACAGTTTCCAATGTCATTCCCAGCGAGGTAGCTGTGACAGAAGCTGCCATTATCATCTGTGACCAGAAAGCTTCTGTCGCATATCCAGGGTTGAGGAACACGATATTCTGGATGGGCATGGATGGGGCAGTAAATTCCGCACCTGCCTGAGAAGACATCAATGGTGATAATAACAACGCACTTGTAATGACTTTTCTAGTCATTCTGACGTAATTTCGTAATGATAATTTGCGTGTCAATTTCATGATGACCCCATGCCTCAGGTGTCGATTTTATAATAAATGCTAAAAATTTCCCTGCTACGTCACGACGATCCTTCTTGAAGTGATGCTGGGCTAGTGTTGCTAAAGCTCTGCTTCATTGATTGTGTGTGATGAGGATTCATTTCATTTTTTTGTTTCTAATGTCGATCATCTGCCTCAATGTTATCATCGGGTCAAATTCATAAGTGTCCAGAGGGTCTTGCAAGCAAAAGGTTTTGAAATCAGCAGTTTCCCAACTAGGGGATTCCAGAATAGGGGCATATAGGTCTACATTTTTATGAGTGATTTGGCTCATCGGGAACTTGACAATTCTTGGCGTCCAATTA
The DNA here is from genome assembly GCA_013376735.1 of bacterium Scap17. NCBI lineage: Bacteria > bacterium Scap17. Next base: position 2,149,549 of record VINJ01000001.1, on the reverse strand, counting down.
TCAAACTCAGCATGATCACGTACCATGACCATCGACCACGCTCCGGCCATGAAATGCCCACCGTCGGTCAAAAGCATGCTGCGCTCTGATACCCTCCTGATGCCCTCAGGCGACCAATTGAGTCCCGCCACCAAGACATCCTCGCCGGGCGTGAGACCAGCAGATTCGAGGGCAAGAATGGCTCCCTCCGCCATGGCATCATTTGCCGCCCAAATCAGGTCACTTTGACCGCCTGAGAGGTCGACCCACTTGAGGTATTGGGCGGTCAGATGTTCGGCATCCTGACTATTCCATCGCGCCTCGAGAATCCGATCTATGCTGATGGCCTTGTCTTTGGAAAAGCCAGCTACCATCCCTGCATTGCGTGCAATGGAAGCTGGAGTCTGGGTATCGCCTATCAAGGCAAGCCCCTGCAATTGACCAGCGGGAGATTTTTCTCGAGCTGTCTTGACCAATTGGGTTGCCATACGTTTCCCAGCGGTGTGATTGTCCGGAATGATACTACCTATCCAAGAGGAGTGGGTGTTGCCCGAGTCACCCTTACTCAGCGCCTCTTCGCGGGTGAGCCCGTTCAACAGCATCAGTACATGGGTGTCGTGGCTATCCGCAATCGTCAACAACTCGGAGGCCGCCTGCTCTTCATTGACCAGCAGGAGGTAATCCGGAGCAGCAGGTCTCTCCAGGACCTGAATCGCGAGTTTCTTCAGCAGATAGGGATTGCGCTCGGCGTAGACGACTTCCAATGAGATATTCAGGTCCAGGGCGGCCGCTTGCATGGTGTCGGTTACCATGTCCCAGAAGCGTTCGCCACGCAGTCCGGGGTTCACGAAGGTGGCTGTCAGCGGGCGTCCTGGCATCGCCTTTTGTGCACCTCGCGTCCTCGATTGGCCTGAAGAGTAGGCAGAGGTATGTGTTTTTTCGGAGGCTCGAGGCGTGAGATCGGAGGAGGAAGCTCCAGAGGATGCAGCATTGACCAGCCCGCTGAGGGCAAGGCAACCACACAGCCCGACCCTATCTGCCAGCGTAGTTGTCACCTAAACGGATTGAGAGGTGATCAACGTGCGTTATTCCACAGAGCGTAAGGAAGCCATCCTCAAGAAGATGGCGCCGCCTATGAGCATGACCATCCCGGAATTGGCCGAACAGGAAGGCATCACTGCAACAACCCTCTACAATTGGCGGAAACAGGCCAGAGAGCGAGGACAAGTTTTGCCATCACGTTCCACCCAGCCCGACCAGTGGACCAGCCAGGAGAAGTTCCAGATCGTCCTGGAGACGGCCCCGATGAACGAGGCCGAACTCAGCGCCTATTGCCGCGAGCGTGGGCTCTACCCCGAGCAGGTGGAAGCCTGGCGGGATGCCTGCATGAACGCCAACGACGACGTGGCAGCGCAGGCCAAGCAACAACGCCAGGCTCGCAAGGCGGAGCAAAAGCGGCTCCGTAAGTTGGAGCGCGAGCTGCACCGCAAGGACAAGGCCCTCGCCGAGACGGCGGCCCTGTTGACCCTGTCAAAAAAAGCCGAGGCGATCTGGGGCACGACCCACGACGAGGACGACTGACCAGCCTCCCGGATCGCCAGCGCATCGTGACCCTGGTGCAAGACGCCCAGCGTGACGGGGCTCGGCTGGCCAAGGCCTGTCAGGTGATGGGCATCAGCGTGCGGACCTACTACCGCTGGGTCGCAGAAGGCGAAGTGACGGCGGACCGCCGTCCCGACGCCGATCGCCCGGAACCGGCCAACAAGCTATCTCCCGAGGAGCGAAAATCGATCGTGGCGTTGTGCAACGCTCCAGAGTACCGAAGCCGCCCTCCGGCCTTCATCGTGGCCGATCAGGCTGACAAGGGCCGCTATCTGGCCTCTGAGTCGACGATATACCGAGTGCTTCATGAATATGATCAGCAACATCACCGGGGTCGACAGCAGGCCCCTCAGCGTAAGCGCCCACCGACCACTCACCAGGCGACGGCGCCGAACCAGCTTTGGTGCTGGGACATTTCGTGGCTGCCCGGTCCCGCGCGCGGCACTTGGTGGTATCTGTACCTGATAATGGACGTCTTCAGCCGCAAGATCGTCGGGCACGAGATCTATGAAACAGAGACTGGCGAGCTGGCCGCTGAGTTGATCCAGAAAGCCTGCTGGCGAGAGCGCCTGACAGATCGTCATAAACCCTTGATTCTGCATTCAGATAACGGCAGCCCGATGAAGGCAGCGACCTTCCTGGAAAAGCTCTATGACCTGGGCATCACTCCCTCATACAGCCGACCGCGAGTCAGCAACGACAATGCCTTCGCCGAGTCGGCCTTCAAGACGCTGAAGTACCGGCCGGGCTTCCCCATCGACGGGTTCGCCACCCTGGCCGAGGCTCAGGACTGGGTTCAGCAATTTACCGAGTGGTACAACCATGAGCACCGGCACAGCGCCCTTCGCTACGTCACGCCGAGCCAGCGTCATGACGGCGAGGCCAAAGGCATTCTGACGCAGCGCCGAGAGGTCTTCGAGGCCGCGAAGCAGCGTCACCCGGAGCGATGGTCAGGCGACATCCGAAAACTCGACCTGCCGGAGATAGTGCATTTGAATCCGGAGCGGGATCCGATACCGCAGGCAGCAGGATTTTAAAAAGCCAGCACCACTTCATGTGCCAACTATGTTGACAGATTCCGCCGATCAGCCTTCGCAAGCCAGGTTGTGCTCGTCCTGTCCTGATGGTGGCAGCGGACATGGCGTTCCCCCCGGTGCATTGACTTATGTTTCTTTCAGGGTACACGACTGGGCAAGCTGAGCATGGACTTCAAACTGGCTGCTATTTACCAAGCTTCAACGATTGAACGACATATCTCATTATCTGTTGATGTCTTCCATAGGCTACAAGCGCGAGTGGCAGCAAAGGCTGCTGGATAGCCGCACCAGAGAATATCTTCAAAGGCGCAAGGCTTGCCACGCTCTGCGTTGCCAGATAAGCCCGAAGACGAGCGAGTTGAGCGGGCGATAAGCAAGCTGTATCGCCCAGATGGCGACGAGGCCGCCTTCCTGATGGACGCCCCACCACCAGGCCGCGGGCAGAAAGATCAGCCACTGCAGGCTCAAGGTGGCAAGCATCACGGTGCGTTGGGCCCCGGCGCCCAGCAGTGCCTGGGCCAGCACGATGGCGGTGCAATCGAGCACGATCATGGCGGCTGTCATCTGCAGCGGCAGCAGGCCCAGTTCGATCAATGGCGGGCGATGCAGGAACAGCCCGAGCACGCTTTCTGGCGCGACCCACAGCGGCAAGCCCAGCAACAGCAGACACGGCAGTGCCACACGTACGGTGTCCCACCCCCAGCGATGGGCCTCTTCATGCTCACCGCTGCCCAGGGCCTGACCTACCAGGCTCATGGCGGCAAGCCCGAGCCCGACTCCGGGCAATATCAGCAGCAGGGAGAGATTCACCAGCACATGGCCGACTGCGACGCTGGCCGCATCGATCTGCCCGAGTATCCAGAACAGCATCGCGTAGCCCGCTGCGAACCATAGCTGCTGAAAGGAGTGGGGCACCGCCAGCTTGAGCAGCGTCAGGTAATGCGTCATCGGTGGCCAGGCATGCAGGACACCGTGCAGACGGCGCTCGCCCAGCGTCGCCTTGATCCATAGCGCCAATGCGACCAGCAGGGATAGCGTCGTACCGGCCCCGGCGCCATCCGCGCCCATCTGCGGAGCGCCGAACAGACCGTGGATCAGGATGATGCTGAGCACGACATTGACCGCCTGGGTGATCAACATGATGCGCAGATAGATGCCGGTGCGCTGCAGGCCATTCCAGAAACCTCGGAAGCAGAACGCCATGGCGACCGGGACCAGCCCCAGCACCCGCCATTGGAAATATGAGGCGGCCGTTTCATGCACGCCAGGCTGGTCATTGATCAGCGACAGCAGTGGCTCAGCCCAGTGATGACAGGCGAGAGTGACGGGAATGCCGATCGACAACGCGAGTACCAGGCCGGCATTCAGGCCTTCGCCACAACGCTCAGGCGCTTCCTCGCCCAGGCGTCGCGAGGTCTGGGCCTGGACGGCGGAAGACAGCCCGAAGATCAGCGCCGTGACCATGAACATGGCATAGCCACCGATCCCCACGCCCGCCAGCGCCGTCTCGCCCAGGCTGCCGACCAGTGCCGCATCGATCAGGTTGAGCAGACTCTGCGACAGCATCGCCCCGATGATCGGCAGCGCCAGTTTGAGTATTCGTGTGTTGCGCGCAAGATCCCCCAGCATCAGACGCTCCCACGCGGGGTGTCGGAAAAATGAGAAGAGCAGGAGGGGGCAAAAGCCTCGAAGGCGGCTGACAAGCGGGAAATTAGGGAACGGGGCTGCGATGAACAGAACAGCGAGAAACCGAGCAGAGACAGACAGGACAGTGATATACAAAGCAGTGACAACAGCACGGGCGACTCACGACAGCAGACAAGGAAGAGCGCCATGATAGCGCGCTCGGCAAACTGAAGACATCGGCTCTCAGATGACAGCGCGCCCCATCTCGTGAGAGGTGAGGCGCGCCGAGCTGACGATGGCTCCATCAGCAGTCGAGGAGTCTCAAGTAGCGGATCAATCGGCGTCGGGATCGTAGCTCAGCACCGGCGACAGCCAGCGTTCCATTTCGGAAAGCTCCATTGCCTTGCGGCTCGCCAGGGACTGCACCTGATCGCGGGTAATCTTGCCGGTGGAGAAGTATTTCGACTCCGGGTGTGCGAAGTACCAGCCAGAGACGGCGGCTGCCGGCCACATGGCAAAGCTCTCGGTCAGCTCCATGCCGGCATGCTTCCCCGGTTCGAGCATGCGGAACAGCGTGGCCTTCTCGGTGTGATCCGGACAGGCCGGATAGCCGGGAGCCGGACGAATGCCGCGATACTTCTCGGCGATCAACGCCTCGTTGTCGAGTACTTCCTCGCTGTCGTAGCCCCAGAATTCCTTGCGTACGCGCTCGTGCAGGCGCTCGGCGAAGGCTTCGGCGAGACGGTCCGCCAGCGCCTTGACCATGATGGCATTGTAATCATCGCCAGCCGCCTCGTACTCCCCGGCCAGTTCATCCGCGCCATGCCCAGTGGTCACGGCGAAGCCACCGATCCAGTCCGGCTTGCCGCTGTCACGCGGGGCGATGAAGTCGGCAAGACTGTGACAGACGCCATCACGGTTCTTGGTCATCTGCTGACGGATGTGATGCAGGCGCTCGACCACCTGGGTGCGTGACTCATCGGCGTAGACTTCCAGGGTGTCGTCGTCGACGCAGTTGGCCGGCCAGAAGCCGATCACACCCCGGGCCAACAGCACCTTGTCATCGATCAGTTTGCGCAGCATCACCCTGGCATCGGCAAACAGTGAACGCGCCGCTTCCCCGACCACCTCATCCTGCAGAATCTTCGGGTACTTGCCCGCCAGCTGCCAGCTCATGAAGAAGGGCGTCCAGTCGATGCGCTCGACCAGTTCATTCAGATCGTAGTCATCGAAGACCTTGAGGCCGGTGAAGCTGGGGGCCGGCGGGGTGTAATGCTCCCAGTCAGGCTGGAAACGACGCTTGCGCGCCTCGCGGTAGTCGAGGTCCGCGGCCTTGGGGCGGCGCTTGGCGTTTCGCTCGCGTACCACGGCGTACTCGGTGCGAATCTGATCGACATAGGCTGCCTTGAGTTCCGGCGACAGCAGCCGCGAGGCCACGCCCACCGCGCGCGAGGCGTCGGTGACATAGATGACCGGCTGCTCATACTGCGGTTCGATCTTGACTGCGGTGTGAGCCTTGGACGTGGTCGCACCACCGATCAGCAGCGGCAACTCGAAGCCACGGCGCTGCATCTCCCTGGCGACATTGACCATCTCGTCCAGCGACGGCGTTATCAGCCCGGATAGCCCGATGATGTCGGCCTTTTCGTCGATGGCGGTCTGCAGGATCTTCTCCGCCGGCACCATCACGCCCAGGTCGATCACCTCATAGTTGTTGCATTGAAGCACCACGCCGACGATGTTCTTGCCGATGTCGTGGACATCACCCTTGACGGTTGCCATGACGATCTTGCCCTTGGCCTGGGTGTCTCCGGATCTTTCTGCCTCGATGAAGGGGATCAGGTGGGCGACCGCCTGCTTCATGACGCGCGCCGACTTCACCACCTGGGGCAGAAACATCTTGCCCGCACCGAACAGGTCGCCGACTACATTCATGCCGTCCATCAACGGCCCTTCGATGACCTCGATGGGTCGGGCTGCCTGCAGGCGCGCCTCTTCGGTATCTTCCTCGATATGGACGGTGATGCCCTTGACCAGCGCGTGCTCGATGCGCTTGTTGACCGACCAGCTGCGCCATTCGAGGTCTTCCTTCTTCTCGCCGCTGCTGCCATCGCCCTTGTACTGGTCGGCGATGTCGAGCAGACGCTCGGTGCTGTCATCGCGGCGGTTGAGGACCACGTCCTCAACGGCGTCGCGCAGCTCCCGGGGCAGGTCATCGTAGAGTGCCAGCTGGCCGGCGTTGACGATACCCATGCTCAGGCCCGCCTGGATGGCATGATAGAGGAATACCGAGTGGATCGCTTCGCGGACCGGATTGTTGCCGCGGAACGAGAAGGACACGTTGGAGACACCACCGGAAATCATCGCCTGGGGCAGGTTGTCATGAATCCAGCGCGTGGCTTCGATGAAATCGACCCCGTAATTGTTGTGCTCTTCGATGCCGGTGGCGATGGCGAAGATGTTGGGGTCGAAGATGATGTCCTCGGCCGGAAAGCCGATTTCATCAACCAGCATCCGGTAGGCGCGCTCGCAGATCTCGATCTTGCGCTGAAAGGTATCGGCCTGGCCGACATCATCAAAGGCCATGACCACCACGGCGGCACCATGACGACGGCAGATCCGCGCCTGCTGACGGAAGCTTTCTTCACCTTCCTTGAGCGAGATGGAATTGACCACCGCCTTGCCCTGGATGCACTTGAGCCCTGCTTCGATGATGTCCCACTTCGAGGAATCGACCATGATCGGCACGCGCGAGATATCCGGCTCCGAGGCGATCAGATTGAGGAAGCGCACCATGGCCTCCTTCGATTCCAACATGCCTTCATCCATGTTGACGTCGATGACCTGGGCGCCGTTCTCGACCTGCTCGAGAGCCACTTCCAGTGCCGTGGTGTAATCCTCTTCCTTGATCAGGCGTCGGAAGCGCGCGGAGCCGGTGACGTTGGTGCGCTCACCCACATTGACGAACAGCGAATCCGACTGGATGTTGAAGGGCTCGAGTCCTGACAGGCGACAGGCCGGGGCGATCTCCGGCACCTTGCGCGGCGGGTGCTGGTCCACCACGCGCTTGACCGCCTGGATGTGCTGCGGGGTGGAGCCACAGCAACCACCGATGATGTTGAGCAGACCATCAGCGGCGAAGGTGCCGATGATCTCGGCCATCTCGTCCGGTGTCTGATCGTACTCACCGAACTCGTTGGGCAGGCCGGCGTTAGGGTGCGCGGAGACGAAGGTATCGGCTTTTTCGGATAGCTCACGCAGGTAGGGGCGTAACTCCTCGGCGCCCAGCGCGCAGTTGAGGCCGATACTCAGCGGGCGCGCGTGACGCACCGAGTTCCAGAAGGCTTCGGTGGTCTGGCCGGACAGCGTACGTCCCGAAGCATCGGTGATGGTGCCGGAGATCATCACCGGCAGGCGCGGGTGACCTTCGTCGAACAGCTCCTCGAGGGCGTAGATCGCCGCCTTGGCATTAAGAGTGTCGAAGATGGTCTCGATCAGGATCAGGTCCGCGCCGCCCTCGAAGAGCGCCAATGCGGCTTCGCGGTAGTTGTCACGTAGGATATCGAAGGTGACGTTGCGCTTGGCGGGGTCATTCACGTCCGGCGAGATGGAGCAGGTGCGGCTGGTCGGGCCGAGCACCCCGGCGACGAAACGCGGGATTCCGGTCTCGGCGGCCACGGCATCCGCCGTCTTGCGCGCCAGGCGTGCAGATTCAAGATTGATCTCGTGAACCAGCGCCTGCATGCCGTAATCGGACTGCGACAGCTGAGTGGCATTGAAGGTGTTGGTCTCGACGATATCGGCGCCGGCCTCGAAGTAGGCGCGGTGGATCGCCTCGACGATGTCCGGTCGGGTCAGCGCCAGCAGGTCGTTGTTGCCCTTGATGTCGCTGGGCCAGTCGGCGAAGCGCTCACCTCGGAAGTCTTCCTCCTCCAGCCCGTAACTCTGCAACATGGTGCCCATGCCGCCATCGAGGATCAGGATGCGTTCCTGCAGCGCCTGGCTCAGCGTGTCGGGCAAGGACAGAGAATAAGGAACAGGGGATTGGGCTTGCGCCATGACGGACTCCAGCGTACGTGACCTGTCGCGTTGTTTCCCGGGCGGGCAACTTTCTCTACCAGGCCAGTAACTTGCCAAGCCAGTGCTCTGCCAAGCCAGCATCTTGCCGAGAAAGCCACACGCCACAGGCGCGAACTCATTGCTATTGAGAGGCGCCGGCTGGGAATTTGCTCACAAATCCCCGCCTGGCCAGTTGGGGCTATCGTATCAGACTACAGAATCGTCACGATGAGCATGATTCATGCGCAACATGAGTCAGTCAGGAGTGCCCAAGAAAGGGAGTGGTCGCGCACAGGCACCAAACCCGAGTGATTTGCTCAGGATTGCGAGTGCAGCAGGTTTTCCTTAACATGGAGCCATTAGTCACCTGACATCAAGAGAGTCTCTGCGCCATGAGTGAGAGCATCCAGATTACCGACAGCGCCCAGGAGTATCTTGCCGAGCTGCTCGAGAAGCAGAACGTCGAAGGTATCGGCGTGCGCATCTTCATCACCCAGCCGGGCACTCCATATGCCGAGACCTGTCTCGCCTATTGCCGTCCGGGCGAGGAAGAGCCGACGGATGAGATCCTGGATCTGCCGAAGCTGAAGGTCTATCTCGATACGCACAGCGTGCCTTTCCTGGAAGAAGCGACCGTCGACTTCAATGCCGATCGCATGGGCGGCCAGCTGACCATCAAGGCACCGAACGCCAAGATGCCCAAGGTCAACGCGGATAGCCCCCTTGAAGATCGCATCAACTATATCCTCTACAGCGAGATCAACCCGGGGCTTGCGGCTCATGGTGGCGAGATCAAGCTGGTGCAGCTGACCGAAGAGCAGGTCGCCGTACTGCAGTTCGGCGGCGGTTGCCAGGGCTGCTCCGCCGTCGATCTGACCCTGAAGGATGGTGTCGAGAAGACGCTGATGGAGCGTATCCCGGAATTGACCGGTGTGCGTGACGTGACCGATCACACCGACACGACCAACGCCTACTACAGCTGATTCCGGGTCTGGCTCCAGGAATGTGATCAGGCCAACGCCAGAGTCGATCCAGGCACAGGTCAGAAACGCAATCTCCCATCGATTTTCGGTGGGAGATTTTTTTATGCGTGCGACATCGCTTCTCAGGGTCTGAGCTGATCTGGCGCGAGCCTGGGGCATCCAGGCCAGGGCGCGCGGCGTATGAAGGGAGGCTCAGTGAAGTTGCTGAGTGAAGTATTAGAGTTATCTGGTATCGTGGCAGTATCTTTTTCATGCTGGCATCAGCCCTACGGCCGTCCGGCGTGACATGTATCGTCGAACCTTTCCTTCCAACGTCAAGAGATAGCCTTCATGAGTCTGGCCAACCTGCGTTTTCGCACCATCAACATCATCATCTGTGTGCTTTCTGCCTTGGCGGGTCTGGTGTTGCTGATCGTGTTGGCATTTATTACCCGCAACGTGTCCGACCTGCAGTATGACTGGCAGGAATATCAGCAGGCGCGCTCTGACAAGCCGCGCCTGGAAGGTCAGCTGACCAAGGCCCTGGGCTATGGCGGCATGGTGCATGACTTCAAGAATCTCGTGCTACGTCAGGACCCCGCGCTGATCGGCGAGGTGCAGAATGAGATCGGTGCCGCTCGCAGCGCTCTGAGCCGTTACCAGAGCCTTGGACTGACCCAAGAGGAGGAAAATGCGGTGGCGGGGCTGCGTGCCACCATCAGCCGTTATGAGCTTATGGTGCCTAGAATACGCACGATGATCGAGCAGGGGCGATCGAGTGGCGATATCGACAAGTTGGTCAAGATCGATGATTTCCAGGCCGTCTCGGGGCTGAATACCCTGCGGCGCATTTCCATCGCGGAGCTGCGTGACAATGACAACCCGCTCGAGAACGGCATGGGCAAGGCTCGCCTGGTGGCCAACCTGCGCCGTGATCTCGGCTATGGTGAGATGATCCACCACTTCAAGAATTACGTGCTGCGCAGCGATGCCATCTACGGTCAGCAGGCGGCGCAAGACATCGAATCGCTGCGCGCCACCCTGGCGGCATATCGTGCGCTGGGCATGAACACCGCCGAGCAACGTGCCATCCGCGATATCGCCGATGTCATCCAGTCCTACAGTGATCGTTTGAACAAGGTCAGCCAGTTACATGATCAGCAGACTGAGCTCTCGCCGCGTGAGATCGATCAGCAAGTCAAGGTCAACGATGCGCCAGCGCTTGACGCACTGGCGGTGCTGGATCATGAAACCCGCATGCGGATCGGGGCTACTTCTGCTGCGGTAGGCAAGACGCTCAATCTGTTGGCCACGGTGGCCCCATGGGTCAATGGCCTGGCGTTGGCGATGATCGTGGTGCTGATCGGCATCTCGATGTGGCTGTTCGGGCGTTATGTTCTGGTGCCGATACGTCGATTGACCCAGACCATGAATACCCTGGCCAATGACGATGTCAGCGTGGTGATCGACAGTACCCAGCACACCAATGAAGTGGGCCAGATGGCACGGGCGCTGCAGAAGTTCAAGTACAACATCATCGAGAGCAACAACTACAAGAAGCGCATCACCCAACTAGCGATGCATGACTCTCTGACGGGACTGCCCAATCGGCAGCATTTCTATGAGCGGGTCGAGCATTGGCTCGAAAGCGTCAGTGACGAAGGCGGGCAGCTGGCGTGTCTCATGCTGGACATCGACAAGTTCAAGCCCATCAATGACACCCATGGACACGCCGCCGGGGACGCGGCGCTCAAGGTGATCGCGGAGCGACTCAATCAGGTGGTGCGCAAGGGCGATTTCGTCGCGCGTCTGGGAGGCGATGAGTTCGTGGTGCTGGTCCATAACGCCGACATACAGGCGAATCTGGGACGCCATGGGGAGCTGGCCCAGCTGGCCAAGCGCATCATCGACAGCCTGGGCAAGCCATTCCTGTATGAAGAGCACAAGCTGGAAGTGGGTTGCAGCATCGGGATTGCCATCGCACCTCAGCATGGAAGCGACCGTGAACAGCTATCACACAATGCGGACATGGCGCTCTACGCCGCCAAGAATGAAGGCCGCAATTGCGCGGTGCAGTTCAGCCGCCATGATGAGCTGGGCCAGATTGTCGCGATCGCGAGCAAGAAGCGTGATGTGCAGAAACAGCAGTGACGGAAGCCTAGGGTTCGAGCACTAGTGCAGAAGCCGCCTCAGCGGCATTGGCAACGATAGCAAGGCTAGATGCCGCATGAGCAGGCAATCTAACGGCGCCCCGAGGGGCGCCGTTTTGCGTCTGGTGGGGACAAACCACCTGCGGGCGGTGGGCAAGGGCGAGTATTGCCCGGTACTGGTACTGGTACTGGCCCCGGCCCGGGCCTGCACGCTCACCGATACGGGTTTTGGATAATCATGTGTTATCCATGCGCTCCACGAGAATAATTTATGGTTTGCGATACCCATAACAGTTTGTTATGGTTTATAGCGAATTCGCCAACTGCGAAATATTTTATGAAAACCATGACAATGACTTCCACGATTCAGGGCCTGGCCCACCACACCCACGATGCCGTGATCAACCGCGCCAGCGCGCCGTTGTTCATCCGTCAGCCGACTACTGATGATGGTTGGGGCATCTATGAGCTGGTCAAGGCCTGCCCGCCGCTGGACCTCAATTCAGGGTATTCGTACGTTTTGCTGGCCACGCAGTTCCGTGACAGCTGTGCCATCGCGACAGATGAGGAAGGTGAGGTAGTCGGCTTTGTTTCTGGTTACACCCGCAACGACGCCCCTCAGACCTTCTTCCTGTGGCAGATCGCCGTCGGTGAGAAGGCGCGTGGTACTGGCTTGGCACGTCGTTTGATTGAAGCCGTGATGAAGCGTCCCGAAATGGCGCACGTGCGTCATCTTGAGACCACCATCACGCCGGACAACGAGGCGTCTTGGGCATTGTTCACTCGCCTCGCCGAGCGCTGGCAGGTGCCGCTGCACTCGCGTGAGTACTTCTCCTCAGATCAGCTGGGTGGTGAGCACCTTGCCGAAAACCTGGTGCGCATCGGCCCGTTCCTGCCGAGCGACATCTAAGTGCTCAACGCGCTCAAGGCTCTTGTGCAATCAAGGCCCATGCGCAGCAAGGGCGGGTAGCAAACCGCAAGAAGTCCCGGACGGGACGCCGTCATGATTCTTGTGTCGGTCGTCGAGAAGAATCACGTCCCGTTCGGCAGATGTTCACGACAGGAAGGTTGTGACATCTCCTGCTGACCCCATGTGTTAGCGAGGTGGGGGCAGTGTCATTCGTTGGATCGTCTTTACATTCTGGTATGGCCTTTTAGTACGCGGCCATCCATCACCAGGGAGGTGACAGCATGAATACGCAGATTCTCGAACAGATGGAATCCGAGGTACGCACTTATTCGCGTTCTTTCCCGACCGTTTTCACCAAGGCGCAGAATGCCCACCTGTTCACCGAGGACGGCAAGCGCTACATCGATTTCCTCGCCGGTGCCGGTGTGCTCAACTACGGGCATAACCATCCGGTACTCAAGAAGGCACTGGTCGATTACATCAGCAATGATGGCATCATCCACGGTCTGGATATGTGGACTTCCGCTAAGCGCGATTTCCTCGAAGCGCTGGAGGAAGTGATCCTCAAGCCGCGTGGTCTGGACTACAAGGTCCACTTCCCGGGGCCGACAGGCACCAACGCGGTCGAAGCTGCCATTCGTCTGGCGCGCAAGGTTTCCGGCCGCCACAACATCGTGTCGTTCACCAACGGCTTCCATGGTGTGACCATGGGGGCGCTGGCCACCACCGGTAACGCCAAGTTCCGTGATGCGGCGGGTCTGCCGGCGCAGGGTGCGCAATTCGTGCCCTACGATGGCTACATGGGTGAGGGCATCGACACCGTTGCCTACCTCGACAAGCTGCTCAAGGATTCCTCCAGCGGTCTGGATCGCCCGGCAGCAGTGTTGGTCGAGACCGTACAGGGTGAAGGTGGGATCAACCCTGCCTCCATCGAATGGCTCCAGCGTCTGGATGCCTTGTGCAAGGAGCACAAGATCCTGCTGATCGTCGATGATATCCAGGCGGGGTGTGGCCGTACCGGCAAGTTCTTCAGCTTCGAGCACGCCAACATCGTGCCGGACATCGTCTGCAACTCGAAGTCGCTGTCTGCCTCCGGTGTGCCGTTCGCGATGGTGATGATGCGTCCCGAGCTGGACCAGTGGAAGCCGAGCCAGTACAACGGCACCTTCCGTGGCCACGCCCTGGCCTTCGTGACCGGCGCCGCCGCATTGCGCCACTTCTGGAGCGATGACAAGTTCGAGCGCGATATCCAGCGCAAGGGCCGTATCGTCGAAGATCGCTTCCAGAAGATTGCCGGCAAGGCCCGCGAGAATGGCTTCGAAGCGCACGAGAAGGGCCGTGGTCTGATGCGCGGTATCGATGTCCGTGACGGTGAGCTGGCCGATGCCATCACCTCACGCTGCTTCGAGCAGGGCTTGATCATCGAGACCAGTGGTCACTCCGGTCAGGTCGTCAAGTGCCTGTGCCCGCTGACCATCCGTGACGAAGACCTGCTGGAAGCCCTCGATATCATCGAGGAAAGCGCTGCCGCAGTGCTGTCCAAGTAACGTTGTCTTCCCGCGGGGCGCCCGGTCATCGGCGTCCCGCGGGTCGTTGGTGAGACGCTGGCTTGCCACCCCCACCGATTGCCCATCCAGGTCACCCCTTCGTTACGGTAATCGCCATCTGTCAGCTGTCGATGTCAGGCAGCCTAGTGAGGAAAACACATGATCGTTCGCAATCTCGAAGAAGCTCGCAACACTGATCGTCTGGTCAAGGCCGAGAATGGCAACTGGGATAGCACGCGCCTGCTGCTCGATGAAGATGGCGGCAAGTGTTCGTTCCACATAACCCGCATCTTTGAAGGCACCGAGACCCACATCCATTACAAGCATCACTATGAAGTGGTGTATTGCATGGAAGGTGAGGGTGAGGTCGAAACCTTGGCCGATGGCAAGATCTGGCCGATTAAGCCGGGCGACATCTATATCCTCAACGAGCATGATGATCACTTGCTGCGTGCTACCAAGACCATGCACTTGGCGTGTGTGTTCACCCCGGGCCTGACCGGCAAGGAAGTCCATCGTGAAGATGGCTCTTATGCACCCGCTGAAGCCTGAAACCCTGTCTCTTCGTGAGTGAGGCGCGAAGCGTCTGAGCTCAAAAGGACAAGCGTCAACCAGAAAGCCCCGTAGCCTTGCTACGGGGCTTTCTGTGTCGTGATGGCGAGAAATCGCTGCGATATTGCCACACAGCAATGCATTCAGTGATTTACACGCTCAATTATCGTTTGTGAATCGCCAGTTGCCGATTCTGCCAGTCAACAGTGGAGGCGGGTATGCTCAAGTACGAACATGCGGTTATATCTCATAGAAGTACCAACGAGGCAGTATGCCATGGCAGATTCCGCTGCAAAGACGACCCTCGCGCCGGGTGGCCGGCCCGGCTTCAGGCCGGCGGCACCTCATCCGCGTGAAGAAGAGCGCCTCAATAGCCTGCATTCGCTGCATGTATTGGATAGTGACCATGAAAAACGCTATGACGATCTGACGCGACTGGTCGCCGATATCTTTGATGTGCCCATCTGCCTTGTGTCGTTGGTGGACGAAGACCGCCAGTGGTTCAAGGCCCATTGTGGGCTGGATGCACGGCAGACGGACAGGGATCTCGCTTTCTGTGCCCACGCGCTGCATGAAGAGCGCTTTCTGATCGTCAATGATGCGCGTCAGGATGAGCGCTTCTTTGATAACGCCCTGGTGACAGGGCCACCGCATGTCTGCTTCTATGCGGGTGCCGTGCTGCGTGATAGCAGCGGCCTGCCGCTGGGGACACTGTGCCTGATCGACCACAAGCCCCGTGAACTGGATACGGTCCAGCTGAAGCGGCTGGAGCGTTGTGCACTGTTGGTCGAGAATGAGCTGATCCAGCGTGATTCGCTGCTGGGAGAACGAGCACGCGCTACGTTGCAAGCCAATATCGACCCCATCACCGGCTACAGCCTGCGTGGGCGCTTTCTTCATAAAATGTCTGCTTGGCTGGAAGAATATGCAAGCCAAGGGCCGATACAAGTCATTCTGCTCAAGCTGACAAATGCTGAAAGACTGCGCAAGCAGCAGGGCGTCGACTTCTACGAAGGAGTTCTGCAGTCCCTGTCCAACCAGCTCAATGAAAATTTCGATGATGAGAGCCTGCTCAAAGGGCGCATTAGCGAAGATACCCTGATGATCCTGTTGCCGCGTGACCAGGCCTTGCACGGCATGCGCAGGCATCGCTTCGTGGAACAGCCTTGGTTATTGCATCTCTCCGCCAATACCCGACCTGATTTACTGATCGGAGCAGGCACCTTTATAAGCGTCAGCATGTCAGCGGCGGAACTAATCGATGTGGTGGAAGACGAGCTTGATTGTGCCAGTGAGTGGGCGCCAAAAGAGAAGGGCGTCCAGCTTGCGGATCTCACGGACAACCTCAATCTGTGCCTCGAGATGAACAACCGCTTTGCCCAGGCGCTGCGTGACAATGAGCTGTGCATCCATCTACAGCCCATCGTCACTGCGGGCAGCCAAGACCTCAGCGGTCAGGAAGTGCTGCTGCGCTGGCAAGACAAGAACCGCTGGATCACACCCCATCAGATGTTGCGCATCGCCAGACACGCGGGGCTGGATGAGGAGCTCGATATCTGGGTGCTGCGCAGAAGCTGCGCCTTGCTCAGCCACTGGCTGGCGACCAGGAAGGGTAACGAGATGTTGTTACCTCTGTCGCTGAATATCACGGCGTCGCGCCTGATCGAAAGCGAGTATATCGATACTCTGCGCCGTGTCCTGCGCCTTTACCGGCTCAAGGGAAATTGCCTGCGCCTTGATATCAGCGGTGTCGAGAGTCTTTCCGCGACGCCGGAGTCACTAGTTTTGGCGATGAAATCGCTGGCCAATGACGGTATCAGTTTCTGTGTCGACCGTTTCGGCCCTGAGGATGACAGCCTGCGTCTAATAAGCATGCTGCCCATCACCAGCGTTAAACTGCATCCGCGCTGGATCAGTCTGTTGCAGACCGATACGCGTCAGGGGCGCCTGTTGAAAGCCTGGACGGCGGCATTGCATGCCCTGGATATCTCCGCCATCGCAGTTGGCATCGAACACTCACGCCAGCGTCAGGCAATGGTTGATTTGGGCTTTGATCAATTGCAGGGATACGCTTTTGGAGTGCCGATGGCGCCAGAAGACGATTACGGCAAGTGGTTGTCCAAGGTGGAGACATCGCTCGAACAGCATGCGGGTGGCTCCGGTGCCTCATGAGAGTTGGGCTGTCAGGCGCTGGAACCGACAAAGGCTGGCGCTATCGAGGACTGAAGCCATCAGGGGCCAACATAACTGCCGCGCAAGAGCTGTCATTTCGGCTCAGATGCTGGTGAGTCACAGGGGCAGCGCTGAAATGCCAGGGTGATATTAGCAGCTTCGAGGCCCAGTTTGCGCATCGAGGTCCGGTTAAGGATGCGACCATCCGGTTGCAGATACATCCAGTCATCCATGCTGAACTCCCAGGTACTGTCGTCGATCGGTACCTGGAGCACGTAGTTCATGCGCAAGGCGTTACCGCGGGTCGTCGCTGTCGCTTCGCCCGTCACATCTGCCGCTCGACCAGTCCATTGGCGTTCACCCGCCGGGGTAAAGGTCCAGCGGCGGTGTTGCGTCTCGCCATCGGCATAGACGAAGTCTTCCTCCAGAATCAGCTGATTGCCTTGCATGCTGCCGATGACATCGACCACGAACCGCCGCGTCACCTCACCACGGTAATCCTGCACCATGCCCCAGCCACGTGTATGGCCCAGGAAGTACTCATCGATGCGAAGTTCAGGGCCGCTGCCCGCGTAATCTTCTATCTGAGGTCCGCTACAGGCTGATAACCCCGCTGCCATGATCAACACGGCTGCGCGGCCGCTGATGCACCGAATGCCGTTGTGCATGAATCCAGCGCTAGCTGACAGACAGGATGAGAAAGAGGGCATCGCTGACTCCGGTTGGCGCCCATCCGTGAGTCATCACGGTGCGCGGCAAGGTTGGGTGACAAGATCTGCAGCGTGGATTACATGTGGTCCGAATTATTCTACAACGATTGTGCGTGAGTTGTATCAAGGATAAGTTTATTCGCGCTCCTGAGCAACGGGCTTCCTGACTCACGGACTCCGGCAAATTGTCTCGAAGTATCTAGCGGGTGCTAAAGTGGCCCGTGATTCTTGCCGTCGCTGCTGCAAGCCGACAGATTCCTCTCGCAGGACTTGTCCTGACGGCTCGACCTGATTGATATGGCCTGATGAACCACAGGAACTGGCTATGAGGACGCGCCAGAATCACTCTCAAAACCTACATATTCACAGTTCGTATAATATATATTATGTTAAATACGATGTTTCGTGAGCATGCTAAAGCTGTGTGCATCAATGCTTGAGCGTCGATCTTCAGGCACTTGGCCTCCTCCGCGTGCATGACAGCTTCTGCATAGCTGCTTGTGAACCTCGTTCTGCTTGTCATTAAAGTCAGCCGATGGAGTCAGTCGACGTTCCCGCCTATCTTTTGCTGAGTGGCCTGCATTTGATCAGTTTGGCGACAGTCTAGCTCGCTTCGTCGGCACACTCGCATCCGAGATCGTGTCGTTACCATGCTGTGATCCCGCGCTGATGATGCAGTGGCATCCTGAACAATGCGCAAACAGTGAGGTCTGGCTGTGCAAGTTGCCGCGAAGGTTAGTTCTGTCTGCAGATTGGATTCCATCAAGGTTTTCGTCACCTGAAAACGACGCAAGCCAAGCTGGCGTTATATCTACAGCCGGCTGATAGCGGCTCTGACCCACGACTGGCGTGAGCTGGTGTGGTCTGTCCTCGACTGGCGACATAAAGTGATCGCTACGTTGGTGAATCGCAGTAAATGGCTCGGCGTCAGGTGCTGAAACGTGGACAGTCACCATTCGGGCTACGTATGATCGCCTCCAGTAACGCTTCGGTGCTAGAACGCCAAAGCTATACAAGGGAATACCCAGGCATCGTCGGATCAGTGTGCTGACTGACGATGGACAAGAATTATGTCTGCCGTTCACACAGGTTGTAGAGCGGCAGCAAGGCTGAACAGGAACCTTCTCCCCTATGCTGATCCGCAAGCTGCTATTGCCTGTTTCCTTGACCAGTGTCGTCGTCATGGCCGGCTGCGTCCCGGCACAACCGCAACCGCAGAAACCGGTATTGACGCCAGATGCCTTCTCGCAACGCATCGATGCCCTGCAGGAGCAGCTGGCAGGCCAATGCAACGTCCAACAGCAGCAACTTGCCGACCAGCAGGCGCTGAGCCGCTCCCTGCGTCGTGACGTGCGAGAAGTCGGCAGTCAGCTGCGCCAGATCCATGCCGAGATGGAACAGCCCGCACAGCCGCAGGCCGTGGAAGCCTGCAAGGCCGTGACCGACAACCCCATCCTCGACAAGACCCTGCTTGGGCGCGTCGAGTGGGTCGGTTTCCCGACCATCAGCAGTTACTTCAAGGCACGGATCGACACCGGGGCCAACACCTCGTCGCTGTCGGCGCGTGATATCACCGAATTCGAGCGCGACGGCGCCAAGTGGGTCAAGTTCAAACTGGCGCTGCGGGATGACGGCAAGTATTTCGTGTCAGGCGATCGTGATAAGTGGGTCGAAGCCCAGGTCAGCCGCACGGTAACCATCATCCAGGCCTCCGGCCGCGAAGAGCGTCCCGTCGTCAGCCTGCTGATGACGCTGGGTGACATCAAGCAGAAGGTCGAGTTCACCCTCAATGATCGTCGTGATCTCACCTATCCGGTATTGCTGGGCCGTCGCTTCATGATGGACATCGCTGCGGTGGACGTCAGCCGTACCTTCATCAATGCACGTCCGGAGTACCCGGGCAGTGCACCCAGTAACGAAGCGGCCAAGGACGAGGACCCGAACGAAGGCAACCGCGACTGAGTGGCAAGCGCCCTCCTGTCTCCTCTGCCCGGCTTCGCTGCCTGACATGGCTCGGTGCGCCACCGAGCCATCATGACTGCTCCAGACATTTCAAGGACTCCCATGTCGCGTTTTGCTTTCTATCTTCTGGTCGGCCTGTTGATGCTGATCGGTGTGGGCCTGACCGCCTATCGCCATATTTCGTTTGATGTGCCCTGGGTACCCGGTGCACAGCAAAAAGTGTGGGATATCGAAGCCCAAGTGGCCTTCACGGCCACTGGTGGTCCGGTCAAGGCGTCGCTGGCGCTGCCGGAAAACCAGAAAGGCTACAGCGTTCTCACCGAGAACACGGCGTCCTCGGGCTTCGGGCTGTCCTATCTGGATGACCTGCCGGGCCGTCGTGCCGAATGGTCGATCCGTGAAGCAGCAGGCTCGCAGCTGCTGTATTACACCGTGACCATGCTGGAGTCCGACAACGCAACCCCTGCGGCCATCAAGCGCCTGCCGGCCCCTCAGGAAGTCTCCTGGGAGCGTCCCTACGATACCGCCGCGGCCCAGGTCATCGATCAGGCCCGTGAGCGCAGTGCCGATTCGTTCACCTTCGCACGTGAGTTGATCAAGCAGTTCGACAATCAGCGTCAGGGCGAGAATGCGCGCCTGCTGCTGACCCAGTTCGAGCGTCCCGAGCTCATGCTGCGCCTGCTCAATGAGGCCGGTGTCAGTGCGCGTCTGGTCAGCGGCCTGAGCCTGGAAGACGGTCGTCGTCGCCAGACGGTCTCGTCCTGGTTGCAGGTCTTCGCCGAAACGCCGCAAGGCAACGAGGCGGTGGATGTCGAGGCCGCCGATGCTGAAGACATCAACACCGACTGGGTGCTGATCAACCCGGAAACCGGCAAGCAAGGTGAGCCGGACAACCTGCTGCTGTGGGAAGGTCGTGGCGCGCCGATGCTGGAAGTCGAAGGCGGCGTGAATTCCCGTGTCAGCTTCTCGATGATCCGTCACAACGAGCCGGCGGCCGTCGCGGTGCGCAACAAGCTGGCCAATGACGAGCTGCTCAACTTCTCGATCCACTCCCTGCCGCTGGAAGAGCAGGCGCTGTTCAAGACCATCCTGCTGATCCCGATCGGCGCGCTGGTCGTGGTGCTGTTGCGTGTACTGGTCGGTCTCAAGACCTCCGGTACCTTCATGCCGGTATTGATCGCCCTCGCCTTCATCCAGACAAGTCTGGTGACCGGCTTGATCGGCTTCCTGCTGATCGTCGCGACGGGCCTGGTGATCCGCAGTTACCTGTCGCGGCTCAATCTGTTGCTGGTGGCGAGGGTCTCGGTGGTGATCATCACGGTGATCGCGATCATCTCCATCTTCTCGGTACTCGCCTATCGCTTCGGTCTGAACGCCGGCCTGACCATCACCTTCTTCCCGATGATCATCCTGTCGTGGACCGTCGAGCGCATGTCGATCCTGTGGGAAGAGGAAGGTCCCAAGGAAGTGCTCAAGCAAGGTGGCGGCAGCCTTCTGACCGCTGTGCTGGCCTATCTGGCGATGAACAATCCCTGGGTGCGTCACCTGACCTTCAACTTCCTCGGTCTGCAACTGGTGCTGATGGCCTTCATCCTGCTGCTCGGCAACTACACCGGCTATCGTCTGCTGGAATTGCGCCGCTTCAAGCCGCTGACGGAGGATTGAGATGCTCTCGTCATGGCTGAATCGCTGGTCGCGCAACTGGACCACGCCGGGCGCCTTGCGCGCCCGGGGGGTTGTCGGCATGAATCGCCGCAACATCGGGTATATCTCGAAATACAACGACCGTCGCCTCTATCCGCTGGTCGATGACAAGCTGCAGACCAAGTTGCTGTGTCAGAAGTACGGCCTGGCCTCGCCGGAGATGATCGGCAAGGTCGCCAGCCAGTTCGAGGTTGAGCGCGTCGTCGACATGGTGCGCGATCACGCAGGTTTCGTGATCAAGCCGGCCAAGGGATCAGGCGGCAAGGGGATCCTCGTCGTCGAGCACCATGATGGCGAAGAGTATGTGAAGCCCAGCGGCGCGCGCATCACGCGTGCCGACATGGAACGTCACGTCTCCAATATCCTGTCAGGGCTCTATTCGCTGGGCGGCTCACCGGATGTGGCGCTGGTCGAAGGCTTGATTTCCTTCGATCAGGCCTTCGCCGAGTTCACCTATGAGGGTGTGCCGGACATTCGTGTCATCGTCTTCAAGGGCTATCCCGTGATGGCGATGATGCGTCTGTCGACGGCGGCCTCGGATGGCAAGGCCAACCTCCACCAGGGAGCGGTCGGCGTCGGGTTGGACATCGGCAGTGGCTGGGCGGTGCGCGGCGTGCAGTACGATCGCCCGCAGTTCGCGCACCCCGATACCGGGCACGATATCTTCTCGCTCAAGGTACCGCAGTGGGACACCCTGCTCGAGCTGGCTGCCGGCTGTTACGAGATGACCGGACTGGGGTATCTGGGCACCGACATGGTGCTGGATCGTCGCCATGGCCCGATGCTGCTGGAGCTCAACGCCCGACCGGGCCTGGCCATCCAGATGGCCAATGGCGAGGGCCTGCGCAAGCGACTCGAGCTGATCGAGCGTCAGCCCGACGGTGTGCCGGTCGCCGAGCGTGTCGCCTTTGCGCGCAAGCACTTCTCGCGCAGCAAGGAAGATGTCGCCACTGTCGGCATGGCGCCGATCGCGGACTGATCCGTTGACGTGCCATCGGTAAAGACAAGAACACCCCGCCTTGGCGGGGTGTTCTTGTTTGATGATTCACTTGGTCTCAGCTCAGCCGGGGTCCATGCTCAACATCAGGCGACTGCCATTGGGCACCACCGGTGAGCGATGGATCAGCCCTCGTCCTTCGTTGTCCGGCCAGCACTCGCCCTTGAGCAACGCCAGGCTGCCCGGGCGCAGCTCATGTATCTCGCCGGGGGCCAGGCAGATGTCCTGATGGCCGGGTTGGCCATGGCCCAGTGCCATTCTGTCGGCGGCATGTTCCGGCAGCCACTGGGTGCCCGGGCCATCGTAGGTCGTCACCAATCTGACGGGGATGCGATCGACATGAAAGCGCGGGCACATGGCGCTCTGGGTCATCTCCAGTCGCATGCCGATATCCTTGACCTCGAAGAGTTCGCCCATGGCCTCACCCAGCACACGGATATCCTCTATCAGCGCAGCCCCGGCATCCGGTGCGGGAAGGTAGCGCTCCAGCGCCTCACGCAGATCACTGATCGGGCCACGCCAGCGCATGCGCAGCGGGTAGGCACCCGAGGACTGAGCCTTGACCGCCATCTTCAATGCCGCATCGATGCGGCGTTGCATCACGGCCAGACTGATATCGGGATCGAAGATGGCTCCCAGGTCATGTGCCTCGTGACCGATATGCCAATGGGTTGCGGGTCTTGGTGCCGCCGCGAGGGTCGAAGGTGACGAACTGGCTGCCAGGCGTGACTCGGGCCGTGTGTGAAGGGGTGGGTGCAGCGCCTCGAACTGGGCCATGAAATCCTCCTGTCAGGGATGGTCGCGGGTCTATCATCGCGATCAGAAAGCAATAATTGTTATGTTATATCATATTGCTCGCTTGTCCACGCTTTCATGTCGGCCCCTGCGCCGTGCGTTGCCTTTACGTGACTCACGCAGCCCCGATGCCCTTGCCGGTGGCCCGTCATGGCCCATTTGCCCTAGAATAAGCATCTGGTCATTCAGGCTGCGCGCTGACGCACTTGCCCTCATCGCGCTTGACGCCTTTTGACATCCGGGATTCACGACAATCAGGATTCTTCATGCCAGAGCCACTTTCGCTGATTGACCAGGCCGAACGTCAATGTCTGGCGCGCGGTGTGCGATTTACGCCGATACGGCGACGTGTACTGGAAATGATCGCGACCAGTCATGGCGCACTCAAGGCGTATGACCTGCTGGATCAGCTCGCCAAGGAGCATGGCGCTGCCCGCCCTCCCACGATCTATCGTGCGCTGGACTTCCTGCTCGAACAGGGCCTCGTCCATCGCATCGAATCACTCAATGCCTACCTTGCCTGCCACTGCCCGGAACATCAGCACGGCTTTCAGCTGTTGATCTGCCGCGGCTGCGGTCGTGTCGAGGAAATGCATGATGACGATCTCGGCACCCGGCTAGTCGCCAGCGCCGATCGCCATGGTTTCTCGATCGAACGCCAGACCATCGAACTCGAGGGGCGTTGCCAGGATTGCACCTCTCAAGCAGCTGCCATGGCAGAAAACGCTAAGTGAACGGCGCTTGCGAGCGCTTTTGATACGATATAACATTTGCTTCCCACGGAGGACGTCACATGCTGGACATCCGCATCTCACAGGCGCAAGTCGTCAACGAAGGCACCATTTCCACCCAGGATGTGGGCATCAAGGACGGGCGTATTCACGCCATCGCCAGCGACCTGTCTCACCTCGATGCACGTGAAGTGATTGATGCCGCCGGCCGCCATCTGCTGCCGGGCATGATCGATGATCAGGTGCACTTCCGTGAGCCGGGCCTGACCGCCAAGGGCAACATCGCCACCGAGTCAGCTGCTGCCGTGGCCGGGGGGATCACCACCTTCTTCGACATGCCCAACGTCAAGCCGGCGACCCTGGACAGCGATGCACTGGAAGCCAAGTTTGCCGTGGCGGCCGGTCGTGCCCATGCCAACCACGCCTTCTATCTGGGTGCCAGCAACGACAACCTGGAAGCGATCAAGACGCTGGATCCGAACCAGACCTGCGGCATCAAGATCTTCATGGGCGCCTCTACCGGCAACATGCTGGTCGATGATCCGGAGATTCTCGAAGGCATCTTCAAGCATGCCCCGACGCCCATCGTCACGCATTGCGAAGACACGCCGATGATTCTCGAGAACGAGGCGCGCTGGCGCGAGCGTTTCGGGGAAGACGTGCCCTTCTCCGAACACGGCCTGATCCGCTCGCGCGAAGCCTGCATCAAGAGCTCGCGTCTGGCGATCGACCTGGCGACCCGCAACGGTACCCAGCTGCATGTCCTGCACCTGACCACCGCCGAGGAAATGGCGCTGTTCAAGGCCGGCCCGATGAAGGGCAAGCAGATCACCGCCGAAGTCTGCGCGCACCACCTGTGGTTCAGCGACGCCGATTACGACACCCGTGGCAGCCTGATCAAGTGCAACCCGGCAGTGAAGACCGCCGAAGACCGCGCCGCCCTGCGCGCTGCCGTGATGGATGGCCGTATCGACATCATCGCCACCGATCACGCACCGCATACCTGGGAAGAGAAGCAGAACCCGTACTTCAAGGCACCTTCCGGCCTGCCGCTGGTGCAGCATGCCCTGCTGTCACTGCTCGACCAGGTTCAGGACGGCATCTACGACCTGGCGACTCTGGTGCAGAAGACCAGTCACAACGTGGCGGATCGCTTCTCCATCGTCGATCGCGGCTACATCCGTGAAGGGGCCTTCGCTGACCTCGTGCTGGTCGACCTCAATGGCGAGACCAGCGTCACGCGTGACAACGTGCTCTACAAGTGTGGTTGGAGCCCCTTCGATGGCGTGACCTTCAAGGCGCGTATCGATGCGACCTTCGTCAACGGCGTGAAAGCCTATGACGGCAAGACCGTCAATCCGGTGGCCAACGGCCAGCGACTCTCGTTCAACCGCGGCTGATGGCGGTCCTGGCGTGCCGGTTCTCGGCACGCCCTGCCCGCATCATGTCGTGATCACTAGCAAAGGAAGTGGTGTCATGAGTATGTATGCGGGCTCTCCCCTGGCGTCTCGCCAAATGTTGTGTGAAAAGCTGCTGTCCCGGGTCCAGCGCACGCTGGGTCCGCGGGCCGCGCGTGCCCTGCCGCTGAGTGTGCTGGGCGCGCTTGCCGCCTTCGCGACGCCTGCCGCCCACGCCCAGGACAGCGCCCCTCTGCATGTGGCCGTCAGCGTGCCGCCCATCGCGTGGATGGTCGATCAGCTGGCCGGTGAGCATGTCGAGATCACCACCCTGGCCAAGCCGGGCGACAACCCGCACGCCTATGACCCGACACCACGCCAGGTGGCCGAGCTGTCGACAGTCCCGCTCTATCTGGCCATCGGTGTGCCCTTCGAGCAGGTGTGGTTGCCGCGCCTGGAGAAGAACAACGCCGAGATGCAAGTGGTGCATCTTGAGGAGGGTCTCAACACACGCCACTTCGGCAGTGGCGAAGCGCATCATCATGATCATGGCGCGGATCACGACGAGCATGAGCATGAAGCCCACGCGGATCATGACGAGCATGAGCATGAAGCCCACGCGGATCACGACGAGCATGAGCATGAGCATGAAGCCCACGCGGATCATGACGAGCACGAGCATGGCGATCTCGGCGAAGCCGATCCCCACCTCTGGCTGGACCCGCAGCGCATGCAGACCGTCGTCGAGCGTGCCGCCGAGGTGCTTGAGGCACGCCTGCCGCAACATGCCAGCGAGATCGATGCCAATGAGCAGCATCTGCTCAAGGCCTTGAGCGAGCTGGATGCGCAGATCGCTCAGACGCTGGCACCCTACAAGGGCCGCAACTTCCTGATCTTCCATCCCAGCTTCGGCTACTTCGCGGACCGCTACTCGCTCGAGCAGCATGCCATTGAAGTCAGTGGTCGTGAGCCCACGCCGCGCGAGATGGCCACGCTGATCACGCGTGCCAAGGATGAGAACATCGGCACCATTTTCGTCTCGGGGCAGTTCTCCCAGACGGCAGCCAAGCGGATCGCCAGCTCCCTGGAGGCCGAAGTGGCTGTGCTGGACCCGCTGGCAGAGGACTATCTCGACAACCTGAAGCACGCCACCGAAGCGCTGAAGGCGGGTTTCGAGTTGACTGACAGCCAGTAATTGCCGGCCAGGTATTGCGCATGGCGTCTGATCTTGCACAATGCCCTGCCCCATCGAAAAGTCAGACGGGCGCTCATGCGCCCGTCTGCGTTGCAACGAGGTACCTTACGTCATGGTCAGCCCCATCTCCGTCGCGCGCCCGCGTGCGGACAGCCATCCGGAGGCGTCAGCCACCGGGCGCAGTGTCGGACCGGTCTTTCGCCCGGTGCCGGCAGATGCACCGGATGCCATTGATATTCGCGGCGTGACCTTCCGTTATGGCGAGCAGCTCATTCTCGACGATGTCGACTTTCAGGTCGGCGCGCGCGAGATCGTGGGACTGATCGGGCCCAACGGTGGCGGCAAGAGCACGCTGCTCAAGCTGATACTCGGTCTTCACAAGCCGGCGGCTGGCTGTGTCCGCGTGCTGGGGCGCACGCCCAAGGCTGCCGCGCGCCATATCGGCTATGTGCCGCAGTTTGCCAACTTCGTGAAGCGCTTCCCCATCCGCGTGGAAGACGTCGTGCTGATGGGGCGCCAGGGGCGTCGTCGTCAGTGGGGCCCCTGGCCACGCGCGGACCGTGAAGCGATCGGTGCAGTGCTGGAAGAAGTCGGCATCAGTCATCTGCGCCGTCGGCATATCGATGCCCTTTCCGGCGGTCAGCTGCAGCGTGTGCTGATCGCCCGCGCCCTGGCGGCCGAGCCTCAGTTGCTGCTGCTGGATGAGCCCACCGCGAGTGTCGACAGCGACGGCGAGCGCTCCCTGTTCGAGCTGTTCAATCGCCTGGCCAACCGCATGAGCGTGGTAGTGATCAGTCACGATCTCGGCTTCATCAGTGACTACGTCGATCGGGTCGCCTGCCTCAACCGCAAGATGATCGTCCATGACACCGAGACACTCACCGCTGAATCGATCGAGCGACTTTATGGTGAAAACGTCCAGATGATCCATCACCATCACTGATGTCGCGGCCGGTGACTGTCCGTCTGGCCTGTTTCACTTCCTTCACACCGCCCGCTCTGCGCTCTAGGCTTACATTACATGAATTTCATCACCGCCCTGGGCAGCCAGGATTTTCTCCAGAACGCCCTCTTCGCCGGTCTGCTGGCCAGTCTTGCGGCAGGTCTGGTCGGCCCCTATGTCGTGGTGCGCCGCATCGGCTATCTGGCCGGGGGTATCGCCCATACCGTGCTTGCCGGCATGGGGATCGCCTACTTCATGGGCGCAAGCCCGCTGGTCGGCGCCTTCATCAGCGCCATTCTCGCCGCTCTGCTGATCGGTTACATCAGTCTCAAGGGCTTTGATCAGGAAGACACCGTCATCGGCGCGCTGTGGGCCATCGGCATGGCCACCGGTATCCTGTTCATCAGTCAGACCCCGGGTTACAAGGTCGATCTGATGAGCTATCTGTTCGGCAACCTGCTGTTGGTGCCTGCGGATGCCATCGGTACCCTGGCTTGGATGGTGGGAGGCCTGGCGCTGGTGTTGCTGCTGGTGCATCGTCCGATGACTGCGGTGATCTTCGATGAAGAGTTCGCGCGTCTGCGGGGCGTGCCGGTCAAGACGCTCTACCTGCTGCTGCTGGTGATGGTGGCGATCACCGTCGTGCTGCTGCTGCAGGCGGTGGGCTTGATCATGGTGCTGGCCTTGCTGTCCTTGCCTGCCGCGCTTGCCGGTCATCATGCGCGCTCACTGGGCATGATGATCGTGATCGCGAGCCTGGCGGCCATGGCCTTCACCACCGGTGGGCTGGCGCTCTCCTGGCAGTTCGACCTGCCGGCCGGCGCGACCATCGTGCTGGTGGCTGGTGTCGCCTACCTGCTGTCGCTCATCTGGCGCAGCGCTCGTGGCGGACTGCGTCGCTGATTCGCGGCTTGTGATATTGAATACTGCGTGAGCCCCGGCCAGCGTGACATGACACTGCCGGGGCTTCGATATGGACTTTGCAAGGAAACACCCTCAATGGCTCAGGATGGACTGCTCAAGTCGCTGGAGAATGCCGACGTCGGCGAGAAGGTCGCGCTGGAGGCGCTGATCGCCGCCTTGCCCTGGAATGGCGACGGGCTGATTCCCGCCATCGCGCAACAGCATGACAGCGGCGAGGTATTGATGATGGCGTGGATGAACGCCGAAGCCCTGCGCGAGACGCTCTCCACCGGTCGCGTGTGCTACTTCTCACGCTCGCGCAGCAAGCTGTGGCGCAAGGGCGAGAGCTCGGGCCAACAGCAGAAATTGGTCACTACGCATCTGGACTGCGATGGCGATACCCTGCTGGTCAAGGTCGATCAGACAGGCCCTGCCTGCCATACCGGGCGCAAGAGCTGCTTCTACTGGCGCCTGGATGCTGAAGGTGCCGAGATTACCGATCCGCCGATCATTGATCCGAACACCCTGTATGGCAACGCCTGAACGTCGCCACTCCTTCAGGCGCGGCATGACGTCGGTCATGACGCGCCTGCTGACCGGCTTGCTACGCGGCTATCAGTTGGTGCTCAGCCCGCTGCTGGGACCGCGCTGTCGCTTCTATCCTTCCTGCTCCAGTTACGGACTGGAGGCCATCAAGGTGCATGGGCCCCTCAAGGGGTGCTGGCTCACGGCCAGGCGTCTGTCGCGCTGTCACCCGCTGGGCGGGCCGGGTGGCGTGGACCCCGTGCCACCGCGCAAGGGGCACGCCTCGTCTGTCAGCTGCTGTGATGCGCATGATCAGGACGACGTCCCCAGGCCTTGAGGGCATACGCCTTGCGAGTGACCGGGGTGAGTGACTGGGTCGTGTGCCCTGCGAGCGGCGGAGTCTTGCGGATGTCTGTGCGCATGTGAAGTATTTCTGTGTTATCATTCACATGTGTATGGCGTCAGCTGTGACGCCATCGTCAGTCAGCAGGAGAATGTCATGTCCACCGCAGCCGCCCTCGATCGCGTGTCCCCGACCAGCCCTGGTGCGGGCCGCGTTGCCCTCAAGTCCTTCTTCAACATCATGGAGAAGTGGCAGTGCAGCGCGGCGGATCAGCGCGTGCTGTTGGGGGGCATCGGCACCACCACCTACCACAAGTACCGCAAGCTGCCGGAAGTACGCCTGCCCAACGACACCCTGGAGCGTATCTCCTACGTGATGGGGATCCACAAGGCCCTGCGCATCCTGTTCAGCAATACGCCCGAGATGGCCCATGAATGGGTGCGGCGCCCCAATCGGGCGGCACCCTTCAACGGCCAGAGTGCGCTGGACTACATGCTGGCCGGACAGGTGGTCTCGCTGGCCGACACTCGCCGTTATCTCGACGGAGTGCGTGGATGAGCGAATGGACGAGCGAAGGCAAGCATGTCGATGACTCCGCCCTGCCCGCGCTGACGCTGCCGGACTGGCAGAACGCCTGGCGCGTGATCTCCAGTGCCTTCCCGCCCATTTCGGTATTCGAGGATATTCTCGAGCCTGATGAGCTGGAGATGGCGTTTGCCATCGAGGCGCTGACCAATGATCGCCTGCGCGAAGAAGCCGGCGAGCTGAGTCGCGTCGCACCGCAAGACCGCATCAGCGGGCCGGGCTCCACGCCGGTGATGGCGGCCTTCACGCACATCGGGCGTGCCTCGCGTTTCACCGATGGCAGTTTCGGGGTCTATTACTGCGCCAGCACGCTGGATACCGCGATCAGCGAGACCCGCTTCCACATGGCGCGCTTTCTGGCCGATACCGCGCAGCCCAGCCAGGAAATGACCATGCGCAGCTACGTCAATCGCGTGACGCAGCCACTGCATGACATCCGGGAGGGCCATAACGCCCTCTGTCAGCCAGACATGGCCAGCTACCCTGCCGGCCAGGCCTTTGCCGCCAGGTTGCGAGAAGCTGGCAGCTTTGGTCTGCTCTACCCCAGCGTGCGCCACGCTCAGGTGGATGCAAGCGCCGAGTGCGCTGCCATTCTGCGTCCGCCGGCGGTCAGTATCCCCATTCAGGGGCCTCACCTGCGCTATGTCTGGGATGGGCAGCATCAGGCCATGACGCATGTGCTGGAAGTGCGCGAGCATCGCTGAGGGCGTGCAGACGCCCTGCTGCACAGGCTGAGAATAGCCTGAGAAAGCACTGAGAAATTCTTGAGAAAAACCCAAAAAAGACGCCCGCCATTCCGCTCGAAATCTCGAGACTGAAATGGCGGGCGTCTTGCGTTACTCGTGTCGGCCCAGACCTGAAGCATCATAGCTAAAGCATCAGAGCTAAAATGCCAGGTCTCAGGCGTTGGCGTGCAGCTCGGCGACGCCGTAGATACGCTTGAGCATCGCATGCAGACCATTGGAGCGCGTCGGCGACAGGTGCTTGTCGAGGCCGAGCTCGTTGAGGAAGGTCGGCTGGGTGGCGACGATTTCCTGCGGCGTCCGGTCGTTGTAGATGCGCAGCACCACGGCGATCAGGCCTGCCACGATGGCGGCGTCCGAGGTCGCCTGGAAATGCAGGCGCTGCTCGCTGCCTTCGCCACGCACTTCGGAGTGAATCCAGACGTTGGACTGACAGCCGTCGATCTTGGTCTCAGGTCCTTTCAATGCCTCCGGATATTCCGGCAGCGCCTTGCCCATGTCGATGATGTACTGATAGCGGTCCATCCAGTTGTCGAAGAAGCTGAATTCCTCGACCAGTTCCGCCTGCGCTTGTTGCGCGTCGCTCATGCTGACTCCCGATGATGTCACTGCAAAGTGTCTGAAGATACGCTGTCGCCATGATAACGCCTGACCTCACCGGACGCACGGCGCCTTCGGGCCTGGGCGCCTGTAGCAGCGCTCACGGGTCGTGTTCTGGCGCCTCAGGCGGATGGCCTGGCGTCGCCAGCGTATGTCTGGCCATCTGCTGCTGCCACTCGCTGTCCTCGGCGTGCAGGTAGCGAGATGTTGTATCCAGTCGCGAGTGTCTGGCGGAGCGCGACAGAAAGCGCAGCTCTACCCCAGCCTGTGCCTGATGGGTGATCGCGGTGTGGCGCAGCCAGTGAGGGCTTGCCTGATCGAGGGTGCGTGCCATCAGCTCGCTGGCATCGCCGGGACTCTGGATTCGCTGGCGCATGTCGATGGCGGCCTGTGTGAATGTTTGCTTGATCAAGCGGTAAAGCTGGTTGTCGCCGAGCGGTGTCGTGCCATCCAGGCGCGCCAGCAGTGGCAGCGACTCGTCGGCGGGCAGTGCCTGCGGCAGATCACTGAGCCCGCGCAGGCGACGCCAGCGAACCAGTGCCTCGAGCATCGGCGGCGGCAGCGGAATCTCGGCCAGCTTGGCGCCCTTGCCTATCACCCGCCACCACCACTGGCCTTCCCGCTTGACGATATCGCCCATCCTCGCGGCGGCCATTTCCGCAATGCGTGGCGCCATCAAGTAGGCGAAGGCGAACAGAAAGCGCTGGCGCTCGGCCACGAAGCGCTCGCGGGACACCCCATCCTCAGGTGAAGCACCGAGCTGTGTCAGCTCCTCGCAATGCGCTTCGATGCGCCCCCACAGCCAGTCCCACAAGGGGCGCTCGAGATAGCGCTCGATGCGCAGCGTGCGGTTGTCCATGCGGCGCTTGTCGCGCATCAGCCGGAACGGATTGCGTGACAGGTAGCCGGCCTCGATCAGCCAGGCATACATGCCCTGCAGGATCACCAGGCTCTGACGGCGGCTGGCGGGGGCCAGCGGGCCGCGAAAGGGTCGCCACTGAGGATGCTTGCGGGCACGCACGCTACCGATCCAGACCTCTGCAGGCTGAGGGTCGGCCAGAAACGCCTCGAAGTGCTCAAGGCGTTCGCGATCCAGACTGGCCAGGGCGGATTCTCTGCCCTGCTCCCCCTCGGCCTTGAGCCATAGCAGCAGGCGCTCCGCCTCCTTGCGATAGGCGCGCAGCGTCTGAGCACTGTGGCGATATTCGTTGAGCCAGGCGGCCACGGCTTCGACATCCGTGCGGGCGCGAATCAGTGAGCGATCATCAGCGGCCGTCAGCTGGGCATGCTGTTGCGCTCTGGATAGCTCGCCCTCCAGATGCCCGACCAGCGCGGTGATACCGTCATGCGTGCTTTCTTTCACCGATCAACTCCCGTTGCAGCATCTTGGCTGTATATCACCCGTCTGGCGCGTCATATCAGGCGTGCGCCGCTCTGGGGCGCCCCTGTCCTTCTCTTGTCTGCCCTTCCTGCCCTGACCTTCTCTGTTCTGGCCAGGCTTGCCCTGTCCTCGGGGCTGATTGTGACGTTACGGCCATGATAATTCAAGATAAGGCGCGTAATCATGAATTTATCAATCTGATCGTATCGTAAATTACGTATTACGCAATATGTAATTATCTTTATCTTGTCAGAAAACATCGTTAAGATGGGCGCCAGGCTGACGGCAGAAGAAGGCAAGCGGCATCCAAGGTATTGCTCTCGCCAGATGACGTGGCCCATCCGCTGCCTTTACGTTATGAGAGTGCGTGTTGGAGAGTGGTAGTTGGCCGCGCTTCGTGGCGTAATGGCGGTCAAGCAGCAATTACTGACGACGTATCAATGACGGACTAAGGACGGAGATTCCCATGGCGCGCACTGGCGTCCAGTACGAGGATGTACAACGAGCCATCGAGTCACTGATGGCGCGGGGCGAGGCCCCGAGCGTGCAGAAGATTCGTGAAGTGCTGGGGACCGGCAGCTTCACCACCATCAGCGATCATCTGCGTGACTGGCGCCAGCGGCGCGCCGAGAAGCGTGATGAGCCGCTGACCCAGGCGATGCCCGACAGTCTCACCGAGACCCTGGCCACGGTCTGGAAGGAAGCGCAGTCACTGGCCAATGAAAGTCTGGTGCACTATCGCCAGGAAGCGGACAAGCAGACCGTCGAGGCGCGTGAAGCCGAAGCGCAGGCACAGCGCCGCGCGGAAGATGCCGAACAGCGACTCAGCGCCCTGTCCGAGCAATTGGCCCAGGTGCAGGCGCGACTTGAAGAGCGCGTGCAGGCCCTGGCGACATTGACCAATGAGCAGGAACATTGG
Source organism: bacterium Scap17 (assembly GCA_013376735.1). Classification (NCBI taxonomy): domain Bacteria; species bacterium Scap17. Next base: position 2,116,520 of record VINJ01000001.1, on the reverse strand, counting down.
CAGCAGCTGCAGGACAAGCTCGAAAAGCGTCTGACCCTGGCCCAGGAAGACATCGCGGCCATGGAGCGCACGCGCGAAGTGGACCATGAGCGCCATCAACAGGCGATTCAGGCGCAGGAAAGCGAGTGGAAGGAACGCCTCGCGCAGGAAGAGGCGCGTCATGAGGCCAGTGAAACGCGGCTGATGAAGATGCTGGATGATGCGCGCCTCGAGAAGAGCGAGCTCGACAAGCAGCATCGACGCCGCCAGGAGCAGCTCGAGAAGCGCGTCGAGCGTCTTGATGCCCAGGCGGCCGAGCAACGCAAGCAGCTGCAGGAAGAAGAGCGTCGTCGCTTTGAAGAGACATCGGCTCGCCAGCAGCGCGAGACGGAGCTCAAGGACATGCGTGCGCAGCTGGAGCACTCCTCGGCGGAATACTCACGCCTGGAGGCTCAACTCGGGCAGCTGACACATGAGAACAAGCTGCTCAAGGAACGCCTGGCCTTTGCGCCCTTGCCGCCCTTCGTATGCTGAAAGCCTTGCGAGTGATTGCCACGCACTTGTGGCATGATTTCCGTGACTGGCATGAGTAATGCGCACGAAAACGCCGCCCAGATGGGCGGCGTTTTCTGTCAGTGCTGTCGTGATCTCATTCTCGTGATACCACTCCCTTGATACCGAGCCTGTGGTGTCAGAGTCGCCAGTGTCGTGATGACGACACCATCGTGTGGCTAACAGGTTGTCGAAAGTATGGTGAACACCTCACAGCAGCTCTTCCGCGACCAACGCCAGACGTGAGCGCTCGACGCACTTGAGTGTCACGTGACTGGCATGCGGCCACGAGCTGAAACGCTGCACTGCCACTGCAAGACCACAGGTGTTGGCGGTCAGATAGGGAGTGTCTATCTGGCCGACGTTGCCCAGCAGTACCACCTTGGTGTTGGCGCCCGCCCGTGTCAGCAGACCTTTGAGTTGCTTGGGTGTCAGGTTCTGGGCTTCATCGATGATCAGGAAGGTGTCGCTCAGCGTGCGGCCACGCATGAAGGACGGTGAGCGAATCTGGACACGATTGCCGATCCAGGCGCGCGTGGCCTCCTCGTTCCAGGCGCTGGTGCCTTCTCCCTCCTTGCGCAGCAGGTTGTCCATGTTGTCGTGGAAGGCGCCCATCCACGGTGACATCTTCTCTTCTTCGGTGCCGGGCAGAAAGCCAATCTCTTCGCCCATCGCGATCGGCGCGCGGGTGAAGATGATGCGTTCGAAACGCTTCTTCTCCAGTGTCTGCTCGAACGCGGCAGCCAGCGTCATGTAGGTCTTGCCGGTGCCGGCACTGCCCGCGATTGACACCATGTCGACGCTGTCGTCCATCAGCAGGTTGAGGGCAAAGTTCTGGCGACTGTCATGGGCATTCACCCCCCAAGCGCTGCGCTCGTTGCGATAGTTCTGCAGCACTTCCAGGCGTGCATAGTCATGCTCCAGCTCGCGTACGATGGCCTCGAAGCTTGCACCATCATCGCCATCGCAATCCGCGATCAGCATGCCGGGGTACCAGTCCTTGGGCATCTGGCCGGACAGATCGTAGAAGGTGCGATGGTGTTCTCGCGTGACGGTGACATCGACCTGCAAGTCGTCCCACACGCCCTGGCCATCGGGACCGGCTTCATGAAACAGCTTGACGCCCTCGATCATGGCATCGCTGTCGGTGAAGGCGCGGTCAGTCAGATAGTCCTCCACCGCCATCCCCAAAGCGGCGGCCTTGATGCGCAGATTGATGTCCTTGGTGACCAGGATGACCGAAGCGTCCTGGCAGCGTGTAGCCAGGCTGCGGGTCTCGGCGAGAATGCGATTGTCGGCACAGGCGTCGCTCTGATCGACGTTGCCGGAGAGGAAGTGCAGGTTGCCCGCACCATTCATGGAGGGCGGGAGCGGAATTCCACGCAGGATTTCCTGAGGTGTGACATCCGCGGTGAGATCGGACAGCGTACGGCTGATCTGGCGGGCGGTATGGGCAATCTCCTTGTGGCCATTCTTGTGCTTGTCCAGCTCCTCCAGCACCGTCATCGGGATGACGACATCATGCTCGTCAAACTGGAACAGGGCTGAGGGGTCGTGAATCAGCACGTTGGTATCGAGGACGTACAGACGACGGGACTGCTTCTCGACTCTTACCATTGGCGACATGCCTTCCGTTGGAGTGTGCCCCTTGAACCTAGCATGATGAATATGTCGATCGTGTTGCAAAAACGCGTTCAGATTTCACGCAAGCCTTGCAGACAGGTCACGCAAGGCAGGCGCATACTGTGGCTCCCTCATGAAATGCCCTCTTGCCCGGTGCCTGACAGCATCATGTTGAGCAGCATCACCTTGCAGCCGAGAGAGCAAGCCGCGCCGCACGCAACGTCAGCGCTTCAGGCATGAAAAAGCCGCCCACCGAGAATCTAGGGGGCGGCTTTTGTTTAGCCCCTCACGGCATCGACCGTGAGGGTTGGTGCTCAGACGTTACCTTGTCGAGCGGAAGCGCTTAGGCGTCAGGCAGCGGCGGGTTGCTGGCGACGTCGACGTACCTGCAGGAAGCCGATAAGCCACAGCAATGCCAGTGCCGGCAGCATGGCGATTTCCTTCGGCGGACGCTCAGCTTTCTGCTGGATGCCATCGATGGTGAAGTCGAAATCGATGCCGGCCTGCTGTGCCACGCTGCCGTACTCGATCATGCTGACCAGCACCTGCTCGTCGCTGATATCCAGCGTCAGGCCGACATCGGTCAGGCGGGCTTCGCCACTCTCGGCGTCAGAAACCGGCAGCAACACGGTCTTGGAGACCTCGTCGCCATCCAGGTTGATGCCCGAGACGTGAATCGGCAGCTTGCTGTCCACCGGCGCTTCGGCGATCAGCGCTTCAATCTGCTGCGGCGCGGCCATGGTGGTGGGCGGATAGATCATGTCCCACCAGTAGCCCGGACGGAACAGCGTGAAGGTGATCAGCAGCAGGCCGATGGTCTCGTACCAGCGCGTACGCGTCAGCCAGTAGCCTTGCGTCGCCGCCGCGAAGACCAGCATCGCCGCGACGGCCGAGGCCACCGTGATCGCCAGGTGCCAGTAGCTGTCGATGTTCATCAGCAACAGATTGGTATTGAAGATGAACATGAACGGCAGGATCGCGGTGCGGATATCGTAGGTGAAGCCCTGAATACCGGTCTTGATCGGGTCTGCCTTGGCAATCGCGGCCGCCGCGAAGGCGGCTAGCCCCACCGGTGGCGTGTCATCGGCCAATATCCCGAAGTAGAACACGAACAGGTGCACGGCGATCAGTGGCACGATCAGGCCGTTTTCCGCGCCCAGATTGACGATGACCGGTGCCATCAGCGTCGAGACGACGATGTAGTTGGCAGTCGTCGGCAGGCCCATGCCCAGGATCAGGCTGATCACGGCGGTGAAGAGCAGGATCAGCATCAGATTGCCGGCCGAGATGAACTCGACGAAGGCGGTCATCTTGAGGCCCAGCCCGGTCAGGGTCACGGTGCCCACGACGATACCTGCCGCCGCGGTGGCCACGCCGATGCCGATCATGTTCTTGGCGCCGATCACCAGGCCATGGAAGAGGTCTTCGCCACCGCGTTGCGCGGCGCCACCGACATTGCCTTCCTTGCGGAAGATGGCCACCAGCGGACGCTGGGTCACGGTGATGAAGATCATGAACAACACGGCCCAGAAGGCCGACAGCCCCGGTGACATGCGTTCAACCGTCAGACACCACACCAGTACCACGACCGGCAGCAGGAAGTAGAGACCGACCTTGACGGTCGGGCCGACCGGCGGCAGTTCATCGATGTCGCCTTCCCCGAGCTCCGGGAAGCATGCCGAATAGGCGATCAGTGCCACATAGGAGGCCAGCAGCAGCGGCAGCACGATCCAGACCGCGCCGTCACCCGCCAGGGTCTTGATCCAGCCGATGCCGTAGTAGACGACCAGCGTGAGTATTCCCATGCCGATGAAGACGGTCAGGAAGGTCAGCAAGGTCGCGATCATGTTGGTCTTCTGGGTGCGCTTGAGGCCTTCCATGCCGGCCTTGCACGCTTCCAGGTGCACGATGTAGATCAGGGCGATGTAGGAGATCAATGCCGGCAGCAAGGCATGCTTGATGACGTCAAGGTAAGGAATGCCGACGTATTCGACCATCAGAAAGGCTGCGGCGCCCATGATCGGCGGCGTCAGCTGGCCATTGGTGGACGCTGCCACTTCCACGGCGCCCGCCTTGGTGGCCGGGAACCCGACCTTCTTCATCAGCGGGATGGTGAAGGTGCCGGTGGTGACGACGTTGGCGATGGAGGAGCCGGAGATGATGCCGGACAGGCCAGAGGCGACGACGGCGGCCTTGGCCGGTCCGCCACGCATGTGGCCGAGCATGGAGAAGGCCATGCGGATGAAGTAGTTACCGGCGCCTGCACGCTCCAGCAAGGCACCGAACAGCACGAACAGGAACACGAAGTCGGTGGAAACGCCGAGCGCGACTCCGAAAACCCCTTCCGTGGTCAGCCACTGGTGGCCGAGCAGCTTGTTGAGGCTGGCCCCGGCATGCGCGATGACATCGGGCATGTAGGCGCCGAACAGGCTGTAGAGCAGAAAGACGCTGGCGACGACCGCCAGGGGCGGCCCGAGTGCGCGACGCGTGGCTTCCAGCAGCAGGACCAGGCCGATCCCCGAGAACACCAGGTCCACGGTGGTATAGGCGCCAGCGCGGCGTGCCAGCTCATCACTGAAGATCAGCACATAGGCGACACCCGCCACGGCGAAGATCGCCAATGCCCAGTCATAGAGAGGAATGCGGTTGGCGGGGGCACCCTTGTAGGCCGGGTACGCCACGAAGGCCAGCGAGATGGCAAAACAGAGATGCACGGCGCGCGCGGTGTCGGAGTTGAGCAGTGACAGCGGCGAGGCGTGATAAAGCTGAAACAACGACCATGCCAGTGGAATCAGCCACATGAAGTGGCGGCCCACGAAGCCCACGGGATGACGGCCGCCGGTTTCCGACTCCAGCATCTCGAGGACTTCAGCATCATGATGCGTCTCGGCGTCTGGCGCCTGAGACGTTGCTGCAGTTTGGGTTTTGGTCATTTTGTGTGATCCGGTACGCGAGTCAGGCGATGGCTGACAGTTCACCTTCTTGCTCGACCAGAAGGCGCTGCTCAACCACATGCTTATCAAGCTGGTTACGTCTTCAGTATGTCCGGCCTGACAGATGTTTCCATTGATTCACCCGATCAGGGCGTAAATTTCCTGAACGATGTCCTGAACGGGCAGTGAGCTAGGCTCGTGACGAGCGTGAGGCCTTGCCTGGTCACGCTTGTCCATGCTGCGGCTGCCGTCACGCCACTTGCCACTCGCAGGCAAGTCCTGGCGGCGTGCTGACGGCGGGTGTCTCTGCTGCGCTTTCCCTGCTCGGCCTTTTCCTGCTTGGCCCTTTCCTGCTCGACCTGAGTGGCCTCCCGGGAATGCAGACTTTCCACAAGCACGGAGACCGCAACGAGTGCGGTCTCCGGGAATTCCCTGTGCTCCCTGTGCTCGGCTCCCTGGGCGCAGGATGAGCGTTCATGCACGGCGCCTCGCAGGCGAGGCGCTCAGGGCATATCACTCGCTCAGCAGGCCAGCTTCCTTGTAGTACTGCTTGGCGCCATCATGCAGCGGCGCCGTCAGGGAAGCATTGACCATCTCTTCCTTCTTCAGGACCTGGAACGCCGGGTGCAGGCGCTGGAACTGATCGAAGTTGTCGAACACGGCCTTGACCACTTCGTAGGCGACGCGGTCTTCGACTTCGGTACTGGAGACGATGGTGGCACGGACACCGAAGGTGGTCACGTCGTCATCGTTGCCGCGGTACATGCCACCCGGGATGGTCGCGACGGAGAAGTAAGGCTTCTCTTCGACCAGCTTGGTGACGGCGTCGCCGGTGACATTGACGATGTTCGCGTCACAGGTGGTGGTCGCTTCCTTGATGGAACCGGACGGGTGACCCACGACGTAGACGTAACCGTCGATCTTGTTGTCACACAGTGCAGAAGACATCTCGGAGGCCTTGAGTTCGGAGGCCACGGAATACACGCTGGTGTCCTTGCCCTGCGAGGACAGTAGAGTGTCGATGGTCGAGCGCTGACCGGAACCCGGGTTGCCGATGTTCATGCGCTTGCCTTCCAGTTGGTCGAACTCGGTCACGCCGCTGTCCTTGCGAGCGACGACAGTGAACGGTTCCGGGTGCAGGGAGAACAGTGAACGCAGGTCCTTGTTCGGGCCGAAGTCTTCGAAGTCACCCTTGCCTTCATAGGCATTGTAATGCGCGTCAGACTGGGCAACGCCCATGTCCAGCTCGCCGGTACGGATGCTGTTCAGGTTGTAGCCGGAACCGCCCGTGGATTCGACGCTGCAGCGAATGCCATGTTCGGCCTTGCCACGGTTGACCAAGCGGCAGATTGCACCACCAGCCGGATAGTAAACGCCTGTTACACCGCCGGTGCCGATGGTTACGAAGGTCTGCTCGGCGGCGCTGGCGCCTCCGGAGATCCCCATCAGGCCAAGACCTGCGGTCGCGACCGCCGCTGTCAGCGACTTCTTGATCATGGTCATGTTGAAACTCCCTTTGCTGGCTTGTTATTGGTCTTGCCGTCATGCACCTCGATACCGGCCAGGCCCTTGCTTTTATCGCGTGTGAAACAAGCCGATTTTCAGGCTTATCCACTGCCACATGGCTGATATTTCAGTAATTTGAGGTGCATAACGCTGCACTGAGACTAGCATAGCTGAAGTGCACGAGTACCAGCTTGTCATGCTTTGTGCTACGAAAGGTGTAGGTGTTGGCAGTGAACTGCGCACCCTATCTGCCAGCGTAGTTGTCACCTAAACGGATTGAGAGGTGATCAACGTGCGTTATTCCACAGAGCGTAAGGAAGCCATCCTCAAGAAGATGGCGCCGCCTATGAGCATGACCATCCCGGAATTGGCCGAACAGGAAGGCATCACTGCAACAACCCTCTACAATTGGCGGAAACAGGCCAGAGAGCGAGGACAAGTTTTGCCATCACGTTCCACCCAGCCCGACCAGTGGACCAGCCAGGAGAAGTTCCAGATCGTCCTGGAGACGGCCCCGATGAACGAGGCCGAACTCAGCGCCTATTGCCGCGAGCGTGGGCTCTACCCCGAGCAGGTGGAAGCCTGGCGGGATGCCTGCATGAACGCCAACGACGACGTGGCAGCGCAGGCCAAGCAACAACGCCAGGCTCGCAAGGCGGAGCAAAAGCGGCTCCGTAAGTTGGAGCGCGAGCTGCACCGCAAGGACAAGGCCCTCGCCGAGACGGCGGCCCTGTTGACCCTGTCAAAAAAAGCCGAGGCGATCTGGGGCACGACCCACGACGAGGACGACTGACCAGCCTCCCGGATCGCCAGCGCATCGTGACCCTGGTGCAAGACGCCCAGCGTGACGGGGCTCGGCTGGCCAAGGCCTGTCAGGTGATGGGCATCAGCGTGCGGACCTACTACCGCTGGGTCGCAGAAGGCGAAGTGACGGCGGACCGCCGTCCCGACGCCGATCGCCCGGAACCGGCCAACAAGCTATCTCCCGAGGAGCGAAAATCGATCGTGGCGTTGTGCAACGCTCCAGAGTACCGAAGCCGCCCTCCGGCCTTCATCGTGGCCGATCAGGCTGACAAGGGCCGCTATCTGGCCTCTGAGTCGACGATATACCGAGTGCTTCATGAATATGATCAGCAACATCACCGGGGTCGACAGCAGGCCCCTCAGCGTAAGCGCCCACCGACCACTCACCAGGCGACGGCGCCGAACCAGCTTTGGTGCTGGGACATTTCGTGGCTGCCCGGTCCCGCGCGCGGCACTTGGTGGTATCTGTACCTGATAATGGACGTCTTCAGCCGCAAGATCGTCGGGCACGAGATCTATGAAACAGAGACTGGCGAGCTGGCCGCTGAGTTGATCCAGAAAGCCTGCTGGCGAGAGCGCCTGACAGATCGTCATAAACCCTTGATTCTGCATTCAGATAACGGCAGCCCGATGAAGGCAGCGACCTTCCTGGAAAAGCTCTATGACCTGGGCATCACTCCCTCATACAGCCGACCGCGAGTCAGCAACGACAATGCCTTCGCCGAGTCGGCCTTCAAGACGCTGAAGTACCGGCCGGGCTTCCCCATCGACGGGTTCGCCACCCTGGCCGAGGCTCAGGACTGGGTTCAGCAATTTACCGAGTGGTACAACCATGAGCACCGGCACAGCGCCCTTCGCTACGTCACGCCGAGCCAGCGTCATGACGGCGAGGCCAAAGGCATTCTGACGCAGCGCCGAGAGGTCTTCGAGGCCGCGAAGCAGCGTCACCCGGAGCGATGGTCAGGCGACATCCGAAAACTCGACCTGCCGGAGATAGTGCATTTGAATCCGGAGCGGGATCCGATACCGCAGGCAGCAGGATTTTAAAAAGCCAGCACCACTTCATGTGCCAACTATGTTGACAGATTCCGCGCAGGCAACGACTTGTCTCTCGCCACACGAAGATTGCCGCTTCCTCATTGCGCGCAACTTGCCGCGAGGCTTCAGGTGTTGGCTGCTGCTGATTGTGTAACCTGCACCGTTACTCAGTAACCATGACTCCCCTTTTGCAGTCCATTCGCGTCAGGGTGCAGGCAAAAGACGCATGCAAAAACGCCCCACGGCAAGGCCGTGGGGCGTTCTGTTTTCGATGTTCTATTTCGACGTTCAGTCTTTTCGAAGCTCAGTCCTTTCGCTGAGCCGTCTTTGCGACTGGTTTGTCAGGTGCGCGTGACACTGCGCATGGTGACGAACTCTTCCGCTGCCGTCGGGTGAATGCCCACGGTCAGGTCGAAGTCGGCCTTGGTCAGGCCGGCACGCACGGCGATGCCGATGCCTTGCATGATCTCACCGGCTTCATCACCGACCATGTGCACGCCGACGACCTTGTCGCTGGCATCATCGACGATCAGCTTCATCAGGCTGCGTTCATCGCTGCCGGATAGAGTGTGCTTGAGCGGACGGAAATCGGCGGTGTAGACGCGGATGCTGTCGAACTTCTCACGCGCGGCTTCTTCGCTGAGGCCGACGGTACCGATGTTCGGATGACAGAAGACCGCTGTCGCGATGCTGTCATAGTCCAGGCCACCCACGACACCGTCGCCGAAGTGCGCACGCACCAGGTGCATGGCCTCTTCAAGCGCCACCGGCGTCAGTTCCGGGCCACCGATGATGTCACCCAGCGCGAGAATGGACGGGGTGGTGGTCTCGAAGCGTTCGTTGACGCGTACGGTGCCATCGACATTCAGCGCCACATCGACATTCTCGAGCCCCAGGCCTTCAATGTTCGGCTTGCGCCCGGTGGCGGCGAGGATGCAATCCACTTCCAGCACTTGGCCATCGCTCAGGCGCACGCTGTAGACGTCGCCCTGCTTGTCGATGGACTCGACCGTGGTGTTGAAGTGCAGGTTGACGCCCTTCTTGGCCATCTCGTCACGCGTGAACTCGCGCACTTCGTTGTCGAAGCCGCGCAGGAACAGGTCGCCGCGATAGCTCAGATGCGTCTCGGCACCCAGGCCATTGAAGATGCTGGCGAACTCGACGGCGATATAGCCGCCACCGATGACGAAGAAGCGCTTCGGGAAGCTTTCCAGATCGAAGATGCGGTTGGAATCCAGCGCATGTTCACGACCCGGGAAGTCCGGCAGGAACGGCCAGCCGCCGGTGGCGACCAGAATCTTGGCCGCGGTGTGGCGCTCGCCATTGACGACGACGGTGTTGGCATCGGCGATGCTGGCACGGCCTTCGATCAGCGTGGCACCGGAATTGTTGAGCAGATTGCGATAGATGCCGTTCAGACGAGATATCTCGGCGGTCTTGCGATCGCGCAGGGTCGCCCAGTCAAAGCGAGGGGCGTCCCCCAGATCCCAACCGAAGCCGGCGCTGTCCTTGAAGGAGTCATGGTAGTGGGCAGCGTAGGAGTAGAGCTTCTTGGGCACGCAACCGACATTGACACAGGTACCGCCGAGATAGCGGTCTTCTGCCACGGCAACGCGGGCGCCAGTCGCGGCGGCGGTACGGGCAGCGCGAACGCCGCCGGAGCCGGCACCAATGACGAACAGGTCGAAATCGTACTGGCCTGTCGCAGGCTTTGAGGTCTGATCGGTCACGGGAATCTCCTTGATGAATTGGGCACATGGTATCAGGAGTCTCGCGTACCGGCAGCCCCATGATACGGGCTGCCGGCTTCCGGGGTCGCGACTGCTGGTTGACCCTGCAGGCCATCGCGCGGTAAAAATGAATGCGATGTTAGACAAAAGTTACAACGTGCGCCGCTCCGGGTAGCCCATGAAGTTGATGTATTGCGTCGTTGTGGGTCCTGTGAGTGCAGGCATGTCTGTACAACATCTTCCCCTGCCCCGTCTTCTGATAAGTGGTCACCTCGCCATGAGCAATATTGATAAGCTGTTGGAGCAGAACAAGGTCTGGGCGACGTCCATGACCGAACGCGACCCTGACTTCTTCAAGCGTCTCTCCGATCAGCAGAATCCTGACTACCTGTGGATCGGCTGTTCCGATTCGCGTGTGCCTGCCAACCAGATCATCGATCTCCCGCCGGGTGAAGTCTTCGTTCACCGCAACGTGGCCAACCTGATTCACTACAACGACATGAACGCGTTGTCAGTGATCCAGTACGCCGTGGATGTCCTCAAGGTCGAGCACATCATGATCGTCGGGCATTACGGCTGTGGCGGTGTGCGCGCCTCCATCACCGGTGGTGACAACGGCATGGTCGACTACTGGCTGCACACGCTGCGTGAGCTCTACAACCTGCATTATGACGAGCTCAAGCATCTGTCGCTGGACGAGCAGGTCGATCGCATGTGCGAGCTCAACGCCATGTCTCAGGTGCAGAATCTGGCACGCACCAAGATCCTGCAGCGTGCCTGGGAGCGCGGTCAGAAGATCGAGGTTCATGGCTGGGTCTATGGTCTCTCCGACGGGCGAGTCAACAACCTCGACTGCACCATCAGCGGCCTGTCTCAGGTTCCGCAGTTGTATCGTGTCGACCGCATCGAGCCTCTGCCCCAGCAGGACTGATCGAGCTTGCCGGCGCTACATCTCCTGCCGAAACTCGTGATCAGCATCCCCGTCACGCCCCCATCTGGGGGCGTGACGCGTTTCGGAACTCCCGCTTATCAAGACGGGCCCTCAAGTGGCTTTCCGCAAGCGCCTTTCTCAAATGCCTTTCTTAAAATGCTCCTTCCCCTCTGCCAGTGCTTAGTCGCTAGTGCTTGCCAGCGGCGACTGCCTTGGCGCCTGTCGGCCTGATCTCCAATGTGCAGACTTGCAATGCTCTGATCACTTTCGTGAAGGGCCCCAGAGGCGCAACTTTGGTCGCAGAACGCCATGCGCACCAATCAAGTGCAGAGGCTGCACACATCGAAAAATCAGCACGTATCCTGTCGGCTTTTCAGCCCCTGATGGCGTCTGCTTACCGCCAGGTGACTTGACGCCTGATTGGCCCCTCCTGCGTACGCAATGTCTCTCGCCCAAGCGCTGCCGACTGATGGAACGTACACACAACACGGTCACACCGCGGCCAGAGAGCTTCCCGAGTCTCGGTCATCATTGTTTATTCAAGACATTGATTATATTGGTTTTTAATTGTCATCAAGGCTTGCGGTGTGAGAGAAGAAGACCAGTGTCACAATGGCTTTCTCGGCAGGTGGCAGGGCTGAGTCTCACCGCATTGCCTCGACAGGAGACGCGCCTGGCTCACGGCTTTGTGGACGTGAGAGATCGTGTTGCCGTGCGACATCCGGGGTGTCACTTCATCCCTGCCAAACCTTGCACCAGCCTGGATGACGTTGCGCCGCGAGGAAAAGGCTATTCACCACCTGAATCCGGCTACTCAACATTTCGATTGTCTCCATGCAGCCAGCCTCACTACTGTGAAAGCGCATCCTTGCGTGATGTCCTGACAGGGACAACGCGAAGAGAGCCACAAGAACAACCAAACATCACAAGCAAAGGGAAGCTCATGACCCGTCAGAATGCCTTCCAGACCCTCTTCCACAAGAAGACCCTGTGCGCGCTGATCGGCAGCGCGACATTGGCCATGACGGCTCCGGCCCTGGCCGAAGACGTCACCCTGCGCATGGCCTATGACGCAGACCCCGTGACCCTCGATATCCACGAGCAGCTCTCCGGCGGCACCCTGCAGCTGTCGCACATGGTCTACGACCCGCTGATTCGCTGGAACAAGGACCTTGGCTTCGATGGTCGCCTGGCCAAGAGCTGGGAGCGCATCGATGACAACACCATGCGCTTCCATCTGCGCGAAGGCGTCAAGTTCCATTCCGGCAATGACTTCTCCGCCAAGGATGTGGTCTGGACCATCGAGCGTCTCAAGAAGAGTGCTGACTTCAAGGCCATCTTTGCGCCGTTCACCGACGTCAAGGCAGTTGATGACTACACCGTGGATCTGGTGACCGAGAAGCCCTTCCCGCTGGTGCTGAATGCCGCCACCTATATCTTCCCGATGGACAGCGCCTTCTATACCGGTGAGACCGAAGACGGCAAGGCCAAGGATGAGATCGCCAAGGCGGCCAACACTTTCGCCTCACGCAACGAGTCCGGCACTGGCCCCTACAAGGTCGCGGACCGTCAACAGGGCGTGAAGATCAGTTTCGAGCGTTTCGAGGATTACTGGGACACCGAATCCCCGGGCAACGTCGATGACATCGTGCTGACCCCGATCAAGGAAAACGCCACTCGCGTCGCGGCGCTGCTCTCCGGCGACATGGACTTCATCGCGCCGGTACCGCCGACCGACCTCGAACGCATTCGCAAGCAGGACGGCGTGCACCTGGTCGAGATGGGCGGTACCCGCATCATCACCTTCCAGATGAACCAGGAGCGTGTCGAAGCCTTCAAGGACAAGCGCGTCCGTCAGGCCGTCAACTACGCCATCAATCAGGAAGGCATCGCCCAGAAGCTGATGAAAGGCTTCGCGACCCCCGCCGCCCAGATGTCCCCGGATGGCTATCAGGGCCACAACCCCGAGCTGACGCCGCGCTATGACGTGGCCAAGGCCAAGGAGCTGATGAAGGAAGCCGGCTACGAGGATGGCTTCGAGATCAGCATGATGGCGCCCAACAACCGCTATGTGAACGACGCCAAGATCGCCCAGGCCGTGGCCTCGATGCTGGCCAAGATCAATATCAAGGTCGATCTGAAGACCCTGCCCAAGGCCCAGTACTGGCCGGAGTTCGATGCGCGTACGGCTGACATGATGATGATCGGCTGGCACTCGGATACCGAAGACAGTGCCAACTTCTTCGAATTCCTGACCTTCTGCCCGGACGCCGACAGCGGTGTCGGCCAGTACAACTCAGGCAACTACTGCAACCCGGACGTCGACAAGATGGTCACCGAGGCCAACCTGGAGACCGATACCGACAAGCGCGCCAAGATGCTGCAGGCCGCCGAGAAGGCCGTCTACGACGATGCCGGTTTCGTGCCGCTGCACTGGCAGAACCTGGCCTGGGGGGCGCGTGATGGCGTCAACATCGAGCCGGTCCTCAACGTGATGAACTTCCCGTATCTGGGGGATCTGGTCATCGACCAGGAGTGATCCCGCCGCGTGAGTAAGGGACAGGCAAGATGGATGGGATGTGGAAGGCGGCTGTGAAGGTCTGATTCCGTGCTCTCAGCTCACCCACTCCCCATCGATTCCTCACTCACCCCTCGCGTCAGGCAAGGCAGGCAGCCAGAGACAGTCAACTTAGTCAGTCAACACGTGAAACGCTGACACTGAGTTCTCTGGTTGCCCTACTGACCTTAACGCGACGACTTACCCCCGCCTGTCGTTTTCCTCACTATCGCCTATCGGTGATGGGTTGGGGAGCCTGTGCCCGATGACAGGCCAGCGATAGGCGGGATACCTGACACCCAGCGTGATCGGCCAGCATGGATAGGGCCGACACGCGCGAGACCGTGATGTTCACGAGGAAGGTGGCGATCCATGATTGCCTTTCTGATCAAACGCCTGATGCACGCCGTACTGGTCATGTTCGTGATCAGCATCATCAGCTTCGCCATCCAGGACAACCTGGGCGATCCGCTGCGCGAGATGACCGGCCAGGCCGTGTCGGAAGCCCAGCGTGAAGTCATGCGCGATGAAATGGGCCTCAACGACCCCTTCATCACCCAATATCTGCGTTTTGCCGGCAATGCCCTGCAAGGGGACCTCGGCACCTCGTATTTCTACAAGCAGCCGGCGACCGAGGTGATTCTCAAGCACCTGCCTGCCACGCTGGAACTGGTGATGGCCTCGAGCCTGATCATCATCCTGCTGTCTGCCCCCATCGGGGTGTTCGCAGCGATCCGTCCACGAAACTGGCTGTCCCGCCTGTTCATGGGCACCTCGATCATCGGTATCTCGGTGCCGGTCTTCCTGACCGCCATCGTGTTGATCCAGCTGTTCGCGATCGGCGTGACGGTGGACTGGTTCCCCAGCGACACCACCTGGGGCAGTGTCCTGAACGGCATGCTGTCCACCGATGGCGGCATGCCCTCCTACGGACGTGGTGAGCTGGTGCACGTCGCGGGCACCTGGTCGAGCGGCTTCTTCACCGCCGATGGCCTCTGGCACCTGGTGCTGCCGGCCACCTCGCTGGCCTCGATCATGCTGCCGCTGTTCATCCGCCTGATTCGTGCCGAGATGATGGAAGTGCTGCAGTCGGACTACATCAAGTTCGCGCGCGCCAAGGGCATCGGCCTCAAGCGTATCTACTTCCTGCACGCACTGAAGAACACCATGTTGCCGGTGATCACCGTCGGCGGCGTGCAGATCGGCACCATGGTGGCCTACACCATCCTGACCGAGACCGTCTTCCAGTGGCCGGGCATGGGCCTGATGTTCCTCGAGGCCATCACCCGCTCCGACATCCCGCTGATCGTGGCCTATCTGATGATGGTCGGCGTGATCTTCGTGATCACCAATACCCTCGTCGATCTGATCTACGGACTGGTCAACCCCACCGTCAAGCTTGCGGGGAAACCGGCATGAGCCAATCCAACACTCAGTCCAACACCCAATCGAGCAACGCGCCCGTCACCCCGAAGACCAGTTCCATCGTGGTCCCCGGCCGTTGGCAGCGTTTCCGCGAGTCCTATCTGGTCTACAGCTTCAAGCGTGACTGGATGGCTCAGGCCTGTCTGCTGGTGTTCATCGCCATGGTGCTCGGGGCCTTCCTCGCGCCGTGGATCGCTCCGGCTGACCCCTATGACCTGGCCAGTATCGACATCATGAACTCGGAGCTGCCGCCGGCGTGGATGGCGGGCGGTGATCCGGCGTTCCTGCTGGGCACCGATGCCCAGGGGCGAGATCTGCTCTCCACCATTCTCTACGGCACGCGCGTGTCACTGTTGATCGGCTTCGGCGCGGTCATCCTGCAGGCGCTGCTCGGCGTGACCTTCGGGCTGCTGGCGGGCTATCTGGGCGGGCGTATCGATGCCTTCCTGATGCGCATGGCCGATATCCAGCTGTCGTTCTCGACCCTGATGGTCGCCATCGTGGTGGGTGCCATCATCAAGGCGACCTTCGGTGGCGCCGCCTTCTCGGACTACGCGCTGATCCTGTTGATCCTGATCATCGGGCTAGCGGAATGGCCGCAGTATGCACGTACCGTCCGCGCTTCGGTGCTGGCGGAGAAGAACAAGGAATACGTCGATGCCGCGCGGGTGATGGGCTTCCGCTCCCGTCGCATCATGTTCCGTCACATCCTGCCCAACACCCTGTCGCCGATCTTCGTCATCTCCACGGTGCAGATCGCCAACGCGATCATCTCGGAGGCGGCGCTGTCCTTCCTCGGTCTCGGCATGCCGGAGACCCAGCCGTCGCTGGGGTCACTGATCAAATCCGGGTTCGACTATCTGCAGTCGGGCAGCTGGTGGATCACGCTGATCCCCGGTGGCGTGCTGATCGTGCTGGTCCTGGTCATCAACCTGCTGGGCGACTGGCTGCGTGATGTCATGAACCCGCGTCTCTACAAGGGCTGAAGCCGAGAGGAGTCAAGACAATGGCACTACTTGAAGTCAACAATCTCGACGTCCGCTTCGCCATGCGAGGCGGTGAGGTGCGCGCCCTGCGCGACGTCAGTTTCACCCTGGAACGCGGTGAGCGGCTGGGGATCGTTGGTGAGTCGGGGGCCGGAAAGTCGGTCGCGGCCTTCACCATCCTGAATCTGATCGCCAAGCCCGGCTACATCGCCGGCGGCGAAATCAAGTTCGATGGGGAAGTGCTCAACACCCTCAAGCCCAAGGCGATGCAGGCGATTCGCGGCAACCGCATCTCGATGATCTTCCAGGACCCGATGATGACGCTCAACCCGGTGTTGACCATCGGTGAGCAGATGATCGAGTGTCTGAAGGCGCACCGTCACATCTCCCGCAAGGATGCGCGCGCCATCGCCCTGCACAAGCTCAATCAGGTCTTCATTCCCTCACCGGAGAAGCGCCTGGATCAGTACCCCCATGAGCTGTCCGGTGGCATGCGACAGCGCATCATCATCGCCATCGCGCTGCTGCTGGACCCGGACATCATCGTCGCCGATGAGCCGACCACCGCACTGGATGTGACCATCCAGGCCGAGATCATGGAGCTGTTGCTGCTGCTGTGCGAGAAGCACAACGTCGGGCTGATCCTGATCACCCACGATCTGGGGGTGGTCAGCCAGGTCACCCAGCGCACCCTGGTGATGTATGCCGGGCGTGTCATCGAACAGGGTCCGACCCGCGAGATCATCAATGATGCTCAGCACCCCTACACCCAAGGGCTGATCAACGCCCTGCCCCAGATGGCCACTCCGGGCAGCCGTCTGAACCAGATTCGTGGCTCGATGCCGACCCTGACCAAGATTCCGGCCGGTTGCGCCTTCAATCCGCGCTGTGATTTCGCAGCGAATGTCTGCCTCGAGAAAGTGCCGGCCTTTGCCCATTCCGGCAACTGCAAGGTGGCCTGCCATATGGTCGATGCCATGGTGGCCGGCGAGCGCTGGACTCCGATCATCTCCGATGCCAACGGCAATGGCACCACACCCACTGACAGCCACCACACGGAGGTGAACGCATGAGCGCGGCAATTCTGAAGGACGCTCAGTCCTCCCCCCGGGCCTCCCTCCCCATGGATAGCGCCGAGCTTGGCGAAACTCTGGTGGAAATCCGTGATCTCGAGAAGCGCTTCTCGTTGTCCGGCGACTTCCTCGAGCAGCTGACCTTCGAGAAGGGACGCCTGCGTCGCAAGCAGGAATACGTGCACGCCATCAATGGCGTCACGCTGGATGTCAAGCGCGGTGAGGCGCTGTGCGTGGTCGGAGAATCCGGCTGTGGCAAGTCGACGGTCGCACGTACCGTGATGGGGCTTCTCAAGCCCAGCGGTGGAGAGATCTGTTTTGACGGTACCCGCATCGATGACATGGCCCCGCGGGACCTGCTGCCCTACCGTCGTCGCATGCAGATGATCTTCCAGAATCCCTATGCGTCGCTGAATCCACGCATGACCATCCAGCAGACCCTGGAGGAGCCGCTGCGCTTCCATCAGCCGAACCTCAAGGATGGCGAGATCCGTGACAAGATCGAGGAGGTCATGCGCTCGGTGGGCATTGACCCCGACTGGGGCAAGCGCTTCGCCCATGAATTCTCCGGCGGGCAGCGTCAGCGTATCTCGATCGCGCGCGCACTGGCGGTGGACCCGGAATTCATCGTCGCCGATGAGCCGATCTCGGCGCTGGATGTCTCCATCCAGGCGCAGGTGCTCAACCTGATGATGGAGGCGCAGGAGCAACGCAACCTGACGTATCTGTTCATCACCCATGATCTGGCCGTGGTCGAGCACTTCGGTACCCGCGTCGCGGTGATGTATCTGGGCACGCTGTGCGAGCTGGCGGACACCCGTTCGCTGTTTGCTCGCCCGCGTCACCCTTACACCCAGGCGTTGATGTCGGCGATTCCGCGCCTGCACGATGACAAACCCAATCACATTCGCCTCGAGGGTGAGGTGCCGACGCCGGTCAATCTGCCTTCGGGCTGCGTCTTCCATGGCCGTTGCCCGCATGCCAATCAGCGCTGCCGCACCGAGATTCCGCGCCTGATCGCCACGGACACTGGTCAGGTCGCCTGCCACGCCGTGGAAGAAGGCCGTATCGATTGATGTGATGGCAGTAGCGAAAGTGATGGCGGCGATGTGATGGGCGCCATCGATCATTGCGTTTCCGGCCCCAAGCAAGGAAAGACCGCGCAAGGTTGCCATTGTCATCGGCAACCTTGCGTATTGCCCTCATTGACGATTGCATCTCGCGTTTTGTGTGGGCAAGATTTCGCACATCCGCGATTGACCAACAGGTCAATTGGCGCCATTGCCCACGTTGATAGAAGAAGATTCAGCGTGGCACCGGGCCCCGATGGCGCATCCCCAAGATACTCTGGTGTGACACGTCCGAAGAGATGTGCACCCGACCTCCTGACATGGCCTGTTCCCAGGCCGACGAGGCACTCCGATTACATGGAAATTCGCTGGCTCGAAGATTTCATCGTTCTGGCTCAGACCCGACATTTCTCGCGGGCAGCCGATGCACAGAATGTCTCTCAGCCTACCTTTTCCCGCCGCATCAAGTTGCTGGAAGAGGAGATGGGCACCACCTTGATCAATCGTCAGACCCTGCCGCTGTCGCTCACTCCCGCCGGAGACGAGTTTCTCCAGCTGTGCGAGCAGATCACCGAGCGCGTACGTATCACACGCGAACGCCTGCAGGACATGGCCCAGCAGCAAGCCAGCAAGATATCGCTGGGGGCACCGCAGTCACTGGTGTCCCACTTCCTGCCTGATTGGCTCGATGAGCTTCAGCTGCGTGAACAGGTGCTGCCCTATCTGCGTGCCACCGGCTGGCTGGCGGCCGACTATTTCCACGGGCTGGATCGCGGCGAATGTGACCTGGCACTGTGCTATTGGCCCCAGGCACGTGTCGATCTCGGCTTTGAGCTGGACAGTTACCAATACCTGGTAGTCGGCGAAGAAACCTTCATTCCGCTGTGTGCGCCCGGCGCGGATGGTAACCCCCGCCATCAGTTGCCGGGCATGCGGCGCAATCCGCTGCCGTTCATCAGCCCGCATCCGCGCGCCGTCGTCGCCACCTCGCTGATGGCGCATCTCGCTCAGGTCCCGATTCAGGCGCACCTGGTGACCATGAACGAGAATATCCAGGCGGCCAACATCAAGGCGCTGGTGTTGCAGGGCTATGGCATCGGCTGGTTGCCGCAGCGACTGGCCGCAGAAGAAATCGCCTGCGGCAAGCTGGTGCGTGCCGGTGACTCGCGCTGGGATCTTGGCCTGCATATTCGCCTGTATCGCCCGCGCGTGCCGCGCCACGACAGTGTCAGTGAGCTCTGGCACCAGCTGGAAGCCCATTTCTCGTGAGTCATCCGGGCTGGAGGGGCGACGGCTCAGCGGCACTCTTCTCTCTCCTTCATCCCCTCATTCTCCACCACACCACGCCATTGACGCTCACCTCTCCATGTCAGGCGTGACGACCGTTTGCAAGGAAACATCATGTCCGACAGCCAGCTCAACGACCCGACCATCACACACGCCGCGGCACACCGCGCGCATCTGGCGGCGCTGCAATCAGGCTATGAAATCGCCATGCAGCAGCATGATCTGGACGCCATCGTACTGCACAGTGGCAAGCCCAAGCGGCATTTCGCCGACGATCAGGATGCCAGCTTCAAGTCGCATGCTCATTTTCTGCATTGGGTGCCGATGGCGGGTCTCAGCGATAGCTGGCTGGTGATTCGTCCGGGCGAGCGTCCGACGCTTTATCTCTATGCCCCCGATGACTTCTGGCATCTGTCCCCCAGCCTGCCGACGCCGGACACTGCGCCCTGGGCCGAGCAGTTCGAGATCGTCCATCTGCGCAAGCCGACACTGCCACAGCGTCCCGAGGGCCGCGTGGCGCTGCTGGGTGAAATCGCCGAGCTCAACCCTCAGGTGGTCAGCGAACTTGAGGCACTGCCCAACCCGGTCGGCCTGGTGCGCCAGCTCGACGAGGGGCGCGTCTGCAAGAGCGAATTCGAGATCGCCTGTCTTGAAGAAGCCAGCCTGCGCGCCGCGCGTGGCCATCTGGCTGCCCGACGTACCTTCATGGAAGGCGGTGCGGAGCTCGATATCCAGTTGGCCTATCTTGGCGCGTCTCGCCAACGGGAATCGGATGTGCCCTACGGCAATATCGTGGGTCTCAATGCGCATGCCGCGGTTCTGCATTACCAGCATTATGGTTTACAGGCTCCTTCTGCCCGTCACAGCCTGCTGGTGGATGCCGGCGCCAGCGTGCACGGCTATGCCTCTGACATCACGCGCAGCTGGGCGGGCGACGATGCGCTGCCGCTGTATCGCGCCCTGATCGAGGGTGTGGAAGCGCTGCAGAAGCGTCTGATCGCAAGACTCGCGCCCGGGGTGGACTACGTCGACTTGCATCTCGAGATGCATCGCGAGCTGGGTGAGCTGCTGCGGGAGCTGGGCGTGGTGTCGCTGCCCGCCGAAGATCAGGTTGCACAAGGGATCACGGCAGCCTTCTGCCCGCATGGTCTCGGGCATCTGCTGGGGCTGCAAGTCCATGATGTGGCGGGCCGCATTCCTGATCACACCACTGGCGATATCCGTCATCCGCCGCAAGGTCACCCGATGCTGCGCCTGACGCGTGTGCTCGAGACCGGCATGGCCATCACCATCGAACCGGGTTGCTACATCATCCCCATGTTGCTGGAGCCGCTGTGCAACGATGCACGCGGTGAGCATATCGACTGGAAGTTGGTCGAGGCTTTGGCTCCGCATGGTGGTGTGCGTATCGAAGACAATCTGGTCATCACCGCAGACGGTGCCCTCAATCTGACACGCAGCCCGGCGACAGGTCTGTAATCAGGCCTGTCACGACGCCGTCGGCCCCCTCGCTGTAACACTTGCGGTCACGTCTGCCTCACGCCGCCATGGGTCTTGTGCCGATGGCGGCTTTTTGTCGCGTGACCCAAGGCTGAGTATTCGAGCGCCAGGCTGGGAATGTGATCCAAGGCGAGCTAGCCCCATTGGCGTCGATGCGTATGCTGCACTGCGACTAGCGATTGGCTTCGCCAAGTGAAATGATGCCAACGACATCCGTGTAGAAATTCCTGTCAGATCTTGCTGCAGGCCACCGCCATCAAGGGCATGCCCATCACTCGATTACCAACGTCATCGCCCAGGCCTGCCACTGGAGCTACCTCACATGCCGCACTCCATCTTCACGTCAGAGTTTCGCCCTGCCCTTGGCCTGCGCAATCGCCATGTCCAGACCTTGTTGCCCCGCCTTCTGCCCCGCGCGCCCCTGAGTCGTCGCACCGAGATTCTCAATCTTCCCGATGGTGACTTCGTCGAGCTCGCCTGGGTCATCAGTGACGGTCATGAAAAGCGTGAGCGTACGACGGCCCTGAGCGAGGATGCGCCTCTGTTCGTGCTGTTTCATGGCCTTGAGGGTGACTTGAGCTCGCCCTACGCCCGTGAGCTGCTCAACGCGGCCGCTCGAATGGGCTGGCGACCGGTGATGATGCATTTCCGTGGCTGCGGGCAATCTCCCAACCGCCTGCCACGCGCCTATCACAGCGGGGATACCGCAGACGCCTATTGGGTGCTCGGCGAGCTGGGGCGACGTTACCCGCACGCCATCAAGGTCGCCTGTGGCGTATCGCTGGGCGCCAACATGCTGCTCAAGCTGGTGGCTGAACAAGGCGGTGATGGCCTGGACCTGGCTGGCGCGATCGCCATCAGCGCCCCTCTGGATCTGGCGGCCAGCGCGGATGTGCTCAATCACGGCTTCTCACGCCTTTACCAGCGCCATCTGCTCAAGGGCCTGAAGGCCAAGGTGGCGGCGAAGCTTGCCAATGGCCCGCTACCCATTTCGATCGGAGCGCATCAGTTGACCCAGCTGAACAGTTTCTGGGCCTATGACAACGAAGTCACCGCGCCCCTGCATGGCTTCACTTCGGCGAGTGATTACTACACGCGCTCCTCGGCGGGCCGTCTGCTGAGCGAGATCGAACTGCCGACGCTGATTCTGCAATCACTGGATGATCCCTTCATGCCACGCGATCTGTTCGCACGCTTCCACCAACCCTCCGAGGCCGTGCGTATCGAGCTCAGTGAGCGCGGTGGGCACGTCGGCTTCGTCGAATGGCGCCGTGGGCGACTGAGCTCCTGGTTGGCTCGCCGTGTCAGTCAGCAACTGGAGGCCTGGAGCGGGCTGCCCAAGCCACAAGCGCAGGCCGAGGTGCAGAGCGAAGCGCACTGAGCTGCCTGCATTGAACCGGCTGCATTGAACTGGCGGGATTGACCGCCACTCAGACGCCAACACGCCACCCTTCCGGGCTTTCTTGTCCTTGGTATTCCTTGCCTCTTTTGGCTTCTTCCACTTTTGCTCGCCTTCCCGCCCTCAGATCCGGTGGGAAGCCCTGAGTCCTGATTACGGCCGTCTGTGTTTTGGTGGCCAAATTTAGTGTATTAAAAATGATAACGGTATACAGGATAATGATGTGAAGGGTGACACGGATCACTGTCACGATTCAGGGAGAATGGTAGACTGCGCGCCCATCTTACGTTCAAGACTCTACTGGCCTGATAATGAACCTGATTTTTCGCCTGGTGCTCGGCATCGTGGCTGGCATCCTACTGGGGCAATGGGCTCCCGAATCCCTGATCCGCACCCTGCTGACCTTCAAGGTACTGTTCGGTGAGCTGCTGGAATACGCCATTCCGTTGATCATCCTGTTCTTCATCATGAGTGGGATCGCTCGTCTCGAGCGCTCCTCGGGCCGTCTGCTGACCCTGACCATCGTGCTGGCCTATGCCTCGACGACGCTGGCAGGACTGTTGGCAGGTATCGTCGGGCTGGAGGTCGTGCCGCATATCGTGCAACAGGACCAGCTGCCGGTCAGCCATGCCATCAAGCACTTGAGCCCCTACTTCACGTTGGATATTCCGCCACTGACCGATATCAGCACCGCGCTGGTGACGGCCTTCCTGTTCGGTATCGGCATTTCCGCCACAGAGCATGACGGCATGCGTCAGCTGGCCAACGGTGGGCGGGACATCGTCGAGCGCTTCATCGCCAAGGCGTTGATTCCTGCCCTGCCGTTCTATATCGCCGGCCTGTTCTGCGAAATGACGATCGCGGGCACGGTCGCCAATACCCTCAAGAGCTTCGGCATGATCCTGTTGCTGGCGCTGACCTTGCATTGGTTGTGGCTGAGCTTGCTCTACGTCACCAGCGGCACCAGCACCGGTCGCTCACCCATGAAGGCGCTGGGCCACATGCTGCCCGCCTACTTCACCGCCGCCGGTACCATGTCTTCCGCGGCCACGATTCCGGTTACCGTGCGCCAGATGCACCTCAATCACATCTCCCCATCCGTGGCGAGCTTTGCGGTACCGTTGCTGGCCACCATCCACATGTGCGGCAGTGCCATCACGCTGACCGTGTGCGCCATTGGCGTGATGCTGGTCACTCCCTCACTGGCAACGCCCGAGCTCACCACGCTGCTGCCGTTCATCGCCGCGCTGGGGGTGACAATCATTGCCGCGCCCGGCTCGCCCGGCGGGGCCGCGATGACCTCGGTGGGCGTATTACAGAGCCTGCTCGGCTTCGATGCCGCCGCCGTCGGCCTGATGATGGCGCTCTATCTGGCGCAGGACAGCTTCGGTACCGCGTGCAACGTCACTGGCGATGGTGCCCTGGTACAGTGGATCGACCGCTTTGCAGAAGCCGAGCAGGATCGACAGCGCTACCGCTGACACAGTGCATCGCAGCGTCTGACCGAAAGCTGCTCCAGACAGAAAAAAGCCTCATGGCGACCGTGAACTTCGCGGCGACCATGAGGCTTTCGTGTTTCTCAGCGGTAATCTCTCAGCAAAGTCTCATGGCAGCCATGTCCTGCCTGTCTTGAGACTGTGCCAAACTGTCAGCCGATGGGGCAGCTGATTCCCGTGCCTTTCAGGCCGCAGTAGCCACCCGGATTCTTGGCCAGATACTGCTGGTGATATTCCTCGGCGTAGTAGAACTCGCGCAGTGGTGCGACCTCGGTGGTGATGCGGCCGAGACCGGACTGATCCAGCGCCTGCTGGTAGTCGGCCATGCTCTTCTCGACGATGGCGCGCTGGTCTTCGCGGGTGTAATAGATCGCACTGCGGTACTGGTTGCCGATGTCATTGCCCTGACGCATGCCCTGGGTCGGGTCATGGGCCTCGAAGCTGGCCCGCAGGATCTCCGGCAGACCGATCACCGTTGGGTCAAAGATCACGCGTACGACCTCGGTGTGGCCTGTCTTGCCGGTGCAGGTCTCTTCATAGCTCGGATTCGGCGTATAGCCGCCGGCATAGCCGACCGCCGTCACCTTGACGCCCGGCAGCTGCCAGAAGAGGCGCTCGGCTCCCCAGAAGCAGCCCAGCCCCAGCACGATCTCCTCACACTCACTGTCGAACGGCGGTACAATCGAGCAGCCATTGACGTGATGAACGCCGCTGATGCGAACCGCTTCACTGCGCCCTGGCAAGCTGTCCTGCGCTGAAGGAATGGTCTGCTTATCTTCCGTTATCCACATGGCGGACTCTCTCCTGTGTCGCGTCGTGCAATCGTGTATAGGTTCAATGATGTCATCTCTGCCCCCCAAGATCTGCCCCTGCCAGCCCAATAGTGCTGAGGCGCGACGCTACGTCGATTGCTGTCAGCCGATTCATGCTGACATCACCTGCGCCGAACGCCCCGAGCAATTGATGCGCGCCCGCTACAGTGCCTTCAGCCTATCGCTCAGCGATTTCCTTATCGACAGCTGGGACCCAGCCCATTGCCCGGCACGCGCCGATCTCGAAGGTGCTGGCCCGCAGTGGTTGGCATTGGAGATTCTGGACAGCGGACAAGATGCCGATACCGGCATGGTACGCTTTCATGCCACCTTCTTCGAGCAGGGAAAGTTCCAACAATTGCAGGAACTTAGCCGCTTCCATCACGATGGCCATCACTGGCGTTATGTCGACGGTGATGCCGAGTGGCAGACACTGACGCCAGGGCGCAACAGCCTGTGTCCCTGTGGCAGCGGCAAGAAGATCAAGCGTTGCTGCACTGCGTGACCGTCAGCGTCTTGTGCTGACGCGCGTGCGCTTGAGATTGAGATTAAGCTCTCGAGCATAAGCGTTGCGAGCCCTTCGAAACGAGCGCTTTGAGACAAGCTCATTGAAACGCCCCCTCGAAAACGAGACAGCCCCCACCGAACCTGTCGATGGGGGCTGAAGCTGTGGCAATCAATTGGCCTGACGTGTCATCTGTCCTTGCCGACTCTGGGCGCCAGCTCGCTGCGACCCAGCGAGAAGCTGTAGAGCAGATCCACAGCCTGGGCCGTGCCAGACACCGCTTCGGCATACAGATTGCGGAACAGCTTGTAACGCAGGGTCAGCTCCGCGATCGGCGAGAACAGCCCGACGCCGTAACTGAGTTTCAGGTCCGGGGCGATATAGCCGCTGACCACCACTTGGCTGTCATCGCCGCTGCCGGAGCTGTCCAGACTCAGGTCGCGCACACCGAAGGTTTCCCCGATCTGGCCGACCACCTGACCACTTTGCGCCAGCGACATGCCGATCAAGGCGGACGTGACCGCACTGTCGCTGCTGGTGTCGCTGTCCAGGCCCTCACCGCGCAGCAGATAACTCAGTGCCGAGGACTCATCCATCGACGGGTCCGAGAAGATCTCGACGCTGGGTGACGAGGCAAGCCCCGTCACACGCACTCCTGCGGTCACGTCGTCCTCGGTGTTGTCAGGATCACGGATCGCCTCGATATTCAGGCGCGGGCTCGAGGGCGGTCCGGCCAGCAAGACCTGCCCCTTGCTGATCTGCAGGTCCTGCCCGAAGCTCTTGTAGGTTCCGTCGACCAGATTGACCTCACCGAAGACCTGCACGCCGCCCTTGGCCTGGCGCACATCGAGATCGCCTCTGAGCTTGGTCTTGAGCCCCATCGCCTCCAGGCGCGCATCCGGGCCGATATGGATGCCGATACGCACATCCAGCGCCATGCCGGCCTCGTTGAGCGCCTTGGCGGTATCGCTGCCATCGGCAAGCTCGGCCGGGTTGGAGGTGTCCTCATCACTGGGACGCTCGATGATGATGGTGTCACTGGAGGGTGACACGGCAGACGGCGGCACCTGGTCCACTTCGATGCGTGTCCACGGCACCTTGACGTCCCCCCGCAGCTTGAGCAGCGTGGGGCTGGCATTGATCTCGAGATCCGGCGCGACGCGCATGCGGCCGATCCCGGCGATATGCAGTTCGAGCGGATTCTTCGCACCGTCGAGGTTCAATGACGCCGTCCAGTCCTCAAGCGTCGGCCACGCCGCCTCGCCATCGATGCCCCAGCGCGCATCATTGCCCACCAGATAGCCATCGATATCGGCACTGTTGCCATCGAAGTCGACGGTGAACTGGGCATCCGACAACGACACCGGCAGGCCTTCGCCCTGCACCTTGACGCCGGTCAGCGCGATCGGGCCGGTCAACGACGGCAGGCTCAGGTTGCCGCCGACCTCGACGTCACCCGCCAGCTTGCCTTCCAGCTGAGTCATGCCCGCCACCAGCGGACGATACGGCGAGAGGTCAATGTCGCGAATGGCCAGCGAACCATCCAGCTGACCTGCGCCCGCCGGGTCGAGGACCGACACGGTGAGACCGATGCCGCCAGCGCTGTCGAGGCGAATCTGGGTATCGAGATCGGCCTTGTCGGGTGTGGCTTCCAGCGCCAGTTGCAGGGTGGTCTCCGGCAGAGACCAGGCATTGCCGTCGGCGTCTTCGCCGGCCAGCGTCAACTTGCCCGCCAGCTCCGCGTCAGCATTCCAGCGTTGGCCACCCTGCTTCCAGCTTGCCGTGATCTTGCCGCCCGTGGCACCGCCGATGGTCCAGCTCTCCGGCATGGCGCTCTGGGCCATGTCCAGTGGAATCCCCTCGAGCGTCACCACGGCCTGACCGTCATTGCCCGCGCTCAAGGGCTCGGCGACACAGATCTGGCCGCCCTGTTCACGACTCAGGCAGAACGGCTGCACCAGCACGCTACCCTTGGCGAGATTGGCATCGAAGCTCGCCGGCGTGTCGAAGTTGAAGTCCCCGAAATCGGTATTCGCCGTCAGCGGAGACAGCGCACCGCGATAATGCTCACGCGCCTTGTCGAGCCCACCTTTGAGAGTCAGCCCCAGACGAGACAACGGCATCTCACCGGCCATCTCGGTATCGAACTGCAGGGTGTGATCGCTCAGGAAGCCTCCCAGCGTCAGCGCGACCGTCGCGATCTGCTGTCCGCCAGCTCTGACATCATCGGCATTCAGAGCGATATCCAGTGCCGGGTCATCAATCCCCCGCTTGCGGGCATCGACCCCGGCCGACAGCGCCAGGTCGGAGATACGGTTCTCACCGATCTGCAGACGCCGTGCGGTGAAGTTGCTGGCCAGCTGAGGCTTGTCGAGCGTGCCCGAGGCATCGATCTTGCCCTTGAGCTCACCCGCGATATCCGGCATCAGGGTCGAGAGCGCCGGAAAATCGATGTTGGCCGCCAGGGTGATGGTCTTGGCAATCTTGCCTTTGGCGCTCAGCCGGTTCTGGCCCTGACGCAGCTCCAGCGCGTTGACGTTCCATTGCATGTCGGCATTGCCTGAAAGCTTGCCAGTCAGCGTGAGCGGACGCTCGAGCAAGGTGCCATGAATATCCAGCTTGCTGACATCGACGGCCCACGGTCCTTGCTGCGGCTGTTGGAAGCTGGCCACGAGATTGCCGCTCAGCTCACCACGCACGGCTTTCTGACCGCCCCCGGTCGGGGCCGGCAGCAAGTCTTCGGGATGCAGCTTGTCGAGGGCCAGCTCGGCGGCGACCTGGATACCTTCCTGCCAGTGAATCTCGCCACGGGTGGTCGCGGAGCCACGCTTGAGCGCGATCTTGAGCGGCTGCCAGCGGTAATGCGCGAGATCGCCGTCGCCTGCCAATGACAAGGTGGCGCGCGGAATGTCACGCCCCTCTATGATGGCATCCAGCGTGGTCGTATACCCCGACAGTGAGCCCTTGGCGACCAGCGCCAGATTCTCGACACTATAGTCAGGCGTCGAGGAGACAGCGGCAGCGGAAGTGGCATCAGAGGCATCAGTGACGGCAGCAAAGGGCCAGGTGATCCGCTCGGAGCTCAGGCGCGCCTCGAAGGGAAGATCACTGTCCAGTACATCCGCGCTGGCCACAAGCTCAGCGGCCAGTGGGCCGTCGGCCTTGAGAGAGGCTTCAAGATCCGCCAGCGAGCCTTCCAGAGACAGGCGCAGCTTTTCATGACGCACGGGGTCAATCAGGGTCTCGGCATTGAGCGTGGCGCTCAGCGGATACTCGCCCTTCAAGGTGACCTGCGCCACGAGATCGGCGTTCACGTCGCGGGAATCGACCTCGAGACGCGAGAGCGTGATGTCATGCCCTTCCGCCTTGAGTGCCAGCGACAGGCGACTGACCTCATACGGGCTTGGCCCCTTGAGCGCAAAGTCTTCAATGGCGAGGTCGGGAACCTCGATGGTCAGCGGAAGATAGACTTCCGGCAAGGCAATGCGTCCGGCCTGTGCTGTCTCATCCGTGGTTTCAGCGGCAGTCGTGTCAGTTACTTCTGCGGCGTCATCCGTGATGGCCTTGTTCGAGATGGTCTCATTCGAGATGGCCTTGGCGGCGCTCTCGGCTTGAGACGCCACGACCTGAGTGTGGACCACTTCACTTGCCGCTTGCTGAGCCTCAGGCGTGATGCTCACTCCCTCGAGGCTGGCAGTGTCTGACGTCGTTTGCGCCGCGGCGGCATCGGCGGGAATGAAACGACTGGTGATCAGGCGTGTCTCGCCAAGCGTCAGCGTACTCACTGACAGCGCGGCCGAGGTATGGAAATGATCAAAGGTGACGCGACTGCCATCCGCCAGCGCCAGGGCGAAGTCATCAATGGCGACCTTGCGCACCTCGATGGGAATCGGCACCACGATGGGCACGTTGAGACTCTCGCCGCTCTCCGCTTCCGGTTCAGTGCTGGCACCGTTATCGCTCAGGGTGATCGCGAGACCACTGGACTCCAGCGACTCGAGACACAGCTTGCCCTTGAGCAGACAGTCCTCGCCCCAGACCAGTGACAGCGAGTCGGCATTGACGGCCAGCCCCGGCAGGTCCAGCGAGACGTCCTGGAGTGACAGCGCTTCCAGCGGTGAGCCGGAGGCCCGGGAGTAATCGATGAAGCCACGCGAGCGCGCCTGATCGAGCACCAGCCCGGTGCCCCACGGGGACAGCACGCCCCCGACCAGCAGCATCGTCAGCCCGATCAGGAACACGAGCAGCCATATCAGCAACCGGATGACCAGGCCGCCCCGACGTACATAGGGATTAGACAATTCCAACATCTCCATATCTTTTTTATCAGCTCACCCGCTCAGCTGAGGGTCCTTTGCTGGCGCTTGATCCGCACGACACTCGTTTTAGAGGCGGGGCCCGCTCAGAATTCCGGCCCGATCGAGAAGTGAATACGGTAATCGTTGTCATCGTCATCGAAGGGATGGGCGATATCGAGACGAATCGGCCCTACCGGCGAGATCCAGCGAATCCCCATGCCGGCCGCCGTCTTGAGCTCGAGTGCGTCCCAGCCATTGAAGGCGTTACCGGCATCGTAGAAGGTCGCGCCCCACCAGTCGCCGGTCAGGCGGTAATCGTATTCCAGGCTGCTGGTGAGCAACGAGCTACCGCCCTCCAGATCGCCATCGTCGTCTTCCGGGGCGAGTGTTTCGTAGGAATAGCCACGCACACTGTTGTCGCCCCCGGTAAAGAAGCGCATCGAAGGTGGCATGTCATCAAAATTGTCGGTATCGACGTGGCCGACGCCCATGCGCGCGACGAAACGATGGTTGTCGCCGATGGAGCGTATCCAGTTGGTGTTGAACTGGGAGCGCAGGAAGGTCACGTCCGAGCCCCACAACTGATCGCCGTACTCGAAAGTCAGTTGTTGGCGGTCGCCCCACATCGGGAAGGTCTTGGGACGGGTGCGGGTACGATTCCAGCTCACGCCGGGATACAGCAGCAGCACGGCTCCGGATTCGTCCGCCTGGGTGTAGTCCTCATAGGTGGAACCGAAGAACACGCGCTGGGTCCAGCCATTGTCGAACTTCCATTCGCGGGTGAAGCGCACGGTGGTCTCGAGACTCTCGGTATCTTCATCGTCGGTGTTCGACATCCCGTACTCGAGGATATAGCTATCCTTGAGCGGGTCTTCGAGCGGCATGCGGTATTCGCCCTCGAAGGTCTGTTCCGGCGAGGACAGGAACAGGCTGTTGGTCAGGCTATGGCCATAGCGATTGACCCACGGCATCTCCCAGCTGAACTGCAGGCGTGGTCCGACATCCGTCGCGTAGCCGATACCGGTCTCGAACTTGTGACGGTCAGCGGGAATCAGGCTGATGTCCACGGGGATGATGGGGCCGTTGGCCGTCTTGACCGCGGCCTCCAGCGCATCGCCCGTCAGCACCGGCGTGTCGTTGCCAGCGGCACCTTTAGTGCCAGCCACAGCGGAGCCAGCGTCATCAGCCTCCGCCTCGATTCCAGTCCTCTCGACATCGGCAAGCCATGACCCCTCATAGCCCTGTGCCTCGGCATAAGGGGTCTTGATCTCGCTGTCGGGGCTGGTGGTCTTGAGTTCGGCGCCCGGATTGAGCTGTGGCTTGATCGCGGCCGAGCGGAACCAGCCGGCCTCACTGAGCCGCTGGTTGAACTGGTTCAACTTGTCGGCTTCGTAATAATCTCCCGTCTTGAACGGCTGCATGGTCTTGACGCGATCCAGCTCTATCTGACTGTTGAGGTAGGTGATATCGCCAAAGCGGTAGCGCTGACCGCTCTGCATGACCAGATAGATGCGTGCCGAGTGCAGCCAGGGGCGTACCTCGATGCGCTGCTGGGAGAAGGAGGTGTCGAAATAGCCGCGCTCGAGGCTGAGCGACGTCAGAGTCGACTTGAGGCTGTCATAGCGTGAGTGACGCAGCACATCGCCTTCCTCGAGGTCGGTGTCGGCCAGCACCTTCTTCATGACCTTGTCACGCGCGGCGTCGCCTTCGAGTCGCAGCTCCAGCGTCTCGATGGTGACCGGCTCACCGGCATCCACCGTCACGACCACATCATCGCCGCCCAGCAACCCCTTCTCGGGATAGCTGAGCGTGATCTGGGCATCGTAGTAACCGAAGGCCTGCAGCGCTTCCTGGGTGCGCCGGATGATCTCATCCTCATAGCGCTCGGCCGGCGCATCGCCCTCGAGCGTCATCCCGGCCAGGAAGTTGACCACATTGGTGGCCGTCGCGCCCTTGACTCCCTTGACGGCGGCATCGATCGCCAGCGCCTGGGATGCGAAGCACAGACCGCCACACAGGATCAGCGGCATCAGATAGCGATGCGGCAAACCGCGCGGCCCGGTCGCTCGAGCAGGCTCTTTGTTGTCGCCACTCATGATTCGTCCTTTGTTGAGTGCTGGTGGAAAGCACTGTCCATCGTTCCCGTTCATCATGTCGTGCGGCGCTCGGTCATCACGGGGCGTTGCACATGGCCTGCCTGGATGGCGGGCCACGCCATATCGTCGTTACTTGTATCCCTGCTTCACAGGCTCAACGGCGCTCCAGTCGAGTGACGCGCTGTTCCAGTTCAGACACCTGACCCAATAGTGACGCGACACGGCCGCTCAGCTGACGGCGGCTGGCTTCCAGCGAGCGCAACTGCTCTCGCGTGTCCTCTGACGCCCCCTGTGAGCTGGCTTCCAGGCCGGCACTGAGCGCTGTCTGCTGACGACGCAGCTCACCCAGCTGGGAGGCCAGTGAGCGTTGCGCGGTCTCAAGCGCTGCCAGCTCGTCAAGCGGCGCGAAACGGCCCTTGAGCTTGCTGGCCAGTTCATCGCTATCAGCGGCCGCCACCGGCTCCGGCAGTGCCTTCAGCGTCTCGCCCAGTTGCTGCTGCGATTGCTGCAAGTCACGCGTCTGGGTCTGTTGCGTGGCCAGGTCCGTCTGGAGTGCCGTGAGGCGAGTCTCTAGCGAGGCCAACTGCTCGGCGTTAACGCTTTCAATATCGCTCTGCAAGGTCTCGATGCGGGTAGCCAGCGTGTCCAGGGTGCTGGAAGTCTTGTCCATCAGCGGCTCGAGGTGTCCAAGCGTGGCCGACTGGGCGTCCAGGCGCGCGCCCAACGCTGCACGGCCATCACGGCTGAGGGATTCCAGCGCCGCCATCGAACCTTGCAGCGCCGTGATCAGGGTCGCGTGATTGTCACCTGTCTGGGTAAGCGTCGTGACGCGACCCTCCAGACGATCAAGTGCCTCGTCCATGCCGGTCAGACGCTCTTGAGCGCCATCCGCATCCTTTGTCACCTTGTCTTCCAGCGTCTCGAGGCGGGCGACGGCCTCACTCGACAGGGACGCCTTGTCCTTCTGCAGGGTGGTCAGCGCCGGCAGCACAGTGTCATTCAACTGGCTGTCCAAGGCGCTGAGCTGCTCCCCCAGCGCATCACGCAATTCGTTCAGGCGCTCATCGCCCTGCTGCTCAAGCTGGGCCACGGAACGTTCGAGTTGACTGACACGCGCGCCAAGCTGATCGCGTTGATCGCCCCCAAGGGTCTGCAGGTCATGTAGCTGCCACTGTTGCCAGCCCACCACGCCCCCCAGGGCAAGGAGGCAAAGCCACGTCGGCCAGCGTCTGGGCGCAGGGGGACGAGTGTGATGCACGCCAAGCGCATCGTCGGGACGCGCAACCAGCGCATCGTTCGGTGAGTCATTGAGAGACGGTTCAGCATTGTGCGGCCGCATTCTGGCTCCAGTTCCGGCAGTCGATCAGCAGCGAAAGGGTCAGCGCAGCATCTTCGGGCATGTCGGTGGGCTCACTGGCCCCATCGCACCAGATGCAAGGCGACCGAAAGTGCGCTTTTTCGCGCTGCTGTATAAAAATACAGTCATGCAGGTTCTACAAAAGATAAGTCATGGTTCACGTACAGGAAATCGAGTCTAACAGCTGACCTCGGTCATCTCATCAGGTTCCCGCGCTGGCCCGTCATCGTGGGCACGTGGGCAGAGTGACAGCAATGGGGGGAAAGCTCGGCAATGAACGCGAACCTGGCAAGACGCTTGAGAGGATCCCGCGGTCAGTGCCCACCAGCGTTGGCCTGTCGGTGTCTGGGTGCTATAGTGCCAGACACTGCGATACGCGCAGCCTCTGTCTTCGTAGCTGTCTGGATTCACAAGGTTTTTCACGCTGATTGCACATTTCATGCGCGTAGCCACGACATGAAGGATGCACGGCGAGTCATGCACTTTCGCCCTTGCCCGCTGCCTGAGCGGGTGGCCAGTCTCGGGGCCGGGAGTGATGCTGGTCGCGGAGCTTGAGTCTGTGCTTGTCTGACCCTCTTCCATCACACGATGGCAGGCCAGGCATTGAAATACTCAGCCCCAAGCCCCACGAAGACAGAGCACGACCCAATTGGTGAGGAAAAGGAGCTGATCCCCATGGCATTTGAACTTCCAGCACTGCCGTACGAAAAGAACGCACTCGAGCCGACCATCTCTGCCGAGACCCTTGAGTACCATTACGGCAAGCATCACCAAGCCTATGTCACCAAGCTGAACAGCATGGTCGAAGGTACTGCTGACGCAGAAAAATCTCTCGAAGAGATCATCCAGAGCGCCCAGGGTGGTCTGTTCAACCAGGCGGCTCAGGTGTGGAACCACACCTTCTACTGGCACTGCCTGTCCCCGAATGGTGGTGGCGAGCCGTCCGGCCCGCTGGCAGACGCTATCGTGGCCAAGTGGGGCTCCGTTGCTGATTTCAAGGAAGCGTTCAACACTTCTGCCGCTGGCAACTTCGGTTCCGGTTGGACCTGGCTGGTCAAGAACGCCCAGGGCGAGCTGGAAATCGTCAACACTGACGATGCTGACACCCCGGTCGCTAAGTCTGGTCAGACTCCGCTGCTGACCGTCGACGTCTGGGAGCACGCCTACTACGTCGACTACCGCAATGCGCGTCCGAAGTACCTGGAAAGCATCTGGAACATCATCAACTGGGAATTCGCTGCACAGAACTTCGCAGCCTGAGCTTTTCCAGATTGAGTTTGGCTAGGCCGAGTTTTGCATAACCGAGATTTGCAATTCTCAGGAGATCGGGTCGTTTACCGCTCGAGATGCCAGCTGAGCCAAGACATTCAACGTCACCCTGCTATGACGCCTGGATGCTCTGCTCTGAAAACCCCGCCACCTGGCGGGGTTTTTTTCGTTCAAGACAACCTCACCCAGCCGCGAGCCTGCTACACGCAAGGCTTGGCTACGCTAAGAGGTGCACCACCGAAAGAAGAATCTTGTCTGTCGACTTGCAAACGACGGCGTTGCCCCTATCTAATGATGCATGGGTAGAACGTACGCTCTACCTCGTTGCGCTCCCTTGATCGTTCATTGGGACGCAATGACAAGAGACTCGACGACATTGTTGGCAGACACTGCTTGAAATGCATTCTTTGACTGCACGAAATACATACTTTTAAAAAGGGAATACCGATGCCCACTGACACCTCGACCTCCTCACTGCCCGACTCCATGCTGGCGATCGTGACCACCGGCCATGGGGGCTATGAATGCCTCGAGACGCAGCAGCGCCCGGTGCCGACACCCGGTGAGGGCGAGGTGCTGATCAAGGTGCTGGCAGCTGGCATGAACAACACCGAGATCAATACGCGTCTGGGCTGGTATTCCTCCACGATCACTACCGCGACCCAACAGGCCAACAGCGTGCATGACAACGCGGATGCAGAGGCAACGACTGACAAGCCGGCGCCGCCGGAAGGTGGCTGGAAGGGAGAAACGCCCTTCCCCCTGATACAGGGCACGGATTGCTGTGGCGAGGTGGTGGCATTGGGCCCGAATGCGGATACCAGCCTGCTGGGCAAGCGCGTGCTGGTACGCTCCTGCATGCGCAGCGAGGGCTGGGACTCACTGGAAAATGAATGGATGGGTTCGGACTTCGACGGCGCCTTCGCGCAATTCGTCAGCGTGCGCGCCAGTGAAGTGTTCGCGGTGGACTGTGACTGGAGCGATGTCGAGCTTGGCTCCCTGCCCTGCGCCTACGGCACGGCGGAAAACATGCTCGAACAGGCAGAGCTCAAGGCGGGCGAGCGTGTGCTGATTCTGGGCGCCTCGGGCGGAGTCGGTTCCGCCGCGTTGCAGCTGGCCAAGCGCCGCGGCGCAACGGTGTATGCCGTAGCGGGCGCCGCCAAGCATGAGGCCCTTGCCGAACTCGGCGCCGACAGACTTCTGGACCGCAAGGCCGACCTGCTCGAACTGCTGGGCCACGAAAGCGTCGACCTGGTGGTCGACAATGTCGCGGGCGACAACTTCCCGATCATGATGAAGCTGCTCGCGCGTGGCGGCCGTCTGGTGACTACCGGCGCCATCGCCGGCCCGATGGTGACGCTGGACCTGCGCGACCTGTACCTCAAGAATCTGCGACTGCTAGGCACCACTGCCTGGTGTGAAGCCACCTTCCCCAATCTGATTCGCTATGTAGAGCAAGGCGAGATTCGCCCGCTGATCGCGGCCAGCTTCCCGTTGACCGAGATCGTCAGTGCGCAACAGCAGTTTCTCAGCAAGGGCCATGTGGGCAAGTTCGTGCTCGAGCCCTGGGCCTGAAGTCAGCCTGGCGGTCTGCATGAAAGGCCTGGCGGTCATCATGGAAAAGCTTGGGCCCCATGATAAAAGCCTGACGCGCACGACAAAAAGCCCTCATCCGGTTCCGGATGAGGGCTTTTGCATACCGAGCACGCAAGGGTCAGCCTGAAGATGCATCAGTCCGAGAGAACATCAGCTTTAGAACGCGTCAGCCTTATCCTTGGAGATGCCTGTCAGGGGCTGGCACGGCGGCCGATACCGCGATAGACCAGTCCCTGGCTTGCCACGTAACGCGGGTCGAAGATGTTGCGGCCATCGAGCACCAGGCCCGCGCTTAGCTCACGCTTCAGGCGCTGCCAGTCCGGGTTCCAGTAACACTTCCACTCGGTGACCAGCATCAAGGCATCAGCCCCCTCCAAGGCGTCATACATGTTGCCATCGACCAGCTCCAGCAACGGATGCGCGCCACAGGCATCACCCAGCGCTGACAAGGCCGCGGGATCATGTACGCGAACGCGCACGCCCTGGGCCCACAGCGCTTCCAGCAAGGTCAACACCGGCGCATGGTCGATACGTGCGGTTCCCGGCTTGAAGGCCGCACCCCAGATCGCCACGGTGCGGCCGCGCAATTCACCATCGAAGTGCTGCCACAGCTTGCGGAACAGCGTCTCCTTCTTGGCCTCGTTGATGTCGAGCACATGCTCGAGCAGCATCGATTCCCGCCCTGTCTGGTACTGGACATCAGCCAGACGCATCAGGTCACGCGAGAAGTTCGGGCCACCGAACCCACAGCCCGGATAGAGATAGCCGAAGCCGATACGCGGATCGGCGCCCATGCCCTGACGCACATATTCCACATCAACGCCGAGGGAGTCGGACAGACCCGCCACTTCGTTCATGTAGCTGATACGCGTCGCGAGCATGCCGTTGATGGCCAGCTTGGTCAGTTCGGCGGCGCGGCGAGGCATGATCTGGAAGACATCTTCGCGTCGGTTGAAGGCACGCAGCAACTCCTGCACCCGCAGAGTGGCAGGTTCCGCTTCGCTGCCCAGCAACCAGCGGGCCGGACGCTCGAAGGTGGCCAGTGAACGGCCCTCTTCCAACATGTCCGGCAAGGCGACGGCGTACTGGTCGTCACGCGGTAACAACGCCTCGAAACGCTCGGTCGTGCCCACCGGGAAGGTCGAGTTGTTGACCAGTACCAGCGGCTCATCCAGGGTCGCCACCAGCTGCTCGACACGACTCAGCGCGCTTTCGCGCTGGTCCGGCGAGACGGCGATCCAGTGGATATCGATGCGCCGCAGTGACTCGAGGCCGTCGATGAGGGTGAGATCGCCGCGCTCCCGATGGCGATCAAGGCGTTCACGCAGGCCTGGCTCACTGTTCAACCAGTCGACGTGTTCTAGGGCAGCCCAGTCCATATCCTCATGCGGCCACCACCAGACACGGTGACCCACGCTCGCCAGAGCGGCGCTGGCCGTTGCCGCCGCCAGTTCGCTTCCGTGCACCAGCACCTGCATGGCTTATTTCTCCTGGTAGCGAGTCAGCAGCTCGCGGAAGCCTTCACCGAAGGTCGGGTGACGCTTGGCGAAGGAAAGAGTGGCTTCCAGATAGCCCAGTTGGTGGCCGCAATCGTAGGTGTCACCGGCCATGCGGTAGGCCGCGACGGCCTTGTCGTCACGCAGAGTGTCGATGGCATCGGTCAGCTGGATCTCACCACCCGCGCCCGGCGGAGTGTTCTCCAGAAGCTCGAAGATACGGCCCGGCAACAGATAACGGCCGATGACCGCCAGGGTCGACGGCTCGGTGCCCGGGGCCGGCTTTTCGACCATGCCATTGATCAGGGCGGACTTGCCGGCTTCCGGCGTGTCACCGTCGATCGCGACGATACCGTACTTGTAGGCCATGTCCTGCGGAACATTCTCGACCATGATCTGGGCGGCGTTGGTGGCTTCATAGGCCTCCATCATGCGCGCCAGGTCATTCTTCTCGAGCCCTTCGCCATCAACCAGCACGTCCGGCAGCATGACGATGAACGGCTCATCACCGACGATCGGTTTGGCACACAGCACGGCGTGGCCCAGGCCCAACGGCTCCGGCTGGCGCACGCTGATGATCTTGACGTCATCCGGGATGATGTTACGCAGCTGTTCGAGCAGCTCGAGCTTGCCCTTGGCTTCCAGGGTGGTTTCCAGCTCGAAGTGCTTGTCGAAGTGGTTCTCGATGGCATTCTTGCTGGAATGGGTAACCAGCACGATTTCCTTGATACCGGCTGCGACCGCTTCTTCCACCACATATTGGATCACCGGCTTGTCGACGATGGTGATCATTTCCTTGGGGATGGCCTTGGAGGCCGGGAGGCAACGTGTGCCGAGACCGGCAACAGGCAGAACAGCCTTGCGTATCATGTAGCGTCTTCCTTGTGTCTATGTCGTGATGAAGTCCGTCGAAGGGCCTCCACCGGGTTACTGACGTCGAAGCCAATCAACGACCATCCTTCATCATAGGCAGGGATTATGCCAGTTTGATCAAGGAGTGCGAAATTCCTGCACTATCCGAGGCTTGCCAAGCGCTACCGCTTGCTGGATCGCCATCAACGGCGCATGGCGCGGCCGAGCAGCGCACCAACACTGTCACTATCGGGCGACTCTACCACGCCATGTTCCGTGACGATGGCATCAATATACTCATGCGGTGTGACATCAAAGACCGGGTTGAAGACATCGATGTCCTGCGGCGCGATCTGGCGTCCGCCCGCCTCACGCAGCTCGGAGGCGTCACGCGTTTCGATGGGGATGTCCGCGCCACTGGCCAGGGTGCCATCGAACGTGGCCAGAGGGGCCACAACCATGACCTTGATGCCGTGGGCACGCGCCTGAACGGCCAGCGAGAAGGTGCCGATCTTGTTGGCCGTGTCGCCGTTGGCGGCGATGCGGTCCGCGCCGACGATCAACCAGCGCACCCCCTCCGGCGTCCGGGCCCCCTGCTGCATGATCAACGAGGCTGCGCCTTCCACGGCCAGCCGCGCGGGGATCTGCTCCTGCACCAGCTCCCACGCCGTCAGGCGAGAGCCTTGCCACCAGGGGCGTGTTTCGTTGACATGCACACGGCCAAGAATGCCCTGAGCGTAGGCGGTACGGATCACGCCCAACGCCGTGCCGTGGCCCCCGGTGGCAAGCGCGCCGGTATTGCAGTGGGTCATGACCTCGCACCGTGTCTCGCCTTGCGCAAGGGAGGCCGCAATCACCTGGGCACCAAACTCGGCCATGCGCAGATTGTCGTCCATATCCTGCTCATGAATGCGCACGGCTTCCTTCAGCAACGCTTCATACGGGGCCTGCGATTGGGTGGCGTGTGCGGCAATCACCTTGCGCATGCGATCCAGCGCCCAGAACAGGTTCACCGCTGTAGGGCGCGAGGCAGCCAGCACATCACAGGCACTGGCCAGGCGTGACGGCCAGTCGCCGCCCTCGCGGTTGATGACGAAAGCCTCCAGCGCCACGCCATAGGCGGCGGCGATCCCGATGGCCGGTGCACCGCGAACCACCATGTCGGTAATGGCAGTCGCGACCCCGCGTGCATCCTCAAGCAGCACCTCGCGAGTTTCACCCGGCAGCAGGCGCTGGTCGAGCAACGCAAGCTTCACCGCCGGCTGAGTGACATCAGAAGTGACATCATGAGTGACGCCAGCGCGGGCATCGGGCTGGACTACTGCCGGGTCTTCTTCCCGCGATGCACACTCCTGCTGGCTTACCCAGCGAATCGGAACCAGGCTCATGACCACTCCCCGTTGCTACATGACAATAATGACGACTGGCCATCGCGCGTGGCGCGACGTCCTGCCCCATCGTAACGCAAGTGCCCGTCATGATGAGTTTTTTGCGCTGGACGCTGACCCGCGACGGCAGTCGGATTAGAATGGTGGAATCGTGCCCGAGGGTAAGGTGCCTGTACAGGCCTGACACCTCCCGAACAGCACTTCCGTAACGGTAAGGATGCAAAGATGAGCGATAACGACACCCAGCAAGATGCTCAGCCCCAGGACCATCTGGGCAATGTCGATGCCAGCGAGATCGCCAAGTTCTCGGCATTGGCCAGTCGCTGGTGGGACCGTGACAGTGAATTCAAGCCGCTGCATGACATCAATCCGTTGCGGGTCGACTATATCGACACCCACGCTGGCCTGGCAGGCAAGCGCGTGATCGACGTCGGCTGCGGCGGCGGCATTCTCTCCGAAGCCATGGCGCATCGTGGTGCCCAGGTGACGGGTATCGACATGGGTGAGGCACCACTTTCCGTTGCCCGCCTGCACCAACTGGAGTCCGGTGTCGAGGTGGACTATCGCCAGACCACCGCCGAAGCCGCTGCAGAAGAGATGGCCGGCCAGTTCGACGTCGTCACCTGTCTGGAAATGCTCGAGCACGTGCCAGACCCATCCTCGGTGATCGCGGCCTGCGCACGGTTGGTCAAGCCCGGCGGCATGGTGTTCTTCTCGACCATCAACCGCAATCCCAAGGCGTATGCCTTCGCGATTCTCGGCGCGGAATATGTGCTGCAGATGCTGCCGCGTGGCACCCACGAGTATCGCAAGTTCATCCGTCCGGCCGAGCTGGGTCGCTGGACACGTGATGCGGGCCTCAAGATGGAAGGCTCCACCGGAATGACCTACAACCCGCTGACGCGCAAATATCGCCTGAATGCCTCCGACCTGTCGGTCAACTACCTGATGCACACCCGTCGCCCCACAGAGGAAGAGCTTGCGTGAGCCTGCCGGCAGCGCTACCTCGTCCCGCCGCCTTGATCTTCGATCTCGATGGCACCCTGGTGGACACCGCGCCGGACCTGGCGCGCGCCACTAATGAGCTGCGTCAGCATCACGGTCTCCCCCCCCTGGAGTACGAGGTGATCCGTGCCGAAGTCTCCCACGGTGGCAGTGCACTGGTGACCCTTGCCCTGGGGCATGAGCTCGACCATCCCGAGCATGCTGCCGAGCGCACTCGTCTGCTGGAGTTCTATGCTCGCGATGTCGCGGCGCACAGTGTGCTGTTCCCGGGCTATGACACCCTGATCGAGATCTGTCAGCGCGCAGGCCTGCCGTGGGGCATCGTGACCAACAAGCCCCGTCAGTTCGCCGAGCCGCTGATCGCCGCGCTCGAGCTTACGCCCCGCTGCCTGCTGTGTGCCGATGACCTGCCGGTCAAGAAGCCGCATCCAGAGCCTCTGTGGGAGGCGGCGCGCTGCCTCGGCGTCGATGCTCCCGAATGCTGGTACCTGGGGGATCATGACCGTGACATGCAGGCGGCGCGCGCGGCGGGCATGCTGGCGGTCGCGGTGCGCTACGGCTATGTCCGTGAGGGTGACGATGTGGACGCCTGGCCAGCCGATGTGTGGTTTGACACCTCGGAAGAAGTCATCAATGCCGCGCTTCGGGCAGCAGGTCTGCGCTGACCGAGCGATACGGACACAGCTCGCACGATCCAGTTCTCGAAAGAGAATGGCCCAGAGGTAGACACAAGCAGCCAGACACAAGAACGCCGACGGCCAAAGCCATCGGCGTTCTTGTTGTAGAGTACGTCGAATGACACGTCTGGCGGCGTCACCCGATGAAGAGTTGATAATCGACCAAGGCTCAGGTTTTCGGCGGTTGGGCATCGAACATCTCGCCGGTA
The DNA here is from genome assembly GCA_013376735.1 of bacterium Scap17. Lineage (NCBI taxonomy): Bacteria > bacterium Scap17. Next base: position 2,075,071 of record VINJ01000001.1, on the reverse strand, counting down.
CGACCACGACTGTCCGGCCCCATCAACCACAGATAGGTCGGCATGATGTCGGCGGGCGTGCGCAGGGTATCGGGGTCTTCGGCCGGAAACGCCGACTTGCGCATCGGAGTCCGCGTGCCACCGGGATTGAGCGTATTGACCCGCACCTGACTGGTATTCTCCAGTTCCTGAGCCAGCATCTGCGAGAAGCCTTCCGTGGCGAACTTGGAGACACTGTAGGCGCCCCAGAAGGCACGCCCCTTGCGCCCGACACTGGAGCTTGTCAGCACGACGGAGGCATCCTTCGAGGCCTTGAGCAATGGCAGCAACGCCTGGACCATCCAGATGGGACCATTGATATTGACCTGCATGACCTGCTCCCACAGCGCCGGATCATACTGCTCGAACGGAGTGATCTTGCCCAGCAGGCTAGCGTTGTGCAGCAGACCATCCAGTCGACCGAACTCGCAGTGCAGGGTGTCAGCCATCTGTTGATAATCCTTTAGCGAAGCCCCTTCGAAGTTGAGCGGATAGATGGCCGGCTGTGGTGCTCCCAAGGCCTCGATCTCGTCATAGACTTCTTCCAGCTTGGCAATGGTTCTGCCCAGCAATATCACCGTAGCCCCATGACGCGCATATTCGACTGCCGCTTCACGCCCAATGCCGGACCCCGCCCCGGTCACCAGAATGATCCGCCCTTTCAGCATGTCGTCCGGGGCCTGATAGTCGATCTTGCACTCTGCCATGGTGATATCCCTGTCTGAGATCTGTCGTCAACGCCGATGAGAGTCACTGCCTCTTCACCGACAATACTTGCTTGGCCACATGAATCGAATGAAGCGCACTCGGGTCGCCTGCCGATGGCATGAGGCGCCGAGCGCCACATAAGACAAAGCCCGCACCTGGTAGAATACCAAGCGCGGGCTTTGCGGAATACAGATGGCCAATGGCCACGGGCACTCAGGCGCCGGAGGACAGGAAGTCCTTGGCCATGGTGCCAGCCTTGCTGTCCGGATGCTGCTGGACCAGCTTCTCGAGCAAGGAGCGACTTTCCTGCGCCTTGCCTTGACGCGCCTTGACCAGTCCCAGCTTGTACATCGCATCCGGCACCTTGCTGGATTGCGAGAATTCGCTGATTACAGTCTCGAAGGCCTGGGCGGAAGCATCCAGCTGGTTCTTGGCCGAATACAGCTCGCCCAGCCAATAATGTGCATTGGCTGCTAGATTGGAATCCCCATGGTCCACCACGAAAGCTTCAAAGGCGACAATGGCACCGTCGAAGTCGCGAGACTGAACCTTGGCGAAGGCATTCTCGTATTCCTTCTGAGCAGCTGCACCGCTGTCGGCATTGCTGACGCCATTGGTGCTGGCTGTACCACCGGCACTTGCGCCGCCAGTGACTGCCGCTGCTGCCTGTGAATCGACAACCTGACCGTTCTCCCCGGCGGAAGCGCCACCAGAAACCCGCTGCTCCAGATCCAGGTAGCGTTGCTGTGACATCTCGGTCAGGCGCTTGAACTGGTATTCCAGCTCATCGATTCGACCGCGAAGTCGGGCAATTTCCTGTGCCTGTTCGTCGAGTTGATTGAGAAGGGTCAGGGTGCCGCCGCCACTCAAACGAGTATTGGCCTGCTGATAGAGCGAGTTTGATTGCCCAGTGAGGTCCTCGACCGTCGGTGCGGCCAAAACGGACAACGGGAGCAACAAGGCTCCCGCACCGAACAACCCTTTCAGGCTGTGTTTCATGCTGTCGGCTCCGCCGAATCATCATGGTATCGCGCAAGCAAGCCCGGGGTTCAAGGTCACGCCTCTTGCCCGGGCCAGCTCAACACAAGTTTCTAGCGTCTCCACGCCTCATGAGAGAGTCGCGGAGATGAACCGTGCTTAGTAGTCGAAGACCACACGACGGTTCTTGGCATAGGAAGACTCGCCGTGGCCCTGGACTGCCGGACGCTCTTCACCGTAGGAGACGATCTCGATCTGTGACGGAGACACGCCCTGGACAGTCAGGAAGCGTGCGACAGACTTGGCACGACGCTCGCCCAGACCCAGGTTGTATTCACGAGTACCGCGCTCATCAGCGTGGCCTTCCAGAACGACATTGGCGCTGGTGTTGGCTTTCAGGTACTGAGCGTGACCCATCAGGACGCTTTCAAACTCAGGACGGATGGTGTCCTTGTTGAAGGCGAAGTAGATGGTACGCACGTCAGGCATGGTGGCGTTGCTCATCTGGTTGGCGTTGGTGTTGGCACCAGTATTCATGCCGGCAGTGTTCGCACCGCTGTTGGCTGAATCCATGTCGCCGTCCTGAGCGCCGCCGCTGCTGGAACAACCTGCCATCACGCTCAGGGACAGGGCAACCAACAGACCTTTTGCATACGGGGTGAACTGCATTGTGAAACTCCTTGCTCTAATGGGTACGAATGCCAAGCCTTTCTTGGAGGCTCAGTTGCATTCTAGTGGTTTAGTTCAGGAACGGCGACCACGCAGGTTCACGCACGTCGCCTTGTGCTGACGGCAGGGAGAATTGTGCCCTTCCGTCTGCCGACACCTGGCCCAGGACCCCGCGGGTTCCTTGCTGAGTGGCATATATCACCATAGTGCCATTCGGCGCAACACTTGGTGATTCATCCCACTGACTATCGGTCAGGGAGGTAACCCGACCGCTCTTCAGATCTTGCTTGGCAACCTGATAACCGTTGCCTGCGCGGTTGATCATGAACAGGTTCTCTCCATCGGGTGAGATGCGCCCGCGGGAGTTGTAATTGCCGGTATATGTCACACGCTCCGTGCCGCCGGACAGATCAAGTCGATAGATCTGTGGGGAGCCTGCACGATCAGAGGTGAACACCATACCGCTGCCATCTGGCAACCAATCCGGTTCGGTATCGATCGCAGAATTGTTGGTCAGACGCTGGAACTGACGGCTGGCAATATCCATCACATAGATTTCCGGCTGGCCATCCTTTGACAATGCCATTGCCAGTTTACGTCCATCCGGTGACCAGGCCGGAGCACCATTGATACCTCGGAAACCTGTCAGTTTTGCACGACGACCACTGCCCAATTCCTGCACATAGATAGCGGGACGTTCGGCTTCAAAACTGACATAGGCCAGCTTCTTGCCATCCGGCGACCATGCCGGTGACATGATCGGTTCATCGGAGGCCAGAATCTCCTGACTATTGTGGCCATCTGAATCCGCCACGTACAGGGCAAAACGAATATTGTCGCCAACACCATTGGCGGTAATGTATGCGATTTTTGTCGAGAAAGCACCGCGAATTCCAGTGATTTCCTCAAATATTTCATCGCTCATATAATGGCCACGCGCGCGCAGCTCACCATTGCTTCCGGTGATGACTTCGCCAAGCATGCGCTTGTTGCCCAGCACGTCCATCAGCTCATACTGGATGCTATAACCACCATTGCTGGCCGACTTTACCTGCCCCACCACGAGGTAACTGGCCCCTAGGCGCTTCCAGTCATTGACGAAGACGTCCTGCGTCGTGCCCGGCAACGCGATCAGATTGTCGCGCTTGATCGGGTCGAACTGGCCACTGCGCGCCAGATCATCGGAGATGATACGTGCGAGGTCCTGCGGCAGACTTCCCCCGGTCAGATTCTCGAACGGCACGACAGCGATAGGTGTGGCGCTGTCATTGCCCTTGGTGATCTCGATGGTCAGGTTAGCTCTTGCCAGGCTGGTCACTGCCAGCAAGGCGGCTGCCATCATCCATGCGGTCAATCGTCTCATCGGCCCAGGTCCTCTGGATTGAAGTACAGGTTGAAGTTTCGGAACTGGCTCTTGGCACCAGCCGGCAGGTCCTGCATCTCGGTAAACGGCGCTGCTTTCTGGATCGCCTGAACCGCGGAGCGATCGAAGGCGGCGTTACCACTGCTCTTGCTGACCGCAGCCGACACCAATTCGCCTGTCGGCAACAATGACACTCTCAGCGTGACCGTCATACCGGGAACGGAGCCCGAGGGCCGATTCCAATTCTGTCCGACATACTTCTTGAGCAGACTCTCGAAGCTGTTGGCTGCCTGAGCGGCCTGTTTGGCGCCGCTGATGGCGTCGCTTTCACTGTCTATCAGGCTATCCAGCGAGCCGGCAGAGGCCTGCGCCGCTTTCTCGGCAAGCGCCTTCTGGCGTGCGGCCTCAGCGGCCGCTTTCTTGCGCGCTTCTTCCGCCGCCTTGGCCTTGGCTGCCTTTTCCTTCTCGGCCTTCTCCGCTGCTGCCTTGGCCTTGGCTGCCTTTTCGGCTTCCGCTTTCTTGCGCGCTTCTTCTGCGGCTTTTTCCTTGGCGGCCTTTTCGGCTTCGGCCTTGGCCTTGGCAGCCTTTTCGGCTTCCGCCTTGGCCTTGGCAGCCTTTTCGGCTTCAGCCTTGGCCTTGGCAGCCTTTTCGGCTTCAGCCTTCTTCAAGGCATCGGCCTTGGCCTGCTTTTCCGCTTCGGCCTTCTTGCGATCAAGGGCAATCGCCTTGGCTTCCTCTGCACGCCTGGCCGCTTCTGCCTTGGCCTTTTCGGCAGCCGCCTGCTCAGTCCTCAACTGCTCAGCCGCCTTAGCCTGCTCAGCCGCCTTTTGCTGTTGCGCCTTCTGGACAGCCGCCTTTTCCTCGGCGGCGCTGCGTTGCTGTTCCGCTACAAGCTCTGCCTCTCTGGCCGCCTCTTCCTTGGCGCTCTGGCGTTGATCCGATTCTTCGGCCGCATCACGCGCCTTGCTGGACTTCGCCTGCTGGGCCTGATTGGTCGTGGTCTCGGTACTGACCAGTGTCGCGTTGACGATGGTGGTGTTGGTCTTCTCCGGTTCGGATTCTGGCCAACTCACCAGAGTCAGAATCAGGATGCCCAAGTGCAGGCCAACGGCAAGCACGACAGGCAATCCCAACCCGACCCGTTTTTCAATCTCTGGCTGACTCATTCATCAGCCCTCATTCGGCGGTTCTGAAATCAGCCCGACATTGGGAACACCGGCACCTTGCAGCGTACTCATCAGTCCCATGACATCGCCATAGGGCGCTGTCTTGGCACCTTTCACCAGCACGGGCGTCTTGGGCTTCTCGGCCACGATGGCGGCGACCTTGCTGCCCAGTTCATCCAGTGCCACCGGAGTGCGCTTGTCTTCATCCGATCCCAGGTCGATGTAGTAATTGCCACTGTCATCCAGCGAGACGATCAGCGGTGTCACATCGTCGGGGTTGTCGATCGGCTTTGAAGTGACCTTGGGCAATTCGACCTGAACCCCCTGCGTCATCATCGGCGCGGTGATCATGAAGATGACCAGCAACACCAACATGACGTCGATGAAGGGCACCACATTGATCTCGGAGGACAGCTTGCGCTTGTGGCCTCTGCTATACGGTCCTTTCATTGACTCGCCTCCCTTCAAGCGTCGTTGCTGCCACGACCGTGCAGATTACGATGCAGAATGGAGTGAAGCTCTTCGGCGAAATCTTCATAGCGACCCAGCAGCTGATCAGCACGACTCGCCAGACGGTTGTAGAAGATGACGGCCGGGATGGCGGCGAACAGGCCCATGGCAGTCGCGACAAGTGCTTCGGCAATCCAGGGGGCAACGGTGGTCAGAGTTGCCTGCTGAGCCGTACCCAGTGCCTGGAAGGAGCCCATGATGCCCCACACGGTTCCGAACAGACCGACATAGGGGCTGACGGAGCTGACCGTGGCCAGAAATGGCAGGTGCACGTTGAGGCGCTCTTCTTCACGTGACAGCGTGACGCGCATGCTGCGTTGTACGCCATCCATCACCGCATCGGCATTGCTGGACTTGGGCTTGAGGCGGCTGTACTCGCGGAAGCCGGCACGGAATACGCCATGGGCCCCCGGGGTGGATTCTTCATCTGCCGGCAATTCACGATAGAGGTGATTGAGGTCGACCCCGGACCAGAAGCGCTTTTCAAAGACCGCGTAAGCCTGCTTGGCACGGGACAATGCCATCCCGCGCTGAAAGATCACCACCCAGGATGCAATGGAAGCTGCCAGCAACAGCAACATGACTGCCTGAACGACCAGACTGGCGTTCGCGAACAGCGAAATGATCGACATCGAATCTTCCACGGAAATCCCTCTTTACTTGGTTCAGTCTGTGCCACCGTCACTCAGTGACACGATAAATAATCTGTTCATCAGCCTGGCGTCTCTGTGCCTGGCTGACAGCGGCCTCATCGCGCCTTGTGGTCTCAGACCTCAAGAGCCGCGAGCAATTCCCCGGGCCAGCGCCTGGGGCGCAAGGTCGTGGCATCGACGCAAGCAATCACGACTTCCGCTTCGCTCAAGATCTGCTCACCGCGCAGCGCCTTCTGGGTGAACGTCAAGCGTGCACCGCGCAAGGCGCCTGCCGTTGCCGTCACGGTCAGCAGGTCATCCAGGTGCGCAGGACGAAGATAACGATTTGTTACACTGTGTACTACCAACTGAATGCCTTTTTCAAGCAAGGCTTGCTGCGTGAAGCCCTTAGCACGCAACCATTCACTGCGCGCACGTTCCATGAAGCGCAGATAATTTACGTAGTAGACGATGCCACCGGCATCAGTATCCTCGATGTAGACGCGCACAGTGTGGTGAAAACATGCAGCTTCCCCCTTCAACGTATTTCCAGCGTCTTCAGATGTCATGACGCATCATTTCCTTCCTGTCCCAGCCGTGCCTGCTCTTCACGTGGGGTGATCCCGAAGTGCAGATAGGCCGAGCGTGTGATCAGACGCCCGCGCGCCGTGCGCATCATGAAGCCCTGTTGAATCAGATAGGGCTCCAGCACATCCTCGATGGTATCGCGCTCTTCCCCGATGGCCGCCGCCAGTGAATCGACCCCGACCGGCCCGCCATCGAACTTCTCGATCATCGCCAACAGCAGTCGACGGTCCATATGATCCAGGCCGTGACTGTCGACGTTGAGCATGTTGAGTGCCTTGTCGGCCACTTCCAGCGTCAAGCGGCCATCCGAGCGCACTTCGGCGAAGTCACGCACCCGGCGCAGCAGGCGATTGGCGATACGCGGCGTGCCGCGGGAGCGACGCGCAATCTCCAGCGCCCCTTCCATCTCGACTTCCATGCCGGAAAGCCTGGCACTGCGCGCCACGATGTCGGTGAGTGACTCGATATCGTAGAACTCGAGGCGTTGAACGATGCCGAAGCGATCGCGCAGTGGCGCCGTCAGCAGCCCCGCGCGCGTCGTCGCGCCCACCAGGGTAAATCGTGGCAGTTCAAGCTTGATCGAGCGGGCCGCGGGCCCTTCACCGATCATGATGTCGAGCTGGTAATCTTCCATCGCCGGATAGAGCACCTCCTCGACGGCCGGTGACAGGCGGTGAATCTCGTCGATGAACAGGACATCGCCTTCCTGCAGGTTGGTCAGCATCGCTGCCAGATCCCCTGCCCGTTCCAGCACCGGCCCGGAGGTCGACTTGATATCGACACTCATCTCGCTGGCGATGATGTGCGCCAGCGTCGTCTTGCCGAGACCGGGTGGGCCAAAGACCAGGGTGTGATCCAGACTGTCGCCTCGTCCTCGTGCGGCACTGATGAAGATTTCCATCTGCTCGCGGACGATGGGCTGTCCGATGTAGTCACTCAGCGTGCGTGGCCGGTTGGCGCGATCGATCCGCTCTTCCGGATCATGCGTCGCCGCGGAGATCAGTCGGTCCGACTCCATCATGATGCTTGCTCAACTCCTGATGACGCAGGTCACGCACATGGCGCGGATCATGGGCCATGAACATGCGTCAGTGGCAGGTGGCAAGGTTGGCCAGGGCGGTGCAACGATCTAGCGCATCTTCGTTCAAGCGCGCACTTTCTACCCCAGTAACCTGCCAATCCCTAGTCAATAAATCCAATCACGATGCACCGTTTCCTTCACGGAAACTATAGGGTGCATGTTTGCTGCTCCGGCGGGGCCTCAGCTGGCCATCTTGCGCGCCAGCGCCGCCTTGATGAGCGCTTCCGTGGAGGCGCCAGTCTCGAGCCCGGAGAGCATCTTGGCCGCCTCGACAGGCTTGTAGCCCAGAGACACCAGTGCGGCTTCGGCATCCGCCAGAGGATGGGTGACCGGCGGTTGTGGCTGGGAAGCACGCGCCATTTCATCAAGGCCATCATCCGCCGGCAGCGTCCAATGCTTGAGGCGATCGCGCATCTCGATGATCAGTCGATCCGCTGTCTTCTTGCCGACGCCCGGCAGTCGTGTCAGCGCTCGGCTATCTTCGTCGTGAACACAGCGAATGAAATCGGACTGCTCCATTCCCGACAGAATCGCCAGCGCCAGACGCGGGCCGACACCGGAGATCTTGATCAATTCACGGAACAGACGACGCTCGGGCTCCTTGCCGAAGCCATACAGCAACTGCGCGTCTTCGCGCACCACCAAGTGGGTGTAAAGCTGACAATGCTCGCCCACGGCCGGCAAGCCCAACAGGGTGTTCATCGAAGCTTCCAGTTCATAACCGACACCCTGTACGTCAAGCACCAGCTGCGGCGGTTGTTTTTCCAGCAATGTCCCGGTCAGGCGTCCAATCATGTTGCGGCTGTCCTTGCTCGGCAGAGAACGTGTTCGGTGGGATCGTGCTGCTCGCAGACCCGATTCTCTGCACGGATTGTTACAATGCGGGCAAGCCTACCAAAGATGAAGCGCAGGCGGCATGTCCCAGTGTCACGACGAATTTGTCGCATCTTTCTGACAGTCATACCTTGGGTGAGGACCCGAAGCCTGATGCCGCGCGGCTTGGCGCATCACGCAATCGGCTGCTGCCAGGCTCGGCAGACACTCTACAAGTGACTGAAAAATCGCTACTAATTGAGCACAATACCGCATTTGTCGCTCAGCGGCATGTCAGGCGTCAGGCTCGAAGTCTCGCCAGCTGCTGCTACGTCGCACGCGGGTTCCCTTGCGTCGACTGGTATTCCCCAGCCCCAAGGCTTCCAGCTGGTCATTGCCGGGCGTCAGGCGTCGACGCGTAAAACAATGCGTCAAGGCGATGGCCAGCGCATCGGCGGCATCGGCCTGTGGCGTGGCGGAGAGCTTGAGCGTATGCGTGATCATATGCTGCACCTGAGACTTCTCGGCGGCACCGGTACCGGTCACGGCCTGCTTGATCTGCCGCGGGCCGTACTCGAATACCGGCAAGCCGTGGTTGGCTGCACACACGATGGCAGCCCCGCGCGCCTGACCCAGCTTGAGCGCCGAATCGGCGTTCTTGGACATGAAGACCTGCTCGATGGCGAATTCCGCGGGGCGATGCAGGGCGATCACCTCGCTGATGCCGGCATAGATCTGCGCCAGACGCTGATCCAGGCTGACCTGTGACATGCGGATGCAGCCACTGTCCACATAGCGAGGCTGAGCCGCAGAGACATCCAGAACCCCATACCCGGTCAGACGTGAGCCCGGGTCGATGCCAAGAATGATCATGCTGCCGCCTCGTCTCTCACACCTTCCACCTTCGCTTTCATCATCGCGCCATCGCTCTTACTGTGTATATAACCAGCCACCATGCCACAAAAAAGGCGGTGCGACACTGTCATTGCCTGACGTGAACGCCAGCAAACAGTCTCGCACCGCCTTGTCGGGCTTGCTCGCCCCCTAGTCTATCAGGCCACAGGGGCAAACCCGCCACCGCGGAACCGCCCTTGTCTGATCGAATCAGTCCAGACGGCCCCACCAGTCACTCTCTCGGTCATGCGCCGCTGAATCAGGCCTGACCGCTTTCGTCCTCGACCTTGACCTTCTGACGCAGACGGATGTTCAGCTCCTTGAGCTGCTCACTGCTGACTACGCCCGGGGCGTCGGTCATCATGCAGCCGGCGCTCTGGGTTTTCGGGAAGGCAATCACTTCACGAATGGTCTTGGCGCCGGTCATCAGCATCACCAGGCGGTCGAGACCAAAGGCCAGGCCACCGTGGGGCGGCGCGCCGAACTTCAGGGCGTCGAGCAGGAAGCCGAACTTCTCTTCCGCTTCTTCTTCACCGATACCCAGCACTTCAAACACAGTACGCTGCATGGCCTGATCGTGGATACGGATGGAGCCGCCACCCAGCTCGGTACCGTTGATGACCATGTCGTAGGCGCGAGACAGTGCCGCTTCCGGGTTGGCCTTGAGCTCTTCCGGCGTGCAGGACGGCGCGGTGAACGGGTGGTGCAGCGCGCTCAGGCGGCCGTTGGCATCGGCTTCGAACATCGGGAAGTCGACGACCCACAGCGGCGCCCATTCGCGGGTGTAGAGGTTGAGGTCTTCGCCCAGCTTGACGCGCAGCGCACCGATGGCCTCGGCCACGATGTTGGCCTTGTCAGCACCGAAAAACACGATGTCGCCATCGACGGCGCCACAGCGGTCCAACACGTCATCCACGACGTCTTCCATGAACTTGACGATCGGCGACTGCAGCCCCTCGACGCCCTTGGCACGTTCGTTGACCTTGATCCACGCCAGCCCCTTGGCACCGTAGATCCCGACGAACTTGGTGTAGGCGTCGATTTCCTTGCGTGACAGGCTGGCACCGCCCGGCACACGCAGCGCGGCGACACGGCCCTTGTCGTCCTTGGCTGGACCGGAGAAGACCTTGAAGTCCACGCCGCTCATCAAGTCATCGACATCGACCAGTTCCAGCGGGATACGCAGGTCCGGCTTGTCGGAACCGAAGCGACTGATGGCCTCGGAGTACGGCATGGTCGGGAAGTCACCCAGCTCGACATCGAGCACTTCCTTGTAGAGGCCACGGATCATGGTCTCGGTCATGCCCATGATGTCCTGCTCGTCGACGAAGCTGGCTTCGAGGTCGATCTGGGTGAACTCCGGCTGACGGTCAGCACGCAGGTCTTCATCACGGAAGCATTTGGCGATCTGATAGTAACGATCGACACCGGCGACCATCAGCAGCTGCTTGAACAGCTGCGGAGACTGCGGTAGCGCGAAGAAGCTGCCGGCGTAGGTGCGGCTCGGCACCAGATAGTCACGTGCACCTTCCGGGGTGGCACGTGTCAGGATCGGGGTTTCGATGTCGAGGAAGCCCAGGGCTTCGAGCTGGGCGCGCACGCTGTGAGTGATGCGCGAGCGCAGACGCAGCTTCTCGATCATGTCGGGACGACGCAGGTCGACATAACGATACTTGAGGCGAACTTCCTCACCGACCTTGTTGTGGTCGTCGAGCTGGAACGGCGGCGTCTGTGCGGTGTTGAGCACTTCGACGTCCTTGGCCAGCACTTCGATCATGCCTGTCGGCATGTTCGGGTTCTGGGTGCCTTCCGGGCGCAGACGGATACGGCCCTTGATACGCAGCACGAACTCGCTGCGCGCCTTGTCGGCAGTGGCGAAGGCATCGACGGTGTCCGGATCGACGACGATCTGGGCAATGCCATCACGGTCGCGCATGTCGAGGAAGATGACGCCACCGTGGTCGCGACGGCGGTGCACCCACCCGCACAGAGTGACATCCTGATCGATCAGGGTCTCGTTCAGTTTGCCGCAATAGTGGCTGCGCATGTTGATTCCTTGTTGCTCAAATTCATGATCGACGCGCTGATGCGCATCTGTCTCAGAGGGCCTGCCGTTGGCGATGAGGGTCAAGGGTACCCGTTGGGCGCCCTTGACCCTCATCACGCTGATGCCTGACGCACTATCCCAGCTGTATCAGGCGGTGCTGTCGCTACCACCGGCCAGATTCTTCTTGCTGCCGGACTTGAAATCCGTCTCGTACCAGCCACTGCCTGCCAGACGGAACCCGGCGGCGGAGACCAGCTTCTCGAGCTGGTCCGTCTTGCACTCCGGACACTCCGTCAGCGGCGCAGCGCTGATCTTCTGCAACTTGTCCATCCGATGGCCACAGGCCTTGCAGTGGTATTCATAGATCGGCATGGTTTTCTTTCCTGACGATACTGGTCACGGGGCTGTCTGAGCACCGTGAACCATGACAATGTTATGCCTTGCGGCGCGTCTTGCGTTCAGCGCACCTGCGGCCCCAACATGAGAGCTTTCGCAAGCATCAGCAAGAGACGCCTACAATAAGGCCAGTTGAGCGGCTTTCAAGTCAAAGCGAAAGGGGCACATTATAGCGTGCTCGGCCCCGTGCGGGGCAACACCCAAGCACAAACCGGCCCAGACGCTACGTATTCGTCATTTCCGGGCCAGCCTTTATGTCTTCCTGTCTGTTTTCCTACGCCATCATGAGGCACCTATGTCCGATCACGATCGTACTGCGCAGTCTCCCTCTCGTTCTTCCATGCCCGCTTCCTCTCACTGTGAGCCCGCCTCGTCCACCGGCGCCCCGCAGGCTGTCATGCTCGATGCCGGCTCCGTCGGTGACGGACTGGACTTCTCGCGCCTCGAGGCCCGTCTGGAAGGATTGGTCTGTCATGACGCCACCGCACCCGAGGAAGTGGTGCCACGACTGAGAGGTGCCTCCATCGTGCTGGTCAACAAGGTACGCATCGAGGCGCACCACATGGATGAGCTGCCGACCCTCAAGCTGATCGCGGTAATGGCGACCGGCACCAACAATATCGACATGGCGGCCGCCGAAGCACGTGGCATTCGGGTCATGAACGTCAATGCCTACGGCACTCATTCGGTGGCGCAGCACACCTGGATGCTGCTGCTGGCACTGGCAGGCCGCCTGCCGGAGTACCAGACCGACATCGCCGCGGGCGAGTGGCAATGCAGTCCGACTTTCTGTCTGATGGGCCGCCCCGTGGTGCAGCTGTCCGGCAAGCATCTGGTCATCATCGGCAAGGGAGAGCTGGGCACTGCGGTGGGCAGGCTGGCCGAGGCGTTCGGCATGCGCGTGACCTTTGCCGCCCGACCGGGCACCGCCCCCACCGCCGAGCGCCCCGCGCTGGAAAGCCTGCTGCCCCAGGCTGACGCCATCAGCCTGCACTGCCCGCTGACCCCAGAGACACAGCATCTGATCGATGAGCAGGCGCTTGCCGCCATGAAGCCAGGTGCACTGCTGGTCAATTGCGCCCGCGGGGGCATCATCGATGAGGACGCAGCGCTGGAGGCACTGGCCACCGGACAACTCGGCGGCCTGGCGGTGGATAGCCTGCCGGAAGAACCGCCACGTGAAGGCCACTCGCTGCTCTCGGCCCTGGAAAGCCAGCATCATTCGGCGAGTGCGCCCTTGAACCTGATCGTCACGCCGCACAATGCCTGGATCAGCCAGGAGGCGCGCCAGAACATGCTCGATCTCAGTCTGGCCAATATCGAGACATTCCTGAACGAACACGCCTGACACGGCCACACCCTCGTTGCGCCAGCCACTGACGCCGAGCGGCAGGTGCGAGCGGCAGGTCACGAAAAAGCCCCCGAACCGGCATATACGCCAAGTCGGGGGCTTTTTCGTGAGTGGTCAGCATCAACGGATGCGGATATGCATGCCCGCCGCCTTGAGGGCATTGCCTTCAGTGTCCCACGACACCACACGACCGCGTGAGCTCAACAGTACCCACCGGGTGCCGATCGCTCGCTCTGCACCCAACTTGTCGTCGCCCTCTAGCGCACCTCCCTTCTGTACACCGCCAGCCTCGCTTGTCCCGACTTCCATGCCTGCTTCGTTCATTCCCATCGCCTCGATCTGCTGAAGGTCCTCTTCCTGCGGCGCACGCATCCGGTACTGGCACTCAAAGCTTTCGCCATAGGTAGTGAGGATCTTGTGCCTGATCGCATGTACCTGCTCGAGATCCTCCGGGTGAATCAAGCGATCGAAGTCCATTTCGCGCATTGCCAACGGCTCGTGGCCCGAAGCGCCGAGCATCTTCCAGAGATTGGGATGGATGCGCACGATGCGTTCAGGAATGTCCATTTCCCACAGGCTATCGCCGCTTGCTTCGAGGGAATCCAGCAGGCGACGCTCGCTGGACTGCAATTCCTTCTGGGTCTGGCGCAGCCGCTGATACATCTCTTCGGCGGTGGCGTTGGCATCATCCAGCTCGACGATGCCACTGCCACCCGCGGACTCGATTTCCGCGCCCATGCCGATGCGGTGCAGACGCTCACGCAGCTCGGCCAGCGGCACCGAAAGGCGACGGCTGATGTGATGCGTGCGCCAGCTCATGAGAATGAAGAAGGCGAAATAGAACAGGCCACCGACCAGCGCCATGCCGACCAGCTGGAAGTTGCGTCCGATCTCGGCGGTACGGAAGAAGACTGCGCTCTCCTCGACCATGCTCAACATGATCCAGCCATTGCCCGGCAAGCGCTCCCACGCCACCTTGTAGGGCGCTCCCGCCACATTGACGCTCTCCAGGCCACGACGCTGCTCGAGGATGCGGGGCGCGAGTCCCTTGAAGACATCATGACCTTTCAGGTCCAACTGGGCGGGCCGAATGACATCCTCTTTCTGGAGGTCATTGGCATCGGGAATTTCCAGCGGCAGCAGCGACAACAACTGCTCACCGGCCCGCGGGACGGCGAGTGAGCGTCCCTCGGCATCGAACAGCATCGCGAAACCCTGCCAGGGCAGCTCCATCGCCAGCACCTGATTGACGATCACATCCAAGGTCATGTCGACGCCGGCGACGCCGAGAAATTCGCCCTGCTCGGAATAGAAGGGACTGACGGCCGACGCCATCCAGCCATTGCCGGCCGGGTCTTCGTAGATATCGGTCCAGATGGTGTTTCGCGAGGGATTTGCCTCTGGCGCGGCCAGATAGAAGAAGGAGAAGTCCCGACAATCGTGGTCGGCTGGCACCAGCGAGGCCAGATCGACATAGGGGAAAAGGCGGACATAGCAGTCGGCCATCGTGGTGAAGGACTGGATCACGGCCGAGTTGGAAGATACGACACTGCGCATGATCGGGTCGACCGCCGTCATGCGCAGCGCCAGGGGGATGTCCTGCCCGGAGTCTGGCAAGGCGGGATAGAAGCCGCTGCCCTGATTGTCTGCCGTCTGCTGACTGGCCCAGACACCGCTGGGCAGGCTTGCGTGACGGGCAATTTCGCGAGCCGTTACCCCAGAGCTGGCATCGCCCATGGCCAGCTCGCCTGCCTGGACACCGAGCCCGCGCGACAGGTTCTGGACATGCTCCAGTTGCTGGCTGAGTGATTTGGCCTCACGTAGCATCGCCAGATTGAGCTCACTGCTCGACTGGGATTGCAGGTAATTGAGGTTGGCATCCCGAATCTTCTCATTGGACACGAAATACACCGCCACCAGGGCGGTCTCGACCAACAGCAATGGAATCATGGTACTGGTGAAGAGTGCTCGCCAGACCCACTTCTTGATCGTGACGGCGGGTTGCTTCGACTCCGACATGGGCGACTATCCTGAATCCAGCGAGATGCGGGCAGTATGCACTTTCTCTTGCGTTCCAAGAGGCCAATAGCTTCAACGCTTAATCATGACCAAAAGGTCAGACCTTGGTGATACGACTGGGGACAGGCGGCCAAGGCTTTGCTAGGATGCTCGCCCCCAAGGAGGCTGCATGCTTTACAACTACGGTTCTATCAATATCGATCACGTCTATCGGGTACCTCACCTGGTACGACCGGGTGAAACCCTGGCGAGTCTCTCCTACCGTCAGGTACTGGGTGGCAAGGGTGCCAACCAGTCGCTCGCGCTTGCGCGCGCCGGAGGCGACGTCACGCACTGGGGCCGCCTTGGCAACAGTGATCGCTGGGCACTCGAGCCGCTGGAAAGCGCCGGTGTCATCACCTCGCAGGTCGAGCTGAGCGCCTGCGCCAGTGGCCACGCCATCATCCAGGTGGACGACCAAGCCGAGAACAGCATCATTCTGCATCCGGGTGCCAACCACGGTTTCACCGATGAGCATCTGGCGACACTGTTCTCCGGCGTGACACAGGGAGATTGGCTGCTGCTGCAAAATGAGTGCAACGCACTGGGCAAGGTCATCGAGCTGGCACATGCCAAGGGCATGAAGATCGCCTTCAATCCGGCCCCGATGGGGGCTGATGTCCTGCGCCTGCCGCTGGAATACTGCCAGGTGCTGTTCCTCAATCGTGGTGAAGCGGCACAGCTGGTCGAGCTGGAAGAGAGCGCGCCTGTCGCCACCCTGCTCGCCGCGCTGCACACTCGTCTGCCTGACACCGAAGTGGTCATGACGCTGGGCAGTGAAGGCGTCTGCTACCAGTTGGGGGAACAGCACATCCAGCTGCCGGCGCATCGCGTCAATGCCGTGGACACCACCGCGGCGGGCGACACCTTCATCGGCTATTACCTGGCAAGCCAGATCGAAGGCCAGAGCATCGAAGAAAGCCTGCGTCGTGCCAGTACCGCCTCTGCCCTGTGCGTGAGCCGCGAAGGCGCAGCGCCGAGCATTCCACTGGCCAGTGATGTCGCCGCTGCCCTGGCCGAATGGCCGACACTCGACGTCCTGAGCAACTGAGTCTTCGAGCAACAAGTCTCTGAACGACTGAACTACCTGCACGGGGCACTACCACGTGGCCCGTGCCGTGCCCGTGTCACCTCATGGGCGCCCTGTTGGCGTAACGCCCTTTATTGCAGGTCACTTCTTTCACGAGGTCAGCATGAAAACACCGATTATCTTTGATACCGATCCGGGCGTGGATGATGCCCAGGCGATTGCCATCTGTCTGGCGCATCCGGACATCGAATTCCTCGGCATGACCACCACCTTCGGCAACGTTACCATCGAGACGGCCACCTCCAACGCCCTGCTGCTGGGCGAACTGGCGGGCCAGGAGATTCCGGTCGCCCAGGGCGCTGCCCAGCCGCTGGTCAAGGACAAGTTCCCGGCGCCGGCGCACATCCACGGCGCCAATGGTCTCGGCAACATGGAGATCCCGGAGCCCAAGGGCAAGGCGCTGTCCGTCAGCGCACCGCAGTTCATCGTCGAGCAGGTCAATGCGCGTCCGGGCGAGATCACCCTCGTCGCCGTCGGCCCGCTGGGCAATCTGGCCACCGCACTGCAGCTGGACCCGAGCATCATCAGCAAGGTCAAGCAGGTCGTCATCATGGGCGGCTCCATCCGTGAAGGCGGCAACGTCTCACCGGTCGCCGAAGCCAACATCTTCAATGACCCGCATGCCGCCGCCAAGGTGCTGACCGCCGGCTGGCCGCTGACCATGGTCGGTCTCGATGCGACGCACCGCTGCGTGCTGTCTCCGGCCCATGTCGAGCGCATCCGCGTCTCGCAAGGCGCACTCGGCGAAGTGCTGTCCGGCAGCTATCAGTTCTACAAGGCCTTCTATCAGGAAGCGCGTGGCATCGATGGTTGCTGCCCGCACGACAGCTGCGCCCTCGCCTGGCTGATGAAGCCGGAGCTGTTCACTACCGAGCGCGGCCACCTGAATGTCGAAGTCGAAGGCCTGGCCGAAGGTCAGACGCTGTTCGCCCCTGAGGGTCGCGAATTCCTCGGCAACCAGTGGTCCCAGACGCCGCTGGTCGACGTCTGCGTCAATGCCCAGGGCGACAAGGTCGTCGAGTGGATCACCGACGTGCTGACCGCCAAGGCGTCCTGATCCGGTGCCCGGCAGGCCCGCCTGGGTCTGCCATCAAACCGAGACAACGCCCGTCAGCGTCATTGCTGGCGGGCGTTGTCTCGGTTTGTGCATTCGCGCTTGTTCACTTCCCCTTTCCTCCTTGCTCCCTCCCCCTCTTTGGCGCCTCTCCTTTACCGCAACGGCCTCCCCATGCCCCGAAGACCGAGGTTTGCTGGGTTATTGAAATTTCTTCAACAAGATAACGGGATAAACTTTTGAATACCCCTTACCAGACGAGAGTGAATGGCGAGCCGTTCGGCGCATGCACATAATCTGATACGCTAGCGGAATCTCACTGGGCAAGCGCCTTATAAGCCGCCCCATCCTGCCTGCCACGGAGCTCATCATGCCTTCGACGACAACGTTGCCCTCTGCACCCGCTGCAACGCTTCGTACTCAGGATTCTCCCGCGATCGCCGACACCCAGTACGACTGCCTGGTCTTCATCGGTCGCTTCCAACCCATGCACCATGGCCATGTTGCCGTGATGGAAGAAGCCCTGCGCCTCGCGCGGCAGGTCATCGTGCTGGTCGGTTCTGCCTGGCAGGCACGTTCACTGCGCAACCCGTTCACCTTCTCCGAACGCACGCGCATGATCCGCAGTTGCTTTGACGATGCCGACAATGCGCGCCTGGAAATCGTGCCGTTGCTGGATGCCCTGTACAACGACGATGTCTGGGTGCGTGATGTGCAGCGCAAGGTACGCGATATCGCACGTCCGCAGGCCAACCGGATGCCAAGAATCGCACTGATCGGTGCCAATCGTCGTGACAGCAACAGCCAGACAAGCTACTACCTGAGCCTCTTCCCGCAGTGGGAGTCGGTAGCGGTGCCGCTGCGCGAGGGGATGGAAGCCAGCCGTATTCGTGAGGTCATCTTCACCGAGCGCGCCCGCGCCGAGGATTGGCTGGACAACGAGGGACGGGAGCTTCTGCCATCGCCGGTGGCTCAGCACCTGCATGGCTTCCTGGAGGAGACCGCGTGGCAAGGGCTGGTCGAGGAACGTCGCCTGCTGGAGCAATATCGCGCCGCCTGGAGCGATGCGCCCTACCCGCCACTGTTCATCACGGTCAACGCCGTGGTGGTGCAGTCAGGTCATGTGCTGCTCACCACACGTCGCGCGGCACCCGGCAAGGGGCTTTACGCCCTGCCTGGCGGCTTCGTGCAACCCCAGGAGCGCCTGCTGGATGCTTGTCTGCGTGAGCTCAAGGAGCGTGTGCGCCTCAAGGTGCCGGAACCAGTCTTGCGTGGCTCTCTGCGCGGTCAGCGTCTGTTTGACGCACCGCATCGCAGCTGGCGCGGGCGCACCCTGGCAGAGGCCTTCTACTTCGCCCTGCGACCGGAGCAGCAGCTTCCCAAGCTCAGAAGCGGCGGCGAGAGCGAGGAGCAGGCACGCTGGGTCGCGCTGGCGGATCTGGAGCCCGACACCCTCTTCGAGGATCATTTCTACATCATTCAGAACTTCCTGGGCCTACATGCGGGCCAGAGCGGTTTCTGACGGCTGGAATGTGGTCCACACACGAAAACGGCAGCCCAGTGGGCTGCCGTTTTCGGTCAAGAGACACGCAGGTCTACTAAACCAGCAATACACCGGTAAGGCTCAGGCTTCGAGGAAGTCGCGCGGCAAGTTCATCAGCTGTTTCCACAGCTTGTCGATGCCGGGCTTGTGGACCAGCGAACACCGATAGAGACGAATCTCCAGCGGGATATCCCACGCCTCGTTGCCCGCGCGCACCAGCTTGCCGCTCTCCAGCTCATCGCGAATGCAGAAATCCGGAATCCACGCCATGCCGACGCCCTGCAAGGCCATGCCCTTGAGGCCCTCGGCCATCGCCATCTCATAGACGGTGCGCAGGCGCAGGCGCAGTGGATCATTCTTCAAAAGCATCTTCACGCTGCGACCCAGAAATGCCCCCTGGGTATAGGACAGCAAGGGAATCGCATCCTGGCTGGTCTCGCTCTGCCCGGTCAGCGGGAAGCGGGGCTCGCCATTCTCCAGCGGCACGCACACCGGCAGCATGTTGACCTTGGCGACCGAGAAGGATGGGAAGGCCTCGGCGTCCAGCTGCATGCTGGCGTAAGGGTCGTAATAGGCAAGCATCAAGTCGCAGTTGCCTTCGCGCAGCGAGTGAATGGCGTCGCCGACATTCATCGCGGACAGGCGTGTCGGCAACTCTCCCAGGCCCTGCTGGAGACGCGAGATCCACTTGGGAAAGAAGGCCAGCGCCAGCGAATGCGCGGCCGCGATATCCAAGGTCTCGTTGGCCATGCCCAGCCCGCGCAGATGGGCGAGACACTCTGACAGCTGCTCTGTCAGGTTGCGCGCGGTGACCAGGAACAACTGGCCCTCCGGCGTCAGACTGACCGGGGTCGTCGAGCGGTCGACCAGCGTAGTGCCCACGGCCTGCTCAAGCGCACGGATGCGGCGGCTGAACGCAGGCTGGGTAACGTGTCGCAGGCGAGCCGAGGTGGAGAAGCTGCGGGTATTGGACAGCGCAACGAAATCTTCCAACCACTTAGTTTCCAGGTTCACCCGAACTCCCAAAAATGTCGAACATGCCCAAGCGAGGCTTGCCTGGCCGGTCATGCAGGGTCTTGTCATGGAGAATGGTGCGTCGCGGCGCACCACCACCTTCGTCTTATGCATTTGACGTATACGGCAGCGTTGAATGGCATTGGCCGCCGAGGGGCTGCGCTGGTTACCCTTGTCCACCTAGCCGCCATTCAAGCGCCACAGTGTACTTCAGCCAGGAGTTCCGCCCAAGTGAACCATCTCTCGGAAACCCCCATCGCCGCCAATGCCACCCCGGCAGCTTCCACACCGGCCGACTTGAGCCATGCCGAGCGTGAGGCACTGGCCAACGGCTTCCGACTTGAAAAGGATCTCCTCGGGCGCGAGCCGGTGCCGGCTGATGCCTACTACGGTGTGCAGACCCAGCGTGCGCTCAACAACTTCCACCTCTCCGGGGTGCCGCTGTCACACTTCCCGCGTCTCGTCGAAGGGCTCGCGCTGGTCAAGGCCGCCGCCGCCGAAGCCAACCATGCGCTGGGCTATCTCGAGACACGCGAGCACGATGCCATCCAGCACGCCTGTGCACGTCTGATGAATGGCGATCACCATGATCAGTTCGTGGTCGACATGATCCAGGGTGGCGCCGGCACCTCGACCAACATGAATGCCAACGAAGTAATCGCCAATCTGGGCCTGGAATTCCTGGGCTACGAGAAAGGTGATTACCAGCAGCTGCACCCCAACAATCACGTCAACATGGCGCAATCCACCAACGACGCCTACCCGACTGCCATCCGTGTCGGCCTGCTGCGCAGCCACTCGGTGCTGGTGGACGCATTGAGCGAACTGGCCAATGCCTTCGCCACCAAGGCGCTGGAATTCGATGACGTGGTCAAGATGGGTCGCACCCAGCTGCAGGATGCGGTGCCGATGACGCTGGGCCAGGAATTCCGCGCCTTCGCCAACACCCTGCGTGAAGACGTCGATCGCATCGCCAACCTCAATGAGTTGCTCAAGGAGGTCAATCTGGGCGGGACCGCGATCGGCACCGGCATCAATGCCGACCCGCGCTACAGCGCACTGGCGATCGAGGCTCTGGCGCGTCGTTCCGGCATCGACTTCCGTCCGGCGTCGGACCTGGTCGAGGCCACCAGCGACATGGGGGCCTTCGTGCTGTTCCACGGCATGCTCAAACGCCTGGCGGTCAAGCTGTCCAAGATCTGCAACGATCTGCGCCTGCTGTCTTCAGGCCCACGCACCGGCTTCAACGAGATCAACCTGCCGCCTCAGCAGCCGGGCAGCTCGATCATGCCGGGCAAGGTCAACCCGGTGATTCCGGAAGCCGTCAATCAGGTCGCCTTCGATGTCATCGGCAACGACACCGCGCTGACCATGGCGGCGGAAGCCGGCCAGCTGCAGCTCAACGTGATGGAGCCGCTGATCGCCTACAAACTGCTCGACTCCATCCGCCAGCTGAGCCGTGCCATGACCATGCTCAGGAATCGCTGCGTGATCGGCATCACCGCCAATCGTGATCGATGCGCCGAGCTGGTCAACAATTCCATCGGCCTGATCACCGCGCTCAACCCGTATATCGGCTACGACAATGCCACCCGCATCGCCAAGGAAGCCCTGGCCAGCGGTCGCAGCGTGCTGGAACTGGTGCGCGAGGAAGGCCTGCTGGATGAAGCACGCCTGGAGGCACTGCTGTCCCCGCAGGCCATGACGCGCCCGCGTCAGATGAAGGACTGACCCTTCAGCGAGAGTCTGCTCTCTTGCCGTATCAACCTGTTGTCACATGCGACAGCGCCGCACCAGAAAGCCTCTGGTGCGGCGCTGTCGTATCAAGGCCATGAGTCACGACTTTACCGACTTCGGGCATCACGCTTACTGCTGTGCGCTGGCCTGTGAGATTACATCATCACGATGCGCGGCAAAGTATTTGCGTGCACGCTCAGCTTCTTCCACGGTGGGTGTATAGGTCGTCCATTCTCCGCCCTTCTCATCACGATAACGCACGACACCCTCGTCATGGTCGATTTCATAGTAAGGGTGGACTTCACGCAGATTGAAGAATGCGGCGGGGGCAAAGAACAGGATATCAAGCGCCAGATAACCGCCATTGAACTTCAGCGGCAGAATGCCATACATCGGCATCTTGTTGTCATCCATTACTTCAAACTCGTAATTTCCGAAACTGGTGGTAGGTAGCGTTTCTTGAACGGTAGACTGATCTCTGGAGACATCTTTCAAGTTGATTCGCGCCGTCTCTGACGGGCTGCTGATCGTCGTATGCGCGCTACACCCTGCCAGCAGCGCCAGAATAGCCAGACCACCTGAAGCTTGACGCAATTTCCGAGCGAGAGGTCGAGACATGAGTACGTTCCCTGTAGGTTATCGATTTTCATCGATCTGATTATTGAGTTCAGCAAGATCAGCAATGATCACGCGATGTGACACTAACACGAATCACGATAATCACGGTTAGATAAATCGGCATCACCATGCGAATGCCTTCCGAGGAAAACTCCTTTTCATACTGCGCGCGGGTCCCGTGGATAGAAGCGTTCGGGTTGTGCCTCGATATGATCGAAATGCTTGGTGTTCTTGTAGGGCATCTTCATGAAGCCGGAAATTCCCAGCCCGGAGATCAGCGGCACCGCATCGAGAATCTCCGCCAGCAAACGCGCGAATGCCTGCTCGCGCGAGGGATCCAGCAGTCGGTAATAACTGTGAATCTTGAGGTGGTGTGGCAGGGCTTCGAAGATCAGCATGCCGGTGTGATGGATGGCATTGAGTGACTCCAGTGCCTTCAATATCTCCTCGGGCAGCGCCAGAAGTTCCTCAGGGTCCGGTCCGTCCTCGAAGTAGGAGTGCACACGCGAGTCATCCTCAAGCTCCGGCACCGCGCTGACCTCATAGCTCAAGCGAGGTCTGGCCTCCCCGTCTGCCGTCGGCGCGAAGACGAAGGCGGCCTCCGGGTCTTCCCGCTCCAGATGCAAGGTATCGCGGGCATTGAACAGACACGCCTTGAACACGCCCCGGCGATAGATGGCACGCGCCAGAGCGACCATGTTGTTGATCGCGACGACGAAGGCGGCCTTCAAGGCAGGATCATGCAGGTGCAGCGCAGTATCCACGAAGATGCCCTGTGGCTCCCAGCGAATCGCCAGACCGCCGACGATCGGGTATTTGCCCAGGCGACTGACCGCGGCCAGGAAGGCTTTTTCGGTGCCTCCCATGCCTTGCATGAAGTTCTTGTAGTAACGATCCAGCTGGACATCATTGACGGCGTCCAGCGCGTTGCCAGCGTGTTCACCGGACTCGTCTGTCTCGAAGGCCTCACGCAGGAAGGATTTGCGCGAGGTATAGACAACCGTGTCGATCTCGCGTGTTGCCGGCCTCACCCAGACCGGCAGCAGAGACTGTGGCGGCTCGAGAGGCAATTCCGGCATCACCAGCCGTGCGATCCTGCCCATCTCGCGCAGGAAGTAGTCGCCGGCCTGCATGCGCAGCTGCGGGTCATCCGCGAGCATGCCATCGAGCAGACGCGCGAATTCCCGCGGCAACCCCAGCGACACCGCCGGAATGGCGTGTACGCCGAAGCGACACGACTGACCTGAGGCCAGCGCATAGAGTGTGGCGGCCACGCCCTGCTCATCGAAGCGCGGCGAGGACAGCGCACCATTGAGCTGCTCCTCGCCGATGAAATAGACATCGCCCAGACGCGCATTGGTCTGTTGCAGGTTATCCGACATCAGCTGCATCACGTTGGTCGTGATGAACTGCTGATGCTCATCGAGCTGAGCGAACACCGAACTGCCCCAGTCGATCAATGCCACCTGCTCCCGCTCGACATCGAAGACTAGATTCGACGGCTTGATGTCGCCATGCACGACCGGTGGCGTACCTCCCCCTGTCGATGTCCCGCGCAGCGACTTGAGGATGTCGGCCAGCTGGCTGGCGATCTTGACCACCAGACGCGGCGCCATGCGCCCATGACGCAGCGAATATTCCTCGAGATTGATGCCCGGTGCACGCTGCATGACCAGAATCGACTGCCGCCGTACCCGCTGATAGCTGATCAGACGCGGAATCAGCGGGTGGGCGACCTGGTCGAGCATGTAGGCCTCTTCCTCCAGACGGTCCTGCAGTGCCTGGGGCAGAGTCACCCGCGTGAACTTGAAGACGTGCTCTTCCCGCGTGCGCCGGTCTTCGCCCAGGCGCCAGCCCGCGAATACAAAGCCGTAGGCGCCCTTGCCGACCAGATGGATATCCCGGTAGCCAAGCCCCTGGAGCTGGGAGATGCACAGCGCCACCCAATCCTTGAGCTTCTTGGCATCATGATGCGAGAGCAGGTAGATCGACTGCTCTTCCGGGATATAGAACTGTTGCAGGTGCTCGTGGGCGCGCGCATCACTCATGCAGGATGCTCTCTAGCCGGCCCCAGGATCAGACAGCGCCTCATGACAGCGACAGCAACATTTCGTCAGGGTGCTCCAGATAGTGTTTCCACAGATTGCTGAAGCGCGCGATGGTTCCGCCATCGATGATGCGATGATCTCCCGCCCAGGTGATGGTCATGATGTCACGCGCACAGACATTGCCCTCGTCATCGAAGCGCGGCAGACGCTGAGTGCGCCCCAGCGCGACGATGGCGACCTCCGGCTGGTTGATGATCGGCGCGGCATAGGTGCCGCCCAGCGCACCGATATTGGAGATCGACAAGGTGCCGCCCTTGAGGTCCGCCTGGGCAACGCGCCCGCTGCGCGCAGCCTCGGTCAGCCGCGCCACCTCACGCGCGATATCGAGAATGCTCAGGCGTTCGACGCCCTTCACATTCGGCACCATCAGCCCGCTGGCGCTGTCCACCGCCATACCGATGTTGCAGGTGCTCTGATAGAGAATCTCGCTCTCATCTTCACTGAGGCGCGCATTGAGAATCGGCTCCTCGATGACCGCCAGCGCCATGGCCTTCATGATGAACGGCATCAGGGTCAGGCGAATGCCCTGCTGCTCGGCGCGTACCTTGAGGCGGGCCCGCAACGCCAGCAGGTCGGTGATATCGAGCTCATCGCCATAATGGAAATGCGGGATCTGCGTGCTGGCCTGCACCATGCGCCGAGCCATCACCGCCGCGACCCCCTTGAGCGGTACCGCTTTTGACTCAAGGCGTGACGACCTCTCCTCGTGACTGGCCACAGCACACGCTTCGGCAGCTGCCTTGTCGATCTCGACAGCCTCGCCGACTTTGTGAGCATCATCAGGCGCCACGTCAGTCTCGCGAGCCTCGGATTGCTTGAGATAAGCCAGCACATCTTCCTTCAGCACCCGGCCGTTTCGCCCCGAGCCAGCAATGGCCTGGAGTTCGAGCTGATGCTCGCGCAACAGGCGACGCACGGCAGGGGTCGCGGGTATGCGAGGCCGGCTCTTCCCGTGACTCCCGTCTTGCCCACTCTTTTTGTCGCTCTTGTCGTCGCCCCCCTGGCGGTGCTCCGCCAGATACTCTGGCTGAGCCTGCTTGCGCTCAGGCGCGGTGACTTCACTCTCAGTGCTCTCAGCGCTTTCAGCCTCTGCCTCTTCATCAGGCACATAGGCATAAAGCGGCGTATGCACTCGAGCATTCTCGCCCTGGGCGTAATGGAAGCGCACGATACGCCCGGGCTCCGAGGCGGTGATCTCGACCAGCGCCTTGTCGGTCATCACATCCACGATCGTCTGGTCTTCTTCCACCGTGTCGCCTTCCGCGACGTGCCAGGTGACCACCTCACATTCGACGATGCCTTCACCGATATCCGGCAGGATGAAATCACGCGAGCGTCGTTCAAGGGCCGCGGCTGTCTGTGTGCTAGCTGCCCCATTGCTGGCTGGTTTGGCAGACGCTGACGCAGCGACATCCGACTGACTGCTGGCCGCCTGGTTGGCGGCAGACTGAGTCGGTGCTGTCGAGCGAGCAGGCGCTGCAACCGTCATGACATCACCGGCATGATCATCCTCGCGCTCGCCGTGTCCGGTCTTCTCGCTATCACTATCACTATCACTGCCAACGCCGTCATCCACCGCAAACAGCGGCGCATGGACACGGGCAATCTCGCCTTCCTGACAGTAAAGCTTGACCACGGTACCGGCGTGGGGCGCGGGGATCTCCACCAACGCCTTATCTGTCATGACCTCGGCCACCGGCTGATCTTCCTCGATCACGTCGCCTTCCTTGATCAACCACTTGACCAGCTCGCACTCGACAATGCCTTCGCCGATATCGGGCAGGATGAAATCATTCATGGCGCGCATCACTCCCTGTCATCAGTAATTCAAGCTTTGCTTGATGGCCTCGTAGATCTTGAGCTCGTCCGGCAGATGCTCCTTCTCGAGCACCAGCGGGAACGGCGTATCAAGGCCAGTGACGCGCCGGATCGGTGCCTCGAGATACAGGAAACAACGCTCCTGCACGGTGGCGGCGATCTCGCTGGCAAAGCCTCCCGTCAGCGGGGCTTCATGACTGACCACCAGACGACCGGTCTTGAGCACCGAGTCACACACCGTCTCGATATCCCAGGGCAGAATGCTGCGCAGATCGATGATCTCGCAGTCGATGCCATCCTGCTCGGCAAGCGCAGCGGCCTTCTCGATGACTTCCATCTGAGCGCCCCAGCCGAGCAGCGTGATATCGCGGCCTTCACGAATGACATCGGCCACGCCCAGGGGCAGTTCATAATCGGCTTCTGGCACCTCGCCCACCGAGGCGCGATAGAGCCGCTTGGGCTCCATGAACAGCACCGGATTGGGATCACGAATCGCTGCCAGCAGAAGGCCCTTGGCCTGGTGGGGGTTGCGTGGGATCACGATCTTGAGGCCCGGAGTATGCGCGAAATACGCCTCGGGCGACTGGGAGTGATAGAGCCCGCCTGCGATGCCGCCACCATAGGGCGTGCGAATCGTCAGGCCGCCGACATCGAACAGATCACCGGAGCGGTAGCGGAACTTGGCCGCCTCGTTCACGATCTGGTCAAAGGCGGGGAAGATGTAGTCGGCGAACTGGATCTCGGCCACCGGCGTCGACCCCTGTGCCGCCAACCCGTTGGCGAACCCGATGATGCCCTGCTCGGTGAGTGGCGTATTGAAGCAGCGCTCTCGACCGTATTTGTCCTGCAGGTGGCTGGTAGCTCGGAAGACGCCCCCAAATACCCCGACATCCTCCCCGAACAACACCACACGGGGATTGGCGGCCATGGCAATATTCAACGCATTGTTGATCGCCTGCAGCATGTTCATCTGTTTCTTGCCCGAGGCCGAGACCGCTGCATCCTTGCTGCCAGGCGCGACAGACGCTTCTTTCGCCGCTGAACCCGCCGCAGCTGAGTCGCTTGTAGCTGAGTCTGTCACTGGCGTTTTCTCCAACGGCTGTTCACTCATCTGCTCGCTCATGATGTCTGGCCTCCATCCACACGCTGATGGCGTTCCTGATACACCTTGCGGCTGTCTTCCAGCTCCTGCGAAGTGAATCCCATGCTGGCGGCGCCCTTGGGGTAGGCGTGCGGGTACTTGCGAATATGTTGTTTCACGTCTTCGAGCTGCTGTGTGAGCAACGGCGTCGGCGTGTCGTAGACATCACTGATCAGCGTGTCCAGCGCCGGTGGCGCCAGTTTCTCGGCGCGCTTCATGGACTCAAGCACTTCGCGACGCAGTTGATCACCAGTGGCCTTTTCCTCCTCTTCGCTCCACCAGCCTTGTGCCTCCAGCCAGTTGCGCATGCGCAGAATGGGGTCCTTGTCGCGCCAGATGGCCTCCTCCTTCTTGCTGCGATACCCGGAGGGATCGTCCGAAGAGGAGTGCGCCGCCAGACGGTAGGTCATCGCCTCGATCAATACCGGCTGATGGGTCTCGACCGCGATCTTGCGCGCCGCCAGGGTGGCTTCGTAGACGGCGATCACGTCATTGCCATCCACCCGGATGCTCTGCATGTGATAGCCGAAGGCACGTGGTGCTATGCCATCGGCGGCGAATTGCTCGCATGACGGGGTGGAAATGGCATAACCATTGTTGCGACACAGGAAGATGCACGGCACCCGATGCACGGAGGCCATGTTGAGGGCGGCATGAAAATCGCCCTCGGAGGCGGCCCCTTCACCGAAGATGGTGATGGTGCACTGCCCCTTGCCCGCCAGCTTCTGACCGTAGGCATAGCCGGTCGCCTGGGGGATCTGGGTTGCCAGCGGCGAAGAGATGGTCATGTAGTGCAGGTCACGCGACCCATAGTGGATCGGCATCTGACGGCCCTTGCCGTAGTCGCGCTCGTTGCCGAACATCTGGTTCATGAATTCGTCACAGCTGAAGCCACGCCAGGCAAGCGCACCCTGCTCACGGTATTGCGCCATGATCATGTCATCGTCCTGAAGCGCCGCCGCACTGCCTATCACCGTGGCTTCCTCGCCAGTGCATTGCATGTAGAAGCTCAAGCGCCCCTGGCGCTGGGCAGCCAGCATGCGCTCATCCAGCACCCGGGTGAACAGCATCGTGCGGTAGATCCTGAGCGCCGTGTCGCGTTCGATAGGTGAAGCGTCCTGTGACGGCTCTCCCTGTACCTGCGACTCCTCGACGGGATAAAGGGTGCCGTCCTGACGCAGGCGCTTGAAGATCGGGATGCAGAGTTCATCGCCGGTCATGAAGGCCAGATGATGCAGCACCGTCGGCCCCTGCGGCGCGATCTGGTCTGCCGTCGGCATGGCGGTCAGGTCATTCAGCTCTGGCTGTAAGCCATCGGGCGGCGCGCTCCCCGGGGAGACGGGTCCGCGTGTTGTTGTATCGGACATGCTCAGCGTCCTCTCTTACCGATCAGGCGTTTGAGGGATTACCCAGCCCTCGTGAGGCCGGGCAGGCAATGACGTACCTTCAGGAATGTCGAACCGGAAGCTGTCGATTCGACGATGGCAACAGTGCCTACCATCAGACTAGTGGAAAGTCGCTCTGGCGGCCTATCAGTTAACGTTAACGTCAAGGTATCGCAAAGGCAGACGATATGCCTGCCTGACAACTACTTCTTTGGTGGAACCTTTTGCGGCATGGGCTCATGCGCGTTCGGCATAGAAAGGTGAATTCGCGTGTAAGAACGCTTTTTTGCGACTAAAGGTGCAGAGGGTGAGTGAAGGCTGACTGTTAATCTTCCCGCACCAAAAAAGTGCTTAATGCAGTGCGCAATCGTGACAAGGCATCGAGACGACAGACTCGGGCGCGCCCTGAGCATCATCAGCGATGATCATCGCTAGACACCTAAGGACAGTTCCATGAGTGATTCCTCCCGCCCTAACCTGTGGCGCCGTTTGCCGTTGTGGCAGAAGATCCTGGGCGGCCTCGCCCTGGGGATACTCGCTGGCGCCCTGATGGGAGAAAGCGCCAGCATGTTCAAGCCGCTGGGCGATATCTTCATCAATGCGATCAAGATGCTGATCGTACCGTTGGTCTTCAGCACCCTGGTGGTCGGTATCACCTCGATGCGTGACCCGCAGAAGATGGGCCGCATCGGCGGCAAGACCATCGCCCTCTACCTGCTGACGACCGCCTTCGCGATCGCCATCGGCATGCTGGCCTCCAGCATCTTCCAGCCGGGCAACGGTTTCACGTTCGACTTCGACAAGGCGATGGAAGCCAAGGAGGCGCCCTCGCTGGTGCAAATCCTGGTCAACCTGGTGCCAAGCAACCCCATCGATGCGCTGGCCAACGGCAACATCATGCAGATCATCGTCTTCGCCATCGGGATCGGCATCTCGCTGATCATGATCGGCGACAAGGGAGAGCCGGTCGTGCGCGTCTTCGACAGCTTCGCCGAGGTGATGTACAAGCTGACCGAGTTCGTGATGGCCTTTGCACCGTTCGGCGTCTTCGGCCTGATGGCACATGTCTCCGGCAACTATGGCCTGGACGTGCTGCTGCCGCTGGCCAAGGTGATCGGCGTGGCCTATCTGGCGAGCATCGTGCACGTACTGGTGGTCTACTCCGGCCTGTTGGCGACGCTGGGCAAGCTGAACCCGGTGCGCTATCTGCGCGGTATCGTCGATGCACTGGTCGTGGCCTTCTCCTCGGCTTCAAGCTCCGGCACCCTGCCGATCTCCATCCGCTGCGCCCAGAAGAACCTCGGCGTCTCGGAAGGTGTCTCCGGCTTCGTGCTGCCGGTCGGTGCGACCATCAACATGGATGGCACCGCCATCTACCAAGGCGTGGTGGCACTGTTCATCGCCCAGATGACCGGCATCGAGCTGTCGATGATGGATTACGGCATGATCGTGCTGACCGGTACTCTGGCCTCCATCGGCACCGCCGGTGTGCCTGGCGCCGGCCTGATCATGCTCTCAATCGTATTGAGCCAGGTAGGCCTGCCGCTGGAAGCCATCGCGGTGATCGCCGGTATCGACCGTATCCTCGATATGGCGCGCACCACCGTGAATGTCGCGGGCGACCTGATGGTCACCACCCTGGTCGGCAAGTCCGAGAACGAGCTGGACCTCGAGGTCTACAACGCGACCCAGCCCAAGAAGGACGCCTGACGCAGGCCTTCTCGCCAGCGCCTTGCCTTGAAACATGCATCGTAAGCACGAACGCCCCGCTCAATGAGCGGGGCGTTCGTGTTTCAAGAGCAGTGTTCAGACTCCGTATTTCAGGCTGTCACCAACAGGGAGATATCAACGGCAAGGTCAGGCAGATTCCGGCGGCGAATCGCGCAGTTCACGCCTGAGCACCTTGCCAACGTTGGTCTTGGGCAGCTCATCGATGAAGACCACCTGACGTGGCACCTTGTAGCTGGCCAGCTCCTTGCGCGACCAGTCACGCAGCGCATCCGCCTCGAGCTCTACGCCGTCCTTGAGCACGACATATAGCTTGATCGCTTCACCACTGCGCTCATCCACCACCGAGACGGCGGCCGCCTCGAGCACATCCGGGTGACGTACGATGACGTCCTCGACCTCATTGGGATATACGTTGAAGCCGGAGACGATGATCATGTCCTTCTTGCGATCGACGATGCGCATATAACCATCGTCCTGGAAGACTGCGATATCCCCGGTGCGCAAGAAGCCATCGGTAGTGAAGCTGTCCTTGGTTGCCTGCTCACGCTGCCAATACCCCTTCATCACCTGCGGCCCCTTCACGCACAGCTCGCCCGGCTCCCCCATCGCGACCAGTGCACCCTCATCGTCATACAGGCGCACCTCGGTGGAGGGCATCGGCCGACCGATGGTGCCGAGCTGAATGGCATCCAGCGGGTTGAACGACACGATCGGCGAGGTCTCGGTCATGCCGTAGCCCTCGGAAATATCGCTGCCGGTGACCCGCTTCCACTCTTCTGCCGCCTTGCGCGTCAGCGCCACGCCCCCTGAGGTGGTGATCTTGAGCTTCGAGAAATCCAGTGCCTGGAAGCCGGGGTTGTTGCACAGCGCCACGAACAACGTGTTGAGACCGACGAACATCGTGAAGTCGTGCTTTTGCAGCGTCTTGACGAAGCCCGGGATATCGCGCGGATTGGGAATCAACAGGGTGTGATTACCTTCACTGAGCATGCAGGCCAGATGAATGGTGAAGGCGTAGATGTGATAGAGCGGCAGCGGCGCCACCAGCGTTTCGTGGCCGGGGTTCAAGCCCTGCGTCAGGGCCATCTTGCCTTGCAGCATGTTGGCGAGCAGGTTGCGGTGAGTCAGCATCGCGCCCTTGGCGACCCCGGTGGTGCCGCCGGTGTACTGCAGCACAGCGATATCATCGAGTGCCAGTGTCGGCCGTTCCCAGCGCTCGGCCTTGCCCTGCGAGATGGCCGTGCGCAGCGGAATGGCGTCAGGCAGGTGGTAACTCGGCACCAGCTTCTTGACGTGCTTGACCACGGTATTGATCAGCAGTCGCTTGAAGGCCGGGTGCATGTCGCCCAATTCACAGACCAGCACGTACTCAAGGCCAGTGCGCCCCCGCACGCGTTCGACCTTGTCCGCCATGTTGGCCAGTACTACCAACGCCCGCGCGCCGGAATCATTGAATTGATGCTCCATCTCACGTTCGGTATACAGCGGATTGGTATTTACCAGCACCAGGCCTGCACGCAGCACGGCGAAGGCCACCACCGGAAACATCAGCGTATTGGGCAACTGGATGGCGACACGATCGCCCGGTTGGAGGTCGGTCTCATGCTGGAACCAGTCCGCCAGCTGACGACTGGTGGCATCCAGCTCCGCAAAGGTCATGGTGCGGTCCATGCAGGTAAAGGCAGGGCGCTCGCCATGCGCCGAGCAGGCCTTCTCCAGCATGTCCATCAGGGAGTCGTAGCCGCTGAAATCCACCTCCTGAGAAGACCGCAGGCACGACATGCCGCTCATGTCGCCTGTCGTTGCCTGTGCGCTCGAAACGTCGGACGAGGCATATGCCGCGCGGGAAGGTTCTGTCGTCACGTCATTAATGGAGTCGTTAGTGGACTTGCCTGACTCATCGGGTCGCGCTGCTAGGGGATCATGCATGGCGTTGCTCCTTGATCAGTACGTGGGGCGCTCGGCGTCACTGCCCCCGTTACCTTGTTGTTGTGAGACGTCATCCTGGCCATCGTGATGAGGCGCTATCGGAACTCCCTCGGATAGGTATCAGTCTGTGAACCCTTCACTGTCGACAGCATAGCCGCAAAGCGATACTGCGCGCCGTTGGCGGAATCGATGGACCTGCCAACATTGGAACATACGTACGTTTGATATTGCCTTGCGACCTTGGTGATATGCGCAGGCCTGCTCTGGAGCAGAGAAACAGCCCTGAGCCCAGGAGGTAAACGGCCCTGACCTGAAAGCGAGAAACAACGAGGCCCCTGCCCAGGGGGCAGAGGCCTCATGTCTTGCACTCCGAACGCATGCGTCAGGCGCATACGTCTGGCAAACGGCAACTCAGGAGAGGTCGCGGACCTCGTTCTCGATCATCTTGCGGATATGCTCCTCGTTCTCGATCATCGATTCGCCGTCCTCGCGCAGCGATTTCAGCAGCCCGATCATCATCGCGATCAGCACGAAGGTGAACGGCAAGGCGCCGGCGATCGAGGCAGCCTGCAGGGATTTGAGCGCCTGATCGCCCCCCAGCAACAGCAGGATCAAGGTCACGGCACCCAGCATCATGCCCCAGATGATACGCTGCTGGACCGGCGGACGACGACCAAAGGCCAGCAGACGTCCCAGCACCAGGGTGCCGGAATCCGCTGACGTGACGAAGAAGATGATCACCACGACCAGCGCCGCCACCTTGGCCACGGTCGCGGCGATGCCGGGTGTGAGCACCTCGAACGAGTGGTAGAGGGTACCGGCGTAGTCCCAGTTGGTGACCGCAGCCGTGTAGATGCCCATGTCGGCCCCGTACAGAGACTGATAGATCCCCGCCGAGCCGATGACACCAAACCAGACCAGCGCGACGACGGAGGGAATGACCATCACGCCGAGAATGAATTCACGGATGGTCCGGCCGCGCGAGATGCGGGCAATGAACATGCCGACGAAACCGGCCCAGGCGATCCACCAGCCCCAGTAGAAGATGGTCCAGCCGCCCTGCCACACTTGCTCGTCCGGCGTGCGCGCCGTCCACAGTGTCATCGAGACACCATCGGTGAGGTAATCCCCGAGCGCGGTGATCGAGCTCGCGATCAGATAGTTGGCGTCGCTCACCAGCAGGAAGTAGGCAAGGATGCCTAGGCAGACCCAGGTATTGAAGGTGGAAAGCAGCTTGATGCCACGTGCCACGCCGCTGGTCGCTGACAGGGTGGCAATGACGCTGATCAACACGATGGAGACCACGGTCACCATGCGCGACTTCTCTTCGATGAGACCCAGTGACATCAGGCCGGAGCCGATCTGCTCGACGCCCAGACCGAGCGTGGTGGCGATGCCGAAAATGGTGCCGAACACGGTCAGGATATCGACGGTGTGTCCGATGGGCCCGTAGATCCGGTTGCCGATCAGCGGATAGAGAGCCGAGCGCATCGAGAGCGGCAGGCCCTTGCGGAAGGCGAAATAGGCCAGTGACAGCCCGACGATGGCATACATGGCCCAGGCGATCGTCCCCCAGTGGAAGACAGTGAGCTTGATGCCACCGGCGGCCGCTTCCGCGACGCGGCTGTCAGGCACCGGGAAGCCTTCGTCCCCCGGCATGAGACCACTCGCCAGGGCGGCCTGCTTGGCCTCGAAGAAGGCGGCAACGGCCGCCTTGACGTCAGCACTCAAA
Source organism: bacterium Scap17 (assembly GCA_013376735.1). NCBI lineage: Bacteria > bacterium Scap17. The sequence goes on along the minus strand of VINJ01000001.1, from coordinate 2,040,899 downwards.
AACGGATTGCCGCCGCTCCAATCACTCGCGAAATGGATCATGGGCTCGGACATCGAGAAGAACAGCATGCCTGCGCCGGTCCCGCAGCCGAACAGCATCGAGAACCAGGCAAAATTGCTGAACTCGGGACGCTCATTGTCACGCCCCAGCCGAATCTTGCCGACACGCGAACACATCACGTAAAGACAGACCATGAAGGTCGAGAACATCACCAGCACGTAGTACCAGCCCAGGGTGCTCTCTATCCAGGACTTGATGCCCAGAAACTGCTCACTGGCCGTCTTGCCCAACAGAATCGCATAGAGAATGAAGAACACGGTCATGGTGATCGCGGTGATACCGAGCGTCGAGTTGAGTCCCTTCAGGACACCTCGCTGCTCGATGAGTGCATCCAGTTCCTTTCCTTTCAGCATGTTTCTACCTCGTGACGGGTATTTATTATCATTTTCATGATGCCGCTATCGTCGTTGATGACAGCGGTATCGTTGTTCATGACTGCGGATGCTGGGGCTCAGGGAACCTCAGCCGTCATGGAGACATTGCGGGCAGATCGCGTTCACCTTCGGTCAGTCATGGGCGAGAATCCTGGCAGGAGACAACACCGCGGCATGTCATCTGGCCCCAGCCGATATGCGACTTTATGGGAAGAATCCATGCTAGAGCCCCCCTGCTTGCGAGACAAATAAGATCTCGACGTCGGCTGGATAAGCAGAGCTAATACCTGAACTGGGAAAACGAAGCCTCAGGTCAAGGCACCTTTCGACACATGCACTATCCAGGCCAGTTCTTTCAGGGAACCTCGTTCAGGGAACCTCGTTCAGGGAACCTCATACAGACTGACAAAGGCCCCCGGCGGATCTCTCCACAAGGGGCTCTTGCGTCATGGCGACGCGAGAATCGTCATTGACTGCCCGCCCGGATCATTGACCGACCGACTGGCTCAGACGTAACTGGTGCAGGTAGTGCATATGACGCTCGTACTGCTCGAGCAGATCATTGATGACCTGGTCCTTGCTGTAGCCCATCAGGTCATAGGACTGACCGCCTTCCTTGAGGAAGACTTCGGCACGACAGTAATCCTCTTCATCCCCCTCGTCTTCCTGATCCAGATTGAGATCCGGGCGCAGGTGAGAGCGAATGCGCACGCCGTAGATGAAGTCATCTTCCTCACCGTGGCGTGCATTGAAGTAGACGCGATCACGGCTGGTGGTGACGTCGACTTCCAGCCCCTGGCTGCGCAGCTCTTCGGCCAGCTCCTGCATGCCTTCCGCGACGGTGCCGCGCAGGAATCCACGAACCATGGCGCGCGTCGGGAAGCTCATCAGGTGCTGGGCACGCTTGCGCCAGTTGCCCTTCTCGCCCATCGGTGTCGCGGCGGCAGTGTTCACCGACAGCGAGCGCCGCTTGACAGACTCGAGATTGAGCTGACGCAGCAGCCCGAAGATCGCCGCCAGCAGAATCATGCCGAACGGCAAGGCCGTGGCGATGGTGGCGGTCTGAAGCGCCCCCAAGCCACCGGCAAGCATCAACACGATAGCCAACAGTCCAACGGCGAAGGCCCAATAGATACGCTGCCATACTGGAGTATCTTCACGACCCCCGGAGGCCAGCATGTCAACGACCATCGAGCCGGAATCCGCCGAGGTGACGAAGAACACGATCACCATCACCAGCGCGATCACCGAGGTGATGGACGACAGCGGAAGCTGCTCGAGGAAGGTGAACAGGGCCAGCGAATAGTTGTCGTTGACGGTATCGACCAGCGCCGTGACGTTCTGCTCCAGAATCATCGAGATGGCGGTGTTGCCGAAGATGGTCATCCACAGAAGGGTGAAACCGGCCGGTACGAACAGCACGCCGATCACGAATTCCCGGATGGTACGGCCGCGCGAGACACGCGCGATGAACATGCCGACGAACGGAGACCAGGACATCCACCAACCCCAGTAGAGCAGCGTCCAGCCACCGATCCAGTCATTGGGTTCGTAGGCGTAGAGCTCGAAGGTCTTGCCGACGATATCCGCCATGTAGAAGCCGGAATTCTGGACGAACGCCTTGAGCAGGAAGGCGGTCGGGCCGAGCAGCAGCACGAACAGCAACAGCACCACCGCCAGGCCGAGGTTGATCTCGGACAGGATGCGGATGCCCTTGTCCAGGCCGGTCACGACCGAGATGGTGGCAAGGCCGGTGATCACGACGATGATCGCGACCTGGGTCCAGTCGTTGTTCGGCATGCCGGTCAGGTGCGAGAGCCCGGCATTGACCTGTGCCACGCCGTAGCCCAGCGTAGTGGCGACGCCACAGACGGTGCCGACGATGGCGAAGATGTCCACCGCATGGCCGATCGGGCCGTAGATGCGCTTGCCGATCAGGGGATACAAGGCACTGCGCAGCGTCAGCGGCAGGTCATGACGATAGCTGAAGTAGGCCAGAATCAGCGCGACGATGGCGTAGATCGACCAGGCATGCAGCCCCCAGTGGAAGAAGGTCAGCTTCATCGCTTCACGCGCGGTCTCGACCTGCTCCGGGGTGCCCGTCGGTGGATTGAGGAAGTGCATCACCGGCTCGGCCACGCCGAAGAACATCAGGCCGATGCCCATGCCCGCCGAGAACAGCATCGCGAACCAGGTGACGTTGCTGTAGTCCGGCAATGAGTGGTCCGGCCCCAGGCGAATCTCGCCATGGCGTGAGAAGCCGACATACACCACCGAAACCAGAACGATGGCGACACACAGGATGTAGAACCAGCTTGCCGTGTTGGTAATCCAGCTCTGAACCGCTTCAAATATCGACATAGCGGTACCGGAAAAGACCGCCGTGAAGATCACCAGCATCAATACGATGGCATTGGCACCGAAGAAGACCGGTGGGTTGACCTTGGCAAACAGGCCGGAGCGCGGCGCGTCACTGGCGGATTCGCCACCGCCCGCTGCAGGAGTATTGCGCATGAGGATTTCCTTGTGAGTGTACTGCAAGGCAGTCATGACCGGTGTCGACGCCTTGCTGGCACACGACACTATAATGAAAAAAAATAATCAGATCGTTTGGAAATAATATCATCTAATAACTAAGTAGCCAATGTCTTGTCCAACTACCGTCCAACTTCTCGCCACGCTCTTGGCACACAATGCCATTTGTTTTCTTGATGCTTGCACGCTGGCCTCCAACACCATCAGCACACTCAATTGCCATGCTGTCCATACAGGAGTATACGCATGAGTCGCAATCGTCATTCCGGCAAGGCCCCCCTACGCTATCTCGCGCTGGCTCTCGCCTTGTTGAGTGCCCTGCCGGCCACGTCTACCATGGCCGGACCAGGGCATGGGCGTTTCGATGGTCCGGGCTACATAGGCCCCGACATCGTGATCGGGCATGGTAAGCCCGGTCGGCTGATTCGCTGGGCACCGGGTGGCCCGGGGCACGGTCATGGCCTGCCCGCAGGGGCGCGTGGTGTCTGGGTGGGCGCTACGCTGTATTTCCTGGCGGCAGGCACCTATTACCTGTGGGAAGAGAGCCAGCAGCAGTATCTGCCGGTCCAGGCCCCCGCTCAGGCGACACTCACGGCCGCGGCGGTCGATGTCATCGCCTACCCCACCAAGGGCCAGAGCCAAGACAAGCAAGCGCGTGATCGCTATGAGTGCCATCGCTGGGCCAATCAGCAGAGTGGCGCCAAAGCCAATTCCGCGGCGCCGCCCGTGACCGCCAGCAACGCAGACACCTATCGCCGCGCGCTGAGTGCCTGCTTCACTGGTCGCGGCTACAGCGTGCAATAGTCTGCTTGAGCCATGAGCATGAAAAAGCCCCGCCAGTTCGCGATGATCGCGGCCTGGCGGGGCTTTCTTGTGTCTATTGTCGGCTTGCTGTTGTCTGATTTGACTGCCTGCGGGATTTGCTGCTCGTGGCGATCAGCCGCGCCGCTTCTGGTGCCGTTCACGGTTGTTGTCACGCGCCGCGCGGGATTTGCGCAACATCACCAGCGTCGCCCCCAACCCACCATGGCGCGGCGTGGCACTGCTCCAGGCCTGCACCTCGGGCATCTGCTCCAGCCAGTGCACCAGGTAGGCACGAATCAAGGCGGCATGCGATTCGCTGTCACGCCCCTTGCCATGAATCACCAGCAGGCAACGCAACTCGCTGCGCCAGGCATCCTGAATGAAGCGATGCACCTCACGGCGACACTCGATGAGCGGACGACGCATCAGATTGAGCTGCGCCTCGGGTGGGTAACCGCCCTGGCGCAAGCGCTCCAGCACACCGGTCTGGATGCCATCGCGGCGAAACTCGACCGGGTCATGCGGCGAGAGATGCTCCACGTAGCTGTCGGACAGCCCGTCCAGTTCATTGCCCAGGGTCTTCTGTGCGTCTTCACGCCGTGCCAGCTGAGCCTCGCTGGGGCCCTTGCGGGCCGTGGTGACATCGGCGCGGTCCTTGCCGCGCGTCAGGGGAGCAACGCCTTGCATCTCACGACTGAACAGATCATCCGCCTCGGCACTGCTCAACTCACGGGCATGCGCCGCCGACATCATTGCAGGGGAAAAACGTGACATGGCACCCTCCAGTCTTCACCAGGACGTGTCAATTACGTGGAGCGCGCAGTCAAGGTCGACAAACGACGACGCCCCGAGACAGAGCATGCCTCGGGGCGTCGGTTCAGCTCAAGTCGCTGACGTGATTTCTTGCGTCATCACGCCTCAAGGGCGGATCAATGCCCGGTCTTGAGCTGCTCCCAGTACTTCTGATAGATCGACAGCGCATCGCCGACATCGGTCTGGAATTCGCCGCGGGCGAGATCCTGCTGAGTCGGGAAGACCACCGGATTGTCACGCACTTCCGGGTCCATCATGTTCCTGGCCGCCAGGCTCGGCGTGGTGTAACCCACGTACTCGCTGATTTCCTTGCTGACTTCCGGGCTGATCAGGTAATCGATGAACTGATAGGCCGCATCGACGTGACGCGCGTTGGACGGAATCGCCATGGTGTCCATCCACAGGATAATGCCTTCCTTGGGATAGACATACTCGACCGGCACGCCTTCCTGGTTGGCCTGATAGACCTCACCATTCCAGATCAAACCAGCATCCACCTCCCCCTGCATGAAGGGCACGCGCGCCGCGTCGGAGTTGAAGGCACGCACGTTGGGCATCAGCTGGGTCAGCTTCTCGTAGGCCGCCTTGATCTCGTCCGGGTCCGTGGTGTTGCCACTGAAGCCGAGGCTTGCCAGTGCGACATGGAAGACTTCGCGCATGTCGTTGGAGAGCAGCAGCTTGTCACGATACTTGTCGTTCCACAGATCGTTCCAGCTGGTCAGCGCGCCCTCTTCGACATAGTCCGGGTTGTAACCGATACCGGCGCTGCCCCACATGTAAGGCACGCTGTACTGGTTGCCCTTGTCGAAGTCACGATCGACCAGATTCGGGTCGAGGTCCTCGAAATGGTCGAGTTTGCTGACATCCAGCTTCTGCAGCAGGCCTTCACGCGCCATCTTGTCGATGTAATAAGTCGACGGGAAGACGAGGTCGTAGCTGTTGTCGCTGTCCAGCAGCTTGAGCTTGGCGTACATCGCTTCGTTGGAATCGAAGGTGGAGTAGACGACATCGATGCCGGTCTGCTCTTCGAAGCGCTCGATGACCTCATCGGGCATGTACTCGGTCCAGTTGTACACGTAGAGGACCTTGTCGCTGTCATCCGCGGCCAGAACGGGAGCGGATGTGGCCATGGAAGCCAGGCTGACGGCAGCCATCAGGCCAGCGGCGCGCAGCGGGAAACGGGTACCTTGCATGTTATTTTTTCTCCTTGAGCAACAACTGTGAAATCAACAGCAGACAGAGAGACAGCCCCAACAGCAGGGTTGCCAATGCATTCACTTCAGGTTTTAGCCCCAGTCGCACCATCGAGTAGATGCGCAGCGGCAGCACCTCGAAGGTCGGCCCGGTAACGAAGGTCGAGATCACTACATCATCCAGCGACAGGGTGAAGCTCAGCAGCCAGCCGGAGGCGATCGCCGGCATCAGCGCCGGTACCAGCACGTGCCAGACGGCGCGGGCTTCACTGGCCCCCAGATCACGCGCCGCTTCCAGCAACTGCGGGTTGATGCCCGTCAGGCGGGAATAGACGGTGATCACCACGAACGGCAGACAGAAGGTGGCGTGCGAGACCAGCAGCGAGAAATAACCCAGCTGGATACCCAACGCAATGAACAGCGCCAGGAAGGCGATCGCCATCACGATGTCCGGCATCATCATCACCGTGAATAGCATGCCATTGAGCAGCGGCTTGCCACGAAAGCGATAGCGATAAAGCGCGGTGGCCGTCAGTGTGCCGATCAGGGTCGCCAGCGTCGCCGCCGTCACCCCGAGCCACAACGTATTGAGCGCAGCCTCCATCAGATTGCCATTGCTCAGCAGCTTGTCGTACCAGCGCAGGCTGAAGCCGCCCCACACGAAGGGGTTGCGTGAGTCATTGAACGAGATGCCGATCAACACCAGGATCGGCACATACAACAGCGTGAAGATCAGCGTCAGATAGCAGCGGCTGAACCAACGCAGCGCGGCGCTCGCCTTCATAGGGTCACCTCACGCTTGAAGAGCTTGACGCTGCGGTAATAGGCCAACAGCAGGAACGCCATCACCAGCGTCAGCATCACGCTGATCGCCGCGCCGAAGGTCCAGTTGTTGGCCTCCAGGAACTGACCCTTGATGATGTTGCCGATCAGCGGATGGCGCGAACCGCCCAGCAGGTCCGAGACATAGAACATGCCCATCGCCGGCAGGAACACCAGCAGTACGCCCGCGATGATGCCCGGCATGGTCAGTGGCAGCACGATATGGCGGAAGGTGGCCAGACCATTGGCGCCAAGGTCGCGGGCCGCCTCCAGTGTCGGGCGATTCAACTGCTCGAAGACGGCATACAGCGGCAGGATCATGAACGGCAGCAGCATGTAGACCAGCCCCACGATCACCGCCTCCTCGGTATACAGCAGACGCAGCGGCGCATCGATCAGGCCGAGATTCATCAGCACATCGTTGAGCAGCCCGCGCGTGGCGATCAGCGTGCGCAGGGCATAGATGCGGATCAGCGAGTTGGTCCAGAACGGAATGATCACCAACAGCAGCAGCAAGGGCTGCAGGCGCGGACTGGCCCGCGAGATCATCCACGCGAAGGGATAGCCGAGCAGCAGACAGATCAGCGTCGTGACCAGGCCGATCCACAGCGAATGACCGAAGACGCTCAGATACACCGGGCTGATCATCTGGCCATAGTTGGTCACGAAGCCCTGCCACAGCGTACTCGGCGACAGCTCACCGCCCAGCAGCTGGCCGGTGTTTTCCGGCATCAGACTGACCAGCACCACCAGCAGCGTCGGGGCCAGCACCAGCAGGATCAGCCAGCCCCAGATGACGGTCAGGGTGGCCGTCTTGAAGGGATTGCGCGCTAGACTCATGCACCCGCTCCCGTCACGGCAGGCGCATCATCGGGCAGGATGATCTCCCAGTCCGGCACCCAGCTGACACGTACGCGCTCGCCAAGGCGATAGTCGAAGTCAGGATCATCCTCGTCGAAGAATTCGCTGGCCAGCAACTGCTGACCGCTGTCCAGCTCCAGCACCGTGTCCAAGGTCATGCCTTTGTAGTTTCGCTCGATGACCCGTGCCGGGAAACCTTCGCTGTCCTCGGCGCCCTTGAGTCGCATGTCTTCCGGGCGCAGCAGCACCTGCACCGCCTCTCCGCCCTGATAGGCGCGGCCATGGCTGCTGAGTTCCAGCGTCTGACCGAGCAGCGTGATCTCAATGCGTCCGGCCGTCGCCGCGGGGCGCACGACCTGTGCCGCCAGCTGGTTGATCTCACCGACGAAGCGCGCCACGAACAGCGTGCTCGGCGATTCATAGACCTCACGCGGTGTGCCGATCTGCTCGATGCCACCTTCGCGCATCACCACCACGCGATCGGACATCGACAGCGCCTCTTCCTGATCATGGGTGACGAACACGAAGGTGATGCCGAGGCGGCGCTGCAGACGCTTGAGCTCATTCTGCATCTGCTTGCGCAGCTTGTAGTCCAGCGCCGACAGCGGCTCATCGAGCAACAGGACGCGTGGCCGCTTGACCACGGCGCGGGCAATCGCGACGCGCTGCTGCTGCCCGCCGGAGAGCTGGTCCGGGCGGCGGTCCGACAGATGGGCCAGTTGCACCATCTCCAGCGCTTCGCGCACCCGCTCATGAATCTCGGCCTTGGCGACCTTCTCCATGCGCAGACCGAAGGCCACGTTGTCATAGAGGTTCATATGCGGAAACAGCGCATAGCTCTGGAAGACGGTATTGACCGGGCGCTGGTGAGCGGGACGCTCATGCAAGGCCGTCGACTCGAGCGTGATAGTGCCGCTATCCGGCGATTCGAAACCGGCGATCATTCTCAGCACGGTGGTCTTGCCGCAACCGGACGGGCCCAGCAGCGTGACGAACTCACTATCGTTCAAATCCAAGTCAAGGCTGTCCAACACCTTGCGATCACCAAAGGTCTTGGAAATGCCACGCAACTTGACCAGCGGGGCCTTCTCAGGAGCAGAGCTTTTCATCGGCGGGTTGTCACCTCCAGCGGGCGCCGCGAACGGCACCCTCATGCATGTCAGGCGCGCCAGGGACTGGCACGCCACATCGTCAATTCCATCGTGCCTGGCCACCGGGAGACTGCCAGCTCTCGCCTCGCCGCTCGCATTCGCGCTGGCACACAGGTCGCGCAAAGGTCACATCAGGCAGCGGGCAAGGCACCGTCGTCAGTCTGGCATGCCAACCTTTCACTTGCGTGTCTGCACGGCGAGCCGCCGCCAGCTGACCTGTCTCACTCACACCTCACCCATACCTCACCCATACTTCAGTCAGGCTCTCCAGCGTGCAGGTCGACTTCTAGCAAGACAAGCGAGCGGTTCCGGGTCATGCGTGAGAGACAAATAAAAAGGCCCGAGCGGGAGTCGGGCCTTTTCATTGTCATCAGTCTTCGGCGTTCGCCGCACCCTGTGCGGGGAGAGCCGTCGGCACAGTGTGCGCATTCTGCCCATTCAACCTCGGGCTGTCACCTTGCCATCGCGTATCCGTCGCCTTCAGGTCGCGGCAAGTGGGGGATCCTGCGAGCCCTTCTTCTCCACCGCCGCGGACTCAGCGTCCACCTCCTCCACTCCGGGCAGAACATCCACCAGGCTGCAGGCCATGCGTTCCTTCTCGGCGGCGCGCGCATGCGCCAGCGCTTCGCGCAGCGGCTCGAGGCGCGGATGCGGCGCTTCGCCCGCCTCGCCGGCCGGCAACTCCCAAGGCAAGGCATGGGCCATTTCCCACAGAGAGTAATGGTTGAGGTCACGCCCCAGTACCCATTGGCCATCCTGGGTCTGGCTGGCGATGTTCTCGGCGATCAGCGGCTTGAGGACTCGGCGATAACGACTGCCCAGCACCTCCGTGAGGCGATCATCAGACAGCGGCTCACCGTGCTCATGGGCATCCTTGAGCAGCATCACGGCGCCAAGGGTCTGCCAGAACGGCGGCCAGCGATGCCAGTCAGCATTGGAGCGTTCGCCCATCCAGGCCGCAACCTCCGCCCCCAACAGCACAATGCACCAGGACAGGAACACCCACAGCAGGAAGAGCGGCACGGCCGCGAAGGCGCCGTAGATGGCCTGATAGGACGGGAAATGCGTCACGTAGAGCGAGAAGCCCGCCTTGGCCAGCTCCAGCGCCAGCGCCGTGGTCAGCGCGCCGACTGCGGCGTCACGCAGGCGAACCTTGCAGTTGGGCACCGCGGCATAGATGAAGGTGAAGGCCGCAGCGCTCAACAGCGGCGGCAACAGACGCAGCAGCAAGGCCTTGCCGCCCAGCATCTCGGCAGCCGAGTCGAAGAAGGACAGCGAGGTCAGAAAGGACGACAGCAAGAAGCCCGAGCCCAGCATCAGCGGCCCCAACGTCAGGACGGCCCAGTACATCAGGAAGCTCGACAGCCCCTTGCGCCCTTCCGGCACCTGCCAGATGGCATTGAAGGCGCCTTCGATGGTGATCATCATCATCACCGAGGTCACGAATAGGAAGATCAGACCCACCGAGGTCAGATTGCGCGCCTGACCGGAGAACTCGTTGAGATACTCGAGCACCGTAGCGCCGGTCGAGGGCAGAAACTGGGAGAACACCGTGGTCTGCAGTTGATCGCCTACCCCATCGAAACTGGGAATGACGGCAAACATCGCATAGATGACCGTCATCAGAGGCACAATGGCGAACAGCGTCGTATAGGTCAGTGCCGACGCGGTCTTCTTGCCGTCATGGTAGTTGAATCGTGATACCAGCTTGAGAATGACGCCGATGGCGGGCATGCCCCGCGTAATCCCTGGCAGTTGTGGCATTCTTGTGCGCCCCTCTACAATGCGTGCCTGATGCATACGCCACCGCCGGCCATGGCCAGTAGCGCCTGCGTGATGCCCCATCGTCTGTTCGAAAATGGAGACAGTCATGTCGATCCTGAAACTCTACCACAACCCGCGTTGCTCCAAGTCACGGGAAACACTGGCCCTTTTGACCTCGCGTCTCGAGGTGAGTGACCTCGAGATTGTCCGCTACCTGGAGCACCCTCTCGATCGCGAACAGCTCGGGGCCTTGGCCGCCCGCGTGCAAGGCGGAGCGCGGGCTCTGACCCGTGAGAACGAAGCCGAGTGGAAGGCGCTGGGCCTTGTAGACCCCAGTGACGCGCAACGCCTCGATGCGATTGCCGCAACGCCGAAACTGATGCAGCGACCGATTCTCGATGATGGCAAGCGTGCCGTCATCGGGCGCCCGCCCGAAGATGTGCTGGTGCTGCTGGGTGATGCCTGAGTCCCCGCTGACAGGGTGTGCTCACCCAGGCGCTCGGCTTGCCCCTTTCGATAGATTGTCATCCACCTGAGGAAGCTCATGTCCGCAACGACCCCCGACGCGACGCCGTACGTCCTCGTCCTCTATTACTCCCGCCATGGTGCGACCCGCACGCTGGCCGAGCAGATCGCCGCCGGTATCGAGTCCATCAGCGGTGTCGAGGCGCGCCTGCGCCGGGTGCCCGAGATCTCGGCCACCTGTGAGCAGACCGAGCCGGAAATCCCCGACAGCGGGGCCATGTATGTCGAGCTGGACGACCTGCGCCATTGTGCGGGCCTGGCGCTGGGCAGCCCGACCCGTTTCGGCAACATGGCGGCACCGCTCAAGTACTTCCTGGACTCCACCAGTGAGCTGTGGATGAACGGGGCCTTGATCGACAAGCCTGCCACCGCCTTCAGTGCCTCAAGCTCTCTGCATGGCGGCCAGGAAACCACACTGATCACCATGCTGATTCCGCTGTTGCACCACGGCATGGTCTATGCTGGCGTGCCCTACAGCGCCACCGAGTTGCTCGAGACAACCCAGGGCGGCACGCCCTACGGCACGACCCACGTCAGCGGCAAGCGTGGCGACAACGACGTCGATGACAACGAACAGCGCCTGGCACTGGCGCAGGGCAAGCGCATCGCTCGCCTGGCCCTTGCCATGCAATCGCTCAGGGAGACGAAATAGATGCGTGCCTGGCTTGAACGACTGGAACGTGATCAGGGGCTCGATACGCTGGAAGCCAAGAGCCGTCGCGGCGTGATCGCAAGTTTCGCGGCGCTTGCCCTGCTGCTGCTGATCGGCGGCATGCAATTGATGGCCCAGAGCGAGAACAACGGCCTGGTGCCGCTGCTGGTCCGCCTGCTGCCGCTCGCCCTGTTTCTGCCCGCCATCTTCACCCGCCGGGCACGTGGCCATGTCTGGCTGGCGTTCGTCAGCCTGCTCTACATCATGCAGGGCGTGATGCTGGCCGGTGTGCCTGGCCACGCCGTCATCGGTGGACTTGAAGCACTGGCGGCACTGGGGCTGTTCATTTCCAGCATGGCTTACGCCCGTTTCCGCTCGCGCAACCTCAAGCGTCAGCCGCAGGCCTGATCAAGCCCTGGCCTCTCCATTGCCCGCCCTTCTCGTCGTGCCTTGTTCGGCTAGAATAGCCGTAAAATAGCCGACTAGAATGGCGGGTATCGGTCTGCGCCTTCCCATGGCGGCTTGCCGCTTTCCCCACCCTTACCCACCGCTCCTTCCAGCGTGTCTCCTCAACCATCGCAAGCCGCCTATGCTGTATCGGCTTTGCGAGTTGACCACAGCGAGGCTTTGTCATGATCAGCCTGACAACACACTTGTCTTTTCCGCGCCCTGGGGGCATTTCGCGCAACCGCCTGACCACTGGCGTGCTAGCGGCTGGCGCAGTGCTTGCCAGCCTGTTGGCGTCGCCTCCGGCACTGGCTGACAAGACGGAAGATGCCATCCAGTATCGCCAGGCTGTCTTCCAGACGCTGGCATGGCAGTTCAGTCCGATGGGTGCGATGGTCAAGGGCAAGCAGGACTATGATGTCGAGGAGTTTCGCACCCGCGCCGAGCGACTGGCGCTGTTGGCTCAGATGCCATGGGAGGGCTTCATCGCCGGCTCCTACGACGGTGATACCGACGCGCTGAGCAAGATAGAGAGCGACCGTGCAGGCTTCGACAAGCGTGCAGAAGCGCTGATGACCCAGAGCCGGGCATTGGCCGACGCCGCCGTCAGTCAGGATCTTGACGCCCTGCGCAGCCAGTTCGTCGAGACAGCCAAGACCTGCAAGGGCTGTCATCAGCAGTATCGCGCTGACTGATATCGCCAAAGCTCCTTCAGGACGCAAAAGCGCCGCCATGAGATTGCTCGTGGCGGCGCTTTTGCGTCTTGGCATACTTGAGGGCGAAAGTCAGAGCGAAAGCATGAGTGAAAGCAAGCAGAGCTTACGGCAACTGCGCCCCCTGCCAGATGACCAGAACGGCAATACCGATCGCCAACCCCAGCGCGAGCCACCTGCGTGGGCGTGAAGGTGGCACTGGCTCACCCTCGTCTGCCACCGACTCATCGCGCCTGAAATGCTTGCGGCCATGCACCATCGCCCAGATCAACCACTCACCGCGCAGGCCGTGCCAGACGATAGCCATCAGATGCAGGGCGATCAGCCCCCACAGCAGCGTGATATTGGTGTGATGCACCCAGGCCAGCCCCTCGGCGACACTCGCTGGGACCCGGTCATGCAGGGGCCCTTCGAACAGCAGGTCATCGGTCAGAAACAGCCCGCTCGATCCCTGAATCGCCAGCACCAGCAACATGGTCAGCGTCATCCAGCCCCCCAAGGGGTTATGGCCTGCATGGCATGGCGCGCGACCCGCCAGAAAGTCACCGGCATAGCGCCAGGTCGTGCGCGGTGACGCCACGAAGCGGCTGAAGCGAGCATGCCCGCTGCCCACCAGCCCCCAGATGAGGCGAAATACCACCAGCCCGATCACGCAATATCCCAGCCGTGCGTGCCAAACCATCGGAAAATCGAGCCCTGCACCCACCTCGGCGGTGTACCACATGCCGATGATCGCCAAAATCAGCAGCAGGTGGAACAGCCGGATGGCCAGCCCCCAGATCACGACACTGCGCAGCGGCGAAGGCTCGCCCGGACCGGCAAGCGGCGTATCAGACGAGGCCTTGCGGGATCGGTTCGAACTCATCGTGATGACTCCCTCAGCGAATGAACCTTTGATGGCACGGCATGTGGTCAGGCAGCGATAGGCAGCCAACGAGCGACTACAGGCCAGCATAGGTGGCCGTGACCTGGCGACCCACGGTCAATCAACCCGCTCTGCCGCCATGAGACATGTGAAATATCAGTAATGAAGCGCTGAGTCAGCACTTTCCACTGCCAGCTGCCACCTTGGCAGCATCGCCTGACACTTGATGACATTATATGCTGCGTAGATTGTCTGCAGCTTGTGGGGACTCGGCCTCTTGAAGGCCCCCTGCATGTGTCGCCCATCTTCACCCCGCCTGCGCAGAATGGAACTCTCGCCATGTCATCGCCTTCCCCGGCCAGTACCTCGCACGCCTCCCGGGGCGACACCGCCGGTGCGGGCTCGCCTCCCCGGCAGCCAGTCAGCGGTCGCCACCTATGGCAACAGGCACTCAACCAGACCTTGCCGGTGATGTTCGGCTATATCCCGCTGGGCGCTGCCTTCGGCGTGCTGTTCACCCAGCTGCCGTTGAGTCCATGGCTGGGCCTTCTCATGTCACTGGTCATTCTGGCCGGGGCCGGCCAGTTTCTGGCGGTGGCATTGCTCGGTGCGGGAGCCGGCATTACCGAGGTCTGCGTGGCCACGCTACTGCTCAATTCGCGTCACCTCTTCTACGGCCTGTCGCTGCTGGAGCGCTTCCGCGCGGCGGGCCTTGGCAAGCTCTACCTCATCTTCGGGCTGACCGATGAAACCTACTCGCTGCTGGCCAGCCTGCCGCGCAGCGGCGAGCGCGATGATCCTGTGGCGCGCCGTGATGACCAACGCCTGATGTTGCGCATCACTTTCCTCAACCAATCCTGGTGGGTACTGGGGACACTGCTGGGTCTGGCAGCCGGACAGCTCAGCTTTGACAGCAGCGGCATCGAGTTTGCGTTGACGGCACTGTTCGTGGTGCTGGGCATCGAACAGTGGTTCGCCCTGCGCGAGCGCTGGCCCTTCATGCTCGGCCTGCTGGTCACGCTCGCGGGCCTGTGGCTGTTGCCGGAAGACCAGCTGTTGCTGGGCAGCATCGCGGCAGCCTGCGCGCTCCTGCTGGGGCAATATCATTACCAGCGTGGCAAACGTGGCAAACAACAGCCACACGTCACGCCTGCCCCGCGTGACGATCATCCCCCACAAGACACGTCTGGCGCGCGCCGGACTGAGCACAATCAAGCCCCGGAGCACACCACCCCATGACGACCTTGCAGGCCTTGCTGTTGATCGCCGTGTCAGCCGGTGCGACCTTCGCCACGCGCGCGTTGCCCTTCGTGTTCCTGTCCCGCCATTCGGCCCATCCGCTGATTCTGCACATGGGCCGCTATCTGCCGGCCATCGTCATGGTCGTGCTGATCATCGTCTCGCTGTCGGCCATGCAGCTGCCTGACATGTCAGAGTCCGTGTACCGCATCTCGGCCTGGCGGAGTTGGCTTGAGAGCGCCGAGGGCGCCGGCATGCTGGTCGCGGCCATCTGCGTGGCGGGGCTGCATCTGTGGCGACGCAATGCGCTGCTCTCGATTGCCGTCGGTACCGGGCTTTACATGGCGTGGCTGCAGCTGGGTGGTGTCTGAGGCTTGCGATCCAGCACGTGAGCGGTCACAGTCATGTCATTACATGAGCAATTCATCAAGGGAGCCCACCATGAACCGCGATATCGCCGATGTGCGCAGAACCTATTCCGGTGATGGCCTGAGCCTTGCGAACACACCGCTGGAGCCCTTCGAGCTGTTTCAGGAGTGGTTGACCAGCGCCCTGTCCGCCGATGACAACGACGCCAATGTCATGACGCTCTCCACCGTCGACAGCCAGGGCAAGCCGCATGCACGCATCGTGCTGCTCAAGGGCTGCGACAGTGAGGGTTTCATCTTCTATACCAACTATCAGAGTCACAAGGGCAGCGAGCTGGCCAATGTTCCCTTCGCCGCACTGACCTTCTGGTGGCCGGCAATGCAGCGTCAGGTACGTATCGAAGGCAGCGTCGAGAAGGTCGCGGATGAACTCTCCGACCGTTACTTCGCCTCACGTCCCAAGGAAAGCCAGCTGGGCGCCTGGGTCTCGCAGCAGAGTGTCGAGATTCCCGATCGCGAGTGGCTCAGCGAGCGTCAGGGTCGCTTCGAGCAGGTCTATGCCACCACCGAGGTACCGCGTCCGGAGCATTGGGGCGGCTACCGCGTGGTACCGGAGATGATCGAATTCTGGCAGGGTCAGCCCTCGCGCCTGCACGATCGCGTGCGCTACCAGCGCCTGGACACCGAAGACGGCGAATGGCACAAGCAACTGCTGGCGCCCTGACCCGCTAGCCAGTCCATGCCGATAGCCACTCTGCGCCAACACAGCGCTCTTTTCGAGGCTCCGCTCATGTGGGGCCTCTTGCGTTGCTGTTCGGGTTACTGTGCGGGCGCCGTCCGGGGTGCCGCTTGTGTTATCGCTTGCGCTAACCTTGAGACCCCGCAGGTGCAGATTCGCGCGGTCAGCGGCTTGCCCTCGCCGGGCACAAGCCGGACAATGGCCGCCCTTTCGGCCTCTCGAACGCCAGTCGGCCTGCGCTTCACCGGTGCCCCCGACATGGCCTGCGATGCCAGACACGCTCAGATTGGAGGCTTCATGGCCTGGGATGACAGCGGCACCCCCAAGGTGGCACGTCAGACACTGGTAGACCGTCTGCTGGCCGGCTACACCCCGTCCGATAGGCATGGCATCTCGCTGGTCGATCACGCCGTGGTCGGCAATGTGCTGTATACCGTGCTGGAGCACCCTCACGGCCATACCTTCATTCGCCAGCACCTGATGCAGGCCCCCAAGAATGGGGATCCCAGCCGCTGGGAATACCATATCCGTGACGAGGGCACGCCAGACATTCCGCTGCAATGCCCACAAGAACTGCTCGAACAGTCGACAGCGCCCGGTGAGATTGCCGCCCAGTGGCGCACCGACACCCGCGCGGCGCGTGATGCTGCCGCAGCACGCAAGCGCAAGATCAAGAAGCTCAAGAAGGGTGAGGTGCTGACCGCACTGGATGGCAGCCAGGTGATCTTCGTGCGCGCATTCACTGCCAGTCTCTTCATCGGTCGTGCGCCTGAGGATGGTGAGGACGATGAGTATGAGTATCACTGGCAGGATATCGTGCTTTAGACCGCGCCAGCGCTCTAGAGCACGCCAGCAATTACCTCACTTGCCATTTCGCCCCGCCCTCCTTGATGTCACTGACGAGCCCCTATGCAGCCACAAGCCGACCCGTTCATCGTTCCCGTCTGCCACGAAACCTACGCGGTGCTGTACGCCGACGATGATATTCTGCTGATCCACAAGCCCAGTGGCCTGCTCAGCCTTTCCGGCAAGCATCCGCTCAATCTGGATTCGCTGCATCATCGCCTGGTCAAGGAATACCCCAGCGCCAAGCTGCTGCATCGGCTGGATTTCGGCACCTCCGGCATCATGCTGGTCGCGCTCAACAAGCCGGCCAACGGCAACCTGACGCGCCAGTTTCAGGACCGCAACATCGGCAAGTCCTACACCGCGATCCTGCATGGCCATCTCCAGGAAGACAGCGGGCGCATCTCGCTGCCCATCGCCAAGGACGTCGACCAGTTCCCACTGCAAAAGATCTGTTACGAGACAGGCAAGGCGGCCATCAGTGATTTCCGCGTCATCGAACGTCTGGAGAACCCGGCGCGCACGCGCGTCGAGTTCACGCCGGTGTCAGGCCGCACGCATCAGTTGCGCATCCATAGCCAGCAGATCGGCCACCCGATCCTGGGCTGCGATCTCTATGCGACGGATGAGGCCTTCTTCATGGCCGAGCGCCTGATGTTGCATGCCGAGATGATCAGCTTCGACCATCCGGTGAGCGGTGAGCGAATGGAAGTGCGCAGTCCTTGTCCTTTCTGAACCCGTCCTTTCTGAGCCAGTCCGTTCTGATCCCATCCGATCTGATCAATTCAGGCTGAGCCCGCCTCGTGTGAGTGACGCGTCCTTGCAGGCACACAACGAAACGCCCCCACAGGAGACCCTGCGGGGGCGTTTCGTCATTCATGACTCAGTGAGTCATGCGTCAGGCATCACTCAGCCGCGGCCGGCAGCCATTCCTTGACGATATCCTGATGGCTTTCCACCCATGCCTTGGCGGTTTCGTAGGGGTCGGCGTCATCTTCCTGGTTGTTGAGCATCACTTCGCCCATGTCAGCCGGGGTCCAGGCGAAGTTGTCGAGAATTGCGTAGACCTCCGGCATGTCTTCCTCAAGTCCCTTGCGCGCCAGGGTGTGAATCTCCTCGGCACCGCCGTAGACGCCCTTCGGGTCATCCAGGTACTTGAGGTCCCAGCGGGCGAACATCCAATGCGGCGTCCAGCCAGTGACGACGATCTCACGCTCCCCCTTGATCGCATTGCTCAGCGCGGCGGTCATGGTCGCGCCGCTGCCGGTGGTCAGATCGATGTCCTCGAGAGCGTAGTCCTCAAGCACCTGCTCGGTCAGACGCGTCAGACCTGCGCCCGGCTCGATGCCGATGATGCGCTCATCGATGTCATCGCCGTGGGTCTTGATGTCGTCGATGGTCTCGAGCTTGCTGTAGGACGGCACGACCAGCCCCAGCTTGGTGCCTTCGAGATTGACGCCCAGGTCGTCGACCTTGTCGGCGATCTGGGCCATGTAGTCTTCGTGGGTGGTGGGGAGCCACGCACCGACCATGCCATCGGCATCGCCGAAGGCGACCGCCTGGAACATCGCCGCCGCAGACAGCGCCTTGAGTTCGACGTTGTAGCCCTGCGATTCGAGCACCGCCTTGACCACATTGGTGGAGGCGACTTCAGAGGACCATTCGACGTAGGCCAGCGTCACATCGCCCTTGTCACCGGCGGCATACACGGCGCTCGCCCCGGCCAGTGAGGAGGACATGACAGCGCCGAGCAGCAATGCCTTGGTGGCGGCATTCATCTTCGCGGTGACGTTCAAGGTAGTGCGGGAGGCATCTTGCTTGTTCATCATTTTCCCCTTCATTCGAATTTACTCATTGTCTATCGAAGCACATCTGTCGAAAAACGCGTGCCGACGGCCAAACGTTGAGTCGGGTATGGAAGTGCTCGAAGCGGCCTCCGCATAGCCACAAAGCGCACGGAGGCCACTGGTGAATCCCCTCATGAACGGGGCTTCTTTTCCTTGCTGAAGGTCTGGGTCAGGCGGTCGAGCAGCATGGCCAGGATGACCACCGCGATGCCCGCTTCGAAACCATCTCCCGGACGCAGGCGCTGGATGGCTTTCCAGACCTCATTCCCCAGGCCATCGGCGCCGATCATGGCCGCGATCACCACCATCGACAGTGCCAGCATGATGGTCTGGTTGATGCCGGCCATCACGGTGGGCAGGGAAAGCGGCAGCTGCAGCTTGAAGAGCTTCTGGCTGCGGGTGGCCCCGAAGGCATCGGCCGCTTCGATCAGGTCATTGGGCACCTGCCGAATGCCCAGCGTGGTGAAGCGAATCGCCGGCGGCATCGAGAAGATCACGGTGGCGAAGATGGCGGAGACCGAGCCGATACCGAAGAAGGGGATTGCCGGAATCAGGTAGACGAAAGCCGGCATGGTCTGCATGAAGTCCAGCACCGGCATGATGACCTTGTAGAAACGGTCCGAGAGTGCCGCCAGTATCCCCAGCGGTACCGCGATGACCACGGCGACCAGGGTGGCGATCACCACCAGGGTCAGCGATTCGATCATCGGGTCCCACAGGTCCAGATTCCAGATCAACCCAAGCCCGAGTATCGAGCCGATCGCCAGTCGCGGGCCGGCCAGCCGCCAGCACAGCAGCGCGACCAGGGCGATCAGCGCCCACTCGGGCAGCCACATCAGTGCATTGTTCAGGACGTCGATGCCGGTCTCGGTGAACTTGGAGATACCGCGGGTGATGCCTGAGTAGTTGGTCGTCAGGTAATCCAGCCCCGTCTCGATCCAGTCACCCAGCTCTATCTTCGGGATGGTAAAACCGGTTGCGTCGCTCATGCGTGTGCCTCCCCTGCTTCCGCCAGTTCCGCGAGTACGGACCCTTTGATCACCACGCCCAACAGGCGGGATTGCTCATCGACCACCGCCAGCGGATGGTGATGACCGGCAAACATCGCGAACAGGTTGTGCAGCGGTTCTTCCGGCGAGACCTGACAGCAATCGGAGTGGATGATGCTCGAGAGATCGGTAAGATTCTCGCGCACGGCACGTTCGGTATCCTCGGCGGTGATGATCCCGAGCACGGTGCGATCACGACGGACCACGAACAGGCTGTCGAGGCCGTTGTCGCCCATCTTGCGCAGCGCCGTGCGCGGGCCATCGTCATCACGTGCGGTGGCCCGCACATCGGTCATCGCCGAGCGCGCAGTGAGGATACGCGACATGTCGACGCCTTCGACGAAGCGCGCCACATAATCATTGGCCGGGGAAGTGAGGATGCTTTCGGGGGAGCCGATCTGCACGATCTCGCCATCCTTGAGCAGGATGATGCGGTCGCCGATGGACAGAGCTTCATCGAGGTCGTGGGTGATGAAGATGGTGGTCTTCTTCATCTTGTGCTGCAGCGCCAGCAACTCCTGCTGCATGTCCTTGCGAATCAGAGGATCAAGCGCCGAAAAGGCTTCGTCCATCAGCAGAACGCTTGAGTCGTTGGCCAGGGCGCGTGCCAGGCCGACCCGTTGCTGCATGCCACCCGAGAGCTGGCTGGGATAGGCATCTTCCCACCCTTCCAGCCCTACCTGCTTGAGCGCATCGCGCCCACGCTGATAACAGACCGTCTTGTCCTCACCGCGCACCTCGAGGCCGAATTCGGCGTTCTGCTGCACAGTGCGATGCGGAAAGAGCGCGAAATTCTGGAACACCATCGAGAAATGCTTGCGGCGACAGCGCAACAGCGACTTGTCATCCAGCTTGGCGACATCATCGCCATCGATGAGGATCTCGCCCTCCGTCGGCTCGATCAACCGGTTCAGGCAGCGGATCAGGGTCGATTTCCCGGAACCGGACAGCCCCATGATGACCAGCAACTCGCCTTCCATCACATCAAATTCCACGTTGGAAAGCCCCAACGTCTGGCCAGTCTTCTCGAGAATCTCAGGGCGCTTCATGCCCTCATCACGCAATTTGAGTGCCTTGTCGGGCTGATTGCCGAACACCTTGCTCAGATTGCGCACTCGAATCTTCACGTCGCGAGTGTCAGTCATTGGCTTTCCTGTCGTCAGCGGGCAGGAAATATTCACGGATTCTGTCCATTACGCACTCAATCCGGCAGGGAGAATGGCTCACCCTGCCGCTGACATCGCGCAATCTGGCCGCAAGCTGCGCTTGCCGACCTGCTGACAGAATACTGTGTCATCCCCTGCGCCATTATCCATAAAGGATTCTTATATTTGTAATCACAATACAGTTTTATTGATAAGCGCTCAAACACGAACAGACGTTTATACGACCAAGGTGGTATGCTCTTGACGCTTCTTGCTGGTACCTCCCTGAATCACGACATTGCATGTTGTTATTGGTCTATTGCTCTCCATCCCCTGACGCATTGCGTGTGGCCGAGAACCGCCTGGCGTGCACGCGCCCTTGAACACCCCCCGCACACGCCTATCAAATGAGCCCATGCACCAACAAGGCGCATCAGGCCTTGGCTTCCAGCCTCAGGCGCTGCCAATCACTGACCGGCTCGTTGAGACGGATGCTGGCATCGATGACCTGCTCCTCCATGTTGTAGCGACAGGTGAAGCCAAGGTGCTTCATCAGGGCACGCATCGGATGGTTGTCGATCATGATCTTGCCGACCATCTCCAGCGTGCCCAGCGAGCGGCAATAGCGCAGCATCTTCTCCATCAGCAGACGACCGATCCCTTCGCCTTGCATGTCATCGCGGATGATGACGGAGAACTCGGTGCGAATGTTGTCCGGGTCATTCCATACCCGCACCACCCCCAGCATCTCGCGCTGCGGCGACTGACCTGACTGGACTTCCACTTCACGCTCGGCGATGAAGGCCATCTGGCGGTCGTAATTGATCTGGGCGAGCAACGCGAGATCTCGCTGAGTCAGCGCCGCCTTGTGGTGGAAGTAGCGGAAACGAATGCTCTCCTCGGAGAGCCGCGCATGGAAGGCCGTGATCAAGGGCGCATCCTCGCCGCGTATCGGGCGCACCTCGACGTACATGCCATTGTCCAGCGACACCCATTCACGCAGCTCCTCCGGATACGGCATGATCGCGAAACGAGCCGGTTTGCCGAGATCCAACGCGAAGTCCACCGCCACGGCTTCCTCACGGTTGAGCAACAACGGATTGATTTCCAACCCTCTTATGTCAGGCAAATCCGATGCCAACTGTGAGAGCTTGATCAACAGCGTGCTGACGCGCTCGAAATCGCGCTCCGGGTCCGGCGAGTGCTCGGCGATCAGGCGGGAGGCATGGCTGCGCGAGATCAACTCACGCGCCAGTGTCATGTTGAGGGGCGGCAAGGCCACCTGGCGGTCCGCCAGCACATTGACCTTGTAACCGCCGATACCGAACACGATCACCGGGCCGAATTCGTCATCGCGCGTGATACCTGCACTCAACTGCAGCGAGTGCTTGCCACGCTGCATCGGCTGCAGGCAGAACTCATGAATGCGCGTACGCTCGTGGTCACTGCGACCGCGCTCGGCATCGCCCTCCGCCACCTTCTGGGTGATGCGGCGGATCGCCAGCGCGATATCCTCCGGACCGGAAAGGTCCTGCACCACGCCGGAAGACAACCGCTGTGGGTAGCGGCGATAGCGGAACGGCTGGCTGTTGTGTTCATGCACCACGCGCAGCGCATAGGGGCCCTGACGAGAAGGCTTGTCGTCATCCGTGGCAGAACGCTGCAACTCGACGATGGCACGCACGCCTTCAGCGGCGTCGAGTACATAGCGGCTGGGCGCGGTCGCGATGCCGTAGGTATCGAGCACCTGCGCCGTCTCCGAGTGGGTCAACCATTCACGGCCCGCACGCCGCGCGCTATGCACCAGGTCATGGGCACGGGCGCGGATCTCGGCACTGGTCGAGAAGGCCAGGCTCGGTGGCGTCTGCTGCAACAGTGTCTGCACGCGGTGATAATCGACCATCTGCAGGAAGGCCTTGACGCCCTTCTCAGGTGACAGATAGGTCGGGATGCCGGCCAGATGACATTCATGACGGGCCGAAAGTGCCTGCTCAAGTCCCATCCAGCTGGTCAGCAGGTTGCGTCGGAATTGCTTGCGATGCGCCACCAGCGCCTCGGCCGTAGCCCGCGAAGGTGCAAGACGTGTCGGCGCATGCACGACCAGCACGGCGTCCACGCCACGGTCATTGGCCACGATGTTGACCGCGGCCAGGAAGTCTTGTGGCGTAGCATTGCCGCCCAGATCCACCGGATTACGCCCCGGCAGGCTGACGTCCAACTCGGCCTTGAGCAGCGCCTGGCGGCTCTCCTCACTCAGCTCGGCCAACTTGCCGCCACCCGCCATCAGCTTGTCGATGGCCAGCAAGGCCGGGCCCAACCCATTGGAGACGATCGCCAGTCGATCACCGCGCAACGGCTTCATGCGATTCAGCGTCTCCAGCGCATCGAACATGTCTTCGCTGTCATTGACACGCACCACCCCGGCACGCGCGAGGGCAACATCGACGATCCGGTCGCGATTGGGCACGCCCCGCGTGACATGTGTGCCGAACAGGTCGGCCTCGGGGGTGCGCCCGCTCTTGATCGCCAGCACCAGCCGATTGCGGGACGCTTCACGCAGCGCGGTCATGAAATGCATCGGGTCGTGAATGCGCTCCAGGTGCAACAACAAGGCCTGCGACGGCCCGTACTGGTTCAGATAGTCGATCAGGTCGGGCAGCATCACATCGACGCTGTCGCCCAGGGTCACCAGATGCGAGAAGCCGATGCCGCGCCCAGCCGCCCAGTCGATCATCGCATTGCCCAGCATCCCCGACTGGCCGAGATAGGCGACCTTGCCTTTGACCACTGGCTGCCCGCTGAAGGAGGCATTCAGGTGGCGGTTGGGCACGCAGATGCCCATGCATTCCGGTCCGAGCAGGCGGATCCCACTGCCACGGGCGGCCTTTAGCAACCGACTGTTGAGGCTTTCCTGATCCCGGTGGATACGCGGGACTTCGACACCCGGCTCACGTGCCTGCGAGGCATCCAGCACGTCGTCCGTGCTGTCGGCGATTCGCGGATAGCGCTCGGGGCTCGACGCTAAAGGCTCGCCGGCCTCATCCAAAGACGACGACTCGGTGGCGGAGGGATTGGGGCCTGACTTGCTCGAAATAGACGTGTGAATGCCCGGCAGGCGCGGGGCAGAGAAGTTCAGCCCATCGCGGCGTGACAGCATCTCAAGCCCCTTGCCGGTAACGCGAGCCAACGAGCTGACCGGTGTCGGCGCGACACCTCCCGAAATCAGCAGCGCCGCCTTGACGCCGCGCCGGCCCAGCTTCTCGACCACACGCGGCAAGGTATCCGGCGGTGAGCACAGAATGGCCAGGTCCGGCACCTGCTCCAGCTCACTGACCCGCTTGACGCACGCCACGCCATGCACCGTCTCATATCCCTTGGGATTGACCACCGTCAGGGTGCCCTTGAAGCCCCCTTCAAGCAGATTGCGCAATACCTGCCCGCCCAGTGAATGCGGCTTTTCCGAAGCGCCGATCACCACGATACTGGCGGGCTCGAAGAAATTGCGCAGAAATCGCGTTCCCATAGGCTTGTCCTGTCAGCGGTTGCGCCTCGTCAGCGCGATATGAGCAGCATGCCGCGAAAGCGCAGGTCTGAACAGCCATCCTCGCGCCCTTCATGCGTGAAACAAGGTAGACCATCGGCGACTGGCTCATGCCATTGACGACTCTTACTGTTACGTCATGGTGCAGACCATTATGACACGCACACTCACGCAGGCATGCCGATGATCACCTCCTACATCTCCCATCGCGACTGCGGTCAGCATTTCATGGGCCCCACCCATCCCGAGAGCCCACTGCGTCTGCAGGCCATCGAACGTCAGCTGGCGCTGAGCGGCGTGATTCAGCATGTCCAGCAATACAGTGCGCGAGCGGCAACGCTTGAACAGCTGGCGCGCGTGCACCCCATGCGCCACCTGCAGGCACTGGAAAAATGCCCGCCCCAGGCCGGGCAACTGCTGACCATCAACGAAGACACCGTGATGTGTGCCGATAGCCTTGTCGCGGCGCGACTGGCCGCCGGCGCGGTGGTACGCGGGGTCGACCAAGTGATGCGCGATCAGGCCGACAACGTCTTCTGCGCCGTGCGCCCACCGGGCCACCATGCCGAACGCGCCGATGCGATGGGTTTCTGCTTCTACAACAACGTGGCGGTGGGCGCCCTGCACGCCCGCCAGCATTACGGAGTGAAGCGGATCGCGATCCTCGATTTCGATGTGCACCAGGGCAACGGCACCGTCGATATCTTCAAGCATGATCCCGATACGCTGGTGTGCTCCTCCTTCCAAGACGCCATGTACCCTTGGCGTTATCTGGAGAGCCGCTGGGAGCACATTCACAACACCCCCTTGAGCGAAGGCAGCGGCTCACTGGCCTTCCGGCGCGCCATTGAAGCCCAATGGCTGAAGAAGCTGGATGATTTCAAGCCGGAGTTGATCCTGATCTCGGCGGGCTTTGATGCGCATCGTGAAGACCCGATGGCGGAACTGTGCCTGGAAGATGACGACTATTACTGGGTCACCCTGCTGGCGATGGATGTCGCGCGGCGTCATTGCCACGGGCGTATCGTCTCCGTGCTGGAGGGCGGGTATTGCCTGGAGGCACTGGGGCGCAGCACCGAGGCGCATCTCAAGGCGCTGGCGGGCTTGCCGATGCAAGATGGCCTCGATGCGCGTGCCAGCGGCCAACGCCCCGGCCAGTGCCCATTAGATCAGCTCAATCTCGCGCCTCCCACCGTGGATACCCTCCCAACCCGCTCCGCCACTGGCACACCAGACGGCGTCCAGCCGCCGCTTGCCAAGCCCGCCGAGGATGAGCGTGATCACCCGCTGTTCTAGCGCCTTGCTGTTCTAGTGCCCGGCTGTTCTAGCGCTGGGCATCCCCCGCACCGGTGGCTTCCCCCCCTAGCGCGCGCCACACCTCGCGACAGGTTTCCCGCAGCCACGAAACCTGTCGCTGCATCACGCGAGCACCAGCAAGCCTTAAGTGTTACAGACAGCCATGTCGCGGACAGCCATGTTGGCTACGTGTCGGGATGATGCGCACTTGCCATGCTGTGATAAGCTGGCGATAAAGTTTCCGATAGTAAACTTTATCGCCAGCTGACAGCGCTGCGACACTCAATGTCGTGCGCCGCCAATATCACGCCCATAGCGAAGCCACTCTCATGAGCACACCGACAGACAAGGACGCCGCCGTCCGGATCGCTTCCGGTCGCAAACCCTTCGTTGAGCCCCTGAAGCTTGGCGAACGCGTGAAGCAGATCCGCCTCTCCCATCATTGGACGCTGGAAGATGTCAGCCAGCGCACGGGGCTGGCACGCTCGACATTGTCCAAGATCGAGAATGAGCAGATCTCGCCGACCTTCACTGCGGTCCAGAAGTTGATTCATGGACTCAACATCGACCTGCCGCAGCTGCTGAGCCCGCCCAAGCGCCAGAGTGGCACTCTCGGGCGTCGCGATCTGACGCGCGTCGGCGATGGCAAGTCACACCCGACACCGACCTATGAGCACGAGCTGCTGTCCTGGCAGCTGGCGCAGAAACGCATGATTCCCTTCAAGACTCGCGTGCGTGCGCGCAGCTTCGATGACTTCCCCGACTGGGTGCGTCACGACGGCGAGGAGTTCCTGATGGTATTGGCGGGCAGCATTCTGCTCTATTCGGAATTCTATGAACCCTTGCCGCTGAGTGAGGGTGACAGCATCTATTTTGACTCCGACATGGGTCACGCTCTGGTTTCTACCAGCGAAGAAGATGCCATCGTGCTGTCAGTGTGCACTCGCAATGATTCGGATCCGAGCTGAGCTGATGTGAAGTGAGCAGAGCTGTGTTTAAGCGAGCTGGGCTGTGTTGAAGTGAGATGAGCTGAGATAAGGCACATGACGCGCTGGCGGGAAGCTAAACCGCAAAGATTGCCTTAACGCGAGCGCCACCTGGCCGGTCCATTCGAAACAATGACTTGCTAGACCAAGCTCGCCGTCAGCCCGCAATACAAAAATCGCCCACTAGCCATGCGCTAATGGGCGATTTTTTGGATATCGTAAAGACACTCATGGCTTCCGGCTAGTCCTGACCGCCAGCATCCGCTAGGTGTTCAGCTTATCGAGCGTCTCAATACCGAGTGTCTCAATACTGAGCGTCTCAATCGTGCTGTGCGGCATCGCCGCGCCAGATCAACTGTCCGCATTCGCGCAGATCATAGCCGCCGAGGGATTGCGCCAGCTGAATACCATTCGGTGTGGCCAGATAGTCCAGCAATCCCTGGAAGAGATCGCGGAAGTAAACATTGCGCGGCACCACCAGGTCGAAGGCCTCTTCACAGACCGGCACGAAGCCGAGGCCGAACTCATTGGCGGCCGACAGCGTGCCGGGGCCGACATCCACCTCGCCCCGCGCCACCATCGAGGCCACTTCACGCTCGGAGTAGGCGATCGCCAGGGTATTGAGCTGCTCGGCACGCATCTGATGGCCGGACAGCCACTCCTGCAGGAAGCGCTGCGAGCCCGCCCCTTCCTGTCGCACCGCCCACCGCCGCTGCGAACCGAACAGGCCGCTGGGGTCGATGGACAGATGACGATCATCATTGCGGATGATCAGCCCCTGGGTACGACGCGCAAGCCGCACCATCACCCATTGGCGATAGCCATCGTGACCGCGAATCAGCGCCGGATGCCGCAGCGCCGCCTCCTCCGCGCGCCCCCAGTGAATGGCGCAGACGTCAGCACGCCCCTGACTGAGCAGATCAAGCCCCAGACGCGTGCCGGTCACGCTCATGCCATAAAAGGCGCTACCGGCATGCTGCTGATTGAGACGCATGGAGAGCGCGGCCAGCAGCGGGTCGTCACTGCCGGTGATCATCAGACGATCCGCCAGTACGCCATGATGGCTGGACTCGAGAATCCATTGCTCCACCAATCGGCGTGGAAACAACCACTTGCCGGTCACCTTGGTCGCCGGCATGGTCCCGTCACTGGCCAGCTGATAGATCTTCTTCTCGTTGAGATGCAGCAGGCGCGCGACTTCCTGCACCGTCAGAAAGGGGTTGTCGTGGGGGACCGGAGCCTGCCGACCGGTGGCCGCATTCAGAGCCTCGCCTGAAGACTCACTGACTGAGCTACCCGAAGATAGGCCGAGTTCAGAGGAAAAGCCCTGTGAGGGTATGACGCCCAGCGGCGAAGAAAGACGACTCATCACTGCGCCCCCTTGTCGTGTCCGGCTGCGCCGTCTGAAGAAGATGGCTTGCCTGACGCGTCATGGCGCGATGACTTGAGAGCGTCACCTGCACGCAGCGGCGGGATGGCATCCAGCACCAGCCGCCCGGTAGGGTCCACCGCCTGGAAGTGGCGCCCCTTGGCGCGCGCGATCAACAACACGCCAAAGCGTTCCGCCAGCTCCACTCCCTTCTGCGTGACACCGGAGCGTGAGACCAGCACCGAGATCCCCGCCTGAGCCACCTTCAGTACCATCTCGGAGGTCAGGCGGCCGGTGGTGTAGAAGATGTTGGCCCCCTGATAATCACTGGCATCATCACTCAAGGGCGCCAACCAGCTCAGCCCCGCCAGCGTATCAACGGCGTTGTGGCGGCCGACATCCTCGATGAACGCCAATACCTCATCATCCCGACACAGGGCGCAACCATGAACCGCACCGGCCTTGCGATAGGTCGCGTTGTGCGCCGCCAGCGCCTGCAGCAGGCGATACAACAAGGCCTGGCTGAAGGGGCCTGCGTCCAGCGCGGCCAGTGATTGGCGCTCCAGCAGATTGCCGAACACAGTGCCCTGCCCACAGCCGGTGGTCACGGTGCGTTTGCCGAGGCGCTGTTCGACATCCTCAGGCAAATGACGCGTCACCACCGAGGCGCTCTCGACTTCCCAATCCACCTGCAGCGCCTCGAGGTCCTCAAGCTCACCCAGCAGGCCCTGATTACGCAGATAACCGGCCACCAATGCCTCAGGCTCGGCGCCCAGGGTCATCAAGGTCACGATCTCGCGACGATTGAGATAGATGGTCAGCGAGCGCTCGGCGGCAATGGACTGCTGATGGCGCTCACCGCGCTCATCCATGACTTCGATGTCCAGCGTAGTGGGTAGTGTGGCGCGACTGATCGCTGGCCGTGCAGAGGGCATCATGAACTCGGGTCTCCCTGATCGAGCCGGTGGGAATGGCAATTCTTGTGCTGAATCGCAGTAGAGTACCAGCCCGATGGCAGAGCTGTCCCCGCACTGACTGATGAAGACCCTGATATCGCAAGCGCCGGCATGCATCTTGCAAACCAGCACAATCGCAGCATTCTTTTCAGACCCGCTTGCGGGTACAGCAGTGAACAAGGAAGCCATGTCTGAATCCATCCTTCCCCGTAGTGACGACACCCGCTGGTTGAGCATCACCCTGGCACCCACCACGCAGAAACTGGGGCGTTTCAGCATCGACACCTGGCGGATTGCCGACCTCTCGCCCTCTGCAACGCCAGAGACAGACTCGCACGCAGCAGAGCCTGCCGCCGCTGAAGAAGTAGCGCATCGCCGCACCCTGCCACTGCAGCTTCACCTCACCGAGCGCACCGATTACCGCTACAACCTGCGCTGCGAGCAGCCACGTCTGTTCGTCCAATGCGATGAGCGCGAAGCCGACGGCATGCAGCCCCGCGTGGTGACAGCCTGTCAGGAAGTGGCATCGCAGTGGATGGATGGCGACCAGCTGGTGCTGGACGTGCCGATGCCCCCTGCCTTGATGGTGTGGCTGGAAGCCTACCTCGCGCGTCACGGCGAACGACTCGACGAGGGCAAGAAGAAGAAACGCAAGGGCGCCGGGCGCGCCAGTCAGGCAGAGCAGCCCGCCGCGACACCCGACAGGGCGCATCAGCCCGGTAATGGTACGGAAAGCACGTCATGAGCCAGCACGACGATAACGCAAGCCCGGCCAATGAAGGCCTGTTCTCGCGCTGGTCACGCCGCAAGCAAGGCGACAGCCGCCGAGAAGACCAACTGGTACAGCCGGACAGCACAGAGGGAACCAAAGACGACGCCCTCCCGCCCTCACAGGCGGAAGTCGTCTCTGACCATAGCGCTGACACCTCAGCAGCGCGCGTCTCGGTGCACGAAGCCCCTAGCGGCGATAGCTCCTCCACAGCAGAGCAGGCATCAGAACAGGCAGCTGCCGCGAACGATCAGCACGCATCGGGCGATGACAATGCTGAAACGCCAGCCATCGAGCTGCCAGACCCCGACACCCTGACCCCAGACGCCGACATCAGCGCCTTCATGCAGAGCGGCGTGGACCCGGCGCTACGCCAGCGTGCGCTGCGACGCATCTTCATGGGCGGCGAGCACTCGGTGCGCGATGGGCTGGATGACTACGACCAGGACTTTTCCCAGATGCGTCCGCTCGCCGAAGGTGTCGCCGACACGCTGCGCAGCTGGACCCGCAAGGTCGAAGAAGGCCTGGAAAAGCTCGATGAGGCGAGCGAGACACCCCAGGTGGATACGGCGCAGGAGACAGACGATCAGATCGCTGAGCAGGCACCTGATGGCGGGGCGTCAGTGGTCGAGACACACGCGACCCCCAGAGAAGAGATAGTCGAGTCGCCTGACCCGCAAGCGATACCTGCGCAAGACCCGCCCGAGACAGCACCCGAATCAGATGATGACCGTGTCGCCCGTTACAAGCCGTGACGAGAGGCCGATACCACAAGCCCCACCAGGGCGTCAGGATGACGCGCCGCGACTCGACATGAGTCATTATGACCCACGAGCAATCCGAGCACGCCTGACCAAGGTCATCCTGATGCCTCATGAGTCACCCTGACGCGCCCAATCAAGGCGCACTGACTGCAATGCACAGGCAAGATTCAGCATGACATGCCAACCCTTGAAGATGATGACAAACATCAACCGCCTGCGGTGATGAGTGCCTGCGCGACCTGACCGCGCCTTTCTCCCATTGGGCGTGAAAACGGCAATGTCATCAACAGCATGCAAGAGTTGGCCTGTCATGAATCCCCACTGAACGACTGTCGATCGCCGACCCGGCCCTCACCGCGAAAGACCGAGAGAGGCCGCGAGAATCAGCGACGACCGGGACCTGCATCATCCGCCTGCCACCTGACGGCAGCTTGCATGCAAGGTCCGCCACGACCGAATAAGGATGAGGATGCTCAGCTCAAGCCTCGAGAGCGCTCAACGCGCCCTCAATCAACAAGCACGCCAACGCGCCCTGTCATCCGCCATGGGTGGCTCGCCTGCCTCCAGTCTGCCGCTGTTGGCGACGGATGCCGGCAGCGCCCCCATCCGCTATCACAGTCAGGGACGCACCGCGATCATCGGCAGCGAAGCACGAGTGCGAGCACTGGCGAGTCTGCTGACCCGCCTGCCGGCTACCGCTCAGCTGCCGGTGGCACTCTTGATCAGTGAGCAGGACAACAGTGCGCTGGTGACGATGGATGAACAGCATCTCGCCGCCAGTGAGTCGCTGCCTGCGCACAGTGCTCCACGTGACATGCTCGCGCTGAGCGGTCACCTCGGCCAGTTCAGCCTTGCCAGTGATGGCGTCAATCTGGCCGCCGCATTGGCGCCGCAAGGTGCCGGCAGCGCGCCCCATTTCGACCTGATCGCCGACCTGTCCAGCCAGCCGCTCAACCAGGCGGAACTGCCACCGCCCGGCTACCTGCAGGCCGGCGCGGACATCATCGCCGAGCTGGATCAGCTGGTCGCCGATGCTGAGGCCTCTCAGGAATCACTGCCACAGCTGACCGCCTGGGCCATGCAGTTCGCGGGTTTGATCGGCAACTTCGACAAACCGAATTACGTGACCGTCAATCTCGATACCTGCGCGCACGCCAGTGCCGGCAATATCGGCTGTACGCGCTGCCTGTCATCGTGCAGTGCCGATGCCATCTTCTCGGTGGCCGGTCGTCGCAATGCGCATATCGAGATTGACCCTTACCTGTGCCACGGCGCGGCCAGCTGCGTCAGCGCCTGCCCGACCGGCGCACTGAGCTTCACCCAGCCTCCGGCCAAGCAGCGCATGGAGCAGATCCAGCGCCTGCTGGAGCGCTATCAGGATGGCGGCGGCCTCTACCCGCTGCTGCGCTATCGCCTGGAGCAATCCCTTGCCTCGCAGACTGCCCTGGCGAGTGTCGACCAGGAGCGCTGCCTCGATATCACTCTCGAGGAAATCTCCGCCACCGGGCACGACGAGTGGCTGGCCGCACTCGCACTCGGTGCGACACAGGTCATCGTCGAACTGCCCCACGACCTGCCCGCAGGCCAGTACCAGCAGCTCGAGAGCGAACGTCGCCTGGCACTGACCCTGCTCGACAGCATGGGACTTGCCAATGCGGCCAGTGGCGAGCCGCGCATCCGCTTCGTATCACTGCCGGCCACCCTGCCGCAAATGGATACCCGCGAGGCTGACCCCCTGCCCTTGATCACGCCGCTGTGTGTCGCTCTGGCACCGGGCGCGGATAGCGAAGAAGAGCACCAGCCCAGTCAGCCGATCGCCCGTGACTGGCTGCTGGGTCAACCGCAGGCACGCCCCGGCAAGCGCGAACGCCTCAATCGGGTGCTCGATCACCTGGCGACCCTGTCGGTCGCGGACCTGGCGCAGGACAGCGTCGCCGTACCGACAGGCGCGCCCTTCGGCGTGGTGAACGTCGACAGTGACAACTGCACGCTGTGTCAGGGCTGCGTCGCCGTCTGCCCGACCAGCGCTCTCTCGGCCAATCGCACCTCGCCTGCACTATCCTTCACTCAAGGTGACTGCGTGCAGTGTGGCCTGTGCGAGCAGGCATGCCCGGAGCAGGTCATCACCCTGACGCCTGGTTTTGCTCCGCAGCCCGAGGTGCGCCGCGAACCGCAGCTGATCAAGCAGGATGTGCCCTTCCCTTGCATCAGCTGCGGCACGCCGTTCGGCTCCACCGCCACCATCACGGCGATGCAGACCAAACTGGCCTCGCATGCCTACTTCCAGGGCGATGGTGCACTGCGCCTGAAGATGTGCAGCGACTGCCGCGTCAAGGACATCTGGCACGAAATGGCACGCAATCCCGATGCCCAACTCAAGGTGTGAGCCAATGACATCACCCACGTCGACTCCCGACGACTTTGCAGCAGGTGGGACTGACGACCGTGCACCTGACACCCCTGCGGCCGACTCTCTGATAAGCCATAGTGAAGAACAGCAGGCACTGCGCGCCGACCTCTATCGGTTGCTGGCGCGGCTGTTGCGCGCGGCGCCGGATGCGGAGCTGATCGACTTTCTGGCCGAACTCGACCATGACGCCACCAGCCTGCCCGGGGCCGCCGAGCAACAATTGCCGCGCGCGCTGGCGTCGCTGTCATTGGCCGCCCGCGTCAGCGACTCGCGCCGGCTGGAAGACGACTTCTTCCAGAGCCTGGTAGGCGTGGTGCAGGGCGAGGTAGTGCCCTACGCCAGCTGGTACCTCACCGGCTCGCTGATGGAGATGCCGCTGGTCGCCCTGCGCCAGGACCTGAAACGCCTCGGCTTCGAACGCCAGAGCGACGTGCATGAGCCCGAGGATCATCTCGGCGCACTGTGCGAAGTGATGGCCATGCTGATCGATGAGATGCCCGGCGAGCAGGTCAATTTCTTCCGCCGCCATGTGGCCAGCTGGGGCGAGCGCTGCTGCGCCGACCTCGCGGGACGCGAGAGCCCCTTCTATGCCGCCGTCGGCTACCTGGGGCAGGCCTTCCTGCGGGCAGAGCGCCTGAACCTCGGTGATTCGATCCCGCTGCATGCGGCTACCGGAAACATCTCTGACGAGCAGGTGACGGCCGAAGCCGTCCAGCTCGTCATGCCAGCCAGTGTGGCCCCCGACGCAAGACACTGATGTCACGCATGACGTGAAGCAACATTCGAGACTGCAACGCTATCCATCTCGCATCACCCAGCAGCATTGCCGACAGGAGATCAGCATGAAGACTGATGACGCAAAAGACAGCCATAACCAGGCGCGTCAGGGGCGCCGCAAATTCCTGCGCGTATTGGGCGCCAGCACCGTAGGGGTTGCTGCAGCAGGGTCATTGGCCGGTGCCGTGATTCCGGACCAGGCCGCGCCAGAGGCCCCCGTCAAGGACAAGGGCACTGACAATTATCGCGAGAGTGATCACGTCAAGGCCTTCTACGCCACGCTGCGTGACTGAATGCCAGATAGACAGTGTCCCGAGCCAGCGCCATGCGCGCGGCCAGCGGCCTGAACAACGGGCAGCGCGGAGAGGTTTCCGCCCGCCATCGACAGTGACAAGTCGGCACGGATCAGGACTGCCCCTGATCTGAAAGACCGCCGCTCCCGACATTGCCCCCTGACCCGCTGACGCGGCCCGGGCAATGATTCGGGTGACGAGGAGAGATGATGTCATGCGACTGACCCCCACCCCCTCTGCCAAAGAGACCTCAGGACTCGGTATCAACCGCCGCCAGTTCCTGAAACGCAGCGGTGTCGCCACCGGCGGCCTTGCCGCCGCGAGCTTCATGGCCGCCCCGATGATGAAACGCGCCGAAGCCAAGACCGAAGTGTCTGATGCCCCGGTCGAGACGAAGCGCACCATCTGCTCACACTGCTCCGTGGGCTGCGGCGTCTATGCCGAGGTCCAGGAAGGTGTCTGGACCAAGCAGGAACCCGCTTTCGATCACCCCTTCAACCGTGGCGCGCACTGCGCCAAGGGTGCATCGCTGCGTGAGCATGGTCACTCTGACCGTCGCCTCAAGTACCCGATGAAGCTCGAAGGTGGCAAGTGGAAGAAGCTCTCCTGGGAGCAGGCCATCGAGGAAGTCGGCGACAAGGTGCTCGAGCTCACCAGGGAGCATGGCCCCGATAGCATCTACTGGCTGGGTTCGGCCAAGTTCAGCAATGAACAGGCCTACCTGATGCGCAAGTTCGCGGCCCTGTTCGGCACCAACAATGTCGATCACCAGGCACGTATCTGTCACTCCACCACGGTGGCGGGGGTCGCGAACACCTGGGGCTACGGGGCGATGACCAACTCCTTCAACGACATGCACAACTGTCGTTCGATCCTGTTCATCGGCTCCAACCCGTCCGAAGCGCACCCGGTGGCCATGCAGCACATCCTGCTGGCCAAGGAGCGCTCCAACGCCGAGATCATCGTCGTCGACCCGCGCTTCACGCGAACAGCTGCCAAGGCCAACAAGTACGTACGCCTGCGCCCGGGCACCGATGTCGCCTACATCTGGGGTCTGCTGTGGCACATCTTCGAGAACGGCTGGGAAGATGAGGCCTACATCCAGCAGCGTGTCTACGGCATGGAGGAAGTGCGTGCCGAAGTCGCCAAGTTCCCGCCGGCGGAAGTCGAGCGCATCACTGGCGTCGCCGAGGCCGACATGCTCGACGTCGCGCGTCGCCTGTCTCAGAACCGTCCGGGCAGCGTCGTGTGGTGCATGGGCGGTACCCAGCACACCACCGGCAACAACAACACCCGCGCCTACTGCATCCTGGAACTGGCGCTGGGCAACATCGGCAAGTCCGGTGGCGGCGCCAACATCTTCCGTGGCCACGACAACGTCCAGGGCGCCACGGATCTGGGCTTGATGTCCCACTCCCTGCCGGGCTACTACGGCCTCTCCGAAGGCGCGTGGAAGCACTGGTCCAAGGTCTGGAACGTCGACTTCGAGTGGATCCAGAACCGCTACGACCAGACCGAATATCACGACGGCAAGCCGATGCATACCAACGGCATCACCGTCTCGCGCTGGGTCGATGGCGTACTCGAGAACCCGGACCGCATCTCCCAGCGCACCGCGCTCAAGGCGATGTTCTACTGGGGCCATGCCGTCAACTCCCAGACCCGCGGGCCGGAGATGAAGAAGGCGATGGCCAAGCTGGACATGATGGTGGTGGTCGACCCCTACCCGACTATCGCCGCCGTCATGCACGACCGTACCGACGGCGTCTACCTGCTGCCGGCCGCGACCCAGTTCGAGACCACCGGCAGCGTGACCAACTCAAGCCGCTCCCTGCAGTGGCGCGATCAGGTCATCGAGCCGATGTTCGAGTCCAAGCCCGACCACGAGATCATGTACCTGCTGTCTCGCAAGCTGGGCTTCGCCGACGAACTGTTCCGCAACATCAAGGTCGAGGGCAGCGTGCCCGTCGTCGAGGACATCACGCGCGAGTTCAATGCCGGCATGTGGACGGTGGGTTACACCGCCCAGAGCCCTGAGCGCCTGAAGGCTCACCAGCAGAACTGGCACACCTTCGACTTCGAGACGCTCAAGGCCCGTGGCGGCCCGGCCAACGGCGACTTCTACGGCCTGCCGTGGCCGTGCTGGGGCACGCCGGAGATGGGGCACCCGGGCTCGCCCATCCTGTATGACACCTCCAAGACGGTGGCCGAGGGTGGCGGCAACTTCCGCGCGCGTTATGGCGTTGAGCACAACGGCACCAACATCCTCGCGGAAGGCTCCTGGTCCAAGGGCGCCGAGATCGAGGATGGCTATCCGGAATTCACCGACAAGCTGCTCAAGCAGCTGGGCTGGTGGGATGATCTGACGGCCGAGGAAAAGCAGGCGGCGGAAGGCAAGAACTGGAAGACCGATCTTTCCGGCGGCATCCAGCGCGTGTGCATCAAGCATGGCTGCATGCCGTATGGCAACGCCAAGGCGCGTGCCCTGGTGTGGACCTTCCCGGACCCGATCCCCAAGCACCGCGAGCCGCTGTACACCGCGCGTCGCGATCTGGTGAAGGACTACCCGACCTGGCCGGATTCCGAGTCCATCTATCGCCTGCCGACACTCTACACCTCCATCCAGGAGAAGGACGTCAGCGCCAAGTACCCGATCACCCTGACCTCGGGCCGCCTGGTGGAATACGAAGGGGGTGGCG
Organism: bacterium Scap17; assembly: GCA_013376735.1. Taxonomy (NCBI): domain Bacteria; species bacterium Scap17. Next base: position 2,004,227 of record VINJ01000001.1, on the reverse strand, counting down.
AAGAGACACGCTCCATTCCGTGGCTGGCCGAGCTGCAGCAGGAGATGTTCGTCGAGATCAATCCGGCTCTGGCCAATGACCAGGGCATCAAGGACGGCGACATGGTGTGGGTCGAGGGCGCCGAGGGCGGCCGCGTCAAGGTGATGGCGATGGTCACCGAGCGTGTCGGCCAGGATGTCGTCTTCATGCCCTTCCACTTCGGTGGGCATTACGAAGGCGAATCCCTCGAGTCCCGCTATCCGGAAGGCACCGTGCCCTATGTGCTCGGTGAATCGGCCAACACCGCGACCACCTACGGCTACGACCCCGTGACCCTGATGCAGGAAACCAAGGTCACCTTGTGCCGCGTCAGCCTCGCCTGACTCGGGTGATGGCCGCGTCTCGTTGACGAGGCCATGACGCAGCACAGGACACGACCGGACGTCACCGTTACCAGAATCATCCGGCCTGTCGACCGAGGAACCCGGCGACAGGTCGTGAAGGAGAAGCACCATGGCCCAGATGAAATTTTTGTGTGATGCAGAGCGCTGCATCGAGTGCAATGGCTGCGTGACAGCCTGCAAGAACGCCAACGAGACCGAGTGGGGCATCCAGCGTCGCCGCGTGGTCACCCTGGACGACGGCAAGCCGAGTGAAGTCTCCATCTCGGTGGCGTGCATGCATTGCGATGACGCGCCGTGCATGGCGGTCTGCCCCACCGACTGCTTCTACAAGACCGATGATGGCATCGTCCTGCACGACAAGGACATCTGCATCGGTTGCGGCTACTGCCTGTACGCCTGCCCGTTCGGCGCCCCGCAGTTCCCGCAGCAAGGCGCCTTCGGCGAGCGCGGCAAGATGGACAAGTGCACCTTCTGTGCCGGCGGCCCGGCCGACAGCCCGGAAGAAGAGTTCGAGAAGTACGGTGCCAACCGCATCAGCGAAGGCAAGCTGCCGCTGTGCGCCGAGATGTGCTCCACCAAGGCCCTGCTGGCCGGCGATGCCGAGACCGTCTCCGACATCTTCCGTCAGCGTGTGGTCTACCGTGGCCATGAAGATGGCGCCTGGTCGCCGGTCGACAAGGCCAGTCATCCGGAAACCTCTGCCAACCTGACCACCAGCAGCGTCCAGCAGGCGGACCACCTGGCCTACGACGCAGCCCGCAAGGGGTAAGGAGGCGACATGCGCGCGCACTTTACAGCTTCACGGTTGACCGTGGTCGCCATGTTCCTGTGCCTGCTGCTGGCCAGTCTCTGGCTGGCTCCTCAGGCACTGGCCGCGAACCCTGACGGCGAGATCGGTCAGGCGGTCGGCACGGTGGACGCCGATACCTGGCGGCAGGTCAAGAATGGGGGCAACTCCATCGACAGCCGTCATGACTCCAACTACAGCCTGATCAACCAGAGCGGCGAGACCTGGCGCCAGATCCGCAATCGCTGGATCTCACCGGGCGGCCTGATCGCGCTGGGTGGCATGCTGGCCGTGCTGGCGATCTTCTACCTGCTGGTGGGACGCAACAATCTGGACCATCCGCGCAGCGGCAAGCTGATGCTGCGCTGGACGGCGCTGGAGCGTGCCATGCACTGGACGCTGGCGACGCTGTTCCTGACGCTGGCCATCACCGGCATCAATCTGCTGTGGGGCAAGTTCGTGTTCCGCAATGTGTTCGGGGATGTGTTCTGGGCCAACATGATCATGGCGACCAAGGTGATCCACAACTATGTGGGCCCCCTGTTCTCGATCATGCTGATCCTGGTGCTGGCCAAGTGGCTGAAGCTCAACCTTCCCAAGAAGCATGACCTTGACTGGTTCCGTCAGGGTGGCGGCATGATGAAGGGCAAGCATCCGGATGCCGGCTTCGCCAATGGCGGGGAAAAGGCCTGGTACTGGATTCTGGCGACGGTCGGCCTGGTAGTGATTGCCAGCGGGCTGGTGCTGGACTTCCCGATCTTCGGTCAGACGCGTGACAACATGCAGTGGGCCAATGTCTTCCACGGCATCGCCTCGCTGATGCTGATCGCGGTGTCCTTCGGCCACATCTATATCGGCACTGCGGGTACCGAGGGTGCCCTCGAGGGCATGAAGACCGGCTATGTCGATGAAACCTGGGCCAAGCAGCACCACAATCTGTGGTACGACGAGGTCAAGCAGGCCGAAGCGGCGGACCCGGCAGCAGACCCCGCCACGGCACCTGACGATAGCCTGGCACGTCAGCAACGTCCGAATTAGCGCGGCGTCAGACATCCGCTGGATGAGTGAAGATACGCTCGGTCAGGTTCGCCTGCCGGGCGTTTTCGCTTGCCAGCGCCTGCTATCTCGCTTGCCCGCGCACACTCTTTCGCGACTCTGCCACCCACTGGTATTCCACCGGCCAATCCGTCTGCCAAATCACAGACCGAACCACGGGCGTGCAGCGCTGGTTCACAGCTCTGCATTAGTTGCGTAAAGTTTCAGATATCCCGCCTGGGCCCACCAGGCACCCCGACAGCACGAAGGCAGGCGCCTGGCTGCGCCTTCTCAGGAGAATTCGATGAGCGACCCGACCCCTCAAGCCGTACAAGACCTGAGCCAACTGGACGAACAGACCCGCACCGAACTGGAAGCGGCCGCGTTCCGTCGTCTGCTCAAGCATCTGGATGACAACAAGGATGTCCAGAACATCGATTTGATGATCCTCGCCGACTTCTGCCGCAACTGCCTGTCCAAGTGGCTGATGGCCGCTGGCGAGGAGCGCGGCGTGAGCTTCGATTACGACGTGGCGCGCGAGCATGTCTACGGCATGCCCTATTCCGAGTGGAAGACACACCACCAGGCCAAGGCGACACCTGAGCAGCTGGCAGCGCTCGAGGCACGTCAACAAGGCAAGAAGGACTGATCATGAGCGGCAATGACGAACAGATCGGCCTCACCATCGCGGTATTGACCGTCTCGGATACACGTACGGCGGAGAATGACCGCTCCGGCGGCGCCCTGGTCGACAACCTGACGGCAGCTGGCCACAGCCTGCATGAAAAGCGCATCGTGCCCGATGACGTCTATCAACTGCGCGCCGTGGTCAGCGAGTGGATCGCGGAGCCGGCCGTGCAGGTCATCCTGACGACGGGCGGCACAGGCTTCACCGGGCGTGATTCCACGCCGGAAGCCATTCGCGTGCTGCTCGACAAGGAGATCCAGGGCTTCGGCGAACTCTTCCGTCAGCTTTCCCACCAGGAAGTCGGAAGCTCGACGATCCAGAGCCGCTGTCTTGGGGGGTTGGCCAACCGTACCGTGGTGTTCTGCCTGCCCGGCTCCACCGGCGCCTGCAAGACGGCCTGGAACGGCATCCTCAAGGAGCAGCTCGACAGCCGCCACCGCCCCTGCAACTTCGCCAACCTGGTGATCCCGGAGCGCGGAACCCATGCCCACTGACGCCAGTAAAGACCCGCATTCTCGCCCGTCGCCTTCCGCGGCGGCAGAATGTGGCTGCGACGCCGTGCCTGTCGGCGCCAAGGGGCTAGCGCCCCTGGCCAGTGCACTCGCAGCGCTCCGTGACAGCTGTCCGCTGATGCCAGCCGAGCGCGTGGCAGTCAATGACGCCGCAGGACGTGTGCTTGCCGAGGACGTGCATGCCAAGCTTGACGTGCCGCCTGCCGACAACTCCCAGATGGATGGTTACTGTGCCCGCGTGGCGGAGATCGGTGACGGTGCCTGGCTGCCGATCAGTCAGCGTATCGCGGCAGGTCAGCCTGCCACGCCGCTGGCCGTGGCGAGTTGCGCGCGCCTGTTCACCGGAGCGGAAATCCCCGACAGTGCCGACGTGGTGGTCATGCAGGAAGAGGTGACACTGCGTGAAGACGAAGATGGCACCACCCTGGCCTGGCTGCCCGGACCTCGCACCCACGGCGACAACATTCGGGTACAAGGCAGGGATGTCAGCAAGGGCAATCGATTGCTGGCGGCGGGCACGCGACTGGATGCTGCCGCGCTGGGCCTTCTCTGTGGACAAGGGCTCAGCTACGTATCGGTACGACGCAAGGTACGAGTGGCCCTGTTCGCGACCGGCGATGAACTGATCGAACCCGGCCAGCCGCTCAAGCCCGGCCAGATCTACAACTCCAACCGCGTGATGCTCAGCCAGATGCTCAGCGACTTCGGGGCTGAGGTGGTACTGGCGCCACTCAATGTGGCCGATACCTTCGAGGCCACCCGTGACATCCTCGCTTTGGCGGCGCAACAGGCTGACCTGATCGTCACCTGCGGTGGAGTCAGCGTCGGCGAGGAAGACCACGTCCGCCCTGCCATCGAGGCGCTGGGCAGCCTGGATCTGTGGCGTCTGGCCATCAAACCGGGCAAACCGCTGGCGCTGGGGCGCATCAACAGCCCCCGGGGTGACGCGGTGCGTGTCGTGGGCCTGCCGGGCAATCCGGTTTCCAGCTGGGTCGGCGGCTGGTTGTTCGTTCGCCCCTTGCTGGGCGAGATGACCGACTGTGATGCATTGCGTGAGCTGAAACGCATGACGGTTCGCGCAGCCTTCACGGCGAAGACTGCCATCCGTCAGGACCACCTGCGCGTGACCTTGTCGCCCGGCAGTGACGGCCAGCTTGAAGCGCATGCCTTCCCGGACCAGAATTCAGCAGTTCTCTCCTCCTGTGCCGGTGCTCAGGCACTAGCCGTGATTCCGCCCCACGCACAGCTCAACCACGGCGACAGTGTGGAATGCCTGTGGCTCGAGCGCTGACATCTCCCCCTCCCTGTTTTCACAACTGTCTTTACCATTGTCGTGACTACTGATGCGATGAACGTCGCGACAACTGACGCTGGAATGCGACACCCTAGTGACACTCCAGCGTCATCTTGACCTCGCCCCTGAGTCCGGCACACTGATTGCCTTCATTCATCTGAGTTCTGACTGCCTACGGCGGCTCAGGACACTGATCGGTTACGGACTCTTGAGCAAGGACACCTCAATGCCAGCCTCTTCCTCGTCGCCCCGCGCGCTGTTACGCCCACTTGCCATGGCTGTGCTGCTTGCCACCACGTCGTCATCCTTGCCGGCGCTCGCCGATGACAACGCCACGTCGCCTGCCCCTGGTACGTCAGTCACCGAATGGAGCTATGCGAGCGAATCAGCGGACGGTACCAACACTGGCGCCAATGGCCCCGAGCATTGGGGAGAGCTCACCCCGGAGTATGCCGAGTGCTCGGCCGGCAGCCAGCAGTCGCCGATCGACATCGATAGCCAGTCACGCACGCTGAATGAAGCGGGCCCGATACTCGACTACCATTCGTCGCTGCTCGTCACGCGCGATACGGGCCACACCCTGCAGATCGAAGGGGCCAGCGGCAATAGCATGACGCTGGATGGCACCCAGTACACTCTGTCGCAGGTGCACCTGCATGTGCCGTCAGAGCACGCCATCGACGGCAAGCGTGCCGCCATGGAAATCCATCTGGTGCATAGTACGCCGGAAGGCAAGCTGGCCGTTCTGGCCGTACTGGTCGAGGAAGGGCATGACAACCTGGCTCTCAGCCGCCTGTTGAGTCGCCTGCCCCAGCGCGGCCTCTCCGAGACCCTGACAAGCGGCCTGTCTGCCAACCTGCTGCTGCCGCGCGAGCATGCCGGCTGGCAGTACTCCGGCTCGCTTACCACCCCACCATGCTCTGAGCCCGTCACCTGGTTTGTCATGAAGACGCCGATCGAAGCCTCTCAGGCACAGATCGACGCCTACCGTGAATGGCAAGGCGGAGAGAATGCCCGTCCCCTTCAGCGCTGATTGATACAGGCCACGCCACGGACGACAAAGGCGCCACCCTCGCGGGTGGCGCCTTTTTTATTCTCGAAAACATATTCCATTCGTTTAAACAACGTATGCCGCGCCTCAATAGCCAACAGTTTATAAGCATACCTTAAATTAAAATCATTTTTTGCCGCTAAATTAACCAGTTAGCACTACTTGATCTTTAGTCGCACGACCGATTAGAAAAAACATACTCAGAGCATGATCCGAACACCTCAACCAGGCGTTATTGAATTTGACACTCGGCTCCACGACCTCCAGTAAAGCAGCGATTCGCGGAGGTAACGAGACATTGAGTCATGTAAATTCACAGTCGAAAGAAAACCGATGTATCAATAAACCATTCTTCAACGAAAGAGGTTGACACCTAAGTACTAGGAAAATGATCCGAGCTATAATAACGTGTTGATTATCGATAATTAAAAGAAAGTCGCGAATGCACAAGAAGTGCCATTGAGGACAACGATATGCCGGTAACTGCCAAGGTCGCGCCCCACGGTCAGCTCGCGGAACAGGAAACGGTCCTGCGTGAAGTCGATACCATTGCCCTCAATCAGACATCGGATGTCAGCCTGAACCTCCATCCTCGCGATATCGAGATGATGACCCGCCAGGGAGACAACCTGCTTGTCACCCTCGAAAACGGGGAACTGATCACGGTCGAAAACTTCTATGCAGACCCCACCGAGCTCAGCCACCTGTATCTGCAAGGCGATGAGTTCGCCGGTGAGCTCTTTCAGGTGGGTCTGGGTGAAGCTGGCGCAGGAGGGGCCGTGCCCTTCACCAGTACCGCGACCTTGACGACGGCAGAGACGGCACTCACTACCGCAGCAGCAGGTGCGGGCACTGCGGGAGCAGAAGCTGCGACGGGCGCAGGCGCGGGGGCTGGCATCAGCACCGCTGGCCTCTTGGCAGGCGGCGTTGCCGTGGCCGCCGGTGTCGGCGTGGCCGCTGCCACTGGCGATGACAACTCCTCCTCGAATGAGGACACCACAGCGCCTGAGGCGCCTGTCCTCGGCGAGACCAATGGCAACATCCTCACCGGCAGCAGTGAGCCCGGCGCCACTATCGAGGTCACCAATGCCGCCGGCGACAGCGTAGGAAGCGCCGTTACCGATGCGGATGGCAACTTCTCGGTCGAGCTGTCTCCCGCGCAGGCAGCCGGCACCGAACTGACCGCCACCGCGACCGATGCCGCCGGCAACGTGAGCGAAGCCTCCACCGCAGTTACCGTGCCGGAGGATGCTGACACCACGGCACCCAACACCCCGACCATCGCCGCCGCGACCGATGATGTGGAAGCCATCACTGGTGCGCTCGAGGGTGGCGACAGCACCAATGACACCACGCCGACCCTGGGCGGTACTGCCGAAGTCGGCAGCACCGTCACTGTCACGCTCGATGGTGATGTGATCGGCACCACCACCGCCGACAGCAACGGTGCCTGGAGTTTCACTCCAAACACCGAGCTTGGCGATGGCGAGCATGCCTTCAGCGTCACCGCGACCGATGCCGCCGGTAACGAAAGCCCAGCGTCTGGCGAGTTCATGCTCACAGTCGACACCACTGCGCCGGATGCGCCGGTTCTTAGCGAGACCGATGGCACCACCGTCGCCGGGACCGGTGAAGCGGGTACCACGGTCGAGATCACCAATGCCAACGATGATGTGCTGGGAACAGCGGTCGTCGATGCAGAAGGCAACTTCTCGGTTGAGCTCTCACCGGAGCAGGAAGCTGGCGCTGAACTGACCGCCACTGTCGCCGACGCCGCGGGTAACGAAAGCCCAGTCTCCGACACCCTGGTGGTGCCGGAAGACGCTGACGTTACCGCACCGAACACCCCGACCATCACCTCCGCGACCGACGACGTGCCAGCCGATACCGGTGTCCTCGCCTCCGGCGACAGCACCAATGACGAGACGCCGACCCTGACCGGCAGCGCCGAGATCGGTAGCACCGTCACCGTCACGCATAATGGCGAAGTGATCGGCACGACCATCGCCGATAGCAATGGCACGTGGAGCTTCACACCAGGCACTGAATTCGCCGATGGCGAGCACGTCTTCAGCGTCACTGCGACAGATGCCGCCGGCAACGAGAGTGCGCCGTCTGGCGAGTTCACACTCACCGTCGACACCTCCGCGCCTGATGCCCCAATCCTGAGCGAGACCGATGGCGAGACGGCCAATGGCAGCGCCGAGGCCGGTGGCACCGTCGAAATCACCAATGGTAATGGCGACCTGCTGGGCACCGGCACTGTGGCCGATGACGGCACGTTCAGCATCACGCTGTCTCCGAAGCAGGAAGCCGGCGCTGAGCTGACCGCCACTGTCACTGACGCCGCGGGTAACGAAAGCCCGGTCTCCGACACCCTGGTGGTGCCGGAAGCTGCGGATGTCACTGCCCCCAACGCCCCGACTATCGCCTCCGCAACCGACAACGTGGAAGCCGACACCGGTGCCCTCGCCTCCGGCGACAGCACCAATGACGCGACGCCGACGCTGACCGGCAGCGCCGAAGCCGGCAGCACCGTCACCATCACCCACAACGGCGAAGTCGTTGATAGCGTGACGGCAGATGCCAATGGCAGCTGGAGCTATACCCCGAGCACTGATCTCACCGACGGTGATCACGTCTTCAGCGTTACCGCGACCGATGCCGCCGGCAACGAGAGTGCAGCCTCTGGCGAGTTCACCCTCACCGTCGATACTGCTGCGCCGGATGCGCCAGTCCTGTCCGAGACCGATGGCACCACCGTCGCCGGAACCGGTGAAGCGGGCACCACGGTCGAGATCACCAATGCCAACGATGATGTGGTGGGTGCCGCGGTCGTCGATGCAGAAGGCAACTTCTCCGTTGAGCTCTCACCGGAGCAGGAAGCTGGCAGCACTCTGACAGCCACGGCAACCGATGCGGCCGGCAATGAAAGCGCAGCGTCCGCGACACTCGATGTGCCGGTCGATGCTGACGTTACCGCGCCGAACACGCCGACCATCACCTCGGCGGCCGACGATGTACCAGCCGATACCGGTACCCTCGCCTCCGGCGACAGCACCAATGACGCGACGCCAACGCTGACCGGCAGCGCCGAAGCCGGCAGCACCGTCACCATCACCCACAACGGCGAAGTCGTTGATAGCGTGACGGCGGATACCAATGGCGCCTGGAGCTATACCCCGAGGACTGATCTCACCGACGATGATCACGTCTTCAGCGTTACCGCGACCGATGCCGCCGGCAACGAAAGTGCGCCGTCCGGCGAGTTCACCCTCACCGTCGACACTGTCGCCCCGGATGCGCCGGTTCTGAGCGAGACCGATGGCGAGACGGCCAATGGCAGCGCAGAGGCCGGTGGCACCGTCGAAATCACCAATGGTGATGGCGACCTGCTGGGCACCGGCACTGTGGCCGATGACGGCACGTTCAGCATCACGCTGTCTCCGAAGCAGGAAGCCGGCGCTGAGCTGACCGCCACTGTCACTGATGCCGCGGGTAACGAAAGCCCGGTCTCCGGCGCCCTGGTGGTGCCGGAAGACGCTGACGTTACCGCACCGAACACCCCGCCCATCACCTCCGCGACCGACGACGTGCCAGCCGATACCGGTGCCCTCGCCTCCGGCGACAGCACCAATGACGCGACGCCGACGCTGACCGGCAGCGCGGAAGCCGGCAGCACCGTCACCATCACCCACAACGGCGAAGTCGTTGATAGCGTGACGGCGGATACCAATGGCGCCTGGAGCTATACCCCGAGCACTGATCTCGCCGATGGCGTCCACGTCTTCAGTGTCACCGCGACCGACGAAGCTGGCAACAAGAGTGCAGCCTCTAGCGAGTTCACCCTCACCGTCGACACTACTGTGCCCACCAGTCCGGCCTTGGCATTGTCCAACGATACCGGAACGGATGCCGACGGCATCACAAGTAATGGCGAGGTCACCGTCAATGGCCTCGAGACCGACGCGACCTGGCAGTATTCCCTCGACAGCGGTAGCACCTGGAATGCTGGCACCGGTACCACCTTCACACTGGAGGAAGGTGTCTATGCCGATAGTGTTGTGCAGATCCGTCAGACCGATGTGGCCGGCAACGTCAGCGACGCCGTGAACCTGGATGCCGTAACGATCGATGCGACCGCCCCAACGGGCAGCATCGCCTTCGTCGATGGTGATGATGGCCTGCTCAATCTTGCAGACATCAGCGCCGTCGACCTGACTGGCAGCATCGAGAGCGGTCTCGACAGCAGCAATGTCGTGATCACCATCACTGACAGCGCCGATCCGGCCAACGAGATCAGCGTCGCCACGACTGACATCACGGTCGACGGTGACGGCAATCTGTCCGTCACCGGTCTGGACCTGAGCACCGCAACTTCCGGGCTCACTGAGGGTGCCCTCACCGTCTCGATGACCGTGACCGATGTGGCGGGCAATACGTTCGAGACTGACGGCACCACCACCAGTGATCTCACGGCGCCTGACGCTCCGAGCCTCGCGCTGACCACCGACACGCTCGATGCCGACGGCATCACCAGCAATGGCGAGGTCACCGTCAGTGGCCTCGAGACCGACGCGACCTGGGAGTATTCCCTCGACGGCAGCAGCACCTGGATCGATGGCACCGGCACCACCTTCACCCTCGCCGAAGGCAGCTATGCCGATGGCGTTGTGCAGGTCCGTCAGGCCGATGTCGCCGGCAATGTCAGCAATGAGGCCAGTCTCGGAGCGGTGACGATCGATGCGACCGCCCCGACGGGCAGCATCGCCTTCGTCGATGGTGACGATGGCCTGCTCAATCTGGCAGACATCAGCGCCGTCGACCTGACTGGCAGCATCGAGGCCGGCCTCGACAGCAGCAATGTCGTGATCACCATCACTGACAGCGCCGATCCGGCCAACGAGATCACCGTCGCCACGACTGACATCACGGTCGACGGTGACGGCAATCTGTCCGTCACCGGTCTGGACCTGAGCACCGCAACTTCCGGGCTCACTGAGGGCGCCCTCACCGTCTCGATGACCGTGACCGATGTGGCGGGCAATACGTTCGAGACCGACGGCACCACCACCAGTGATCTCACGGCGCCTGACGCTCCGAGCCTCGCGCTCACCAACGACACCAACATCACCGACGACGGCATCACCAGCAATGGCGAGGTCACCGTCAGTGGCCTCGAGACCGACGCGATCTGGGAGTATTCCCTCGACGGCGGCAGCACCTGGGATGCTGGCACCGGCACCACCTTCACCCTCGCTGAAGGCAGCTATGCCGATGGCGTTGTGCAGGTCCGTCAGACCGATGTGGCCGGCAACGTCAGCAATGAGGCCAGCCTCGGCGCGGTGACGATTGATACCTCCATCGCCGATCCGGCCCTCGCGCTGACCACCGACACGCTCGATGCCGATGGCATCACCAGCAATGGTGAGGTCACCGTCAGTGGCCTCGAGACCGACGCGATCTGGGAGTATTCCCTCGACGGCGGCAGCACCTGGGATGCTGGCACCGGCACCACCTTCACCCTCGCTGAAGGCAGCTATGCCGATGGCGTTGTGCAGGTCCGTCAGACCGATGTGGCCGGCAACGTCAGCGACGCCGTGAACCTGGGTGCCGTGACGATCGATGCGACCGCCCCGACGGGCAGCATCGCCTTCGTCGATGGTGACGATGGCCTGCTCAATCTGGCAGACATCAGCGCCGTCGACCTGACTGGCAGCATCGAGGCCGGCCTCGACAGCAGCAATGTCGTGATCACCATCACTGACAGCGCCGATCCGGCCAACGAGATCACCGTCGCCACGACTGATATCACGGTCGACGGTGACGGCAATCTGTCCGTTACCGGTCTGGACCTGAGCACCGCAACTTCCGGGCTCACTGAGGGCACCCTCACCGTCTCGATGACCGTGACCGATGTGGCGGGAAATACGTTCGAGACTGACGACACCACCACCAGTGACCTCACGGTGCCTGACGCTCCGGCCCTCGCGCTGACCACCGACACGCTCGATGCCGACGGCATCACCAGCAATGGCGAGGTCACCGTCAGTGGCCTCGAGACCGACGCGATCTGGGAGTATTCCCTCGACGGCGGCAGCACCTGGGATGCTGGCACCGGCACCACCTTCACCCTCGCTGAAGGCAGCTATGCCGATGGCGTTGTGCAGGTCCGTCAGACCGATGTGGCCGGCAACGTCAGCGACGCCGTGAACCTGGGTGCCGTGACGATCGATGCGACCGCCCCGACGGGCAGCATCGCCTTCGTCGATGGTGACGATGGCCTGCTCAATCTGGCAGACATCAGCGCCGTCGACCTGACTGGCAGCATCGAGGCCGGCCTCGACAGCAGCAATGTCGTGATCACCATCACTGACAGCGCCGATCCGGCCAACGAGATCACCGTCGCCACGACTGATATCACGGTCGACGGTGACGGCAATCTGTCCGTTACCGGTCTGGACCTGAGCACCGCAACTTCCGGGCTCACTGAGGGCACCCTCACCGTCTCGATGACCGTGACCGATGTGGCGGGAAATACGTTCGAGACTGACGACACCACCACCAGTGACCTCACGGTGCCTGACGCTCCGGCCCTCGCGCTGACCACCGACACGCTCGATGCCGACGGCATCACCAGCAATGGCGAGGTCACCGTCAGTGGCCTCGAGACCGACGCGATCTGGGAGTATTCCCTCGACGGCGGCAGCACCTGGGATGCTGGCACCGGCACCACCTTCACCCTCGCTGAAGGCAGCTATGCCGATGGCGTTGTGCAGGTCCGTCAGACCGATGTGGCCGGCAACGTCAGCGACGCCGTGAACCTGGGTGCGGTGACGATCGATGCGACCGCCCCGACGAGCAGCATCGCCTTCGTCGATGGTGACGATGGCCTGCTCAATCTGGCAGACATCAGCGCCGTCGATCTGACTGGCAGCATCGAGGCCGGCCTCGACAGCAGCAATGTCGTGATCACCATCACTGACAGCGCCGATCCAGCCAACGAGATCACCGTCGCCACGACTGATATCACGGTCGACGGTGACGGCAATCTGTCCGTTACCGGTCTGGACCTGAGCACCGCAACTTCCGGGCTCACTGAGGGCGCCCTCACCGTCTCGATGACCGTGACCGATGTGGCGGGCAATACGTTCGAGACTGACGACACCACCACCAGTGACCTCACGGTGCCTGACGCTCCGGCCCTCGCGCTGACCAACGACACCAACATCACCGACGACGGCATCACCAGCAATGGTGAGGCCACCGTCAGTGGCCTCGAGACCGACGCGATCTGGGAGTATTCCCTCGACGGCGGCAGCACCTGGGATGCTGGCACCGGTACCACCTTCACCCTCGCTGAAGGCAGCTATGCCGATGGCGTTGTGCAGGTCCGTCAGACCGACGTGGCCGGCAACGTCAGCGACGCCGTGAACCTGGGTGCGGTGACGATCGATGCGACCGCCCCGACGAGCAGCATCGCCTTCGTCGATGGTGACGATGGCCTGCTCAATCTGGCAGACATCAGCGCCGTCGATCTGACTGGCAGCATCGAGGCCGGCCTCGACAGCAGCAATGTCGTGATCACCATCACTGACAGCGCCGATCCAGCCAACGAGATCACCGTCGCCACGACTGATATCACGGTCGACGGTGACGGCAATCTGTCCGTTACCGGTCTGGACCTGAGCACCGCAACTTCCGGGCTCACTGAGGGCACCCTCACCGTCTCGATGACCGTGACCGATGTGGCGGGAAATACGTTCGAGACTGACGACACCACCACCAGTGACCTCACGGTGCCTGACGCTCCGGCCCTCGCGCTGACCACCGACACGCTCGATGCCGACGGCATCACCAGCAATGGCGAGGTCACCGTCAGTGGCCTCGAGACCGACGCGATCTGGGAGTATTCCCTCGACGGCGGCAGCACCTGGGATGCTGGCACCGGCACCACCTTCACCCTCGCTGAAGGCAGCTATGCCGATGGCGTTGTGCAGGTCCGTCAGACCGATGTGGCCGGCAACGTCAGCGACGCCGTGAACCTGGGTGCGGTGACGATCGATGCGACCGCCCCGACGAGCAGCATCGCCTTCGTCGATGGTGACGATGGCCTGCTCAATCTGGCAGACATCAGCGCCGTCGATCTGACTGGCAGCATCGAGGCCGGCCTCGACAGCAGCAATGTCGTGATCACCATCACTGACAGCGCCGATCCAGCCAACGAGATCACCGTCGCCACGACTGATATCACGGTCGACGGTGACGGCAATCTGTCCGTTACCGGTCTGGACCTGAGCACCGCAACTTCCGGGCTCACTGAGGGCACCCTCACCGTCTCGATGACCGTGACCGATGTGGCGGGAAATACGTTCGAGACTGACGACACCACCACCAGTGACCTCACGGTGCCTGACGCTCCGGCCCTCGCGCTGACCACCGACACGCTCGATGCCGACGGCATCACCAGCAATGGCGAGGTCACCGTCAGTGGCCTCGAGACCGACGCGATCTGGGAGTATTCCCTCGACGGCGGCAGCACCTGGGATGCTGGCACCGGCACCACCTTCACCCTCGCTGAAGGCAGCTATGCCGATGGCGTTGTGCAGGTCCGTCAGACCGATGTGGCCGGCAACGTCAGCGACGCCGTGAACCTGGGTGCGGTGACGATCGATGCGACCGCCCCGACGAGCAGCATCGCCTTCGTCGATGGTGACGATGGCCTGCTCAATCTGGCAGACATCAGCGCCGTCGATCTGACTGGCAGCATCGAGGCCGGCCTCGACAGCAGCAATGTCGTGATCACCATCACTGACAGCGCCGATCCAGCCAACGAGATCACCGTCGCCACGACTGATATCACGGTCGACGGTGACGGCAATCTGTCCGTTACCGGTCTGGACCTGAGCACCGCAACTTCCGGGCTCACTGAGGGCGCCCTCACCGTCTCGATGACCGTGACCGATGTGGCGGGCAATACGTTCGAGACCGACGGCACCACCACCAGTGACCTCACGGTGCCTGACGCTCCGGCCCTCGCGTTGACCACCGACACGCTCGATGCCGACGGCATCACCAGCAATGGTGAGGTCACCATCAGTGGCCTCGAGACTGACGCGACCTGGCAGTATTCCCTCGACAGCGGCAGCACCTGGAATGCAGGCACCGGTACCACCTTCACACTGGAGGAAGGTGTCTATGCCGATAGTGTTGTGCAGGTCCGTCAGACCGATGTGGCCGGCAACGTCAGCAATGAGGCCAGCCTCGGTGCGGTGACGGTCGATACCTCCATCGCCGATCCGGCCCTCGCGCTGACCACCGACACGCTCGATGCCGACGGCATCACCAGCAATGGTGAGGTCACCGTCAGTGGCCTCGAGACCGACGCGACCTGGGAGTATTCCCTCGACGGCGGTAGCACCTGGGATGCTGGCACCGGCACCACCTTCACCCTCGCTGAAGGCAGCTATGCCGATGGCGTTGTGCAGGTCCGTCAGACCGATGTGGCCGGCAACGTCAGCAATGAGGCCAGCCTCGGCGCAGTGACGATCGATGCGACCGCCCCGACGGGCAGCATCGCCTTCGTCGACGGTGACGATGGCTTGCTCAATCTTGCAGACATCAGCGCCGTCGACCTGACTGGCAGCATCGAGGCCGGTCTCGACAGCAGCAATGTCGTGATCACCATCACTGACAGCGCCGATCCAGCCAACGAGATCACCGTCGCCACGGCTGATATCACGGTCGACGGTGACGGCAATCTGTCCGTCACCGGTCTGGACCTGAGCACCGCAACTTCCGGGCTCACTGAGGGTGCCCTCACCGTCTCGATGACCGTGACCGATGTGGCGGGCAATACGTTCGAGACTGACGGCACCACCACCAGTGATCTCACGGCGCCTGACGCTCCGAGCCTCGCGCTGACCACCGACACGCTCGATGCCGACGGCATCACCAGCAATGGCGAGGTCACCGTCAGTGGCCTCGAGACCGACGCGACCTGGGAGTATTCCCTCGACGGCAGCAGCACCTGGATCGATGGCACCGGCACCACCTTCACCCTCGCCGAAGGCAGCTATGCCGATGGCGTTGTGCAGGTCCGTCAGACCGATGTCGCCGGCAATGTCAGCAATGAGGCCAGTCTCGGAGCGGTGACGATCGATGCGACCGCCCCGACGGGCAGCATCGCCTTCGTCGATGGTGACGATGGCCTGCTCAATCTGGCAGACATCAGCGCCGTCGACCTGACTGGCAGCATCGAGGCCGGTCTCGACAGCAGCAATGTCGTGATCACCATCACTGACAGCGCCGATCCGGCCAACGAGATCAGCGTCGCCACGACTGACATCACGGTCGACGGTGACGGCAATCTGTCCGTCACCGGTCTGGACCTGAGCACCGCAACTTCCGGGCTCACTGAGGGTGCCCTCACCGTCTCGATGACCGTGACCGATGTGGCGGGCAATACGTTCGAGACTGACGGCACCACCACCAGTGATCTCACGGCGCCTGACGCTCCGAGCCTCGCGCTGACCACCGACACGCTCGATGCCGACGGCATCACCAGCAATGGCGAGGTCACCGTCAGTGGCCTCGAGACCGACGCGACCTGGGAGTATTCCCTCGACGGCAGCAGCACCTGGATCGATGGCACCGGCACCACCTTCACCCTCGCCGAAGGCAGCTATGCCGATGGCGTTGTGCAGGTCCGTCAGACCGATGTCGCCGGCAATGTCAGCAATGAGGCCAGTCTCGGAGCGGTGACGATCGATGCGACCGCCCCGACGGGCAGCATCGCCTTCGTCGATGGTGACGATGGCCTGCTCAATCTGGCAGACATCAGCGCCGTCGACCTGACTGGCAGCATCGAGGCCGGCCTCGACAGCAGCAATGTCGTGATCACCATCACTGACAGCGCCGATCCGGCCAACGAGATCACCGTCGCCACGACTGATATCACGGTCGACGGTGACGGCAATCTGTCCGTTACCGGTCTGGACCTGAGCACCGCAACTTCCGGGCTCACTGAGGGCACCCTCACCGTCTCGATGACCGTGACCGATGTGGCGGGAAATACGTTCGAGACTGACGACACCACCACCAGTGACCTCACGGTGCCTGACGCTCCGGCCCTCGCGCTGACCACCGACACGCTCGATGCCGACGGCATCACCAGCAATGGCGAGGTCACCGTCAGTGGCCTCGAGACCGACGCGATCTGGGAGTATTCCCTCGACGGCGGCAGCACCTGGGATGCTGGCACCGGCACCACCTTCACCCTCGCTGAAGGCAGCTATGCCGATGGCGTTGTGCAGGTCCGTCAGACCGATGTGGCCGGCAACGTCAGCGACGCCGTGAACCTGGGTGCCGTGACGATCGATGCGACCGCCCCGACGGGCAGCATCGCCTTCGTCGATGGTGACGATGGCCTGCTCAATCTGGCAGACATCAGCGCCGTCGACCTGACTGGCAGCATCGAGGCCGGCCTCGACAGCAGCAATGTCGTGATCACCATCACTGACAGCGCCGATCCGGCCAACGAGATCACCGTCGCCACGACTGATATCACGGTCGACGGTGACGGCAATCTGTCCGTTACCGGTCTGGACCTGAGCACCGCAACTTCCGGGCTCACTGAGGGCACCCTCACCGTCTCGATGACCGTGACCGATGTGGCGGGAAATACGTTCGAGACTGACGACACCACCACCAGTGACCTCACGGTGCCTGACGCTCCGGCCCTCGCGCTGACCACCGACACGCTCGATGCCGACGGCATCACCAGCAATGGCGAGGTCACCGTCAGTGGCCTCGAGACCGACGCGATCTGGGAGTATTCCCTCGACGGCGGCAGCACCTGGGATGCTGGCACCGGCACCACCTTCACCCTCGCTGAAGGCAGCTATGCCGATGGCGTTGTGCAGGTCCGTCAGACCGATGTGGCCGGCAACGTCAGCGACGCCGTGAACCTGGGTGCGGTGACGATCGATGCGACCGCCCCGACGGGCAGCATCGCCTTCGTCGATGGTGACGATGGCCTGCTCAATCTGGCAGACATCAGCGCCGTCGACCTGACTGGCAGCATCGAGGCCGGTCTCGACAGCAGCAATGTCGTGATCACCATCACTGACAGCGCCGATCCAGCCAACGAGATCACCGTCGCCACGGCTGATATCACGGTCGACGGTGACGGCAATCTGTCCGTCACCGGTCTGGACCTGAGCACCGCAACTTCCGGGCTCACTGAGGGTGCCCTCACCGTCTCGATGACCGTGACCGATGTGGCGGGCAATACGTTCGAGACCGACGGCACCACCACCAGTGACCTCACGGTGCCTGACGCTCCGAGCCTTGCGCTCACCAACGACACCAACGTCACCGACGACGGCATCACCAGCAATGGCGAGGTCACCGTCAGTGGCCTCGAGACCGACGCGACCTGGGAATATTCCCTCGACGGCGGCAGCACCTGGGATGCTGGCACCGGTACCACCTTCACCCTCGCTGAAGGCAGCTATGCCGATGGCGTTGTGCAGATTCGTCAGATCGATGTGGCCGGCAACGTCAGCAATGAGGCCAGCCTCGGCGCAGTGACGATCGATGCGACCGCCCCGACGGGCAGCATCGCCTTCGTCGACGGTGACGATGGCTTGCTCAATCTTGCAGACATCAGCGCCGTCGACCTGACTGGCAGCATCGAGGCCGGTCTCGACAGCAGCAATGTCGTGATCACCATCACTGACAGCGCCGATCCAGCCAACGAGATCACCGTCGCCACGACTGATATCACGGTCGACGGTGCCGGCAATCTGTCCGTTACCGGTCTGGACCTGAGCACCGCAACTTCCGGGCTCACTGAGGGCACCCTCACCGTCTCGATGACCGTGACCGATGTGGCGGGCAATACGTTCGAGACCGACGGTACCACCACCAGTGATCTCACGGTGCCTGACGCTCCGGCCCTCGCGCTGACCACCGACACGCTTGATGCCGACGGCATCACCAGCAATGGTGAGGTCACCGTCAGTGGCCTCGAGATCGACGCGACCTGGGAGTATTCCCTCGACGGGGGCAGCACCTGGGATGCTGGCACCGGTACCACCTTCACACTGGAGGAAGGTGTCTATGCCGATGGTGTTGTGCAGATTCGTCAGACCGATGTCGCCGGCAACGTCAGCAATGAGGCCAGTCTCGGCGCGGTGACGATCGATGCCACCATCGCTGATCCGGCCCTCGCGTTGACCACCGACACGCTCGATGCCGACGGCATCACCAGCAATGGTGAGGTCACCATCAGTGGCCTCGAGACTGGCGCGACCTGGGAGTACTCCCTCGACGGCGGCAGCACCTGGATCGATGGCACTGGCACCACCTTCACCCTCGCCGAAGGCAGCTATGCCGATGGCGTTGTGCAGGTCCGTCAGACCGATGTGGCCGGCAACGTCAGCGACGCCGTGAACCTGGGCGCTGTGACGGTTGATAACACGGCGCCGGGCGCACCTCCGTCACTAGTGATTGGTGAAGCCCTCAATGGCGTAAATATCGATGAGCTGGCAGATGGGCTGCAAGCCGAGGTCGCGCTCAGTGCGGATACCGTCGCAGGGGATACGGCCACGGTCACCTTGGTTGACACAGATGATGCGGACAATGTGATTACTGCTGATGTGGAGCTGGATGAAACGGATATCGACGCAGGCACTGTGGCTGTGACCATCCCGGCTGACACGTTGACCGATGGCAGTAGCTACAACGCCTCAGCTGTCATTACTGACGCCGCAGGCAACGTCAGCAATGAAGTCAATCTGGGTACAGTGACCATAGATGCCACTGCCCCCACAACGACTATCACCATCGACTCCATCAGTGATGATACTGGCCTCGCAGCCGATGATTTCATCACCAATGACGATGATGGTCTGACCGTTACCGCTACGCTAAGTACCGAGCTCGCCACCGGGGAAACTCTGCTCTACAGCACCAATGGCACCACTTGGGTAGACATCACCGACAGCGTGACCGGTACTGCCGTTAGCTACGTAGATACCGACCTCACCACCTCTGCCACCGTGCAGCTCAAGGTGCAGGACGCCGCCGGCAACGATGGCGCCATCGAGAGTCAAGACATCGTCATCGATACGACTGCTCCGTCAGAGAGCGTCATCAACTTTACGGACGCTGATGGGGATGACCTCAACGCTGCAGAAGCGACAGATGTGACATTCGAAGGCACTGTCGAAGCTGGCTTGACCAGCAGCAATCTCACGATCGTGATCACAGATACCGACAATGGCTCTGTCACCGTCCCGACCGAGAACATCACTGTCTCGGCGGCGGGCGAAGTGACTGTGTCAGGCGTCGATCTCACCAGTCTGGCAGAGGGACTGCTGACCGTGACCATGACCGTGACGGACGATGCGGGAAATGAGAATGTGGCCGCCGTGACCGATACGGCGACCAAGCTGAGCGACGATTTCCTCGATCTGGGCAATGCCAACCGTCTGACGATCTCGGAAGCGCTGATCGCCTCTGTGGCGGGCGCCGTCGCCAGCACGCCGGCATTCGCTGATACCAGCGGTGAGGCAACACTATCACTCAGCTCCACCGAGTCGCTCACCAGCAACGGCCAGGCGCTTGATTGGGTTGTCACGGATGAAGGACGCACGCTCACACTGGCAAGTGATGTCGACAACGCTGCAGCGACGGCCGTTATGGTTGTTTCCGTCACCGAGGATGGTACAAATGTTGTCTACAGCGCAGAACTGCTCGGCAATATTGATCAGGTAGATGCCGAGTCATCCACGGTGGATGTGCTTGTCACTCTTAGCGATGGCGCGTCGAGCACCAGCAGTACCTTGAACATCGATATCACTGATGATGTACCGACGATTGCGGCAAGTACCATCGTGGAGTCACTGAGCTCGAACACGGATTACACCGGCTCCATCTTTGATGGTGAGGGTGACTTCGGGTTTGGGGCTGATGAGGCAAATGGGCAGGTACAGTCCTTCACATTCAAGGGCCTGACATTCAGTGTCTCTGATGATGGCACCTACGCGGACGTGACCGGCACCTCTACCGAGATTGGTCTGGAAGCTGGCGATACTGTCAGCATCGTCGATGGCATTCTGGCGGTCGAAACGTTGTCCGGTGAATCCTTCAGCCTGAATATCGATTCTGGAGACTATAGCTACAGCCACCAGGGCCAGTTCAGTACCGCAGACGAGGCCAATTCTCGGCCAATTGTCAATGTCACAGAGACTGACGATGTACTGGGAATTGTGGGTGCTAATGTACTAAGTATTGTAGACCTGAATAACAATCAGCTTTACAACGCTTACGATGTAGACAACAACCTCGCTTCAGTCAGTATCAGCACAAGCAACATCTACAATACAGTCAGCACGTATCTGGATGGCATCTCTGACTTATTGGCGCTTACTTTAGCTACACTAGATGCAGTACCTCTGGTCGATGTGCCTACTGTAGAGGAGTTGCTGGATACTCTCGTAGGAAATAGCAGCTGGACTTACAGCGCAGCCATGGCAAGCGAGCTGGGGCTGGTAGTGACTACACAGAGTGGAGTGTCAACTGAAACAATCACTATCACCAAGTATGATGGCAGCCAGATTTCCAACTTGGAAATAAATGAAATTTTGGCAAGTATCGACTTCACTATATCGACAGACGGGATTCTTACCGGCCTGCTGGATATCCTGGACCTGGATGCCATTATCTCATCCATCCTGAGCACAACCAGTATTGCAGCTACAGATACGCTGGATGCAACCTCCGATGTAGCAGCCAATGCAACTGTTATCGATCTTGATCTCGACCTTTTCTCGGGAGACTACCAACCGCCGATCAAGGAAGGAGATGAGGGAGAGGATACTCTTAATGCTGCCGATACAGGTGAGTCTGTTTATGGCTATGGTGGAAATGATGAGCTCTACGGAGGCACTAGCAGTGACATCCTGCGCGGTGGTAGCGGCGTTGACAAACTTTATGGTGCCGCTGGCAGTGACTTACTGATTGGCGGTTCTGGCTCCGACACCGTGCTTGATGGCGGAGCAGGCGTCGACGTCATTCGCTGGGAAGCTGGTGATGAGGGCACTGTCGCTGCTGCGGCAACAGACACCGTGCTCAACTTCAATAATGGTGGCGCCGGATCGGGAGACATTCTTGATCTGCGCGATATGCTCAACGGGGCCTATTATGTCGATAGCGCCACCAACAATCTTGCGAGCTATATCAGTGCCGAATATGTCTCGGCAACTGGTACGACCGTCCTCTATCTCAACACAGAGGGTGGATTGACCGCTGATCCTGCCGCGTCCGCCAACCAGGTCATCAATATCGATGGACTCGATCTGACCGACGGTGGCACCTTGACGAGCAGTGAGGTCATCGACTCCCTCATCAGCGGCGAGCAGTTGTTGGTGGGCACGGAGGTCAATGAGTCTGATGTCAGTGTCACGGTCGTGGATGGTGATGGCGATACAGCGACGGGTGAAATCACCTTCATTGGCGAGGAGAGCCTGGATTCGGTGAGTAATGTCGCCCCTACCGTGACTGCAGATGATGATGAACTTCTCGGACTCGTGGGACTGGAAGCATTAGGCCTTATTGATCTTTACGATAGCAATGTCTTTGTTGCAGATTATGACAACAACCTGCGCTCCGTGGTAATCGATTATAGTGCGCTAGTCACAATTGACGTGGATTCACTCATTACTGCTCCAGATTTCACGTGGAATGACGATTTGGCTATCGCTCTAGGGCTCAGTGTTCAAGACACAGGTGCCGAATTCGATGGCGTACTTGGCACCGTCGCTGCCAATGCTCAGATCACTATTACTGCAGCTGATGGCGGTGATATTGACAACGAAGCGCTAAATCAACTTCTCGCGACGGTCACGCTGGATCAAGGAGGTATCAACCTAGTAGATGTAGAACTCTTTGATGCTTTGAGTATTACTGCCACAGATGTTTACGATGCAGAAACAACAGGCACACTGTCATCACTAGTTGATGTTGATCTTCTAGACGGCAGCTCGGTATTCAGCGGGATTGATGCTTCCTCCATTCTTGTTGGAGGCGCAGAAGCCGATATCTTTGATGAGAGCAGCAGCGATACCAGTGTCTATCTCTACGGCTTTACGGGAAATGATGTTTTGACCGGCGGTAGCGCAAGTGATGCCCTCCAAGGTGGCGATGGCGATGACACTCTGATCGGGAGTCTGGGCGATGATTACCTCTCAGGCGGCGCTGGCAGCAATATCTTCGATGGCGGTGATGGCGATGACACCCTCGTGACATCCACACTCACCTTCGACGTCGAGGGTGGCGTAGGTATTGATACCTTGAGCTTCGACAATACTGGGGAAAGCATTGACCTGACTGCACTGCTGGATGCGGATGCTTCGGTAAATACTGCGACCAACATCGAAGTGCTCGATATCTCGGCCAGCAGCGAGACCGGCACCAGTCTGAAAATCGATGCCGATACGGTATTGAACCTCACCGATGATGATAACGAGCTGTTTATCGATGGCGATGAAGGCGATAGCGTGGAAGCGGCTGGGGCAACATCCTCCGCGACAACGACCGAGTTCAACGGCACGACGTATGATACTTATCAGCTTGGTGAGGCAACGTTGTATATCGATCAAGACGTGACCGTGAATACCAGCAACGGATAAGCCTGATCGAGGTGCCCCGCAAGGGGCGCCTCCCTTGATGATCAGCATGATTCAGAAACACTAGAGCGTCAGGATGACGCAGCACTTCAGAGGACACTCTGAAGACAAGGAGTCACATGATGCCCACCCTATTTCGTTGCCCGTCTGCCCACAGACAGGCAACACTTGCGCGCATGCCAGCGACGAAGCGTTGCGTCGCCATCTGTGCCATCTCCGCCGGGCTTTCAGCATCACTCCCGGCCACTGCCCAGACGAATCGCGATCTCGCCGCCGTGCTGAGCGATGTACTTGCCCATGACCCTCGCATCGAGGCTGCCCAGGCCAATGTGCGTGCAGCGGGCACCGACATCGAGATTGCCGAGGATGGCTATTGGCCACGCCTGGAGAGCAGCGTCGGCACCGAGGACAACTTCACCGAAGGCGGCTATCGCATCACGCTGAGCCAGATGCTGTACGACTGGGGGCAGGTGGAAGCCGAGGTCGCGCAGCGCAAGGCAGAGCGGGATGTCGAGCGAGATACTCTGGATCAGACGCGGATGGAGGTCGCCCAGGAGGCGATCACCGCTTATATCGATCTCGGAGCCAACCGCGCCATGATGCGCCGCGTACGCGATTACATCGAGAAGCTCGAAAGCCTCGAGACCCTGGCCAATGACCGCACCTTCTCGGGCTACGGTGACCGCGTCGAGCTGGACCGCGCGGCCGTGGACCTCGCCAGTGCCCGCGAATGGCTGGCACGTCTGCAGGGCGATTCCGATACCGCCCGGCAGGAGCTCGAGATACTCAGCGGCCGCTCCTTCAGGGATGTCGCCCTGAGCGCCCCGCCGCCCCTGCCGATCGTGGCGGACCTGGCCCGAGATCCCGCCACCACCGATGCCGCCATCACCAACGCGCCGGCCTATCGCAGTCATGTCAGTCAGCAGAATGCCGCGCGCCACACCCTGAGCCTGAGCGAGGCCGAGCGCTGGCCGGAGTTGCGGCTGGAGGCGACCAGTTCACGCTATGAGTCGAATGACGACATGGTCAGCGACTCCAGCATCGGCCTGCGCATCGAGGCCCCGGTTTTCCAGGGTCTGACGCCGTTGCGCCAGCCCGAAGCGGACCGCGCACGCCTGACCGCCGCCCAGTTCGAAACCGCCTCCACAGCGCGCGAGCTACGCCGCCAGATACAGCGTCTGTCGGCCAGTCAGCCCGCAGTCGAGGCACGTATCAAGGCGCTGGATCAACAGGCGCGCAGTGGCGAGCGTCTGCGCAGCAGCTACCGCGACCAGTTCATTACCGGGGCGCGCAATATCGAGGACCTGCTGACCATCGAAAGCGAGATCTTCGCTGCACGCCGCCAGATGATCGAGCTCAATACCCAGCTGCTCACCGACCAGTATGATCTGGCAAGCCAGCTGGGGGCTCTGCCGCTGGTGTCCGCTAAAGCTCCCGTGCAACACCACACTGCTGCCACCGACGTTCCCCAAGGAGTGAGCCGATGACCTCCCCACAGTCTTCCGTGCGCCCTCCCGTGACGTCGCAATCGGACCCGCTGCTTGAGAGCGTGCGCCAGTTGCTGCGCCTTCAGGGCCACGGCATCGACCTCGAGCGCCTGCGACACGGCATGCCGCTGACCAAAGGGGAGCTGGCACCGCAGGATCTGGAGCAGGCCCTGTCGCGCCAGGGCATCGCCGCGCGTCTGAGTCAGGCGCCGCTCAGCGAAATTCCCGAAAGCCTGATGCCCTGTGTCGTGCTGCTGGAAGACGGCAGCAGTCGCGTGTTGCTGTCCCATGAGGCCGCGCATCAGTGGCCTGCCGAGTCGAGCACGGGATCGAGCAGCGAGTCGGCTACCGACACGAGAAGTGAGTCGGGCAGCGACACGAGCGACACCCAGACAGAGGATGACACGGCAACCTCCTCCAGCGGCCCCGGCTACAAGCTGCTCGACCCACTGTCCGGCGGCGCCTACTGGCTGCCACAGGACGCGCTGGCTGCCGCCTACGCCGGCATTGCGCTGTTTGCGCATGGCGAGATCTCGCTGGAGCGTGCCGAGGGGTATAGCCAGACACAAAAGGGCCACTGGCTGACGTCACGGCTCAAGTCGCATTGGCGCGTCTTCGCCGAGGTCGCGTTGTCCTCCTCGCTTGCCGCTCTACTGGCCGTGGCCACGGCCCTGTTCGCGATGCAGGTCTATGACCGAGTGGTGCCGACCGGTGCCGTCGATACGCTGTGGGCGCTGGGCATCGGCGTGATGCTCGCCATCGGCCTGGAAGCGCTGCTACGCGCCTTGCGGGCGCAGCTGATCGAGAACTCGGGCAAGAAGATCGACCTCGAACTCAACGATCACATTTTCCGTCACGCCGTACAGATGCGCCTGGCCGCCAAGCCGCGCTCGACCGGTGCGATGGCCAGCCAGATTCGTGACTTCGATGCCATCCGCGAGTTCTTCACTGCCTCGACCCTCGGCGCCTGTGGTGACCTGCCCTTCGCGCTGCTGTTCCTGGGGCTGATCGCCCTGCTGGGCGGCCCGGTGGTTTGGGTGCCGGTGGCGGCCATCGTGTTGATGCTGATTCCCGTGCTGCTGGCGCAACCCTGGCTGTCGAGATTGTCGCGTGAAGGCATGCGCGAATCCGCGGTCAAGAATGGCGTGCTGCTCGAGACCCTCGACAACCTCGAGAACCTCAAGGCCTGTCGCGCCGAGGGCCATGCCAGCCGTCAGTGGCAGCGCCTGACCTCCGAGCAGACCCACCGCGGCGTCACCTTCCGCCACGCCGTCGCCTGGCTGACCAGCTGGGGCACCGGCATGCAGCAGCTGGCCTATGTCGGCGTCATCATCGCCGGGGTCTACCTGATCATGGCCGGCGAATTGAGTGTCGGTGCCCTGATCGCCTGCTCGATTCTCTCGTCGCGCGCCATCGGTCCGACCCTGCAGATCACTGCGCTGTTGAGCCGCTGGCAGCACGTCAAGGTCGCCAAGGAAGGGCTGGATGCGCTGATGGAAACCGATATCGAGCGTCCCGGCGATCGCCGCTTCGCGCGGCTTGCCCAGGCACATGGTCGCTATCAGGCCGAGAATCTGCACTGGCGTTATGACGAGGAAGCCCCCGAGGCGCTGGCGCTGGACCGCCTGAGCATCGCGCCCGGTGAGCACCTCGCCCTGCTGGGGGGCAATGGCGCCGGCAAGAGCACCCTGCTGCGCCTGCTGGCCGGCTACTTCACGCCCACCAGTGGAGAGCTGACCCTCGACAATCTCGCCCTGAGTCAGATCGACCCTGCCGATCGTCAGCGAGCCATCGGCTATCTGCCGCAGGACATCAGCCTGTTCAGCGGCACGCTGCGCGACAACCTGTGCATCGACGGGCGGGATGTCAGCGACATGCGCCTGCTGGAGGTCATCGAGATGACCGGGCTGGGCGACTTCGTGCGCCGCCACCCGCTGGGGCTGGACATGATGCTGCATGACCGCCACAGCCTGTCCGGCGGCCAGCGTCAGAGCCTCGGCCTTGCCCGCCTGGTGCTGCAGGACCCCATCGTCGTGCTGCTGGATGAGCCCACCGCCTCGCTGGACCAGGCCACCGAGCAGCATGTCATCAAGACGCTCGCTCCCTGGCTTGCCGGCCGCACCCTGGTGCTGGCCACCCACCGCAAGTCGCTGCTCGGCTGGGTCGAACGCGCCCTGGTGCTACGTCACGGCAAGCGCGTCATGGATGGCCCGCTGGATCAGATCATGGCCAGTCAATCGGCTGGCAAGACACCGGCCACCTCCGCATCCCGTCAGCGCCAGGAGGCCTCATGAGCCAGCGTTTCGATCCCGAACTCATCAAGCGCGAACTGGGCGCACCGGACCAGAAGCTGGAAAGCCACTGGTCGCGTCCACTGCTGTGGGCCAGCTTCCTGGTCATCGCGCTGTTCATCGCCTGGGCCAGCTGGGCTGAGGTCAATGAGGTGGCGCGTGGCGAAGCCAAGATCATCCCCTCCTCGCGTCAACAGACCATCCAGAGCCTCGAGGGCGGCATCCTCGACGAAATGATGGTCAGCGAAGGTGAGATCGTCGAGGCCGGTCAGCTGCTGGCCGCCATCGACGAGACCCGCTTCCGCTCGGCCTACATGGAGTCACTGAGCCAGGCACAGGCGCTGCGCGCCACCATCGCTCGTCTGGAAGCCGAGGTACTGGACAAGTCGAGCATCGAGTTCCCCGAGGAAGTGCGGGACAACGAGGCACTGACCGCCACCGAGCGTGAACTGTTCACGGCCCGGCGCAAGAAGCGTGACAGCGCCCTGGAGGCAGTCAGCAAGGAAATCAGTGCCGCACAGCGTCAGCTCGCGGTGATCCGTCCGCTGGTCAAGCGTCGCGCCGTGGGGGAAATGGAGATGTTGAAGCTCGACCGTGAGATCGCCGAACTCAAGGGCCGTCAGGCCGAGATCCGCAATACCTATCTGCAGGATGCCTACGCCGAGCTTGCCGACAAGAAATCCGAACTGGCGACGCTTGAGGAAACCAGCGTGCAGCGCCGTGACCAGCTGGATCGGACACGGTTGCTCTCGCCGGTGCGCGGGGTAGTCAACAACATCTCGATCACGACCCGCGGTGGGGTGATTCCGCCCGGCGAGGAGATCATGCAGATCACGCCGCTGGAGGACACCCTGGTGTTCGAGACGCGCATCCGGCCGCAGGATGTCGCCTTCATCGCCCCGGGCATGCCGGCGACGATCCGCATCAGCGCCTACGACTATGCGGTCTACGGCACGCTGGAAGGCAAGGTCGAGCGCATCAGCTCTGACACCCTGGAGGAGGAAACGCCACGCGGCGAGGAGAGCTACTATCGCGTGCTGGTCAGCAGCGAGACCGCGGCGCTTGAGCACAACGGCGAGACGCTGCCGATCAAGCCGGGGATGATCGCCACGGTCGACATCGAGACCGGCGAGCGCAGCGTGCTCTCCTACCTGCTGAGGCCCTTCACGCGTCTGGAGCTGCGCTGAGCGCAAGCCTGATCGTCAGATAGCGGGCGGCTGGCGCAATGCCAGCATGTCCGGCCACAACCGCGCGAAGCTGTCCTTGAGCATCGCGCGGTTATCCGCCAGCCACGGCGTCATGTCCGCCAGCGGATTGGCGTCTGCATCCAGAACTCGCTGTCCGTGCGTACCTTCCACGCCGCTCGAACGACCGCCATTGCGTGACCGACGTCTGGCCACCATGCGCTCGCCGATGCTGGCAATCGTCGCGAGCGTGAAGTCCAGCTCTCGATAGCGCCTGAGTGCATCGCGCACCTGAATCCACTCGATCAGGCTCGCCAGCCGTGCTGGCACCTCCTCGCGTGCCAGCAGGCGATAGAGGCGCTCGATATCGTCATCCTGCATGTCGGCGGCCAGCAGATGATCCCACATCATGTCGAGGGCGATGCCGGCCACGCGTCGCGATGTGGGTGGCACCTGCGTCAGCAGCCAGCGCGTCTCGGGGTGGGCATCGATCACCGCATCACAGCGG
The DNA here is from genome assembly GCA_013376735.1 of bacterium Scap17. NCBI lineage: Bacteria > bacterium Scap17. The sequence continues at coordinate 1,975,311 of VINJ01000001.1, read as the reverse complement.
CGATGGAAACGGATGCCCGCCTCCACTTCGGGCGGCCAGTCGCTCAGGTCACTGCCGCGCACGCCATCAGCAATCAGGTTGCCAAACAGGTAGTTATCGCTGCCCGAAAGGCTCAGGCGTGCATGACCGAGGAAGTTCAAGTTGCTAGACTCCGGCCTTTGCGCATCCTGTCGCCGGTCTGATCTGTCACACCCAGGCTCTGCATTCTTGTGCTCCTGTTTCCCTATTTTACTGATTGTCGAGATTCACGATGCCGTCCGCCTCCATGCCAGTCAAAGCACCCATCGTGCGCGATATCGTCCTGATCGGCGGTGGGCATAGCCACGTCGGCGTGCTGATGCGCTTTGCCATGCAGCCAGAGCCCGGTGTCCGCCTGACCGTCATCTGTCGCGACACCGACACGCCCTACTCCGGCATGTTGCCGGGCTACGTCGCCGGTCATTATACGTTCGACGATGTGCATATCGACCTGCGCCGGCTGTGTCAGTTCGCCGGCGCCCGCTTCTATCGTGACCAGGTGATCGACATCGACCGCCGCGAGCGCCGCGTGATCTGCGCCGAGCGCCCGGCGGTGGACTACGACCTGCTGTCGATCAATATCGGCTCCACGCCTCGCCTGTCCCACATCGATGGTATCGGTGATCCTGAAGCCGCAGACGCCCCCGTGGTGGCGGTAAAGCCGATCAGCACCTTCCAGCAGCGCTGGCTGAGTCTGCTCGAGCGCTCCAGGAGTGCCAAGCGTCCGCTCGATATTGTGCTGGTCGGCGGCGGTGCCGGCGGGGTCGAGCTGCTGCTGGCCATCCAGCAGCGCCTCGCCACCGAGTTGCCTGATGCGCTCAAGCCAAACCTGACGCTGATCACCCGCGGTCAGCGTCTGTTGCCCACCCATGCGCACACGGTCAGCGAGGCGCTTGCCACTACCCTGCACGAGCGCGGTATCCAGGTGCATTTCGGTGAGGAGATCACCGCTGTCGAATCCTCCACGACGTCCTCACAGCGGCTGCTGATCAGTGCCAGCGGTGCCTGCCATCAGGCCGATGAGGCCATCTGGGTGACACGGGCCGGTGGCGCGCGCTGGCTGGAGAAGACTGGACTGAGCCTGGACGAGGATGGCTTCCTCAAGGTTCGCGACAGCCTGCAGACGCTGGAGGATGATGCCATCTTCGCCGCGGGCGATATCGCGCATCAGCTGAATCATCCCCGCGAAAAGGCCGGCGTGTTTGCCGTGCGTCAGGCGCGACCACTGGCCGACAACCTGCGACGGGCCGTGCGCGGCGAGCCACTCAAGCCCCATGTCCCACAGTCACGTTGGCTAGCGTTGATCAGCACTGGGGATCGCGACGCCATCGCCTCACGCGGCAGCCTGGGGCTGGTCGCCCCGGCTCTGCGCCCGTGGCTGTGGCGCTGGAAGGACCATATCGACCGCCAGTTCATGACGCGCTTCACTGAACTGCCCAACATGCAGGACGCCACGGCCACCGGCGGCCTGTCAGGATTGCACCAGCGCGTCAGCGCTGCTTGGCAAGCGCTCAAGGGCGGCGATGGCAGGCTCCACCCGCGCCTGACCGCCGAGCTGGATGAGCAGGAGGCACATCAGGCCCTGTCCGCTCTGGCGATGCGCTGTGGCGGCTGTGGTGCCAAGGTCGGGGCCAGTGTGCTGTCGCGAGCGCTGCAGAGCCTTGCCCCACGCGATAACCCGGACGTGCTGGTCGGGCTGCATGCCCCGGATGATGCCGCCATCGTGCGCGTACCCGAAGGACAGGCGCTGGTGCACAGCGTCGACTTCTTCCGCGCCTTCATCGATGACCCCTATCTGTTCGGGCGCATCGCCGCCAATCACGCGCTGGGCGATCTCTACGCCATGGGTGCGACGCCGCACACGGCGACGGCGGTGGCCACGGTGCCACAAGGGGTCGAGCGCAAGGTCGAACCGCTGGTACGCGAGCTGATGCAGGGCGCGACCGAGGTGCTCAACGAGGCAGGCTGCAGTCTGGTCGGCGGCCACACCGGCGAAGGTCAGGAGCTGGCGCTGGGCTTCGCGCTCAATGGTCTGGTGGAGGAAAGTCTGACCGGCGTCACCTGCAAGGGCGGCATGCAGCCGGGCGAGGTGCTGATCCTCACCAAGGCCATCGGCACCGGCACCCTGTTGGCGGCGCATGCGCGCCTGGAAGCTCGCGGCCGCTGGATCGACGCCGCGCTGGACAGCATGCAGCAATCCAGTCTGCGCGCGGCGGGTATCCTGCGAACGCATCAGGCGAGCGCGTCCACGGATGTCACCGGCTTCGGCCTGCTCGGTCATCTGGTGGAGATGACCCGCGCCAGCGGCGTGGATGCCGAGCTCGAGATCGATGCCCTGCCAGTGCTCGAGGGCGCCGAGGACTGTGTCGCCCGCGGCGTGGTCAGCTCGCTGCAACCGGCCAATCTGCGCCTCAAGCGTGCCCTGAAGGATCAGGCCGGCGTCATCGATCATCCGCGCTATCCGCTGCTGTTCGATCCGCAGACCGCCGGTGGCCTGCTGGCCAGTGTGCCGGCCGAAGAGGCCGAGGCCTGTCTGGCCGCGCTCAAGGCCGCCGGCTATCACGCCAGCGCCATCATCGGGCGCATCACGCCCCAGGGCGATGCACTGGCGCCGATCAGCATCAAGCGCTGAGCGCGGTTAGACGGTCACACGGTGAGCCAGCCAGTTGACGGTGAATGACAACCGGCGACTCCCAGCGACGCTTCACAAGCGGTGTGACATTTAGCGTTGTGACATTCAGATGCCAAGACGCCCGCCAGAGAATTCTCTGGCGGGCGTCTGCATGACTGCCGACTCATGCGCGGGGCGTCTGGCGACAGGCATCAGACTGACCGGCTATCACAGGCTTCGGCTTCGCGTTTGAGCGCCTCGAAGGACTCCACGAACGCATCCATGGTCTCGGCACAGTAATCCCGCAGCCCGCTGACGACCAGCTTCTTGGAGCCACTGCCGATGCACTGCTCACCATCATGGATGCTGAACTCGAGCAGGGTATCGCCACGCTTGCCGTTGACCTCGAGGGAAGAGCCCACGAAATCGAGGTGCAGGTCGGCGATATCCAGACGCTCGAAACAGAAGCCCATGCTGTCGTAGATCACCAGCGGGCGCGCCGGGTTGAACATCACGCCCTTCTCCAGCATCAACGGCTGCAGGAAGTGCGGGAAGTTGCGCCCGGAGAAGGCGATGTACTGGCGGGTGAAATTGGCGACCACTTCCTCATCATGAGTGGTATCGCCGCTGCGCTCGACCGTCAGATAGACCTTGCCGGCTTCATCGCGCACCAGCAGGGACACGCCATTCTCGTCGGGGGCGTCCAGCGCTTCGAAGATCAAGGGCACATCGTTGCCGACCATGCCGCAGAAACGGATGGTCATGCACTGCGACAGACCGAACTTCGCCAGCAGCAGGGAGAACAGCAAATCGCCGGGCACACAGAAGCGTCGCGCGTCCGGGTCATGAATGGGGTTGTAATCCCCCGCCATCTGCTTGGCGAAACGACTTGCCTGCTCGGCGGTGATCCGCACGCGGCCATCTTCGACCCGGTGAAACTGATCAAGAAACATGGACTGCCTTCCTGCCCTGCTTGAATGATGATCGATGGCCCATCCTGAACCATCGCGGAAATGCCTCCGAGGGGAGGAATCGCGGTCGGCGCGCTGTCACGCCTGCCCACCTGTCGTGTCATGAAGCTTTCAAGACATGCAGATGAAACGATTTTATCACTGGATGAGGGTCAGGTGGTGACTCGTGACAGGCTTTGCAAGAGATTGCAGCACGATAGATGGCCATATACTGTATATAACCCCATGCTTTCGGGCAACCGCTGCACTGCCCGCCACTTCGACAGGTCGCCATGCAAGCCGCTCCCCTCGACAATCCACGCTACTACCTGGCCAACTTCGACACCCTGATCGACTGGGTCTGCCAGTGTCACGCCGATCTGCTGACAGAGACGGAGCGTGCCACGGTGGACGCCATCACGCGTCTGCCGGATGCGTCGCGGGCCTTGCTGGTGCGACTGCTGATGCGCAAGGGCGATCATTTCGAGCGCTCACAGCTGCACTATGCCGAGATCGGTGCGATCGAGGCGGCAAGCCAGCCATTGATCACACCGCTCGCCGACAGTGCCACGCCTGACGGTCTGTGCCGCCACAATGCCGATCTGACGCTGGACGAGATGCTGGCGCTGGTGACCTTGCCGCGCCTCCGGGCAGCCTTTCCCGAGCTGCACAGAAGTACACCCAAGCGCCGTATGCATGATGCCCTCAGCGAGCTGCTGGGTGACATCACGCCACGGCCACTGCCAACGTGGTTGAACGACCCCGCCGCCGACACCTTGAGTGTCGGGCTGGGTGAGCTGTCGCGACGCCTGAGCCTGATGTTCTTCGGCAACCTGCGCCAGAACCTGTCGGACTTCGTACTCAGCGAGCTGGGTCTGCTGCGCTGTGAGACGGTCGCCCTGTCGCCGGCCTCGCGCGCCTTCACCCACTGCTGGGAGGTGGATCACTACCTGGCGCTGGAGCAACTGCGTGAGGACTGGCAGCAAGCCAGCGAGCGGCTGGACCGCACGGCGAACGCTGAACTTGAGCGGCACTGGCAGCGCATCGTTGCGGCGCTGGATGCAACGCCGTTTGCAGCGGAAGATGAGATCATCACTGAGCCGTCGGTGCCTCATCAGCTCATTGACGCTCATGCCACCGACGGGCGCGCTATTGATGATCGTGCCAATGCCTGGCTGGTGCAGCGGCGTGACCGCCTGCGCTTCTCGCTGGCCCGCGACGCCGAGCGTCAGGGCTGGCATCAGGCGGCTGCCCGCCAGTACGCCTGTCTCGAGGACTCCGCGTATGCCCCGCGTGCCATGCCGCGCCGGGTGAGAGCGCTGGAGCTGTCTGGCGATATCAGCACAGCCCACGCGCTGGCCAGCGAGCGATTGGCGCGCGCCGAGATCACGCTGGACGAGCAACTGGCACTCGAACGCGCCCTGCCGCGTCTGTGTCGTGGCCTCGGATTGCCCGCGCCCAGACGCGCCAAGGCGCCGACCACGCCGCAGATCACCCTCACGGTGCCCGATCTTGCCACCTCGGCGGCTGACGGCATCCACGGCGTCGAGCGCGCGGCCGCCCATGCCTTGGCCACGCCCGAGGCACCGGTCTTCTATGTCGAGAATGGCCTGATTCCCGCGCTCTTCACCCTGCTGTGCTGGGAGGCGCTGTTCGCTCCCTTGCCGGGGGCCTTCTTCCACGCCTTCCATACCGGCCCGGCGGACCTCTACCGCCCTGATTTCGTCAGCCGTCGCCAGGCCGATTTCGAGGCCTGCTTCGCGCGTCTGAAGGACGAAAGCTACCGGAAGGTGATTCGTGAACGCCACCAGCAGAAACAGGGCATTCAGGCACCCTTCGTGCACTGGGAGCTATTGAGCGAGGAACTGCTGAACCACGCACTGGACTGCATTCCGCCCGCGCATCTGGAAGCCTGTTTCCGCCACCTGCTGGCCAACCCTCGCGAACATCGCGCCGGCCTGCCAGACCTGATCCAGTTCTTCCCCGAGCACAGCACCGACCGTTATCGGCTGATCGAGGTCAAGGCGCCCACCGACCGTCTGCAGGACAACCAGCGTCAATGGCTGGCCCTGTTCGCACGCCATGCGATTCCGGCGCTGGAATGTCGAGTCGAGTGGCAGAGTACAGCCGAGGCCTCAGTGGACGAATGCTCTCGGCACAAGGCACCTCCTACATCATGATCAAGGCGGACGATACCCACGCTGAGCCCGCACGCTACCGGATCGCGGTGCGTGAACTGTGCGCCTTTGCCGCGCGCGAGGGCGATCTGGATCTACGCTTCACGCCATCGCCCACTGCCCAGCAGGGCATCCGTGGTCACCAACGTGTCGTGCGCCGACGCGGCAAGGACTATGAAAGCGAGATCTCGCTCAGCGGTGACATCGGCAACCTGACCATCCGTGGGCGCGCCGATGGCTATGATCCCGGGCGCAACTGCCTCGAGGAGATCAAGACCCATCGCGGCGACCTCTCCCGCCAGCCCACACACCATCGTGCCCTGCACTGGGCCCAGGCACGCGTCTACGGTGCCCTGATGTGTCGCAGCCGAGACCTCGAAGGCATCACGCTGGCGCTGGTCTATCTGGACATCGCGGCGGATGCGCCCAGGGGCGCCAAGGCCAGCAAGGATGAGCAGAACGAGCAGGACGCGGGCGCCCTGGATGATCGAGACGAGCAGACTGACCAGACTGGCCCCAAAAGCCGCAAGGCGCAGCATGATGAGCAGCGTCTGGAAGCCTGGTGGAGCCGTGAGGCGCTGGAGGCGGAGCTGGCACGTCTGGCGGCACGCTTCAGCGAATTCGCCGCCAATGAGCTGGCCCATCGCAGTGCCCGCGACAGCGCGCTGAGCCGCCTGGCCTTTCCGTGGCCGAGCTGGCGCCCCGGGCAACGCCAACTGGCCGAGCATGCCTACAAGGCGGTGATGACCGGCCGCGAGCTTCTGGCCGAGGCACCTACCGGCACCGGCAAGACCCTGGCGACGCTGTATCCGGCACTGCGCGCGATGCCCGCAAGCGGCACGGACAGGCTCTTCTACCTCACCGCCCGCACCCCGGGGCGCGCCCTGGCACTCGACGCACTGGCCACCTTGGCACCAGCCGCTGATGACAGCGAAGGGCAGGAAAAGGCACCGGCGACACCGCTGCGCATTCTGGAACTGGGCGCGCGCAGCAAGGCCTGCGAGCACCCGTCCCTCGCCTGTCATGGCGAGTCCTGCCCGCTGGCGCGCGGGTTCTATGATCGCCTGCCCGCGGCGCGCGACGCCGCCCTCGCCGACCGACGGCCCCTGAATCTGGCGACGACACGCCGCCACGCCCTGGCCCATGACATCTGCCCCTATTTTCTCGCCCAGGAGCTCTCGCGTTGGGCGGATGTCATCATCGGCGACCATAACCACTACTTCGACAGTCATGCGCTGCTGTTCGCCCTGACCCAGGCCAATGACTGGTGCACGGTGGTACTGGTCGATGAGAGCCACAATCTCATCGAGCGCGCCCGCGGCATGTACAGCACCGAGCTCGACGCGCGCCAGTTCCACTTTCTGCTCAAGCAGTTGAGCCGCACGGGCCATCCGGCCCCGCTGCGCTCGGCCTCACGTGCGCTGGCTCGCCAATGGCGCGCGCTGGAGCAGCTCGAGCAGGGTACTGAAGGTGCTACACAGACAAGCAAGGTCGATAGCAGGGACGAAGGCCGCAAGGCCCAGCGACTTGCGCTGGAGGCTCTGCCCGGCGACTTCCTCAAGGCCTTGAGCCAGTGGACCGGCGCAATGGGTGACTGGTTGGCAGAGCCTGACAAGGCCGCATCCCCTGCTGCGGACAGGCAACAGCCAGCGAGAGTCACAGCCACACAAGCCCACGAACAGCTGGGTCTGATCGCAAGCGATGCTTCCTCTGCTGCTCCGGGCACTACTGTTTCAGGCACTGCAACGACAATCTCCGGCTCCACCACGGCCAGGCGCCGTGTGGAACCCGATGTCGAGATGATGGAGGCCTACTTTGCGGCACTGACACTGGCGCGACTCGCCGAAGGCTTCGGCGATCACTCGCTGTTCGAGGTCGAACTCGCCGCCACGCCCCCTGCGCGGCAAGCATCACTCGCCAGCGATTCAAGCTCGAGTTGCGGCGCAGCATCGGATGCAGAAGCAGAAGCAGGAGGAGAAGCAGGAACAGCAACCCGACCACGCAAGGCCCGCGGGCGCAGCGTGCAACAGATCCAGCCGCGACTGCGCTGCGTCAGCCCGGCGCCGTGGCTGGTACCCCGTCTGCGCGCCAGTCACGCCACCTTGCTGTTCTCGGCCACGCTCAATCCACCGGCCTATCACCATCGCCTGCTGGGTCTGGCGGACGATGCCGTCTGGCTGAGTGTCGATTCCCCCTTCACCGCGACCCAGGTGCAGGTCAGTCGTCATCGGATCTCGACACGCCTGCGGGATCGCGACGCCTCCTGTCGGCCGATCGCCGAATTGATGGCGCGCCAATACCGGCAGCGCCCGGGCAACTATCTGGCGTTCTTCTCGAGCTTCGTCTATCTGGAGCAGGTCGCCAGCACCCTGCAACAGCTGGCGCCGGAGATTCCTCAATGGCGCCAGACCCGCGCCATGACGGAGGCTGAGCGCACCGGCTTCATTCAGCGCTTCACGCCCGACGGCCAAGGCATCGGCTTCGCAGTACTGGGTGGCGCGTTCGGCGAAGGGATCGATCTGCCCGGCTCGCGCTTGATCGGGGCCTTCATCGCCACCCTGGGACTGGCCGGTTTCAGCCCCGAGAATGAAGCACTCAAGCAGCGTCTGGCCACGTGGCTCGACAACGACGCACAGCGGCGTAGCCAGCCGCAACAGGCCGAAGGCGACCCACGCGATGATACGCGCGCACCTCGCCCGGTCATCCAGCCATTGAATGCCGATGACTGCACCTATCTGTACCCGGGGCTCACCAGAGTGGTGCAGGCTGCCGGCCGAGTGATTCGCAGCGAGCAGGATCAGGGCGTGATCCACTTGATCGATGACCGCTTCATGCGCCCGGAAGTCGCACGGTTGCTGCCTCGCTGGTGGACACCGACGAATTGATGCGGGATGCAAGCGTGACGCCGCCACGATGCGCCGTGATGGCACAAAGCCTGCACATCAATGGAGAGTACTTGGGTCTTCATATCGCTCTTGTCTTCGCTCTTCATTTCGTTAGCCACCCGCAAGGAAGCCGCACGATGCCAGACAACGACAACGCCCTGTGGGGCGACGACTATCCGCGTGATCTGATCGGTTATGGTGCCAATCCCCCCCATGCCAACTGGCCGGGTGGCGCGAAGATCGCGGTCCAGTTCGTGCTCAACTATGAGGAAGGCGGCGAGAACTGCGTGCTGCACGGCGATAGCGAGAGCGAGAAGTTTCTCTCCGAGATCATCGGTGCCGAGGCCTACCCCGCGCGGCACATGAGCATGGAGTCGATCTACGAATATGGCTCGCGCAGTGGCGTGTGGCGGATTCTGGATGAATTCAAGCGCCGGGAATTGTCGCTGACGGTCTTCGGGGTCGGCATGGCGCTGGCTCGCCATCCGGATCTGGTGGCGCGTTTCCTCGAGGACGGCCACGAGATCGCCAGTCATGGCTGGCGCTGGATTCATTACCAGCATATGGATGAGGCCCATGAGCGCGCCCACCTGGAACGCGCGGTGGAAAGCTATCGCGAGCTGGTCGGCCATGCGCCGCAGGGCTGGTATACCGGACGTGACAGCCCCAATACCCGCCGTCTGGTGGTGGAACACGGCGGCTTCACCTACGACAGCGACTACTATGGCGATGACCTGCCGCTGTGGATGGAGGTGACCACCGCCAATGGCGAGCAGGTGCCGCATCTCGTCGTGCCCTACACCCTGGACACCAATGACATGCGCTTCGCCACCGCCCAGGGCTTCAATAGCGGCGAGGACTTCTTCCAGTACCTGCGCGATGCCTTCGATGTGCTCTATGCCGAGGGCGACACCGCACCCAAGATGCTCTCCGTCGGGCTGCACTGCCGGATCGCCGGCCGCCCGGGACGCTTCGCGGCGCTGAAACGCTTCCTCGACTACGTTCAGTCGCATGACAAGGTATGGATCACGCGACGCATCGATATCGCAGAGCACTGGCAACGCGAGCATCCCTATCCCCCCGCCAGCTGACATACCATCCCTTCAAACGCCAGCACCAGAAACGCCGCAACCCTTTCGGGATGCGGCGTTTCTGTTCAACTTCAGACAATGTCTGCAATCGCACCTACAAGGCAGCGCTGGTCAGTTTTCCAACATGCTGGTCAGTCTTCCAACATGCGGGCCAAGGCCAGCAGGCTCTCATCGCGTCCCGGCAGGCCCAGCAATGACACGCCCCAGGGCGGGGGCGCGGCTTCCTGTGGCAGGCGTGCCGTCGTGTCGGCAAGCCACGGCAGACTCAGCTGCGGCGCACCGTTCAAGCCCGCCAGCGCGGTGAGTCCCATCAGGCGATGACGATAGGCCTCCATCACCTCTAGACTAGCGCCAAGTAAAGGTGAGGCGCCCGGCGTGGTGGGCAGCACGAAGACCGCCTCGCTGGTGGCTTCGGCCTGAGCATGAGACGCGCGACTGCCGGACTCCCCTGGCGGCTCGCTGCCTTCCTGGTGACTGGCTGCCAGCTGCTGGCGATACCAGCGGCGAACGGCACCTGCCTTGGCTTCTGCTGCCTGCTCATCGCTATCGCTTAGCGTCATGCACCATTTGAGACGCGCCGCGATATCCGGGTTGAGGCGCGGCCAGCGCGATTCGGGCCCCTGCTCCGGCGTACTCAGCCATGCCTGGTGCGTACGCCGAATCTCGCAGCCCTGCAGAATCCGGAAGGCTTCACTGGCGTGTGCCATGAAGGCTTGGCTCAGCATGCGCCGCTCGCACTGAAAGCCCAGTGACTCAAGGCGCCGGGACATCGGCCCGAGCAGGCGCTGATAAGGCCCCGCGGCCAGCCCTTCCGGCACCAGCAGGATGATGCGCGCAGGCAGTCGGGTGGCTGTCGCCGCCGGCATCAGCACTTCACTGACCTGCGTCAGCGTCGCCAGATCCCGCGTCATCCAGCCGACGGTGTCGAAGCGCGGCGCCAGCGGCTTGAGCCCGGTCATGCTGATACGGCCATGGGTCGGGCGCAGCCCATAAAGCCCGCAGTAACTGGACGGCACGCGGATGGAGCCGCCGGTATCGGTGCCCAGACCGATCTCCGCCTCGCCGCGCGCCACCGCCACCGCAGAGCCCACGCTAGAGCCGCCCGGTAATCTCAGCGGCGCGCGTGGGTTCTGCGGCGTACCGAAATGGCTGTTGGTGCCGTTGAGGCTGTAGGCCAGCTCATCGGTGGTGGTGCGGGCTCGATAGTCGGCCCCCGCCTGCTGAAGCGCGAGGACAGCAGGCGCCGTCTGCCGCTCGATGGGAGCACTGTCCAGCAGGTCAGGGTTGCCTTGGCCGATGCGCTCGCCCTTGATCGCGAACAGATCCTTCACCACCAGTCTCTGACCATCAAGCGGCCCCTGTTTCCGCGGCCCCGAAAAACGTGCCGGCGCTACATAGATACGCTTGTCCACTCGGAGCGACTCCTTTCGACTCATGATGTGGTCCACCGCTGCACGCTCAAGACGCTGCGCTCATAGCACCGCGCCGAGGAACTGGCGCAGCTCTTCCGTGGCCGGATTGGCGAACAGCGTCGCGGGATCGCCCGACTCATGCACGCGCCCCTGGTGCATGAAGATCACGCGATCCCCCACATCGCGGGCGAAATTCATCTCGTGGGTGACCAGAATCAGCGTCATGCCCTCACGTTTGAGCTGTTCCAGAACCTTGAGCACATCGCCGACCAGTTCCGGGTCCAGCGCCGAGGTGATCTCATCGCAGAGCAGCACCTTGGGGTGCATCGCCAGGGCGCGCGCGATCGCCACCCGCTGCTGCTGTCCACCGGAGAGCTGACTCGGCCAGGCATCGAATTTCTCCCCCAGCCCGACCTTGGCCAGCATCTCGCGAGCCTCGCGCTCCGCGACATCGCGAGCGATACCCTTGACCAGCATCGGCGCCAGCATCACGTTCTCGCCGACGCGCTTGTGAGGAAACAGATTGAAGCTCTGGAACACCATGCCGACATCCTGCGCCAGGGCGGCGGCGTCCATCTCGCTACCATCCAGCAGCTTGCCGGCGACATGAATGGCGCCGCCGTCATGCTGTTCGAGCTGATTGATACAGCGCAGCAAGGTGCTCTTGCCGGAACCGCTGCGCCCGATGATCGACACCACTTCCCCCGGACGCACCTCGAGATCGATGCCCTTGAGGACCGCCACGTCGCCGAAGGACTTGGTCAGCGCCGACAGGCTGACCAGCGGTGACTTTGCCTTCTCGGAAACGGGAGCGCTCCCGGTGACAGTAGTCTTTTCGGAGACAGCGGCGTCGGATGAGGCGCTATCCAGCGCAGAAACTTCAGCGAGCAGTGACATTGAGACGTGCCTCCAGATGGCGAGCCAGCCGCGACAGCGGATAGCACATGGCGAAATACAGCAACGCGACCAGCGCGAAGACAGTGAAGGGTTCCAGGGTAGCGTTGTTGAGCATGGTGCCGGCCTTGGTCAGCTCGACGAAGCCGATCACCGAGGCAAGCGCGGTGCCCTTGATGATCTGCACCGAGAAGCCGACGGTCGGTGCGATGGCCATGCGCAGTGCCTGCGGCAGGATGATGTGGCGCATGGTCTTCAGGTAGCCGAGCCCCAGCACCCGCGCCCCTTCCCACTGCCCTTTGGGCACTGCCTCGACACAGCCGCGCCAGATGTCGTGCAGGAAGGCACTGCTGAACAGCGTCAGCGCCACGGCCGCCGCCGTCCAGGCCGAGACATCCAGCCCGAAGACCGCCACGCCGAAGAAGGCCAGGAACAGCTGCATCAACAGCGGCGTGCCCTGGAACAGCTCGGTATAGAGGCGACAGAAGAGCGCCGCCCCCGGCCAGCGGGTCAGGCGCAGAAAGGTCAGCGCAAGCCCGACCAGACTGCCGCCGATGAAGGCGATCAGGGACAGCGCCAGTGTCCAGCGCGCCGCCAGCAACAGGTTGCGCAGAATGTCCCACAGCGTGAAGTCGATCATGAGTGGGCCTCTTTCAGGACAGGGGAAGACAGACGGCTACGCGGGGCCGGCGTCAGGTGGCGAAAGCCGAACAGGCCACGCCCGATACGGTTGAGCAAGGCACGCATCGCGATGGCCAAGAGCAGGTACATGCCTGCCGTCACCACGTAGCTCTCGAAGCTCAGGAAGGTACGTGACTGGATGAAGTTGGCCGCGAAGGTCAGGTCCGCCACGCTGATCTGTGAGACCACGGCGGAGCCCAGCATCACGATCACGCACTGGCTGGTCAGCGCCGGATACATGCGTTCCAGCGCCGGCATCAGCACCACATGGCGATAGCTCTGCCAACGGGTAAGCCCCAGTGCCCGCCCGGCTTCCCACTGGCCGCGACCGGTGGCATCGACCCCGGCACGCAGGATTTCACTGCTGTAGGCCGCCAGGTTGAGTGTCATCGCGATCACCGCGGCCATCTCGGCGCTGAGTGACAGTCCCAGCGCCGGCAGACCGAAGAAGATGAAGAACAGCTGGACGATGAAGGGCGTGTTGCGCAGCAGCTCCACCAGCATGCCCAGCAACCGGCTGAAGAGGCTGGTCGGCGCACGATGGCGCTGCCAGACACACATGACCGCGCCGAGTATCCCCAGCGTGGTGGTCAGCGCCGTCAGCCAGACCGTCGTCATCAGCCCGGCCAACAGGTCAGGCAGATACGGCAACAGGCGCGGGAAATCCGGGAGATAGTTCATCGATCAAGCCTCACGGGCAAAGGGATCAGGCGTATGTCGTCTCGAGTCAGGCATCCAGTGACGGCAGCGGCGCCTTGAACCAGGTCTCGGAAAGCGTATTGAGCGTGCCATCCTCGATCCCTTGGGCGATCAGCTCATTCACCCGCGCCTTGAGTGCCGGCGTGTCATGACGCATGCCCACATAGCAGGGAGAATTCTTGAGCGGCAGCACGCTGACCGGCACGCGGGCAGGATTGCGTTCGGCGATGGCGGCGGTGACGAGATTGCCGGTGGCGATCATCTCGACCTGCCCTGACAGGAAGGCCGACAAGGTCGTGTTGTTGTCTTCGAAGCGCTTCACGGTGGTCGATTCCGGTGCCACCTTGCTGAGCTCCATGTCTTCCACCGAGCCACGTGTCACGCCGATGATCTTCTCGCTCAGTCCCTGCGCGGAGTCCACCTCACTGCCCTTCTCGCCGAACACGCCGAGGAAGAACGGCGCATAGGCATCGGAGAAATCGATCGCCTTTTCGCGCTCGGGATTCTTGCCCAGGCTCGAGATCACCAGATCGACCTTGCGGGTCTGCAGGTAAGGGATGCGATTGGCCGAGGTGACCGGTACCAGCTCAAGCTTCACCTCCATCTCGTCTGCCAGATAGCGCGCCATTTCGATATCGTAGCCACGCGGTTTGAGGTCCGGGCCGACCGAGCCGAAGGGCGGGAAGTCCTGGGGCACCGCCACTTTCAGCACCCCGCTATCTTTGATGTCACTCAGTGCATCCGCGTGTGCGCTCAGGGCGGTGGACGCCAACGTGCCCCACAGGGCCAGCAATATTCCCTTGCGGACCCAGTTGCCAAGACGCTGCTTGTTGCCTGTCCGTGTGGCGCGCTGCTGGGCCTTGCTCTCGTGACGCTTGCTCATCGGTCGACTCCGGTATCCGTCAATGCCAGGCGCTGATGCGAGAACGGCTCTTGGTGCACCTGGTGCCTTGCGGCAGTAGATTGTTGTTGGTTGTTGTTGAGTGTCCCGCCGTGCTGCTTGCCGAGTGTCTCGTCGAGTCATATCCAGTGACTCCCTGCCCCATTGGTCTTCAGAACCTGACCAATGAAACAAGTGATTCCCTTATCAATCTTTGCAACAGGTGTGCCAAAGACCTCCGCTTCGCGCTCAACAAGATGGTCAAGTTGCAGGAAGTGCTGAGGCGCCTGCGGCTCACACGCCCGAGCAGGGGCTTGAGAACGCGCTTGAGCACAGGCATGCAAGCCAAGCAGCGAATGGAAAGGAAAAGGAGCGACACACGCCTGCGGGAGGCGAAATCGAGGATGACGTCCTCACCGGGCGGCGAGATCAGGGCGCCGACACCAGCGATATGGCAGCAGATGGTGCAGTCAGGCAGGCATATGCGCCCTACGGGTGCGCAGAGCGCGGCGAGTCGAATCGGGCCGCCACACAGATCACAAGCAAGGCTTCCGGCCCACCGGGAGATAGAGAGAGAGGAAGGAAAGGCAGGAGCACTTCACGCTGGACGATCAGCCGTCGCCCAGTTCCTCCAGCGCATCGAAGGTATCGGTCACGCGGCGTATCTGACTGCGCCCGCCGACGAGGTCGTCATGCAGCAGGCGCGTGGCCAGCAGGTTGATCTGGCTCATGGCTGCGGCGTAGCTGTCGAAGGCGCTGACGCTGTCTAACGGGCAGCGCAGAACATGCTCGATACCGGCGGGGATGGTGCTCAAGCTGTCATCGCAGACCAGCAACACTGTACACGGTGCCTGCCCCAGCCACTCAAGCAATCGTGCCAGCCCCTGCGGTCGCCGGCGCATGGCGAATACCACCACGGCATCATCGGCACCCAGGCGTGCGACCTCCTCGCCGAGTGATTGGCCGGGTTGCGGCAACACCGCCACCTGCGCGCGTAGCTGCAGCAACTGTTGGCGCAGGTGCAGCGCCAGTGGATAGGCATTGCGAAAGCCGATGATCTGCAGCCGCTCGGCCTTGGCCAGAGCACTGCTCAAGGCCTCCATGTCCAGCATGTCCAGCGCCGCCAGCGCCTGACGCAGGTTGCGACACTCCTGCTCATAGTGACGCTGGTGATGGTCTGCCGTCGGCGCTGCCGCCACCGGCACACCCGATTGACGCAGACTGCGCGCCTGATCCCGCGCTTCACGGAAGTCCTGATAGCCAAGACGGCGGAACAGGCGGCTGACCGTCGCCTTGGAGACGTCGGTCAGCCGTGACAGTTCCGCGGCGTTGTATAGCGCCAGTTCATCCTGATGCGCGAGAAGAAAGCGCGCGATGCGCTGCTCATTCGGGGTGAGCTCCTCAAGCGAACGGGTCAGACGCTGATGCAGACTCAGGCTCCTGGTGCCCTGCCTTGCGGCATGGCGAGCGAGACTGGTCGCAAGATTGACAGTGTCGTCGGCATCGGCAACGGGGGCAGGCGCTTCCCCATCCGGGTGCACTGCCTGGGATTCACCGGACACGTCATCCTCGGGGGGCGCGCTGTGATCTATGGGCGCTCGTGGCATGAAGACACACTCCTGAAAAGATTCTGCGTGAGCGCAGAGCAACGATTGCATCAAGACAGTGCAAAGCCTGGGCCAGGTGCTGACTGACAGTGCATAGACGAAAGGCGTAACCCTCGCGATGAGCGCTTTTTCCTCATCCTGAGCGCCTCTGACGCCCTCAAGCGCTGCACGATGCCAACCATCCGCACCGCGCGACAGACACAAGCGCCTGTTTTTACTGTTCATCACATCAAATCGGCACGCGAGCCGCTTGATCAAGACTAGCCAGCCGACAGGTCATATGCCGCGCAGTAACGCCAACGACCCTTGCCGGACTGCAATATTCCCGATACAGCGCTCGCGATGCGCAAGGAGCATTCTCATGGCCACCTCAACGATGACTGCCCTCCTCGATACCTGCCGAGCCATGACAGCCAAGGTCACGACACAGACATTCACCCTCTTGCCCCGCTCTGGCAGCGCTAGCCAGGATGTCGCCAATGCCCAGTCCGCTCAATTGCTGGGCGTGATGGCAATGGGCTACGAGGCACCGCCGCTGAGCCTGAAGGCAACGGCGGCCCCCACGCCGCATTCGCCGGCCCATGACACGCGCAGCCAGGCTGACATTGCCGCCTCGGCCATGGCGGCCCAGGCCTCAGCCGAGACATACACTCCGACTTCGACCTCGACAGCATCGCCCATCGCGCAGCAGAAAGCCGTCTTCAACCCGGACATCAATCGCAAGGCTCACGCCGACTGGGAGGCGATGCACCGCCACCACACCCTGCTGCGACAGACCATGACGCGTCGGGGAATGCTGGCATGAGCGTCTATACCATCGGCATGGAATGCGGCATGCACATACCGCTGGAGAACAGCATCGCCCTCGCCTCGGCGCCTCGCATCAAGCTTGAACTGACCGCCGGCCAGCACGCTGGCGAGTACCTGAGCATGATGTCAGGCGCCATCCAGCCGCTGACGGATAGCGACGATGCGTTGCTGAAAAGCCTGGAGGCGCAGCTGCCGCGCCGCAGCCTGATCTGGACGGCGCGCGGGATCACCGAAGTCGGGCGTGGCTGGCGTTGGCAGTCATCGCCCGGCCATCCCCAGGCGCCCTGGCTGGACGCCGTGCATCACAGCTGGCCGAGTCATGCGCCGCGCTGGCTGCGCAAGGCGCCGGTAGTGGTGGTCACCGCCGATGCGCTGCCGCTGGCCAACCGCACCCGCCACCAACGTGACCTGGCGCGTCTGTGGGCCAGTGCCGATGCCGCGCTGATCTACCTGGCCGACGATGCCCGCGATGGCTGGCAGATGCATCAACACTGTGACATCTCTCAATTGGAAAAAGCCGAGTTGTCGGGGGCCAAGCAAGAGGAAGAAGCCGTGCTGGATCGCGATCCTAGCATGCCCTTGGAGATGGCAAGCTGACCACCTGAAGGTCTTTTCCTTCGCTTTTCCAGAATGACGCAAGAGCGAGCGACGCAAGAACGACTCGAGATTCAAGAACCAAAAAGCCCGCCCTGGAATCCGGGGCGGGCTTTTTACTGTGCGGCGAGGCTGTGAGAACAGGCACCAAACAGCAGGCAACTGACAGAGCGCTGAACCCGCCGGCTCAAGCGCTTACGCCACTCATGCCGCTCATGACTGTCGCGGGCACAGACCATCACATAGCGTGCTGGCCACGAAATCCGCCAGCTGCTCCCAGTCTTCATCGCTCTGCGGCGCTCCCCCCAGCTGATCGATCTGGGCGGCGAAATCCGCGTAATGCTGAGTGGTGGACCAGATGAGGTAAATCACCCACATCGGCTCCGCCTCACGCAGCTTGCCCGCGGCCATCCAGGCCTTCATGACATCGCAGCGCGCCTGTACCCAGTCACGCAGGTCGCCACTGAGATAATCGCGCAGGAAAGGCGCCCCGCTGATCACCTCCGCCGCGAACAGACGCGAGGCCTGCGGTGCCTGGCGTGCCAGCTTGAGCTTGACGCGCACCAGCGCCTCCAACACCTCACGCGGCTCGTCATCAGGCGAGATATCCTCGAGCGAGGCATTCCAGCGCGTCAGGGTCTGCTCCAGCAGGTGAACGTAGAGCTTCTCCTTGGAGCCGAAATAATAGAGCAGATTGGCCTTGGGCAACTCGGCCACTTCCGCAATCTGCTTCAAGGTGCTGCCGCGATAACCGTGACAGGCGAATACGCATTCGGCGGCCTCGAGAATGCGGCTCTCGGCTTGCTCACGCGGAGAGCTGGCAGGCGGGACGCTCAATTCCGCGCTACGGGTACGACGGACTTCAGCGTAAAGGGAAGAAGGAGAATCCGCGGGCATCGGCATCACTCATCAGGTCAGAAAAAAGCATTCGAGTCTCTTGGCGACAGCTCCCTGTCGGTCTCGCCTGTCAGCGGCGATGTGCGCAAGCAGGAGGCTCTTGTCAAGCGACTATCACGTGGCGTTGGAAAAGCAGTGAAAACAGCCCGTTGAGACACCGGCGAACAAAATACCACAACATGCACTGACCATTTGGTCAGATTCTTGCAAGAATCACAATACGACCTGTTACATTGATAGAGACAACAGCCAGCAGACCAACGCTCGCCGCCTGGCAAGAACAGGCTCGCTGGCAGCGTAGAACAGAGGACTTGAGCGCTGGGACGACGCTGTACGCAACAAGGCACCACAATGACAATACGACCTGACAGGATGCCCGCATGATCGACTTCACCTTGAACGGGCGCGCGTGCCGACTGCCCTCACCTGCACCGGGAACGAGCGTACTCGAAGTGCTGCGCACCTCACTTGGGCAAGACGGCACCAAGGAAGGCTGTGCCTCCGGCGACTGCGGCGCCTGCACCATTGCCTTGCAGGGGCCGGGCCACAATATGAGCACCGCCAACGCCTGCCTGATGCCCGCCCACCAGCTGGCCGGCTGCGACTTGATCACCGTCGAGGGGTTGGCGAGTGCCAGCCAGACGCCAACCCTCTCGGCAGTGCAGCAGGCATTGGTCAGCACCCATGCCAGCCAGTGCGGTTTCTGCACCCCGGGCATCGCCATGAGCCTTGCGGTGCTGCATGTCCGTCATCAGCGCCAGATCGATCAGGGCGAAGTGATCGATGCCAGACAGCGCGACACCATGATCGACCATGCACTGGGCGGCAACCTGTGTCGTTGCACTGGCTATCGCCCGATTCGCGAGGCCGCTCATCGCCTGCTGCAAGGCGAATTCGGGCCAGCCAGCCTGCAGGACGCTGGCGATAGCACAGCGGAAGCGCACGATACCGCCCCAGATGACGAGCCAGACACCGGGCGTTTCTATCGGCCGGTCACCTTGCAGGCCCTGCTGGCGCTGCGCACCGAGCACCCGGATGCCGCGCTGATCGCCGGTGGCACGGACCTGATGCTGGAGCACACCCAGCGCCTGCGCGACTTCCCGGCCTTGATCGACACCACCCAGGTCGCGGCGCTTGGCAAGATAGAGGAAGGCGAGCACGCCGGCCAGGCAGGCTGGTGGATCGGGGCCGCGGTCAGCTATCACCAGCTGATGCCGCTGCTGCGGGAACATTACCCGGATGGCGCGGAGCTGCTCACGCGACTGGGCAGTGAACAGATCCGCCATCGTGGCACCCTGGGCGGCAATATCGGCAATGCCTCGCCCATCGGGGACATGCCGCCGCTGCTGATCGCGCTGGACGCCTACATCCAGCTGATGAGCCAGGACAATGAGCGCATTCTGAAGCTCGAGGACTACTTCCTCGACTACAAGCGTACCCAGCTGATGCCGGACGAGATCATCCACTCCGTCTTCCTGCCACGCCCGCTACCCAACCAGCGACTGGCGGTGCACAAGCTGTCCAAGCGGCGTGATGATGACATCTCCACCCTGCTCGGTGTCTTCGCCTGGCGGCGGGATGCCAGCGGGCGCGCGCAACACTGGCGGGTGGCCTTCGGCGGCATGGCCGGGGTTCCGGCCCGCGCCCCGCACCTGGAAGTCTTGCTGACGCTGCAAGCGCTGGAGTCTCTCACGCCCGCCAGGCTGACGGCGCAGACTCGCCAGCAGATCGAACAGGCCGTGCAGGCCGATTTCTCACCACTCAGTGACGTACGCGGCTCACGCGAGTATCGCCTGCTGGCCGCCAGCCATCTGATTCCCCGCGTGGCCCAGCGCATCCTGAATGAGCGCCAGCCCACGACTTCCCTCACGCCACTGGAGAGCCTCGATGCGTACCTTGCACAGTCTTGAGTCCGACGCCAGCGCTGCGCCGGCTGCCCCCGTTCTCCAGTCACGTCAGCATGAAAGCGCCCAGCGCCATGTCAGCGGTTCGGCGCGTTATGTGGATGACCTGCCACTGCCCGCGGGCACGCTGCATCTGGCCATCGGCATGAGCGAGGTCGCGCACGCCACTCTGGATGCGCTGGATCTCGAAGCGGTGCGCCGTGCCCCCGGCGTGGTCTGCGTGCTCAGCGCCGCCGACATCCCCGGTCACAGCGATGTGGGGCCGGTCTTCCCCGGCGACCCGCTGCTGGTCAGTGACATCATCAGCCATCATGGTCAGGCGCTGTTCGTGGTCGCCGCCGACAGCGAGCGCGCGGCACGTCAAGCCGCGCGACTAGCCAAGGTCGCAACGTCCCCCCTTCCGGTATGCCTGGACCCGCGCGAGGCGGCCAGCCGCGGTGATCTGGTGCGCCCGACCCACACCCAGGCACGGCTTGCCAATGGTCGCGCCGGCGATCTCGACAGCATCAGCACCAGGCTCGCCAGATCCGCCTGGCAATTGAGCGGTGAGCTGGAAAGCGGCGGCCAGGAACACTTCTATCTGGAAAGTCAGGCCGCACTGGCCTTGCCCGGCGAAGATGACGAGATGCTGGTGCATAGCTCCTCCCAGCACCCCAGCGAAGTCCAGAAGCTGATTGCCGAAGTGCTCGGCGTGCCCTTCCACGCCATCACGGTGGAAACCCGGCGCATGGGGGGCGGCTTCGGCGGCAAGGAAACCCAGGCCGCACCGGTGGCCTGTCTGGCGGCGATGGTCGCCCGGCGCACAGGCCGTGCGGCACGCCTGCGACTGGCACGCGCAGATGACATGCGCCTGACCGGCAAGCGCCACCCTTTCCACCATCGCTATGAATTCGGCGTCGATGACAGCGGGCGCATCGAGACCGCCATCATCGAGCTGACCGGTGACTGCGGCCACTCGCCGGACCTGTCGGATGCCATCGTCGACCGCGCCATGTTCCATGCCGACAACGCCTACTATCTAGGCAATGCCCACGTGCGCGGCATTCGCGCACGTACCAATGTGGCGTCCAATACCGCCTTCCGCGGTTTTGGCGGCCCTCAGGGCATGTTGGCGGTCGAAGCCGCAATGGAGGATATCGCCCGGCGTCTGGGGCGTGACCCGCTGGAGATCCGCAAGCGCAATCTCTACTGCGAGGGCCGTGAGACCACGCATTATGGCCAACACGTCAATCAGCACCCGCTGCTGGCCACCCTGATCGATCAGCTCGAGGAGAGTGGCCGCTATTGGGCGCGCCGCGCCGAGATACGCGCCTTCAATGCCGCCAATCCGGTGGTCAGGAAGGGGCTGGCACTGACGCCGGTCAAGTTCGGTATCTCCTTCACTGCCAAGCACCTCAATCAGGCAGGTGCCCTGGTGCATGTCTATACCGATGGCAGCGTGCAGGTGAACCACGGTGGTACCGAGATGGGTCAGGGCCTGCACACCAAGATCACCCAGGTCGCGGCGCGTGAACTGGGGCTGGCCGTGGACAAGGTACGCATCACCGCCACCCGCACCGACAAGGTGCCCAACACCTCGCCAACGGCGGCAAGCTCCGGGGCGGACCTCAACGGCATGGCGACACGCGATGCCTGTCTGCGTCTCAAGACGCGCCTGCTCGACTTCGCCGCCGAGCATCTCGCCCAGCCACGCGTGAGTCTGAGCCTCACGGACGGCAAACTGCATGGCCCAAGCGGTGTGCTGATGACCTGGGGCGAGCTGATCCAGGCGGCGTATCTGGAACGCATCTCACTGTCCGAGAAAGGCTTCTATGCCACCCCGGATATCCATTACGATCGCGCCAGCGGCACCGGTCACCCCTTCTACTACTACGCCTTCGGCGCGGCGCTATGCGAAGTGGTCGTCGATACGCTGAGTGGTGAATACCGTCTGGAAAGCGCCGAGATCCTGCATGATGTCGGTGATTCGCTCAATCCGGCCATCGACATCGGCCAGATCGAGGGCGGCTTCGTGCAGGGCATGGGCTGGCTGACGACGGAGGAGCTCAAGTGGAACGAGGATGGCCGGCTGCTCACCGATGGCCCGGCGACCTACAAGATTCCGGCGATCAGTGACGTGCCGGCCGGCGCGCTCAAGGTGCGCCTGCTGGAGGGCCACCCCAACTCGGCCGCCAGCATCTACCGCTCCAAGGCGGTCGGCGAGCCGCCCTTCATGCTCGCCATCAGCGTGTGGGCGGCGTTGCGCGATGCGCTGGCCTCGCTGACCGACTACCGCCGCGCAGTACGCCTGGATACCCCGGCCACGCCGGAGCGTGTGATGCTGGCGGCGCGCGAGCAGCGTGACTGGCAGGCGCAGCACGACACTGCTGGCGCAGAGCCAACGCAGGAGCCGTCATGAATGTCGACAAGAGTGCCGTCATGAATGCAAAGAGTGCCGCGACCGGCCGCTGGTATCAGGCGCTCGCCGAGGCTCAGGCAGCGCTGACGGCGCATGCCCTGGCCACCGTGGTGACGGTGGCGGGCTCTGCCCCGCGTGGTGCCGGCAGCAAGATGCTGATCACCCCCGATACGCTGCACGACAGCCTCGGCGGCGGTCGGCTGGAGCAGCTGGTGGTGGAGCGCGCTCGTGAGAGGTTGGCCCGAGGACAGTCTGGCTGCCTGCTCGAGGAGATCGCGCTCGGCCAGCATGCCCAGCAATGCTGCGGCGGCCATGTGCAGGTGCTGATCGAGCTGTACCCGGCGCTTGCGCCACGCCTCGCCCTGTTCGGCGCCGGCCATGTTGGGCAAGCGATCGTCACGCTGCTGGCACCACTGGGCTGGCAGATCGACTGGCGGGATTCACGCGCCGAGCAGCTCACCGCTGCCACGCCCCCCGCGGGTTGCGAGGGCCGTGTAGCGCGTCAGGCATTCAATATCCTGACTTACCTGCCGACCGCGAAAGTCGCGCCCGCCAGTGAGTCACTGCCCGTAATAGCGGGCAGCCATGTGCTGGTATTGACCCATGACCATGTCGAGGACCAGGCGTTGATCGCCGCGCTCGCAGCGCGTGATGACCTGGCCTCGCTGGGGCTGATCGGTTCCAGCAGCAAGTGGGCGCGTTTTCGCCAGCGCCTGCGTGGCGATCTCGCGGAGCATCAGATCGCCCGCGTTCGCTGCCCGATTGGCGTGCCCGGCATCCCCGGCAAACGCCCTGAGGAGATCGCGATTGGCGTCGTCGCCGAGCTGCTGCAGATCGAGGCGCGGCGCAGTGACGAAGCGGCCGTGAACTCGTCCGACAAGGCCACCGCCCATGGCACGTCAACCCAGGGCGCGTCACTGGACAGCCATGGGCTGACGCGTCAGGGTGCCCGCCAGCTACGCGCCCATTTTGCCCGTGACGCGATGCACCAGACAGAAACGATACAGAAGGCCGAATGATGACTGACCAAGACACGTCGCACACTGCGGCCTGCCACCTGGATGAGCAGCGCCTGACAGTAGCCCTGCGCGCGGCCGCCAGGGACGCTTCCTGCGTCAGCCTGCTGCGCGGCGCACTGCTGCATTTCGTCGCCAACCCTGAAGACGCCATGCTGAGTGACGCGGCCTCGAGCGATGGCAACGATGATAGAGACAACCGAGCCTCTGACATGGCGGCGACCCTGGCACGCGCCGTCGAACACTACGCCGATGCTTTGCTGGTGATGCACGCAGGCCATGTAGTCGCCGTGGGGGATCATCGCTCGCTTGCCCGGCATGAGACCGTGGGCGAGCTGATGCGCCTGTCTCCGCCGCGCAAGGTCCAAGGCCTGATGATGCCGGGCTTCATCGATACCCATGTGCACTTCCCGCAGCTGGATATCATCGCAAGCTACGGCCACTGCCTGATCGATTGGCTGAACACCTACACCTTCCCCGCCGAGCAGCGCTTCGCTGACCCCGCACATGCCGCCGAGGTCGCCGGAGCCTTCCTCGATGCGCTGCTGTGTCATGGTTCGACCAGCGCCCAGGTGTTCGCCACCTCACATGCTACCAGTGCCAATGCCCTGTTCCGGGCCGCCCAATCGCGCAACATGCGCGTACACGCCGGGCGCGTGATGATGGACCGCAACGCCCCGCCCGAGCTGCTGGACTCCGGAGTCGCCGCGCTCAAGGACGATGAGCGCCTGATCGCCGACTGGCACGGGCGTGATCGCCTCGGCTATGTGCTGACGCCGCGCTTCGCGCCGACCTCCACGCCCGAGCAACTCGAGGCTGCCGGCCAAATGCTCAAGAGCCAGCCGGACCTGCACCTGCAGACCCATCTGGCCGAGAACCTCGATGAGGTGAAGTGGGTCGCCGAGCTGTTCCCCGACGCTCGCGACTATCTGGCAGTCTATGAGGATGTCGGCCTGAGTCATGAGCGCACCACCTTCGCCCATGGCATCCACCTGGACGATGGCATGCGCCAGCGCATCGCGGATCGTGGCGCCAGCATCGCCTTCTGTCCGACCTCCAATCTGTTTCTCGGCAGCGGACTCTTCGATCGCGCCAGTGCCCGCGCCATGGGCATGAACATCAGCATCGCCACCGATGTCGGCGGTGGCTCCAGCCTGTGTCAGCTGGAGAGCCTCAAGGCCGCCTATCAGGTCGGCCAGCTTCACGGCGCCGTCGCTCATGATGTGGCGGGGCTTGAGTCACGCGCCAATCAACCGCTGACGCCCTGGCAGGGCTTCTATCAACTGACGCTGGGTAATGCACGCGCCATGCGTCTGCAAGACAAGGTCGGCAACCTGCGTCCGGGCATGGAAGCCGATGTCATCGTGCTCGACCCCGCCGCCACGCCCTTGCTGGCACGGCGCACTCGATGGGGTCAGTCCAACCAGATATCGCTGCAGGAGGTGCTGTTCGCATTGATGATGCTGGGCGACGACCGCGTGATACGCGAAGTCCATGTGGCGGGCCAGTGTCGCAAGCTGAACGGCCTGATGCTGAGTGCTTCTTCTGATACGCCATCCAGAGAGCCCGCCGCAGCATTAATGCCATGAAAGCATCACAGCGATGACAAGTAATTGACATATGGCACCAACTCTTGGGATTGGTGCCATTTTTTCATCTTAAAGATGCGCGCAACGCGGATACTCAACGCTGAATCCACTCGCTATGATGGCGACATCTCCTTCTACAAGTCTTTCCACAAGGCTTCTCACAAGGTCATGGACGCTCAGCGACTGGCCTGCCACTACGAGGACCATCATCATGACTCCCACCGCCATCATGCAACGTCGTTATTCCACCAAGGCCTTCGATCCGGCACGCAAGATCAGCGCCGCCGACTGGCAGGAACTGGAAAACGTGATGCGCCTGAGCGCCTCCAGCGTCAATTCCCAGCCGTGGCACTTCCTGGTGCTGGAATCCGACGATGCCAAGCAGCGCTTCGCGCGTGCCGGTACCGATGACAAGTACGCCTTCAACTCGCCGAAGATCACCAATGCGTCTCACGTCGTGCTGTTCTGCACTCGCTCCACCCTGGACGACGACTACCTGAACCACCTGCTGGACACCGAAGCGTCTGATGGCCGCTTCAAGAAGGATGACGAGTTCAGCGCGATGATGGACGGCGCGCGTCGTCTGTTCATCGACCTGCACCGTCATGACCTCAAGGACCTGCAGCACTGGATGGACAAGCAGGTTTACCTCAACTACGGCAGCCTGCTGTATGCAGCCTCCAGCCTGAACATCGATGCGGTGCCGCTGGAAGGCATCGACCCGGTAGCGCTGGATGCGGAATTCGGCCTGCGCGAGAAAGGCTTCAATGCCCTGGTCGCCGTGAGCCTGGGTTACCGCGCCGCTGACGACTTCAATGCCGAGCTGCCCAAGTCCCGTCTGCCGGCAGACGAGATCTTCACTCGCCTGTAAGGTTCGCTTTCAAGGCCGGGCTCTCAAGGTCAGGCTCTCAGCAGCTCGCTCTCAAGAGCGGATTCTGAAGATCTGTTCACAGCAGCTGTTCGCAAGACATCGACGTGACCGCCTTGCCGGCCAACGGCGGGCACGGGGGGCAAGTCGCCGCCCGTGCCCGCCGCATTGCATCCCGATGGCGGACATGCCACCTTTTCGAGGCAGGCCAGCGCACTGCATTCCCGGCGGCGATGGCCGGCTTGCGTGCCTGATTTATTTCGCCCATCCGTTACGTCCACTTCTTACGCCCACGACAGGATCCATGCCATGTCCATCAAGCTTATCGCGACACTGACCTTCCCCGCCGACCAGCAGGACAAGGCACGCGATGCTCTCGCCGAACTGGTCGAGAAGAGCCGGTCCGACAAGGGCTGCCTGCAGTACGAATTCTTCGCGATCGACAAGAACGTCGCGGAAGGTGAGCCAGTACCGGAAGGCGACTTCGTGGTACTGGAAGAATGGTGGGATGAAGACGCCATCGAAGCCCACGTGGCCACCGAACACTTCCAGGGTTTTTTGAGCGCCTTCGGCGAAGGCGAGATCAGCCTCAATATCCAGCGCCTGCTGACACCCTGAGCCGCTGGGCGTACGTTCGCTCAGACAAGGCGCCGCGAGAGCAAAGACAGATCCCCGCCGGGCATCACGCCCGGCGGGGATCTTGCGTTTGTGGCACACGGACTTGGCCTGCTCATCCGCTGGCCAGGCCGCGGGACACGCAACAAGTGATGGAAAAATCGATACGATCACTGAACTTGGTTCACATCTTGCTTATAATTGGCTGCCCGCGCTGAACCCTCCAGTGCCCGACACCATTTCCGCCATTGCACCGCGAGCAGAACAAGGAGCGTCACATGAGCCAATCCTCTTCCGATTCCAAGGGGATCGACGAACCACTGCTCGGCCTCGAAAGCTGCCCGTCGGTCCCCATCTCGGCCCTCGCCGGCGCCCAGCATCTGCTCGCCAGCCTGGCGGGCATCATCGCCCCGACCCTGATCATCACCAGCGCGCTGGGCCTCGATGCCTACACCGCCAGCCTGCTGTCGATGGCATTGGTGGTCTCCGGGGTCGCCACCTGGATCCAGTCCCAGCGCATCGGCCCGTTCGGCTCGGGGCTATTGAGCATCCAGGGCACCAGTTTCAGCTTCGTGTCCGCGCTGATCACCGCCGGGTTGATCGCACGCTCGCAGAATGCCAGTGACGAGCAGGTACTGGCGGTGCTGTTCGGCACCTGCCTGGCGGGCAGCCTGATCGAGATGGCGCTGGGTACGGTGTTGCCGTGGCTCAAGCGGGTCATCACGCCCGTGGTCACCGGCGTGGTGGTGATGCTGATCGGCCTGAGCCTGATCCAGGTGGGCATGACGGACATCGGCGGCGGCTTCGGCGCCGAGGACTTCGGTGCGCCCGCCAATCTGGCACTGGCCGGTTGTGTGCTGATCACAGTGCTGGCCTGTCAGGTCTCGCGTCATCCGTGGCTGAGAATCGCCTCCATCTTCATCGGCATGGCCGTCGGCTGCATCATCGCCGCCATCGGTGGCCTCTATGATGCACCGCAGCTGGCCGATGCCGCCCTGCTGGCCCTGCCGCATCCGGCGACCCTGAATACCGGCTTCGATTTCTCGCTGGCCGCCTTCCTGCCGGTGGCCTTCATCTTCATGATCACCGCCATCGAGACGGTCGGTGACCTCACCGGCAGCGCACGTGCCTCGGGGCTCGCCGTGGATGATGAGCTGCACCAGAAGCGCCTGCGCGGCGGCGTGCTGGGCGACGGCCTGAATTCCGCGCTCGGCGCGCTGGCCGGCACCTTCCCCAACACCACCTTCAGCCAGAACACCGGCGTGATCCAGCTGACCGGCATCGCCAGCCGCCATGTGGGCCGCTACGTGGCCGGCTTCCTGCTGCTGCTGGGCCTGTCGCCTTTCATCGCCACCCTGCTGACCCAGATGCCGCGTCCGGTGCTCGGTGCCACCACCACGCTGATGTTCGCGCTGATCGCGGTGTCCGGTATCCGCATCCTGATGGCGCAGCCCATCGGGCGCCGCGAGATGATGATCATCGCGCTGGCCCTGGGTCTGGGGCTTGGCGTCGGCATGGTGCCGGATGTGCTGAACGCCATTCCGGGCGCCTTCGCCGATGCCCTGCGCTCGCCGATCACCATGGGCGGCCTGACCGCCATCATCGCCGAGCTGCTGCTGCCGAAGATGGAAGACGCCGAGGTATTCAATCCCAGAGCGAGTGAGCGTGAGTCCATCGACAGCATCAGCGCGGATCAGGAACACGCCTGACCACCGAAGACACCGTGCGCATCGGCAACCCCGATACTTCATCAACCTCGACTTCCGCGACCCCAAGGAAGAAGCCCGCCGATTACGAGTTCCGCAATGGCGAGCTGACAATGGTCAACTATCAGCTGATTCCGGTGAATCCAAAGAAGAACGTAGAGAAGAATGGCAAGCGCAGGAAGGTGCTGGTCGCAAAGGAAATCCCGAGGACAGCGAACTGCGCGAATTCCTGCCCTCTATCAGGGCAGGTGGCGGGCGAGATCGTCTATCAGTGACGCTTGAGGCTTCTGCTCTAAACATGCACATGACAACGGGGCGCCTTGGCGTCCCGTTGTCGTTTTCAGAGCGGGAATATTCTCGCCAGAGGCTCAGCCGGACTATACAAGTGCGGATCGCACAGGTTTGATAAGACAAGACAGGCACACCACCACAACAAAGACCGTCGAGACCCCGGCCCATGAACCTCAACCGCACCGACAGTGAGCTGCTCAACCTGCTGATCAAGGACGGTCGCATGTCCTATGCCGATATCGCCCGCAAGCTCGGCATTTCACGTGCCCATGCCCGCAGTCGCGTCCAGGCGCTGGTCGAGAGCGGCGTGATCGAGCAGTTCACCGCCGTCATCAACCCCGACAAGCTCGGCAAGGGCATCTCCACCTTCGTGGATCTGAACGTCGCCCCCAGTGCCATCGAACGCATCGCCGAGGAGCTTTCCGCCTGCGTCGAGGTGGTCAGCCTCTATATCATGAGCGACCTGAAAAGCCTGCACATCCACACCCTAACCGACAGCTACGAGGCCTTCGATGCCTTCGTGCGCGCGCATATCTTCAACCGCGACGAGATCCTCTCCGTCGACTGCAAGTCGCTGATGACTCGCGTGAAGCACCGGCGTGGCGGTGCGCGGCTATAACGTCTCTGTTTCTGCCTCCGCCTCTATCTCTGACGCCGCAGCCCCGGCCGGCGCCAGGGCTGTCAGCTCAATCGTCATCTCCAGTATCACCTCAAGCGTCACTGCAATCTTCCCAGCCCGCGCAGCAGCCGTAGCGCGATCCACAGAAAGCCCAGCGGGAACAGCACCGTCTGGGTGATGAACAGCATGGTGAGGTCGATCACCTTGTCGGTCATCGCATCAAAGCCCTGGGTAACACTGGTGATCGGCCCACCGACCCAGCCTTCCATGCTGCCCTTGAACTGCTGCCACCAGCTGCGCTCCTCGTGTGCGCCACCTACCTGCTTGTCGGCGACTTCCGCCAGCTGCTGCTGCGTCACGCTCAACTGCGCCATCTGGGTATCGCGGCTGTCATCGAGAAAGGCCTGCCCCGCGGCGCCGCTGGCCAGCGCGACACTCAGCACCGCGAAGCGCAGTGCGATGCCCCACAGGGCCACGCGCAGAATGGCCACCTGCCACCAACGCTGGCGGGGATACATCCCCTCGTCCGATTGGCGACTCCCCGTAAGCAGTCCCAGCGCTGCCAGCAGGCAGGCACCACTGGCGAATGCCTTGATGATCAGCGAGCCGGAGATGCCCAGCAGCAGCTTCTGCAGCGCCAGCGAGCCGGTCGCCGCGAACATCACCCACGAGAAGCGCTCGATCATGTCATTGGCGGGGTCCAGCGCTTCCCCGGGCGAGACCTGAAAGACCTGCAGGTCGATGGTCGAGGACTGCAGCACCGAGATGGTCGCATTCAACCCCTTGGCGATGGCGAAGGCACTGAAGGCCTGACCCAGAGTGGCGTCGAGGAAATCCAGCGCCCACTGCTGCGGCACTTCCCACCAGGCAAGCACCGCCATCACCACCAGGATGGCGACCAGCAGGATGCGCGGCACCTGTGCCCCTTCCGGCGTCCCGAGCGTGGCGGGCAGGCGCGGCCCGGCAGTCTTCGTCACGCAGGTGGATGCGGTGGCAGGCGAAGACTCCGAGCGGGCGGTAGGCTCTTCAGGCTCATGAGGTGACATCTAACGCTCCATCAGGACAAAGCCGCATGATGCCACCGACCCGTCAGACTGTCGTCTATGGCGCCTCGCATGAAGACTCGATGTGGGCGAACCGGCTCTGATTGACCGACGCTGAGCGCCCCTATCCAGGTGCACCATGATCGATCGCACGCACCATCAGGTCGCGAGCATGACAATTGATCATCCCCACCCCACATTCGTGAGCCAGATGTCACCCTCCCCGTCGCAATCGGTGAACAAATGCCGCGACAGGCGTGATCTTCTGACATTTGTCAGGCCCTGAACTCTTCCAATCAGCGCTGCCACGGCCTCACTTGGGCAACGCCAGGGGCGCGCTCACGCTCCATCCGCGGAACACAGCGTCCAGAATCCCCATGCAATCAATTGAAAATACAGAATAAATCTCTCTACGCGCCAAATGGCACATGCCTTGCAATGTCTTCCACGTAGCCCACTGACAAATGGCAGCCTCCTGGCTGACAAATGACAGGCAACGCTACTCAAGAACATGTAGAAACACCTACACAACAAGATCGCCGGCCTCGATGTCGGCATGCCGTACAGGCGCCCCTTGAGACAGAAGACTCTTTCACACAGAGCATTCAAAGCAGTCTGTCGCAAGGGCATTACTGGTCATCCGTCCGCAGGAGATCTTCCCATGACATTCGATCGTCGCAAGTTCCTGGGTGCCGCACTGGCAACCTCAACCGCTGGACTCGTGATGGGTGCGCCCGCCATCGTGCGCGCGGAATCCAACAAGACCTATCAATGGAAGATGACCAATGCCTATGGTCCGGGCTCGCCCTTCTATGTCGAGGGCCCGGGCAGTCCGACCGACTTCTGTCGCAAGGTGGAGGCCATGTCCGGCGGGCGCATGAAGATCCAGCACTTCGCAGCCGGTGAGCTGATTCCGGCCCTGGAGGGCTTCAATGCCGTCGCCAGCGGCGTGGTGGAGATGAATGCCGGCAACGCCTACTTCTGGGCCGGCAAGATTCCTGCCGCCCAGTACTTCACTACCGTGCCGTTCGGCATGAATACCCAGGGCATGAATGCCTGGCTGTATCACGGTGGCGGCCTGGAGCTGTGGCACGAACTCTACGCGCCCAAGGGGCTGATCGCCTTCCCGATGGGCAATACCGGCGTGCAGATGACCGGCTGGTTCCGCAAGCCGATCAATACGGTCGAGGACTTGAAGGGTTTGAAGATGCGCATCCCGGGGCTGGCCGGCAAAGTCTACGCCGAACTGGGCGTGGCCGTGCGTCTATTGCCCGGCGGAGAGATCTTCCCGGCGCTGGAACGTGGCGTCATCGATGCCGCCGAGTTCGTCGGCCCCTATCAGGATCGTCGTCTGGGACTGCAGAAAGCCGCCAAGTACTACTACACCACCGGCTGGCATGAGCCGACCAACGTCACCGAGCTGATGATCAACAAGGCCGCCTGGGAGAGCCTGCCGGAAGACCTGCAAGCCATCGTCAAGGCTGCCGCTCAGGCGTGCAATGTCGAGAGCCAAGCCTGGTGCGAATCGGTGAATGCCGAGGCGCTCAATGATCTTGTCGACAACGAAGGCGTGATCGCCCAGCCGCTACCGGACGCCGTGGTCGCACGCTTGAAGGAAGTCACCGATAAGACGCTCACCGACATGGCGGCTGCCGATCCGGATACCGCGCGCGTCCACGAGTCCTTCATGGCCTTCCGCGACCAGCACAAGGAATGGGCTGCCGTCAGCGAGAAGACCTTCCTGGCGCTCTGACGCCTGATGTCTCGGGTCTCGTCTCTGTCGGCTCACGCCCCGCGTTCAGACTCATCGCCCTATGAATTCGCCCTTCGCTGCGTTGCGGGGGCGAACTCAAGGTACAAGCCCCGAGCGCAAACGCCTTTTTCCGTCTTCCTGCTTCCCTGTCCAACGCCACGACCTGTCCCGTCGTGGCGTTCATGAGGCCATGCCATGCTGTACATCATCCATTTTCTCGAGGGCATCATCGAGCGACTGGGCGTCATCGCCCGTTACTCGCTGTTGGCGCTCGTATTGCTGGTCGCCAGTAACGTGCTGCTGCGTTACTTCTTCAGCATCAGCCCCGTGCCACTCCAGGAATTCGAGTGGCACCTGATTTCTCCCATCGCGCTGCTGGGCATCTCCTACGCCCTCAAGCATCGCGCCGACGTTCGCGTCGATGTCTTCTATGACCGTTTCTCCCTCAAGGGCCGCGCGCTGGTGGACCTGATCGGTGCGCTGATGACCATCGCCATCGGCGCCGCCATCGCCTGGCTGGGCATGAGCTACACCGAGCAGTCCTGGCAGCTGATGGAAGGCTCGCCCGACCCCGGCGGCCTGCCCTATCGCTATCTGCTCAAGGCCTTCATTCCCCTCGGGTTCGTCGCGCTTGCGCTGCAGGGCGTGGCAGATTGCCTGCACGCGCTGCTGGTGCTGTCGGGCAAGCCCGTCGACGGTGACCTGGAACGCGAGGTGACGCCATGAGCCCGAACGAGTGGATCGCGCTGGCCATGATCGGCGGTTTTCTGGTCCTGATGCTGATCGGCATTCCGGTCGCGATTTCCCTGGCCGTGGCCGGTTTCGTGGCGGGGCTGGCAGGCTTTGGCCCGCTGTTGTTCAGCCTGATGCCGGCCCGTCTGTATGGCGTGGTCACCAACTACACCCTGCTGGCGATCCCCTTGTTCGTCTTCATGGGGGTCATGCTCGAGAAATCGCGGGTCGCCGAGGACATGCTCGAGACCATCGGGCGTGCCATGGGCGGCGTCAATGGCGGCATGGGCATCGCGATCATCCTGGTCGGCGTGCTGATGGGGGCCTCTACCGGCATCGTCGGCGCGACCGTGGTCACCGTCGGCATGCTGACGCTGCCGACCCTGTTGCGGCGTGGCTACCACCCCGGCGTGGCCTCGGCCACCATCTGCGCCTCCGGCACCCTTGGGCAGATCATCCCGCCGAGTCTGGTGTTGATCCTGCTGTCGGAAATTCTCGGTGAATCCGTCGGTACCCTGTTTGCGGCCGCCTTCGTACCGGGGCTGGCCATCGCCGTCATCTATATCGTCTATCTGCTCGTACTGGGCTGGTGGAAGCCGGCTCTCGTTCCGGCCATCCCGGAAGAGGAGCGCGCCGCCGCCGGTGGCATGAAGGAATTGCTGCGTGACCTGGCCCGTAGCGTGATTCCGCCGCTGATGCTGGTGTTCGCGGTGCTCGGCTCGATCTTGGGCGGCGTGGCCGCTCCCACCGAAGCGGCCTCGATGGGCGCGTTGGGCAGCATGCTGATCGCGCTGCTGGCTCGGCGTCTCAACTTCACCATGCTCAAGGCCTGTCTGCACTCGACCCTGACCATCACCGCCATGGTCTATTTCATTCTGCTGTGCGCGCAGCCCTTCTCACTGGCCTTCCGCGGCCTTGGCGGCGAGAACATGGTGCATGATCTGTTCAACCTGCTGCCGGGTGGCGAGCTGGGCGCGCTGATCTTCCTGATGGTGATACTCTTCGTGCTCGGCTTTTTCCTGGAGTGGATCGAGATCAGCTACATCGCGCTGCCGATGTTCCTGCCGGTCTTCATCGGCTATGGCACCGACATGGTGTGGCTGGGCGTGCTGGTGGCAATGAATCTGCAGATGTCCTTCCTGACGCCGCCCTTTGGCTGGGCGTTGTTCTTCCTCAAGGGCGTCGCCCCGCCAGAGGTCACCACCCGCCATCTGTATCTCGGTGTGCTGCCCTTCGTGGGCCTGCAGGCTACGGCAGTCGTGCTGCTGTTCTGCTTCCCGGGGCTCGCGACCTGGCTGCCGGAGGCGATCGGTTGGTAAGCCGGCCAGCCATGTACCGGCCCGACTCGAGACACTCGAGTGGTGATTCAGCGCAAAGGCCATTGGAAAGGTAATTCAGCAACGCGTAATGTCTTGTGGCCTGCCCTGCGGCTCGCCGCCCCTCAAGACAGCACACCCGGCAGTGCTCCATGCAGTGCTTCAGGGGGCATGCAACGTCTGTCGATGGTATTCGTCGGCAATTTTAAAAAGCAATAAATGACCCCGCGCCATAGGGGACGACAAGGAAACACCATGGAACTGTTCTCAGCCTATCCACTGCACTGGATTCTCGGCCTGATCGCCGCACTGATCGTCACCGGCATGATCGCCGGCGTGATGGCCGGCCTGCTGGGGGTCGGCGGCGGCATCGTCATCGTGCCCGTGCTCTTTCACCTCTTCAGCCTGCTGGGCGTCGATGAAGCTGTGCGCATGCACCAGGCGGTCGGCACCTCGCTTGCGACCATCATTCCTACCTCGATCATGTCGGCCAGGGCCCACTACGCCAAGGGCAATCTGGACCCGGCGATTCTCAAGCGCCTGCTGCCGGGCGTGATCATCGGCGTCATCATCGGCGGCCTGCTCTCCAACCTGTTCAGTGGTGCGGTACTGATGGGGCTGTTTGCCACCGTGGCCTTCCTGGTCGCGCTCAACATGTTCCGCCGTCAGTCCACCGTGCTGGGCAATGGCCTGCCGGGCCCGCTGGGCAGCAGCGCACTGGGTACCTTCATCGGGAGTGTCTCGACGCTGATGGGCATC
The DNA here is from genome assembly GCA_013376735.1 of bacterium Scap17. Lineage (NCBI taxonomy): Bacteria > bacterium Scap17. The sequence goes on along the minus strand of VINJ01000001.1, from coordinate 1,940,496 downwards.
GGCGGCGGCACCCTGAGCGTACCGACCCTGAGCACCCTGGGCACCCCTATGCACCTGGCCGTCGGCACGGGCGCGGCGCTGGGCCTGGTCATCAGTCTGCCGGGCACCGCCAGCTTCCTGCTCAATGGCATCGGCGAACCGAACCTGCTGCCGGGCTCCATCGGCTACGTCAATCTGCTCGGCTTCGCCGCCATTGTCCCGGCCACCATGCTGTGCGCCCCGATCGGCGCGAAGCTGGCTCACGCGATGGACGCCGCCAAGCTCAAGAAGGTCTTCGCCATCTTCCTGATGTTTACGGCACTGCGCATGTTCTACGACCTGTTCACCGGTAGCTGAGCCGCACTGGACGCTCAATAACAACAACGGAATCCTCAGGAGCAAGACGCCATGATTCATACCCGACGTGGTTTTGGCGGCGCCTGCGCCGCGCCCCATCATCTGGCGGCGCAAGCGGGCCGCGATATCCTGCGCGATGGTGGCAACGCCATCGAGGCGATGGTCGCGATGGCAGCGACCATCGCGGTGGTCTACCCCCACATGAACGGCATCGGGGGTGACGGCTTCTGGCTGATCAAGCGCCCGGGGCTGGCGCCGCTAGCGATCGATGCCTGTGGCCCGGCGGCAGGGCTTGCCAGCCGCGAATTCTATGCCGAACACGGCCATGGCTATGCGGCTGACAGTGAGGGGACTGCTCCCCTCGCCAACGGCAGCAGCATCCCGACCCGCGGGCCGCTGTCGGCCTTGACCGTGGCCGGCACCATCGGCGGCTGGCAGGAGGCGCTGGCCTTCTCTGCCGAAACCTCGGCGGATGAGCGCTCGCCCCTGGCGCTTTCGACACTGTTGAGCCATGCCATCCGCCATGCCAATGATGGCGTGGCCGTCAGCGCCAGCCAGAAGGCACTCAGCGAAAAACACCTGGCCGTGCTCTCGCAGCAGCCCGGCTTCGCTGAGCGCTATCTGGGTCAGAGTGAGTCAGGTGAGCCGATCGCGCTGGAAGAAGGCGCGCGGCTGCGTCAGCCGGCGCTGGCCGCGACGCTCTCACGTCTGGCAGATGCCGGACTCGATGACTTCTATCGTGGTGAACTTGCCACGCGCATGGCACAGGAGCTGGAAGCCGCCGGCAGCCCGCTGCGCCTGGCTGATCTCAACGGTTATCGCGCCCAGCGCGTCACGCCGCTCAAGGTTTGCCTGCGTGACAGTGAGGTATACAACCTGCCCGCCCCGACCCAGGGTCTGGCCACATTGATGATTCTGGGGCTCTACGATGAATTGAGCGCCAGACACGGTATCAGCGAGGCAGACGGCAACACACCGCGTCACCTGCATGCACTGATCGAAGCCACCAAGCGCGCCTTCCTGGTACGCGACAGCCTGATTACCTCGCCGGAATGCATCAAGGGGGCGCTCGAGGACAGCCTCGAAGGCAGCATCGCCACGCAACAGGCACAGCTTTCCCCGGAGACCCTCGCCCGCCAGGCCGAGATGATCGACATGCAGTCCGCGCTGGGCTGGCCGCACGAGCCCGCCGAAGGCGACACCATCTGGATGGGCGCCACGGACAGTGACGGCACCACCGTCAGCTTCATCCAGAGCGTCTATTGGGAATTCGGCAGTGGCGTGGTGCTGCCGAGCAGTGGCGTGATGTGGCAGAACCGTGGGCTGGCGTTCGATCTGGCGCCGGACGGGCTGCGCAGCCTGGCGCCGGGCCGCAAGCCCTTCCACACTCTCAATCCATCACTGGCCTGCTTCGATGATGGTCGCGTGATGGCCTTCGGCACCATGGGCGGCGAAGGCCAGCCGCAGACCCAGGCGGCTATCTTCACGCGCATCGCCCGTCACGGCATGTCATTACAGGCCGCGATCAGCGCGCCTCGCTGGCTGCTCGGTCGCACCTGGGGCGATGTCAGTACCAGCCTCAAGCTGGAATCGCGCCTCGCGGGTGAGATGGCTCAGACACTCGCGGCCATGGGCCATGAAGTGGAAGTCCTCGATGAGGCCTTCAGCGACACCCTGGGTCACGCCGGTGCCGTGATGCGCCACCCGGATGGGCAGGTCGAGGCGGCCCATGACCCGCGCAGTGATGGTGGCGCGGCGCTGACGTGATGAAACCGGCCAGTGTCATGTCACGAACTGGCCGGATTCTTGCTTTACTCGATGGGGGGATGAAGCCTTTCGCCTGACTACCACCTCCACCCCATGCTGAGCATCAGTCGCCACACAAAACGACAAGGAGAACTTACCTCTTGATTTTAGATATTCCTTATTCATGAATAATGAAAGATTGAGACACGACCTTCATTTGCACTCATAACAACGAAAGAGCGACTCACCACAATGACAACAGCTGACTTCATGACTCCCCGCCGCCTTGTAGCTGCCATCTCGATCGCCGCCTGTTCTCTGGCCTATGGCATTCAGGCCAACGCCGCGGAACACCCGGGGGTGAAGATCTATGCCACCGGCGGCACGATTGCGGGTAGCTCTGCCTCATCCACGGACACCACCAACTACAAATCCGGCAGCCTGGGGGTGCAAGCGCTGCTGGACGCCGTACCAGAGCTGGCCGATGTCGCCGAAGTGACCGGTGAACAGATCGCCAATACCGGCAGCAGCAATATCGATCAGGAAATCCTGCTCAAGCTGTCGAAGGCGATCAATGAAGAACTTGCGACGGACGCCACCCACGGCGTGGTCATCACCCACGGTACCGACACTCTGGAGGAGACCGGCTTCTTCCTGGATCTCACCGTCGACAGTGACAAGCCGGTGGTCATGGTGGGCGCCATGCGTCCGGCGACTGCCATCAGTGCCGATGGCCCGTTCAACCTGCTGGAGGCGGTCACCTTGGCAGCCGATGAAGGCGGTCACCTTGGCAGCCGATGAAGGCGCGGAGGGACGTGGGGCGATGATCGTGCTCAATGACCGCATCGGCTCGGCGTATTACACCACCAAGACCAATGCCATCATGATGGACACCTTCAAGGCGACTGAGCAGGGTTACCTCGGTGCCTTCGTCAGCGGCAAGCCGCACTTCTATTACACACCGGCGACACCGACCGACAAGCCTCACTTTGATGTGACATCCCTCGATGGCCTGCCGAAGGTCGATATCATCTACGCCCACCAGGACATGGACCCGGCACTGTTCACTGCCGCCCTCGACAACGGTGCCGAGGGCATCGTGATCGCCGGCAGCGGCAATGGCTCGATTCCGGAGACCGTCAAGCCGCTGGTCAAGCAGGCCATGGCGGATGGCATCCCGGTCGTGCGCAGCACCCGTACCGGCAATGGTATCGTCAGTGCCAAGGAAGACGGCATTGGCAGTGGCGCCCTCAATCCTCAGAAGGCGCGCATTCTGCTCTCGCTGGCGCTGACGGAGACCGATGACATAGACAAGCTGCGGGGCTACTTCGAGTGAGTTGGCAGTCTCATGACGAAACGTGACTGACTATCAATGCAAAAAGGGACTGCTCAGGCAGTCCCTTTTTGCTGCGTCCCCCATTTATCAGGGCAAGGAACGCTATCACTCCTTCAAGGCGCGTTGCGCTGCGAGGGACTGCGCGTGAAGGCGCCGGGGCGCTTCTCACCGTCTTCGCTCTCGTGATAACGCCTGGCGGCATTCGCCCACCAGGCAAGTTGTTCGAAGGCGCGCTGGAGATAGCCGCCCCATTCCCGGGCATCCTGATTCTCGGCGTAGCCGCCGTCTTCATTGAGTACTTCCTGCGCTCGAGGCACGTGAATCATCGCCGAGACCGGCAGGCAGCCCAGCTCCGAGAGGAAGGTGCGCATGTTGACCGCTGCGCGTACCCCGCCCCACTGTCCTGCGGAGTAAGTCGCGATGACCGAGGGCTTGTAGGAGTAAAGCGAGCTGCCGAAGTGATTCAGCAGATTGGCCAACGCCGGACTCATGGAATGGTTGTACTCGGGGCTGACCATCACGTAACCATCCGCCGCTTCGATTTGCTGGGCGAGATTGAGCAAGTCCTGAGGGGCATTGCGCTGCGCATAGGAGAACAGCGGTTTGAAGGGGTCTGCCAGATCGTAATCGAGAGGATCGATCAGCACCGCCTCATGGCCACTTTCCTCGAGCTGTGCGACGCAGCACCTGGCAACCCTCTCCCCAAGACGTGCAGGTGCGGGGGGTGTGCTGGTCCGCACCGACCCCAGAAAGACCAGAATCTTCAGTGCCATTGTTCTCTCCTTGTGGCGAGCCACATGACGTGGATTCCTGTGCTCGATATTCGCTCTCCATTGCATCATATCCCGAACTCTGCACACCGATGCTCTACGCTGCAGGGCACTGCATCAATCTTCATGCTGTGCCTGACTGTCGGGTCTCGCCTGATTGATTACCCGCTTGTGGAAAATCTCATCCTGTAGATTCGTAAGCTTATATTTTAATTAGTGAATTTTTGACTACTCACACCACCTTCATCAGCCTCAGCGCGTCGTAGATCGCCGCATGGGTATTGCGGGTCGCGACGGCGTCGCCGATGCGATAGAGCTGGAAGCTGCCCTCTGCTGCGCGCTCGGTGTGCTGCGGACTTGGGCCGTCCACCGGTTGGGCGAGGCCTTCGATCAGGGCGTCGTAGTCCACTGCACCGCCGTTGCGTGAGTGAGGCTTGAGTTCGAAGTAGAGATCTTCCATCGGGCGGGCACCGAAGTTGACCACTACCTGATCGACGAGGCGCTGATCCGCGTAGGCACCGGTGCCCTTGCCCTGCGCCACGGCGTCATCCAGATAATCACTGCCGATATGGGCGATCAGCTGGCCATCCTCACTGCGCGTGACACTGCCAAGGCGATAGGTCGGCGTGAAGGTGACGGCAAGACGCTGCAGACTGCGCATGTAGGGCACCAGGTTCATGGCCATGATTTCCGGCGCGAAGGTGCGGTCTGGCGTCATCATCTCGAGTCTGGCACCGGAGTTGGCGATCATCTCGGCGGCCTGAAGTGCGGCGTGATCTCCCGCATCATCGAACAGCAGCACGTTGCGGCCAGGCGTGACGTGGCCCGCAAGAATGTCCCAGCTGGAGACAACCAGCTCACTGCCGACCTGAGGCATGTCTTCCTCGGGATAGCCACCGGTGGCGACGATGACGACATCAGGTTCCTCCGCCAGGACATCCTCGGCCTCGGCGAAGACGTTGTAGCGCATCTCGACGCCGAGCGCCTCACAGCGACTGATGCGCCAATCGATGATGCCGATCATCTCGCGTCGCCGCTCGCTCTGGGCGGTGAGGCGAATCTGGCCACCCGGCTGGTCGGCCGCTTCCAGCACCACCACCTGATGCCCACGCTCACCGGCGACGCGCGCGGCCTCGAGCCCTGCCGGGCCCGCGCCAATGATCACGACCTTGCGGGTGACCTCGGCAGGCGCGATGTCATGCGGTTGCTCCAGCTCTCGCCCGGTCGCAGCGTTATGGATGCAGTAGGCGGAGCCGCCCTGATAGATGCGATCCAGACAATAGTTGGCCCCGACACAGGGGCGGATGGTCTCCTCCTGCCCGGCCATCAGCTTGCGCACGATGTGCGGGTCCGCCATGTGGGCGCGCGTCATGCCGACCATGTCGACCTTGCCGGTGGCGATGGCGTGACGGGCGGTGGCGATGTCCTGGATCTTGGCGCCGTGGAAGGTCGGGAAATCCATCGCCTCGCGAATCTGCCCCGCGAAGTCGAGATGCGGCGCACTGGCCATGCCCTGGATCGGAATGACATCGGTGAGGCCCGCATCAGTGTCGATATGGCCGCGTACCACATTGAGAAAATCGACCTGACCGCTATCGCGCAGCAGACGCGAGATCTCCAGGCCCTCGCTGGCATCCAGCCCGCCACTCAGACACTCATCGCCGGTGTAGCGAACGCCGACGATGAATTCGCTGCCCACTCGAGCGCGAATGGCGCTCAACACTTCCATGGTGAAGCGCAGACGATTTTCGAGACTGCCGCCGTAGGGCCCCTCCAGGGTGTTGGTGAGCGGTGACCAGAACTGGTCCATCAGATGGCCATAGGCCTGCAGCTCGATACCGTCGAGGCCGGCTGCCTGCATGCGCTCAGCGGCGTCGGCGTAGTCCTGGATCAGCCGTGCGATATCCCAGTCCTCGACCCGCTTGGGAAAGGCGCGGTGCGCCGCCTCGCGACGATGGGACGCCGAGACCGCTGGCAACCAGTCGGCCTTGTCCCAGCGCGTGCGGCGTCCCAGATGCGTGAGCTGGATCATCACCGCGGTACCGTGCTCGTGACAGGCATCGGTCAGCTCGCTGAGCCAGGGCACCACCTCATCGCGATACGCCAGGAGGTTGTTGAACACCGGCGGGCTGTCCTTTGCCACCGAGGCAGAACCCGCCGTCATGGTCAGGGCAATGCCGGCGCGCGCCCGCTCCTCGTGATAGGCACGGTAACGCGCCTTCGGCATGCCATCTTCCGGATAGGCAGGCTCGTGGGAGGTCATCATCAAGCGATTCTTGAGGGTCAGATGCTTGAGCGTGAACGGCGTGAGCAGCGGGTCCTGAGCCATGTGGCCTCCTGATGAGCAGAGCGAGAACAGGGGTGTCTTTATTGCGTACACCTGTGTACATACGCTGACTATAGTCCTAGGCTTCAGACCATGCGTCGCCGGACACGCCGTTCTCGCCCGCCTGACGCAGCCAGACTCGTCGCTGTCGCAAACAGCATGCTCTTGGCGTCATCACACGATTTACCTCACACCAGCCCCACCATCCCCCGCCTTTCAGGAGACCGCCCATGCCAGAGTCCCAAAGCGTCCCCCGGGCCAGTGACGGCGCCCAGGCTGCCGGGCGCGGCAAGGCCGAAGACTGGCTGGAGGCCGCCTATCAGCAGCTGTTGCTCGGTGGCGTAGACTCGGTACGCGTTCTGACGCTGGCCAAGACATTGGGACTGTCTCGCACCAGCTTCTACTGGAGCTTCAAGGACCGCGATGCCCTGCTCGCGGCCTTGCTCGCCCGATGGGATACTCACAATACTGCTGGCTTGATCGGGCGCTGCGAGCAATACGCCGCCACGGTGGTGGAAGCCATGCTCAATGTCTTCGACTGCTGGCTGGATGAATCGCTGTTCGATTCCCGCTTCGAGCTGGCGATCCGCAACTGGGCTTCTCAGAACGCGGAGGTCGCCGCTGCCGTCGCCCTCGCTGATCAGGCACGCATTCAAGCGCTGACCAGCATGCTGGTGCGCTACGGCCAGCCCGAGCAACTCGCCAACGTGCGGGCGCGCACCACTTACCTGACCCAGATCGGCTATCTGTCGATGCGCACTCAGGAAAGCGTCAGCGAGCGCATCAGCCGTGTCGCCGAGTATGTCGAGGTCTTCGTCGGCGAGCGCTGCGAGCCTCAGGAGCTGGCACGCTTTGCGGCGCGACACCCGGCCTGAAAGGACAAAGCCCCGCCAGGGAGATTGGCGGGGGCTTCATGAGTGCGTCACTCTGCGAAGGCAAGACACAAGATGAAAGACAGAAGGCTGACTATTGACTCGCCCGCCACCAGTCATCCAGAAGCTGGCGTTCGGCATCGGTCATCTGGGTCATGTTGGCCAGCGGCATACTCTTGTCGACCACCGTGCGCTGATGGATACGCATGGCCTGACGCTGGATGTCCTCCCAGCCATTGAAGGCCACGCCAGCGGCCGGGGCCGTCAGGCCGATCAGGTTCGGCGTATCACTGTGACAGCCGGCGCAGCGCTGCTCGACGATATGGCTGACCCTGTCTCGCAAGGCCTGATTCTCCCCCAGGCCCTGGTTGACCGCAGCGCTGCTGGCCGTGACAGATGCTGAAGACGCTGTAGTCTGGGCGGTCGCAGGCGCCGTCTGTGAGCGCGGTGCGCAGAGCAGAATCACGCCGATCAACGCCAACACTGCCCCCGCGGGAACCCACAGGCGCTTGACGCCCTTGTGGTGATCCACCGTGGCGATGCGGATCAGACCGCCCGTCACCAGCAGCAGCAGAATGACGCCCAGGCGATAGTCATTGGCATACAGCAGCGGATAGTGGTTGCTGATCATCATCAGCACCGCAGGCAGCGTGATGAAGGTGTTGTGCACCGAGCGCTGCTTGGCGCGCTGCCCGTGGATCGGGTCCGGCGTTTCCCCACGCTTGGCAGCAGCCAGCAGGGCCTTCTGACCCGGGATGATCACATTGAAGACGTTGCCCGCCATGATGCTGCCCATCAGCGCGCCCATCAGCAGGAAGGCGGCACGCCCCGAGAACAGTTCGGTCGCGACCCAGGCCGCCAGCGTCAGCCAAACACCGACCGCGACGAACAGCGCCCCGGCATGGCGCTTGAAGGGACTGCGACACAGCGCCTCGTAGCCCAGCCAGCCGCCGACGAGCACACCCAGAGCGCTGCACACGGCGAGCGTGCCGCTCATCTCGAAGACGCGCGGGTCGATCAGGTAAGCGTGCGGCTGCAGCAGGTAGATCAGCGTGAAAAGTCCCATCCCGGACAGCCAGGTGACATAGGCCTCCCACTTGAACCAGTGGATCTCGCTGGGTAGCCGTTCGCTGACCCCATCATGACGAAAAAGATGATAGAGACCGCCACCATGCACCGCCCATAGCTCGCCGCCGGGGCGGCCATCGACTGCATGAGTGGCAGGCTGTCGCCGGTTGTCGAGCCAGATGAAGAAGAACGATGCGCCGATCCAGGCGATCCCCGCCATGACATGCAGCCAGCGTGTCAGCAGCATCGCCCAATCGAGAAGATATGCGCTCATGCCGGCTCCTTAGCTGCCGCGGTAGACACTGTAGGCCCACGGAGTGACCAGCAGCGGAATGTGATAATGGCCACTGGCCTCGAGGGTGAACTCGACCGGCACGCGGCCGAGCATGCCCTGGCCCACCGCGCGGCTGGCAAAGTAATCCCCGACCTGAAACGTCAGACGATAGACGCCGGAGAGATCAGCGGGAGCGTCGGCTTCCTCAAGCAGCGGCGCATCGAGACGCCCATCGGCATTGGTCGTGACCTGCGCGATCTCGTGAAAGTGACCCTGCGCATCCTGGCGCTCCAGGCTGATATGCACACCGCTGGCAGCGATGCCTTCGGCCTGATTGAGCACATGCGTCGTCAGTCTAGGCATGGCGATTTCCTGTTCTTGTGTGGATGTGGCGGGTACGGCTGGGCCCTGTAAGACGGGGGCCTGTACAAATGAAGCCCTGCGAAAGACGGCCGTGTTTCGGTTTTCTGGCTTGCTCTGTTCTGGCCTGCCGTCAGCGGTTGGTGGTATTGCACCCGATGAGTGCATTGCTGCATTCTGACCGATCGGTCAAGGTGCAGGCCGTATCACCCGATGACAGACGCCGCTCGGCGCCGTCAGGCAAGCCGGTGGCGATACAGCCTTGTCGTCAACCACTGGCATGGCGATGCAACGTGTGACACAGCGTTGGTCAGACGCGTTGCCAGCGACGGCATGCGCCTTGCAAGCTGATGATTCAGTGAGCTTTTCACCCCCCTCTCTGGAGCAAGGCGCATGCCAATCGAGACCCCGATGCACTATCTGGTGATGCTGGACACGCTCAACGCCCTGCCACCCGAGGCGCTGGCACGACGCTTGAGTGGTCTCTATGAGCACTCGGACTGGGTGGTGGAGCGCGCCGCGGCAGAGCGCCCGTTCGCGAGCATGGAAGTCCTGCTGACGGCGTGTGCCAATGCGGTACGCCAGGCCAGTGATGACGAACGCCACCAATTGATTCTGGCCCATCCTGAGCTGGCTGCCGGCAAGCTGGAGACCCTGACGCCCGCCTCGCAAGGCGAGCAGCGTGGCGCAGGCCTCGATCAGCTCGATGACGCCACCCGTGAACGTTTCCTGGCGGCCAATGCCAACTACCAGGCGCGCCACGGCATTCCGTTCATCATCTGCGTCAAGGGCCACAGCGCCACCAGCATTCTCGAGGAACTGGAGCGCCGCCTGCCGCAATCCACCGAGGCGGAATACCAGGAGGCTCTGGCCCAGATAAATGCGATCGCCGCAGTGCGCCTGCCGGGGCTGCTTGAGGCCAGTTAGTGACCAGCGCCCCTGTGGAAGCTAATAGGTTCTGTCTTACGCGTGCTGTACTACACGTACTTGTCAGCCACTGCCTCGATGCTGGCGATCAGCGCCGCCAGAGCCTTGGCGACATCGTCTTCGGTCACCGCCTCCAGCGGATGGTGACTGATACCGCGCTCGCAGCGCAGGAACAGCATGCCCACCGGACACAGATGACTGACCGCCATGGCGTCATGCCCGGCACCACTCGGCAGCTGGAATGGCGCCTGACCGATGGCCGCGATACCGGCATCGACGGCCTGCATCAATCCCTCGTCACAGGCCACGGCATCGGCCACATGCGTCTGTTCACAGTGAAAGGTGAGGCCCCGTCGCGCCGCGATTCTGTGCGCCACATTCAAGAGTTCATCCAGCGCACGATCACGCTGCGCATCGTCCAGCGCGCGGATATCCAGACTCAACGCCGCCCCCCCGGGGATGACATTCACCGCCCCGGGACGCAGCTCGCAACAGCCCACGGTCGCGACCAGTGAGTGGTCCGCCATGTCAGCGCGCTTGCCCGCCTGGACATCACGCGCCAGGGCTTCCACCGCCAGTGTCCACTCCGCCGCCGCACACAGCGCATCCTGACGCAGCGCCATCGGCGTGGTGCCGGCATGCCCCGCCTGACCAACGAAGTTGACCGCGAAGCGTCGCGCGCCGGCGATGCCCGTCACGGTGCCCAGTGCCAGATTCTCGGCTTCCAGCACCGGGCCCTGCTCGATGTGGACTTCCAGATAGCCCAGCGGCGGATTCGCCTGCAGGCTGGCCCCAGCAGCCGTCTGTCCGGAAAGCCCGAAGCGTTCGAGCGCGTCGCCAAGCGGGATGCCGTCCTCATCCTCCACCCGCTCCCAGTCCGACTGCCAGCGTCCGGCGATGGCATGGCTGCCGAGCAGGGTCGCACCGAAGCGGGTGCCCTCTTCATCACCGAAACCGACCACTTCCAGCGCGAAGGGCAAGCTCTGCTCGCCGGCATCGGCGCACTGCCTGAAATGCGTCAAGGCGGCCACCCCGAGCAGGACACCAAGAATGCCGTCATAACGGCCGGCGTCCGGCACGCTGTCCAGATGCGAGCCAATCACCAGTCGCGGCACACCGGCTTCGCTGTCAGCGGCAGCGGTGAGAGCGGGTGGACACCAGCGGCCCCAGAGATTGCCGGCGCCATCCTGCCAGCTGCGCAGACCGGCAGCCTTGAGCCAGCCAGCCGTGGTGGCATTGGCGGCGGCGTGTTCCGGCGTCAGATAGCGGCGGTCGATCCCGCTGTCGCTGCGCGAGATCGCCGCCAGGGTGTCGCAGGCGGCCAGCACATCGGCGGCCGTTTCCAGCGGCGCGGTGGCGTCAGGGGGTATGGATCCGGCATCGCTCATGACTGACCTCCCGTGCTGGGATTGGCACGACCATTGGCCGCCTGACCCTGATGCTCCTGATAGAAGTCCAGCGCGGCGCCGACGCCACCACCGGCCACAGTATTCACGCCACCCCGGCGCAGAGTCTGTTCCAGCGCCGCCAGCGTGGTCAGCACGGTATCGCGACGCGCGTTGTAGCCCATCACGCCGAGACGCCAGACCTTGCCATGCAGCGGGCCGAAGCTGGTGCCGATCTCGATACCGAAGTCCTCCAGCATGCTGCGGCGCAGGCCATTGCCATCCAGACCGTCGGGAATCATCACCGCGCTGACGTTGTTCATGCGGTGGGCCTGGTCGCCGAACAGCGCAAGTCCCAACCCCTTCAAGCCCTCGACCATAGCCTGACCATGCAGCGCATGGCGCGCGATGGCGTTGTCCATGCCCTCATTGACCAGCAGGCGCGCACACTCACGTGCGCCATACAGCATGCTGGTAGCTTCGGTGTGGTGATTGAGGCGCAGCTCACCCCAGTAATCGAGCACCATGGAGAGATCGAAATAGTTGGAGCGGATGCGTGCGCCCGGCTCCGCCAGTCGATCCGACCCGCTACTGATACCTGCCTCGACATGACGACGCGAATGCACCACCTCCACCGCACGCGGCGACAGCGTCAACGGCGAGCTGCCTGACGGTCCCGCCAGACACTTCTGCAAGCCTGCGGTGACGGCGTCCAGTCCCCACTCATCGGTCTTGAGAGGATTGCCCGCCAGCGAGGCCGTGGCATCGCTGTAGAACAGCACGCCTTCGCGGCGACAGATGGCGCCGATGTCTTCCAGCGGCTGGCACATGGTGGTCGAGGTATCGCCCTGCACCAGCGCCAGCACACTGGGCTTGACCTCGCGAATGGCGGCTTCGATCTGCTCCGGGCGGAACACCTGGCCCCACTCGCATTCCAGCGTATGAACCTCGGCACCGCAGCGCTCGGCGATCTCGCGCAGCAGATGACCGAAACGGCCGAATATCGGCACCAGCACACGCTCCCCCGGCTGGATCAGCGAGACCAGCACCGCCTCGATACCGGCACGCGAGGTGCCATCGATCAACAGGGTGGCATCATTGGTGGTCTCGAAGACGCCGCGATAAAGCTGCATCGTCTCGTTCATGTAGTGCGTCATCGCTGGGTCGTACTGGCCGATCAAGGGAGCGGAAAGCGCTCGCAATACACGCGGGTCCGCATTGATCGGACCGGGGCCCATCAGCAGGCGCTGGGGAGGATGAATCTGGTCAAAGGTCGGGCTCACGGTCGCTCCTCGTGCAGCAGGGCATGGAATGCGGGAAGACTCGCCAACTCGCCGAGCCTCATGCCCAGACAACTGCAACAAGTGCGCCAGAATTTCAGAAATGAAACAAATGTTGAATTGCCGGTGTATTTGACGGGCGCCACCTCCCTGTCATGGCGTGGGCATCGAGGGGCAAAAGGCAATCAGGCAACCTGATAACCGAATGACAGAAAGGCACCTCGGCAAAAGACGGCATGGCTCTAGGATAACGCTATAATCTTGCTGACCACACTGACCGGTGTCGCTCTGACGGTGCATGCCTTGCCTGGCAGGCACCATGGCAGGGCATGAATGAGCGGAATCGACGCTTTCATTACCTGTTTCATGCGCCGGCGCCCACTGCCCGAGGCTGAACTCGCCACATGAGTCTGTTATACAAGGAGGCATCGGATGAGTGAGGGTTGCCTCATCCGACCTGATCATCGCTGCCGGAGAGCTACATGACGCTGGAACAACGCCTGGAACGAGCAACACAACTGGCCAGACAGGCTGGTGAACGTATGGTGCAAGCGCGCGAGGAACAGGGTTTCGCGCACCATTACAAGAAAGGCGATGAGCTGGTCACCGACATCGACGTGGCGATCGATACCTTCCTGGCGGAAGCGCTCGAAGCCGAATTTCCCGAGGATGCGCGCCTTACCGAAGAGCTGTCGCCCGAGCGGGACGTGATCGGTACCAAGGGTGGCCTGTGGGTGATCGACCCCATCGACGGTACCGTCAATTTTGCCCATGGCCTGCGCCATGTCGCCGTGTCCATCGCCTGGTGCGAGCGTGGCAAGATCCAGATGGGGGTCGTGCATGCGCCCTTCCTCGGCGAGACCTTCACCGCCATCCGCGGCAAGGGGGCCTGGCTCAACGGCGAGAGCATCTCGGTCAGCGAGACCGATGAGATGAGCCGTGCGCTGGTCGCGACCGGCTTCCCCTACAACCGTGACAGCCGTCCGCCGCTGCTCAAACGCCTCTCGGCCATGCTGCTGGTCTGCCAGGATGTGCGCCGCAACGGCAGTGCCGCGCTGGATCTCTGTGATGTGGCGTGCGGACGCCTGGATGCCTATTACGAAAGCGTCTCCCCCTGGGACTTTGCGGCGGGCCTTCTGATCGCGCGAGAAGCCGGCGCACGCACGGGGCACCTGTATCGCTGTCCGGACGGCATTCCCGATGAGCTTTATGGCGAGAATATCGTGGTGGCCTCACCGGCCTTGCATGCTCCGCTCAAGCGTCTGCTGGAAGAGGCCGATGCCAGTTCAGGCCTGCCGGGACTATAGGGAAGACTCTTGGTGAAGTGCTGGGTAAAGACTGCAGTGATGCGGCTGTGATGGCATGAATTTCATGATCTGGATTTCATGACCTGAATTTCATGACATGACTAAATGACAGAGTGCCGCTGCGATACGCAAGAGCCCCGCCAATTGGCGGGGCTCTGTGTTTCTGACTGGCTGACACTCGGCATCAATCGCCCAGGTTACCGCCCTTCTTCTTGCCCTTGGCGGCCGGCTTGCTGGTCGCCTTGCTGCTGTCTTTACTGGCATCTTTATTGGCAGAGCCCTTGCTCGCCGGCTTCTTGTCAGCGCTGGGTGCTTTCTTGCTTGAAGCTGTCTTGCTGGCAGGCTTGGCGGCTGGATTGCTGGCCGCCTCCCCTTTGGCGCTAGCCTTGCCGGTGGCAGCACCTTGAGGCGCGGTGGCGGTTGATTCAGCCTCAGCAGCCTTGGCGGCGGCTGGCGACACCGTCGGCTCCTTGAGCAGGCTCAGGCGTTGGCCGATTTCCTGCCACAGGCTGCGATAGCTGACGGCCGGTGAGCTGTTGCGCGAGAAAGTCCCGATGGGCTTGCGCTCGATTCCCATACGCTCGACCACGCTGGAATACGGGATATAGCCACTGAGTTGCAACGGATAATCCTGCTTGAGCGATTCCATCACATCCTTGTGCAATGTCTTGCGGCGATCCACCAGAGTGAAGAACGGCCAGACGGGCACATCGAGATCGATCTCGGCCAGATAGGCGTTCAATTGCTCCAGGGTACGCAGCGACAGAACCGTGGGAATGATCGGCACCAGCAGGGTATCGGCAGCGGCGAAGACCTGCTCGGAAAGACTGGAAATGCTCGGCGGACAATCGAGAATGACGAGGTCGTAGTCATCGCGTACCGGCTTGAGGACCTTGCGCAGTCGGGTTCGCTTCTCTTCCTCGAGTATGTGGTCAAGATTGCGGTAGGAGAATTCCGCCGGCAGGACATCCAGGTTCTGATAATCCGTGGAACGGATCACGCGGGACATGTCCTGCTTGCCGCTGATCAGCTTCTCGACCCCGCCCTTCAGCTTGGGCTTGGTACGCACGTAGAAGGTCGCAGCGGCCTGCGGATCAAGATCCCACAGCAACACACGCAGGCCACTGTTGGCGGCACAATGCGCCAGATTGATGGCAGAAGCAGTCTTGCCCACGCCCCCTTTGATGCTGTACACCGCAGCGATTTTCATGGCTCCCTCCCGTCATTCCAGTTTGTGCAACGTTAGCACAATCCGGCGCCATATCCCTGACTGACAACGGCGAAACGAGAGAAAATGATATGACAGTTTTATGTCAGACAGGCTCTCGCTCATCGACCAGGCCGCGCTTGAGCAACTGATTCGTGAGGCGATTGAGCAACAAACCGTACATCGGCAGGAACAGCAATATCGAGATGGCCAGCTTGATCGCGTAATCCACCCAGGCGATCTCGATCCAGTAAGCCGCCATGAAGGCATCGGGCCCGTTGCGGAACGCCACCGAGAAGAAGGCAAAAGTGTCAGCGAGATTGCCGAACAATGTCGACGCCAGCGGCGCGATCCACCAGTGGGCATTGCGACGCAGACGATCAAACACCTGAATATCGAGCAACTGACCGATCACGTAGGCAATGAAGCTTGCCAGCGCGATACGGGCCACGAACAGATTGAAGTCAGCCAGCGCCTCTACTCCGGCAAAGCTGCCCGCCTGAAACATCACCGACACCATGTAGCTGACCAACAGCGCCGGCAGCATGACCAGTGCAATGATGCGCCGCGCCTGATACTTGCCGAACAGACGCACGGTCAGATCCGTTGCCAGGAAGATGAACGGGAAACTGAAGGCGCCCCAGGTGGTATGGAAACCGAACAAGGTCATCGGCAACTGCACCAGGTAATTGCTGGCGGTGATGATGAGGATGTGAAACAGGGCCAGGGCGACGAGTGCGCGCTGCGTCTGGGCAGACGAGAGAAGTAGCATTGCAGGTCCTTTTTGGATCAAAGCCGTCGTCCAGGGGTGAGGGAACCCTGTCACGAGCGTGTTGAGGTTTGCGTCGCCGATGCTGACATCAGCTGCCATGGCCTGTCGTCGGCCTTGACGCCTTGTCGCAGCGATTGAGCGCCGCAGGCATGCGTCAGCCGACATGCTCCACTGACAACCGCAGGGAGGCTTGCACATCGTCAGAACGCAAAATGGCCGCGCATCGTATCACGATGCGCGGCCATTGACAGGTGCCTGCGGGGAAAATCTGGCCAGATGATCAGGCCGTCAGTCTCCCCCGGTGCCCCTTACGTTGCAAAGAAAGCGAGTCTCAGAGTCACTTCTTCCAGATGCTGGCATCGACCTTGCCCTTGAGCTCCGGGAACTGCTCTGGATCAAAGGTCGGCTCCTTGCCGGCCTTATGCTGACGGTCGTAATCCTTGAAGATACGGAAGGCCAGCGGCGACAGCAGCAGGATGGCGATCAGGTTGATCAAGGCCATCGCGCCCATCGACAGATCAGCGAAGTTCCAGATGTTCTTCAGGCTGGCGACAGCGCCGAGCATGACCATGCCGAGCACGGCGAAGCGGTAGACCATGACGACGGCCTTGGCGTTCTTCTTGCCGGCGATGTACTCGATATTGGACTCGCCATAGGAGTAGTTCGCCACCAGCGAGGTGAAGGCGAACAGCAGAATGGCGATCGCCACGAAGCCGCCCCCCCAGCTACCGACCTGAGAAGACAGCGCCACTTGGGTGATCTGGATGCCGTCATTGCCGCCATCGTTGCCCAGGGTGCCACTCATGATGATGATGGCCGCGGTCGCAGTGCAGATGACCAGGGTGTCGATGAACACGCCCAGCATCTGGACGAAGCCCTGGGACGCCGGATGCTTGGTGGTCGCCATTGCGGCGGCGTTCGGGGCGGAACCCATACCCGCTTCGTTGGAGAACAGACCCCGCTTGATGCCATTCATCATCGCCTGGGCGATGGTGTAGCCCAGCGCGCCACCTGCGGCCTGCTCAAGACCGAAGGCACTGCGGAAGATGGTGCCCAGCGCCGCCGGCAGCTCGGTGATGTTGATGGCCACGACGAAGATGGCCAGCAGCAGATAGAGCAGTGCCATGATCGGCACGATCAGCTCAGCGGTGCGCGTGATGCGCTTCATGCCACCGAAGATGATCGGCACCATGACCACGACCAGCACCACGCCCATGATCCACGGCGGCACGCTGAAGGCCTGCTCCATGGCCAACGCAATGGAGTTGGACTGCACGGAGTTGAAGGCCAGACCGAAGGCGATGATCAGACAGACGGAGAACAGGATGGCCATCCAGCGCTGACCGAGGCCCTTCTCGATGTAATAGGCCGGACCACCACGGAAAGTATTGTCATCGTGGGAGACCTTGTAGGCCTGCGCCAGGGTGGACTCGATGAAACTGGTGGACATGCCGACCAGCGCCGTCATCCACATCCAGAAGATGGCGCCCGGGCCACCCAGGGAAATCGCCACGGCGACACCGGCGAGGTTACCGGTACCGACGCGCGCCGCCAGAGAAGTGGCCAGCGCCTGGAAGGAAGAGATACCCCCTTCACTGCCCTGACGAGATGTGGCCAGCAGCTTCCACATGTGCCTGAAATAACGGAACTGGATACCCTTGGTCATGACCGTGAAGAAGAGACCCGCTCCGATGAGCAGGTAAATCAATACACTGCCCCACAGCAGGCCATTGCCTGCATCGATCAACGCCAGAATCGGCGCTGGAATGATGGACGTTGTTTCCGACATGTCGGTCTCGCTTTGGCGGGTTTTTGGTCTTGTCGACGCTGCCAGGGCAACGGAAAGCCCATGACTTTCCTGCGACTGACAGCGAGCAACCACTACGATAGGGCTGCTCGACATGCTTTGGTGAGCGCCATTCTTCATATCCCACGGGGATAAGCAAGAAGAGCCCACTGTATAGCGGTCTTCTGCGGCCGAATTCTAGGGGAGAAATAGCGCAATGACGGTGTTTTTCACTGCGATCTAGACTTTAGGTGAACACGGTAATGTTTCACGTCTTGTTTGGCTCGGGCATAATGCGCCCCCTTCCGGAAGTCGCCGCCTGCCAGTGGCGGCCCAGGACTTGTCGAGCGCAGGCTCGCGACTCATCGATTGCCGTTGCGCAACGGCGATCCCGTGAGTGTGCGCTGCGATCAGGCGGTGCAACTCCCTGACACCCACGCACCATAACCGCCATCACGGCACCCGGTAGCGCGCTTTGTCCCGGCGCCTGCCTTTGATTACAGGTGATACATGGAACTGACCAGCTACGCGGCGTCCCCGCTTTCGCTGCTCGCCCCGATCATAGCCATCGGTCTCGCAATACTGACACGTCGTGTCATGCTCTCCCTCGGGCTGGGTATCGTGTCAGGCGCCCTGCTGCTGAATGATTTCTCGCCGCTCGTCACGCTGCACTATCTCTGGCAGCAGCTGGTTGCCGTCTTCATCGAGATACCGGACAGCGGTCAGCTTGCCGATGCCAGCCTCAACAGCTGGAATGTCTATATCCTGCTGTTCCTGCTGGCACTGGGTGCCATGGTCGGCGTGATCACGCTGGCAGGCGGCACCCGTGCCTTCGGCAACTGGGCGCGGGCGCGAGTCACTACCCGCCGTGGCTCGCAGCTGATGACCGTGCTGCTGGGGGTATTCATCTTCATCGATGATTATTTCAATAGCCTGGCTGTGGGCAACATCTGTCGTCCACTGACCGATCGTCAGGGGCTGTCGCGCGCGCGCCTGGCCTATCTGATCGACTCCACCGCCGCGCCCGTCTGCGTGCTGACGCCGATCTCCAGCTGGGGTGCCTACATCATCAGCCTGATCGCCGGTATTCTGGCGACCCACCACATCACGGATGTCAGCCCGTTCGGTGCCTTCCTCGAGCTATCCGCCTTCAACTACTACGCGATTGCGGCGCTGGTGCTGGTGATCGCCTCCGCCTGGTTCGACATCAACTTCGGTGCCATGCGCCGTCATGCCATCGCGGCGCGCGACGGTGAGCTTTTCGATGCCAAGCGCGGCAATCCGCCGGGCAACACCCACGTGGAAGAGTCCGAGCGTGGCCGCCCGATGGACCTGCTGATCCCGATCATCGTGCTGGTCATCGCGACCTTCTTCATGATCGTGCAGACCGGCGCCAGCGCACTGGCCGCCGAGGGTGAGGCCTTCGGCCTGATTCGCGCCTTTGAACTGACGGATGTCGCCAAATCGCTGATCATCGGCGGCGCCATCGGTCTGCTGGCTGCGGTAGCGATGCTGCTGCGGCATCGCATGGGCGCTGGTCGCAGTCTCAGCGCCATCGCCCAAGGCGCCAGCTCCATGCTGCCTGCCGTCTATATCCTCGTCTTCGCCTGGTTGCTGACCGGCATCATCGGCTCTCTGGGGACCGGTCAGTACCTCGCCACGCTGGTCGAGGGCGTCGTGTCTCCGACCTGGCTGCCGATGCTGCTGTTCGTGCTCTCCGGCCTGATGGCCTTTGCCACCGGCACCAGCTGGGGCACCTTCGGCATCATGCTGCCCATCGCCGGTGACATGGCGGCCGCCACCGAGCTCGCCATGATGCTGCCGATGATGGGGGCGGTGCTGGCCGGCTCCGTGTTCGGGGATCACTGCTCGCCGATTTCCGACACCACCATCCTGTCCTCGACGGGTGCCAGCTGCCATCACATCGATCACGTGATCACCCAGTTGCCCTACGCCCTGCTGGGTGCCGCGATCTCGCTGATCGCCTACCTGGTGATGGGCGTGACCGACAGCACCCTGTTCGGCTGGTTGAGCCTGGCGAGCCTGCTGGTCATCAGCATCGCATGGCTTGCACGCCGCGAGATGGCCGATCCAGTCGTGGCACGCACGTGATGCAATAAATGCTGCCTTGCTGAAAAAAGCCCCCGCCATGTCTCATGGCGGGGGCTTTTGCCTTGTTGGAGCAGCACGGACCGCGTCATGCGTCCGCGATATCACTGTATCGGCTCATGCGCCTCGATTCATGCGCTACGTGCCTCCCGCGCCTGACCGACGCCAGCATCGCTCAGGGCTTCACGCACATCCTCCAGGCTTGAGGGATCATCTATCGTCGAGGGCACCTGGTATTGCTCGCCCGCGGCGATCTGGCGGATCATCTTGCGCAGTATCTTGCCTGAGCGCGTCTTGGGCAGGCGCTCGACGACCAGCACCTCCTTGAGCGAGGCAAAGGCCCCGATTTCCTCGCGTATCCGCTGGGCAAGCTCGGCGCACAGGCTGGCTTCATCCCCTTGCCAGCCATCCTTGAGAATCACCAGTCCCAACGGCATCTCGCCCTTGAGCGAATCCTCGATGCCGATCACCGCGCATTCCGCGATCGCGGCGTGTGCACCAAGCACCTGCTCCATCTCGCCCGTCGACAGACGGTGCCCCGCCACGTTGATGACATCATCAATGCGTCCCATCACGAACAGATAGCCCTGCTCATCGAAGTAGCCGCCATCACCGGACAGGTAATAGCCGGGGTAGGCGGCAAGATAGGCAGAATGGAAACGTCCGGGATCCTGATAGAGTCCGGTCAGGCAGCCCGGCGGCAGCGGTTGGCGTAACACGACATTGCCCTGCTCTCCCGTGGGCACCTCATCTCCCATGCCATCGAGAATCTGCACATTGAAGCCCGGCAACGGCCAGGTGGCGCTTCCGGCACGCGCCTCGACCGGCGCCTTCACCTCGCGGCTGCCTTCGGTGAACATGTCGAGGCCCAGCAGGTTGCCGGCGATGGGCCAGCCGGTTTCGGTCTGCCACCAGTGATCGACGACCGGCACCGGCAGGAGATCGGCGAGCCAGTGATAGGTCGGCGGGTCCAGTCGCTCTCCGGCCAGGAACAGACTGCGCAGGCTGGAAAGGTCGTAATTGGCCATGTGACTGGCTTCCGGGTCTTCCTTCTTCATGGCGCGAAATGCCGTCGGCGCAGTGAAGAAGCAGTTGATGCGGTATTCCTCGATCAAGCGCCAGAAGGCTCCGGCATCAGGGGTCTTGACCGGCTTGCCCTCATACATGACGGTACTGGCCCCCATCAGCAACGGGCCATAGACGATATAGGAGTGGCCGACGACCCAGCCGATGTCCGAGGCCGCCATGAAGGTATCGCCGGGGCGGGTCGCATAGAGAAGCTCCATTGAATAATGCAACGCCACGGCGTAGCCGGCGTGATCACGCACCACCCCCTTGGGCTTGCCGGTGGTGCCGGAGGTATAGAGGACATAGAGAGGTTCGCTGCCCAGCATGCTGACCGCTTCAGTGGCTTGGGCGCTGGCCAGACATTCATGCCAATCATGATCGCGCGGCCCAAGTGTCGCCCGCTGCTGTTCACGCTGCAGGATCAGACAGGCTTGCGGGGTGTGCTCGGCAAGCTCGATGGCCTCATCCAGCCAGGGCTTGTAGGGAATGATGCGATCGACTTCCACCCCGCAGGACGCCGCCATGATCACCTTGGGCGCGGCGTCATCGATGCGTACCGCCAGCTCCTTGGGGGAAAAGCCGCCGAAGACCACTGAGTGCACCGCCCCGAGACGTGCACAGGCCAGCATCGCCATCATGGCCTCGGCGACCATCGGCATGTAGAGCACGACACGGTCGCCCTTCTCCACCCCGAGATTGCGCAGCGCCCCCGCCAGCAGAGCCACCTCATCACGCAGCTCACGAAACGTGTACTGCCGCTTGCTCTGGGTGACCGGCGAATCCCAGTACAACGCGACCTGATCCGCGCGCCCATTGGCGACGTGATGATCCAGCGCGGCATGGCAGATGTTCATCTCGCCATCGATGAACCAGCGAGCATGCTGTTGCTCATCCCAGGCCAGAATGGTCTGTGGCGGGCGAAACCAGGCGATGCGTTGCGCCTGCTCAGCCCAGAAGTCTTCTGGCGTCTCGTTGGCTCTTGCCGTCAGAGCTAGATAACGCTCGCGTGCACAGGAGTGATTGGCGTCGGGCATGGCGTACCTCGTGATCCACGAATGGCTTTGTGGGCATCTCTTGCCTGTCCTGACGCAAGGCCTTGTCTCCGGGGCCCGTTGACCGGACCTCTTTTCATGTCGTCATTGATGTCGCTCGCCAACGACGATGCGACAGACGACGATGGAGGAAGGACAGGCAGGACAGAGATGCCTGAACCGATAGTTACGTTGAAACCTTAGGCCAAAAATTGCCCTTCAAACCTGCTCAGCTCACCGTTTTCAGCGTCTGATGGTCTTAGACTCAATCCTTGGTCGCAGACGAGCTGACAGCGTGAAAGGCGTCATTCGGGCAATAAAACATACGCTTGAACGCGGTCTCACAGCAGATGCGACAAAAAGTCAAAGCCTGAGAACGACAAAGTCGATGATTTATCGTTTAAGATTCTCTTGGACGTAGCACGCGGAGTTATTGATCATTCACTAAAACAAGGTTAGGTCATAACAACATGCCAATGGCCCATTGCGTCCCTCGGGATGCACCAAGATAGACCGACCGGGAGAGACCGCATGAACGCAACACTTTCTACAGCTGCAAGGAATAACCCCATGCCAGTGTCCAGCGATGCCATCACCCTGCACCAGGCCGGTGACCGCGTCATCGAAGAAGCCACTGCCCTGCTCAAGGCGATGGGCAACGAGAACCGCCTGCGCATCCTGTGCCTGCTCAGCGACAGCGAAATGTCGGTGAGCGAGCTCAACTCGCGCCTGGAACTGTCGCAATCCGCGCTGTCGCAGCATCTGGCGATTCTGCGTCGTGAAGGCATGGTGCGGACGCGCCGCGCTTCTCAGACCATCTATTATTCGCTGCAAGGCCCCAACGCCGCAGGAGTCATTCGTGCCCTGCAGGATCTCTATAAATGAAAAAGGGCGCCAGCCGGTGACTGACGCCCTTTGAGGGGAATATCGTTGAGTCACGCTGATCGTGACCCGCTGGACATCTGTATCACTCGCCGACTCCAACAAGATCGGGCAGGCCACGGAATGGCCTTCCAAGCCTCTTCTCTTCGCCCACGACGGCAATCTGCCGCTTATTGCTGATGCCAGCGCGACTCCGCATTGCGCTCCAGCACGCGATCCAGTACACGATCCAGACTCGATGTCACGCCCTTGCCGAAACGGTCCATCACGCGGCGCGGCTTCTCGAGACTCACCTCGAAGATCTTGACCTCTTCCTTCAGATAGCGTGCTAGCAACGCCTGACTGGTACCGACCTCGTCGATCAGACCGATATCGATGGCTTCACTGCCATACCAGATATCGCCTTGGGACACTGCCTCGACATCCAATTGCGGACGACGGCTGCCGACATGCTGCTTGAACAGTTCATGGGTGCGCGCCAAGTCCGACAGAAACTTCTCACGCCCTTCTTCACTGTTCTCGCCGAGCATGGTCAAGGTGCGCTTGTAACGCCCCGCCGTCAGAATCTCGACATCCACATCATGCTTCTTGAGCAGACGGTGCACATTGGGCACTTGAGCCACGACCCCGATCGAGCCGATGACCGCAAAGGGCGCTGCCACCACGTGGTCTGCCGCACAGGCCATCATGTAGCCGCCACTGGCCGCGACCTTGTCGACCGTGATTGTCAGGCGCGCGCCACTGGCACGCAGACGGTCCAGCTGTGCCGCGGCCAGGCCATAGGCATGCACAAGGCCGCCACCGGACTCCAGTCGCAGCACGACCTCATCCTGCTCACCCAGCACGCCTTCCAGTGCCGTGATCTGCTCCGCCAGGCTTTCCACACCGCTGGCCTTGATGTCGCCGACGAAGTCGAGCACGAAGACCCGACGCCCACGCGTACTGGCCGGCGCATCGTCCTTGTCCGCATTGCCGCCCTTGTTGGCTTTCGCCTTGGCCTTGAGCGATTTCTTGAGCGCCTTGGCTTCCTGCTTGTACTTCTTGGCCCGCGCCTTCTCCTTGGCGGCGTACTCGGCCTCTTCCAGACCGGCGTGGCTCAATTCGCGCTGATAGCCCTTGATGCGCTCATGCCAGGGGCGAATCTTCAGCTTGGCTTGGCGCTCCCCCGCTTCCCCCTGTCGTGCACGTGCAATGATGAGCACGATGGCCGCGATCGCGACCACTACGGTGATCGCCTGGGCCAGAAAGAGGCCGTACTGTGAAATCCATTGCATGCACTTGCTCCTGAACATTGAATAAGGTGTCTGATCTCTCGCCTGCACGTGAGCGACGATCGCTCGCTCTCGAGTACATGGCTACCGGGCAGAAGATCTAGGCATCTGCCACACGACCAGGACCCCATAACGAAATCACCGGCTAAAGGGCCGGTGTGGGATGGTACTCGATATGGGGGCAAGCTTGCCCGCCTGCAAGGCTGGCAGGCGCCTGGTCAGATTTCACACTGTTCGTATTGTCATGAGACTGGCTAGCCGCCTGTGCGGGTTCTCCAGGTGACCTGGATGCTCTCCGTACATTATCCCTGTACGTTACTTCTGCACATTATCTCTCCACGCTATCTCTAAAGGGTTCAGAGCTGAGCGCTGAAGCGCGGAACACGCCAGATCGATCACACGACTTGATTGGAACGCTCGTTTGAAATAGTCTGATGTCAGTCTTGAAGGTCAGCAGCGTGATCACTTCATGGTGAGCAAGGTGATGAACGACACCCCACCCCTCATCATGCACGTCATCTTTCCCCGTGATCATTGGCCTTTCTCCACCGCTAGCACTGACAAGGAATATCACCATGGCCGACGCCAACGCCGTCATCGACATGCTCAAGAGTCGTTTCAACCCCGAAGCCGCCAAGGGCATGGATGAAGTCTTTCAATTCAACATCACCGACAGCGATGACTACTACATGGTCGTCAAGGACGGTACTCTGGACGTCGGCGAGGGTGAGCACGATGATCCGTCAGTGACCCTGAGCACCGACAGCGACACCCTCAAGGGTGTGATGAAGGGCGAAGTCGACGGCATGCAGGCCTTCATGACTGGCCGCCTGAAAGCCACCGGCAACATCATGCTGGCCACCAAGCTGACGTCTCTGTTCCCGAACAAGTAAGCGTCTGCTGAGCAGCTGCAACGCTGCGAACATGCCCGATGGAAAGGTTCGCTTGATGCACCTGCCAAAGAAAACGCCCCGGCCAATGGTCGGGGCGTTTTCTTTGGGGAGAGGCTCACAATTTCAGCGGCCCGTCGCGACCGAGCGCAGGAAGTTGTCGATCAAGGCATGCGAGATAGAGAACTTCGGGGGCAGCCCCGGCAAGTCTTCCGGCGTGAACCACTGGGCATCCTCTATCTCGACACCATCGATGGTGATGTCGCCACCGGCATATTCCGCGTAGTAGCCCAGCATGAACGAGTGCGGGAACGGCCACGACTGACTCTGGAAATAGCTGACTCGCCCGACCTCGACACCGACTTCCTCATGCACCTCACGCCGCACGGCTTCCTCGGCACTTTCACCGGCTTCGATGAAGCCCGCCAGGGTCGAATACATGCCCGGCCCGAAGCGCGGACTGCGTGCCAGCAACATCTCGCGACCCCGGGTGATCAGCGTGATGATACAGGGCGAGATACGCGGGTAGCTGCGATGCTGGCAACCGGTGCAGTGCATGGCGAACTCATGTTCCAGACGCTTCATGCGCTTGCCACAACGGCCACAGAATCGATGGTCACGCAGCCATTTGAGTACCTGCAGCGCGCTGGAAAGCAGCGGAAACTGATCACGTGGTAGCGTATGCAGCCACTGACGCGCGGTGGGCCAATCCGCACTGCCATTCTCACCGAACACCGCAATCGGTGCGCCCAGCCATTCCCCAAGGGCCACGGCGCCGCTGGGCCAATCCGCGATAGGCTGGATGATGCCGCCATCCGGCGCAGGCGCCACGCCATCACGTCCCACGCGAATCAGATAACCATGGCGCTGAGTCACACGCGAGAGATCACGAATCAACATCAGGCGTCGTCTCCGCGGGCACCTCGGTTGTCCAGACTGGCGCCTTCAAGACTGCCCAAGGCATCGATCGAGAGGCGATCGAACAGGCACTCATCCGCCTTGCCTCGAATCTCTTCACACCAGGCCGAGTGACGCTCAAGTTCCAGCGCGGACAAGCCGGGCGTGACCAGACGTGGGCGATCGGCACGCAGGCGACGAACCCCGACGATACCGCCCTCCTCGCCATCGCCTTCCTCTATCACGTCCAGGCCCAGCGCCGTCTGGCCACCGGTCATCGCCAGATAGACGTCGCCGAGAATCTCGGCATCCAGCAAGGCGCCGTGCAGCACGCGATGCCCGTTGTCGATATCGTAGCGCTTGCACAGCGCATCCAGATTGTTGCGCTGTCCGGGGTGCTTCTCTCGGGCCAGCTTCAGGGTATCGAGTATGGCGCAGTGATCGGCGACCGGGCCCAGCGGGTTGGCACGCCCGGGGTTGATCAGCCCGAATTCGTGATCGATGAAGCCCACATCGAAGGGCGCATTGTGGATGACCAGCTGGGCACCCTTGATGAATTCCCAGAAGGCATCGGCAATCTCGGCGAAGACCGGCTCGTTGGCGACTCGCTCATCGGTGATGCCGTGAACCCCGATCGCTTCTGCATCGATCAAGCGCTCAGGATTGACGTACTGATGGTAGGTGCGTCCGGTCAGGCGGCGGTTGATCATCTCCACCGCGCCGATCTCGATCAGACGATGACCTTCCTTCGGATCGATACCTGTCGTTTCGGTATCGAGAATAATCTGACGCATCTCAGACCTCTTGGTAAACAGTGACAGCTCCCTGACCGACATCTGCCCTCACCTTCGGGCCGCGCATTAGGGTGCCTCAATATCGGATCCTGCATATCCGTGCTCAAACACGGCTGGCCATCGCGCTCGGCGTGCCTGCCAGCCGAGGCACTCAGCGGCGGTGCTGCATCTCGTCGATGGCCTCGTTGGCCAGCGCATCGGCGCGCTCGTTGCCCTCATCGCCGCTATGACCCTTGACCCAGCGCCACTCGATATCATGACGCTCGCTCTGGGCCAGCAGTGCCTTCCACAGATCTTCATTCTTGACCGGCTGCTTGGCTGCCGTCTTCCAGCCGCGCTTGACCCAGCCGTGCACCCACTTGGTGATGCCGTTCTTGACGTATTCGGAGTCGGTCCACAGCACCACCTGACAGCGCTTGGTGAGCGCCGTGAGCGCCTCGACCGCCGCCATCATCTCCATCCGATTGTTGGTCGTCTGGGCCTCGCTGCCATTGAGTTCCTTGCGATGCTTGCCACTGACCAGAATCGCGCCCCAGCCACCCGGCCCCGGGTTGCCACGACAGGCACCATCGGTGTGGATGACCACGCGCGTCGGCGCCGCCTTGGATTCGGACGTCGCAACAGCGGAGGGATTCTGGGGTTCGGACGTGGATGAACTCTGGCTCACAAACGGCACTCTCAACAAAGGAAACGAAGACGGGCAAGTGCGACGGCGCTGGCTGTCACGACAGGGGCAAGCCTGGCTCGCTGAGGCGGGGCTTGGAAACCGCCCCCTGACAATCACTCTCCGGTAGCCCTCCCGCGGCAACAGCAGGCCTCGCCACAATGAGCGTCATTCTACCCACTCGCATGCAGCATGGCCAAAGTCCCTGTGTTTTTTTACAGCTTCCGCCAGACTGAAGCCTTGAAGAAAAGGGAGCCCTGCAGCGAGCCGCCGAGCTAGCCGCGCTCGGACAGGTCTCTGCGTGACTCACGCTTCACATGCTCCTCCCGGGAATGCACCCGCGTGGCCTGGCCGATGGAGACACCGGGAATGGCGACTCGCGATCGCTTGGCATTCAAGGGTTGCACGTACCCGACATTGCGCCGCGCCCGTATCAACATCAGGCTGCCCAGCGGCAGGTTGTAGCGGCGCCCCATACGTTCAAGCCAACCGTGTCGCAGGCGTAATCCCGGCAGGTGGAAGCCGGCATAGTCGATGCGCTCGATCTCGAAATCCACAAAGGCCAGCCAATCGCGCAGGGCCGCCGGCGTACGCCAGCTACCCTCCCAGGGAGTGATGTGGCGACGGCGCGGGTCCAGACGCAGCAGCCCCTCGCCAGATAACGGCTGCCAGGCGACGATAACCAGACAGCCACTGGAGCGCAGGACGCGGGCCGCCTCGCGCAGCAGTCGGTGCGGCTCCGGCGCGACTTCCAACAGATGGTGGAGCATGACCAGATCCATGCTCTCGTCCGGCAATGCCAGCTGCGTCAGCGGGCAGATCAAGGTGGAAGGCGACTCGGCAAGCGCTGCCTCGGGACTCCATTGGATGGCATGGCGGATGGCGGAGAGTGACAGGAGGTCATTGCCGCCCGGGCCCAGGTTCAGGCTGTGAAAACCGAAGCAGCGCTCGAACAGCGGGGACAGCATCTCGCGCTCCGCCGTCAGGATGTCCTGACCATCCGAGCCCTCGAAAAAGGCGCGCATGGCGCGCACATGGGCACTCAATTGGCGCGCATGCTGGCGCTGGCGTTCCTCGGCGGTCAGGGACGCGCTGGCCTCGTCCGCACCGGAGTCATTCACACCAAAGGGGCCTTTCCACATCTTGCATCTCCTGGGCTTCAGGCGGGGAGACACTCCCCACGGCATAGACAGGCTTTGACACTTGTCTACATTCTCACACCATAAGAGGTTTGACACTTACCTGCTGGCTCGTCAGGCTTGTTATCAGGAAAATTCAGATTCCCGCCACGAATCAATCCACTGGGCATCATCGTGCTGGCTATTGGCCCTGCGACTGATGGCGCTCATGGACGTTGGCACCGGCGGCCAGTCGTGACTTTTCCAGCTGGACTCTTCTTGAGGGGCTCAGCTTGACGGGCTCTGCATCAGTTATCCGGTGCCTGATCGCAGACGGCGAGTCTGATCGGGAACGAAATCCCGACAAGCGAGTCTTGAACAGGAACTGCGGGCAACGAGCATCTCGACACGCGCGGCCCGACACTCAGGATAGGGTGAAGCAGGGTGTTACCCCACATCCTGCGACTGTCCCATAACTATGCGTTGTCGATCATAGAGCATACGGAATGCCCCTCCCGCCCACATATGCGGCCAGGGGAACAGCCAGGAGCACGACCGTGCCCAGCCGTCTCCAAGCATGATCTTATGCCGATTTCGACAACTAACTCTCAGTAAGGAGTCGATGGAACCGCCTGCCCATCAGCATTGCAGGCGATGATGACATGCCATGTTCATCTGCTTCAGCCTGGCCGAAGCCTCGGCGAGGACGTATGAAGCCACTTTTCGCGTCACTGGCCTGTCATTGCTTCGATCGACGACTGCAAGACATCAAGAGCACCTGACCACCATGATGAGCGTAACGCCCATAGCGGCCTTTCAGGACAACTACATCTGGTTGATACAGAGCGACGACAACCCTCGCGTGGCGGTCGTCGACCCCGGTGATGCACGCCCGGTGATGGAGACCCTGGAGTCCAGAGGCCTGACCCTCGACACCATCCTCATCACCCATCATCACCAGGATCACACCGGCGGCCTGCCGGAGCTGATCGAACGCTATCAGCCTCGCGTGGTTGGCCCGCACAATCCAGCCATCCACGGTATCGACGAGCGTGTCGGCGATGGCGACAGCTTCCGCCTGCAGGGACGCCTCTTCGAGGTGATGGAAGTGCCGGGCCATACCCTGGATCACATCGCCTTTGTCAGCTCCGGCATGCCGGGGTTGCTGTTCTGCGGCGACACCCTGTTCAGTGGCGGTTGCGGTCGCCTGTTTGAAGGCACGCCGGAGCAGATGCATCACTCCTTGTCGCGCTTGGCCGCCCTGCCGGAAGAGACGCTCGTCTTCCCGGCACACGAGTACACGTTGGCCAATCTGGCCTTCGCCAGAGCCGCCGAGCCGAACAATCCCACGCGAGACACCCTCAACGCAGAATGTGAACAGCTGCGCTCACTGGGCCGCCCCACGCTGCCCACCCTCATCGGCCGAGAAAAGCAGATCAATCCGTTCCTGCGCAGTGATGAGGTGGCGCTGCAACGCCACCTCGAGCAGGAAGGGCGCCTCTCGGCACCCTCGGGTCAGGAAGCTTCCCCACTGGCGGCCTTCACGGCACTGCGTCAGTGGAAGGACAACTTCTAGCCCTGCTGCCCGCGTGCCATTGCCCCCGTTCTGACGCCACTCAGGTGAGCGGTTGGAGCGCGGCGTGAATGGCATTTCGCGTGACAGCGGGTCGAGAACATTCCTGATCTCGATCAGCCCCCGCAGTCACTGATTCGTGCCGGCATGACCGGCCAGCCGAGCCCCTGCTGACCCATCCAGCCGCGGCTCGCCAGAGAGTATTTCGTCAATGCATCAGCAAGACCACCGTACCGACGGCCAGATGGCCGCCGACACGCCGTGTCGTGTCACTCCGACCCAGGCCCCCTTCCGTCCGGCTCAACTGCGTCACCTGATTCGCCTCGCCTCTCTGGGTGCCACCCTGTGCCTGATGCCGCTGACCGCCAGTGCCAATTCAGCGATGGTGTCCAGGGTCTCGCCCACCAGTGAATATCAGCGCGCCCCGCTGAACTTCATGCAGGCCGTCGATGCCATTCCCGCGCACTACGACGACGTCTGGGAGCGCCTGCGCGCCGGCTATCAGCTGCAGCAGGACACCGGTCGCCCACGCGTGCGCAAATGGATCAGCTGGTATCAGGAGCACCCCCACCACGTGGAGCGCATCGCCGAACAGGCCCGCCCCTGGATTCGCTACGTGACACTGCGCACCGAAGCACGCGGCCTGCCGGCAGAACTGGCACTGCTGCCCTTCATCGAGAGCGCCTACGATCCGGATGCCGCGCATCCGGGCGGTGCGACCGGCATGTGGCAGTTCATGCCGCGCACCGGTGACGCCATGGGGCTGACACGCAACCGCTGGTATGACGGTCGCAAGGACGTGTTGCTGTCCACGGACGCCGCGCTGGATTACCTGGAGACTCAGGGCGAGCGCTGGTATGACGGTGACTGGGAGCTGGCACTGGCCGCCTACAATGCCGGTGCCGGCACCGTGAATCGTGCACGCCGCCGCGCCGGTGGCGATGAGGATTACTGGAACATCAAGCTGCCCAACGAGACCATGGAATACGTGCCGAAGCTGCTGGCCCTGGCCGCGGTGATTCGCGATCCGCAGGAATATGGCCTGTCGTTGCCCAAGATTGCCGACAAGCCGCAGATCGCGGCCGTCGAGACGGGCGGACAGCTGGATCTTTCCACTGCCGCAGAGCTGGCCGGTATCAGTGAAGACAAGCTGCGCGCCCTGAATCCGGCCTACAAGCGCTGGGCCACCAAGCCGGGCGACAGCTCGCTGGTCATTCCGGTCACCGCCCGCGACACCTTCCTCAGTCAGCTGGCTACGCTGCCCGAAGAAGCGCGCCAGAGCTGGGCCAGCTATCGCGTGAAACGCGGCGACACCCTGTCCGTCATCGCACGTCGCAATGGGCTGACATTGTCTGAGTTGAAACAGAGGAACCGTCTCTCGGGCAACACCATTCGCATCGGTCAGGCACTGTTGGTACCGGACCGCGGCAACTCGGTCGCCACTCAGCTGGCTTCGGCCAACGGCGAGAAGAAGGTGCGCGTGAAGAGTGGCGACTCCCTGTCGCTGATAGCCGCGCGTCACAATGTCAGCACCCACCAGCTCGCGCGCTGGAACAAGCTGTCATCCAAGGACTACCTGCGCCCCGGTCAGATGCTGACCCTTTACAGCGCCAACTGAGCCTTCAGCCCGACTGAGCCTTCAGCCAGACCAAGCCAGTCGATTCACGCGTCCTGAAGCGACAAGTGATACGCGATTCCTCAACGCCCCTGCCATCTTCGATGGTGGGGGCGTTTGCGATTCAAACGTCGCAGCATGGCCGCTGACAGGGAACTTCGTTACTCTTGGCGAGGTCGATGCAAGGAGACCAGCCCCAGCCCAGCGCGTGGCGTGCGCCTGCTGCACCGCTTCTGCAGTTCTCCATCAGCTCATCGCAGCCCAGGGTCGACAGCTGTGCAGACAGCCGCTTCCCAGATGCCGGTCAATTCATCACGGCCGCAAGGCCCGGGTCATTCAGTCAAGGAAGTCTTCGATGCAGCGTGTTTCTTCACTCACCCACCGTCGCTGGGCCGCGCTACGCGCGCTATGCCTGGGGGCACTGATGGTGAGCGGCTCGTTCACTGCCACGGCCAACGCGGCGGAGCCCAATACGACCAAGTCCAATACGACCAAGTCCAATACGAATAGTGAGCAATCTGCCGATTCACGTCCCAGCGCCGAGACGGCGTCGGGCACTCAGGCAACCAGCACTCAGGCAACCAGTATTCCAACCTCGAACGTGCAGGCACCGCTGGACGTCCCGACTGTGCATGGCCTGGCCATCTACGGCGAGCCGGCCCACAAGCCCGGCTTCACGCACTTCCCTTATGTCAATCCAGAGGCGCCGGTCGGCGGTCGCATGACGCGCGCCGCCATCGGCAGCTTCGACTCCACCAATCCCTTCATTCTCAAGGGAAATTCGGTGGCGGGACTCAACTACTTCGGGGGACTGATCTACGACACCCTGATGATCCCCTCCGCCGATGAACCTTTCACCGAATACGGATTGCTGGCCAGCGGCGTCCGCCTGGCCGAGGACCGCAGCGCCATCGAATTCGATATCGATCATCGGGCGCGTTTCCATGATGGCGTGGCGGTGACTGCCGAAGATGTCGTCTTCACCTATCGCCTGCTCAAGGATGAAGGCCTGCCGTTCTTCAAGAGCTACTACCACGATGTCACCGGCGTCAGCGTGATCGATGCCGACACCGTACGTTTCGAGATGGCGCCAGGCGCGGCGCGCGAATTGCCGCTGATCATCGGACAGCTACCGGTGTTGCCGGAGCACTACTGGAAGAGCCGCGACTTCACGCGCGCCACCCTGGAAATCCCGCTGGGTTCCGGCCCCTATCGCATGGCATCTCTGGTCGCCGGCCGCCAGGTTCGCTACGAGCGTGTCGACGACTACTGGGGCAAGGACCTGCCGGTCAACAAGGGCCGCCACAATATCCAGACACTGGTCTACGACTACTACCGGGACCAGACCGTCTCGCTGGAAGCCTTCAAGGCCGGCAGCATCGATCTGCACGTCGAAAGCAGTGCCAAGAACTGGGCGACCGCCTACGACACTCCCGCGCTCCACGAGGGGCGACTGAAGAAGCTGGAAGTCCCGGACAGCAACCCGGCAGGCATGCAGGGCTTCGTGCTCAACGAGCGCCGCGAGCGCTTCCAGGACCCGAGGGTCCGTGAGGCACTGGCGCTGGTCTTCGACTTCGACTGGATCAACCGCAACCTCTTCTACGGCGCCTACCAGCAGACCCACAGCTATTTCGAGAATTCGGACATGGCCGCGGATGGCATGCCCACCGGCAAGGAGCTCGCGCTGCTTGAGCCCTTCAAGGATGAGCTGCCCAAGGCGGTCTTCGACAAGCCTCTGCCGATCGATGAGCCACAGGAATTGCGCCCTCGCCTGCGCAAGGCGTTGGGACTGCTGCGCGAAGCGGGCTATGAAGTGATCAAGGGCCAACTGGTCAGCCGCAGCAGCGGCAAGCCGCTGACGCTAGAGGTGCTCAATTACGATACCCAGTTCGAGCGCATCATCCAGCCGTGGATTCGCAATCTGGCGCGCATCGGCATCAAGGCGCGGATTCGCACCGTCGACGTCAATCAGTACATCAACCGCCGTCGCAGCTTCGACTTCGACGTGGTGGTCGGCAGTTATCCGCAGTCCAATAGTCCCGGCAGCGAGCAGCGTGAATACTGGACCAGCGACTATGCCGACGTGGCCGGCTCACGCAACCTGATCGGGCTGAAGAGCCCGGTGGTGGACGCGCTCACCGATGCTCTGATTCAGGCACAGACCCGCGAAGACCTGCTCAGCGCGACACGGGCACTCGACCGCGTACTGCGCTGGGGCTTCCATGTCGTGCCCCAGTGGCACCTGGCGGCGACGCGCATCGCGCTCTGGAACAAGTTCGGCTATCCGCAGCCCTTCCCGGAATACCAGCTGAGCCTGGACAGCTGGTGGATCGAGACCGACAAGGATGTCTCGCCTGAGCCGGGTGAATGAACCGAAAGAGCACGCCTGACGTATATTTGGGATGAATGCATCGGGCATGAAAGACAACTGGCTTACGCGTTCACGACACCAATAACCGATGCCCCAGGCACCGCATATCAGAGGCGGGCGATGAGGGGCACGCAGGGAGATTGCCATTGGGTGCCTATATTCTGCGCCGGATTCTGTTGATGATTCCGACGCTGCTCGGAATCCTGTTGCTGAATTTTCTGATCGTTCAGGCCGCCCCCGGTGGCCCGATCGAACAACTGATGTCACGCCTGGACGGCATGAGTGCCGGTGCCAGCACTCGTCTCAACAGTGGGGGCGGTGATGGCGTCGCCAGCGGTGGCGGGGGCTCCTCGACCTATCGCGGCGCCTCAGGGGTCGACCCGGCCTTGATCGAGGAGCTGGAGCAGCAGTTCGGCTTCGACAAGCCGGTCTGGGAACGCTTCACCGACATGGTCGTCGATTACGCGCAGTTCGATTTCGGCGACAGCTTCTTCCGTGATCGCCCGGTGATCGACCTGATGCTGGAGCGCCTGCCGGTCTCCATCTCGCTGGGGCTATGGACCACGCTGCTGGTCTATCTGGTCTCGATCCCACTGGGTATCCGCAAGGCGCTGGTGCATGGCTCGCGCTTCGACATCTGGACCTCCGGCGTCGTCATCGTCGGCTATGCCATTCCGGGCTTTTTGTTCGCGATTCTGTTGATCGTGGTATTCGCCGGCGGCAGTTATCTGGACTGGTTCCCGCTCAGGGGGCTGACCTCGCCGGACTTCGAGGAGCTGTCCACCGCCAGCAAGATTCTGGATTACTTCCATCACATCGCCCTGCCCGTGCTGGCCTCCGCCATCGGCAGCTTCGCGACCCTGACGATGCTGACCAAGAACAGCTTCCTGGACGAGATCCACAAGCAATACGTCCTGACGGCACGCGCCAAGGGAGCCAGCGAGCACCGCATCCTCTACGGGCATGTCTTCCGCAACGCCATGCTGATCATCATCGCCGGGCTGCCCGCGGCGCTGGTCGGCATCTTCTTCACCGGCTCGCTGCTGATCGAGGTGATCTTCTCCCTCGACGGGCTGGGGCTGCTCGGCTTCGAGGCTGTCCTGCAGCGCGACTACCCGCTGATCTTCGGCACCCTGTATCTCTATACCCTGATCGGTCTGATCCTGAAGCTGGTCTCTGATCTGATGTATGTGTGGATCGACCCGCGCATCGACTTCGCGACACGGGAGGCCTGACATGCGCCACGAGACAACGGTTCACAGAACATCAAATCACGAAACACCCGCTCACGACGCGAGCGACGAAAGCCAGCAGCCACTGGAACGCCCGCGCGCCTCACGCCTGTCGCCCATCACCCGACGGCGCATGGCGGCCTTTCGTGACAACCGGCGCGCCTGGTGGTCGCTGGTGATCTTCGGCGTACTGTTCGTGCTGTCGCTGGGAGCGGAACTGATCGCCAATGACCGGCCGCTGCTGGTCAAGTATCAGGGCGAGACCTACCTGCCGATGCTGCATGAGTATCCGGAGACCACCTTCGGCGGCTTTTTGCCCACCGCGACCGACTATCGCGACCCCTATGTGATCGAGGCCATCGAGGCGCAGGGCTTCATGCTCAACACCTTGATCCCCTACTCCTACGACACCCTGGATCTGAATCTGGGGTCTCCGGCCCCGTCCGCTCCCAATGGCCGCCATTGGCTGGGCACCGATGATCAGGGTCGGGACGTGCTGGCGCGGGTGATCTATGGCTTCCGACTGTCGGTGATCTTCGCGCTGGTACTGACGGCCGGCTCACTGGTGCTGGGGGTGCTGATTGGTGGTGTACAGGGCTACTTCGGCGGCAAGGTCGACCTCATCGGACAGCGTCTGATCGAGGTGTGGTCCGGTCTGCCGGTGCTGTTCCTGCTGATCATTCTCGCCAGCATCGTCGAACCGAACCTGTGGTGGCTGACCGGCATCATGTTGCTGTTCTCGTGGCTGGGCATCGTCGATATCGTGCGCGCCGAATTCCTGCGCGCGCGCAATCTGGAATACGTGCGCGCCGCGCGAGCCATGGGCCTGCCCTCGCGACTAATCATGTGGCGTCATGTGCTGCCCAATGCCATGGTCGCCACCCTGACCTTCATTCCCTTCCTGTTCACCGGCGCCATCACCACGCTGACGGCACTGGACTTCCTGGGCTTCGGCCTGCCGGCCGGCTCACCGTCATTGGGCGAGCTGGTCGCCCAGGGCAAGAACAACCTGCAGGCACCGTGGCTGGGCATGACCGCCTTCCTGAGCCTCGGCATCATGCTGACGCTGTTGGTCTTCATCGGCGAAGGGTTGCGTGATGCCTTCGACCCACGTCATATCAGTGCCCGGGAGCAGAACGCATGAGTCATCCCTCTTTCTCTACCGACAACGCTGGCGCCACTGCCAGCGTGCTGAGACTAGACGACCTCTGCATCCGCTTCGGTCAGACTCCCGTGGTCAGGCACCTCTCCCTCGAGGTGAGGCGCGGTGAATGCCTGGCCATCGTCGGCGAGTCCGGGTCGGGCAAGTCCGTCAGCCTGCTGGCAAGTCTCGGCCTGCTGCCGGGCCACGCCCATGTCACCGGGCAGCGCGAATTCACGCCGCTGGACGGCAAGTCGCTGGATCTCGCCACATTGACGCCGCGCCAGTGGCAGCGAGTCCGTGGCGGCCAGATAGGTTTCGTGTTCCAGGAGCCGATGACCTCGCTCAACCCGCTGACGCGTATCGGCGAACAGATCAGCGAAAGCCTGCGCCTCCAGCAGGGGTTGCGCGGCAATGCGGCACGCCAGCGAGTCATCGAATTGCTCAAGCAGGTGCAGCTGCCGCGCCCCGAGGAATTGATCGATGCCTGGCCACACCAGCTTTCCGGTGGACAGCGTCAGCGCGTGATGATCGCCATGGCGATGGCCAATCAGCCGCCGCTGTTGATCGCCGATGAACCCACCACGGCACTCGATGTCACCGTGCAGCAGGAAATCCTCAAGCTGCTGGATCGCCTGCGTCGTGACCAGGGCATGGCCATGATCCTGATCAGCCACGACCTCAATCTGGTGCGCCGCCACGCCGACCGCGTGATCGTGATGCGCGAGGGCGAATGCATCGAGCAGGGCCGCGTCAGCGAGGTCTTCGATTCGCCCAAGGCGGAGTACACCCGCGAGTTGCTGGGTGCCGAGCCCGAGGGGCTCGCCGGCGACCTGAGCGCCGAGGACGCCGCGTCTCCCGTGCTCACCGCGCGCCAGCTGGAGGTGCGTTTCTCGCGCAGCAAGAAGCTTTTCCAGAAGCGCCCGGCGGACTTCATTGCCGTGCATCCGCTGGATCTGACACTGGCACGCGGCGAGACACTCGGTGTTGTCGGGGAATCGGGCTCCGGCAAGACGACACTCGCCCTGGCACTTCTGAAGCTGCAGGCGGCCAGAGGCGAGATCCATCTCGAACGCGAGCGAATCGATACCCTGGATCGCAACGCGCTGCGTCTGCGTCGCCGCCAGATGCAGATCGTCTTCCAGGACCCTTACGGCTCGCTGTCCCCGCGCATGCCCGTGGCGGACATCATCAGCGAAGGCCTGCGCTTTCATCAGCCCGAGCTTTCAGTGGACGAGATACGTCTGCGAGTGGCACAGGTACTCGAGGAAGTCGAACTGCCCTCGGCGTGTGCCGACCGTTATCCTCATGAGTTCTCCGGCGGCCAGCGTCAGCGGATTGCGCTGGCGCGTGCGCTGATCCTCGAACCCCGCCTGCTGGTGCTCGATGAGCCCACCTCGGCACTGGATCGTAGCGTGCAGAAACAGCTGATTGCCCTGCTGCGTGAACTCCAGACACGCCGAGGCCTGAGCTATCTGTTCATCAGCCATGACCTGGCAGTGGTACGCGCGCTGTCCCACCGAGTGATGGTGTTGCGTGAGGGACGCCTGGTGGAGACGGGCACGACGGCAGAGGTGCTCGGCAACCCTCGCGAGGACTATACGCGTGCCCTGATACAGGCCGCGGGTCTGGCCTGACACGCTCTGCCATGGCCTGACCAGAGCCAATTGGCCTGGCTGACCTGGGCTGCTCTGCTCTGCTCTGCTCTGCTCTGCCATAGCATGCCGATCGCCCTACTCAGGCAGCCACAGGTAATGTGCAGCGCATTGACGCATTGCAGTCAGTGCACCCTTGCGTTGCAAGACGCACGTTTTGTCGATTGCAAATAATAAAGGTTCTCAATATGATCCAGTGATGTGCGGGCCGACCATCGAGAGACCGTGTAATGACTTCCCGCCCTCTCCCGAGCGGCCCCACGCACTGCCGTTCTGCGCGCACTGCATAACAACAGACCGATCAAGGGAACCATATGACTGCCTCTTTCCGTTTTGCCTTACGCAAGCCGCTGGCAGCTGCCATCGCATTGTCAGCCTCCATGTTCACCGGTGCCGCCTTGGCAGAGCATCATGGCGACGCACATGACAATGCGGTGACGGCAGCCGCTGTCGTCGCTCAGTACGCCAACGTCGCGCACGCTACCTACAGCGATGCCCTGGCCAGTGCCAATGCCCTGCGCGCCGCCAATGCCGCGCTGATCGAGTCGCCGTCCGAGGCGACGCTGGCCGCGGCACGTGCCGCCTGGAAGCAGGCGCGCGTCGCCTACCAGCAGAGTGAAGTCTTCCGCTTCGGCAATGCCATCGTCGACGACTGGGAAGGTCAGCTGAACGCCTGGCCGCTGGATGAAGGGCTGATCGATTACGTCGAAGGCGACGGCTATCAGGCCGAGCTGGGCAACCCGGGTGCCAGCGCCAACATCATCGCCAGCGACAGCGTGCAGATCGGTGCCGACAAGATCGACACCACCGAGATCACCCCGGAGCTGCTGGCATCCCTCAACGAGCTGGGCGGTTTCGAGGCCAATGTGGCCAGCGGCTACCATGCCATCGAATTCCTGCTCTGGGGCCAGGACATGCACGGCTTCGAGTCTGGCGCAGGCGAGCGTCCGGCATCGGACTATGCCAAGGGCGAGGACTGCACCGGCGGCCACTGTGAACGTCGTGGCGCCTACCTGCTGGCCGCCAACGACCTGTTGATCAGCGACCTGGAATACATGGTCGGCCAATGGGCACAGGGCGACAAGGCCAACTATCGCGCGGAACTGACCTCGCTGCCGGCCGGTGAAGGTCTCGAAAAGATGCTGTTCGGCATGGGCTCCCTGTCATTGGGTGAGCTGGCCGGTGAGCGCATGAAGGTCGCGCTGGAAGCCAACTCCTATGAAGACGAGCACGACTGTTTCTCCGACAACACCCACTACTCGCACTTCTACAATGCCAAGGGCATCCAGAACGTCTACGAAGGCAAGTACGTGACCCTGGATGGTCGCACCTTCGAAGGCCCGTCACTCCATGCGCTCGTCGCCCAGAATGACCCGGAACTGGCTGAGAAGATGCACGCGGCGCTGGACACCACCATGGGCCAGCTGCAGGTGATGGTCGACACGGCAGAAACCGAGGGTGGCATGAAGTTTGACCAGTTGATCGCCCCGGGCAATGCCGAAGGCGCCGAGATCATCAATGCCAGCATTCAGGATCTGGTCGCCCAGACCCGTCTGATCGAAGAGATTGCCGGTACCGTCGGTATCGATGGCCTGGAAGCCGATACGGCAGATCACGAATTCTGATCAACTGCTCCACATTGCCAAGCGTGAGTTGGCTGAAGACCCCAAGCTGCCTCGCCTCGTGCTGATATCCTCGCCCGAACCTCTCTCACGACAGGTTCGGGCGTTGATGGTTCTTGCGCCAGCTTTTCATGCGCGTCTGCCGATAGAGTCCTGAGAGAAAGCTCTTCGAGCAGCCTGA
Source organism: bacterium Scap17 (assembly GCA_013376735.1). Classification (NCBI taxonomy): domain Bacteria; species bacterium Scap17. Next base: position 1,900,630 of record VINJ01000001.1, on the reverse strand, counting down.
CCGCGCAAGCCGAGAAAACCCTGTATGCCAATATTGCACCACGACATGAAGCTGCGTCCCTCCCTGACCCGCTCCCTGCCACTTGCCATCGCCCTGGCGTGCCTACCTGCTCAGTCGGCATCGGCAGATCATCCCAAGCCCACGGCAGATTCCGCGATGACAGTGATGAGCTATCTGTCTTCCCTGCCCTTGCAGGATACCGACAGAAGCGGTGGCGAAGGCAGCGTACGCAAGCATGACACCAATGCCTACTCCCTGCCGGCCAAGAACCTGAGCTTCGATCAGCGTCTGTCCTTCAGTGTCGGCAACAGCTTCTTCAAGAGCCCCTGGGTGATCGCGCCCGCCAGCACCACCGCACGCGATGGTCTCGGCCCGCTGTTCAACACCAACGCCTGCCAGAACTGCCACGTCAAGGATGGCCGCGGCAGCCTGCCGGCCGAGGGCGACCCCTCGGTGGGCCTTTTCCTGCGCCTGGGCCTGCCGGACAGCCACGAGGACAGCTGGAGCGATGAGGAGCGTGAATTCCGGCGTATCGCTGGGGTAATGCCACATCCTGTCTATGGCACCCAGCTGCAGAATGCTGCCGCACCGGGCATCGCGCGCGAAGGCCGCATGCAGGTGGATTACGAGCCAGTGACGGTGACCCTGGCGGACGGAGAAGTGATCGCGTTGCGCAAGCCGCGCTATTCCATCGTCGAACCCGGCTTCGGTGACCCGGGCGCCATCGCGCTCTCCCCGCGTCTCGCCCCCGGCATGGTGGGTCTGGGGCTGCTCGAGGCGGTTAGCGACGAGACCTTGCTCGAGTGGGCCGACCCGCAGGATGCGGATGGCGACGGCATCAGCGGGCGCGCCAACACAGTCTGGTCACTTGCCGAGCAACGCGAGGTCATGGGGCGTTTCGGCTGGAAAGCCGGTCAGCCCGATGTGCGACAGCAGAGCGCCAAGGCCTTCGCCGGTGACATGGGGCTGACTTCCCATCTGGTCAGCTCCACCGACTGCACCCCGCGTCAGAAGTGCGAGGCATTGCCCGATGGCGGGGAGATCGAGGTCGACGACAACGTGATGGACAACGTGGCCTTCTACTCGCGCAATCTGGCCGTGCCCACCCGACGTGATATCGATGACCCGACGGTGCGCCAGGGCGAGCGACTGTTCCGCGAGCTTGAATGCGCCAGCTGCCACCGCCCTCGCCTGACCACCCAGTCCGGCGGCGTGGCGAAACAACTGGCCGAGCAGACGATCTGGCCCTACAGCGACATGCTGCTGCATGACATGGGCGAAGGACTGGCGGATGATCGCCGCGAATTCGAGGCCAGCGGCCAGGAATGGCGCACGCCGCCCCTGTGGGGCATCGGCCTGGCCCAGACGGTCAACCCTGCCACGGGCTTCTTGCATGATGGCCGTGCACGCACCCTGCTCGAGGCCGTGCTATGGCATGGCGGCGAAGCACAGCCCAGCCGCGATGCCGTCGTGGCCCTACCGACTGACCAGCGTGAAGCCCTGTTGCGCTTCCTCGAGACTCTCTGACAAGGAATACCCGTTCATGCCCCGCGACACCTTCACCCTAGCTGCAACCCCGATGAAACCTGCCCTGCGGAAGACCTCGCCCCTGTCCCTGATGGCCTGTGGCATGACGCTGCTGGGCGCCGCGCTATTGCCTACGAGCACACTGGCGGCGACGGACTCTTCTGGTGCCAACACAGACGCCGCCACAGACACCAACAGCGCAGCGGCGGTCAGCCGGTTTGCCGCTGACACGCTGAGCGAGGCGCACCAGCAACTTGCCAGCCGCCTGCAACAGCTAGAGCAGCATACTCAAGACTTCTGCTCCGCCGAGGGTGACGTGACCCTCGACACCCTCAAGCAGGACTGGCGCAGCGCCATGCTGGGGCTGAATCAGGTCAACTGGGTGGAAATGGGCCCGATCCTGCAGAACTCGCGTCAATGGCAGCTATATTTCTGGCCTGACAAGAAGGATCTGGTCGCGCGCAAGACCCGCGCCCTGCTCGCCGGTGATGCCCCGATCACGGTCGAGAGTCTGGCGGAGCAATCCATCGTCATGCAGGGACTGGGCAGCGTGGAGTATCAGCTGTTCGATGCCCGCTATGCCGACTCTCCCCTCACCGCCGACTCGCGCCGCTGCGAGTTGATGACGGCCAACACCTCCTATGCCGCCAATACTGGCAAGACGCTGCGTGATGAGTGGCAGCAGTTTGCGCCGCAACTGGCCGAAGGCACTGGCGCCTTCAGCGATTCGCGTGACGCCGTGCTTTCCCTGGTACGCGCGATGACCGTCCAGCTGGAAGCCATCAAGGACCGCAAACTGCGTCGCCCGATCGGCCTCGACAACGGCGGCACGGCCAACCCCTATGCGGCTGAGTCCTGGCGTGGCGGCATGGGGCTCGCCAACATCGGGGCGACGCTTGCGATGATGGAAACGCTCTGGCTCGGCAATGACGAGGCCGCTGGCATTCAAGGCTATCTGAATCAGCAGGTCGATCCGCGCATGGTGGCCTCCACCACAAGCGATTTCGTCGATGCGCGCCAGGCCTTCGTCGCCCTGCCGGATGATCTCGCCGCCATACTGCGCGATGACCCGCGCAATGGTGAGCTGCAGCAGGCCTTGATCCATGTCGAGAGCCTGCAGGCCAGTTTTGCCGACACGCTCAACCCGGCGCTGGGCCTGTCACTGGGCTTCAACAGCACCGATGGCGACTGAGGAATTGAGAGCGGCGAATGACAACTGACAAGGGGCCAGGCGAGATGCCTCACGGCATGACAGACACACACGCAGCCGACGCCCGCCAGCGACGTCGGCTGCTCAAGGCGTTGGCCTGCACGCCACTGATGGGATTGCCCTGCGGCATGGCCGTGGCAGGCGGCAACAACGCCGCCAGCGCCCAGGGGCGCGAGCCGCTCGGGGTGGCCATCTCGGCATGTGATGATGACACGGGGCAGCACTTTGCCAGCTGCACCAGCTATCAGGGAATGGAGCGCTGGCGCCAGCCGATACGCCAGCGCGCCCACGGTGCCACTCGGCACCCTCACAAGCCGTGGGCGCTGACCTTCTCACGGCGTCCGGGGACGGAAATCAATGTCTTCGACCTCGATAGCGGTGAGCGGATCGCACGCATCGAGGCCGCACCGGACCGCCACTTCTATGGGCATGGCGTGTTCAGCCCGGATGGCGGTCTGCTCTACACCACCGAGAATGCCATCGCGCCCGGAGAAGGCCGCATCGGCATCTACGACGTGAATCGCGACTTCGCGCGGATCGGCGAGTTCGCCAGTGGCGGGATCGGCCCGCATGAAACTCGCCTGCATCCGGATGGCCAGCAGCTGATCATCGCCAATGGCGGAATTCTCACGCGCCCGGAGACCGGTCGCGTGAAGCTCAATCTTGATACGATGCAGCCCAACTTGACGCTGCTGGATCGCGTCTCGGGCGAGATTCGCTGGCAAGGCGAGCCATCACATCACCAGTTGTCATTGCGACACCTGGATGTCAGCCGTGATGGCACCATCGTCGCGGGGTATCAGTATCAGGGGCCGGCCTCGGACCATCACCCCCTGGTGGTGATGAAGCGCCCCGCCAGCGAGACCTTGCAGGAATTGCCGCTACCACAGGAATACGTCCCGCAGTTCAAGCAATACATCGCGAGCATCGCCATCGCCCCCCAGGGTCACCTGGCCGTGGCGACCGCACCGCGCGGCAATCTGATCACGCTGTGGAATCTTGCAGCAGGTGAACTTGAGACCACGCTGGACTTTGCCGATTGCGCCGGGGTGTTGGCGGTACCGGTGACGCAGGAGACCCCCGCAGGTTTCGTGGTCAGCAATGGACGCGGGGAATGGCTGCTGATCGATGAGGAGGGCCTGCCGGCACTGGGGCCGGTGCGCTTGGCCAATACCCACTGGGACAATCATCTGGCGTTGATGTAGGACGTTACCGGGGACAACAGCACCCCATGACGGGAAGGAAGGTGACACCCGGCCAGACACGACAACGCCCCGCAGGCTGCTGCCTGCGGGGCGTTGTCGTTCAACAGGACATGATGCAAAGGCGCAAGGGATCAGAAGCGATAGCTCAGACTGCCGATGATGCTGCGGGATTCCCCGTAGTAGCACCAGTAGCTGCAGCTGGCGACATATTCCTTGTCGGTGAGGTTGCTGACATTGATCTGAGCGCTCAGCTCGCGCGTGAAGTCATACCCCACCATCGCATCGAACAGCAGATAGTCCGACACGGTGGTGTCGCCATCCACCGATTCACCGACATAGCGGGCACCCGCCCCCAGACGCAGGCCCTCCAGGGAACCACTCTCGAAGGCGTAATCCAGCCAGCTGGAAGCTTGGTGGCGCGGTATCAGCGGCGCGCGGACATCGTCTTCCAGGCGTGCATCCGTATAGGTATACGCCGAGGTCAGCTTGAGGTGGTCCGTCAGGTAACCGACCATTTCCAGCTCGAAGCCACGCGACTGACGCTCGCCCTCCTGCACCTGAACACCGCCGGTGGTGACCAGCGTATTGTCTTCGGTGAGGTCAAAGACAGCCGCCGTCACGTAACCATCCCAGCCGGCGGGCTGATACTTGGCACCCAGCTCCCACTGGCGTCCTTCTCGAGGCTCGTACAGAGAGCCACCATCATCGGTCGCACTGATCGGCTCGAAGGATTCGGTATAGCTCAGATAGGGATTGAGACCGAAGTCCGTCAGGTACATCACCCCGCCCGACCAGCTGATCTCGTCATCATCGGAGCGCTCACGAACCCCTGTAGTCCGATTGACGTTCTCGGTCTCGGCCTGGTCGTAGCGAACCCCGGCCAGCAATACCCACTCGTCGTCGATGCGCAGCTGATCCTGCACATAGAGGCCGATCTGCTCCTTGTCGATATCGCGCCGCGTAATCTGGTCATCGCTCAAGGCGGTGTAATTACCGTATTGCGGGTCAAATAGATCGATCGGATCGCCAAAGGCATAATCATCAGCTTCCTTGCCCGACAGGCTCAGATTCTGATAATCCACGCCCAGCAGCAAGGTGTTCTCGGTGCGCTCGCCATACCACTTGCCGATGGCGCGATTGTCGACGGTATAGCTGTCGATGGTGCCCTCGCGGTACAGCAGCCCCCGCTGCCCTTCGCGCGCCGAGGACTGAAAGAGGATGTAGCTGCTGATCAGGTCGAGATCCAGCTGGCTATAGCGGAAGTCCTGCTCCAGCGCCCAAGTGTCGTTCAGCTGGTGGCGCAGCTCATAGCCCAGGGAGGTCTGGGTACGCTCATCCTTGTCATACCCCGGCTCGCTGTAGTTGGTCTGCGGGTCCACCTTGCCGAACGGTGTATCGTCCACGGTGCCATAGGCCAGCTTGAAGGCATTGGTGGGCACGCCATCATCCTTCTGGAGGCTGGCGAGCAGCGTCAGCTGGGTTGCATCCGAGATGTCCCAGGTCAGGCTCGGCGCGAAGTAGTAGCGCTCGTTCTCAGTGTGGTCGAGATCCCCATCACGTTCGCGATACAACCCGACCAGCCGATAGCGTACGTCACCGTCATCGCTCAGATAGCCACTGGTATCGAGCCCCGTCTGGCGCAGACCGCGATTGCCGACCTGAATCTGAATCTCGCTCTGTGGCTCATCGGTGGGGCGCTTGCTTATGGCGTTGATCAATCCGCCGGGAGGCGCCTCCCCGTAAAGGATGGAAGAAGGCCCCTTGAACAGATCGACGCGCTCCAGCCCCCAGGTCTCCGGCAACCACTGATAGAAGCCTTCACGGTAGATGCGCAGGCCATCCTGATAGGTGGATTGATCAAAGCCTCGCACCTTGAACCAATCGGTATTGTTGTCCGACCCATAGTGGCCAGACAGGACGCCGGCACGGTAGCGGAAGGTTTCATCGAGCTGCTGGACGTTGCGCGTGTCGAGCTCTTCGCGATTGACCGTCGAGACCGGACGCGGCGTCTCCACCAGCGGCGCATCGACTTTCAGTGCCGTGCCGACCACGACCATGGTGTCATCGGTCTCGTCAGCCAGCACGCTGGCCGACTGTGACAGGAGCCCTGCCGCGATGCAGAGCCGTATGGCATGCGAAAGAGGGGCGAGTGCCGGCCGGACAGGTGCCTGCCGTGATGTTGGATATCTGGACATGTCGTGTTCCCTTGCAACGATCGTTATGTGGTCAATCTCCCCTTCCGTCTCGACGCATCTCTCACTGGCACGCTGATATCGAATACGGAATGGAATCAGGATGATTCGTATTTATCTTTCATCGATCATGATGGCCCGCCATTTCACGGAGATCCTGCCTGCAATCTCGAGAATCGCGCGTGTCACCACACTGCAGCAACGCAAGTCGTGGAGTCTGCTGCCGTGGGTATCCTCCCTGGCCCATCACATGAGCCCGGCTCCTGGGCTCACGTCCTGCCACTGCCTGTCAGGTGATTTCGGTGGAAATGAGCGGCCGCGGCATCCCGCGGCCGTCCTCTCCGCCAGCCCGATCGGGGTGTTTCAGGCTTCATCCAGACGCGCGACGGCATCCTGACTGATGCGATCACGCTGGGCGCCCGACAACTCCTGCAGCTTGCCGGCACGCATCTCGAACAATCGGTCCGCCTGCTCGAAATAATGATCATCGTGACTGATGGCAAACACCGTCTTGCCCATCTCGCGCAGATGCGGCAAGAGATCACGATAGAAGATACGACGGAACTGCGGGTCCTGATCTGCCGCCCATTCATCCAGCAGCAGGATGTCACGACACTCGGCCACGGCCATCAACAGCGCCAGTCGCTTGCGCTGTCCCTGCGACAGCTCCGTATTGACGATGCGATTTCCGTCCAGCATCAGCTTCTCTCGCATCTGCAGATATTCCATCCACTGTGCGATGAGTGCCGGGTCCGCCGGCTCGCCGGTCGGCCCCAGCAGACGATCAAACTGATGGAAATCGGTGAAGACTGCCGAGAACTGCTGACGCCAACCTTCCCGCTCATGCGCCTTAATCGGGCGCCCATCGCGCAGAAGTGAGCCTGACGTCGGCTGATAGAGACCGGTCAAGAGCTTGGCCAGAGTCGACTTGCCACTGCCGTTGCCGCCGATCAGAAACACCAGCTCACCGCGTCTGAGGGTGAGATCCAGCGGGCCGACCGAGAAGGCCTGTTGATCGTCCTGCTGTGCGCTGTGCTCACTATTCACGTGACTGCCATAGCGAAAGCAGACACTCTGCAGGCTCAGGGTCTGCCAGCCAGATTCGGCCGACGTGTCTGCGGCTGATGCCTGTGCCTGAGGCTGCACACCTTGAGGTGATGAGAAATCGGCGTTGACCTGAGCCAATGCCAGCTTGCGCAGCTTGGCGAAGGCCACATCCGCCCCCAGCAGAGTCGGCAATGCGCCTACTGCCTGAATCAGCGGGGTACGCAGGAAGAGAAGCGTCAGGGAAAAGGTCGCGGCGACCTCACCACTGGCCCACCCCAGGCCATTGGCCAGATAGAAGACGATGCCGATGGCCCCCAGCATCATGATATTGGAGAAGTTGACGGCACTCAGGTGGTAGGTATCGGCACGTACGACGTGGTGACGATACTCGCGGGCATTGACGCTGTAGCGAGTGTCGAAATAGTCACGCGCACGGGGTCGATTGAGCGCCAGTTCCTTGCGTCCATCGATGACAGCCTCATAGTCGGCGTAAAGGCGACTCTCCGCTTCTCGCACCTCGGCCAGGTGGCGATAGACTCGCGTGACCAGCCAGCTGCCCCCCATGATGGTCAAGGTCACCCAGATGGCAGTGACCAGCATCATGCCGGGGGATAGCCAGCCAAGATAGAACACGGCCCCCAGGGTCAGCACGATGCCCTGCACCAGTTCCGGCAGACGCACGAACGCCAGGGTGATGTTGCGGATGTCGCTGGACAGACTCGCCAGCAGATTGGCACTGCCCAGCTGCTCGAGCCGCTCGATATCGGTATCGAGAATCTGCTTGACCAGACGCCCGCGAAGTCCGTGCACGAAATGATGCCCCAGCGTCGTCAACGCCAGCTGTGCCCCCAAGGTGATCGCCAGCAACAGCAGAATCAGTCCGAGAAACTCCGGAAGCACCCCGACATGGGCCGCAAGCCCTTGATCCAGGGGGGCGGAATCAGCATGTGTGATGAGTCGCTGGTTGATATAGGCAATGACACCGATACCCAATCCCGCGCTGGCAAGACTGAGAAGCATCACGCCAACAAAGGACCAGCGATAATGGGCAAGAACCACTTTCAGTAACGTCACACCTGCTCCCGGGCACCATGGCGATCAGACCGCCATCACATGAAAACTGTGCAGGCCTGATGGCTGCACCGAGAGAGGATCTTACGTCGAACATACATTAATGCAAGAAATAATGAGAAAGATTATCACTACGCAAAAAGCGTCACCACAGCGTCATCTGACGATCCAGCAGGCGATCGAAATCATCCCCCACGAATGGCAGGATGCCATCGGCGACGGGCTTGAGCTGGCGACTCAGGTAATGCTCGACATCAATGGGCGAGCGCAGATATTCGAGAGGTTCCGGGCCGGAGGTGGTCATCACATAGCGAATCCAGCCGCCGCGCTGATAGCGTAACGGCAGGCCCCGCCGGCGGTTCTCTTCATCCGCCAGACGCGCCGCACGGACATGGGGCGGCACGTTGCGCTGATAATCGTCGAGCTTGCGCCTCAGTCGCTTGCGGTAGATCAAGGCCTCGACATCCGTAGTGTCCGCCGCTCCATGGGCATGGCGTTGCAGGTAATCCTGCACGAAGCCTTTCAGGTACTCCTGATAGGGGCTGCCTTCGAAGATGCGGCGATAGAGTCCCTGCTGGAAGGTCTTTGCCAGCGGCGTCCAGTCAGAGCGCACAGACTCCAGTCCCTTGAACACCAGTTCCGTCTGGCTGCCGCTGCCTGTCTGTTGCAGCCCAGCGTAGCGTTTCTTGCTGCCCTCTTCGGCCCCGCGAATGGTCGGCATCACGAAGCGCTGATAGTGGGTCTCGAACTGCAGTTCCAACGCGCTGTCGAGATCCAGACTGTCCTTGAGATGCCGTCGCCACCAGTCGGTGACATGGGCCGCCAGCTCACGGCCGATCCGGCTCGCCTCGGCTTCCTCATGCGCAGCGCCCAGCCACACGAAGGTGGAGTCGGTATCGCCATAGATGACGCGATAGCCCTGCGCCTCGATCAATTCCACCGTCTGCTGGATGATCTGATGGCCACGCCGCGTGATCGAGGACGCCAGCCGTGGATCGAAGAAACGACAGCCGCGTGACCCCAGCACGCCGTAGAAGGCATTCATGATGATCTTGAGCGCTTGGGTCAGCGGGGCATCACCCGCCGCGCGGGCGGCGTCACGTGCTTGCCAGATCTCGGCGACGATGCCCGGCAGGCAGTGTCGATCACGTGAGAAGCGCGCGCCGAGAAAACCGGGCACACCGGCCTCAGGGGCATCATCCGTGCCGTTCTCCGACCCACGCAGCCCTTCGACCAGGCCCAGCGGGTCGATCAGGAAAGTGCGGATGATGGAGGGATACAGACTCTTGAAATCCAGCACCAGCACCGAGTCATAAAGCCCTGGCTGGGAATCCATCACGAAGCCGCCGGGGCTGTCCTCCCCCACCACGTCTCCCAGATTGGGCGCGACCTTGCCCAGCCGGTGCAATCTCGGCAGATACAGATGCGTGAAGGCCGCCACTGAACCACCGCTGCGATCTGCCTCAAGCCCCGTGGCTGCTGCCCGCGCGAGCAGAAACTCCATCAGTCGCGTCTTCGAAAAGATACGGGTGACCAGCTCGCAATCCTTGAGGTTGTAGCGCGCCAGGGAAGGCTTGTCCTCGGCGAACATGCGCAGAATCTCGTCCAGCCGGCCGTAAGGGTCATCGATGGCCTTGCCTTCGTGCAACAGCTCACGCGAGACATTCTCGAGGCTGAACGACTCGAAATGCCAGAAGGCTGACTTGAGCGCCTCGATGCCATCCACCACCCAGCGCCCGGCGATCCCGGCAAAGAAGTGCTCGGCCTGGCGAGGATGAGGGCGCCACTGCATCACGCTGGCGTCACGCCCCAGTCGCAGCGGCAGGCCTTCGGCCTCTGACAGCCGCACCAGCATGCGCAGATCGAACTGGATGACGTTCCAGCCGATGATGACATCAGGATCATGCCTTGCGACCCAGTCCAGCAGGCATTGCAGCAAGTCACGCCGGCTGACGCGGTACTCCAGCGAGAAATCGCGGCTGGCGCTCTCCTCGCCATTAGGGGGGCCCAGCATGTACACCTGATGCTGACCGCAACCCTCGAGCGCGATGGAATACAGATTGCCCCGCGCATCGGTCTCGATATCCAGCGATGCCCATCGCAGTGGTGGCCGATAGCCCTTCAGCGGAGCCAGCCGTGCATTCCTCACGCTGCCATCAGGCTGGCGCTCGCCGCGTGCCGTGACGCCTGCCGTGATGAAACGCTCCATCAGATAGCGGTCCGTCGGACGAACATCCGCTTCGTAGACATCGACCCCAATCGCCTTCAAACGACGCGCCAGCTGGTCCAGGGTGCGATATTCACGGCAGTAGAGCCCCACTATCGGGCGATGGTGGAAGTCTTCCAATGCCAGCGGACGCAACTCGGCGCCGACCTCAAACCTCACCAGTGTCTCTGCCAGCACCTGCTGTTCGGCGGGCAGGAAAGCGACGACATTCTGGGGCGCACATTCAACACGTACGGCGCCCTCTTCGGTGCGGATCCAGAAGCTGATCACCACTCCCTCTGACGTGTCCCGCCAATGGCGTGTCAGCACGAAGCCATGAAGTTCGACAGGAGCGTGGGGGATATCTTCAGATACGGCCTCTGGCACTGAATTACCCTTGCGTTGAATACACGAATGCCGGACGGGATGATAGCAAGGCGTACCTGCCTCCTCATACGATAATATGAATTCTGCATCGTACAACATTTGGCGTGAAGCCTGAGCTTGATGCCAGAAATGCCGTGCCTTCCCGTCGACATGACAATATGGATGTCTGAGACAAGGGAAGCCTCTCCCCGAGATAGCGGCACTCACAAGGAGTCTGCATCATGCAACGCTTTGAGACGATTCAAACCCTGCTGGGCCAGATGCTGGGCCAGATCGACGACATCATCTTGCTTGCAGATGATCAGCGCCATATCACCTATATGAACGACAGTGCGGTGGAGGCATTCGGCTACCCGCGTGAAGCATTGATCGGCCAGCAGACACGTGTGCTGTATGCCTCCAGTGATGAGTTCGAACGCCAGGGGCAGAGACGCTTTCGTGTCGATGCCAAACCCGCCAAGGAAGGCCGGGTCATCCGCTACCGACGCCAGGATGGCACCTACTTCTATGGAGAAACGCTCGGTGGCCCCATCAAGGACCCCACCAGCGACAACATCTTCATGTTCGGGCTGATCCGCGATGTCTCACGGCGCGTGACAGCAGAACATACCCTGCACAGCCTGCATGCCATCACTTCATCACGCGATCTCAACTTCAATGCGCGTATTGACGAGCTGCTGAAACTGGGCTGCGCTCATTTCGGTCTGCCGATCGGTATCTTCAGCCGCATCTCGGGCGACGATTATATCGTCCAGCGTGCCTGTCACCCGGAAGACCTGCTGGAGCCAGGGCTGAGCTTTTCGCTAAGCGAGACTTACTGCGATCACGTTTACAGGGCTGACAGTGTGCAGGCCTTCCACCATGTGGCCAACAGTGAGATACGCAATCACCCCTGCTACGCCAGCTTCAACCTGGAAGCTTATATCGGGGCGCCAGTGATCGTGGATGGCGAGCGTTATGGCACCTTCAATTTCTCAAGCCCGGACCCGGTCCCCCCCTTCACCCCACAGGATATCGAGCTGGTGCGTCTGATAGCGCTCTGGGCCGGCCACGAGGTCGCACGCGCCAATGACTTCACTGCCCTGCAAGAAGCGCATCAGGCACTCGAGAAGATCGCGATCACCGATCCATTGACCGGCCTCTACAATCGCCGCCATGCCCAGCAGGTGCTCGACGACAGCATCGCGGCACTTGCCAGTGCCGAGGTGGATCACCCCCTGTGCGTAGCGCTGCTGGACTTCGATCACTTCAAGAAGATCAACGACAATCATGGCCATGACGCCGGGGATCTTGCTCTACAACACTTGAGCGTCCTCGCCGGAGAGGTTCTGTTGCCCGGCGACACCCTTGCCAGATGGGGTGGAGAAGAATTCCTGGCAATTCTACCTGACTCGCTGCTCAGTGACTCGGCCACGCGTCTCAACCTGCTCCGACAACGCATGATGGACAGTGTCCTGAAGTACAATGGCCAACAACTTCCACTGTCATTGAGCATCGGGGTGACCTGTCTGGAGCCCGATGACAGCGCCACGCGTGAGCAGTTGATCGCACGCGCCGATGAGGCCATGTACGCGGCCAAGGAAGCAGGGCGCAACTGCCTCAGGATGCTATAACGCAATGATTCGTGAAATACTCCGCCCTGTCTGTCCTGATCAGGAGCCACATGCAAGGCGGAGCCTGCTTACTGAACTCCTTTCAACAGAGCCCTTGGGTCACGCCATCGTCTCTCTCGCAGTCAGGTAGCGAACACGCTAAGGTCAGGCCCATCCCCTTCTGCCGAGCCACCCGACGTCGTCGTTGCCTATCCTCATGCCTTCACACGATTCCAGCGCTGTCCCACCCGGTGCGTCCTACGCCTTCGGCCTTCCGGAAGACGGCGTGTTGTCTGACCAGCCCACCAGCATTGCGCCCCTGACCGCCACCCTTGCCTCGCCTGCCCCCGCTGACCGTCACCAACTCGGCATCTTCCTGCTGCCGGGCTTTGCGATGGTCGCGCTTTTCTCGATGATCGAGCCGCTGCGCATCGCGAATCGACTGCGTGGTGCGCGCCTTTATCAATGGACACTCGCAAGCCAGGATGGCGCGCCGGTCAAGGCTTCCAACGGCATGCTGCTGCCGGTGGATACTGCACGTGATGAGCTCACCGCAGTGGACAAACTGGTGGTGTGCACCAGCTTTGCCCCGGAAGCCTATCTGGAAGACCGCACCTTGCACTGGTTGCAGAAGCGGGCACACAGCGGCTGCCAGCTGGGAGGCGTGGATACCGGCTGCTTCGTGCTGGCGCGCGCCGGCCTGCTCGCCGGCAAGACGGTCACGCTGCATTGGGAAAGCCTGCCGGAATTCAGCCAGCGCTTCGATGAGGTGGACGCCGTGGAGTCACTGTATGAAATCAGTGACGATGGCTTCTTCTGCGCCGGCGGCAGCGCCCCGCTGGACATGAGCCTGGAGCTGATCCGCCGCCAGCATGGCCAGACACTCTATCAAGCGGTACGCGAACAGCTGATTCTCGATCAGGGCCGACTGCCGGCCAGCCGCCAGCGCGGCATCAGTCAGCAGACGGCCGATCTGGCTGACCCGCTGCTCAGGCGTGCGATCACGCGCATGGAGAACACCCTGGAGGCCCCGCTCAGCATCGAGGCACTCGCCGAGGAACTCGGCCTCTCATGGCGCCAGCTGGAGCGCCGCTTCCAGCAAGGGCTCGGCTGCACGCCTCGCGCCTATCATGGGGAGCGTCGCCTGCTGCATGCACGCAGCCTGCTTCACGATACCCGCCATGGCGTGACCGATATCGCCCTGGCCTGCGGTTTCACCTCGCATTCGAGTTTCACCCGTGCCTTTCGCCGTCGCTTCGGCATTACCCCGACCCAGGCACGCCGTCAGCCACCACGTCCTCTGATGTGATCCACGCTCGATACCCGCAACGCGATGTCGAATTGGGCACAGTCGGTGTCGAATTGGGCACAGTAGCGAGCGCCGTGGGCTGCCATTCTGTCGGGGAATCGCTCACCTGACAGAAGGAAGGACTCTCCATGGCGCTCCCGATCACACCCGATTACGACAGCTGGCCAATTGACGAGACTCTCGTGAAGGTCGTTCACGAAGCACGCTATCTGAGCGTGACCTGGAGCGATGGCCGCGTCAGCCGTTTTCATAGTGTCTGGTTGCGCGAGAACGCCGCGGACGATACCACCGTCAATCCGGCGACGCGCGAACGCATTCTGGACCTCTCCCAGATTCCCGCCTGGCCGGAAATCGCCGAGGCCAGCATCGATGAGGACGGCGCACTCAGCGTACTGTTCACGCCAGAAGACCGCCGCCTGCGCTTCCACCCGGGCTTCCTGCGCGCCAATGACTATGACAACCAGGACGCGCTGCCGCCGGAACTGCCGCCGCTGACGCTCTGGCACGGTGAGCAGCTGGAACAGCCGCCGACCATCGATGCCGCCCGCCTGGCCGAGGCCGATCATGGCAGCGCGCAGGAGGCGGAGATTCTGTATCCGACCCTGCACGAACTGCTCGGCAAGGGACTGGTGCGCCTGCGCAACCTGCCGACGGAAAAAGGCGCCATCGAAAAGGTCGCCGAGCGCATCGGCTCGATCCGCACCACCAACTTCGGCCACCTCTTCAATGTCCGCGCAATCCAGAACCCGGATTCGAACGCCTATACCTCCATCGCCTTGCCGCCGCATGTGGACCTGCCGACCCGGGAATATCAGCCGGGCCTGCAATGCCTCTACTGTCTCGAGAACACCGTGGAAGGCGGCATGGCGGTGATGATGGATGGCTTCGCCATCGCGGCGGCGCTGAAGGAAGAACACCCCGAGGCCTACGCGACACTCACCACGGTGCACTGGCGCTACGCCAATACCTCGCGCAATACCGATCATGTCTGGTATTCGCCGATGATCGTGCTGGGTCAGGCAGGAGAACTGCTGGAGGTGCGAATCGCCGACTTCCTGCGCGGGCCGATGATGGCGCCGTTCGAGCAGACCGAGACCGCCTATGAGGCACTGATGACGCTACAGCGCATGTTGCGTGAGCCGCGCTTCGCCATGCGCTTCACCTATGCCCCCGGCGACATGGTCATCTTCGACAATCGCCGCCTGCTGCACGCCCGCGATGCCTTCGAGGGCGACAGCGGCAGCCGCTGGTTGCAAGGCTGCTACCTAGAACGTGACGAGGTGCGCTCTCGCTATCGCATGCTCAAGCGTGCCGAACGCGCCGAGCGGGTCGAGGAAGCTACCCAGACGGCGTGATTCGGCACGGCATGCCTCTGCTCGCGAATTGGCTCACACATCAGCTCACGCCGATGGCCGGCATGAGAATGAGAACGTGCGGGGGAATCAGGGCGTGCGTGGCGTGATGACGAGCGTGAAGCCGGGGTCCTGCGGGATCAGGGGCGGCAGACAACGCACCTCATGACCAGGCAACTGGCGGGCAAGACATCGGGTCAGCGTCGCAGGTTCACAGGCGCTGACCCATGCCGGCCTATCAGGCTTCTCGCCCCGCCAGTGGACGGCATGCATGCCCCATTCCGGCTCCAGCATGTGACGTGACAGGGTCTGCCAGGCCAGTTGATGGCGACCGCTGCCCGACACGATGCGCGTGGACAACGGCAGACGTTCGACATCACAGGCATCGATCACGATTCGCAGGCGTGGATGACGAAGAATCACCTCGACGAGTCTCGCGAGTTGCTCGCCCTGCTGCCAGTTGGCACTGATGCGACAGCTGATCGCCACGCAGGATGCCGGCGTCTCTGCCAGCACATCGAGAATGTCGCCGTGCACCACCTCTTCAAGCTGAGGCCGGCTCTGGCATCGTACGCCTGTCAGGCAGGTCATGTTGTTTGCGGCTGGCCGTGTACGTCACTTCCGATGCCTGATGCTGGCCCTGGCCTCAATGTTGATGCTCTGCATCATGTGATGAGTGAGGATGATCCTCAGCCCGGCCACTGTCCTTCGGCTCATGATTCTCTTTCGGCTCATGACTGCCCTCCGGCTCATGGCTGTCTTGTAAATCAGCAGGCCCATCAGCTTCCCTAGCGTGATGTGGTTGGCGGGTGTCATCGTCATGATGCGATGACGGTGATTGTGCAGTCTCGCCTCCGCCATGTTGATGACCATCACTTGCTGCCACAAGAGCCGTATAACGAGCAGCACTCATGTCCGGTAGCTCTTGCATGAAAGCGACCATCTGCCAGATATATTCATCCTGCATGCTCTTGCCCCATGCCGGCATTCCGCTGGCTTTTATCCCATGCTTGATGACCCAGAAGCGCTCTTCAGGCTCACCATGCATATCCGAAGATACAAAATTCGGTGGACTGGGGTAAAGCCCCTTGCTGAGCTCTGTCTCTTGCATGCCTGGCGCGAGATGGCAGGAGGCACACATCGATGCATAATTGCCGGCCCCCGCCACTTTCATGGCTTCATCATCGAGGGGTGGCGCGGCGATATCACTCGCGTGGCTTTCGATCGAACGTTCACGCGCCGTTTCAAGAATTCCATGGACCCATGACCCATGCGGATCATCTGCCGCGACACTGACGACGCCGGAGTAAATGACTCCGGCCCCTGCTGCCAGCAGCACCATGAATGCCAGACACATCCCCAACAATAATTTCTTCATGTCGCCCCCCTTTTAGACGGCAAGAATAGTCAATGACAAGGCTGTCAACCAAAGCGAAAAAAAAGGCCGACGAATGCCGGCCATCAACACGATCCAGAGTGACGCCTTATTTACAACACAACATCAATGAATAATTTTCAAATATCGCTCAGCAATTTACATTAAACCTATCATTGATCATCTTTCGCCATAACCACCTCTTATTCAAAAGCAACATTTAGAGAATAGCTACGCCCATTTTCGTCAGCCGAACCACTTATTGAATTTCCTGCGACCTCCAATTGGTAATAGCCTTCTTGGACATCCTGCTCCAGTGAAAAATGCCCATTATCATCAGAGGCTGTCGCGACGACATTTCCTTGTGGGTCTCGTAGCACAGCAGTCATCAGGTTGTTCTTACTCGAATCAGCTGCAAAATGTCGACTGCTGATCTTTAGAACTGCATCATGTTCAACGGCTATTTGGAAACGCAATGGCTTTCCAGCCACAAGTCCATATGTTTCTGAAACTCCAGCCGAAAGAGTCGGAAGACGGCTATGCTCATCATTGGCCTGCGTCACAGCGGTAAAAAAAGTCATGGTAGCAGCAAGTAACAGCGTTGATGTTTTCATGAAAATCATCTCTTTATGGGTTCACTTATCATCATGGCAACACAACCTGAAAACATCCTGAAAATAGAATAGATTATCATCACATTGTACAAAACCATAAGACATAGTCTCCCAATCAAAAGGCCATTCTGCATATTCATGTAAAACATGATCACGCAACTACACCACCGCTATTCAATTGAAAAATGTCACTGCCATCCTGACTCCTCTAGAACATCATGCGCACACCGACCACGACAGCCGTATCCTCCACATCCTCACCTTCTTCACGCTGCATATCGGCGGTTTCGCCATACTCTCTCTGCCAGTACATGCCGACGTAAGGCGCTACCCGCCGAGTTATCTCATAGCGTGCACGCAAGCCGATTCGTACTGAGTTGAGGCCCGTCCCAATCCCCTGCTGCCTGGACTCATTGGCAGCGAACACCATTTCACTACGTGGCTGTAGATACCAGCGCTGGGTCAGGCGCACATCATGTTCAAGCTCCAGGCTGGCAGTCACGATACCTTCCTCTCGGTACTGCACTGCGGCATCCGTCTCGATCCGGTAGGGGGCGGTCCCCTGAAAGCCGAAGACCCCATATACGCCTTCATCATGATCATCGTTGAACACACCACCCTGATAGCCAGCTCCAACCTGGAACTCCCAGAAATCGGCAACCAGGCGACTGTAGAGAAGCTCAAGGGATTCAAACTCGGCTTCTTCACCATCGCCTTGGACATTCTCCCCTTCTGACTTGAGATAGACGCGGTGGGTATCTCCGCCATACCAGGCCTGAAAATCCCACACCAGGGAGTCCTCTCCCTTGTCCGGAAGGCTATATTCCAGGCGATCGAAAACTGCGCTCCACTGGAGATGTTCGGCCATGGGCGATGGCCATGACGCCGGGGCATCATATCCATCCTGGGCAAATGCCTGGGAGGCACCAGCACTGGAGAATAGACATACCGTCACGCAGGCAAGACGAAATGAATGCTGACTGATTGACATGATGACTCCTCAGGAAACCTTTACGACACGGAACATACCTGCATCCATGTGGTACAGAAGATGACAATGGAAAGCCCAGCTACCTTCTGCATCGGCAGTGATCAACGCTGAGACGCGCTCACCGGGTTTGACATTCAAGGTGTGCTTGCGAGGGATCAGGTCACCGTGGCCATTCTCGAGCTCCATCCACATCCCATGTAAATGAATGGGATGCTCCATCATGGTGTCATTGATCAAGATGAGACGGAGGCGCTCATCTTTATGAAAATGAATAGGGCCATTGACTTCACTGAACTTCTTGCCATCGAAGGACCACATATAACGTTCCATATTGCCGGTCAGATGCAACTCCATCTCGCGCATGGGCCCACGTCTGTCCGGCCATGGTGAATAGGCCTTGAGATCCTGATAGACCAGTACACGACGCAGCGACTGGTCCAGACCGATTCCTGCCTGGTCATAACGAGCCCCTTGCTGAGCAGCACCCGCCATCAGCATGCCGCCCTGGGCTGCATCGGCTTGCAGGCCAGTCATCTTCGAATGGTCCATACCTGCCATCTGCGAATGGTCCATGCCCGCCATCTGCGAATGGTCCATACCTGCCATCTGCGAATGGTCCATGCCTGCCATCTTCGAATGGTCCATGCCCGCCATCTGCGAATGGTCCATGCCTGCCATCTTCGAATGGTCCATACCTGCCATCTTCGAATGGTCCATGCCCGCCATCTGCGAATGGTCCATGCCCGCCATCTGCGAATGATCCATGCCCGCCATCTGCGAATGATCCATGCCTGCCATCTGCGAATGGTCCATTCCAGCATGAGCGCCCATGGCCTCCATCCCGCGATCAGCGATCTGCCGTCGTTCAGGTACGGGCGCCTCCATTCCGGGGCGGGGTGCCAACGTGGCTCGCGCGTAGCCACTGCGGTCCATGGCTTCGGCGAAGATGGTGTACGCCTTGTCATCTTCCGGTGTCACCAGCACATCGTAGGCTTCCGCCACGGCAATACGGAACTCATCCACTTCAACCGGTTGCACTGGCTGACCATCTGCCGCCACCACGGTCATCTTCAAGCCGGGAATGCGTAAATCGAAGTAGCTCATTGCCGAGCCATTGACGACACGCAGACGCACTGTTTCCCCACGCTTGAATAGCGCGCTCCAGTTTTCTTCTGGTGAATGACCATTGAGAAGATATGTATAGGTACTGCCGGTGACATCGGCAATATCCCGTGAGCTCATGCGCATCTCTGCCCACATGCTGCGCGACTCGATCGTGTCCACCCAACCACCCCGTCGTACATCCGCAAAGAAATCAGCGACGGTGCGCTCCTGGTAGTTATAGTAGCCTTCCATGGTCTTGAGATTGCGAAATACGGACTTGGGGTCTTCGAATGTCCAGTCAGTCAGCAGCAGGACATGCTCACGATCATAGGTGAAGGCTTCGGGTGTTGCGGAGTCGATGATCAATGGACCTGCGTGGCCTTCCTGCTCCTGGAGGCCTGAATGACTGTGATACCAGTAGGTACCGCTCTGAGTGACAGGAAACCGGTAGGTAAAGGTTTCGCCCGGTGCTATCCCTGCGAAGCTGATACCCGGCACGCCGTCCATTTCCGGAGGAAGTATGATGCCATGCCAGTGAATGGAGGTTGGCTCATCGAGCAGGTTTGTCACCTTGATGACAGCATCCTGCCCCTCCTTCAAGCGCACCATGGGCCCGGGACTACTGCCATTGATGCTGATAGGACGAGCGAATTGCCCGGCAATGTCGATGTCTTCACGTCGAATGACAAGAGAGATCTCGGGCCCATGCTCAACCCCTTGGGAGTAACCTGATGTGCGCCCCCAGGGGTTGGCCCAGGCGGGTGCCACGCCTGACACCATTGCGCCCAGCCCCAGGGCAGAACCTCCCTTGAGCAACTGACGACGTGATACAGAAAATTCAGACGGTTTTGGTGCCATGGCCGTTGCTGCTCCCGAGTCATGAATGAAGAGTCATGACATGGATGAAGCCACGGCAAGCTGAAACGAACCTGAATGGAGTGCCTATTTGCGTGTGGACAGATGCACCTCGGCTCTCAATCCCCCTGCGCCGGCTGTTGAGTAGCTCACGCAACCAGCGTAATGCTTGACGAGATGGGCAAGAATGGAGAGCCCCAACCCATAACCCGGGTGAGTTTCGTCCTGACGCCACCCACGCTCGCCAAGATGGGCCAACTGTGCCTCCGGCACCCCCGGACCATCATCCTCGACGCAGAGCACGATCTGGTCACTCTCTATCGTCAATCGGCATTGCACCTGATTGACAGACCACTTGCCCGCATTATCCAGCAATATGCCGAGCATTTCGGTGAAATCCTGTGTCTCGACATTCACCCAGCTATCCGCATGCTCATTAGATACGCCCAGACACTCCAGCAAGAAGGTACGCTGCGGATAGATCCCCTGGAACATCTCGATCAAGCGCTGGGCCTCTTCAACCGGGCGTGTTGTCTGACCGGCGCGCGGGCCAGCAATGCGGGCTCGCCTGAGTTCTGTCTCCAGCTGGGAATGAATCGTCTCTACACGTTGCAGCATCTTGCCACGACGTACCTCATTGATCGGTCGCTTGCCACGCAGCACCTGTGTCAGTGCCGCCAGAGGTGTCTTGAGCGCATGGGACAGATTCGCCACAGACTCTCGTGAACGAGTCAACCTAAGATCAAACTCATCCAGCAAGGTGTTGAGCTGTGATACCAGCGCATCAAGCTCGGAAGGGGCCTCAAGCACAATCCGCTTTCGATACCCGGACTGAAGTTCACTCAATTGATGGCGCAGGACACTCAACGGCTTGAGCCCCCGCCTTACCGCCAGCAGATTGAGTGATATCAGAATCCCCCACAACAGGATGGCGCTGGCGGCGATCCACCAATGAACTCGGGTCAAGCCCTGCTCCACTGGCGAGAAATTCTCGGCAATCAACAATTGCACCGCGTCCCCGCGGATATCGAAGACGTGCCGATAGACCAACAGTGGCTGTTGCTGAAACTGATGCATGAATAACGCATCCCCCTTGCCCTCAAGCAAAGGGAGCATCTGCGTCGGCAAGGCAGGCAACGAGGTACTGACCTTCTCCCCGACTCGCAACACATAGAAATGATGAAAGCTCAGAGATTCCTCACGGGCCGCTGCCATGAGCTGGGCAACAGGCCGCTCATCCTTCTTGAGCAAGGTGACGATATGCGATGCCTCATCCTTGAGACGCTCCCCAAGAAAGTCCTTCGCCAGCTCGTGGAGAAAGAAGCCATGCAGATACCAGGCAAACAACACCACCGCGAGGGATGCACCTCCCAGGCGGGTCAGCAGGCGAAAACGAAGGCTACGACGATCGATGTGAAACAAGCAGATACCCCTGTCCGCGGCGGGTCTGTATCAAGTCCTTGCCCAGGCGGCGGCGAAGGCGAGCGATATAGACTTCTACCAGATTGGGCGCCGCGGCGTCCTGCTCCAGGGCATATAGCTGATCCAGCAACTGTGTCTTGGAGTGCACTCTGTCTGGATGATGCATGAGGTACCGTAACAGGCGAAATTCGGTGGCCGTCAAGCTCGCCCACTGCTCTCCATCACAGCACACACGCTGCGCCTCTTCATCCAGCTGAATTCCGCTCACCTGAAGATACCCATGACTTGCCCCTTGACGACGCCGAAGCAGCGCATGAAGACGTGCCAGCAACTCTGCTTCATGAAATGGCTTGGTCAGGTAATCATCTGCCCCGCTGCGCAAACCGACGACCTTGTCTTCCCACGTGTCACGGGCCGTGAGAATCAGTATCGGAATATCCACCTGACCTTGACGCCAGCGCTTGAGCAAATCCAACCCGGAGCCGTCCGGTAGTCCCAGATCCAGAATGGCCAGCGCGTACTGCTCGGTTGCCATGAAGGCTTGCGCATCATTCAAATTGGAGGAGACATCCAGTCGATAACCATTGTCCTCAAGCAGCTCGGCCAGGCTTTCCGCCAGCAGGTCATCATCTTCAAGCAACAACAGCTTCATGCCAGCTTTCTCCTGATCCACAAAACACCCACTGAACACTGCGGCATATGGCTAAACCAACATGCCATGGTAAGCCTCACCATCCTATAGGGGAAAGCTGATCTCTAGCTGAAAAGACAGCAACATGCAATTTCACCAACACGCGAAGCCGCTCGAATCTCCTAGGCGCTATCCAGCCACGCACGCTTGGCTGGATAGCGCCTCTTGGTCACGGTAGCCTTGCACGCCTGTCAGGCAGGACATGCATCATGTCGGCTGCCTGAGCCCCTATTCTCTCTCTATTGGCTAATTGCACAGGATGCCCGCAATGCTCGCAAGTCCCGCCGATATTCCCTACCTCGCAAGCCTGCTTGAGGGCCTCGCGCAGTATTTCCCGCTCTCGCTATCTATCGTCTGCACGTTGCTGCTGCTTGCCCTGCTGACGTCAGCCATGTCCGCAGCTGTCGGGGTCGGCGGCGGCACCCTGCTGATCATGTTCATGGCGCAGTTGATGCCTGCCGCTGCCCTGATTCCGGTGCATGGCATGGTGCAGCTGGGCTCCAACGGCGGGCGCATGGCGATGACGTGGCGCCATATCGACATGCGCCGCCTGTTGGCCTTTCTGCCCGGCGTGGCGCTGGGTGCGCTGGTCGCGGCCTGGGTGTTGATCCGCTTGCCTGAAGGGGTACTGGAGCTTTCCATCGCGCTGTTCGTGCTGTTCACCTGCTGGGGGCCGGCACTGCCTAAGCGAGCTTTGAGCCGCACGGGCACCTTGATCGCCGGAGCCATCACGACTTTCCTTTCGAGTCTGATCGGTGCCAGCGGCCCACTGGTCGCGAGCTTCATCAAGCAAGGCGGCGGCGAGCGTCACGCCAAGGTGGCGACCTTCGCGGCCTGCATGGTCGCGCAGCACCTCACCAAAGCCTTCATCTTCGGCATGGCAGGGTTTCTCTTCCAGGAGTGGTTGCCCCTGATCGTGCTGATGATCGGCGCGGGCCTGATCGGTACCCGCCTCGGACTGCGCTTTCTGGATCGCGTCTCCAACCGGCATTTCGATGGCCTGTTCAAATGGGCGCTGTCATTGCTGGCGCTCAGGCTTGCCTGGCTGGGTAGCGCTTCTCTGATCAGTCATTGATCCGCCGTCAGGCGCGCCCTGATCCGCTTCTCACGCACGGCTCATCTGGCGGTCGCGCTGATGATCACAGCATGTGTCCCTGTCCTCTCGACAGGGATGCCTTGGGTGTCACACTGAGCTGGCTCTTTGCCTACCTCGTCCATCATGACACGTCAGCATTACCTACCATCAAAAGCGCCCCGCTCAGGCATCAGGCTGAGCGGGGCGCTGCTTGTCATGCGTCAACTACAGGTCAGAGACATCAGAACGGATATTGGCGGGGCTCGACCTGCAGGCTGACCCACTGGTCGGTGGTGAATTCCTCAAGCACCCAGTCGCCATTGAAGCGCCCAAGGCCGGAGTTCTTCTCGCCACCGAAGGGCGCGCGCGGGTCATCGTTCACTGGCATGTCATTGACGTGCACCATGCCAGCCTCGACCTGGCGCGCGAAGCGCTCGCCACGTGCGATATCCGCGGTGAAGACGGACGCCGAAAGGCCATATTCGGTGCCATTGGCAAGCTCCAGCGCGTGAGCTTCATCACGGGCCTTCTGGATGCCGACCAGCGGACCGAAGATCTCGTTGCGGGCCAGACTCATGTCATTGGTGACCTCGGTGAACACATGCGGCGGCACCAGCTGACCCTGCGTCTCGCCCTCAAGCATCACCTGGGCGCCCTCGCCCTTGGCCGTCTCGATCATCTCGAGTAGACCATCACGCTGCTTGGCATTGATGATCGGCCCGATGACGGTATCGTCCTGTGCGGGATCGCCGACCTTGAGTGCACGGGCACGCGCCACGAAGCGATCGACAAAGGCGTCATGGACCGACTCATCGACGATGATGCGGTTGATGGCCATGCAGATCTGCCCCTGATGGAGGAACTTGCCGACCAGAGTGGCGTCCACCGCCTGCTCGATATCCGCATCATCCAGCACCACGAAGGGACTGTTACCACCCAGTTCCAGGGCAACGTGCTTGAGATGATCACCACCGACGGCGCGCTCGCCGATGCCCTTGCCCACCTGGGTGGAACCGGTGAAGGAGATCAGCCGCGGCACCTCGTGATCCACGAAGGCATCGCCGATCTCGCTGCCGGAACCGACCACCACGCTCAAGACGCCGGCAGGCAGGCCCGCCTCCTCGAACAATCTGGCCAGCAGCAGGCCACCGGTCAGCGGCGTGTCACTCGCCGGCTTGATGACGACGCTGTTGCCAAGCGCCAATGCCGGTGCCAGGGAACGCTGGGTCAGATGCAGCGGGAAATTCCACGGGCTGATGATGCCGATGACACCCAGCGGCTTGCGAAAGACACGGCTCTCCTTGCCCGGCACCTGAGCCTCCATCGCCATTCCGGCCACGCGGTTGGCCATCGCGGCAGATTCCAGCGTGATCGCGCGAGCCGCGGCCAGTTCCGCCTGCGCCTTGATGCGAGTACTGCCGGACTCACGAATCAACCAGCCGAGCAGCTCCTCGCGTCGCTCGTCCATCAGCTCCACCGCCTTGTGCATCACGCCCGCGCGCTCGCTTGCCGGCGTCTGGGCCCAGTCAGGCTGGACATCGCGCGCCTTGCGATAGCTGGCGTCGAGATCCTCGGCGTTGGCCATGGAAATCGAGAGCAGCGAGCTCTGATCGAAGGGGTCCAACACCTCAAGCGTCTTGCCGGCTCGTCCGGCACGCCATTCACCGGCGAGAGGTAGCTGCTCCAGGTTCTGGTAATCGCGAGGCATGAGTCTCTCCGTGCTATGGGGTTATAGGAGACATGGCGATAGTGTGGCAAAACCCAACCACCGCAACTCAGCTATGCCAGAATGGCACCGCCAACTGAGAGCATCCCCCCTACCGAAACCGAATGAGAGTCAAAGGATGAGCCCTGAAGACCTGCAGAAACTGACGACCCGCCAGATGCCCTATGGCAAGTATGCCGGACGCCTGATTGCCGACCTGCCCGGGGATTATCTGGGCTGGTTTGCGCGCAAGGGATTCCCGCAGGGCGAGATCGGTCGCCTGCTCGCGCTGATGCACGAGATTGATCACAACGGGTTGAATGCGCTGCTGGAGCCGTTGAGAAAACGCTAAAGCCAAAGAGAATTATGCTGTCGATTAAGTTGATTTAAATATACCTGCGAGCAACCAAAATATATGATGGTCATTGCATGCTCCTAACTTCATGCCCACTATTTCTGAGGCAATCATGACACGCACACTAATAACAACTGTACTCATGCTTACCATTACAGGTTGCTCTACTACGCCAATTTCATCATTAGATGCCGACCCCGTCCCTCCTGAACGAATCTATGCACACAATCAACCTTTACAGGAGGAGCATGGGACATTGACTCTGACCCGTGATAGTGGGCTGTTAGGCAGCGCTTGCGGGATCATTGTAAAAATCAATGGAGTTCTAACCGCCAAGCTTGACCCTGCAGAAACTGTCTCGCTGGATCTTACTCCGGGTACATATATCGTCAGCGCTTCAGCGGATCAAGGGCTTTGTGAGACTGGAGTAAAAGAAGTGAAAGACACCATTACTCCCAATACAACAATACGCTATAGAATGGGGTATGACCCAAGCGGAACACTGGGGCTTTTCCCGACAATGTATTGACCAAAATCACGACAGGCGGCCGCTGGCCTCCAGTTGATCGAACATGTCGTGCAGCGTCGCCTCGAGGGGCCGGTAGATCAGACCCAGCTGCTCGCGACTGCGGGTATTGTCGAAGACGAAGGGATGGCCCACGTTGCGCGCGACGACCTTGCGGGTCACGGCCTTGTTGGCCAGCGGACCCGCCAGCCACACCAGCCATTTGGGCAGCTGGCGAGTGGGAATCGCGTACTGCGGGCCGGCGTGACGGCGCAAGGCCCGCCCCAGCTCAATGAAGCTTGAGGAATGCCCGGCGACCAGGTGACGCCCATTGGCCGTGGGCAGAAATCCCGCCGCCAGATGCGCCTCGGCCACATCCCGCACATCCACCACGCCCATGCCGTAATCCGGCGCGCCTATCCTGAGCGTGCCATCACATAGCTGCGTCATCAGGTTGAAGGATTCGCCGCGCGTGTCATCGCTGATCGCGGGGCCAAGCACCAGCGAGGGGTTGATCACCACCAGCCGCCAGCGTGACTGCCGCTCGGCGATCTGCCACGCGGCCTGTTCCGCCAGCGTTTTGGAGAGCGAATAGGCCTGATGGGTCAGGGACGCGGTGGTGTTCCAGACACTCTCGTCGAAACAGCCGCCCGGGGTGTCTTGAGCATCGGCATTGTCGCTGTAGATGGCGGCACAGCTGCTGGTCAGCACCACCCGTTCGACACTGGCCTGACGATTGGCCTCTTCCAGCACATTGCGCGTGCCGTCCACCGCCGGACGCACCAGATCGCGTTCGGGATCCAGGACGCTAACCACGAAGGGTGAGGCGGTGTGAAAGACCACCCCACAGCCTGCCATCGCCTGAGCGTAGGAGCCCTGTTCGAGCAGATCACTGGCGAAGACACGCAGCTCCCCCGGCAAGCGCTCGCCCAGTGCCATGAGCGCCGCCAGACGTTCGCTATTGCCGGGATCGCGCACGGCGGCATGCACCGTCAGGCCCTCTTGCAGCAAGCGACGAATCAGCTGCCCCGCCACATAGCCGGTCGCGCCGGTCACCAGTACCGGTCGCGATCGCTCCAGCCCTGCCAATGAAGTTTGCGTAGACGCATTGAGCGGCATGGACGGACTCCCAGAATGCAGTCATTGGCGATCTGACGGCACAATGTACGCGGCAATGGCGTCAGGCAGACAGCCTGACGAACCAGGTCCACAGACCGCCCAGAATCAGCGACTCGGCGGCGAAGCGGAACAGATGGCGCATCTCGATGCCATCCAGCATCAGTCCCATCAGACGGGCCGTCATGATGCCGGCGATACCGGCCACCGCGAGCGTCACCAGCACCGGCAACAGACCCAGGCCGATCGGCGGATACATCAGCAGGTACCCCACCGCGATGACCCAGCCCCAACGAATGCGCCGCGAGATCGCCGCGCCGGTTTCCTTCGGAACAGTCAGCGGGGTGTCGTTCGGGCCCTTGAAGCGGTTGACCAGCTCCGGCACTGCCGCCAGCAGCACCCCTGCTGTCAGCACGAAGCCGCCCAGAATCTGCAATACCATCATCATCGCGCCATCTTCCCTTATCCGGTAATTAATGGCGCACATGCTACCAATACTGTCGGGCAAATGCCTGACTTAAGCCACCGGCATCAGGTTGGCTCAGCCTCGTTCACGGCTGGCAGGTCGCTGGGCTCACGCCACAACGACATGAATGTAGCAACGCACATCAGGATCATCAGCAACGAAAACGGCAGAGAAGCGATGAGCATTGCCTTCTGAATCGCCGCCAGGCCACCCGCCAGAAGCAATGAGCCCACCACCAGTGTCAGCAACACACCCCAGATGATGCGGTGACGGCGCTCGTTGGTTTCCTCTCCCCCGGCCATGATGGCGTTGAGCACCAGCACGCCCGAGTCCGCACTGGTCACCAGATACGTGATGATCAGAATCAAGGTGCCGCCGACAATGACATGGATCAAGGCGCCGGTATCCAGGTAATCCAGCGTCACGAACAACACGGTGGCGATATGATCACGCACGGTTGCCAGAATCGTGCCTTGCGCCAATCCGCTGGTTTCCATGTGCAGACTGCTGCCACCCATGTAACAGATCCATACGAAGCACATGAGACTGGGAGCCACGACCGCCCCCAACACGAATTCACGAATCGTGCGACCACGTGAAATACGCGCAAGGAAGAGCCCGACGAATGGCGCAAAGGCAATGAACCAGGCACGCTGCAGAATGGTCCAGTCGACCTGCCACTGGCCTAACGCACTCGTCACCGGCCAGGTTTGAAAGCTGCGTTCCGGCAGGGTTCTCAAATAATCCCAGGTCGCGGAAACCAGCAGTTCACTGGCAAACAGACGACTGCCGAACCAGATGAAGACGGCCAGCAGGGCAAAGGACAGCAGCATGTTGAACTGGCTGAGCCAGTTGACGCCGCGCTTCACTCCGGTCACTGCGGACAGTGTCGATAGCCCCATTATCACGACGAGTGTCAGGATCAACGGCAAGGGGCGTGGAATACCGGCGGAGTCCAGCAATTCAGTGCCCGGCATCACGAAATCCAGCCCTGCCACCAGCTGACTGACACCGGCGCCCATGGTGGTGGCCACGCCCAGAGTGGTTGCGACCACGGCGATGATATCCACGGCGTGACCCAAGGGGCCATCCAGCAACCGCTTGCCGAAGATGGGCATCAAGGTACTGCGAATGGTCAACGGCAAGCCACGACGGTAGGCGAAATATCCCAGCGCCAGCGCCACAGAGGCATAGATTGCCCAGGCATGCAGCCCCCAGTGCAGGAAGGTATAGCTGACGGCACTTTCAATGGCCTGCTCGGACCCCGCCTGCACCTGGCCTGCCGCGATATCCGGATTGAAATTGAAGTGCGAGACAGGTTCCCCGATGGAGTAGAACAGCAGCCCGATGCCCATTCCGGCGCCGAACATCATCGAAAACCAGGCAAAACGCGAAAATTCAGGCACTTCATCATCACGTCCCAGTCGCTTGCCCCCCAACGGCGACACACACAGCACCGTGCAGAACACCAGGTAGAAGGCGACGGCATAGACGTAATAGAGATTGAAGTGCTCAAGCATGGTCTGATTGATCGTGGCCAACAGCGCTACGGCCCGATCAGGGAGGGCCACGGCAAATGCCACGAGAAGAGTGATGATCAGTTTGCTGATCAGCGTCACTGGAATGTTGAGTCCTCGATATAACCCCGTTTTCTGGCAAGTGATTGTGATACTGCTGTCATTCACATCGGACGACATGTCTTTACCTCACGTCAGTAGGCGCGCAGCCAGCCGTCCCTCACGCGCCATAGGCACTGGTACATGAAGGAAGCAGACAATGGCGGCACGATCATTTATTGGAATTATGGTGATCTGTGTCTCTACATCTGTGTCACTACGAAACGCGTCAGGAGATTGCGATCAGGCAGCTGCCCGACCGAACACCCCGGAGTATGAAAACAACGTCATTGCAGACGGCAGACTGCGGGCCAAGGAGTGCCATGGCGCTGCTTGACCAGCAGCGCCATCCTGAAATCATCAGTTCAACAAGGCTTCCTCGAACGGGAACTTGCTCAGGATCTCGAGGCCGTCTTCGCGCATCACGCACTGCTCCTCCAACTTGACGCCTTCCCCGGCTTCGGGGTCGCCGATATAGCTCTCGACGCAGAGCACCATGCCCGGCTCGATCACGCCGTCGTAGCCTGAGACGGCAAAGTCGGCATGGTGATACAGGTAGGGATATTCGCCGGTCATGCCACAGCCATGGGCAGAGAGGTAATAGCGATTGGCATGGAAACGCTCGGGGATGTTCCAGGCCTTCTCGGAATATTCACGGAAGCTCATGCCGGGACGCAGGATGTCGAGATTGTGCTGTACCTGCTCATGGGCGGTGCGATACAGCAGCTTCTGGGTCTCGGTCGGCTTGTCAGGGCCAACGTGGAAAGTGCGCGAGAAGTCGGAGTAATAGCCGTGGCAGCCGACGACGTCAGTATCCAGTGCCACCAGCTCGTTGGCGGCCAGTCGCTTGGACGCGGTTTCCTGGAACCAGGGATAGGTGCGCGGGCCTGAGTTGAGCAGGCGAGTCTCACAGTAGTCGCCATTGTCAGCGATGATGGACTGATGCAGCACTGACCACAGCTCGTTCTCGGTGATGCCGGGGCGAATCGCTTCACGCAGACGTCCTACGCCGCGCTCGGTAGCACGCAGCGAGGCCACGACACACTTGAGCTCTTCGTCAGACTTGATGGCACGTGCACGTTCAAGCGGTGCCTGGGCATCGACGACGCGCGCGCCCAGACGATCAAAGGCGATGGCGGTCCCGGCATTCATGCGCTCCATGCCGATCACCGCTTTCAGACCGCACAGCTCGGTAATGGTCGCCAGCATCTCGCGCGCCCATTGCTGTTCACGCTCAGCGATATCGTGACCTGCCGCAACGAAACTGGCAGTCATGGCCGGGCGCACTTCGTCGATGGTTTCCAGGCCATCGGCGAGATGCTCACAGCCCGTGAATTCGAACAGCACACTGCGATGCTGGGTCAGCAGCAGGTAACGCGCCGGAGTATTGCGAGCGCTGAAGACCTGCATGTTGCGTGCGCCGCTGGCATAGCGGATGTTGACCGGGTCCGAAATGATCAAGGCATCAACACCTTGGGTGTTCATCTCTTCGCGCAGGCGATTCTGTCGATAACGACGCACGGCCACCAGGTCGATGCCTTCACTTTCAGGGGCATTGTCCTGAAGCTCCAGCGGGTGAAGGTCACTACGGTCGGCATGCCAATCAAGTTCATTCATGTTTGCTACCCAGTCAGGTCACGGAGTGTCATGCTGATAGCCCGTAGTCATCTACGGAATACCCTATGCATCACGATGACATCAGTGTGAACCTGATGATTCTAGCTGTGTATAGCCTCAATCCTGATCAACCTTGATAACTTGAAGTCATCAAGCATTGACCTATCAGCCAACGTTACCCTCCTCGTCTCGGAGCCCTGCATGAAGAGCTTTCGTCATCGCCTTCCGCCTCTCAACAGCCTGCTGACCTTCGAGGCAGCCGCGCGTCACGCCAACTTCACGCGTGCCGCCAGCGAATTGCATATCACCCAGGCTGCCGTCAGCCGTCAGATCGCCATCCTTGAGCATCACATCGATACCAAGCTGTTTCATCGCCATGGCAGACGCGTCTCTCTGACCGCAGCAGGACAGCAGTTGAGCCAGCGCCTGGCGACCAGTTTCGACTTCATGATCGACGCACTGGAGAGCGTCAGCCGCCCTTCTCCCAATGCCCGCCTGACACTGGCCGCCAACAGCGCCATCTCACACCTATGGCTGGGGCCGATGTTGAATCGACTTCGCGCCACCCAGCCGACGCTTGCCAGTGGCCTGCGCCTGATCACTGCAGATCATCATCGCGACATCCTCACCGAGGATGTGGATCTCGCCATCTGCTATGACATGGCGCCGCATCCGGATTGGCAATTGACCCCTCTGTTCACCGAGACGCTCTATCCGGTGGCGTCACCCGACTTCATCGCCGAGCTGCCACAAGGTGCCCGCGACTGTCGGGAGCTACCTCTGCTGGCGGCTCTGCCACTGCTCGACTACGAGCGCCTCGAACCCAACTGGATCAACTGGCCACGCTGGTTCAGTGGCATGGGCAAGCCGGGACTTACGCTCAATGTGCAACGTCAATTCACCAGCTACCATCTGGTGCTGGATGCCGCATTGGCCGGGCAAGGCGTCGCGCTGGGCAGTCATCAGCAAGTCAGTGCATTGGTGGCACGGGGACAGCTTGTGCGGCTGGGGACACTAGAGTATTCCTCCGGCTGTGATTACTGGCTCGCGGCGCGTCTCGAGAGCCAGAACCCGCGCCAGGCAGCGTTGGCCAGCTGGCTGCATGAGCAGGTCTAAGATGGCCATCACGAATACTGATGGCTGTCAGCCCAAGACAGGGGGATGAAGATCGAGCGCTGAAGATCGAGCGCTGATGACCGAGAGCAGAGAGCAGACTTCCCATCCGCAGCACGCTGATCTATCATCGCACCATCGTCATTTCGACAAGTCTCGACATATGGACAGATCAAATGAATGACTCCGACAGCCTGCCCGACCCGCAGGCCACGCTGGACACCTTCGCGGCGCTCTCCCAGGCCACGCGTCTGGACACGTTTCGCCTGCTGGTCCGCCATGAGCCACAAGGCCTGCCCGCCGGCGAGATCGCCCGTCGTCTCGAGGTGCCGCACAACACGCTCTCGACCCATCTGGGCGTATTGAGCCGCGCGGGGCTGATCCACTCCCAGCGCGAAGGCCGTTCGCTGATCTACCGCGCCAACCTCGAGCACATGCTTGCCACCGTGCAGTTTCTGGTACGTGACTGCTGCGCGGGCTCCTCGGTGGTCTGCGACCCACTGCTGGCCTCGCTCATCGTGCCCGACTGCAGCGCCTCCTCCTGCCCTCCACAGGAGTCTCACGACGATGACTGATTCCGTCCGTACTTCCGGCAAGATCACGATGTATCACAACCCGGCCTGCGGTACGTCACGCAATGTGCTGGCCATGCTCAAGGCCTCCGGCGAGACACCGAAGGTGATCGAGTATCTGGTCACCCCGCCGACGCGCGAGACGCTGGAATCCCTGATTGCCGCCATGGGAGGTGGCCCGCGCCCGCTGCTGCGCCGCAAGGGCACGCCCTATGACGAGCTCAATCTGGATGACCCGGCCTTGAGCGATGCGGCGTTGATCGACGCCATGATGGCCCACCCGATCCTGATCAATCGCCCCATCGTGGTCACGCCGCAGGCCACGCGTCTGTGCCGCCCGTCGGAGGCGGTACTGGAGCTGCTGGACAATCCGGTCGCGCACTACACCAAGGAAGACGGCGGCGTCGTCCACGCCCCCAGGACCTGAATCATGAACGCACACACTCCCGACACGTCGCACCTGCCGACAGGCGACACCATGACCAATGAACTCATGACCGATGAGATGAAAGCGGCACTCGCCGACCTGCCCAATATCGATGCCGAACACTGGCGACCGCTGGAGATCGATCGCCTGGTCGGGCCGGATGCCCCGCGTCACGCGCCGCGCATTCTGGTGCTGTACGGCTCCCTGCGTGAGCGTTCCTTCTCGCGCTTCGCCGCCGAGGAAGCGGCGCGCCTGCTGCGCGCCTTCGGTGCCGAGGTGCGCCTTTACTCGCCGGCCGGCCTGCCATTGCCGGATGACTGCGAGGCCGATCACCCCAAGGTGCAGGAGCTGCGCGAGCTGGCTCAGTGGTCCGAAGGCATGCTGTGGGCGAGCCCGGAACGTCACGGAGCGATGACCTCGATCATGAAGGCGCAGATCGACTGGATCCCCCTGTCACTGGGCGGCGTGCGCCCCACTCAGGGCAAGACGCTGGCCGTCCTGCAGGTCAGTGGCGGTAGCCAGAGCTTCAACAGTGTCAACCAGATGCGCATTCTGGGCCGCTGGATGCGCATGTTGACCATCCCCAACCAGTCATCCGTGCCCAAGGCCTTCAATGAATTCGACGAGCATGGCCGCATGCGCCTATCGCCACTATATCTGCGAATCGTCGATGTCTGTGAAGAGCTGATGAAGTTCACCTGGATGAACCGCGACCGCAGCGCATATCTGACCGAGCGCTACTCGGAGCGTGTCGAGAGCGCCGAAGAGGTCTCCCGTCGCGTCAATCAGAGCACGATCTGACGCCATTCGTGGCCGCAAACGCGGCTTCTCACTGACTCTTCACCCTCGACAAGGAGACCTCATGCTTGCCTTGGCAATCTTCGCCATCACGCTGGCACTGGTGATCTGGCAGCCACGTGGGCTGGGGATCGGCACCAGCGCCCTCGGCGGCGCCGTGGTCGCGCTGGCCTGCGGCGTGGTCAATCTGCCGGATGTGCTGGTGGTCTGGGATATCGTCTGGGACGCCACCTTCACCTTCGTGGCGCTGATCATCATCTCGCTGATCCTCGATGAGGCGGGTTTCTTCAGCTGGGCGGCGCTGCATGTCGCGCGCTGGGGCGGCGGCAACGGACGCAAGCTGTTTCCGCTCATCGTGCTGCTGGGCGCGGTGATCGCGGCCTTCTTCGCCAATGATGGCGCCGCCCTGCTGCTGACGCCGATCGTGATCGCGATTCTGGTGCGTCTGGAGTTCTCGGCGGCGACCTCGCTGGCCTTCATCATCGCCACCGGCTTCGTGGCCGACTCCACCAGCCTGCCACTGGTGATCTCGAATCTGGTCAACATCGTCAGCGCCAACTACTTCGACATCTCCTTTACGCATTACGCCGCCGTGATGGTGCCGGTCGATCTGATCGCGCTGGCCGCCACCCTGATCGTGCTGTGGCTGATGTTCCGCAACGAGCTGCCGCCACACTATGCGCTGGAGAAGCTCGAGGCACCGTCGGGCGCCATCAAGGACCCGCAGGTATTTCGCGCCGCCTTCCCGCTGCTGGGGGTACTGCTGGTGGCCTACTTCGTGACCGCGCCGCTGGGCATCCCGCTCGCTATCGTTACCGGCAGCGCTGCGCTGATTCTGCTGGCCATCGCCGGGCGCTGGTTGGGCAGCGGCGATGCCGTGATCGAACTCGGCCCGGTGCTGCGCGGTGCACCGTGGCAGATCGTGCTGTTCTCGGTGGGCATGTATCTGGTGGTCTACGGGCTGGGCAATGCCGGCCTGACCGATCACGCCAGCGACATCCTCGCCTGGCTTGCCAGTCAGGGCGAGCTGGCCGCCACCCTCGGCACCGGCGTGCTGGCCGCCGTCACCGCCTCGGTGATGAACAACATGCCGGCCACGCTGATCGGTGCGCTGGCCATCGACCACCTCAGTGCGCAACAGGTCAATGACGCGACGCGCGAGCTGATGGTCTATGCCAACGTGATCGGCAACGACCTGGGGCCCAAGTTCACCCCGATCGGCAGTCTCGCCACACTGCTGTGGCTGCACGTGCTCGATCAGAAGGGCCATCACATCAGCTGGGGGCAATACATGAAGGTCGGCCTGATGCTGACGCCGCCGGTGCTGATCGCCACCCTGCTGGGGCTGTGGGCCTGGCTGGGCGTGCTCAACGGCTGATCGCGACCCGCCGGGGTCATCGACGATGATGGCAATGAGCGCCAAGGGAGGATTAGTAATCCTCAGGCAACAATAACGTGAATTGAACCGCGATTATCTCTTCTGCGGTGCATGCCATACTGCATGCCGTTGTCTGATTAGTCCTTTTCTGGAGTCACTCATGAAAAAATTGATCGTCATCACCGGTGCCAGCGCCGGCATCGGTACTGCCATTGCTCAGACACTCAGTGCTGCCGGGCATCCGCTACTGTTGCTGGCACGCCGTGTGGACGCACTCGAGGCACTGGCGCTCCCGAACACGCTGTGCGCCAGCGTCGATGTCTGCGACAAGGCCGCCATCGAATCGGCCATCGCCGAAGCTGAGGCCCACTACGGTGAAGTAGATTGTCTGGTCAACAATGCCGGCACCATGCTGCTGGGCCAGATTGCCGACCAGGACCCCGGCGAGTTCCAGCGCATGCTGGATGTCAATGTGATGGGCGTCCTCAATGGCATGCAGGCCGTCCTTGGCAAGATGCAGGCACGCAAGGGTGGCACCATCATCAACATCAGCTCGGTGGCAGGACGCAAGACCTTCCCGGGACACGCGGCTTACTGTGGCACCAAGTTCGCGGTACACGCCATGAGCGAGAACGTGCGCGAGGAAGTCGCCGCCGACAACGTCCGCGTGATCACCCTCGCGCCCGGTGCTGTCGAGACGGGACTGATCGATCACACCACCAGCGACGAGATCAAGGACGGCTACAAGGCGTGGAAAGAAGAGATGGGCGGCGTGCTGGCACCGGAGGATGTCGCTGCCAGCGTCCACTTTGCCTACCAGCAGCCTCAATCCGTCTGTATCCGAGAAATCGTGTTGGCACCGACAGGCCAGCAGCCCTAACGCGCATTTCCGGATCGCGCTTCACGTGTTCCCGAGATGAACCCGGGCACGCCTCAGCCCCTGCCGAGCCTTTCGGTGGGGGCTTTTTCGTGCCAGCCAGTTCATGCCAGGCAGTTCATGCAATCCACCCACTCAGGCGTCAGATATCAGGCATCAGCAATATATCCACTATCCGCCACCTCGCCCTCAGCGGCGATCTGCTCGCACATCCAGTCTCGGAACTGTTTCACGTGCGTCGCGGGCTGCGGATGATGAAACAGCCAGTAGGCACGCTGACGGTTGGCAGCCATCTCGAACAGGCATTCGAGGGTTCCGTCCCCAAGCTCATTGCGGATCAGACGTGGCGGACACAGCGCGACCCCCTGCCCCGCAACCACCGCCGCACTCAGCAGGCTGAAGTCCTGATAGAGATCGCCCTTGTCGAGCTGAGGGGGATACAGGCCACAGTTGTTGAACCAGTCATGCCAAGGCTGGCGCGACTGATCATGCAGCAATTCAAGCTTGAGAAGATCCGCTGGCTGACTCGGGCGGCGGTGGTGCTCCAGATACAGGGGGCTGGCCACTGGCTGGGTGGCCCCGGAGAACAGCCGGACTCCCTGTACGGTCCTGGCGGGAAGCTCATCCTGCCAGGTGATCATCACATCGACTTCCGGCAACAGCCCTCGTGCACTGATCCCCGCATATTGCAGGCTGACCGCGATGTCGGGGCACTGCTCACGGAAACTGTTGAGTCGCGGTATCAACCAGCGCACCGCCACCGAGGGCAGGCAACTGACACGTAGCTGGCGTCGGTGCTGCCTGCCGAGTGCTCCCACCTCGAACTCGGCCACCGACTGCTCGATTCGGGCAAAGCCCGCCTGCAGGCCATCCGCGAGTCGGCGTCCGGCATGGGTCAGCACGACACCGCGTCCCGCCCTTTCCAGCAGGCTCACCTCCAGAGCAGCTTCGAGTCGACGTATCTGATGGCTGACCGCCGACTGGGTGATATTCAATTCGTGGGCCGCCGCACTGAGGCTACCCAGGCGCGACACGACTTCAAAGGCATTGAGCGATGAAAGACTGGGGCGCATCGAGGTTTTCCTGTGATCAAGCCAAGCGAGCCGCCAGCGATCGACGCTCAAAGTGACGCATGACGACAGGCTATGCTCTGCAGATACAACGTCCTGTCATGACGATGGCGTCATCACATCTGACTCATGACATTCAGTCATGTATCAAACGATAAATGGTCACTTTTTTGCAACCCGGCTCATGGATAAGGTGAGGATGTCAGTGCCGGCACACTCGCTGTCAGGCAGCCACCTGCTGCAGCACGACACCACTGTTGAACAATAACAAGACGCCTTGGCGTCACCATGAGGTCTCCCGGGATGAACTTACCTGTCCTGCTGTCATTCGGACTCTATTTGCTGCTGATGCTGGGCATCGGCATCTACTTCTATCGCATCACCCACGATCTATCGGATTACATCCTCGGGGGACGCGGCCTGCCGCCCAGCGTCGCTGCCCTCAGTGCCGGGGCCTCTGACCTGAGCGGCTGGGCGCTGATGGGCCTGCCCGGCGCCATCTTCAGCGGTGGCCTCTCCCAGGCCTGGATCGCGGTATGGACGCTGGTCGGTGTCTACCTGAACTGGACGCTGGTCGCCGAGCGCCTGCGTGTATTCACCGAAGCCGCTGGCAATGCATTAACGGTGCCGGACTACCTGGAAGCGCGTTTCGAGGACCGCTCACGCGTGCTACGCACCCTATCATCCGTGGTCATGCTGGTGTTCTTCACCTTCTATGTCTCGGCGGGTCTGGTCGGTGGTGCCGTGCTGTTCGAAGGCCTGTTCGAGATCGATTATCGGGTTGCCCTGTGGCTGGGTGCACTGGTCATCGTCGGCTATACCTTTCTCGGCGGATTTCTCGCGGCCTCCTGGACCGACCTCGTCCAGGGCCTGATGATGGCGGCTTCCCTGTGTGCCGTGGCTGCCATGACGGCTATGGCGCTGTTCGGCGATGGG
Source organism: bacterium Scap17 (assembly GCA_013376735.1). NCBI lineage: Bacteria > bacterium Scap17. The sequence continues at coordinate 1,862,854 of VINJ01000001.1, read as the reverse complement.
GCAGCCGCTCCGGCAGCGGCGCAGGATGTCGCTCCCATCGGTGGCATGCTGGAAGGCGTGACCTTCCTGGGCATGCTGTCACTGGCCGGCTGGGCCATTGGCTACTGTGGCCAGCCCCACGTAGTGGTGCGCTTCATGGCCGTACGCAAGCGGAAAGATATCAAGGTCTCCCGACGTATCGCCCTGCTGTGGTCCGCCATCACGATGGCGGCGGCGGTCGCGGTGGGTGTGCTGGGGTATTACTGGTTCGGAGGTGAGCTGGGTGACGGTCTCACGGACAGCGAGCGCGTCTTCATCACCTTGAGTCAGATCATGCTCAATCCCTGGGTGGCAGGCTTCATTCTTGCGGGTGTGCTGGCCGCGATCATGAGCACCGTCGACTCCCAGCTGCTGGTGTGCTCCAGCGCCATCGCCGAAGACATCTACCGCGGCCTGATTCGTCCCAAGGCGTCACAGCAGGAGCTGGTCTGGTTGAGCCGTGCCAGCGTGATCGGCATCGCGCTGCTTGCCACCGTAATGGGCAGCGAGCGTGACAGCAGCATCCTCGGCCTGGTGTCCTACGCCTGGGGTGGATTCGGCGCCGCCTTCGGCCCCGTCATCCTGCTGTCACTGTTCTGGCGCGGCATGACCCGCAACGGCGCCATTGCCGGCTTGATGGTCGGCGCGCTCAGCGTCGCGATCTGGAAGCCGCTGAGCGGCGGGCCGCTGGGAATCTTCGACATGTTCGAGGTCGTCCCCGGCTTCCTGTTCGCCCTGATCGCCGTCGTCATCGTCAGCCGCATGAGCACAGAACCTGCCGCTAGCGTCTGCTTCGACCGTCTGATGAAGCACTGGCACCGCGAACAGGCATGATCCCGCGCGAGAGAACCAAGAATTTCTCTCTGGCCCCCACAGAAACCGCCACTGCCGGCCATCACACTTGCCGGCAGTGCTCGCAAGCCCCGGCCGGGCAGCGAATTCCAGGCAGTCCGGCCTGGTCATCAGATCCAATTTCGACTCACGAGGAGTCCTGCCATGAGTGATGTACCTGCCGCCTATCAAGCCAGCAAGGGATCGATTCTGGACGTCGATCGCGACTTCTACGACAGCCTCACCGAAGGCAAGGCTGAGCGCACGCTGATCGCGACCCATAGCGTGCCGCTGCGTGATGGCCTGGCATGGGAAGTGCCGGCGGGCCACGTACTGCGCATCAAGATCACCGAAGGCTCACAGGTCGGCGATTTCAACATGTGGAATCTGCACAACCCGCGTGAGCGCATGTGGGCGTCTCGCACCCGCCAGCTGCAGCGCGCGCATGTCAGCACCTATGATCGCCTGTGGTCGACACTGCCCTACCTGCGCCCGATGGCGACCATCATCGATGACACCCTCGCCGACTATGGCGTCGATGCCGAAGGCGGCCGCGTGCATGACCTGCTAGGCACGCGCTGCGACCCCTACGTGAATCGCCTGTTGACCGGCGAGGACTTCGATCACCACTGTCACTCCAATCTGGTTCGCGCAGTGGCGCCCTGGGGGCTGACCGAATTCGATATCCACGATGTGCTCAATATCTTCCAGTGCACCGGTCTCAACAGTGAAGACAAGTACTTCATGAAAGCCTGCCCGGCACGCAAGGGCGATTACCTGGAGTTCTTTGCCGAGACGGACCTGCTATGCGCGATGTCCTGTTGCCCGGGCGGTGACCTGTCAGTCGACCTGTGGGGCCCTGATGCGCGTGACCCGCTCGAGACCTGCAACCCGCTGGGTGTCGAGATTTACCGACTGGAAGGCGATGTTCTCGCAGGCTGGGAGTCGCCCAAGGTCGCGGCTTATGCTGGCAACCACGGCCGCCAGCACCCCACCACCGATTGGGCCGCCATCAAGCGTGAGCGCTGCTGCTGAGGCGGCTCATGGCTCGCTGATCGCCTTTGGCGGGTACTGATTAGCAAGGCCCCCTGCCGAGACTCTCGACAGGGGGCCTTGTGTTTGCAGGACTGCACCACGTGAGCTGACACCAGCGCCTCATCCTTGACTGGTCAAGGCAAACAGGCGGCGATGCTCGGCATGCAGTGGCCTCCACAGTGGCGCCATACGGGCAACCAGGCGCGGGTCGAACTGCTTGCCGGATTCCTCGCGGAACAGTCTGACCAACCGCACCAATGACCAGCCCGGCTTGTAGGCACGCGGCGAAGCCAACGCATCGAAGACATCCATCATCGCGACGACCTGACAATACAGCGGCAGGGATTTGCCGCCTGTTCCGGTGGGATAGCCCGTGCCATTCCAGGCTTCGTGATGGGTGATCGCCACCTGGCAGGCAAGCGCTCGCAGAGGGCCACGCAATGAAAGCAGCAGGCGCCCGCCATGACTGGCATGGCCGCGCATGGTGATACGCTCTTCTTGACTGAGCGCACGCGGTGCCGTCAGGAGCTCGTTCGAGATGTCGATCTTGCCGATATCGTGCAGCAGAGCGGCACTGTGCAGGTCGGACAATGGCACATTGCGCTTTGCAGGCGGCAGCAATTTCGAATAGAGAAAGACCGCAAGTCCCGCCACTCGCCAGGAATGTGCCAAGGTATCGCTGTCATGCTGGTACAACACGCGAAGCAGGCAGATGACTGCCGGCTCGAGGGGCTTTTCCCCGGGGGGCGGCAAGGCGAGATAGCCCGGCAAGGGGTCATCACCGTCAAGCACGACCCGTGTCGCGAACAGGATATCTTCCATGGGGGCTCCTTGTGCAATCTGCCTGTCAAGGGGCGTGAGTCATCAGGGGGCTCATGATCGATGCGCCACCGGGGTCGCATCAGCCCGGAATGACGAAAGACTATTTCTTGTTCGTTTTTTTAGATTTGTGTTTCACATTCATCTGGCAAGCTCAAGCCTTCACATCCATTTTGAAGACCAGCTCTTCCAAGCCCCTGCATTTGCTAAAAAGGATCTGATAGACAGCACGTGATAAAAAAGTACCTCGTGAATATTAGGCGATATCAATGACGTATCTCAATGTTTCCTTCATCAAGTCTTTACCTTATTCGTATTGAAGCATGACGCATACCGCGCTCAGAGACGCGCGCATATCATCTCGCGAACCATTCCAGCAGATGCTCGATCAAGCGCACCGTGCGCAGCGGGCGATGGCGCTCACGATGATAGATCAATGATAACGGCACATCCGCCGGCTGCCAGTCGCTCAGCAACTCCTGCAGCTCCCCTCGCGCGAGGGCTGATTCACAGTAGAGCCTGGGCACGCGAATGATGCCGTTGCCGGCGATGGCACCACTGACCAGCACATGCCCGTTGCGGCATTCAAGCTGGCCACCGACGTCTACCTGCAATTCGCGAGACTCTGCCCCACGCGCGGTGAAGGACCAGCGCGAGACCGAGCCGACCAGGCAGCGGTGATCCACCAGCTCGCCGGGCGTATTCGGCGCGCCATGGCGAGCGAGATAGTCGGGGCTCGCCACTACCACGTAGGGCAGTGTCATCAGCGGACGCGCAATGAAATCGGCATCCTCGAGGGCGCCCATGCGCAGAGCGATATCGAAGTCATCACGAATCAGATCCACGCGATGGCTGCTGAAATCCAGCTCCACCTGCACGTCCGGCCACGCCTGCATGAAGGCGTGCACGGCGGGTGCCAGCAATTGCTCGCCCACCGGTCCACCGACGCTGTTGATGCGCAGCCGTCCGCGCATGGCATTACGCTCTTCGCGCACCAGCGTCACGATCTGGGTGATGTCGCCCAATGCACTGCGACACTGGGCATGCAGCAGATGACCGCTTTCAGTGAGACGCAGCGAGCGTGTCGAGCGCTGCATCAGCGACACGCCCAGTGCCTGTTCAAGCGCAGTGACCTGTTTGGAGACCTGCGACCGCGACACGCCCAACTGCTCGGCGGCGCGGGTGAAGCTGCCATGATCCGCCGTCATGACGAAGGCACGGATATCGGCCAGGGGAAGCGACTCGAGCATGGGGCTCTCCAGAGGTGTGATGTCGAGAGGAAACACAGAGGCAGGCACGCCAGGACACTCAATCGAAGATACTCGACCGAAAACATGCATCGAAGACAGTCAGTGACAGAGCATCATGTCAGCAGTCTACCAGCCGCATCGACGTCTTCAGCAGCAGCGCAGGCTTTCATCACGAAGTTTCCCCGACGACGAGTGGCTCGTGGGATCTTGAGCGGTAAACAACACATGCAAAAAGGGGCGCTGATGAGCGCCCCTTTTTATTTCTAGATCACCAGTCTATTTCTAGATCATCAGTCTATTACCAGATCACCAATCTATGACCAGGTCACCAGATCACCCGACTCCCGAAACTGACTGATATCGTCTGTCTTGTCGGTCTGGATGTCGCCTACCTGGATGTCGTGACTGTCTATATGCCGTAACTATCCTGGCATCTAGCCACCCCTGGCGAGTCAGCCTGCCAGAGGCGGCCGCATTACCAGCCGACGCTGGCTGACAGGGTGATTTCCATCGGGTCACCCACCAGCACACGGGTATCGCCACCACTGCCGTAGTAGTAGCCGGTATCGAACAGGTTCTTGGCATTCAGCTTGAATTCGGTGTCCGGGCCGAAGAAGTCATGACGCCATCCGACGAAGGCATCTGCCACGGTGTAGGCATCCATCGAGAAGCTGTTGTCGTCATCGCCTTCACGCTCGCCGACATAACGTACGCCACCGCCGACACGCCACTCCCCATAGGACGGATCGATCGCCAGGTCATGTGCCAGATAGAGGCTGGCCGCGTTGAGCGCCGCATTCGGTAGACGATTGCCCTCGGTGCCTTCGGTATCCTCCAGCACTTCGGTATCGGTGTAGGCATAGCTGAACAGCAAGGAAGTGCGATCCGTCAGGGCCCCTTCGAGGCTGAATTCCAGGCCCTGCGAGCCGGCTTCCCCGATGGTGCGAGTCACACCATTGTCAGTGACTGCGACGTTTTCCTTGCGGATCTGGTAGAGCGCCACGGAGGTCGCCAGACGCGGATTCCACTGACGCTTGTAGCCGATCTCATAGCCCTTGCCGAGCTCGGGGTCGAGGCTCTCGCCGCTGTCACTGTCGCTACCGTTCGGCACGAAGGATTCGCTGTAGCTGATATAGGCGGAGCTGGCATCGTCAATGCGATACAGCAGATTCGCTGAGGGCAGGAACAGGTCGTCGCTGTAATCGGGGTCAGACACGAAGTCCTCGCCCTGCCCGCTCTGCTGATCAAACCAGGTGTAGCGCCCGCCAAGCCCCAGAATCCACTTGTCGGTCAGGTACCAGCGGTCGCTGACATAGACCCCGATGGCCTGGGTCTCGTCGAGACGATTGCTGCGCGAGGTATTGATGTCGTCGGAGGTCACCTGGGCCAGCTGGCCGTGGTTCACATCGGTGACGGTGGAAACCGTGACGGAATCGCCGAAATAGCGCTCATCCAGATAGTCGCGTGTGGTCTCGTAATCAGCACCGATGACCAGCTGGTGACGCTGCCCCGCGATCTCGACATCGCCCATGGCGTCCAGCGCAGTGTAGTGCTCGCTGCGATCATAGCCCTGGTTCTCTTCGGCGCGCACGGTCACATCACCGCTGTCGCTGACATTGGTGACATTGGCGCGCGCATCACTGTACTGGCGCCGCGTCCAGCCGTAGGTCAGTTTCATGTCCCAGTTGTCGGTGACTTCCTGCTTCCACCAGGCATTGACGGACTCGTCATGGCCATAGACACGGTTCCAGGACTCATCGAAGCGCGTGCCCCGTGTGACGTCGGCGGCGCTGCCATTGTAGAAGACAGTGCCACGATCGATATCCAGCTCGTAGTCCTGATACTCGTAGCTGATCTGGGCGCTGCTGTGCTCGCCTTCCCAACGCAGTGACGGGGCGATGGTGGTGCGGCGGTCATTGCCGTACTCGCGCCATGAGTCTTCATCCTCATGCGACAGGATGAAGCGATAGGCCAGGCCGGTATCCTCGATGGGGCCGGTGGTGTCCAGGGTGGTATTGCCACCGCCGAAGGAGCTGGCTTCGCCACTGATCTCGGTGTGCGTCTCGTACTGGGGACGCTTGGTAACCATGTTGATCACGCCGCCCGGGTTCTGCTGGCCCTGGAAGAGCGATGACGGTCCCTTGAGCACCTCGACGCGGTCCACGGTCGCCGTGGTGTAGGTACGGCGCGGTTGACGGATGCCGTCGATCAGCATCGAGCCATCGCTGTTGCTACCGAAACCTCGCTTGACGAAGCCGTCTTCGGTGCCCCCCAGGGTGTTGCCCAGTTGGATACCCGCGACCGGCTGCAATGCCTCTTCCAGATCGTCCAGATTGAAATCCTGCATGACCTGCTGGGTCACGACATTGATGGTGCGCGCCTGCTCGAGGAAGTCCACCGACTGCTTGTTGGCCAGGCTCGAGGCCTCGGCGCGGTAGCTGCCCGGCGCCACTTCACCTTCACGCTCTCCGGTCACCACGATCACCGAATTCGCGACTGGCGACTCGCCTGAGATGGCGCCCTCTGCCGCCAACGAAGTGCCCGGCAATGCCATCAGACTGAAGATCAGGCAGGAGAAATGCCCCTTGTGCGTGCTTGCAGCGCTATCCCGAGAATGATTTGGCACCTGAAAACCCTTTGTACGCGATGCGACAGCGTCCTGCTGAACCACACCTTTCCTCTGCCCAGTGAGCAGAAAGTGGCCATGACTGACGCCCCCCGCGCCAGCAAATGAGTCGCGAATGATAATCTTTATCAAATGCTATCGCAACGAAAAGTGCGTGATTTTTCCGCGAATTGACCTGAGCTTTGCCTTATTCAACGATCAGAAAACCTCTATTTGCGTAATTCTACTGACATCGAAGTGTCACACACGCAATGCGCGACGTCAGGCCATGGGAGCAATGACATAAGACACGGAAAGGCTGCATTGACACAGGGAGAATGATCGCTCCACCATGCACATGTAGAGTAAACATTCTCCCTCGTTGATTCGACCATGGCACCGACATGATTCAGCACGATATCGCCGCCCGCCTGGAGACGCTCTTCAGCCAGCGCGGCTTCGCAGAACCGAGTGTTGCCGAGCTCAAGGCAGCGTCAGACGTCAGTCTGCGCACCCTCTATCGCCACTTTCCCTCCAAGGAGAGCATGGTGATCGGTGCGCTTCAGCATCGCCATGAGCGCTACATGGCCTTCCTCGACGAGGGAGTGCCCGAGGATGGCGCTGCTGCGCTCAGCCACCTTTACCAGCGGCTGGGCCACTGGATGGCGTTCGAGGCACCCAACGGCTGCATGTCGGTCAATGCCCTGGCGGCCTTTCCCGACAACCCGCAGGTGCGCGAGGCCGTCGACCGCCACAAGCACGAGATTCTCGAGTGGCTCGGCCAACGCAGCCGCCGCCCAGACCTCGCCACCGAGCTGTTCCTGATCCATGAAGGCGCCTCCTCCGCCTGGCTGGTGCTGGGCGAGAAGGCCATCGAGGCCGCACTTTCCACCACACTGACCCTGTTGGGAGCACCCCACCGATGAGCTCACTTGCCACAAGCAAAGACAGCATGCACGGCGTCTACCTGACCGGGCATGGCGGCCCGGAAGTGCTGGAAGTGCGTGACGACATTCCTCGCCCGACTCCCGGCCCGCGTGACGTGCTGGTGCGGGTCGGCGCGGCTGGCGTCAACAATACCGACCTCAACACGCGGCTGGCCTGGTACTCCAAGGGCGATGGCGAGGCAGAGGATGCCAGCTGGTCCGGGCAGCCGATCCACTTCCCGCACATCCAGGGGGCCGATATCTGCGGCGAGATCGTCGCGGTCGGCTCAGACGTCAGCCAGGCGCGCCTCGGCGAGCGTGTACTGATCGAGCCCTGCCTGAGGGAGCACGACGGCCAGACGCTGGAGTCCGCCTGGTATATCGGCGCCGAATGCGATGGCGGCTTTGCCGAATACACCCGGGTAGCGGCGCGCCATGCCCTGCGCGTCGAGAGCTCACTCAGCGATGTGGAACTCGCCTCCTTCCCCTGCTCCTACTCCACCGCCGAGAACATGCTGACTCGCGCACAGCTTGCCAAGGGCGAGCGCGTGTTGATCACCGGCGCCTCCGGTGGGGTCGGCTCCGCGGCCGTCCAGCTCGCCAAGGCCCGTGGTGCCCATGTGATTGCCGTCACCAGCGCGGCCAAGGCCGATGCCCTGCGCGATCTCGGAGCCGATGACATCGTGCTGCGCGATCAGCCTCTCGACGAGGCGCTCAAGGGCCACAGTGTCGAGGTGGTCATCGATCTGGTGGGCGGCCCGCAATGGCCGCAACTGCTGGATATCCTGGGCTACAAGGGGCGCTACGCCGTCGCGGGTGCCATCGGTGGCGAGATGGTGGAACTCGACCTGCGCACGCTGTACCTGAAGGACTTGAGCTTCTTCGGCTGCACGGTGCTGGAACCGGAGGTCTTCCCCAATCTCGTGCGCCATATCGAGCAAGGCAACATCAAGCCGCTGGTCGCTGACACCTTCGCGCTGGCCGAGATAGCCACCGCCCAGGAGGTCTTCCAGCAGAAAGGTCACGTGGGCAAGGTCGTGCTCAAGGTCCGTCAGGACTGAAAGCGCCCTGCTCGGACGACTGGCCAGAACGCAAAAGGGCTACCCGATGGGTAGCCCTTCCTGTGACTGAACGCTCATTGCTCGGCAGTCATTACTCGACGGGCATTGCTTGAAGGTCATTACTCGACGGTCACTGCCAGACGATCTCTGTCTAACGATCACGTCGCGATAATCAGTCGCTACGCTTGTCTTCGGTGTTGGTTTCGAAGTCACTCGCCGAGTGGCGCTCGATCAACTGCTCCTGCGGCTCTCCCCAGAAACGATTGACCATGCGACCCCGCTTGACCGCCGGGCGTTCGGCAATCGACTTGGCCCAGCGCTGCACGTGCGTGTAGTCCTGCACGGAGAGGAACTCGGCAGCGTCATAGAGCTTGCCTTCGACAAGTGCGCCATACCAGGCGTAGATGGCGATATCCGCGATGCTGTATTCGTCACCGGCGATGTAGGCATTGTCGGCCAGCTGACGATCCAGCACGTCCAGTTGACGCTTGGTCTCCATCGCGAAGCGGTTGATCGGGTACTCGAGCTTTTCCGGGGCGTAAGCATAGAAGTGGCCAAAACCACCGCCCAGGTACGGCGCAGAGCCCATCTGCCAGAACAGCCAGTTCATGACTTCGACACGCTTGGCGGGGTCTTTGGGGATCAAGGCGCCGAACTTCTCGGCCAGATGCAGCAGGATGGAGCCGGATTCGAACACGCGAATCGGCGTCTCGCCGCTTCTGTCCATCAGCGCGGGAATCTTGGAATTGGGATTGATCGCGACGAAATCACTGCCGAACTGATCGCCCTCGCCGATACGGATCGGCCAGGCATCGTATTCGGCGCCGCTATGCCCGAGCGCCAGCAGCTCCTCGAACATGATGGTGGCCTTCACGCCGTTGGGTGTCGCCATGGAGTAAAGCTGGAAGGGATGCTCACCGACCGGCAGCTCCTTGTCATGCGTCGGGCCCGCGATCGGCCGATTGGTACTGGCGAACTTGCCGCCACTCTCGCTTTCCCATGTCCAGACCTTGGGTGGCTGATAACTGTCGCTCATACCCTTGACTCCTTGGCATCCTGTTGAAGCTTCAAGACTGAAGTTTCAAGACTTCGGTGACGTCAGACACGTCGGCTTGGTGCCGCTCTGACTCGGTAGACAAGTTATGAAGGTCAAGCGCTCGTGACACAAGGGGATGAAATGACAAGATTTTGTTGCTAGTATGCCACCAGTTTTTGGGGAGTAGCCCGCTCTCGTCACCCAACGAGAGTCTCGGATGTCAACATAGTCGGCAGGCATTGCCGTGGCACCGAGGACCCGCCTATCCGATCATGCCCGTGATCAGTCAGGACGAGGTTCGGCGAGACCAATGACAGTCAGACGCTTCCGGCCGGTGGTGTCTTTCTGTTATTGACTCGCAACCGGCCTGGAACATCCTGACTCATGCCTCTGCTACCGACATTTCTGCTCGCCTTCTCCATGTCCTGCGACGCCTTTGCTGCCGCCTTGTGCAAGGGAGCCGCCATACGTCGTCCCTCTCTGAAAGACGCCCTGCGTATCGGCCTCATCTTCGGGGTCATCGAAGCCATCACGCCCATGATCGGCTGGCTGATCGGTCGCTCACTGGCCGTCTACGTCGAACAGTGGGACCACTGGATCGCCTTCGCCCTGCTGCTGCTGCTCGGTCTGCACATGATTCATGAGGGGCTTTCCAAGGACGAGGAAGACGAGGACTGCACCACGCCGCAGTCGTTGCCCCGCCTGATGTTGACCGGCCTTTCCACCAGTATCGATGCCATGGCCGTGGGTGCCGGGCTTGCCTTTGCGGGCGTGAACATCGTCACCACTGCGCTGGCGATCGGCACCGCCACCTTCGTGATGGCCACCACCGGCGTGATGCTGGGCGGTGTGCTGGGCAAGATGGTCGGCAAGCGCGCGGAAATCATCGGTGGCCTGGTGCTGATCGGCATCGGCACGACCATCCTGCTGGATCACACCGGCTACCTGGGTTGATCCTCTGCTGAAAAGCGCCCCGAACGGCCCCGTGGCGGCCCCTGGCGATGAACGCACCCTCGTGTTGCGCCAAGGGGCCCTTGAAAACCCTGACAATGGCGTCATTCAATGGGGACGCATGGCGTATCCTGTCGCTGGTCATTCAAGGCGCTTGATATCCAGACACGTGATATCCGCCGCCTGATCAGCTGTGACATGAAAGTCAACGCCGTGATCTTCCAAAGGGAGCCAGATTGCATGTATACACGCAAGCTTCATCCAGGCAGTGAATTCCCGGCCATCCAGGTCAAACGCAGCGACGGTGAGGCACTGACCCTCGGCAAGCCCCAGGGCGAACATGACTGGCAGCTGGTCGTGGTCTATCGCGGCAAGCATTGCCCGATCTGCACCAAGTTTCTCAACAAGCTGGAGAGCGATCGCGAGCGCTTCAGCGCCCAGGGCATCGATCTGGTCGCCGTGTCTGCCGATGATGAGCAGCAGCTCACGCAGCATCGCGAGTCGCTGGAGGTCAACTTCCCGCTCGCGTATGGGCTGACCCTCGAACAGATGCAATCGCTGGGACTGTTCATCTCGACGCCGCGCAGCGAAAAGGAAACCGATCACGACTTCCCGGAGCCTGCCTTCTTCATCGTCAATGGCGAAGGCAAGATCCAGATTCAGGAGATCGCCAACGCGCCCTTCGTGCGCCCTGATCTGGATACCCTCATAGGTGGCATCGAGTTCATCCGCAAGCCGGATAACGACTACCCGATTCGCGGCACCCGCGATTACGACTGAATCCTTCAGGGTTCACGCCGTCACACAGACGCCCCGCAGCCTCGTGCTGCGGGGCGTCTGTGTGTCTGGGCCTGTTGCTTGCCACCTGGCTTTCACCTTGCCCGCTTTGCGCTTCTGGCCTCTTTTCATGACGCCGCTGATAGGCGCTGAAAACAGGCCACGAAAAAACCACGAAAAAAATCTGATCCCGTGACATCCAGACGAGAAAGGCCAGCGTTATGAACAGTGCAAGGGAGACAACGACACACCTGCAACCGCTAGCTGAACCTTATCTGTCTACGGAGTCGTCAAGATGAAAACAATCGCCTGTATCTCTGGTATTTTCGCTGCCCTCGCATTGAGCCCGCTGGCTCAAGCCATGGAGGTTCCCGAGAGCGTCACGGTGCCAAAAGGCAATGAAGTCGCCATGGAAACCGTCGGTGTCGGCAAGATCAAATGGGCCTGCGAAGCCAAGGACGATGGCACCATGGGCTGGGTCTTCAAGGGTCCGGATGCCGCTCTGAATGATGCCGATGGCAAGCAGGTCGGCAAATACTATGGTCCGCCCGCCACCTGGGAGTCCATGGATGGCTCCAAGATCACCGGCACACAGCTGGCGGTTGAGCCCAACGGCAAGGGCAATATTCCGCTGCAGCTGGTCGAGGCCAATCCGGCCGAAGGTGAAGGGCATATGCAAGGCGTCACCTATGTTCAGCGCCTCAATACCCAGGGCGGTGCCGCACCTGACATGGCCTGCGATGAAGCTCACAAGGACAAGGTCGAAATCGTGATGTACCAGGCCGATTATCTGTTCTACAAGGCCATGTAATCTCAAGCCTTGAATAGAATGGATTCACCACTCGATGTCGTGTAACAAAGCGCATTGACACAGGGAAGGTGAGATCATGAAAAGCCCCGGCATGCACAGGCATGTCGGGGCTTTGTCGTCATCAATCCCGGCGGGGAAATAATGATTCAGCGTGGAGCTCAACCAGCAACGCGCAGGCGATAACAGAAGTGCTAACAGAGAAGATCAGGGAGGCCATCACGAAGACAGTCAGCCCCCCATTTCGGTGCAAAAGCCGTGAGTTTGTTTCCCCGGCCTGTGAACCGATCTCTAATCCAGCGAGCTGCCGTCAGACCAGCGCCAGCATTGTATAGGGCGCTTCACAGGAGTGGCGCTCATCGCGTTCATCCACGCTACCCAGCTCATGGTTGCGATCATTGTCATAGACCACGAACAGCCGTTCGCGATCCAGTACCGCAAGCCCCTCCGCCTTGTGCTCGAACTCCAGCACGCGACCATCCTCATGCGTCACCAGCGTCGGGGATTTGCCTGCATGGAAGTCGGCCAGCGACAGCACCCACAGATAGCCCCCGATCACCTCTTCACTGCCCTGCTCGGTCTCGAAGCTGGTTACCAGATAGAGGCGTGCGTGATAGGGGTCATATTCCAGGCTCGAAAGACCACACTCGTGATTCACGCCCTCATACTCGGCGGGATCAAACGCATAGACGTCGTGAAGGTCCTCGATGAACTCGATATTGTCGCTGTCGGTCATGGCATAGCGCGCCCCGATGACGCGTCGCACGTACGCGAAGTCATCATGCGAGTTGCCTTGTTCGCGCACCCCGAACAGGATCAGCCCATCACCCTTGTCACTCGGAACGACCGCCAGACCTTCGATCTTGTAGTACGGCTGGCCAATGGCCGCCTCCAACTTCTGACGAAATTCCAGTGAGCCCTCGACCCCGTCACGCGGGTCCGGGTCGACCACCTGCACCTTGCCCGGCTCACCCAGCGGCCAGATCAACAGGTGGTTGTAGGCATTCAGGGCATGGCTCTCGCTGTCGATACGATCAAACCCGGTGGTTGCCAACATGTGACGGCCATCGGTGGTCAGCGCGAAGTCTTCATACTTGACCGCCTGACGGATCAACGGCGTGGTCAGATACTCGAGCTGACTGTCATCGGGCCCTTGCGAATCCAGAGGCAAGGAGAAGACCGCCGAGCGTCCCTCGCCCGGAATCGGCTTGTCACTCGCCATCAACAGACGCTCGCCGTCATAGGCCACGGCGGAAATCTCGGCGTTCACCAGCTTGCCCTCCTCATCCTTCAAGCCGGCCGGAAAACAATGGATCGTGCCCTGTTGCGTGATACGTACCTTCGCCATGCATGGCTCCTTGAAATGAAACGTCATGATATTGGGACAGGCCATGCGGGATTGAGTTCGAGGCAATGCACGCCGCCTTGCGATAGCTGGGCCAGTGACAGGGACATACCCAGAAACTGAGACAGAAGCAGAAAAGCGTCTGCCAGACACCACAACGCCCCGCGAGACTCCATCAGTCAGGAGTGTCGCAGGGCGCTGTGTGCATCAAGCCTCAAACGTCAGGGCACTGGCTTGCGTACAGGCTAGCGGTGTGCGGCTCACACTTCCCTGGCCGGCGCCGCCAGCACCGTCTCGTGATTGCCACCTCCAGCGGCTGCGGCCTGCTGTGTGTGAGTGCTCTGCTTGCGAGAGCTGCGCGCACGCCAGGTGATGGAGATGGCCAGCACCACCAGCATCGCCCAGGGGTAAGGCGTGAAGAAGGACGCCATGGCACTCGGCGCCGCGACGCCCGCCTCGGCGGCACTGGCAGCGATCACCTGCTGCCAGACGGCCACCGCGATATGCCAGGGCAGCAGGAAGAAGACCGTGCAGACGGCGCAGTCCATCAGGTTGGCACTGCGCTCCGGCGCGATCCCGAACTTCTCGGCCAGCTTGCGCACCAGCCCGGGGCCGACCAGCAACAGTGCCGGCGCATTGGCGGACAGCGGGATGGACGCCGCGACCGTCACCGCCACGATGCCTGTCTCGGCCCCCGTACGCGACGTGATCAAGCTGTCATTGGCCTTGTCGAGCAGACGACGCATCAGGCCGGCATCCAGAATCACCTGTGTCAGCGCCAGCACCATCAGGGCGAACAGCACGGCGCCGGTCACCGAGGCGATGCCATTCTCGATCAAGCCGGTGCTTTCACCGCGCTGTGCCGGCAGCGCAAAGATATCGTCCAGACTGATGGCGCCGATCACGAGAGCGCAGAGCATGGCGACCAGATTGCCGAAGAACATCGCTTCGATGATATGGCGACGCTTGAGGGCCAAGCCGACCACCACGGCCAGAGGCAACAGCATGACCAGGCCGAGCGCATTGCCTGATGCCAGCGCAGGCACCTCGGTCAGCGCCGTCTCGCTACCACCGGCCACCAGGAAGATCACCACGCAGATGGCCGCCGCGGACAGTGCCAGCGGCAGACGCGTGCGAATGACATCCGCGACCTGCGCCCCCTGGGTGAAGGACGACACGATGGTGGTATCCGAGACTGGCGACAGATTGTCACCGAAGGCAGCGCCCGAGAGCAGCGCCACCGCCAACATCGTCGGGTCCGCGCCCAGCATCACCCCAGCCGGATACAGCACGGGGCCAAGGCCGATGACAGTGCCCACGCTGGTACCCGTACCCAGCGAGAACACCATGCAGATGGCGAAGGCGAGCACCACGAAGACACCTCCGGTGGCGCCCATCGAGGCACCAATCCATTGCAGGCCATCGATGAGCCCACCAGCCATCATCAGCTTGCCGAAGACCCCGGCGAGCAGCCATAGGGCAATGATGGCGGTCGCGGTGTGGTTGCCCATGCCACGCAGCAGGCTCTCGCAGTAGGCCGAGCGGTCACGACACAGAAAGAGCCCGACCCCCATCGCCAGCCAGGCGCAGGCCCAGAAAGGCTGGGTGCCTGCACGCTCGAATACCGAGAGGTAGATCAGCCCCGCCACCAGCACCATCAGCGGCACCAGGGCGCCCACCACACCACCCCGAAACACCAGTTCCTTCGTGTCCTGTTGCTGCATATTCCTGTCCCTCACACGCGAGTCTTGTTATTGGAGTCATCCTTGCCTGGCGGGCCTGCACATGACGGCCCAGGCCCCAGCCAGACAGCCACAGGCTATGCGAGCCACTTGCGTGACGACCAATGCCAAAATCAGTGGCAAGCGATTACTTTTTCACATGACCAAGCAATCTCTCTGCCAAACATTAGAAAATCAGGAATTTCACATACTAAAGCGCTAACAAGCCAGTGATCTGTCAGGGTGCTGCCGCATCAATCAGCGTTGCCGCAAGGCAGTATTGGTGAGAGACAATATTGGCGGGAGAAAGTCTTGGAGAGAGACCATCCTGGCGAGAGGTATCAGCTGCGAAAGCTCGCTGAGCTGGGGCCTTGAGGCAGAACGCGGTTCAACACTCGCCCCTGCAAAGGCTTGCAGGGGCGCATGCGGACAAGTGAAACGCCGGAATGATGATCGTGGGTGAAGGCAGGACTGACGCCAGCGCCGCGCGGGAGCGCAGCTTGTGATCGGCAGATGCGCGATAAAGGGGCACGCATTGATCTTTTGCACCGATCCTCTACACCGACCCCCTGCACCATCTTCATGAATCGAAGAGTCAGCGCAGGAGCCCGGACACATGGCAGTTCACTTCATGCCGGGTGATCAGTGCAGCACGTTGCGGATGAAGCGCAGCATCCCGGTGCCCGTGTTTTGGTAGCGGTAGGCCTGATCACTGGGATAGACATGGAAATCCCCGGCGTGAATGACGATTTCCTCACGTTCCAGCGTAAGGGTCAGCTCGCCTTGCGTGACCACCAGCATCTCATGCCAACCGGCATCATCGGGCGCGGAGTCATAGTGCTCGCCGGGGGCGAGGGTCCAGTCCCATAACTCGACTTCCTGGGTCGCCGGCTTGCTGGCCAGCAGCACCGCGCGACTTTCGGGCGCCTGCCCGACCCACGCCACCTCATTGATGCGTGCCGAGTCTTCGCTTTCCGGGGGCTGCACCAGCGCGTAGAAGAGCACCCCAAGTGCCTCGGCGAGCTTGTCGAGCGTGCCGAGGCTGACATTGACGTCGCCCTTCTCGATGTTCACCAGCATGCGGCGGCTGATCTCGGCCTGATCCGCGAGTGCCTGCTGGCTCAGCTCGGCGGCCAGACGCAGACGGCGAACATTGGCCGCGACATGGACCAGAACATCGGGTCGATCTTTACTGTTGTGCAATATAGTGCGCATCCGTACAATCCCGCTGACGATGAGGGAAGCCGGCATCCCACTGGCCTCAAGCTCCCTTCCCTTGCTACCTCAATGTCCCTGAATCATGCCGCATGTGTTCTTGACTGACCATGCCCGTCATCCACTGGATCGCTCAAGGAGACTTCAATGTCCATTGCCGTCGCCGCCTCCTCTTCTCGTCTGTGGCCCGTCGCCATGCTGCTGGTTGCCATGTGCTCGATCCAGAGCGGTGCTTCGCTGGCCACTTCCCTGTTCCCGATGATCGGCGCGGCGGGCGCGACGGCGATTCGTCTGATCATCGCCTCGATTCTGCTGCTGGCCATTCTGCGCCCGTGGCGCAAGCCGGTGACGCGCAAGGCCTGGAAGTCCATCACCATCTACGGCGTGGCGCTGGGCGTGATGAACCTGCTGTTCTACCAGGCCCTCAAGACGGTACCGCTGGGCATCGCCGTGGCACTGGAATTCACCGGCCCGCTGGCCGTGGCGCTGCTGAGCTCGCGCCGCTGGATCGACCTTGGCTGGGTGGCACTGGCGATCACCGGGCTGGTACTGCTGCTGTTGCTGGGTGAGGACACCGCCGCGCCGATCGACCCCGTCGGTGCCGCCTTCGCCCTCGGCGCTGGCCTCTGCTGGGCGCTGTATATCCTGTTCGGCCAGAAGGCCGGCGCAGGCAATGGCACCCAGAGCGCGGCGCTGGGCATCACGATCGCGGCGGTGGTCGTCGCGCCCGTCGGCCTGATGGAGGCCGGCAGCGCCATGTTTTCGGTCGATATCCTGCCGTTGGCACTGGCCGTCGCGGTGCTCTCGACCGCGCTGCCCTACACCCTCGAGATGGTGGCCTTGCCGCGCCTGCCGACCCACACCTTCGGCACCCTGATGAGTCTGGAACCCGCCATCGGGGCGCTCTCCGGCCTGCTGTTCCTCGGTCAGACGCTGGGCATCTTCCAGTGGCTCGCCATCGGTCTGGTCATCGCCGCCTCGGTGGGCACGACGCTGACCGGTCGCAGCAAGGAAGTCTTCGATGGACCGGTGCCGGATTGAGGATGGCGCTGCCGCCCGCAGCTGAGCCGTTCAGATGTTCCGTTCAGCTGAACCGTGCAGACGTACCTCTCAGCTAAACCGTTCATGTACACCTTTCAGGAAGAACGGGACGGTGAACCAAGACGCAGCGTGGGATATCGTGTCTTTCTCTATCACGCTTTTCGAGACAGGAGACCGCCAGATGACATCGCCACGTTCCGCGTCTTCCTCACCCTCCGCTGCACGCTCCACCGCCCAGATGGTGGTGTGGTTCGGGTTGAGCTTCCTCACTGCCGCCATCGGCGCGCTGGCCTCGGTTGACGCGAAGACCTTCTATGCAAGCCTTACCCAACCGGCCTGGGCCCCGCCGGCGGGGGCCTTCGGGCCGGTGTGGACGGCGCTGTTCGTGATGATGGCGCTCGCCGCCTGGCGTGTCGCGCGCGATGGCTTGCATGCCAGCAATGGCTTCCGTTGGCGCCATCGTCTGGCGCTCGGGCTGTTCGTGGTGCAGCTGGTCGTCAACGGCCTGTGGAGCTGGCTGTTCTTCGCCTGGCATCTCGGTCAGGCGGCGTTCATCGACGTGCTGGTGCTGTGGACGCTGATCGCCGTCACCCTGATCGCCTTCTGGCGTATCAGTCGCCTGGCCGGGCTGTTGATGCTGCCCTATCTGGCGTGGGTGACGCTGGCCAGTGCGCTGACCTGGTCCGTCTGGCAAGCCAATCCGGCCCTGCTGGGCGGCTGAACCCTAAGCGACCGTCCTGACGGCAGATGAGCGGCCAGCAGACGCCAGAACATCCCCCGCAGATACCAAACGCCAACGCCCGGCCGAGACTCCTGCAGAGTCTCGGCCGGGCGTTGGCGTATCAAGCGTCGTCTTTCTAGTGCAATTCTTGCTGTTGCGATGATGCCTTGCGGTCCTCTGGTGCCGCCGTGCGGGCAGGTGAGCGATCAGATCTCCTGACGCGCCTTCAAGCGACCTTCCTCTACTACCAGCACGCGATCCGCGACCTTGCGCAGCAGTGCCGCATCATGACTGACCAGCACCAGCGCCGTGCCCTGCTCGCGCACCATCTTCACCATGCAGGCGATCACCTCCTGCTGGACCAGCGGGTCGAGGCGTGAGGTCGGCTCATCGGCGAACACGAAGCGCGGCTTGATCAGCATCAGACGCAACAGCGCGAAACGCTGCAGCTCGCCACCCGAGACCTGTCCCGGCAGACGCGAGAGCAATTCCGGCGCCAGGCTCAGTTGCTCCATCAGCTGCGGCAGCTGGCTGTCGTCGAGACCATGGCGTGCGCTGAGATCCTTCAACAGCCGCCCCAGTGTCCGGCGTGGCGGGAAGGTCGCCACGGGGTCCTGGTAGAGCTTCTGATATTCCAGGCGTTCGGCATGCTGGACCACGCGTCCTGAATGCGGTGGCAACAGGCCGAGCAGTGCATCGCCCAGCGATGACTTGCCACAGCCTGAAGCGCCCTGGACGCCGATGATCTCACCGCCCTTCACGCTGAGTTCCACGTCACGCAGCAATGTGGTGTCCCCGCGCGCGATGGTCAGATTCTCGGCGCGGATGATGGTCTCGCCTGCCGCCTTGCCATCACGGCTTGCACTGTCGGCTGCCGGCTTGAAGGCGGCCTCCGGCCAGGCCTGCGGCGCGGCATTCACCAGGCGTCGGGTATAGGCATGTGTCGGCGCGGCCAGCACGTCACGCGTAGCGCCCTGCTCGATCACCTGCCCCCTGCGTACCACCATCAGCCGGCCACCGATCTGGTGCGCCAGCGCCATGTCATGGGTGATGACCATCAAACCAGCACGCGGTGTCTCGGCCAATGACTTGAGCAGCAGCTCGCCGATCTCGCTGACGCGGGCGGCGTCCAGCCCCTTGGTCGGCTCGTCGGCGATCAACAGCGGTGCGCCGCCGGCGCGGGCGGCCGCAAAGGCCACACGTTGCGCCATGCCACCGGACAGCTTGCCCGGCAGCTGCTCGCTGGCCGCGGCGACACCCAACTGCTCCAGATCACTGCGCGCGGCCGCGTGGGAGGCCTGTGCCGAACGCCCCGCGACCAGTCGATATGCCTCACCGACCTGACGAATCACCTTCATCAACGGGTCCAGCGCCAGCCAGGGCTCCTGGGGCAATACCGCCAGGCGGCGACCCCAGAGCGGGCGACGATTCTCTGGCGTATGCAGAGGATATGGCTCGCCGTCGAGCCACAGGCTGCCGGAGGCCACAAGCTCCGGGGGCAGCGTGCCCAGCAGTGCCTGAGCCAGCAGACTCTTGCCGGACCCCGTCTCACCGATCACCACCAGCGGCTCTCCCGCCTTGAGCGCAAGCGAGACAGGCTCCAGCAGCGCCGTCTGCGCGCCCTGGACCCGCACGCTCACATCCTCGGCACTTAGCACCACATCATCCGCCGTTGCCCCATCCCGCGTGTGAGAGGCTGGCGTGGTCATTGTCGCGACATTCATGGGCGCGCTCCTTCGAGGGTGTCCGCGGCGGTTGACGTTCTGGCCTTGCTGCCGGACATCAGCAACAGCCCCAGCAACAGCAGGAAGGTAACCAGCACCGGCGTCAGCAGCGCGAATGGCGCTTCACGCCAGTACGGCAACAGCTCGACCATCATGGTGCCCAGCTCCGGCGTGGGCTCCGGAATGCCGACATGCACGAAGCCCAGCGCGGCAATCGCCATCAGGGCGTTGGCCATGCCGAAGGCCATCGCCGTCATCATCACGGGTGCCATTTCCGGCCACAGGTGATGACGAAACCGGTACCAGGCCCCGAAGCCCAGCAGACGGCTGGCCTCCACACCGGGACTCGCCAGCACGCTGCGACCGGTGGCGCGAGCCAGGCGGAAGAATTCCACCCACAGCACCAGCGACAGACCCAACCACAATGCCAGCGGCGTCGACGGCAGGATGACGCTGACCATCAGCACCAGCAGCAGCCCCGGCAATGCCAGCAGGCTGTCTGCCACCAGGCTCAACAGGCGCTCGGCCCAACCACCGCGTCCCGCGGCCAGCAGGCCCAGCGAAATGCCCGAAAAAGCCGCCAGAATCACCGCCCCCGCGGCAATGGAAAGCGACAGCCCGAGCGCCGCCACCAGGCGGTGATAAAGGGAGCGCCCAAGGTGGTCATAGCCCAGCGGGGCGCTGGTGATCACCTCGCCGGCGTCAGAGACACCGACGGCATCCGCGCCCTGCAGTGCACGATAGAGATGCTGCTCCAGCGGGTCTCCCGGTATCACCAGATTGCCCAGCAAGGCCAGCAGCACCAGACTGGCGACCATCGCGGCCCCGATCACCCGGCGCAACGGCCAGTCAAGACGTGGACGACGCACGGCTTCCACGCGCTGCGGCGCAAGCCCTTCCACCACCTGATTCATTTCACACCCCGTGGGTCCAGTTGGCGACCCAGCAGATCGACCAGCAGATTGATCAAGACAAAGCCGACGCCCAGCACCAGGGCGGTGCCCTGCACCATCGGCACATCGCGCGAGAAGATGGCGTGCACCAGCGCATGGCCGATGCCCGGCCAGCCGAAGATGCTCTCGATCACCACCACACCCTCCACCAGGGTCACGAACTGCAGTCCCAGATAGGTCACCAGCGGCAAGGCCACATGGCGCAGGCCGTGACGCCAGAAGGTCTGGGCGTTGCTGAGGCCCTTCCAGCGCGCGAAATCATGAAAGGCCGTCTGGGTGACGGCGGCCATGGCATCACGTGCCAGGCGTGCCGATACCGCTGCCAGCCCGAGCGCCAGCGTCATCGCCGGCAGAATGAAGTGCTGCGGCTCACCGTGACCGGCGGCCGGCAGCAGGCCCATCTCCACCGAGATCAGCAGGATCAGCACCAGCGCCAGCAGGAACTGCGGCGTGGCACGCAGCAGACTGCAGACGGCCAGCAGGCTACGGTCCAGCCAGCCACCGGCACGCAGACCGGCCAGCAGCCCCAGCGGCGGGCCGATCAGCAGCGAGATGCCCAGCGCCGCGCCGGCGAGCGACAGGGAGTTGCCCAGCTGATGACGAATCTCCACCCACACCGATTCACCGGAAATCAGCGAGGTGCCAAGCTCCAGGCGCAGGATATCGCCCAGCCAGTAAAGGAAGTGCAAGCCGCCCTGTGCCTCGAGGCCCAGTTCGGCGCGTACCGAGGCCGCAGCGGCCGCATCCAGCGCATCATAGCCATAGCGGCCGGCCGCGATACGCCAGGCGGCATCGCCGGGCAGACTCTGCATCATCAGATAGCTGGCGCCGCCGACCATCAGCACCACCATCAATAGCTGCAACAGACGTGAAGGGAGATTCATTGTGCCCACCGCAATTCTGAAAGGCCGAAACTACGCTCCCAGGGATCTACCTGAGCGCTTTGCAGTCGATTGGAGATCGCCAGGTTCTGGTAGTACCAGGCGATGGGGATCACGGGCAGCGCCCGCTGGATCACGCCGCTGGCCTGGGCGCGCGGGTCCTGCCCTGCCGGTGTGGGCCCATAGCCCTCGCGTGCCATGCGCTCAAGCTCGGCGGTGAAGTCCGCATCGAACCAGCCCATCGCGCCCCAGTCGCCACCAGGGGCCTCGGGGGTTCCCGCGTAATCGCTCAGCACGTTGCCGATGGGGTCCGGCACCATGGCCAGATTGCGCGCGAACAGCGCCATGTCGAGGCTGCCGTCATGATGGCCGGCCGGAATCGCCGAGAAGTTGGTGATATCCAGACGTGTCTGGATGCCGATGGCGTGGAACTGGCGCTCCAGCACCGTGGCGACCAGCGGCAGCTCCGGACGGTCCGAGAAGGTGATCAGGCTGATCGCGAGGCGCTGGCCATCCTTGTGGCGGATACCCTCCTCGCCGACGGTCCAACCTGCGGCGTCCAGCAGTGCACGCGCCTCGGCGACGTCCTGATGCAGCTCGGGCAGTGCGGGGTCATGCCAGCCTTCCACCATCGGCGGGAACAGCTGGCTGGCGCCACGCGGATAGCGCAGCACGACCTGAGCGATGGCGGTGCGATCGATCGCCAGACTCAATGCACGCCGTACAGCGGGGTCCTGAAAGGCCGGATGATTGGCGTTGACCTTCAACAGCATCGTGCGCGGCGTCGCGGCCGCTGCCAGAGTCACACGCGGCGACTGGGAGAGACGCTGGCGACTGGCGGGGTCCAGCCCATAGGTGAAGTCGGCATCTCCGCTCTCGGCGATCAATGCCCTGCCCTCGGCGCGGCTCACCGCCTGATAGCGCGCCTGGCGCACCTCGGGCTGCGGGCCCCAGTAGTCCTCGAAGGCGGTGACTTCCAGGCTCAAGGGCGGCGTCATGCGCAGCATGCGATAGGGGCCGGTGCCGATGACCTGCTGGGCGGTGCCCGTCTCATCGAAGGCTGCCGGCGCGAGTATCTGCTGGCGATAATCGGCCAGATAGGCGGGCAATGCGGCGAAGGGCTCGCTGAGGGCAATCACCAGCGTCTGGGCATCTTCGGCGACGATCCGCTCGACCGGCACCGACTTCAACAGACCCGGCTTGGCACTTGCGATCTCGAGCACCTGACGCGCCACCTCGGCATCCAGCTGGCTGCCATCATGGAACTGTACGCCGGAGCGGAGCGTGAAGCGCCACTCCAGGCCGTCATCCGAGACCTCCCAATCGGTCGCCAATCCCGGCTGCAGCTCTCCCGTGGCATCCACCTCGACCAGTGTCTCGACGATCTGCATGCGCTGGAAAAGAATGCCGCTGAGCAGCGGGTCCGCCCCCTTAATGTCGAAGGGCGCGACAATCTCCAGACGTCGTGTGTCAGCCGCCGACGCTTGCGCCGCTGAGGCATCTTGCGCATGGCTGGGCTGCACCACGGCCAGGCTCAGCGCGACGCTGGCGACGGCCAGCTGCCTGCGATCGTGAAGGAAGGTTCGGTATTGCCACCGAAGCCTTGAGAGCAATTTGACCATCGATATCGCGAGTCCCGAGCAAGAGCATGGATGCCGACGCGCAACCGCCGCCGACGAACAAAAACGCAATGTTATAGTGTAACTATTACGTTTTGGCAACTCTCGACTCACCTTCTACGACTGGGCAAAGCTGGACGGGCACTTGAGGGGCACTTGAGGGGCGCTTGAAAGGTGCAGGACAAGCACTGGACAGGCATTCACTTGTCAGCGGCAACCCAACATCCGATGATAGATGGCAAACTACATTAGTATGCGCTAACCGACTGGTCCGCTATTCTGGACGAATGGTCATCAGTCCGCGCATCTGTGCCCCTACCCTCAACAATAAGCGACAGGATCATGGATGATCTCAGCATTACCCCTATCAGCGATTCGGCTTGCAGCAGCTATCTGAGCGCCGCGGCTCGGCGACTGTGCTGCGGCAACATGCTCGCGACCTACAAACGGCATGGCATGAGCTGGGACGAGGAGTTGTTCAGCGAGCGCTGGCAGGACAACGAGAACTACGCGATACGTATCAATGGCGAATGGGTCGGCTTCATCAGCCTCAAGGCCCTGCCGGACATCCTGTATCTGCGCGACCTGCAACTGGTGCCACATTGGCAAGGCCGTGGCGTCGGCTCCGCCTGCCTGAACTGGTTGATCCAGCTGGCAACGCAACAGGAGTACGGCCAGTCGCTGATGAAAGACCGCGCCTCCGAGCTCTCCCCGGGCGCTCAGCCCTGCCCGCGCGCGCTGCGCCTGAGAGTCTTCTCCGACAGCCCGGCATTGGCGCTCTACCAGCGCCACGGCTTCACCCTGGTCAATGAGCAGTGCACCCCGACGCGCAGTGGCAGCATCATGGCACTGGAAAGACCCCTCGCCTTCCAGACAGCGCCGACGCTTGCCCCGCGGAGTGATCACGCGCCCCTGCCCCCGGTAGGCAATGCCTCTCTCGACACGATCATCGATGACCTTACCGAGGAAGAGGCCTTGACGATCACCGCCAAGCGCAAGCGACAGTCCCCTCCGGCCGCGCGGAACATCGCGCATCATTAGGCGATTTCCCGTGCGCGATTTCCGCCAGATACGACAATGCCCGGTCATAGGACCGGGCATTGTCGTTCAGGGCTCATTCACCATCAGGGGTGAGATTTTACTGCGCTTATGGCTGATGGGCTCCTCCTCAGCGGGCGAGGAAGTCCAGGATATAGCGCACGGTATCCTGCGGCTTTTCATCCGTCACCCAGTGACCGGCATCCTTCACCCAGATCAGCTCGGCACCCGGAATGGCATCTGCCAGCATCGGGGCGTAATCCGGCTTTTGGAAGTTGTCCTTGTCGCCCCACAGCACCAGAGTCTTGATCTCGATATTCTTGAGCTCACCGGCGATGGCCTGGGTGTATTCCTTGTTGAGACGACGCATGTTGCGGAAGAAAGCCGCCTTGCCTTGCTCGCTGTTCCACTGGGACACATAGCGCTCGACCATCTCTTCGGTCGCGACGGCCGGATCATGCACACCACTGGGCATGAAGCCGCGCATGGTGCTGATGAATTCCTCGACGCTGGTCGCTTCCTCGACGCCCGGCTCCAGCAGCTGCTTGAACTCCGGAATCGGCCAGGAATCGAAGCATACGCTGTCGATCAGTACTTGACGGCGAACACGCTCGGGATGATTGACGGCCATCAGCTGACCGATACCTCCGCCGATATCATGCGAGACGACATCCGCACTCGCCACACCCAGTGAATCCATCAGCTTGATGAAGATGCGTGTCTGGGCATTGATGGAAACGTCAGCATCCACCGGCATGTCCGACTCGCCATAGTTGAGCATGTCCGGTGCGATGACACGATAATGCCTGGCCAATTCCGGCATCACATCACGCCACATCAGCTTGTTGGTCGGAATACCGTGAATCAACAACAGCGGCTGACCTTCACCCATTTCCTTGTAGGCAATGCGGTGACCTTCGATCATCGCATAACGGGTTTCCAGGGCTTCCATTGTCACGTTGTCGTGGCTCATTGCTGACCTCTTCGCTTGATGAATACTCAATCACGGCCTGGCGAAACAGTGCTATATCGCGGTGATGCCGTGAACGTGGGACCACCTTACGGATTCCTGAGCAATCACTCAAGCACGATTTTGATTGATTGCTCAAAATACGCTTTAATGGCCCCATCAAATTCAAGGGAAACGCCCATGGCCCGTGTCATCAACCGCAGTCTGCTCGATCTTCGTCGCCTGACCATCAACCTGGTGACCTACCCCGAAGGCCACAGCGTGATGCGCCACAACGACCCGATGGGCAGCGGCAGCTACTACAAGCTCAATATCGTGCTCAAG
Source organism: bacterium Scap17 (assembly GCA_013376735.1). Lineage (NCBI taxonomy): Bacteria > bacterium Scap17. The sequence goes on along the minus strand of VINJ01000001.1, from coordinate 1,837,185 downwards.
AAGCCCCGCCGGGGCGGTGTCTTCGAGACCGATGGCAGCCTCTTTCGCCTCGCGGACCGCGTGGTGCTGTTTCGCCCCGACCTTCACGAACACAGCGTCAGCCGCATCGAGCGCGGCAAACGCGTGCTGCTGAGCATCGCCTTGCACGCACCTTGGCGCTGACCCGCAATGGGACTGCGCAAAAGAACCTGAGGCAAAAGCGAATAATGAAACAGATAGCGGGTAGCGCCAAGTGACAAAAAAACGCCAGTCAGCAATTGCTGACTGGCGTTTTTTCCCACCTGAATCCAGGCCAGGAACGACGTGCTCGACAATGTGCTGCCTTGGCTATTCCATCCGGTCCAGCCCGACGCGATAACGGGCAAAGCCCATCTCGTCCTGATCCACCAACGTCATCGGGTAGACCGCCTGGGCATCAATGAACTGCTGCGCATCCTCGCCGGGGGCGGTGGTGAAGCGAATGTCCAGCGGGGTATCGGTGTCGATCACGGCCAGCCGCCAGTTGTGATCCGCCGCGGGGTCCACCGCGCCCTGCTGCTGCGTCTGGCGCGAGATGTACTGGGCCAGAATGCTGCGATTTTCATCCGGTGACGCGAAAGCGATATGCGACTCTCCGGTGCCGGGGAAGTCCTCGCCGTAGGCGCGATAGTTGTTGGTCGCGAGCAGGAAGACCTCGTCGTCCTTGACCGGCTCGCCCTGGTAGGCGAGTCCCTGAATACGGTGGGCATCGGCGTCGATCAGCGCGCAATTGCCGTCGTAACGCACCGGCTGCGTGACATCCACCCGGTACTCGACGCCATCGATCACGTCGAAGTTGTAGCTGCGGAAACCTTCCCAGTTGATCAAGGGCTGGGGCGTGGCGAGATCCGGATCAATGCGATGGAACTGGCCGGCGCTGCACTCGAGCCATTCCCGCACTTCCCTGCCGGTGACCTTGAGCGCCACCAGCGTATTCGGATAGAGATAGAGATCGGCGGCATTGCGGAAGCTCAGCTCGCCCGCCTCCATCTCGGTGAACTGGGTCGGATCATTGTGACGGCCGCCGACCTTGAACGGCGCGGCTGCCGAGAGAATCGGCAAGCCTTCCAGGTCCGGGTCGCCTTCGACGAAGCGTTTGACGTAATCGGCCTGGGCGCGATTGACGATCTGGATCGTCGGGTCGTCCTGCACCAGCGCCAGATAGCTCTTCATCGCCGCACTGGCGCGTCCGATGCTGCGATTGACGTACTCGCGCGTGGCGTCGTGCTCATGATCGACCAGCGCCGCCAGTTCGGCATCTTCCGCCACTTGCGCCTCGCCCCCTACCTGAATAGGGCGGGCTTCTGTCTGGCCGCTCACTACCCGCCACTGGCCCGAGGCATTGCTCAGTTCGAGATCCATCACGCCCACATGGCTGCCCCAGTGCCCCGGCATCATCGCCGGCACGCCATTGAGGGTGCCCCTGGCGATATCGGCCCCCGGTACCTCGGCGAATTCCTCGCTGGGGAAGACGGCATGGGCATGCCCGAAGGCGATGCCATCGATGCCCTCGACCTGCGAGAGGTAATACACCGAATTCTCGGCCATCACCCGGTAGGGGTCGGTCGAGATGCCGGAGTGCGGGATGGCGATCACCACATCCGCGCCCGCCCGGCGCATCTCGGGCACCCAGCGCCTGGCGCTCTCGGTGATGTCCTCGGCCGTCAGGCGGCCCTGGAGGTGCTTGCGGTCCCAGGTCATCACCTGCGGCGGTGCGAAGCCGATATAGCCAATCTTCAATGTCTGAGCGTTGCCCTCACTGTCGGTGAAGGCATGGGCGGTGATCTGGTAGGGCGTGAAGTACGGCTCGCCTGTCGTGGCGTCCAGCAGGTTGGCGTTCACATAGGGGAACTGCGCGCCGGACAGCGCCCGTTCGAGATACTCGAGCCCGTAATTGAATTCATGATTGCCGATATTGCCGACATCGTAATCCAGCTGATTCATGACCTTGTAGGCCGGGAAGACATCACCCTCCTCGAGACCTTCTGCCGCCATGTAATCGCCCATCGGGCTGCCCTGGATGAGGTCGCCATTGTCCAGCAGCACGCTGTTGGCTACCTCGGCACGCGCCTGCTTGATCAGACCTGCCGCGCGTACCAGGCCGATGCGCACGCTGGGCCGGTCCTTGTAATAGTCGTAATCCATCACGTTGGCGTGGATGTCGGTGGTCTCGATCACGCGCAGTGACAGCGTCGCGGCATTGGCTGGCTGAACGATCATGAAGATACCTCCGAGACTGGCCAGGCCAAGGATGGCTGCCCGCAAAGGCGGCTTGCGCCGACGTCCGGGGTGCTGCGCAACAGCTGGCGAGTCAGACGCCCGTTGATCTTCGCTAGCCGATGAAGCATTCGCCATCTCTCACTTCCTTGTCATGGGGGGATGTGCCAGTGCCCCTTGGGGGCAGCGCTCCATTATTCAGATGCCGACGCCTCAGGCAACTGGCGGTCTCTGCCCGCCAGCCAGCCGACACCTGCCATCAGCACACTGAGGACGGCGCAGACCATCAGTGCCAGCTGCCAATTGCCCTGCATATCGTAGAGCGCGCCGATCAGCGGCGGCCCCATGGCCGCGAGCAGATAGCCCAGCGTCTGCGCCATGCTCGACAGTGAAGCCGACTGCATGGCATCACGCGCCCGCAGCCCCATGAATGACAAGGCGAGAATGAAGCTGGCCCCGGAGCCCGCGCCCAGCAACAGCACCCACACCAGTGCCCACTTTGGCATCAGCCATAGCCCGATGAATCCCGCCAGCGACATGCAGGGCGTCGCGAAGGCGATCAGGCGTTGATCCTTCAGGCGCGGCATCAGGGGCACCAGAATCAATCCCGGCAAGGCCGAAGCCAGCTGGAGTAGACCATGCAACGAGCCCGCCTTCTCGGCTGAGAAGCCATTGTCCGCCAGCATGCTCGGCAGCCAGCTGTTGACGGTATAGAACAGCAGCGAATTGATGCCCATGAAGAGCGTCACCTGCCAGGCCAGTGGCGAATGCCACACGGCTGCCTGACGCACCGGCCGCGCGGCACCCTTCTCGACGTCCTTCTCGGCACCCTTCTCGGCTTCCTTCGCCGCCGCCGGCAGGGAGCGACGTGACAACTGCGGCCACCACACCCCCATCGTCACCAATGGCAAAACGACCACTATGAGCATCGCGTACTGCCAGCCAGCGCTGCTGCCCTGTGCCAACGGCACCATCAGCGCCGAGGCGATGGCGGCCATGATGCCCATGGTCAGCACATAGCAGGAGGTCAGCAGCGCGACATGCTGCGCAAAGCTGCGTTTGACCAGACTGGGCAGCAGCACATTGCCCACGGCAATGCCCGCCCCGATCAGGCCGATACCCAGATAGAGGGCCAGCATGCTGCCCTGCACCCGCAGCACGATGCCCGCGGCGATCGTCACCAAGGCGAGGAAGAGACTGCGTTCAAGCCCGAGACCTCTGGCGAGGCGCGGCACCCAGGGCGAGACGACGACGAAGGCCAGCAGCGGCAGAATCATCAACAGGCCAGCCGCCGTGGCATTGAAGCCCAGCGCCGCCTGCAGGCGCTCCAGCAGTGGCGCGATACTGGTGAAGGGCGCACGCAGGTTCATGGCGATCAACAGGATACCGGCGATCAATACGGCCGGATGGCTCAGTCGCCGGACAGGAGATGAGTGGCAGAGTTCAGTCATGAGGCGCTCGCAGCGATCGTGAAACGGGGTAATGGCGGGACGACACCCAAGAGATGAGTCCGCACACAGAGTGAGGCTAGCTTAATCCCCTCGCCCACTGCAGAATTGAGCCATCATGACATCAGATCACTGAAATCAGACAATCTGCGAGCCGCTATGTCAGTGACCACACCCGTTCTACCGCCATCGCCCGGGGTCAGCACCCGCGGCCCCGATCAGGTGCCCTTCTCCAGCAGCGTCTGCGAGCACGACCCGGACATCTACGAGATTCCGGCCAGCGCCCTGCATGTCGAGACCGGCCAGCAGGTGATGGAAGTGCCGATCCACCAGCATCGCAAGGGACAGCTGGTGATCGCCCTGCATGGCGTGGTGACCAGTCGCGTACCGGAAGGTCTGTGGATGGTGCCGCCGCACAGCGGGGTCTGGATTCCCGGCAACCTGCCCCACAGCAATCATCTGACCCGTGGCGGCCGCGTCTGCCACCTGTTCATCGAGCCCGGTGCGCTCGAGATGCCAAGCCACAGCTGCACGCTGTCGATCTCGCCCCTGCTGCGTGAGCTGGTGCTGCGTCTGGCGGAGCTACCCCAGCCATATCCTGAACAGGGGCCGACAGCGCGGCTGGTCGGCGTGCTGATGGAAGAGCTGGCCTGCATGCCAAGCGAACGTCTGCACCTGCCCTTGCCCGAAGACCCGCGGCTGACCCGCATCAGCGATGCCCTGATCAAGACCCCGGACGACCGACGCACCCTGGCCGAGTGGGCGAGCGAACTGGCGATGAGCGAACGCACCCTCGCCCGGCTTATCCAGCGTGACACCGGCCTGAGCTTCAGCCGCTGGCGTCAGCAACTGCACCTGGTGGTGGCGATTCGCCTGCTGGCCGAAGGCATGAGCGTGCAGCGCGTCTCGGAAGACGTCGGCTATCAGTCCGTCAACGCCTTCATCAGCATGTTCAAGAAGCTGCTCGGCACTACACCCGCCCGCTACCTGCAGGAACGCGAGCAACGCCGCTCGGGCAGTGGCATGGGCGGCGCGTGACGGCGACGCTTACTGAGTGGCCGCCTGTGCCACGCTGACGGCCAGCGCTTCGACGGAATCCACGATCGGCAGCCGGTCATCGAGCAGATGGCTGATAATGGAGAGCTCGGTGCAGGCCAGCACCAGCACATCGGCTTCCTGCGCCACCAGGTCAGCGGCGGCCTGACGGAAGGCTCCCCCGACGGCGTCATCACTCACCTGGCCTTTCTTGACGCTGCGGATCACCTCCAGCATCGCGTCCTCATCCTGGGGATAGGCCAGCGACAGACCACGCGACTCGATGAAGCCTTCGTAAAGGCCAATCTTGCGCAGCGCCGGGGAACACAGCATGCCGACACGTGCGCCCGGCCACTGCGCCGCCACCCAGTCCAGGGTGCGCTCGACGATATGCCACACCGGAATCGAGACGGCGTCCTGCGCATCCTGCCAGTAGTAGTGGGCCGTGTTGCAGGGCATGACCAGAAAATCACACCCGGACTGCTCCAGTCGCTGGGCCATTTCCGCGATGGCAGGCCCCGGAGAGACATCGCCCCCTTCCAGCAGAGCCTTGATGCGCGACGGCACCTTGGGATTGTTGTCGACCACCATGTGTACATGATTGATGTCGTCCTCGGCCGGTGTGGCCTGGATCACCTGCTGCATGAAGGCCACCGTGGCATCCGGCCCCATGCCGCCCAACACGCCCACGACGATATGTTCTGCGCCCGAGGCGTCATGCGAGCTTCTCATTGGTCGTTCTCCGACAAAACTCTCACTGAAGATCAAGGCTCGAGAGGATGGCGACGTGGCCGGCATCCTCTCGAGAAACTGTTTCATGAGGCACTGTTCACGAAGGGCTGTGTTTACGAGCCACTGTGTTGACGAAAACAGTGATGACGAGCCACTGCCCTCCGCTGGGCCGCTAGAAGCCCATCATATCCGGCAGCCACATTGTCAGCTGCGGCACGAAGGCCAGCAGCAAGGCGATCAGCACCATGGTGCCGACCAGCGGCAGCGCCCGCACCGAGATTTTCTCGATGGACACGTTGGCGATGCTGGAGCTGATGAACATGTTCTCGCCCAGTGGCGGGGTCGAGAAGCCGATCCCGAGACTCACCACCAGCACGATCCCGAAGTGCACCGGGTCGACGCCCAGCTCCACCATGACCGGCAGCAACACCGGCGTGACGATCATGATGGTGGCCAGAATCTCGATGAACATGCCGACGATCAGCAGGAAGGCGATCACCAGCACCCACACCAGCCACAGGCTGTCGGTGATGTTGAGGATGCCCTGGGCGATCATGGCCGGAATGTGATGCTCCACCAGGATGCGACCGAAGGCGGTAGCGGTGAACATGATGATCAGCACGCGACCGGTCAGCCAAGTCGTGTTCTGGAAGGCTTCATTCAAGCCCAGCAGCGAGGACTCCTTGTGAATGAAGACACCGACGAACAGCGCATAGAAGATCGAGACGACGGCGGCTTCGGTCGGTGTGAAAAGACCGCTGTAGATGCCGCCGAGGATGACCACCGGTGCCATCAGTGACCAGAAGCCCTCCTTGAGTACCTTGAAGACACGCGCCTTGTCGTACGGCTCGCCCTGGGCCTGATAGCCGTTGCGCTTGGCGGTGATGTAGTTGGCGATCATCAGGGCCGCCCCCAGCATGATGCCCGGGATGACACCCGCCATGAACAGCGCCGAGATCGACTCGTTGGCGGTCACCCCGTAGATGACCAACGGCATGCTGGGCGGAATCACGACGCCCAGTCCGCCAGCGGTGGCGGTAATCGCCGCCGGATAGCTGCGGCCGTAGCCACGTTCGATCATCGCCGGAATCACCAGCATGCCCACGGCCGCCGTGGTCGCCGGCCCCGAGCCGGAGATGGCGCCGAAGAACATGCAGGCCATCACCGCTGCCGCCCCCAGGCCACCTGCGGCCGGGCCCGCCAGCTCTTCGGCGATACGAATCAGACGCCGCGCGATGCCGGCGTCGCCCATCAGGGCGCCCGCCAGAATGAAGGATGGCAGTGCCATCAGCGGGAAGGAGTTGATCGCCGAGAACGCCAGCTCCACCAGCGAGGTGATGTCATCACCACTGACGACATAGACCGCCATGGACGCCACCCCAAGGGCAACGACGATGGGTGAGCCCAGAAACAGCAGTGCACCGAACAGAGAGAACAGAATAGTCGCGGCCATGGCATCAGCCTCCCATCTTGGCGGTGCGGGTGTCATCGGCGGCATCCGGGGCCCCTTCCGTGATGCGCTTCACTTCCTCGTCGTCCACGTTGCCGGGCTCGATGCCTCTGACCAGCTTGAGGAACTGCACCTGCAATACGCGAAAGGCCATCAAGGTGAAGGCCACGGGGAAGATGTAATAGACATAGGCGAGCGACCAGCCGAGCGCTGGGGACTCATAGGGAAACTCGGTGAGAAGCCCGATCAGATCCAGGCTCTTGTAGGCGATGATCAGGCTGAAGAGCGCCCAGATAAGGTCGACAAACAGCAGGATGGCGTTGGCCACCTTGCGCGGCAGCAGATTGATATGGGTCTGCAGCCGATTGTGGGCACTCAGGTGAGCCGCGTGTGCAGCCCCCAGGAAGACGAACCAGACGAAGGCGTAGCGTGCCAGCTCTTCCATCCATGCCATGCCGATACCGAACACGACACGCAATACCACTTGGGAAAACAGCAGGAGTACGAAGACCGCGAGTAGAAAGCGGCAGGCGTAATCCTCGAGATTGTTCAATCTGGCCAACATGCGAGCCTCCTTCACGATGAACTGTGAGAGGGATACCAGCACTGTCTGGTATCCCTGCTCGATAGCATTGAACGCAGCGGGGGTCGCTCAGGCGTCATTCACGCTGACGCCGCGAGCGACCCCGCCCACTCGGGCTCAGTGGCCCAATGCTTTCTGCAATTCGTCGAAGGATTCCTTGCCGCCGATCTCTTCATAGAACTGCGGCCAGACTTCTTCCTTGGCAATGCTGATCCACTTGTCCTCGTCGGTCAGCTGGGCGGACTGCACCCCTTCAGCTTCCATGGCAGCACGCGCCTGAGAGGCCTCGGTCAGCTGGAATTGAAGCGCATAGAGCTGGGCTTCCAGGCCGGCGCGATCGATGATCTCGCGCTCCTCGTCAGAGAGCTTGTTGTAGGTACGCACCCCCATGACGATCGGCTGCAGGGAGTACTGGTAGTGGACCTCGGTCAGATACTTCTGCACTTCCTGGAACTTCATCGTGTAGTTGACGATGTCCGGGTTGTCCTGGCCATCGATCACGCCCTGCTGCAGACCGGTGAAGACTTCCGGCCACGACATGCTGATCGGGCTGGCGCCCCAGGCCTGATAGGTGGCGAGCATGATCTTGTTCTGCGGCACACGGATCTTCATGCCTTCAAGGTCTTCCAGCGACGTCACCGGACGCTTGGAGTTGGTCAGATAACGGAAGTTGGAATACAGCCAGCTGACGATGTGGACGCCGGCCTGTTTCTCGGCGATCTGGTTCCATTCATCCGCCAGCGGGCCGGTGGTGGCCTTGACGGCATCCGCATGGCTACGCAGTGCATAGGGCATGGTGAGCGCGCCGAGGCGCGGCGCGTAGGGCGTCAGATTGCCGACGCCGATCAGCGCGAAGTCCAGCTTGCCGATGCGCGTGTCCTGGATCATGCCGGTCTCGGAGCCCAGCTGACCGCCCGGGAACAACTCCACCTGCATCTCGCCATCGGAAAGGTCCTCGACCAGTTCCTCGAAGCGCTGTGCAAGCGCGCCCTGATCCGAATCCATCGGATCGCCCATGCCGACCTTGAAGGTCTTGGCCTGAGCGGTCGCTGACATCGCCAACATCACTGCGGTTGCCAAGAGAGCTTTATTGAACATTGTTATTACTCCACTGGTTGCGGGTCCACATGCCCTTTCACCAGGACATGCGGCTTGAAGATCATGTGGCTTTCAAAGCGTTATCGTTATGGGTTTATCCCCGTCACCTGCTGCCGCCGGGCATAGTCACGCGACGGTCGAGACAGGTCGTGCGCTGTGCAGAGCGTCCTGGATCAAGTCAGCGATGACCTCACAGTCCTGGACGTCGAAGGTCAGCGGAAGGCGCAGATCACACAGTGACGCCAGTACACGATCGGCATTAGGCACCGCACGATGGCTGCCCAGATAGGCCCAGCTGTCGTAGCGGCTGGTGTAATCCTCCGGCAGCGGCTTGCCGTACCATTTCACCGGTAACCCACGCGCTTCACAGCCTGCGATGAAGGCGGCGATCTGCTCGTGGGTGCACTGTGCCAGCGTGAACTGGATGGAGCTTCCGACGTAGCCTTCCAGCGGGCCACGCAGGATGGGCGTGACGCCCTCCATGGCTGCGAGCCGGTCCTGCATGCGGGCATACAGGGCATTCCAGCGCTCACGACGCTCTGCCAGCTCTCTCAGTTGCGGACGCAGGATGGCGGCACGCAGATTGTCCATGCGACCACTCATGTTGGGTGTCTGCAGGCGCGTCTCGGCGAAGCTCTCCGCGGCCGGCGCCGCTAGGTGGCGGTCGTACAGCATGTAGGAGCCCGACAGGATGATAGCGCGTCGCATCACTTCATCATCGGCGGTCGCCAGCAGGCCACCTTCACCGGAATTGACGTGCTTGTAGGTCTGGGTGCTGTAGCAGCCGACCTTGCCGAAAGTGCCGCTGGGCTTGCCGTCGTAGCTCGCGCCCATGGTATGCGCGCAATCCTCGATCACCGTGATGCCGCGGCTGTCGCAGACCTGCATGATCGCGTGCATGTCGCCGATATGGCCGCGCATGTGCGAGAGCATGAAGAAACGGGCCCCGCTCTGATCTGCCGCACGCGCCAGATCCTCCGGATCGACGGTGGTGTCCTCGAGGATGTCCACCAGCACCGGCTCGCCACCGGCGGCGACGATGCTGCCGGGCACCGGGGACAGGGTGAAGGCGTTGCACAACACCTTGTCACCGGCCTCGAGTCCGCAGGCGCGCAGTGCCAGCTGCAGGGCATAGCCGCCAGAGGCACAGGCCAGCGCATGGGGAATGCCCAGACTCGCTGCAAATTCCTTTTCCAGCAGCGCCGTTTCGCCCTGCTCGCCTTCCGCTAGGTTGTAGCGATGCAGGCGACCACTGCGCATCACAGCGACAGCAGCCTCGATGGCGGTATCGGAGATGGCTTCCTGCTGGGTGAATGACTTGGCAAAACGACGCATGTGGCCTCCTCAATACCGCTTCTGGGCATAGACGGGGAAACCCCAATCCTGCTCGGGGAAGTATTTGGTGAGGCGCCAGTCACAGGCACGGGCATGGCCTTCCATCCCTTCGGTACGCGAGATGCGCGAACCGACGGCACTGAACTTGAGGTTGGCTTCGGCACTGAGCTGTTGCGTGGTCAGTACCTTCATGAACTTGTGGACATTCAGACCGCCGGAGTAGCGACCGGCGCGCTTGGTCGGCAGGATGTGGTTGGTGCCGGAACACTTGTCACCGTGGGTGACGGTGCTGCCTTCGCCCAGGAACAGAGAGCCGTAGTTGCTGAGGTTCTGCTTCCACCACTCCAGATCCTCACACAGCACCTGCAGGTGTTCGCAGGCGTACTGATCACTGACCTGGACCACTTCTTCGCGGGTGTCGCACAGGATGACTTCGCCGTAGTCGCGCCAGGCGGCGTGGATGACCTCGGCGTTGGGCATGTCGTTGCCGACCAGCGGCACCAACTCGATGACGCGGCGCGCGACCTCTTCACTGGTGGTGAACAGCCAGACCGGCGAGTTCGGGCCGTGCTCCGCTTGGGAAACGAGATCCACGGCGATGGTCATCGGGTCTGCCGTGTGATCGGCGATCACCGCCGATTCGGTGGGACCGGCGAAGACGTCGATGCCGACCTGCCCGAACAGCAAACGCTTGGCTTCGGCCACGAAGGCATTGCCCGGACCGACGAGGATGTCGGCTTCACGCCCGCCGAACAGCCCGAAGGCCATGCTGGCGACCGCATGAACGCCGCCCATCTCCAGGATACGGTCGGCACCCGCCACGTGCATGGCGTAGGCCACCGCCGGATTGATGCTGTCACCGCGCGGCGGCGAACAGGCCGTGATGTGTTTGACGCCGGCGGCCTTGGCCGTGGCGACGCTCATCAACGCCGAGGCGGCGTGCGCGTAACGTCCGCCCGGCACGTAGCAACCCGCGGCATCGATGGGCAGCACGCGCTGACCCAGCACGACACCCGGCTCGGTCTCGATCTCGAAGGACGTCAGACTGTCGCGCTGCGCTTCGGCGAAACGACGGATCTGGCGATGGGCGAAATCGATATCGTCCTTGACACTCTGCGGCACGCTCTCGATCAGCGTGGCCAGCTTTTCCTCGCTGAGGACGAAGTCGCCGCTCCAGTTGTCGAACTTCTCGGCATACATGCGCACGGCGTCTTCACCACGCGAGCGAATGTCCTGCAGCATGTCCTGGACGATGGCCGTGGTGCGCTGATCTTCCTCTGCCACGCCGTCGGCAGCTTCAGCCAGCTTGAGGTGTCTGATTGTCATTGTGATTCCCCGAAAACTGCTGTGATCATCACGCTCCCTGCCACCAGGGCCGGGGAGCGTGTCGTTACGGGATGCGTCAGTCACGCCGCTGTCGTCAGGCGGGACGCATCACTGGCCGCGAACGCTATCAGGCCTGGTAATCCGCGAAGTTGAAGGCGTCCGGGTAACCGAACAGGGCCACGGCGCCGCCGGTGTGCAGGAAGACCACGTTCTCGCCTTCCTTGAAGTGTCCCTTGCGCACCAGGTCGATCAGACCAGCCATGCCCTTGCCGGAGTAGACCGGGTCCAGCAGGATACCTTCCTGCTGAGCCAACAGCGTGACGGCCTCGATCATGCTTTCAGTCGGAATGCCGTAGCCTTCACCGACGTAATCGCAATTGGCGACGACATCTTCGCGCTTCACCACGCCAGACAGGCCCAGCTTGGCTTCAGTCTTCTGCGCCAGCGCGAAGACATTGCCTTCCTGCTTGTCCTTCGGGGCCCGCACGCCGATGCCGAGTACCGGAATGCCGGAGTTGCAGGCGGTCAGGCCCGTCACCAGACCCGCCTGGGTCCCGGCGCTGCCGGTGGCGTGCACGAGGTGATCGATCTTGAGGCCCATGTCGTTGGCCTGGGACAGCAGCTCGAGGGCGGCATTCACGTAACCCAGCGCGCCGATCTCGTTGGAACCACCCCCCGGGATGATGTAAGGCTTCTTGCCCTTGCCGATCAGCTTGTCGGCCAGCGCTTCCATCTCGGCTGCCATGTCGGCCCCACCTTCACGCTTGGCGACCGTCGCGCCATGCAGCTGGTCGAGGAAGACGTTGCCGTTGTAGTTGTAGCTGCGGTCGTCGCTGCCGGTACGGTCTTCCAGCAAGATGTGGCACTCAAGACCCAGCTTGCAGGCAGCGGCAGCGGTCTGACGCGCGTGGTTGGACTGGGTAGCGCCTTGGGTGATGATGGTGTCGGCGCCCTGCTCCAGCGCGTCCGCCATCAAGAATTCCAGCTTGCGGGTCTTGTTGCCACCGGTGGAAAGCCCGGTGCAGTCATCACGTTTGATCCAGAGACGCGGCCCACCCAACAGCTTGCTCAGGTTGTCCATCGGCTCCAGCGGAGTCGAGAGGTGACCAAGACGAACACGGGGAAAACGGGACAGATGCATACGAGCCTCCAGGCGAGTCATTGTTGTCATAGGGGGTTACTCTCATAACGACGTTCGTCGAATGTGTGACATCACTCCGGCACGCCGCCGAGCGGTCTTCTCAACAGTAAACCGCGATTCTCGCCAGTCCCAATGCCATGTTTCTCAAAGTTTGTTACTTTTCTGCATGACCAGATCTTTGCTCTGGTCCGACTCAGGCATCCAGAAGATCGCCATGCCCGCAACGCCGTCTGGCAGTCATATCCATTGCCTGTCACCCCTGGCCCTTCGGCGCTGCCCCACCATAGACGAACCATGGATGGTCCATGCTCCGGGGGTGTGCGTGCGGGCTTCACCCCAACAAGCACTCGGTGCATGATGGCCGACCTCCAACAACAACCGACATCTCCTCAGGCGACGCATGAAGATCGAATGGATCGAAGACTTTCTCGCATTGATCGAGGCCGGAACCTTCTCGCTGGCAGCCGAGCGACGCAACGTGACGCAACCCGCCTTCTCGCGCCGGATACGGCAATTGGAAGAGTGGCTGGGCGTCGAGCTGGTCTATCGTCAGTCGCAGCGTATGATCCTCACCGAGCACGCGCTGGAATATGAGCAGGAAATGCGGGAATGGCTGGCGCGGCTCTACACGTTGCGCAGCCGCTTGCGCAGCGAGGCCCGCCAGGGACCGAAGGCGATCATCACCACCCAGCACACCCTCACCGTCAGCTACCTGCCGCGATTGCTGCGCTATTTCCGGCACAACTCTCCCGAAGCCGGACTGCAGGTAAAATCACTGGATCGCAGCGAATGCCTGCAACTGTTCGAGCATGACCAGGCAGACCTGCTGCTGTGCTCCGAACTGCAGGGGGCACCGATCTTCGATGACAACGGCGACACCCAGCGCATCTCGCTGGGGCTGGAGCGGCTGCTGCCGGTGTGCGCCCCGGACGCCCAGGGGCGCCCCCTGCACCTGCCGCGCAGTGACCAGCGTCTGCCCTTGATCGCCTATGATCCGGAGAGTTTTCTGGGCCAGATTCTGGCCTCGCCCTACCTGATGGACCTGCAGCGCGCCCAGGACATCGACATCATCTGCGAGACGTCCTTCACGCTGGGCATTCGTGAACTGGTGATGGCCGGATTGGGAGTCGGTTGGCTGCCCCACGGCCTGATCGAGGATGATCTGGAGAGCGGCAGACTGGTCTCGCTATTGGATGATCTGGGCGGCCCGACCCTCGAGGTGGCCTGCTATTGCCGCCGTGGCAAGCACAGCGCGGCGACCGAGTCGCTGTGGCAACTGCTCAACGAGAGCCCACCCTCGGTGTAAGCCCACCTGGCGCTCACCTGTCTGCCGAGCACTGACTGGACCAGAACTGGCTGGGCTGGCACTGACAGGTCCAGCACGCAGCTGCCAACCGTTTCTTGAGGAACCAGCATGAATCGAATCAACCCCGACAAGCTGTTGCAGAGCAAATGGACTGCCGTGTCTCCCAAGAATCGTGAGCGACATTTCATCGTCACGCGCCTGATTCGTGATGAGCAGGACGAGCATGTGGTCGAGGTCGTGTTGCAAGCGGTACTGACCCGCAAGGATTACACTCTCGCCTGGCGCGAGCTCAAGGCAGATGACGTCTGGCAGATGGGCTGGAAATGATGGCCCGGCATGAGCACCGTTGAACGCAGAAACGCCGCCCGAGGGCGGCGTTTCTGCGTTCAGGCGACGGATCTACCCATGATCCCAGACCACGATCTCAGGCCACGACCTCGGCTTCCAGCTGGTCACACAGCATGGCCATGCGCTGCACCGCTTCCAGCAGGGTGTCATCCGGTACGGTCAGGGCGACACGCACCAGGGGGGTACCGCAATCACCGAACACACTGCCGGGCATCACCGCCACCTGCTGCTGTTCCAGTAGCCGCCAGGCGAATTGCTCACCGTCAAGGCCGGTGCGGGAGACATCGACCATCAGGAACATGCCCCCCTGTGGCAGACTGGAGGACAGCTGCGGGATGGCCGCCAGCGCCTCATGCACCAGACGCGCGCGGCGCCCGAGAGAATCACGCAGACGCTCGGTAGTATCGAAATCCCCGCGCAGTGCGGCTTCGGTCATGTCGGCGATAAAAGGCTGGTTGCCGAACAGCATGGTTTCCGAAACAGGCAACAATCGACGACAGAATTCCGCCGAGCCGATGGCCCAGCCACTGCGAAAGCCTGTAGCGGCATGGCTCTTGGAAATGGAGGACACCACCACGGTGCGCTCACGCAGTGCCTCTATTTCCAGCGGCGAGACGAATTCGCCCGTGAAGATCAGCGCTTCATAGACCTCATCGCAGACGATCCACAGATCATGCTCGCGACACAGCTCACCGAGCTGCTCGAGAGTCGCACGGTCCATCACCGCCCCGGTCGGGTTGTGTGGGGTATTGAGCAGCAACACACGGCTCTGCGGCGTGATGGCCACGGCCAGATCCCGTGGCTGCAACACGAAGCCATGCTCCATGCGCAGCGGTACCGGCTGCAGGTTACCGCCGGCGCCACGTATCACGCCTTCATAGGTGGCGTAGTAGGGGTCGCCGGTCAGCACGCCGGCCCCCTCTTCCACCAATGCCAGCATTACCGCGAACAGTGCCGTCTGCGTACCAGGGAAACACAGCACGTTGTCTGCGCTGATATCGGGCATGCGCGCGGCGTAGCGCTCGGCCAGTGCCGCGACCAGCCCCGGTTCACCACGGCCATCGGAATAGCGGGTACGACCGGCGCGCAGCGCCTCGACACAGTGCTCGACCAGGGCCGGATGCGTGGCGATATCCGGCTCGCCGATGGTCAGCTCGATGACCGGCTCGCCGGCCTGGATACGCTGGCGGGCGGCGCTGTGAACGGCCCATTTGTCACCGCCCAGATCACTCAGTCGTTCGGTAATGGTGGCGTAGCGCATGCTCAACTCCTGTGGGATGGGGATGGGGGTGGGGTCGCGATGACGACGTGCTCAAGCAAGGTGCCCTGGGGCAGTCGCAGAATGCCCTCTGCCGCCCGTATGGCGATCACCGGCAGCCGCTCGACCGGATAGAGGCCGTGTTCCAGCCCACCTTCCAGCCACAGGCCATCGATCAAGCCATTGAGGGCGATCGCCTGCTCCTGACATTCGCTCTCGGTGGCGGGCAGCGCGTGGGCATTCAGTACCGGCTGGACCAGCTGTGCGAGCAGATCGAGAAACTCGCGATAGGTTTCCTGGTGCACCGCCGAATAGCTGGCATCGTGGCGCACCCGACCGATGAAGGTCGCCCACAGGGAGATCTTGTGGGCAGCCAGGTTGGGCTGCGTCAGACTCGCCGCGATGAAGCGCGCCAGACGACACGCCGGGGAGTCATCGCTGGCTGGGCTGGCATCGGCGATATCGGAGGTCAGCTGGCCCATCATGTAGGCATAGGCTGCCCGTACCATGTCGTCCTTGGTACCGAAGTGGTGACGAATCAGCCCGGGCGAGACGCCGGCTGCCTCTGCTACGCGGCGCACGCTGGTGCCAGCCAGACCGTGCTGCGCGACACAGCTCAGGGTGGCCTCCAGCAGATCGCGACGACGCTGATCCTGGGAAAGCCGCTGAAATGCCTTGCGACTCATGTCAGCAACTCCTGTTGTGTGTCACTGATGCGCGCAGCAAATTGGCAATACTCAACAACGATAATCACAGCCAAGACTCTCCAGCAGTCGCAGATGAGCGTCCCATTCCAGTGCCAGATCACCCTCCTCGTGAATGGCCATGTCGTACTGACCGACCACATGCTCACAGATCTCGGGTGACAGGCGGCGCACCGGCTGACCCATGGATAGGGTCGCGACCTGAATCTCGCAGCTGCGCTCGAGATAGAACATGTTGTTGAACATCTCGGCGGCAGAGGCACCGGTAGTCAGCAGGCCATGATTGCGCAGGATCAGTGCCGGATTGTCGCCAAGGCTTGCCACGATGCGTTCGCGCTCATCCAGATCCAGCGCGATGCCCTCGTAATCGTGATAGGAGACGCGACCATGGAACTGCAGGGCGATCTGATTCAGGGGCAAGAGCCCTTCTTCCAGACTCGACACCGCCACGCCGGCGCGCGTATGGGTATGCATGATCCAGCTCGCGGAGTGACTTGCCGCATGAATCGCCGAGTGAATGGTGAAACCGGCCGGATTGACCCGCGCGGTGCTGTCATCGACCTTCTTGCCGTTGACGTCGATCTTGACCAGCGAGGACGCCGTGATCTCCTCCCAGCGCCAGCCGTAGGGATTGATCAGAAAATGCCCTTCCTCATCCGGCACCCGCGCCGTGATGTGGGTGTAGATCAGATCGGTCATGCGATAGTACGCTGCCAATCGGTAGCAGGCCGCCAGATCCAGGCGTGCTTGCCACTCCGCGTCACTCATGGTCGATGCCGGCATGTTGCTGTCTCCTGTGATCACAATGTCGCTGTCTGGGGTCGAGAAAGGCTAGACTGAGCCCTCAAAAGCATTGAAGCGTTCACCTTCGGGGCTCAAGCGCCGTGGGCCTCGATCGCTACGGCCCTCAATAGCCGCGCTGGCGATCCACGCCCAGCGTGAGCGGCAGGCCATCGCGCAACTCACGCGCCGTGGCCACCACTTGCTCGGCCACCACCTCGGGGAGCGAATCACTGGCCACGTGCGGCGTGATGCGCAGGCGCGCGTCATGCCACCAGCGATGAGTGGGCGGCAGCGGCTCCTCGCGGAAGACATCCAGTGTTGCCCCCGCCAGTTGCCCGGAATCGAGCGCGGCTTCAAGGTCCGCTTCCACCAGGTGCTCACCGCGGCCGATCTGCACCAGCCAGGCACCACGGCGCAGCCTGGCGAACAAGGCAGCATTCAGCACGTTCTCGGTCACCGGGGTCAGCGGCAGGATATTGATCAGATAATCGGCACCGTCGGCCGCCGCCATGACGGCGGCATCACCGGTCAGATAGCGCACACCCGGCACCGGCGCGGCCGGTTCGCTGCGACAGGCGACCGTCACCGAGAACCCCAGAGTCGCCAGCGAGCTGACCACGGCGCGCCCCATGCTGCCGTGGCCCAGCACGGCCACCTGTGCCTTCTCTGGCGCACGCATTGCCAACGGCTGCCATTCGCCACGCGTGGCATGGTCGGCCATGACGGCAAACTCGCGCTCGCGATGCAGTACCTCGTGGGCGGCGAAACCGGCCATCAGATACGCCTGATGTGGGTCGCGCACCCGTGCGACCTGAACCTCGGCCGAGAGCCCCGGATGACTCAGCAGGGCATCCACCCCTGCCCCGATCGACATGGCAAGCGTGAGATTCGGATACGGGGCGAAGGCAGCTTCCTGGGGCAGCCAGCAGATGGCGAAGCGCACCTCGCTCGGGTTCTCGATCTCATGCGGGTGACGCAGCACGACATCGTCGCCCAGCTGGCGCAGTGCTTCACCGTAGACGCTGTCCAGATCCAGAGATTCACTCAGATAGACACCCAGAATCGGGGCTTGGCTTGGCATTGGCTCTCCTTGTGACACGACTGGCAGCGAGTGGATTGCCATGGATTTACCCTCACTATTACACACTCGTATAACTACTGCCAACCGTCACGTGCTCCCCTGCTCCCTCATCGCCTTGCCAATGCCTTGATCGACGGGGTGTTGCCGTCACCGCACTGTTCTGGATGAAACATGCGCGCCACAACGACAAAAGGAGAGGCGCAAGCGCCTCTCCTTTTTCATGTGTCATCTGGTCGATGGTGCAAGCTGGCGTCAGCGGTGATGACAGCCTGCCGCTGCCAGCCTGATGGCAGCAAGGGAAGTCACAACGAGGCCACCTTCGCCACTGGCGGGCGCTGCTTGCCCTGGGTGACGATGTAGATACCGCTTGCGACCACGATGGCGGCGCCCAGCAAGGTCATGGCATCGAGGCTTTCTCCCAGCACCATGACCCCGAGCGCCAAGGCAAACAGGGCGCGGGTATAACGAAATGGCGTGACCACCGAAACCTCGCCCTTGCGCATGGCAATCGTCAAGGCGTTGTAGGCGACGACCCCGAGTATCACGGCACCTACGATCAGCCAGGTCGCCTCGGGCGCATACGAAAGCGGGGTCTGCTGGTAGAGAGCGATCAACCCCCCCGCTGGAATCAGGGCGAGAAAGCCATAGATGCCGAGCTGGACGTTGGACAACGATGCCGGCGCGCCGCGCGTCGCCAGATCCCGTCCGGCGAAGCCGATCGTGCTGATCACCGCAAACAGTGAGGTCATGTTGAAGCTGTCGAGGCCGGGGCGCACGATCAGCAATACACCAATGAAGCCGACACCGATTGCCAGCCAGCGCTTGCGGCTGACGCGCTCCCCGAAGAACAGTGCCGCCCCGGCCACCACGACCAGCGGCGTCGCCTGCAGGATGGTGGAGGCAGTGCTAAGCGGCATCAGGGTGATGGCGAGGGCGAAGCTGCTGCGGGCGATGATTTCACAGATGACACGCACTAGAATCGGGCGCGAGAAGATCACCGCAGGCATGAGGGACTCGCCGCGCAGGCAGGTCAACAGCATGAAGACCAGCATGCCGCCGAGACCGAACAACATCAGGGTGATACCGGTCGAGGTATGCCCCGCCGCCAACTTGAACAACAGATCCTCCACCGCGAATGCTGCCATCGCGATGACCATGAAAATACTGCTACGCATATTGTCCACTCACGCCACCTTGATCTTTCAAGTCACATTCACCAGAGGGCCTGGCGGCCAGAATCAAGCGCGTATCGCGCTGCAACATCACCCCACGGCAGGCAGCGGGTCCGCTTGATCATCGGTGGCATCGTCCCACCATCACGCCATCAAGTCTTGCACTCTGCGCGTGAGGTGAAACAGGCGCGATTGCCGCAAAGAGGCGTTTCAGAAACCCCCATGATGGCGCAAGGCCACGCTATCCGGCACTCGAGTGATGCGCTGGCAGCGCGCTTGTTAGACGAAAGATATGGCGTCAGGCGTCCGGGGCGCTCGAATCTGAACGTCAAGGAAAGCCCGAACTTCAAGTCAGGCCTCGCACAGCAAGACGCCCGCGATCAGCGAGCGGGAGCTCGTGAACGCGGGCGTCAGCCCTCAATGGCTTTTCACCTCATCCTTGGCGCTTCACACGGCTCAGTCCTGCTGGTTCTCCAGCAGCGACTTCAGGCCATGCGGCTGGCAACGCAGGTACTGGGGCGCGGCCTTGACGGTGTCACCCAGCGCAGCGGCCGCATGCCACGGCCAGCGCGGGTCGTAAAGAATGCCACGCGCCAGCGCGATGGCATCGGCACGCTCGTTCGCCAGCAGATCTTCGGCCTGCTGCGGCTCGGTGATCAGGCCAACGGCAATCACCGGCATCTTCACCTGCGCCTTCAGGGCCTCGGCGTGCGGCACCTGATAGTTGGGCGCTACCGGAATCTGCTGCTGCGCGCTGAGCCCGCCACTGGAGACATGCAGATAGTGGCAGCCACGACGGTCCAGCGCCTTGGCAAGCTCAATGCTCTGCTCGAGGTCCCAGCCGCCCTCGACCCAGTCCGTGGCGCTGATACGAATGCCCAGCATCACATGCTCCGGGATGGCAGCCCGTACGGCGTCAAAGACTTCCAGCGTCAGACGCATGCGGTTCTCGAGCGAGCCACCATAGTCATCGTCGCGCTGATTGCTGAGCGGCGACAGGAACTCGTGCAGCAGATAACCATGCGCCGCATGCAGCTCGATACCATCCAGGCCGATGTCGACGGCGCGCTGCGCCGCCGCCACGAAGTCCGCGATGGTGCGGCGGATCTGCTCGCCACTCATCGCCTCGGGGAGCGGCCCGCCCTCGCTGAACGGAATCGCGCTGGGCGCCAGCACCTGCCAGCCATTGTCGTTGCCTGGCGCGATGGCAGCACCGCCGTCCCAAGGCTTCTGGCAGGACGCCTTGCGCCCCGCATGACCGATCTGCACCGCCAACGGCATCGGCGAATAGCGGCGGATACGCTCGACAACCCCCTGCATGGCTTGCTGGCAAGCCTCATCGTAGAGCCCGACATCGCCGTGGGTGATGCGCCCTTCCGGGGCAACGGCGCTGGCTTCGAAGATCAGAAGCCCAGCTCCGGACTGGGCGAGATTGCCAAGATGCTGATCATGCCAGGCCTGCATCCGGCCCTCCTCGGCGGAGTACTGACACATCGGTGCGATGATGATGCGATTGTCCAGCGTGAGCGGGCCGAGGGTGAGCGATGAAAACAGTGTGGACATGGAGTTCCTCTGGAGGCAGACAGGGCGGGTTCGGCAAGGCGCAGGCGCGAACATGGCGAGATGATCCGTGCTGCCAAAGCCGATGCAGTGCAAGCACAATGCGGGCAATGGGGAGGCGCCACAAGCGCAAGTTGGCCGTGATGACGGCAACGCTGAGTTGCCCATGCTTCACGCACCCCCTGCCAGCGCCTCACCATCAACGACTCGCCTAGCCCTCCAGCACTTCCTTGACCAGCAGACGCCCGACATCGGCAATCGCGGCATTGCGCGCTGCCAGGTCGGCCTCGCTTTCGGTCAGATAGACCGCCACGATCAACGGGGCACGCAGCGGTGGCCACAGGATGGCAACGTCATTATTGGTGCCATATCCCCCACCACCGGTCTTGTCCGCGATCTGCCAGTCATCGGGCAAGGCCGCCCGCAGCTTGTCATCGCCGGTAGTGTTGGGCAGCATCCAGCCCTGCAGGGCCAGACGCGATGGCTCGCTCAGCGCATCCCCCACCAGCAGTCGCTGCAGGGTGGCCGCCATCGCGTGCGGCGTGGTGGTATCGCGCGGATCACCGGGAGTGGCCTCATTGAGCGCCGTTTCACGCCTGTCCAACCGCGTGCTGTCATCGTCCAGACGCCGCAGATAGGCCGTCAGTGCGGCAGGGCCGCCCAGAGCGTCGAGAATCAGGTTACCCGCGGTATTGTCGCTGGTCGTGATGGTGGCATGGCATAACGCCTCAAGCGTCAGGCCTCCATCCCGGGTGTGATGCTCGGTGATGGGGGAATAGGTCACGAGCTCCGCCGGGCGAATCTCCACCTTGCGTGACAACGATTCCTGGCCTTCGTCCACCCGCGAGAGCAGATGACCGCAGGCCAGCACCTTGAAGGTGCTACTCATGGGGAAGCGCTCTTCCCCACGCCAGCTGAAACGGGTGCCATCGGCGGTATCCAGAACGGTGACACCGATTCGCGCGCCAACTTCTGATTCGATAGCTTGCATGGCTGACGTTGAGAGCGAATTGTCAGTGGCCAACGCATCGTCTGCGCCCTGAGCGCCCAGCGGTAGACAGGCAAACGCGACGCCGGTCAGCCACTGTTGCCAGCACCTTGAAGGCCTGACAGCAAGCTTTACCGCAAGGCTGGAAGAGCGCAATGGAGACGAGCAGTGATCGGCACCACACAGGCGCTGAGGGGATGAAGGCATCAATGACATGTCCTGATCATGGGGAGCGGCCGTGTCGCAAGACAGGACCCAATATGCAGCATGCTAAATATACCATAGTCGCGTAAGCGCGGACATGTCGGACATCTCACCGCGGGCCGCGATCTGGGAGAGACTTGATCTGGATCAATGCCAGCGCACGCTGCCGTCACTCATCGAGAACCTTGAGCGTCTTGTTGCGCTTGGCACCGGGCTTGGCATGCCATGACAGGCGAATATCGAGGCGATGATGATCATCTTCTCGCCGCGCAGTGACCTTGAGGGTCATCAGGCCGCGCGGTGCCAGCCGTATCTCGCCGTCCTCATCACGAAATGACAAAAGCCCCTTGCCCAGCCCCTTGATGATGGCCTTGAGAATGTCCTGAACGCCATCGATGGATTGCAACGATTCATGTCGGAACAGCGACTTGTCCTGCTTGTCGTCTTTCACCTGCCTCTCCTGTGCGTGTTTCAGGGCGCGTAGACCTTGATTTCAGGATGGTCATTGCTGATGCCGACGATGCGTCCACAGGCTTCTATCAGCGTCGCCCCCATGCCCACGCCATCCAGCCCTTCCTTGCGGCGTGAATTGCGATCCAGGGTGACGTCGCCCTCGATATGCAGAAGCCCGTGGCGCCAGCCCAGTTGCTGGCCCGCCTGATGATTGACGTGACCATGCATCACGGCACGAATGCCGACCTTGTGCAGGCGCTTGACGCCCGCGGCGCTCAGCACCATGTCGCTCTTGCGATATTTGGTGCGCAGTACATTGGCCAGCTCACCGTAATAGAAGGTGAACGGGTCTTCGCGCAGGATGCGCCGGAATTCCTGATTGACCTGCGAGACCTTCTGGCGGCTGAGTCGTCTGGCAAAGGCATCATCCACGCCTGCGTGAACATGCAGGAAGGCGCCACTGCGATAGGCAAGTCGCATCTCGTCGAAGAACCAGGCAAAGCGTCCGCCGGGCTTGAGAAACAGCTCGTGGGCCTTGAGTGCGGCGGCATAGGTCTGGCGCAGCGAGAGGCCATGTTTCACACAGGCATGCTCGAAGCCATCGGCCTTGGCACTCAGGCGAGTGATCTCCTTCTCCAGCGCCTCCCCCTTAAGTACATGGCTTGCCGAGAGGCGAAACTGCTCCGCCCAGTCCGGCCCCGGGTACAGGCGCCGGCGGCATTCACTTCGCGAGGGAATGCTCTTCATCGCCCGTGGCCTGTCCGCCAGGTAGTGATCGAAGACTTCCTTGAGCAGCGCCAGGCCCTTGGCGCCCATGCGCACGAACAGATGATCGGTCCGCGCCGAATCATCATGACTCAGCCGCATCAGCGCCAGCATCAGCCGCATGTCATGATTGCCCGCCAGCAACTTGAGACGCGCCCCGCTGCGCATCAAGGTGCGCAAGGCTTCCAGCAGTTCCAGATTGCTGGGACCCTTGTCGAGGCAGTCACCGCCGATGACGAAGACACTGCGCTTGCCCCGCGACGTCAACACCAGGTTGTCCCGTGAGGTCAGGCGCACACCGCCACTGGCCACCAGAGACGCGATGAAGGCTTCCGCGTCGGCATGCGCATCGGAGATGAAGATGACATCGCGGCGTGGCCAGTCCTTGCTGCCCAGCTTGCGAGCGGCGCGGGACACCTTGTCACCGGCGCGCAGGTGCTGATGTGTCTCGGGCCACTGAGCCGCGTGACTGGGCAACGCCTTCAGATAACGCGTCGGGCCTCGGTAACGCGGTACGGCGTCGCTCATGGGGGGACTGAGGGTCATTGGGCTATCTCCTTGTGGCATCTGCTTGCCTCGTTGAACTACCGGCTTGTGGCAAGCAAGCGCCTTGCCGCCCCTTGGGGCCCATCCGGGGATGAGGAATGTGGGTGAGCTCGCGAGCACAGGGCGACAAGCTTATGACCGTTTGATCACAGAAAGATGACAGACTCGTATCATCCTGATGCGCTGGTCTGCTTCTCTGCTCTCCAGCACCCCCGCCCTTGCCCGGCTCTTCAGCACCCCGCCGGCTGGCCGCCAACTCAGTCCTGCGCGGGCTCGTGACGCTGACGCACCTTCCACTCGCCAGCCACATGCCGCCATGACCCAGGCGGAGTTTCCTCTATGACCACCGGCCGCGCATGGTGCATGCTCAGCCCGGCAATCTGGTCGAAGTCCAGCACGCCCAGCAGATGCGCCGCATGGCGCAGCGCCGCGCCATGGCCGACGATCAGCGTCAGCGTGGCGCCCGATGTGGGGGGTGATATGGAGGTTGATGTGGAGGTTGATGTGGGAGCCGAGGTAGGAGCTGATGGGGAAGCCGGCAACGAAGCAATGAAATCGGCCACCCGCTGGCCAGCCTGCATCAGGGATTCAGCCCCCGGCAGCGGCAGGCGAAAGTGGCTGTTGGATTTCCAGTCGGCTGGCAGGAAATCCACCCGCGGGTCATGACGCACCGCTTCGGCGATCTGTGCCGTGGTCAGATTGGCGGCGCTGCCCAGACTGCGCTCCCACAGTGCATCATGTGCCATGAGCGAGAACTCACGCTCTGTCCTGTCACCCATGACCTCGTTCATCACCTGCGCCGTCTGCCAGGCACGTAACAGACTGGAGGCATGTACCGTACTGGCCGGTTGCCAGCCATGTGTCTGACACAGCGTCAGCACTTCCTCTGCTCCCTCACGCGCCTGACGCTCTCCGCGACGGGTCAAGGGAAACGGCTGCAGCGCGCTCGGGGTATCAATCTGTTGGTGATAGTCGGCATGACGAATCAATGCCACACGTCGGATTGTCGGTTCATCAGTCATCGGCCGTCGCTCTTCCCGTCTTCACTCAGTATTGATTCATGCTGGCGGTCCTCGCCTTGCGTCGCCTCGTACGGTGCTAATGGCGCCGATGGAGCTAGTGGCGCCAGACTCCCGCGCTCAGGTCGCCTGGCGCGACTGCTCAAGCCGTACCAGCAGCGTCATGACGGCGTGCCCCATCTCGTGGTTCTTCAACAGGCTCGGCACGACCTCCGCCGCCACCCAGCGCCGACTGCGATGCGGCTCCTCCCGCTCGCTCTCCTCCTGCTCATGCACGACTCTCACAGCGTGCAGACTGGCCGCGACAGGAGCACCCCACTTCTCGTAACTGAATTCCAGCGCTGCGTGGTCCAGCGCCTCCGCCTCGATGCCCGCTTCCTCGCGGGCTTCCTTGAGCGCGGACTCAAGCGGACTCAGCCCCGGCTCGACGATTCCTTTGGGCAGGCTCCAGTGACGATTGGAGGAAGAACCGATCAGCAGCACCTCCCACTGGGCATCGTCGCCCTCCCCCTGCAGACGACAGGGCAGGACGGCCGATTGACGGTAGTAATAGGCGGGACGTTCGCGACGCTCCTCACCGGCCGGGAATGGCCAGGGGAAGCCATCCGGCAAGGCACGCACGCGCTGAATCAGCTCCAGACTCATCTGGCCGGAGCGCAGGTCTTCCCAACGCCCCTCGAAGGTCAGCTTGACCACCGCCGCCGTCGGCAGCAGCTTGGTCTCCTTGGGCGGGCGCGGACGCTTGCCGGTCAGCCAGACCAGCGCATCTTCCAATGCCGGGTTATGGCCGATGATCATCAGTCGCTGCACGCTGTCCGGGCAGGCGCGCACTGTCTTGAGCAGCGGCGCCTCGTCCTCGCAGTAAAGCGCAGGCTTGAGCTCGATCATGTCGACGCCGAGGCCCATCGACTTCACGCACTTTTCCGCCGTGGCGCGCGCGCGAAGGGCTGGCGAGCTCAGGATGGCATCCGGCACCAGCGCCTCCTGGGCAAGCCAGGCTCCCATGCGCTGGGCGCCCCGCTTGCCGCGCTCCTTGAGGGGGCGATGGAAGTCGTCAGCTGCCACTGACCAGTCCGACTTTCCGTGACGCATCAACAGCAGTTCACGACGCATGTTCAAGCCTCCAGCAAGGGGGTCAGGTGGTTCTCGACTAGCGCGGAGAAGTCCACGCGCCCGGTCACCTCGAGCACGCGGGTTGCCGCCAGGCGCTCCAGATACGGCGCGGAATCAAGGCTCGCGCCATTGGGCACGAAACAGCCATCCCGCTGCTGATGGAAGGGCCCCGGTGTCTTCATCACCGCGCGTATCAGCGCTTCGCTGCGGCTGACCTCTACCTCGCGCACCTCGAGCGGCGCCTCGCTGCCACGCGTCCAGTTGAGTATCACCATGGCTGCAAGCTCGCCGCTGGCGCGGATACGCCCGGGCCCGTAGACATCCTCGATGATCAGATCGTGCTTCTCTTCGAGATCCCACAGCGCTTCTTGCGGCATCGCTTCATAGCCTGCGATACGTGCGGGGTCCAGCAGCGGGCGCAGACGCGGATTGTTGAGCATGGTACCGGGATTGATGCGTGGCAACTTGGCGACGCCGCGGGCACGCAGCGTTCCATCAGGCCCCGGGCAGTCCAGGAACAGCCGGTCATTGCTGATGAAGTCGAACTCGGGATTGTCGAGCGCCTTCACCATGGTGGTGGACTTGCCGCCGCCCGAGAAGGCGGCGATGGCCACCGCGCGATCGCCCTTCGATAGCGCCGAGGCGTGACAGATCAAGCCGTCATTCTGCTGCAGATGCGACATGTGCAGATTGAGCAGGAAGTTGATCACCTGGCTTTCGTTGTCTTCACAGGGCCCGAACGCCAAGTTGTGGTTGTTGCTGCGCAGAAAGGCCATGCCCGTGCGCACCTTGTGGATCAGGCGGCCATCGGCCAAATCGATGATGGCGTCCTTGCGGCGTGTCTTGCCGGGCTCCGGTATCCAATCAACGAAAGCTTCGGGCAAGAGGCCGAGGCTCGCTGCCGATGGCATGTCCTTGAGTGCCGGCGCCTCGAGCACATGCACGAGCTTGACTTCTACCGGGACCGTGTCGAGCGCCACGATACGCGCGCAATGGCGGAAATATGTCGCCAGACGTTGCAGCAGCCGTGGCATATCCGTCATCACGCACAGGCGGAAGTCATCCACCTCGAACAGCAGCGCCTCGCTCAGGCACTGGCGTGACGGCGTCAGTGCCGTAAAGCAGACGGCGGCCCTCCACTCTGCAAAGGGCAGCGTGGCAAGGCTGGCTGGGCTGTCACAAGTCGTCGCATTCATGCCAGACACTCCATCACGTGATCGAGATAGGCGGTGGCCGCATCGACACCGGCACCTTCCAGCGCCCCTCGGAAGCCGCCGAAGGCCGAAACTTCGAAAATGATCGGGCCATCGTCGGTCAGCGCGACATCGACGGTGGTGAAGTCAAGCATGAACGGCGCCTGGGCACGCTGCGCCAGCGCGATCAGCTCCTCGGAGGGTTCGAAGGGCGCGTACTTGCCACCGGCGTGGATGGTGGTATTCCAGGCATCGCCCCCACTGACCCGGGCGTAGCTGCACAGATAACGCCCTCCAACGAAGACCATGCCGTAATCCTGCCCCGGCAGATCGAGGCGCTGCTGCAGATACATCATCGGGTGCTCGGCGGCGAACTCACGCACGGCAGTTTCCAGTGCGGCATCATCGCCGGTGTCCTCGATGATGCACATGCCCCGCGCCTTGGTGGAGAAAAGCGGCTTGAAGACGGCGGCCTTGAAGCGCTTGACGGCCTCGCAGGCCGCCGCCACGTCTTCGGTGACCAGCGTGGCCGGCATCGGGATGTCGGCATTGGCCAGTGTGACGGTGCAGCTCAGGCGGTCGATCAGGCGAATCATGCTCTCCGCGCTGCTGAAGACACGCACGCCCGCGGCTTCGGCGACACGCAGCAGCTCCAGGCGGTCCAGGCTACCCGGGGAATATTCCGCGCTGATCTTCTTGACGATCAGGGCATCCAGCTCGGTCAGGTCATGACACACCCCGGCAGAATCACGGAATTCGAGGCAGTTGCGGGTCAGATCCAGCGAGACGGCCGCCATGTCGATCACGAGACGAAAGCCCGTCCGTGCTTCGATGGCATCCGCCAGCACTTCGGTCGACCACTTGCCGGGAATACCCACGACGCCAATCTTGAAATCAGTCAACGAACAACTCCTCCAGAGGAATACGGTAACCGGCCGGCCGTTCAGGGTCGGCGCCTAGCACATGCTCGAGTATAAAGCGTGCGCGGTTGAACATGCGCCCTGCCAACCCGGCATCGAGAATGAAACGTGTCGAGGTGGCAAAGGAGCGCGCCAGACCAAGTGCCAGACGCCATTCAAAGGTGGTATCGCTCTGCTCGTGGGCAAAGCGACGCATCTGCTGACCGAAACTCAGTGCCAGCGCCAGAATACGGGCCCGCAGCGCCGCATCCGTCAATTGCAGACGATAATGGGACACCATGTGCACGGAGACATCCTGCACATAGTCCTGATAGGCCGAGCGGTGAAGATCGATGAAGCGGATGCTCTGCTTCGCCGGATCGAAGAGGATGTTGTCAACATTGAAGTCGCCGTGGATATAGACGGCGAAGGGGGCCTCGAGCGAACGTTCCAGCTCTGCGGCCTGATCGATCAATGCTTCAAGCGAGGGCATCTCGCGCCCACACAGCGAGGCGCCGCAGTGGCGAAATTCCGGATGGATCTGATAGACATCACTCAGCCGCTTGAGCAACTGACGCATGTGCCCTGCAGTGACCGGCTTGTCGCGACGGGTGGTGGTCCACACCGAGTGTAGCGTCGAGACCAGTGCCTGCTGAGCGGTGCGATTGAGGCGTGACGATTCGTTTATCAACAGATGCTCGAGGGTCATGCCCGGCAGGTGCTCGATCAAGAGTGCCGCGCTATCGCCCTGCTGATGATGCGAGAGGATGCGGGGAGCGATGCCGGGGTAGATATCGTGCCAGCGCTCGACGCCCTGCCGCTCCTCCTCGACCTTGCGACCCAGGCCATCCTTGAAGATGGCCAGATACTCCGGCGAGGTCAGCGGCAGATCGCCGGTTGATTTGCTGTCCTTGGCCTTGCTCGCCTTTGTCTTGCTGCCGCTTTGCTTGCTGCGCTTTTGCTTGTGGTTGGCCGGCTTGCTCTTCGCATCGCCCTTGTCACTGCCCTTCTCACTGGCAATCCCAGAGATCCGGCTGCCGGAACGTGTCTCGGCCAGGGTGTCGACGCGCATCTCGCCCGCCGTCTGATGGCCATCGCCGAGTTCATTGACCAGGTGCGTCAGCGAGGCATAGCGCTCGAAGTTGAGTGACTGACCGAGGGTTGCCGAGATGACCGCCTCACCCAACCGCCCCAGCACCTCGCCCATCTGGCTGATTTCACGGGCCACGAACAGCAGATGTGTCAGGTCTTCGGCGGGAGCGCGCTTCTTCTTGAGCTGGCCGGTGAGTGCCCGGATGCGGCCTTCACTGTCCCGCTTCAGCTTCTCACGACTGCGCGCGAGCTTCAGGGCAAGAGACAGGGAGCCGTTCTCCAGCGACATCTCGCTGCGCAGAATACCGCGACGCACACGGCGCAGCGACTTGACCAGCACGACATCATCGACCAGCTGGACATCATCGACGCGAATCAACTGCTCCAGACAACTGCGCGCCAGCTCACTGAGCCGTGCCAGACCACTGGCGACCTCGACCAGGCTCTGCTGGAAGCGGGCCCGCGCGTGCGAGCGCTTGTGGTTTCGGGCTTCAGGGCATGCCTGTTCGATACGCTGGCAGAGATTCTCGGCGTACCCCTGGCGCTCCAGCAGCTTGCGCGCCATGGCCGCCGTCGGCGCGGACACGAAGGCCTGCAGCCAGCCATATTGGCTATCCACTTCCGAACACAGAAATCGAAGGTTGTCGCGCGTGCTTTCAGGCCAGGCCTGATCCATGCCATCTCTCCATCCACTCGGAAATCATCCCAATGCCACAGTATTCCACCCAAAGATGACAATCCATGACACGCACTGGAGGAATCGACTGTCTTGTGGGTGCTCGGCCGGGCTGGAGCGCAGTTTTTTCATTGAATTCCACCACCCGAACGCTTCCCCCTAGACGTATCGCCTATAGCTGGACAAGACCGGATTCGGTGACAGTAGCGCAAGCGACCCTGCCAGCCCCTGCGCGACCCACCACGGATGGAGACCCGCATGACCATCACCTGTATCAATGACCTGCAACGGCTGGCGAAACGCCGCGTGCCGAAGATGTTCTACGACTATGCCGATTCCGGCTCGTGGACGGAATCCACCTATCGGGCCAACGAGGCCGATTTCGCCGCGATCGGGCTGCGCCAACGGGTGATGGTCGACATGGACAATCGCACGCTGCGCACGAAGATGCTCGGCGAGGAGGTGGCCATGCCGGTGGCGATCGCACCGACTGGCCTGACCGGCATGCAGCATGCCGATGGCGAGATGCTGGCCGCACGCGCGGCGAGTGACTTCGGTATCCCCTTCACGCTCTCGACCATGAGCATCTGTTCCATCGAGGACGTCGCGTCCGTCAGCTCACGGCCGTTCTGGTTCCAGCTTTACGTGATGCGCGACAAGGATTACATCGGACGACTGATCGATCGCGCCAAGGCCGCGGAGTGTTCCGCGCTGGTACTCACCGCTGACCTGCAGATCATCGGCCAGCGCCACAAGGACCTGATCAATGGCCTGAGCGTGCCCCCTCGCCCCACCGTGGCGACCGTGCTCGACTTGGCCACCAAGTGGCGCTGGTGCGCTGGCATGCTCAAGACCCGGCGCCACACCTTCGGCAACATCGCCGGCCACGTGAAGGATGCCGAGAATCTAAGTTCCCTCTCGAAGTGGACCGCCAGCCAGTTCGATCCGAGCCTGAGCTGGGACGACATCAAGTGGATCAAGGATCGATGGGGCGGCAAGCTGATCATCAAGGGCATCATGGAGCCAGAAGATGCCGAGCTGGCCGTGCAGGCAGGTGCCGACGCGGTGATCGTTTCCAATCACGGCGGACGTCAGCTGGATGGTGCCGCCTCCTCCATCTCCGCCCTGCCGGACATTCTCGCCGCTGTCGGCGACAGGACAGAGGTCCACATGGACGGCGGCATCCGCTCCGGACAGGATGTGCTCAAGGCGGTGGCAATGGGTGCCAAGGGCGTCTATCTGGGTCGCGCCTTCCTCTATGGGCTCGGCGCCATGGGCGAACAAGGCGTGACCAAGTCCCTGGAGATCATCCACAAGGAACTCGACACCACGCTGGCCCTGTGCGGACATCGTGATATCCACGACGTGGACACCCGGATTCTCAGGCCCGGCACCTATCCGGTGGCCAGCTCGCAGAGAGAAGCAGCGCGAGCATCACGACGCCAGGAACCCCATGACGCGCTGGGCGCGACATCCTGAACACGACGGCACAGCAATAACGCCCTGAAAAGCACAAGGCCGACATGCACCAGTGGGATCCACCACGGCGCATGTCGGCCTGTCATCACTGGCAGGCGACTCTCTCGAGGCTCACTCAAGCGCCTCTCTAGAATCACTCAAGAGCCTCTCAATACCCGCTCAAGGCACACTCAAGATCCGCTCAAGACTCAATGCACCTTGAGACGCGGCCCCATGCTTCGGCGCAGCACGTCGCTGACCACCTCGGCGGAGCCCTTCAGCGGCCCCAGCAGCAGGAACTGGTGCTGACGCTGCAGTCCCTGATAGGCGGCGCGCGCGAAGCGTCCTCTCACCTGCAGATCATCATTGCCCTTGCTACCCTGGGCATTGCCCAGCTTGTCACTCAACTTGCCGCTGAGCTCACCGACGCTGCCGGCACTGGAGAGTGACAGCAAGGTACCGCGGTCCTTGAACTCGAAGGCCTGAGCCGGCTCTCCCTGCTGGCGACGCGGCAGTTCAGCAGCGAGAAACTCGGCCTGCTCGCTGGCCACCTGGGCGGTGGGCGGCAGCGGCGCCTCATCGATGTTGGCACAATCGCCCAGCGCGAAGATGCTGTCGTGCCCGAGGCACTGCAGACCGGGCGTCACCGTGAATTGACGCTTCTTGTTGCTTTCCAGGGCGTCGATCTCCTCGACGATGGCAGGCCCGACGCGCCCTGCCGCCCAGACCACCAGATCCGCGTCCCGCGTCACCGACTCGTCGCCTTCACTGATCTCGACACTGCCGGGGGACACCTTGGCGACCTGACGAGATAGCTCGATCTTGATGCCCTGCTCCTCGAGTCGCTGATGGATCGACTCGCGCAGTTCCTGTGAGACACCGGGCATGAAGGTCTCGGTGGCCTCGAGAATCGTGATCTCGACCTTCGCGCCCTTGGGTGCAGGGGCGTCATGCATGCCACGCGCCTCATGCAAGTAGGCAGCCAGCTCGACACCGGTGGCACCGGAGCCGACGATCATCACCTGATAGGGCCGCCATTGGGGCTCCTTGGCACTATCTTGCGCGCCCCCCTCAGTGCCATTCTGGGCGTCGCCTTGGGTAGCTGACGCGCCAGCATCGCCTGTCGGTGATATTTCCATCGCCACATGATTGGCCAGCAGCCCACGCGAGAACTGCTGAGCGATGCGCTCGGCGTTGTCGGGAGAGTCCAGCAGGCAGGCATGCTCCAGCACGCCCTCGACACCCATGTCCGGCGTCACGCCGCCCAAGGCCAGCACCAGCTGACAATAGCCCCTGACGCGCGCCGGCACCTCGGCGCTCGCGTGGTCTTCCCTGCCCGGGATCGCGGCCAGGGTGATCTGGCGCTGTTCAGGGTTCACGCTTTCGAGTGTGCCGCACTCGTAGCGAAACCCCCACTGCTCGGCCAGACCGGCATAGCCCAGTTCATCGACCTGCCGACGCCCGAGACCTGCCGCGATCTCGTGCAGGCGCGGCTTCCACACATGGCTGGTCTCGCGATCGATCAGCAGTACGTCCTTATGGCCTGCCTTGGCCAAGCGGACCGCCAGCTCCAGCCCGCCAGCACCACCGCCAATGATGACGATATCGGTGTCTCGCGTGCGCTGAGAATCGTGCGTTTCCATACGACCTCCTTTAGCAGGAACGAATATGAAAACCTTATGCCACTTCGAAGCCTTTTCAAGAGCGTTGTGCAATGGCATGCCGGGACACGGCCCTCGTCGCGACGCGTGATGCCCATGACATACCCGGCAACGCTTGAAGCCACTTCAGTGGTTTGACAGCGCCCCAGTCCACGACTAAAGCTTATTTATACGAATAAATTGACTGACTCACCCATTCAGGACACCGCATGCCGACATCGCCCTCTCCTCTGGACACTTCATGTTCCAGCACCAGTGCCAACGCCTCTGGCACTCACCTGCCCAAACGGCAGAAGCTGGCCGAGCTGATCAGTGATGACCTGAGGCGCAGCATCGTGCGCGAGGGATTGAGCGAAGGCGACCGGCTGCCCAATGAGAAGGCGCTGATGGCCCAGTATGGCTGCGCCAAGGGCACGCTGCGCGAAGCCCTCAAGATTCTCGAGGTCGAGGGCTTGATCACCCTGAAGACGGGGCCCAATGGCGGCGCCGTGCTCAATGCGCCGAGCATGGAACCGGCCAGCCGCATGCTGAGAAGCTTCCTGCATTTCAAGACACTCAATGGCGCCCAGGTCTATCAGCTACGCCGACTGCTGGAAGTCGAGATGGCGGTCTCGGTGGTGGGCCTGCTCAGCGAAGAGGACCTGGTGGCGCTCGAGAACAATGTCCATGACTGCAGTTGCCACCAGCCACAGGATGAGGACCAGCGACGCCAGCGCTTTCTGGAAATCGAATTCCATCAGGTGCTGGCACGCGCCTGCCCCAACCCGCTGCTCAGTTTCATGTGCCAGTTCCTCAACGACATGCTGCATGAGCTGGTCGTCATCAAGAAAGCCTACCTGCCGGAGCGCAAGCAGTTCGATCGGGCCAATCAGCATTACCACTCCGGCCTGATCACGGCGTTTCGCCACGAGGACCATGAGCAGGTCAGACAGCTCATGACAGAACACATGCAGGATGCCGAGCACCACATGACGGCACTCGAGGTGGAAATGGCCGACCAGTTGCTCGTCACCCCCGCGCAGCTGATGGCCGACAGCAGAACCTGACCCGAAGCCTGGACCAAACAAAAGCGGAACCGGAAGCACAACAACAATATTCACAAGAGGATGAAGCCGATGACCACTGCCCAGTTGGACACATCGCCCGCGAATACCCTGAGCGAGCTGCGCACCGACAGCGATCGCCTGTGGCAATCATTGATGACCCTGGCCGAGCTGGGCGCCACGCCCAAGGGCGGCGTCAACCGACAGGCGTTGACCGAGCTGGACCGCCAGGCGCGCGACCTCTTCATTCAATGGTGCAAGGCCGAGGGCTGCACGATCCGTATCGATGCCATCGGCAACATCTTCGCGCGCCGCGCCGGCACCGACCCGGATGCGCCGGCGGTGATGACCGGCAGCCACATCGACACCCAGCCGACCGGTGGCAAGTTCGATGGCTGTTTCGGAGTGATGGCCGGGCTTGAGGTCCTGCGCAGCCTCAACCAGCACGACCTCAAGACCCGCTGCCCGGTGGAAGTGGTGGTCTGGACCAATGAAGAAGGCTGTCGCTTCGCGCCCTGCATGATGGGGTCTGGCGTGCATACCGGCCAGTTGTCACTGCATGAGATGCTCGCCCAGCAGGACAGCGACGGCGTGACCGCCGGCGAGGCACTGGACGCCATCGGCTATCGCGGCAGTGATGAGGTCCCCCGCGAGAACGTGCGCGCCTTCTTCGAGAGCCACATCGAGCAGGGCCCGATTCTGGAAGATGAAGCGACCACCATCGGCGTGGTGATGGGCGCGCTGGGCCAGCGCTGGTTCGATCTGACTCTCACCGGTCAGGAGGCGCACGCGGGCCCCACGCCCATGTCACTGCGCCGGGACGCCATGCTTGGCGCGGCCGAGATCACCGTCGCCGTCAATCGCATCGCCATCGATCACGCACCGCATGGCCGCGGTACCGTGGGCGTGATGCAGGTCCACCCCGGCTCACGCAACGTCATCCCCGGGCAGGTCAACATGACCATCGATCTGCGCTCGCTGGAACCCGATTCCCTTACCGCGATGGTCGCGGAGCTGAAAGAAGTCGTCGAAGCCGTCAGTCAGCGGCATCGCCTGACCTACGAGCTCACCCCCACCGCCGACTTCGTGCCGGAACACTTCGCCGACAACTGCGTGAACGCGGTGCGCAATGCCGCCAGCCAGCTCGGCTACTCGCATCTCGACATCGTCAGCGGCGCCGGTCACGACGCCATCTTCATGGGCCGTATCGCCCCCGCCGGCATGATCTTCGTGCCCTGCGAAGGCGGCATCAGCCACAACGAGATCGAGAACGCCGCGCCCAAGGACCTGCACGCCGGCTGCAACGTGCTCTTCCACGCCATGCTCGATCAGGCCGAGATCGTCAGCTGAGCATCAGGTACGGCTCGCTGAACGCTGATCGCATAAGCCGCTGAAACGAAAGCCCCGCTCGAGTCGCCATCGAGCGGGGCTTTCGTGTCTTGCAGGCCAGCGGCTGTCAGGCATTCTCAGACACCTTCACGCCAGTGAGCGTTTCCAGAGACTCTCGATGCTGTCCATCTCCGCCGGACCGAACAACGCCTCGGGTTCGCCGCGGTACCAGGCCCAGAGCTGATCACCGAAATCGAAGTGCCACCATTCGCTGGGCAGATTGGTGAAACCGGCCTCGGTCATGACGTGATAGAGCAGACGCCGATTGTCGCGTGCCGCAGCCTGGGGCGTATCGCTGGCAGGCGGATGACGCTCGAAATGATCGGTGTGGGACTCGGGGGTCGCCTCGTCAAACAGCGTCCCCATCTCGAGCAGCAAGCCATCGGCGTCACATAGGGTGACATCGACGGCGCCGCCAGTGAGATGCGGGCTCGGCGCGTCAGGATCACGACTGGGCAAGGAGACGAATTCCCGCGTGCGCGCCAGTAGCTGGGCCTCACCAAGCGAGCGGTCATGCGTCTTGAGCGACTGATACAGCGTCTCGAACAGGTACTGCTGCACCCGCCAGGGGCGCCATCCATCCATCACCACCAACGACAGCCCTTGCGGCAATGCGCGCGCGGCCTGCAACAGGCGCTGATACACCGCGCGCCGTACCAGACATTCATTGACTGCCCCGGGGATACCGAGGCGCGCATAGGCGGGATAGACCTTCAGACATGACGGCCCGAGGCTGGTCGGGACCAGAGTACTGTCACAGCCCTTGACGGGGATTCGGGTGACCTGCGTCCAATCCGGCTCGTCATGACTCGGGATGGGGGGAATTGGGCGATTCAATGTTGACGTCATGAGGTGTTATCCAGACAGGGTCGGCAACCACAGGGTAAGAGGCGGGAAGATGATCAGCATCAGCAGCACCGCGACCGCCACCAGCACGAACGGCCAGATGGTACGAAACAGTGAGGTGATCTCGAGCTTGCTGACCGCGGCGGCCACGAACACGCAGGCGCCCATCGGCGGCGTGATCAACGCGATGGTGATATTGAGCGTGATGATGACCCCCAGGTGCACGGGGTCGATGCCGGCGGCCATGGCCACGGGCACGAAGATCGGCGTCAGCAACATCAAGGCCGAGACTTCCTCCATGAACATGCCAGTGACGAAGGTGATGGCGCTGAGCAGCAGCAGGATCAGGATCGGGCTGTCGATATAGGGCGTCAGCAATGCCACGAACTGATTGGGCACCTGGGCATAGGACAGCAGCCAGCTGACGATGGATGACACCGCCATGATCACGAAGATGGCGCTGGTAAGCCGCGCCGTATCCTTGATGGCCCCCCACACCTCGACCAGCTTGAGCGGCCCCTGGCACAGCCCGCAGAGCAGCACGTACGCCACGATCAAGGCGCCGGACTCGGTCGGGGTCACGATGCCCATCACGATACCGGAGACGATGATCACCGGTGCCACCAATGCCGGCAGCGCCCCGATGATCGCTGCAATCACTTCACTGCGTGCCGGTGCCTGACCGCGTGCCTGCAGGCCATGACGTCGGGCATACCAGGCATTCATCGCCATGAACGCCACCGCCAGTACCAGGCCCGGTACGACACCGGCCAGGAACAGGCTGCCCACGGAGGTATTGGTCAGCGAGGCGTAGAGGATCATGAAGATGCTGGGCGGGATGATCGGCCCGATCAAGGAGCTGCCCGCCGTCAGACCCGCGGCAAAGGACGTCGAATAGCCCTCCTTGCGCATGGCCGGCACCAGCAGCGAGCCCAGCGCGGAGGTATCGGCGACCGCCGAACCATTCACACCGGCGAAGAACACGCTGGAGACGACGTTGACATGGCCCATGCCACCGCGCAGATGCCCGACCATCAGGCGTGCCAGGCGCATGAGGCGTTCGGTCAGGCCACTGATGTTCATCAGGTTGCCAGCGAGGATGAACAGCGGAATCGCCATCAGCGAGAAGGCATTGATGCCACCGAAGAACTGTTGTGGCCCGAGGCGCTCCAGCATCGAGAGGTCGATGAACAGGAAGCCGGTCACGGCGGTAGCGAGCAAGGAGAGAAACAGCGGCAGGCCCAGCAGGACATGCACGACGAAGATGGCCAGCATTGCCCAGATCATGTGCGCGGTCCTCCTGTCTTGTCATCATGCGCCGAGAGGCCGGCAGCCTCCTCGTCCGGTGCGATCTCCAGTGTCTGGGATCTCAGCGGCCGTGGGCCATGCAGCAGAACCTGCAGCGTGATCAACGCGAAGCCGATCGGCATCGAGAGCATCGGCACGCTGCGACTGATACCCAGCCCCATGGTGCGGAACATGCTTGCCGACATGGCGTAGTGCAAGGTCATCCAGGTCGCGCCGGCCATCAGCACCAGCGTCAGCCACCATTGGTAATGGATCAGTACCTTGGCCATGCGCGTAGGCAGACGCCGCTCCAGCAGCGCCACACGCATATGCGCCCCTTCTGCCCAGACGACGCCGATCGCCAGCATGACACTGGCGATGATGAGATAGCGGGTCAGCTCATCGACCCAGATGGGGGCGCCGCCCAATACATAGCGCATCACCACGCCGTAAAGCATGATCAGCACCGTGGAAGCCAGCAGTACTGCCGCTATCGCCAGTGTCACGCGGCCACAGGCAAGCAGCAGGCCTTCCCGCAGGGAAAGCTGTCGTGAAGGAGTCATGGAAGTCATTTACCGCAATCCACCAGCAAGGAGGGAAATTCAGAGCCTCGATGCCCGGACTGTCACTGCCCGGGCACCGGGTACCGCAGCGGGATGCTCGCTGATGCTTGAGCGTCACTCGCCTTTCACCGAGTCAGCGTGTCAGCGTGTCAGCGTGTCAGCGTGTCAGGTCATCGCAACAGACCATCGCAACAAGCCATCTCGAAAGACCATCGCGACAGGCCATCACGAGGACAGGCCAGCATCCTTCATGGCGGTGTCGATCAGCTCTGGCGCGATGTCCTGGCTCTTGAGCCATTCGAGGTAGGCCGGCTGGCCCTTGCTGCGAAATGCCTCGAGATCAGCCTCACTGGGACGGATCACTTGCATGCCCTGCTCTTCCAGCGAGGCGATACGTGACTCGACCTGGTTCTGGTTGTCCTGACGGGCCTGGGCATTGGCTTCCTGAACCGCCTCGAGAAGTGCCGTGCGCTCCTCGTCCGACAGGCTCTCGAGCAGCTGACCATTGGCCACCAGGAACTGATCGGAATACTGGATGTTGGCCAGTGTCAGGTACTTCTGCACTTCCTGCAGACTGCCAAGCAGGATGTACATCGGCGGGTTCATCTGGCCATCCGCCACCCCCGTGCGCAGCGCCATGTAGACCTCCGTCCACGGAATCGGCGTGCCCGAGGCACCGAAGGCCTCGTAGAGCGCTACCTGGCTTGGGTCCATCGCGCGAAAACGCAGGCCTTCGAAATCATCAGGGCTGGTGATCGGGCGCTTGTCGTTGGTGAAGGCCAGAAAGCCCCCTTCCTCGACGACGGCCAGAATCTCGGCGCCATTGGTGCGCTCGCTGAACAGTTGCTGCACCTGCTGCCAGTACTGCCCCTCATCGAAGAAACGGCGCGCCTCATCAAAGCCGTCGAACATGAACGGCGTCGCGCTGACATAGACTTCTGGCACGATGGGGGCCATGCCCGCGAAGGAGGCGATGTTCAGGTTCGGGGCGCTGATCACCTGCTCCATGCGCTCCTGCTCCTCGCCCAGCATGCTGTTGGGATAGAGCTTGAGTTCCAGCTCGCCGTCGGTCTTCTCTTCCACCAGGGTCTTCAGATTGCTGGCGAAGACATGCACCGCATTCTTGTCGGCATCCGGCGCACCGTTGTAGCTGAGGTTGATGGTCTGGGCCTGCACGCTGGCCGCCAGCAGGCTGAGCGCCAGAGTGGAACCGGTGAGCGTCTTGCGCAGCAGAGATGTCTTGGACAAGGACATGTGGATTCCCTTTTGTTGTTGTAAATATTCGTTGTATGCGGCGGGAGTGACGCCGCCTTTGTCAGTGTGGCCCTGCGGCCAGTCAAGGTGAGGGACTTTCGCCTTCACACATCGAAAGTAGCGTTGCCGCTGTAGACTAATCAATCGCCAGTGTGTTGTTTTTTCGTCCACACCTGAAAAAGCGCCTGAATAGTGCGCTGCCTGACGACAACTGCCCCGCCAACATGGGCTGTACGGGGCAGTCGGGACGTTCTGTGACATGCTGCACTGAGCGAGAGAATGGCCTGTGCAATGGGATAGTTGTGTGAGGAGATAGAGCTGAACAAGCACCCGTCAGCACCGATACCCTGGCCTGTGCGTAGAGCGATGCTGCTTGAATGTCACGTGGCGAATGGCACTTGTCGAACGTCACTTGCCCAGCAGGCGTGGCGCATCCGCGGTAAAGAATCGCAGGCCCTGCTGAAGATGGGTGATGCAGGCCTCGACGGCGACGGTCATCTCGCGCCCACGCCGCGTACACATCTGCGCACGGGTCGTCGCCAGCGCGGGGTGCTGCATCGGCAGCAGGCAGATATCGCCGCGCCGCAGCTCCTCCACCACGCTCAACTCCGGCATGAAGGTCACGCCGATCCCCGAACGCACGAAATTCTTGAGCACCGACACAGAATTGGTGCGCAACTGCGCGCGCAGCGAGACCCGCTCCTGCTGCGCCGCCTGATTGACCATCTGACGCATGCCGGTACATTCATCGATCAGCGCCAGCGGCCATTGCGCCACCTGCGAAAGCGTCAACGGCTCTGCGATCTCGAGTAGCGGATGCTCCGCCGGCACGATCAGATCCAACGGCTGGCAGGTCTCCACATGACAGCAAAGAATCGGATCGACAGGCGGGGCGTAGAGCAGCGCGATATCCACCTCGAAGTCGCGCAACAGCTCAGTCGCCTCATTCACCCCCGCCATGCGCACCACGACCTCGATGCCGGGATGACGTGCCATGAAGCTCTGCAACGGCAGCGAGATCAGATCGGCAATGAAGCCTTCGCCCACCGCGATTCTCACCTCACCACTGCGCAGGCCCTGCAAGGCGCTCAGCTGCGAGAGCGCTGCCGCCTCCGCCGCCTGCTGGCGATGAAAGTGATCAAGCAACAACACCCCGGCCTGGGTGGCGCGCATGCCCGTCTCGCTGCGCTCGCACAACGCGACACCTACCTCTTCTTCCAGCTGCTTGATCTGGCGGCTCACCGCCGAAGGGTCAAGATTCAGATGCCTCGCCGCGCGCCGCAGTGAGCCCCGGCGGATGATTTCATTCAGCGCCGTCAGCGCCTTGGGATTGAGCATGGAGACAGTACCCGCCAGCAGCAGTGGAGGAAGAGGCAAGACTCGGATCACGCAGGATATCCTTGCAGACCG
This sequence comes from bacterium Scap17, assembly GCA_013376735.1. Taxonomy (NCBI): domain Bacteria; species bacterium Scap17. The sequence continues at coordinate 1,796,731 of VINJ01000001.1, read as the reverse complement.
AGCGACTCCAGAGGCCCATATCGGGAAGCGATCGACAACGAAAAAGGAGCCGCATGAGCGGCTCCTTCTGGTTCAACGTGATCAGCAGTTACCTTTCTTGGCCTGCCCCGGCGGGCAGAAGTCACCGCCTCCCCGCTTGTGGTCATGGTGTCCATCACCGATCTCGATGATTGGCTCGGCATCGATCCGCGCCGGTGTATAACTGCACCCTGCCACGAAAAGGGCACTCAGCATCACCAGGCTGACAACTCGCACGCTAGACTTCATCATCATTCCTTTTTCATGAAAATCAACCATCTCTTGATGCCTCACATCGTACCGGAACACAAGCAGCAGGGAACGCAATTTCTCAACGAATGGTAGTGTAGGCCCAGGGTTGCATCATCCATTGAGACAGGATCTGGCCATGTTCGATTTCAAGGAAGTGGAAGCCTTCGTGTGGATCACGCGCCTGGGGTCGTTCCGGCTGGCCGCTCAGCACCTGCATCTAACCCAGCCCTCGATTTCCGAACGCATCAACAAGCTGGAAACCACGCTGGAGACCCGCCTGCTGGAGCGCACTCGCCGACCGGTACAGCCGACGCTCAAGGGGCGCGAATTCTATCGCCACGCCGAGGCGTTGCTGGAGGCGCGCCAGAAAGCGCTGTCCATGATGGAGTTGAATACGCCCTTCCAGGGCGTGCTGCGACTGGGCGTCGTCGAGACCGTCGCGCATAGCTGGCTGCCCGGGTTTCTGGCCGAACTGGCGCGCCGCTATCCGGACCTCACGCTGGAACTCGAGGTCGACAGCTCCCCGGGGCTTGCCGCCATGCTCACCGCCGGCGATATCGACCTCGCCTTTCTGATGGGGCCGGTGACGGCAGAGAGCGTGCTCAATCGTTTTCTCTGCAACTACACGATGGGCTTCGTGATCAGTCCCGCGCTGGGCTTCACCGAAGACAACTTCTCGTTGCGGCGCCTGAATTCTCTGCCGCTGATCTCGTTTGCCCGCAACAGTCGACCCCACCATGAACTTGGCTCCATGCTGCACCAGATGGGACTCGATGACGTGAAGCTGCATTGTTCAAGCTCGCTATGGACCATCGTGCGCATGACGCTGGATGGCCTCGGCGTCGGCGCCATCCCGCCGCGCATCGTCGCCGAGGAAATCCGCCAGGGCACCCTGCTCAGCCTGCCCTGCGACCTGCCAGAACTGACCTTCACCGCCTCCTGGCCGACCCATATGGAAAGCGCCCTCGCCGAAGGGGTCTGCGAGCTTGCCATCGAGATAGCCCGCCAGGATCAGGAGGCGCATTCACGTCTGTCCTGAGCTTCGCTATCTGCCAACGACGCTCTCGCATTCCCCATGTTCCTGCTCCCACTTTTCCTGTCTCGCTCACGTCTCGCGGGCCTGCGACGGGCCATTTCACACACCACATGAAAGGAATTTCCGATGCCTTGACTCGACAAAAATCGATTGGATTTATCCGGGTGCGCTTCTTATGGTGAAGACAGACAACAACAACTTCACAAGAAGCCCCCACGATGCTCCAGACACTTCTCAGTGCCGCGTCGTCCCCCCGCGAGGCGCGCGAGCAGATCCGCAGCGGTCATTGGGCCAGCCACACCAGCGGTATCGCTGCCGGCTACGCTCAGACCAACCTGATCATCCTGCCAGCCGAGGCTGCCGGCGAATTTCTGCAATTCTGCCAAGCCAACCCCAAGGCCTGCCCGTTGCTGGATGTCACGGCCATCGGTTCTCCCGCCCCGACAGGGCTCGGTGATAACATCGACCTGCGCCACGACCTGCCGGCCTATCACATCTACCGTCACGGCAAGCTTGAGGAAACGCGCGAGGATATCGCCGCCCTGTGGCAGAACGATTTCGTGGCGTTTTCCATCGGCTGCTCGTTCTCGTTCGAAGAGGCGCTGCTCAACGAGGGTGTCGAGGTTCGCCATACGCGCCTCAAGCGCAACGTGCCGATGTATCGCACCAATATCCCGCTGATCAGTGCCGGGCGCTTCCACGGCAACCTGGTGGTATCCCTGCGCCCGATGTCGGCGGCGCACGCCATTCGCGCGATCCAGATCACCACCGACATGCCTCGTGTGCACGGTGCCCCCGTCCATCTGGGCGACCCCGCCTTGATCGGTATTTCCGATATCGAAAGTCCCGACTTCGGCGATGCGCCTACGCTTGAGACAGGTGACATGCCGGTGTTCTGGGCCTGTGGCGTCACGCCACAACTGGCGCTGGAGAATGCCCGACTGCCATTGGCGATCGCGCATAGCCCGGGCCACATGCTGATTACCGATATCCCCAATCATCGCCTCAAATACGGATGACCGCTTGTGGGAGCCACGGACCTGCTCCGCAACAGACAAGACCGCCAGATTCTTTCGATAACACCAGATGCACAACAACAATGGTGATTCCCATGAAGACACGTTTTGCCCTCTCCGCCCTTGGTCTCGCACTCGCCGCCGCCGGTAGCGCCAATGCTGCCGATACCCTCAACGTGGTAGGCAGCTGGAGCAGCCTGGAGCTCAACCGTCAGTTCGAGAAGCCGTTCTGGAGCGAGACCCTCCCGGCCGCCAGCAGCGGTGAACTCAGCACCCAGGTGACCACCTTCGATCAGATGGGCATCCCCGGCTCTGACGTCTATCGCTATCTGGGCGATGGTGTCTTCGATGTCGGCATGACCGTGGCCGACTACACCGTGTCCGATGCGCCGGAACTCGAGGGGCTGGACCTGCCGATGATGGCCCCCACTGCCGAGAAAGCGCAGAAGGTCGCCGAGGCCTTCCGCCCCCTGGCGGAGTCCACCATGAACAAGCGCTTCAACAGCCACGTGCTGGCGATCGTGCCGTATCCGGCCCAGGTGCTGTTCTGCAATACCCCGATCGAAGGGCTCGATGACCTGCAGGACAAGAAGGTGCGTGCCAGCGGCCGCTCCACCGGTGAGTTCATCGAGGCGCTGGGCGCACAGAGCCTCAACATCGCCTTCAACGAGGTGCCCGGCTCCCTAGAGCGTGGCGTCATCGACTGCGCCGTCACCGGTTCGCTCTCCGGCTACAGCGCCGGCTGGCATGAAGTGTCCAGCCACCTGATGCCACTGCCGCTGGGTGGCTGGGATTACGTGATCACCGCCATCAATCAGGACAAGTGGCAGGGCCTGGGTGCCGAGACCCAGACCCTGATCCAGCAACAGGTGGATAGCGAGTTCACCGCGCCGGTGTGGGAAAACGCGCGTGGCGAGACCGCACGTGGCGTGGCCTGCCTGACCGGCGAAGGCGATTGCCCGCTGGGCAAGAGCGCCGACATGACGCTGGTCGACTTCAGCGATGACGACGCCAAGCGCGCACGTGCGGCGCTCGAAGACACCGTCCTGCCTGCCTGGGCGACGCGTGTCGATGCCGAGACGCGCAAGACCTGGAACGAGAGCGTCGGCAAGGTCGTCGGCCTGACCGCTAGCGCGGAGTGATCCAGCGGCACCTGCTCACCGAAGCCTGTTCGCGAGCAGGTGCCGATAGCCCCGCCCTGCCCGGATACGGCAGACATGCTCCCCAGAGACACGGCGCTGAACGCCTGCACCTCGCCTGATTGGCACGGATCAGCGTCGTTCAGCGCCCCAGCAGGACCCGACTCATGAATTCCTTCCTTCACGCACTCGATGTCCTCGTGTCCCTGACACGCGCGATATCGCGCCACGCCGCACGCCTGATGGGCCTGTTGTTACTGGCCGTCGTGGTCTTCATCGGCGCGGAAATCCTCATGCGCCAACTGTTCAATCATCCGCTGCCCGGCGTGCATGAATATGCCGGCTATGTGCTGGCGATGCTCTCGGCGTGGGGTCTGTCACATACCCTGATGGAGCGCGCCCACATCCGTATCGATGTCGTGCACGGCAAGCTGCCGGCCTTCTCGCGTCACACCCTGGACATCCTCGCGATGCTGGCGCTGAACCTGGTGGCCTGGGTGATTCTGATCAATGCCTGGCCGGTGCTCGGCAAGTCGCTGAGCAACGGTTCCACCGCCAACACCCCGCTGGCGACGCCGCTGTGGATTCCGCAGCTGCTGTGGTTGTCCGGTTATGCCTGGTTCGCGATCACCACCAGCGTGCTGGGACTGCGCGTTCTCGTTGCCGCCTGTCTGCGTGATACCACCACGCTGGAGACACTGGCCGGCCCCGATCACGGAGAAAGCGAAGGGGCTCTGGCCCAGGCGGCCTCCACGACCAAGGAGACACGCTGATGTTGGGCTTTCTTTCGGTGGGTATCCTCACCCTGCTGCTGGCCGGCATTCCGGTTGCGGTCACTCTCTTTCTGCTCGCCTTCGGGATCGACCAGTTCTATTCCTTCTTCCCGCTGACCAAGGCGCTGGGCCAGAACCTGTGGTCTGCCGCGGACTCCTTCCTGCTGATCGCGATTCCGCTGTTCGTGCTGATGGGCGAGATCATCGTGCGCGCCGGCATCGCCGAGAAGGCCTACCGCGCCATGGACCACTGGCTGTCGTGGCTGCCAGGCGGCCTGCTGCACGCCAACATCACCACCTCGGCGCTGTTCTCGGCGACCTCCGGCTCCTCGGTGGCCACGGCGGCCACGGTCTCGACCGTGGCACTTCCCCAGGGCAAGAAGCTCGGTTATGACGCCAAGCTGTTCTGCGGCAGCATCGCCGCGGGCGGCACCCTGGGCATCCTGATTCCGCCGTCGATCAACCTGATCGTCTATGGCTTCCTGACCGAGACCTCCATCCCGAAGCTGTTCATGGCCGGCCTGGTGCCGGGCCTCGGCCTGGCGGCGCTGTTCATGCTGGCCTCGCTGCTGCTATGTGTCTGGAAGCCGTCACTGGGCGGCCCGCGTCAGAGCGCCAGCTGGAGCACACGCATCAAGAGCCTGTCATTCCTGCTGCCGTTGCTGGTGCTGTTCATCGTCATCGTCGGCTCCATCTATCTGGGCTGGGCGACGCCGACCGAAGCCGCCGCCATCGGCGTGCTGGCCTCGCTGGGCCTCGCCGCCATCAACCGCTCGCTGAATCTGTCGATGATCAGCCGCGCGCTGGATGGCACCGTCAAGACCACCTCGATGATCCTGTTCATCATCATGGCGGCCTCCTTCCTCAACTTCGCGCTGGCCTCCTCCGGCATGGTCCAGCAGGTCACCGGCCTGCTCGAGGCCTATGACCTGGGGCCCTTCGCGCTGCTGATGGCGGTGATCGCACTGTTCATCGTGCTCGGTTTCTTCATCGAGACCCTGTCGCTGATGGTCATCACCATCCCCATCGTCACTCCGCTGATCGCGGCGGCCGGTTACGACAAAGTGTGGTTCGGCATCGTGATGATCCTGTTCGTCGAGCTGGCACTGATCACCCCGCCAGTCGGCCTGAACCTCTACATCGTGCAGGCCTCACGGCGTGGCGAAGCCTTCGCCGACGTCATCATCGGCACCCTGCCGTATCTGGGCGCGATGCTGGTGATGGCCGCGCTGCTGGTGGCCTTCCCGCAGATCGCGCTGTGGCTGCCTTCGGCGCTGTAAATCCACTTTTGCGAGGCACCTGCTGGCAAGCCGGCAGGTGTCATTGGCGCAACACCGTTCACTCAAGACTTCCTGCACAGAACAACGACAACCCCCGATAACGGAGCGATTCCCATGCTGACCTTTACCCATGACAACGGCGAATTCACCCTTGATGTCCAGCGCGTCGCGATTGCCGGCTGGGCCGGACGCGACCAGGCGGGCGTGCAGCACCATATCGACGAGCTCAAGCTGCTGGGCGTGGCGCCGCCCTCCCAGACCCCGCTGTTCTACCGCGTGACCCGCGAGACCCTGACCCAGGCCTCACAGGTCGCGATGCTCGGCGGCGAAGGCTCCGGTGAGGTCGAGACCTGTCTGGTCAGCGACGCCGAGGGCACCCTGTGGGTGACGATCGCCTCGGACCACACCGACCGCAAGCTCGAAGCCGTCGGCGTCGCCGAATCCAAGCAGCTGTGCGCCAAGCCGATTGCCCGCCACGCCTGGAAGCTCAGTGAGGTCATCGACCACTGGGACAGCCTCGAGATCGAAAGCGAGATCGAAGACGCCGGCAAGACCGTGCGCTATCAGCAGGGCACTCTCGCTGAGCTGCTGCCGGTCGCCACCCTGATGGAGCGCCTGCCGGCCGGTATCGCCAAGGACGGCAGCCTGGCCCCCAACAGCGTGCTGCTGTGCGGCACCGTGCCGGCGATCGGTGGCATCCGCCCCAGCCCGAGCTTTACCATGCGCCTGATCGACCCGCAGACCGGTCGTCGCATCGAGCACCGTTATGAGGTGGAAGAACTTGAGGTGGTGGCATGAGTGATGAGCACAAGCGCCTTGAGCAGGCGCGTGAATTCTGGGCGCGCTCGCCCCGCCAGCGCACGTTGACGCAGTTGCTGGCCGCCTATCAGACAGGCAGTTTCGGCCCCGAGCAGACCGCCACGGTGCTTGCCGAGCGCCATCAGGCCCTGGGCGAGAGCGCCAGCCACAGCATCATCAGCCGCGATGATGCTGGCATGAGTGTGCAGGCCGCCGCTCAGCAGCAACTCAAGGCGGCGGCGACGTCGTTGCCGCTGGGGGGTGTTCCGGTCTCGATCAAGGACCTCTTCGACGAGACCGACATGACGACGCTGGCAGGCTCGCGGGCACTGGCAGCAAGCCAACCAGCCGATCAGGACGCTGTGGCGCTGAGCCGCCTGAAAGCCGCCGGTATCCTGCATGCCGGCCGCACCAGCATGAGCGAGTTCGCGTTCTCTGGCCTGGGCCTGAACCCGCATGTCGGCACGCCGCCCAACCCCTTCGATGGCGAGCGCATCACCGGCGGCTCGACCTCCGGCGGCGCCGCCTCCGTCGCCTTCGGGCTGGCAGCTGCGACCCTGGGCAGCGATACCGGCGGCTCGCTGCGGATTCCGGCGGCCTTCTGTGGCCTGACGGGCTTCAAGCCGTCACAGGCCAGCGTGCCGGGAGATGGCGCCTTCCCGCTGTCACCCAGCCTGGACTGCATCGGCCCCATCGCGCCCAGCGTCGCCTGCTGTCGCCTCCTGTGGGAAGTCCTGAGCGGTGAGGTCGCTGACCCGACGCCGCTCACTCGCCCGCTGACGCTGCTGGTGCCGGAGAGCGAGCTGGTCAGTGAAGTGGACGCCGATGTGGCCGCCGACTTCGCCGCCCTGCTGGAACGGCTCGAAGGGCTGGGAGTTCGCCTCCAGCGTGCGCCGATCGAGGCCATCGAGGCCGCTTACGCCATCAACCAGCGCGGCGGCCTGGTCATTCCGGAAGCGGCCGCCGTGCATCACGAACTGCTGGCCGCCCACGAAGCCCAGTATGATCCGCTGATCGCCGAACGCCTGAATGGTGGGCGCGACATCACCTCCAGCGAATATCTGGCGCGCCTGTGGCCGCGCACTGCCATCCAGCAACGCTTTGCTCAGCAGGTGCAGGATGTCGATGCGGTGCTGATGCCGACCGTTGCCATGCGTGCCCCACGTCGTGACCTGCTGGAGCAGGATGGCGCGCTCTTCGCCCAGCTCAACAAGCGCGCGCTGCGCAACACCAGCGTCTTCAACTACCTGGATGCCAGCTCGATCTCGATTCCGGCGCCGGCACCACAGAACGAGGAACCGCTGGGCCTGATGCTGTCGCGCCCTCAGGGGCAGGATGTGGCGCTGCTGCGCGTCGCCCAGGCGCTGGAGACACTGCTCGCGCAATAGTGCTGTGCCGGCTTAGCGCAGCAACGACTGACCGCAGCAATGGCTGCCACAGCAACGGCTTAGCTCAGCAGCGGCCGAGCACAAAACGCAAAAGGGGCCTCCAGATGGAGGCCCCTTTTTCATGACGCGGACAGTCTGACTGTCCTCAATGATTGAGAATGATCGCGGTAATGGCACCGCCCGCCACGGCCGCCAGCACATAGCGACCATCGATGTTCAACCAGCGATGCCCCTGCGGCGGCGCAGACAGCTTGTGAGCACGCCAGTCACTCACCCAGTAACGCTTGTTGGCGTAGTAGCTGCGCGGCACATGGTCACCGCGACGCCAGTTGTGTGACTTCTGACCTTGATGCCTGGCCTGCGCCTGATGCTTTTGCTGATGATGACGCTGAGACTGGTCGTGACGCGTCTGCTGCTTTTTCTTCTGATGGCCATTGCCGTGGCTGTTGTGCTGGTTGCCTTGGCTGTGGTGTTGACCGCCACGATCATCGCGGTCGTTGGGCGATGCCTGCGCCAGCGACGCGGTCATCAGGGTGAAGATCATCATCATTACGGTCAGGGTGCGATTGCGCATGTCTGGCCTCCTCGTCGTACTCGGCAACAAGGAATGCCGAGGCTGTGAATCAGGGTCATGAAACGGAGTCATGAGACAGAGTTATGAAACAGTGTTAATAAACGGTATGAGAGAACACTATCGCCTCGTGTTCGCCACGGCAAGCCAGCGCGCCAACCTCCACTTTTGCGCACAATTCGCAACGACTTGTCGCCAGTTGACGCATCCTTGTTGCGCAATGACGACATCGAGAAGCAGATATTCGTAATGACTGATATGGCACGCCATGGCGCGTGGCAAGCATTGGTACCTGCGCATTGCATGGTCGCAAGGGGGTGGGTGCCCCATCAGAGCGTCGCCAGATGAGGACAGCTTGCATCGGTGATAGGTAATATCATCGCTACCCGCGGTATCACTGCTCGAGCACGATCTCATCGATGACTTGGTTTTCGGTATTCATCAGCACGAAGGCATTCTTGAGCTGCAGCCAGCGCTGGTTGGCGCCCGGTTCCGAGAGCTTGTGCTGCTGCCAATTCTCGACCCGAAGACCATCATCCCGGGCGACAGTGTCTGGCACCTTGCCGCCCCGCTTCCAGACATGTGCCGGCGAAGCCTCTGCCACCGCTTTCTTCTCAGCCAGCTTTTCCTGGTGCTGGATCTTCTTCAATTCCCGCATCTGTTGCGCCTGAACGCGCTGCGCCTTTACCTGACCTTCCAGATCATGATGCTTCTGGCGCAGACGCTCCTCGTCCTTGTCATCATTGCCCTCACCCGCGGAGTCAGCCTGCACGAGGCCAGCACCCAGCAACGACACCATCAGGGTCAGTACCGCAAATGACCGCTTCGCCATGTTGGCCTCCTCGGCTGATTGCGTATGCGTGCGATGTGCTGAGTCCAGCTCAGGCCATCTTGCTGACGGCTGGACACTCTGCGTTCCAGATCGCCATTCCCTACCATCAGCTTATCGCGTCAGCGGCGCAATTTGCGGTTGGATAACGCGCGATCTACACGCTTTCCTCAAGTCTGGCAGCCACTTGACGCCAGATATGACCTCCTAGAGCCATTTCAGGCCACGGCGCGGCAGGTTGCGGTGGCAAAATCGAGATGCAGATGATTGCCGTCCGGGTCTCGCGTGTGCAGTTGCACGAGCCCGCCACCCGCGAGCGCGATCCGCTGATAGTGCGTACGGGAAGCCGCCAGGCGCGCCTCGAATGCCTCGATATCCGTGGCGGCAAGCGAGAAATGCTCAAGCCGGAGACTGGCATCACTGCTGATCGCTGGCAGGCAACCGATGTCGATGAGATGGATGACCGCCACCTCCCCGGCGTAAAGCCAGGCACCGGCAAAGGAGAAATCGGGTCGCGGCCCGCTGTGCAGCCCCAGTACATCGCCATACCACTGGAGCATGGCACTCAGCTGTCCGGTTCGCAGGTTTACATGATCAAGACGCTGTATGCCCATGACAGGGTTCCATCATTGTATCAGCCACCCGGCACACACCAGCAGACAAAGCAGCTTGCGAGGGCTGGGTGGCAGTGAGAGTGTCTTTACGAAAAGGAGTGCGACCGGTTACCCGGCCGCACTCCTTTCATGTCACCGCCTCAACAGTGGCTTCGATCAGAAGCCTTCGAGGACGATCTTGCCCTTGGCCTTGCCGCTTTCCAGCAAGGCATGCGCGCGCTTGAGGTTTTCGGCGTTGATGGTGCCGAAGGTTTCCGTCGCGGTGGAGGTGATTCTGCCAGTATCCAGCAGACCCGCCACCTTGGTTAGGATCTCACCCTGACGCGTGATATCGGCGGTGGTGAACAGTGAACGAGTGAACATCAGCTCCCAATGGATGGAAACGGCCTTGGGCTTGAACGGCACCACATCGAGGGTCTGTGGGTCATCGATCATGCCGAAACGACCCTGCGGCGCGATCAATTCGGCGACCTGCGGCGCGTAGTGCTCGGAGAAGTTGGTCGAGAACACGAAGGCCGGGGCACCAATGCCCAGCGCCTCGATCTGGGCCGGCAGCGGCTGGCTGTGGTCGATGACGTGATGCGCGCCCAGTGACTTCACCCACTCGCGAGTCTGGGGGCGTGACGCCGTGGCGATGATGGTCAGATCGGTCAGCTCACGCAGCAGCTGGATGGTGATGGAGCCCACGCCACCGGCCCCACCGATGATCAGAATGGCACGTGCAGCACCCGGCACCGGCTCGGTGACACGCAGGCGATCGAACAGCATCTCGAAGCCGGTCAGCGTGGTCAGCGGCAGCGCAGCCGCCTCATGAACCGGCACGGACTTGGGCGCTTGGCCGACGATACGTTCATCCACCAGATGGAGTTCGCTGTTGGTGCCAGCGCGGGTGATATCACCGGCATACCAGACCTTGTCGCCCGGGGCGAAGGCCGTGACCTGGTCACCGATGGCGATGACCTCGCCCACGGCGTCCCAGCCGATGACGGCAGCTTCGCCGGCGGCCGGCTCGCGGCTCTCACGAATCTTGTAATCCACCGGATTCACAGAAACCGCAGCAACCTTGACCAGCAGGTCGTGACCGGTGGCGACCGGTGTCTCGAGTTCGATATCGACCAGGGCGTCGTCACGATCAATGGAACCGGCAGCGTAGTAACCAATGGCTTTCATCAGAGTTTCTCCTAAAGATCAGGTCAGTCACGGCAGCGCTGAGGGCCTTGCCGTGACGCGATGACAGCATGTTAACTCTCTGGACTTGGCGTAAAAACAACCCATGACCGCAAAGTTAATCCGGATAAAGCGGATAATGTATGACGAGTTTGCGTGTTGCGTGCAAGGAGACGCCGACGGATGATCAGCTTGCGACGCGAGATACGCCGGCCAGACACAAAAACGACAACGCAGGACGGTCGTGAGACACGTCCTGCGCAGATCACAGGCTAACGAGAAAGCCATGGCGCCAAGGCAATGTGTTGCCCAAGGCCCAAGAGAGCAAGGGTCAGTTGGCGGGTGTCAGCTTGAGCAGGTAGTAATGCTTGTCACTGCCATCCACGCCCTGGTTGAGTGCCGGATGGGCGTTCAGCTGGTTGGTGGTCAGGTAGAGGCTGCCATCCGGCGCGAAGGCGAAGCCATCCGGCCAGCGCAGACGCTCGTCATCCTGGGCGATCACCGACATACCTTCCGGCGATGAGAAGGTCAGTGCGTTGTGCTCCGCGTCACCGGCGATGATGCCACCGCGCTTGGTATCGAAGATGAAGCCATCATTGGGACGCTTGGAGGCGTAAGGCGTGATGGCGCGAGCCAGTTCCGCCGCCGTGGCAGTATCATCGGCCAGCTCAGCCGCCGGCAAGCGATAGATCTCACTGCCGTTCACGCCACCGAAATAGACGACGTCATCCGCCGGATCGAAGGCGATGGCATTCAAGCCCAGGTACCAGGGCTTTGGCTCACCATTCTTGTCGCCCTTGGCCGCCATCAGATGGCCATTGATGACCATGTCGTGTTCCACCGGCATCAGCCTTTCATCGCTCTGCAGCACGCGACGCGTCTTGCCGCTGGCGATATCCACCACCACGAAAGCCGGTTTCATGCTGGAGGCCGGCGCGGTAAAGGTCATGTCAGCGATATAGATCTTGCCGCGCTGCTCATCAATGACGAAATCCTGCAGGAAGGAGATCGGCAGCACGCTGTCACCGGCAAGCGAAATCACCTTCTTGAGCGAATCACTGCGGGTATCCCAGCCCACCAGCTTGGGCGCACTGTCCTGGCTGCCCATGTCAAGCATCCACACCACGCCCTGACTGTCGGAGTGCACGCCGATGATCGAGGCGATGCCGACCTCGCCCTTTTCCGGGCCATCGGCCCAGTCCAGGGTCGGGAACGGCACACGCTTGCCGTCCTGGGTGATCTCGACCACGCGCAGCGCCGGTGCATCAAGTGGCTGCTGGGACATGATCAAGCGGCCATCCGGCGTGAAGGTGATGTTGCCGGGGCGGGTGTCCGAATATTCGGCGACGGTGGTCAGCGTGCCGTCGCGCAGGGAGGCGGCTTGCGCATTCTGGGGGTTCACGGCCGTGCTGTCAGCGGCCGCCTGAGTGGCGCCGGCGACGGTGGCAACGCCCAGCGAGGCGATGAGGATGGCAGTCTTGAGGCGAGAAAATGGCATGGGGACTCCTTGCCCGCCGGTTGGCGCTATGCGCTGCACCGGCAGGGTCGATGATGATGAGATGAAGAGACTGGGCGGTGGCGTGGCCATCGCCCGGGATTTGTCGAGATTCAGGCGAGATAAATCAGGTGCGACGCATCAGGCGCGACGACGCAGGTCGTCTTCCAGTTCGCTCAAGCGAGGATTGCCGATGTAGAGCTGAGAGAGGTCCTTGAGGGCCGCGGCGCCGATGTGCTGGCGAGCCTCCTTGCGCACCACCAGCGTGGCCTCATCCTGGGTACCTAGAAGCCCCTTGGGTTCCTTGAGGGCGCGAATTCGGTAGCGGTGATGCAGGAACTGCGGATGCCACAGCGGCACCACGACCCAACGCCCCTGCGCCACCGCCGCTTCGTAACGATCGAAGCAGTCCGCTTCGCTGCCGGTGCGGAAGACATACCCGGCGGCATCCAGACCATATTGCTTGATCATCTCGGCCGAGAAGCGACTGATGCCGGCCCCCGGATTGATGCCCTGAATGATGGGCTCCATCTTGCTGAGCGCCGGTTCCCGCAGCAGGTCCGTGACGCTTGCCACCGCACTTTGTGGCACGTAATCCGGCACTCCCCAGATGCAATACGGCTCATAGATGACGGCGATCTTGTCGACGTCATCCAGCATGGGGGCCAGGTAGGCCTCATGACTCGAGGGCAACCAGGCGGAGGCCAGAATGTCGACCTCCCCTCGCCCCAGCATCGCGAAGGCCTCTTCATGGGGAGCAGAAGCGAAGGTCACCTCATGGCCGTGGCTCTCCAGCACACGTGCCACTTCCAGAGCGCTGGCCTCATGGAAGGACAACGCGATATGGCCGATACGGATGGGGTCTGTCATGACTGCCTCGAGTGGGTCATTGAAGAAGAAAGAAAGCGAGCAGGCCTGCATGGCCGCCCAGGAAAGCCAGAGCCCATATCCAGGACCCAGGCCCGCCCTCAGTCAAAGGCGGTCATTTCATGCAGGGTGAATTCGCTGACCGCGCCTTCCGTCGCTGCCATGTAGTCTTCCAGGTGCGGCGCCTGCATGTGCTGCTGCCAGAGTTCCCGCGAGGCCCAATTCTCATAAAAGGTGAAATGCGCCGGGTTGTCGTTGTTCTGGTGCAGGGTGTATCCAAGGCAGCCTTTTTCGGCACGAGTGATGGGTACCAATGCCAGAAGTGCTGCCTTGACCTGCTCGATCTGGTCCGGCTTGGCATGGATATTGGCGATGATGGTCAGCTGAGTCATGAAAGGGACTCCGTGGCGTGATCGGGAAACTTGAGTTGCGCAAGCAATGTGATCATCCTAGCCACAAGCCTCAACCGTATAAACGTACAACTTGCGCAAATATAATTCGGAAAACCCGTACAATGTTGTTGGATAATATTGCCCTGTTTCTGACCATCATCGAGAAAGGCAGCCTGACCGCTGCAGGACGCGAGACGGGCCTGTCGCCCACCACCGTGTCCGAACGCCTCGCCGCGCTGGAAGCTCATTATGGGGTCGTACTTCTAAACCGCACCACGCGCGCCATCAGCCTGACCGAAGAAGGCCGGACACTGATGGAAGAAGCTCGCGGCCTGCTTGATAGCGTGTCAGAACTCGAGACCCGCATCCGCCTGGGCGCCCAGACCCTCACCGGGCGCATTCGTGTCAGTGCACCGAGCGACCTGGGCCGCAATGCCCTGTCTCGCGCCATCACCGAATTCCAGCGACAGCACCCTAACATCGAGATAGAACTGCTTCTGTCGGACAGCTACGTGGATATCGTCGGCCAGGGGATCGATCTTGCCCTGCGCTTCGGCACCATCATGGACAGTACGCTGCGCGTGCGGCATCTGGGCCAGAAACGCCGCCTGCTATGCGCCTCCCCCGCCTATCTGGCGCAGCATCCTGCTCCGCTGACGCCGGTGGACCTCAAGCACCACAACTGCCTGGTAATGCGCTTCGGCAAGAGCCTCGACAACGAATGGCGCTTCGGTAGTCACAAGGTGCCGCAGATCGTCACCGTCAGTGGCAACCGGATCGCCAATGACGGCGAACTGGTACGCCAGTGGTGCCTGGAAGGATTGGGCATCGCCCTGAAATCGGAAGTCGATGTGAAGGAGGATCTCCACGCGGGTCGCCTGATCGAACTTCTGCCGGAACATGCCGCACCGCCCTCACCGCTGCAGCTACTGTTTCCGCCGGCGCGCGCCCAACCGCGTCGTGTGCAGGCGTTTGCCCAGCATCTGGTCGAGACCTTCAGCGAATCACTGTCGCATCCGCAATAGCCAGAAACGCAAAAGCCCCCCGCAACCAAAGGCTGCGGGGGGCTTTCATCACCCGGCATCCTACACTAGCCACCGTCTCCTTAAGAGCGTATAGCTGCTTCCACCCGCCAGCTGGGCGACTTCTCTGACCCCGACACGCTTGGAATTGTTCGTAGCTTACTCTCCCTCGCCGACTACACTCTTCGGGCTGGTTTCGCCTGGCGCAGGGCATCCAGCTCCGTCAGATAACGTTCCAGCACCAGATTGGGTGGGCGGCTCTTGCGCGTGATGGCGCTGTAATAAGTGACATAGGAATTGGCCACCGGACTGAGCGCCTGCATCTGGCCATCGCGCACCCAGCGCTCGGCATAGTGGGTGGGCAGATAGCCGAGATAGCGCCCGGAAAGCACCAGAAAGGCGATGCCCTCGCGGTCAGTCGCGGAAGCGGCGGTTTTGAGCGGTTCATGCAGCGCCTTGATCGCAGGCGTCTGCGCGTAGGCCGGTAGCACCGCATCATGCTGGCGAATCTCTTCCTCACCCACCGGACGCCCCCGCGCAAGGGTATCGCCCGCGCGGGGCTCGCGAAACAGCGCGTGGCCCCGCGCGCAGTAAAGGCAGGAGGTTTCCTCATAGAGCGAGCGATACTCGAGCCCCGGCAGCGTCTTGAGCGTCGGGATCACCCCGGTATGCAGGCGGCCATCCAGCACGGCACGCTCGATCTCGTTGGGGGGAATCATGCGGATGTTGATCATCACCTCCGGGCCGTGGCCCTTCAGCGCACTCAGCGCATCCGTGATGTGCATCTCGGGCATGGTGACCAGATTGTCGGTGATGCCGATGTTCAGCTCGCCCTTGAGCCAGGCATGCAAACCATTGATGCGGGTGCGAAAGCCCTCTGCCGCCGCCAGCATCTGCATCGCAGCTTCATGCACGTCTTTTCCCTCATTGGTGAGCGCGAAACCACTGCGCCCCCGCTGACAGAGCTTGAGGCCCAACCGCGCCTCCAGGTCACTCATCGCCATGCTGATGGCGGAGCGACTGATATTGAGCTCGATCTCGGCCGCCGAGAAACCGCCGCACTCCACCACCTTGCGAAAGATGCGCAGCAAGCGCAGATCGGCATCGCCAAGCTGCCCCCTCATGCCGTCCTTGCGCATGGTCTGCCCTCCTGAGTTTCACGACATGGAAAGTTAAGTAAATGCTTTCCTGAAGATAAAGACAATGACATTTATCTTACCAAAAGGACTTCCTAATCTAGTCGACAGGAGCCGAGAACCAACAACAACACACTCTGTGGGAGACATCATGACCGCCTTCGATACATCCCCTTCCGCCCAGGCAGGCTTGAGCCAGGAGCAGCTCGATGCTTACTGGATGCCCTACACGGCCAATCGGCAGTTCAAGCAGGACCCGCGCATCATCACCAAGGCGCAGGGGGCCTACTTCACGGACTCCCGGGGCCGTCAGATCTTCGATGGCCTGTCAGGCCTCTGGACCTGCGGTGCCGGCCATTGCCGCCCGGAAATCGCCGAGGCGGTCAGTGCGCAGCTGCGCGAGCTGGATTACGCGCCCGCCTTCCAGTACGGCCATCCCAAGGCCTTCGAGCTGGCGCACCGCATCAAGACGTTGATGCCCGAGAGGCTGGATCACGTCTTCTTCACCGGTTCCGGCTCCGAGAGTGCCGACACCTCTCTGAAGATCGCGCGTGCCTACTGGCGCAAGAAGGGCAAGCCGACCAAGACCAAGCTGATCGGACGCAGCAAGGGCTATCACGGCGTCAACTTCGGCGGCTTCAGCGTCGGTGGCATCGGCGCCAATCGCACGCTCTACGGTCAGGGAGTCGATGCCGATCACCTGCCGCATACCCTGCTCAAGGAGAATGCCTTCACCCCCGGCATGCCCAGGACCGGCGCCGAGCGCGCCGATGAGCTGCTGGAGCTGATCGCGCTGCATGATGCCTCCAACATCGCCGCCGTCATCGTCGAGCCGATGGCAGGCTCGGCCGGCGTGCTGCCGCCGCCAGTGGGCTATCTCAAGCGCCTGCGCGAGATATGCGACCAGCACGACATCCTGTTGATCTTCGATGAGGTCATCACCGGCTTCGGACGCATGGGCGCCATGAGCGGCGCCGAGGAATTCGGGATCACGCCGGACATCCTCAACGTCGCCAAGCAGATCACCAATGGTGCGGTGCCGATGGGTGCCGTGGTCGTCAAGGGCGACATCTACCAGACCTTCATGGACAACGGCGGCCCCGATTACATGATGGAGATTCCCCACGGCTACACCTATTCCGGCCACCCGGTGGCGTGTGCCGCGGCGCTGGCATCTCTCGATGTGCTCGAGAACGACCAGCTCATCTCCCGCGTCCGCGAGCTGAGTCCGGTGTTCGAGAAGAAGCTGCACGAGCTCAAGGGCACCCGTTACATCACGGACATCCGCAACTACGGCCTGGCCGGCGCCCTTCAGGTCGAGGCCTATCCCGGCGAGCCGGCGCGGCGCCCGTATGAGATTGCCATGCACTGCTGGAAGGCCGGTTTCTATGTCCGTTACGGCGGCGACACCATCCAGCTGGGCCTGCCGTTCATCACCGAACACGACGAGCTGGACCGCCTGATCAATGCCCTCGGCGATGCCTTCGCCGCCCAGGACTGACGATCGACGCTCAAGACTGACCATCAACATTCAGAACTGACGAACAACACCACTTCATTCATCGCCATTCATTTACAAGTCATCTCAGGGAGCCCACCCAATGAAGACGCTCGGACACCTCATCAACGGCAACATCGATCACAGCGAAGGTCGTACCCAAGACATCTTCAATCCCTCCACCGGCGAAGTCGGCGGCCAGGTGCGCCTGGCCAGCAAGGCAACGGTCGAGGAAGCCATCGCGGCTGCCGAGGCGGCCTTCCCGGAATGGCGCAACACGCCGCCGATCAAGCGCGCCCGAGTGATGTTCCGCTTCAAGCAGCTACTGGAAGAACACGCCGACGAGATCGCTCGCCTGATCGGTCAGGAGCACGGCAAGATCTGTCACGATGCGCTGGGCGAGTTGCAGCGCGGCATCGAGAATGTCGAATATGCCTGCAGCGCCCCGGAACTGCTCAAGGGCGAGCACAGCCGCAATACCGGCCCGGGCATCGATTCCTGGAGCGAATTCCAGCCGCTGGGCGTGGTTGCCGGCATCACGCCGTTCAACTTCCCGGCCATGGTGCCGCTGTGGATGTACCCGATGGCGATCGCCTGCGGCAACACCTTCGTCCTCAAGCCCTCTGAGCGCGACCCGACCTCCACGCTGTTCATCGCAGAGCTGCTGATGGAGGCCGGGCTTCCGGCCGGCGTCATGAATGTCGTCAATGGCGACAAGGAAGCCGTCGATACACTGCTGGACGACCCGCGCATCCAGGCGGTCAGCTTCGTCGGCTCCACCCCGATCGCCGAGTATATCTACAGCCGCGCCGCGGCCAACGGCAAACGCTGTCAGGCCCTCGGTGGCGCCAAGAACCACGCCATCGTGATGCCGGACGCCGACATGGAATACGTGGCCAATTCATTGAATGGCGCCGCCTTCGGCTCCTCCGGTGAGCGCTGCATGGCACTGTCCGTCGCGGTAGCCGTGGGCGATGACGCCGCCGACAAGCTGATCGCGCAGATGAAGCAGCAGATGGAAGGCCTCAAGGTCGGTATCTACAGCGACAAGGGTAATGATTTCGGCCCGCTGATCACCGCGGCCCATCGCGACAAGGTGGTCGGCTACATCGACAGCGCCGAGCAGCAAGGTGCCACTGTCGTGGTCGATGGCCGCAATCCGCAGGTGGAAGGCGGCGAGAACGGCTTCTTCGTCGGCGGCACCCTGATCGATGGCGTCACCCCGGAGATGACCTGCTACCAGGAAGAGATCTTCGGCCCGGTGCTGCTGGTCGTGCGCGCCGATTCGATGGAAGCCGCCATGCAGCTGATCAATGATCACGAATACGGCAATGGCACCTGCATCTATACCCGGGATGGCGAAGCCGCCCGCTACTTCAGTGATCATATCCAGGTCGGCATGGTCGGCATCAACGTGCCGCTGCCGGTACCGGTCGCCTATCACAGCTTCGGCGGCTGGAAGCGCTCGCTGTTCGGCGATCTGTCCGCCTACGGCCCGGATGCGGTGCGCTTCTACACCCGCCGCAAGACCATCACCCAGCGCTGGCCTTCCGCCGGCCTGCGTGAAGGCGCCCAGTTCGCCTTCCCGTCCTAAACCATCGCCTTCCCGTTCTGATCCGCGGATCATCATCTGATAACAACTGCGTCTGATAACAACTGCGCCGGACAGCCCTGCTGTCCGGCGCTTTCGTGTGCTCATCATGCAGGGTCATGCCGGCAGTCAGCCCCTGCCCCTTGCAGTGGCCAGAAACGCCTCCACATAGTCGGGACATCTCATCACGAGAATCCCGACAACATCGGCGGTCAGCACCGTCACAAGGAGCCAAGATGATCTGGGTAATCGCCACCGTTACTGCCAAGGAAGGCCACGTTCAGGATGTCTTCAATGAACTCTGCGCCGTCGCGCCCACCGTGCGAGAAGAAGATGGCTGCCACGCCTACCATCCGTGCCTGGACTCCGAGCGCGCCGCCGACAAGGACAACGACCCACGCCCCGACACCATCACCGTGGTAGAAGCCTGGGAATCCCACGATGCCCTGCAGGCCCACCGCGAGACGGAACATATGCAGCGCTTCCGCGACAATGCCGGTGACTGGATCGCCGATGGCGATATCCGCATCCTGAGCCCGGCGGGCTGATAGAACAGCATTGGGAAAGACCCAAAAAAGCCCGGCCTCCAGGAGGTCGGGCTTTTTCGTGAGATACCGGTGAGCAATATCCGCTAGCAGCTTTGCCTGCCGTCCACCATTGAACACAGGTGCACCTCATCTGATCTGCGTCTCGTAAATGTGCAGCACTCGCAGGGATTATCGGTTGCCTGAGGGCTTCTCAGCGCCGATACTGTATATGATTACAGTATCGAAAGGAGACCCCACCCATGACCGTATCTGCCGCTCAACCGTCCCACGCTTCGCTGGCTCGCCCCCATCCAGCGCCGGAGCCCTGTGCACTTCCGCACCCTCACATCACGGGGCGCGCTGGTATTTCCGGCTTCCCCTCGCCGGCCGAGGATTACGCGGGGCGCACGCTGGACCTCAACGAGCGGCTGATCAAGCGCCCGGCAGCGACCTTCTTCATGACGGTGGCGGGTGACAGCATGGAAGGCTTCGGCATCTATGAGGGCGACACCCTGGTGGTAGACCGCTCCATCGATGCCCGCCCCGGGCATATCGTGGTGGCACTGGTCGAGGGTGAGGTGGTGGTCAAGCGTTATGAGATGATCGGTCAGCGCCCCTATCTGAGCTCCGGCAATGCGCTGTATCCGCCGGTCGCGATCTTCGACCTCGAATGCCAGGTCTGGGGGGTGGTGCGTTCCGTCATCCACGAATACGCGGTATGAAGACGCCAATGATCGGACTGGTCGACTGCAACAACTTCTATGCCAGCTGCGAGCGAGTGTTCGACCCGCGCCTGGAGGGCCGCCCTGTCGGCGTGATGTCCAACAATGACGGCTGCGTGATCGCGCGCTCCAACGAACTCAAGGCGCTGGGCGTGGAGATGGGCACCCCCGCCTTCCAGCTACAGCCACTCGTCCGTGAGGGGCGCATCCACCTGCTCTCCTCCAACTACGAGCTGTATGGCGACATGTCGGCGCGCGTGCGTGAGGTGCTGGAGGAATATTCCGCCGGAGTCGAGCCCTACTCCATTGATGAGATGTTCGTGCGTTTCGATGGCTTTGATCGCAACTCGATGCTGACATTGAGCCGCACTCTGCACCGCAATGTCCGCAAGTTCACCGGCATTCCCGTATGTGTCGGGGTGGCGCCAACTCGCACGCTGGCCAAGTTGGCCAATCGCGCGGCCAAGAAGCGTCCGGAATTCGGCGGTGTCTGCGTGCTGGAACCCGATGAAGTCGGCACCCAGCGCCTGCTGGCCGATACGCCACTGGGCGATGTCTGGGGTGTGGGCCGACGTCTGGTCGAACGCCTGGCACTGCAAGGCCTGCATACGGCCTGGGACCTGCGCTGCGCCGACCCGCGCGCCATCGGCCAGCGCTATTCCGTAGTACTGGAACGCACCGCGCGCGAACTGCAAGGCACGCCCTGCTTCGAGATGAATGATGCCGACGAGGCTCGCCAGCGCATCATGACCTCGCGCTCCTTCGGGCGCATGACCGGTGACTTGAATGAACTCAGGGACGCCATCCGCCAGCATGCCCAACGCGGCGCCGAGAAGCTGCGCCACCAAGGCAGCCTGACACGCGCCGTGCTGGTCTTCCTCAAGAGCAATCGCCACCGACCCGACCTGCCGCAATACTCACCCAGCACCATCGTCGAACTGCCCGCCCCCACCAATGACAGCCGCGAGATACTCGCCGCCGCGCAACAGGCGCTGGAGCATATCTACCTGCGCGGCTATCGCTTCATGAAGGCTGGCGTGATGCTGCTCGACCTCATCGACCAGCCACGCGAGCAACTCTCGCTGCTGGAAAGCGAAGAGGACATCGCCAGGCGTGAACGCAGCCAGCAGCTGATGGCGACACTGGACGCCATGAATCAGAAGATGGGCCGCGGCACCGTGCGTCTGGGCGTCGCACGCCCCGACGCCGCCTGGCAACTGCGCTGCGCCCACCGCAGCGCCCGCTACACCACCAACTGGCAGGAATTGAAGCGGTTGCGTTAGTGGGCTTGGCCGAAAGCTCTGAGCGCAATTTCGACCGCCACAACCATCAGCAATACAATCCCTTTCCTGGGCGTTCATACCGCAGAGGGCGTGAAGGGATTAAATGCGTAGATATCGCGCGCAATCTGATCGGATTGTTGCACCCATAGCAAAGGTGTTTTACGCCAGTGCCGCTTTATCAATGACTTGCGAACACTCATCCTGTGCGCCATTGCTGAAAAGCCAACAGTTTTGGAGTACCCGGCATGAAGATTCTACTGATCAACGGCGGCAAGGCCTTTGCCCATTCCAATGGCGAGCTGAACGCGACGCTGCATGAACTGGCGCGCAGTGAGCTAGCCAAGCTGGGGCATGAAGTGCGTGAAACCGTCATCGAGGAAGGTTTCGAGGCCAAGGCGGAAATCGAGAAGCAACTATGGGCGGACCTGATCATCTATCAGACCCCAGGTTGGTGGATGGGTCTGCCGTGGACCGTGAAGAAGTATCTCGATGACATACTGACTGAGGGCCACGGCGCGCTGTACGCCAGCGATGGCCGTCATCGCACCAGCCCGACCCAGGGCTACGGCACTGGCGGCTTGATGCAGGGCCGCCAGTACATGCTGTCACTGACCTGGAATGCTCCCATCGAAGCCTTCGATGAAGCGGGCAACTTTTTCGAAGGCAAAGGTATCGACGCTGTCTACTATCCGGTGCACAAGGCAATGGAATTCGTCGGTCTCGAGGGACTGCCGACCTATCTGGCCAATGACGTAATCAAGAATCCGGACATCCCCGCTTATACCCAAGCCTATCGTGAGCACCTTCGCGAGCATGTCGGCCGCGCCTGAAGGCTCGGGGCGTCATACAGTCTGAGCTGATGACGCCTCTCTCAAGCTCTCGAATACACGAAAGGCTGCCCATGGGCAGCCTTTCGTGTATTCGGAACAACAGCGAGGCTGAGGTGAGAAACTGGTGGGCGCCTGCCAACAGCATTGATGCACACAGTGAATACCAGGATGCATCATCATTCGCTGAATGAATGACAGAGCACCAGGACTCAAATGATCTTGTAAAAGAAGGTGGTGCTATCCAGATCTCCCGCAGAACTCTTGGCGTATTGTGGAATCCTGCCAGCCTCTTGATAACCCGCATTACGGTATAGCAACGAGTCCGTGTCATCGCTGCGGGTGTCCAAAACCAGTAGCGTACATTGATGTGCTTTTGCCTGTTGCTCTATTTACATCATCAGTTACCGCGCAATACCATGCTGACGAAATGCCGTATGGACCATGAGTTTTTCAACTCCCGCTCTATGACGGCCATTCTTCTTGGCACAGAAACGTAGCTAAACGGCCCCCACGATGAACTCGCCGTCACGCACTACCCACAAACCGTGATACCCCTCGGCAATATCACTGGCAACGCCGCGCCAGTATCTCTCTGCCTCCCCCGTCTCCAGTGGAGCAATGAATCCGATGGAGGCACCACTCTCGACACAGTCATTCAATAGAGTGATCAGTTTGTCGCAATCATTTTTCCAGGACCAGTAATTGTTCTACTTTCATGGGCGTTCCACAGTCGGTGTCATCCAGAAAAACACGATCGGTCGTAATGAAATCAATCTGACTTGACGAAGCCCACCCTCATCCCTCAAGAGATCGTGGTCATGTCAGCGACGATGGTTTCTGCAAGGACAAAGGCCAGTGAAGCTTCCGTCTCTTGGCCGGGCATGATGTGAATCTGCCAAGGAAAGGTGATGGGGGCGACATCCAGCTCGACGATGCACAGCTTAGCGCGCCAGGCGGAGAATTCCACGCACAGGGCAGGCAATATCGAGGCGCCCTGACCGCTGGCGATCAGTTGGCAGATGAGTTCCGTGGATTCCACCCGCGATACCTGAGAGGGGAAACGCTGCCCGCGCGCAAAGAAGGTCTCATATTCCCAGCCGGGTTCCGGGCGCAGATCATAGGTGAGAAAGCGTTCTCCATCGAAGTCTTCGGGCGTCATGACGGCCTTGTCGGCCAGGGCGGAATCCCGTTTCACGACGGCAACCAGACGGTCCTGACATAGCGTCATGCTGGTCAGCGCGGTGAGGCGCGGCCCATGCCCTTCCCCCGGAGCCAGCATCAGGTCCGCCGACTGGCCATTCAACGCGCTTGTCGGTGCCTCGCTCGCGACACGCACCAATTCGACATTCACGCACGGCTGCATCTCACGTCCGGCCGTCAATAACTTGCTGGCGAGCCGGGAAGGATCAAAATGTGACCAGGCGACCCTGACCCGATTGCGGCTGAGCTTGCCCTGCCAGATCGCATCGGATTCCGCAGCCTGCAGCATGGGGGCCGTTGTCGTGGCGGCCTTGGCGATGGTGGCGCCCGCCGGCGTCAGCATCAGAGCCCTTCCCTCCTTTCTGACCAGCGAGACTCCGAGACGTCGTTCAGCCTCGCCAAGCCGCTGACTGGCAGCAGATTGCGTGATGTTGAGCGAGGCGGCTGCCAGCGTGATCGTGCCACTCTGCTGGAGTGCGGCAAGTAGCATCCAGTGCGTTCTATCCAAACGATACATTAGATAACCTTATCCTTGTGCATGAATTACCCATTTAACAGCAAGGCTATTGGCCATCTACCATAAGTACAACTTCTTTCATTGCGACACAGGATATTGCCATGCTGACCGAGACTGCCGCTGCCCCCACCTCCCATGCCACGCTACTGGATTGCATCGATCTTGACGCCTGGCCCATCGATCGCCCACATAGCGATGCCTACCGGGCGCGCGTCGACGAGGTTCGTGCGGCGCTCAACGACAAGGGCTGTGCCAGAATCGATGGCTTCATTCGTGCCGATCATCATGCTCAGCTTGGTGCAGAGGTCGCCGCCATTGCGGACAAGGGCCATTACTCGCATGGCACCATCACTCCTTACTTCAATGCCGATGAGCCCGAGCTTTCCGAGAATCACCCGCGCCGCCGCTTTGCCGAATTCTCCAATGCCTTCGTGGCCATGGACTGGTTTCCGGTCGAAGGCCTCTGCCTGAGCCTTTACCACCATCCAGCCTTTCAGCGTTTCATCACCGACTGTCTGGAAGAGACCCAGCTCTATACCTTCGATGACCCGCTGGCAGGTGTGGTGGCAAACATCATGCCTGAGGGGTCTTCGCTTCCCTGGCACTACGATACCAACGAATTCATCGTCAGCCTGCTGACCCGGGCTCCGCTCAGTGGCGGCCAATTCGAGTATTGCCCGGATCTGCGCGAGCCAGGCAACGAGCATTACGCTGATGTGCAGGCTGTGCTGGACGGAAAGCGTGACAAGGTCCGCAGCCTGTCACTGGCACTGGGTGACCTGCAGATCTTCAAGGGACGCTTCTCGATGCACCGCGTGGTGTCTGGCAAGAGCGAGCGACATACCGCCATCTTCGGTTATGCCAAGGCACCGGGCTTCATCGGCCGTGTCGAACGGACTCGGCAGGTGCATGGGCGCGTTCTGCAGGCGCATATCGATGCCGAACGGCATGTCCGCGATGACGGCCTGGACGACTGAACATGGAACTCGACTGGCATGCCAAGCGAAGTGATCTGGCCGGTGCCGCTCAGATCGAAGTGATCTCCAACCATCTCGTGGTGGACCAGACGGCGCTGGCGCTCGGGCGCCTAGAGCGCGTTCGAGAGCAGGTGGAGCGTGAGGTATAGTCACTCAGTGCGGAAGAGCGTCAACGGCTGCGGGTTCGCCGGATCTCTGCGCAGTGGCCAGCGTGCTGCCACCATCATGAGCCTCATTCAGTGTGCCAAGCTGAACGGCCATGAGCCCTATACCTACCTGAAGAATGTGTTGGAAAGGCTGCCGACCCAAAAGGCTAGCCAAGTGCACGAACTTCTGCCCCATCATTGGCAGCATACTGCGTGATCACTCGCAAGCGGTGATGCCCGAACGCTTACCGATAATCCGACGCTCGAGGACACCTATCAAGGCCCGACCTGGCTCAGTGCCCCGCTCTGGCGAGAGACGAGCGAGACGTGATCCAGAAACAGGCGGAACATCTGGGCCTGGCTCGAAACGGCCAGACGCTGATAGATATGCTTGCGATGTACCTTGACGGTGCCATCGCTGATTGCGAGTTCACGCGCGGCAGATTTGGTGGAGTGTCCGGCCAGCAACAACTTGACGATGTCCTGTTCACGCTGCGTCAGAAGACCATCACCAAAGCTATCGAAGGCGGCCTCTACCGGCTCATGATGCTCCAGGCGATCCACGAAACTGACGCCCTGCCACTTCCAATACTCGCGCGCGAGGGGCTCGAGGATCGGTTGCAGGTTCTTGAGCGCCAGCAGTGATTTTCGAGTCAGCGGCAGAGAAGTCTCATGCAATCCCAGCGAAAACACCATCACGATGTCGCCGGGCAGTTGTATGAAGATGCCAATTTCATCCTTGAGTCCCAACGCGCCGTAATAATGCTTGTAGTACTCACTGTCCTCAAAGCAATCAGGCGCCAGCTCACTCAGGCGGTAGACACCGGGACGACAGCTTTGCTGGGTCGAGGTATAGAAAGGATCCAATATGTAGGCATCGCCAATATAACGCTCTACCCCCTGCTGCCGACGCTCAGGGGGATAGTTGTCATAGATCAGGATGGGTGCACGCCCTTGTTTGTAGGTACTGACAAGTATCGTGTCAAAAGGCAGAAGGTCGTGGAAGACGTCCTGGAGCAAGCGAGGGAATTCTACCGAAGATGCCGATGTCATCAGCTTCGCCAGCACGCAATGCCAGCTCGATATTTCTGGAGCGCACAACAATTCTTTGTGAATCATGAGCCGACCCTGGTGACGTATCGAGACATCCTAGCATAGCGAACGAAGGTAAAACGCTGGCGCATCCGGAGCGGTCACGCCCCGAGCGCCAATGAAAGCGCCAGGCTCATGCCTGGCGCTTTCATTGCAAGACGCTTGTTCGTGTCAGAACGCCCAGCACGGCTCATTCCCGCCACCATCATTCAGGTAATGGCCAACCAGATGGACTTCGTCTCGGTATATTCACCGAGTGTCTGCAATGACTTGTCGCGGCCATTACCGGACTGCTTCACACCACCAAAGGGCATCGTCATATCCGGCCCTGCCCAGTTGTTGATGTAGACCTGCCCAGACTGCAGTCGGCGCGCGACACGAATCACCCGGTTGACGTCCTGACTCCAGAGCCCTGCTGCCAGCCCATAGTCAGAGTCATTGGCGATCGCAATCGCTTCTTCCTCATCATCAAACCCCATGACGGCGAGAACCGGGCCAAAGATCTCCTCGTTGGCAATGGCCATGTCTGGCGTCACGCCAGTGAAGATGGTCGGTGCGATGAAACAGCCCTCACCCCGGCGATTGTCGTCCGTGATGATCGTCTCACGTCTTGCCCCTTGCTGCTCACCGAGCGCGATGTAGCTGGCAATCTTGTCGTACTGTTCCTGATCGACGATGGCGCCCATGAAGCTTTGCGGGTCCAACGGGTCCCCCGGCTGCATGCTCCTGGCAGCTTCACACAGCGCACGAACGAATGGCTCGCGAATACGGTTATGCACCAACAGGCGGGAACCTGCGATGCAAACCTCTCCTTGATTATGGAAGATGGCGGCAGCGGCCTGACGTGCGACGCCCGGGATGTCAGCACAGTCTTCGAACACGATATTCGGGCTCTTGCCACCACACTCGAGGAAAGTGCGCTTCAGATTCGACTGACCCGCATATTGCGTCAGAAGCTTGCCCACCTGAGTCGAGCCAGTAAAGGCAATGGCATCGACCTGCATCGAAAGCGCCAGGGCCTTGCCGACATCTGCGCCGAATCCCGGCAGTACCTGGAAGACGCCACGGGGAATATCCGTCGTCGCGATCAGTTGCGCCAGGCGCAGTGCCGAGAGCGATGACTTCTCGGAGGGTTTGAGAATGACACTGTTGCCAGTCGCCAGCGCTGGAGCAATCTTCCAGATCGTCATCATCAACGGGAAATTCCAGGGCACGATGGAGACAACCACGCCCAGGGGTTCACGCACGATCAGTCCCAGTGCTTCTTCGCCGGTCGGCGCGACCTGATCATAGAGCTTGTCCAGGGACTCAGCGGTATAGCGTAGACATTCAATGGCAGAGGCCACATCGCCCAGCGCACTGGTGATCGGCTTGCCCATATCGAGTGTATCGAGCAGTGCGAGCTCCTGCTGATGCTCGGCGATGAGTTCTGCCAGGTGCAACAAGGTGCGCTTGCGGGCTGCCGGTGACAGCCGCGACCAATCGCCCTTGTCGAAGGCAGCTCTGGCACACGCCACGGCGCGTTCTGCCTCGGGCGCCTCGCAGCATGCCACCTGTGCCAGAGTGTCGCCCGTCGCAGGATTGAGAGAGGGAAAGGTCTTGCCGCTGGCGGCGTGGGTGAACTCGCCATCGAGATAGGCGCGAGTTTCAAAGGACAGCTGGCTGGCACGTTGCTGCCATTGGGCATGAGTGAGTGGCATGGTATGGCTCCGGGGGATGACTGCGGCGGAAAAGACGTGAGAACGAGATGGCAACGGTGGAGAAATCAGCGACCCGCGCGCGCCAACACGGATTCCAGCAGTACCTGGCAGCCGAGGGCACAGTCTTCAGGTGAAGCATATTCCGCCTCATTGTGGCTGATGCCATCGAGACACGGCACGAAGATCATTGCCGTCGGCGCCACGCGCGAGACATAGACGGCGTCATGGCCAGCACCGCTCATCATCTCTCGTGAGGGGGCATCCTGATTGGCGACGGCCTGCCTGACGACCTCGATGCATGCCTCATCGAAGTCGACGACTTCGGACTTCCAGATGCGCTCCTGCGTCACACTGACACCATATTCCTCCGACACCTTCTCAAGCATCGACATGAACGTGGCTTCCAGTGACTCAAGCTCGGCTTCTTTCACATGGCGCAGGTCCACCGTCATGCTGACCTCGCCCGGAATGACGTTGCGCGAGGCGGAGGGAATATTCAGGGTGCCCACCGTGACACGTGCATTCCCCGTCGGGTCTGATTGCACATGCTGGTGGACCTGATCCATCAAGCGCGCAGCCGCCATCATCGCATCGCGGCGGTAACGCATCGGCGTCGGCCCTGCATGCGCCGCGACACCAGAAATCGTGACATCAAACCAGCGAATTCCCTGAACGCCGGTGACAACCCCCAGTGACTTGCCTTCCTGTTCCAGCACCGGCCCCTGTTCAATGTGGAGCTCAAAATAACTGTCCAACCTGGGACCCGTCTTGAAATCTGGCGTGCGCAGTCCGGTGCTCGCCAGCGCTTCACCATAGGTAATGCCTTCGCTGTCTTCACGCGCCAGGGTATAAGTCGGCTCAAAGACGCCCGCGTAGGTGCCGGAGGCCACCATCGCCGGGGAGAAGCGGCTGCCTTCTTCATTGCCCCATACGATCAATTCCAGCGGCCGGCGCGTGACAATGCCCTGCGCATCCAGCACACGAAAGACCTCAAGTCCCGCCAGCACACCGAGAATGCCATCAAAACGTCCGCCCTTGGGCTGAGTGTCCAGGTGGCTGCCGGTCGAGACCGGGGCCAACGACGGCTCGCTGCCCTCACGACGAATGAACAGATTTCCGACCTCATCGACGCGCATCTGACAACCAAGTGCCTCGCACCACTGCATCAGCAGGCGGCGTCCCTGGGTATCCTCCTCGCTGAACGCAAGACGGCAGGAGCCGCCCTTGGCCGTGGCCCCGATCTTCGCCATATCCATCAGGCTATCCCAGAGACGTTGCTGATCGACCCTGAGCGCCTGAACCTCTTGTGCAACTGCCCGCATGATTACGTCCTCTTGTTCTTGTGTCCGTATGTCGATGGGCGTGTACCGATCTGTCGATCAGCACCCCGCCGTCACATCGAGTAGACCGTCACCTTAGAAACTCACGCACCAGGAGCGGAATACCCCCATTGGGATATACCGGGCGGCTATCCGATCTGGATACGCTGGCTCCAGTGAACGATTGCAGCGAAAGCGACAGTGAAGAGCGCTTGGCACGCTGCACGACACCAGACCGAGACAATTACTGGCTCTCCGCCATCACCAACAACAAGAGACAACACTGATGACCACCAACACTCTGGATCACACCTCATCGATCAATGCGCCATCCGAACATTCCGCCCATGGCCTGAGCGGCGATGCTCAGGCTGTCTGGGAGAAGGACAGAAATCACTTCATCCACCCCTTCACTGACTTCTCGACCTTCCACGAGCAGGGTTGCGACATCATCAGTGATAGCGACGGTATCTATGTTTCAGATATCGAAGGCAACCGCTTCATCGATGGTATCGCGGGGCTGTGGTGCGTGAACGTGGGGCATGGGCGCAAGGAAATCGGCGATGCGATGGCGGAACAGGCCACGCGCATGACGTACTTCTCGACGTTCAACAATCTGACCAATATCCCGGCAGCAGAGCTGTCCGCCAAGCTTGCCAGTCTGGCACCGGCACATCTCAACCACGTCTTCTATACCTGTGGAGGTTCCACCGCGAATGATGTCGCCATTCGCCTGGTGCATTACTACTACAACCGTATCGGAAAGCCGCAGAAGAAGAAGATCATCTCCCGCAAAAATGCCTATCACGGCACCACCTACATGGCGGCTACCCTGACAGGTATCGAAAGCAACAACTGGATGTTCGATACCCTGGAATCCCATGTCAGCTATCTCAGTGAAGCCAATTGCTATCGTCGCCCCCAGGGCATGAGCGAGGCGGAATATTGCGATCAGCTGATCAATGAATTCGCGGACAGGATCGATACGCTCGGCGCTGACAATATCGCGGCCTTCATCATGGAACCCATCATGGGAGCGGGTGGCGTTCTCGTCGCGCCCGAGGGTTACCACACTCGCATGCAGGCCCTCTGCCGCCAGCACGATATCCTGTTGATCGTCGATGAAGTGGTGACTGCCTTTGGTCGCCTTGGCCACTTCTTCAGCAGCGAAAAGGTCTTCGGACTCAGCCCGGACATCATCACCTGTGCCAAGGGACTTTCCTCCGGCTACTCACCGCTGGGCGCCACGCTGATCTCTGATTCTCTCTATGACGTCCTGGGGACACCGCAAGGCAAGGGAAGAGTGCTGAGCACCGGCTTCACCTACTCAGGTCATCCCGTCAGCTGCGCCGCTGCACTCAAGAATATCGAGATCATGGAGCGAGAGGCGCTGTGCGAGAACATCCAGCGTGTCGGTCCCTATCTAGAGGCACGCTTGAAAACCCTGGGGCATCACGCTACGGTTGGCGACGTTCGCGGCAGTAACTTCATGATGTGCTTGGAAAATGTGGCAGACAAGACAACCGGTGAACTCTTGCCACTGGAAGCGCGTGTCGGAGACAGGGTCGCGGCAGAAGCTCAGAAACGTGGCCTGATCATTCGCCCCGTCGGCCACTTGAACATCATCTCTCCGACGCTCATCTGGAATGAAGCCGTCGTCGATGAAGTCGTCGCCATTCTTGATGCCTCTTTCACCGCCGTGACCGAATCCCTGTCACGTGACGGTTTCCTCTGAGCCGCCGTAGCTCCTCTATAGCGTCGCTCCCCTGCAGAGTCGCTCCCCTGCAGAACTGCCGCTGGCGACCAGGCTTTCTCCCCGCCAGCGGCCATGCCTGAGACATGGCGATATAAAAAATACAATGACAGAACCAAAGGCATCTCATGGAAAATTTTGGATACTTGAGCCTGATACCGACCACGGTCGTGCTCATCATGGCACTCATTACCCGCAGAACAATCGAGTCCCTCATGACAGGCGCCATCGTCGGCCTACTGATGATCAATCCTTACACTGCCATCTCAGACGGCGCAGACACCATGCTGAGCGTGCTGGCCAATGATACGGTCACCTGGATCATTCTCGTCTGTGGTCTGTTCGGCAGCTTCATCGCCCTGCTGGTGAAGACGGGAGGGGTCCTCAGTTTCGGAGCGGCACTTGGCAGCCGCATCCGCAGCAGAAACCAGAGCTTGCTGGCCACCTGGCTGCTGGGTCTGGCGATCTTCGTCGACGATTATCTGAATGCGCTGACCATCAGTGCTTCGATGAAGAAGATTACCGATGGATTCAACATATCGCGCGAAAAGCTCGCCTACATCGTCGATTCCACCGCAGCCCCCGTCTGCGTATTGGTGCCCTTCTCGACCTGGGCGGTCTTCTTTTCGGGCCTGCTGGAAGAAAATGGCATCCCGGGCAATGGCGTGAGCATGTATATCGAAGCCATTCCGTACATGTTCTATGCCTGGGTAGCGGCCGCCATCGTCCCGATGGTCGCCATGGGCTGGGTGCCCGATTTCGGCCCGATGAAAGCCGCCGAAAGGCGTGCCGCTACCGGGAAGACCATTCCGGATGACACTACGGATACCACTCTGGAAGTCGAAGATAGCGGCAAGACACCGCCACATCTGCTCAACTTCCTGATCCCGATGTTCGCGCTGGTCTTCTTTACCTGGTATTTCGACACTGACATTCTGCGTGGCGTGATCGTGGCATTGCTGGTGTTGTTCGTGATGATCCTTGCGCAGCGCCTTCTCAGCTTCAATGACACCTTCGACACGGCACTGGAAGGCTTCAAGTCAATGCTGCTGCCCCTGGGTACACTGGTTGCCGGCTTCTTCCTGAAGGAAGTCAACGACACCCTGGGCCTGACTACCTTCGTCATTATCCACGTGCAACCGATCATGACGCCGGGGCTGCTGCCGATGGTCATCTTCCTAACCATGGCCTTGCTGGCCTTCGCAACTGCCTCTTTCTGGGGCCTCTTTGCGGTGGCAATGCCGATCGTATTACCGCTTGCCATGAGCATGGATGCCAACATGCCATTGGTCGTGGGCGCACTGATCTCAGCCAGTGCCTTCGGCAGTCACGCCTGCTTCTATGGGGATTCCACGGTGCTCTCGGCACAGGGCAGTGGCTGCTCGCCGATGGCACACGCCTTGACCCAACTGCCGTATGTCCTGGTCGCGGCCTTCATTTCCGCTCTCATCTTCCTTGCTGCCGGCTACCTGTGAGACGAACATCATGATTTCTCCCATGCCCTCTCCTTCTGATGCCTTCACTCCGGGTTCGCCTGCTGCCAAGGGCTTCTTCATGCCTGCCGAATATGCTCGGCATGACGCCTGCTGGATGCTTTGGCCACAGCGACCGGACACCTGGCGTTACGGTGCAAAGCCCGCTCAACAGGCCTTCGTGGAGGTCGCCACGGCCATCGCCGGCAGCGAGACCGTCATCGTCGGCGTCAATGATGAACAGTACGAAAACGCACGCAATGAACTGCCTGCGCATGTGCGTGTCGTCGAGATATCCAGCAACGACGCCTGGATGCGCGATGTCGGCCCGACCTTCCTGACTCATCCGGATGGCCGTATCGCCATGATCGACTGGGAGTTCAATGCTTGGGGCGGCCTCAATGGAGGGCTCTATTTCCCCTGGGACAAGGACCGCAGAATCCGCACCAAGATCTCACAGATTCTGGATGTTCCGCGCTTTGATGCCTCGATCATGCTGGAAGGCGGTGCCATTCATGTCGACGGCGAAGGGACGCTGATCACCACCGAAGAGTGCCTGCTCAACGCTAATCGCAACCCTGATCTGAGTCGCGAGCAGATAGAGCAGATCCTCAAGGACCATCTCGGTGTCACCACCATCATCTGGCTTCCCAATGGCTGCCATCTGGATGAGACCGATGGTCACGTGGATAACCTGTGCTGCTTCGTCGGGCCTGCAGAAGTCGCCCTCAATTGGAGCGATGATCCCCAGGACCCACAGCATGCGATCTCCAGGGCGGCGCTTGAGGTTCTCGAGAACTCCGTGGATGCCAGAGGGCGCGCCTTCAAGGTACACCTGCTACCCCAGCCCGGCCCGCTGTATATCGAAGAAGATGAAGCCAATGGTCTGGACCGCCTGGGCAGCTCTCACCCGAGACGTCCCGGCGATCGGATGGCAGGTTCCTACGTGAACTTCTACATCGCCAACGAGGCTATCGTCATGCCATTGCTGGACCCGGCGCTGGATGACGTAGCACGTGAGAAGCTCCAGGCCATCTTCCCGACTCGGCAGATTCTTGGCGTCAATGCTCGTGAAATTCTGTTGGGGGGGTGGCAACATCCACTGCATTACCCAACAGCAACCCAAGCGCCTGACTGGCGCTCGCTGATTGGCTCTCGCTGACGGGCCGTACACGCAAAAGCCCGCCACCGGCCATTGATTGGCAACCGGTGGCGGGCTTGTCGTTTCAGTACCTGTCACGTCTCACGGCGATGGTCCGTCAGGCACCAGGGCAAGGGTGATGGTTCTCAGAAACTCCAGCTGGCGTGCGTCCAGAAGATACGCCCCGGCTCGGTGACCTGGACATCGCCCTGCAACGGATCGTCATAGAAACGATTGACGTGATAGGCGTAGGTCTTGTCAAACAGGTTCGAGATACCGGCACTCAGCTCGATGGCATCCGTGACGCGGTAGCCACCCTCGAGCCCGACGATACCGAAGCCTGCCGTCGCCTCTTCATTGTCGGAAATGCGCGACTGACGTGCAGCCGCATCCAGACGTGCACCTGCCCACCAGCGATCCGCATCATAACGAGTCGCCAGATAGCCATTGAAGGGGGCGACCTGCGACAGCGGCGTGCCATCGCTCAGATTGGTGCCATGTGTCGCGGCAACGCCGGCAGAATGCCGCCAGCCGCTTCGCTGCCAGCTGGCCTCAAGCTCGAGACCGTAGATCTCGGCTTCAACATTGTCGTAGGTAGTCAGTGAGTCACCTTCGCTCAGCTCGATCCAGTCATGCACCCGGTTATAGTAGGTATCGGCCGAATACCGCCAGGCGCCCTGCCTGACCGCCACCCCGAGCTCGAGCTGCTGATGGATTTCGGGGTTGAGCTCCGGATTGCCCAACCAAGCATTGCTGTCCGATTGGCGATTGTAATAACGCTCGGTGGCGGTAGGAAAACGTACGCTGCGGCTGAGGGCTGCGTAGCCTTTCACCTCCTCACTGAAGCGATGCTCCAGCCGCGCCAGCGCACTGAACTCCCCGTCACGCTGCTTGGCTTCTACATCATCGCCGTACTGGGCACGCCAGGCGGAGATAGCCGAGGCATTGCTGCCCACTACCTCATCGGCATCTCGCGCATCACTGATGGAAACGTCATAGCGTGCGCCAGTCACCAGCCGATTGTCGGCATCGAGGGTGGTATCCAGTTCCGCGAACACCCCACCGCGCGTCCGCACGACATCCGGCCAGGTCTGGCTATCCAACAGGCTATCCAGTGACATGCCCATCCGGGAGTGGGTGTTGCTCTCGAGCCGTTCGGCATCGGCCCCCAGCGTCAATATCGCGTCATGGCCCCCAACAGTCAGCGGAATATCGCCCTGGGTGCTGGCGTACCAGGTCTCGGTGGTCGCGCTGGAGAACATGGCCATGTCACTCATGTCCATTCCCGAACCCATATCCATGCCAGAGCTCATGTCCATGCCAGAGCCCATATCCATACTCATCGAGGAGTCATCAAAGTCACGCAGGGTGACGTTATCCATGTCGTGGACGACGCGAGCATGGTTGACCTGTGTCTCGGTGTGCGAGAACGGTCCGACGTTGTCGATGGTCAGCTTGAGATACTGGCGGTCCATATCGCTGCGTGGTGCATCCATCGCCGGATACAGCGCATCATCGATGCGCACCACGGCGACGCCCGCCTCAATGGCGACATCCTCGCTGGCAAAGGCGCCGACTCGGAGACTGCCGTTGTCGCTGCGATAGGCGCCGGGCTGGGTATCACCGTTGCCATCCTCGTAGTTGTTGCGCTCGGAATGCTCGAAGTCCAGCGCAGCCCAGACATCGCCCTGCTTGGCGGTCAGTGACAGAGTCTCGCTGGTGGCATCATCATTGCTGCGCCAGCCAGCGCCCAGCGTGCCATGCACCCCATCATCATCACTGCGCGTTGGCGTGTGACGCGTCGCCTCTATACTGCCCGCGGCAAAGTTGGGGCCACGGCTGACGGTCTGCGCGCCCTTGTAGAGCGTGAGGTCCGACTGGCTACCGGTGGTGGCATAGCCGAGCGTGGAGTCCATGCCGCTCGGGCAGGCCGGATACAGCGATGCCCCATCCACCTCCTGGATCAGACGTTCACCGCCCTGGGCACGAAAAATGGGCGAGATACCGTGGCTACCCAGGCGCGAACCACTGACGCCATTGACCTCGCGTAGCTGTTCACCGAGGTCCATGTTGCCCTTGGCGTGCCCCTCATCTACCGCGTGGACGGGGCTGGCCATGGGCGCCTGAGCCTCGATACGGATCAACGGCAATACGCTGGTGGTGTCAGCATCGGCGTAAACCGGCAGCGTGCCACTACCCGCGATCGCGGCAGCAATGGCCAAGGGCAGAGGACCAAGCAATGCGCTCACTGGCGCAGACAGGCCACGCGCATGAGTCGGAAAAACGACGAGAGACTGTGTCATGCGCTGGCCTCCTCGAGGTCATTGCCGCGCGGGTGCGTGACACGAATCCACAGCCAATCAAGCGCACCCATCACGATCAGCGAGAGGCCGACCAGCGGGAAGATGACACCGATGATCATCATCAAGCCCCAGACACCGGCGATACGCTTGCGCTCCTTGGGCAGCGGCGGGATACCGATACCGCCCACCGGACGACGCTTCCACCACATCACGCCCGCACCGACGCTCATCATCACCATCGCGATACAGGCCAGTAACAGCACCAGCTGGTTGATCAGCCCGTACTGCTGACCCAAGTGAACATTGATGCCCCACTCCAGCGCTCGACCCAGCGGGCCATAATCGGCGTAATGCATGTCCAGCAGCACATCGCCGGAATAGCGATCCACATGCACCACCTGCTGACGCTCCAGCGCATCCGGATAGATGGAGCCGGTGTAGACGCCCTGCGGCGTGCCCGGCAGATTGATGGCGTAACCCGGTGCCAGCCCTTCGCGAACGAAGATGCGCTCGGCCTGATCGAGGCCGATATCGGCATGGGCAATCGCGGCGGCGCTCAGCGGCACGCCCGCTGCGCCGGAGGCCTGCTCGGCACCAGACTTGGTGCTACCACCGCCATGTCCGGCATGCTCTCCCTCGTCCACGACGTGGCTTGTCGCAGCCGCCGGCAAGGAGGATAACGGGATAACGGCCTGCTCGAGTGACCAGGTCGTCCGCTCCTGATCCACCAGACGCGTATCG
This sequence comes from bacterium Scap17, assembly GCA_013376735.1. Classification (NCBI taxonomy): domain Bacteria; species bacterium Scap17. The sequence goes on along the minus strand of VINJ01000001.1, from coordinate 1,760,126 downwards.
GACATCGGCGTATTCACGCGCACGCCATCGGGATACCCGAAGTTATGCCCGTTGGCCAACTCGTTGACCTTGGCACCCCACACCATTGACCACGGCATGCCGGTCACGGCGAGGAAAAGGATGAAACCAGCGGCGAAGATGCCACACACGGCATGCAGGTCGCGCCACCACAGGCGGCGCGCAGGCGTGGTACGCAGCGTGACGACGCCACCCTTCTGGCCCCGCGGCCACCACAGATACAGGCCGCTGAGTACCAGCAGAATGCTCCAGCCGGCGGCGATCTCGATCGCGGCATTGCCGATGGGGCCGGTGATGGCGAGGCTGTGCAGATTGCGCACTGTCCACATGATGCTGTCCCGGTAGGCCATCTGCCCCTGCACTTCACCGCTGTAGGGATTGACGTAGACCGCCTGCTTGCCACTGCCATCGGCAGCCACGATATCGACTTCCGTGGTCAGGTCACTGGCCGCAGGCGGCACGACACGCACGGCCTTGCCGGGCAGACTTTGCACGGCGGCACGCACCTGCTCGCTCAGCGGGACACTCGCCTGTGCCTGGCCATTGGCCTGTTGCACCACCGGCGTGTTGACCTTCATCAGGTCGGCATGCACGAAGTGGTCAATCTCTTCACGGAACAGATAAAGACCGCCGGTGACGGCCAGCAAGGTCAGGAAAGGCAGCACCAGCAGGCCGGCATAGAAATGCCAGCGCCATACGGCACGGTAGATATCGCTGAAACCGCGAGCGGCGCGACCCGCGGACTCGGTATTGGTGGTTGAACTCATCTCGATTACCCATCGACAGGTGCCACGACGCGCGACGGATACTTTGTCCGTCGGTCAACGTGCGGTCACCGAACACTATGGAGAGCCGCCACAAGGCAGCCCATCAATTCATGGCGCGTGGGAATCGTGGGGAGGTGCGCGCCCGGGCGGACGCAGATAGACATTGATGTCGCGAAACGCGACAAGGCAGGGACGCGGGGCCGCGTCGCGAGACAAGCGCCCCAACGCCAGCAACAGGGCAACGGCGACCAATGCCAGCGTAAAGGCCGCCATGCTGGCCAACGGACAATCTGAGGCAGCGGAACTATGGGTGATCTGCGCCTGCGAACCGCTTTCGCGAGCGGCGCGGGTTATCCAGTCGCTATCGGCACTCACCCAACGCCCGGTACCGACACTCTCGAAGACAGCATGGTCGTTGACCATCACCACACGTGGGGCCGCCAGCGGCATGACCAGCATGGCGGCCAACGCGATCAACATCACGAAGACGACATGCCCATTGGCCGCAGTCAGTCGCGACAAGGCGCGATGATAGGAGACGGATTCACGCCTGGCCTGGCGAGTCGAGGGACAATTCGCTGTCATGCGCCCCCCATGGCCGAAGCATCAGCGTTCGTATCTGCGCTCGTGCTGACGGTCGCAACACTGTCAGAAGACGGCGCTGCGGCTACGGACTGGAGCAGGAACGTCAGGCGATCGGCAAGTTGCGCAGGCGTCTGACTGAGCGGCAAGGTGTCACGCAGCCGGCCCTGCTCATCGATCACGAAGATCGCCACGCTGTGGTCGATCATGTAATCGGCCTCACCGGCCGACGACTGCGCTTGCGCGTGTTCAGGGGGATGCCTCTGCTCGGGGTCTCGCTGCTGGAACTGGATGCCGAGACGCTGAGTGAATTCCTTCAGGCGCGTATCGTCATGTGACGGGAGGCGAAGGCCGGTCACCGGCAGGCTGAAGGCAGACAGATAACGTGACAGCACTGGCAGGGTGTCGCGCGCCGGATCCAGCGTCAGAAACATCGGATGCAGATGCGCGCGTGACGTCTCATCAAGGCGCTGCCAGGCCATCTGCAGCCGAGCAAGCGACAACGGACAGATGTCCGGGCAATGCGTAAAGCCGGGAACCATCACGCTCAGGTGACCCGCTTCCCCCCGAGACAGGGTGTCCGCGTGCAGCAGTCCCCGCGTGGAAGGCAGCTCGAGCGTCGTCGGCCACGCATCACGCGGTTGATGCGAGGCAGAAAGCCCCGTGATCAACGCGATAATGACGAGGGCAAAAGCACTGAGTCCCATCAGGATCAGCTTGCGCGGCGACATGAACACTCCAGCGTGGCGTGCAGAAAAGGTAAAGGCAGCAGGGTCGATGACAGGGATGCTAACCATTCACACCCGCAAAACCACTAATGCGACAAGTTGCCACAGCGATTGCCCCGGGGCTCAGCGGGCGCGACAAGGCCCCAGATAGCGTAAAGCCATCACCATCATCATCAGATTCAAAGTGCGCCTCTCCCGGACGGATACGACACTGTCTCCATGCTCCTGCAATGGAGCCAGTCCCCCAAGCCCTTCTTCCCCTCACGCCATGAGGCTTCGCCATGATTCAGCGCCTTTCCCTGCACCCAGCCATCCTTGAAGTGCGCGACCTCGATGCCGCTTGCCGTTTCTTCACCGAAACACTCGCCCTGCACATCCTGTTGCGCAATGCCACCAGCGCGACCCTGGAGCTGAACCATCGTCGAGACAAGCAGACCAGCGTATTGCTGCTGCAGCGCAGTGCCGAGCAACCCGACAGCCGCCAGCTGACGCTGGAAATCGAGCGAGCGGACTTTGCCCGCTTCCGCGAGCAATGGCAGGCCCAGGGAGCGCATCTTATCGAGAGTCACGGCAGCAGCGCCCCCGGCTGTGCCTGGCAGGTGCTCGATTGCGTGCTCCCCGATGGGCATCGCCTACGCATGGTCAGCATCAACCCCGAGCGCTGCGCCCCGACGATCAGCCGAGGCATGGGCATGGCACCCTGAGAGCCCAGCACACCAGATGGATCGAGAGTCTCCGCTGGGCCGGCGCATGACAAGAGCGCCGGCCCCGCTATCAAGTGCGCCATCATGGCGAGAAATGACGTTCTGGTGAGGCGTGCAAGGAAATGGCTTGGATGCCCATCACGGTAAACAAATCAGTAGTTGACGAGCAGGTCATCGATGACCGGGTTCATCTTGGTTTCGACACTGGCGTACTTAGAGAACCCCAATCCCCCTTTTGCTATTAGATGATACTGCGCATAGGCGATTTCATCGCCATACGGATCGTCTAGCCATAGTTCTGCGTGAGAAAGGTATGTCACATAATCCCATGAGCGCAGCGCGGTATATTTCAGAACTACTTCGCAATATCCGGGCACCGGCGCGTCATAGACTCGCGTATTCAAGCCATTGCGACTGAAGCCCTGCTGAATCACATTCAGGAAGCCGGGCACGATCACGGCCTCATTGCGCTCGATACACACGGTATCCAGATAGGACATGCGCTCCAGAGGCTGAACCTGCACCGAGGTACAGCCTGCCATCACGAAGGTGATTGAAGCTGCCAGTAACGCCTTCGTCATCCCTGTCATTCTTGACTCCCTGTCATTGAACAAGAGGCTTTATCGCGAGATATGCCAAGGAAGGCATTCTTGTCCGCAGGGTATTAGTGAAAACAAATAAATGCGAGGAATCTGCCCGTGATCAAGCGTCATTCCCCCATGCAAGCGCGAGCCTCTTTCAGTGACACCGACAAATGACGACAGGCACGACAAATAGGAGTCCCCTTTATTACACCGAGCCAGTCATGACCCACTGACAGCGTGCACGGATGCCAGTATTGTCGCTCTCTTGCCCGACGCAGCGTGCAGTGTAGCTCAGCGACAGAATCGCCAGCCCCGCGTGCCGAGGTGAAAGTGATCACGATGGGCTGCGTTGTAATCCGGCCCCAGCACGGTGCCGAAACTCTCACAGGCGGCGTCCTGCACGGCGCGCAGGAAGCGGCCCGGGGCATCTTCATCTGCGGGTGCCGTCCAGTCGCGCGGCAGGCGAATCTGACGGCCATCCGCCAGCGTGAAGCCTGTGACATCCAGCGCATCCGCAGTGGCATGTTCACTGCGGCGTGCGTTCTCTCGTCCATAGATGTTGCGGCAGGCGTAGCTGCCCACATGGGACACATGCGTCACCTCGCTTCCCATGACCTCCTGCGCCGCTGACCTGAGCCCATGGCGCTCGAAGCGCAGCCAGCTCACCGCCAGCGGGCAGCTGGCAATGAAAGACTGGTTGAAGCGAACGCCCTGCTCACCACTCGTGCCTGACGACGAATGCATGCGTACGCTGTTGATGAGGTCACAGCCATTGTCGCTGGGGCGATCCGGCAGGAAGGTCACCCGTTGCGGGGCTTCCCGCTCGAGAAATGCGCGACAGGCGGATGGATTCTCGTTCAAGCGTGATAGCTTCCAGCCGGTCACCATGCCGGACGGGTCCTCCAATTGCAGTGGCTCCCACGGGAGGTAGTGAGCGGGTATCCAACGCTCCAGCACGATGATGTCGCGCTGGAGCGCAACGCCCAAGCCGATGACCACGAGGCAGACCAACGTGAGCCCCATGCCTTTGCGGCGCTGCTTGTGCTGCAAACCGTTCATGTTCGACTCCTGTACACGTTGCCCTGGGCTTCACCTGCCCCAGGGTGACTGACTACCGTGAATGGCATGACGTATCGACCGCCTCATATATGCCATATCAGAAACAGTGAAATGAAAGGCGAGACGCTGTCAGACAAAAGGCTGTCCATTATGCTGGACGCCATTCAGCAGACCAGCTACATGCCTATAGGGGCCACGCCCCAGCTGCTCTCTGCACGCCAACTCGCTATCAGGAGCGCACATGACGACAGCCCCTACCTCACGCCTGGGCACGATTCCGCTCTCGGTGCTGGACCTTGCCCCCATCCGCGATACCGGCAGTGTTGCTGAAACCTTCCACAATAGCGTCAGTCTCGCCCAGCATGTCGAAGCGCTGGGCTTTCATCGCCTGTGGCTGGCCGAGCATCACAACATCGATGGCATCGCCAGTGCCGCCACCTCGGTGCTGATCGGTCATGTGGCGGGCAAGACCTCCCGCCTGCGGGTCGGCTCGGGCGGCATCATGCTGCCCAACCATCCCCCACTGGTGGTGGCGGAACAGTTCGGGACCCTGGCCACGCTCTACCCCGACAGGATCGATCTCGGACTTGGCCGCGCGCCGGGCTCGGATGGCATCACCATGCAGGCGATGCGCCGCGACCCTTCCGCCGGCGTGAATGACTTCCCCCAGCGGCTGGCCGAACTCGAGCAGTATCTGGGCGAGGCCTCACCCGGTCAGCGCGTCAAGGCCATGCCGGGGCAAGGCACTCATGTCCCCCTGTGGCTATTGGGTTCCAGCGACTACAGCGCACGCCTGGCAGCGAAAAAAGGTCTGCCCTTCGCCTTCGCCGGTCAGTTCGCCCCCGGCTACATGCTGGAGGCCATCAAGCTCTATCGCGAGAACTTCACACCCTCCGAGGTGCTGGATGCGCCCTACGTGATGCTCGGACTGCCACTGATCGCCGCCGACAGCGATGAACGCGCCCGTTTCCTGGCCAGCACCCAGCAACAGAAATTCCTCAATCTGATCCGCGGCAAGAGCACGCGCGCCCTGCCCCCATGCGAGACACTGGACTGGTCAGCACGCGAGGAAGCCATAGTCGGCCAGAATCTGGCCGCTGCCATCATCGGCGGGCCAGAGCGCATTCGCAGCGAACTCGAGCATCTGCTGGAGGTGACCCAGGCCGACGAATTGATGTTCAACTCGGATTTCTATGAGCATGCCGACCGCCTGAAGAGCTACGAGATACTCGCCGAGGTCGCCGGCCGCCGGACGCCGGCCGCCAGTCAATGACGTGAGCCCCTTCACGCTGACTGGCTTGCCAAGACAAGACGCCGCTCACATCTCCTGTGAGCGGCGTCTGTCGTTCTGAGCCTGCCGTGAAGGCACGCATTGACGTATGAGCTCAAGGCAATGAGCCGAAGGCGATGAGCTCAAGTCGATAAGTTCATGTCACGACTCGGCTCAATGATGGTCGCGCGGGTTCACGCGACGATTCTTGACGTCCGGCGCACGGCGGATGCGGTCTTCCTCCGCCAAGCTGTCAGCCTCGAAGATATCCGCACCGACCGGTGTCTCACCATGACGGCGATACAGCTGACTGAGCATCTGGCGACGATCAGCCCGCAGCTCCTTCACCAGCACCACGATCATCCCGTAGATGATGAAGGTGAACGGCAAGGCCGAGAGTACCGAGGCTGACTGCAACCCCTTGAGACCGCCCGTCGAGATCAGCGTCAGGCAGATGGCCGCAATCAGCACGCCCCAGGCGATACGCTTGTAGAGCGGCGGATTGATCGAGCCGCCGTCGGTCATCTGCGCCACGATGTAGGACGCCGAATCGGCAGACGTCACCAGGAAGATGAAGATCAGCATGATCGCGACCACTGACAGCACGCTGCTGAAGGGCATCAGGTCGAACATCTCGAACAAGGCAGACGTGATGTTGGCATCCGTCGCGGCTGCCAGCCCCGCATCACCCGCCAGCTCCATGTTGATGGCCGCGCCACCAAAGACGCCGATCCACAGACATGCCAGCAGCGGCGGCACGATCAGCACACCCACCACATATTCCTTGATGGTGCGGCCACGCGAGACACGCGCGACGAAGGTCCCGACGAACGGCGACCAAGCGATGACCCAAGCCCAGTAGAAGACGGTCCACGAACTGTTCCACTCATTGCCATAATAAGGGGACATGCGCAGGCTCATGCCGATGAAGTTCTGCAGATAATCGCCGATGCCCAGGGTGATCGTCTTGAGGATATCCAGTGTCGAGCCAGTGAACAGCACATAGAGCATCAGCGCGATGCACAGACTCATGTTGAGGTTGGAGAGGCGCTTGATGCCCTTGTCGAGCCCGGACCAGGTCGAGGCCATATAGGCACAGAACATCACGCCCATGATGATGAACTGCCATTGCCAGCCTTCTTCCACGCCGAAGACGAAGTGCAGCCCCCCATTCATCTGCAACACGCCCAAGCCCAGCGATGTCGCGACCCCCATCACGGTCGCCACCACCGCAAAGACATCCAGTACCGGGCCATAGCGGCGCACCTTGGGATGCTTGGCCGTCACGGATGACAGCACCGAGGAAACCAGCCCCGCCTGCCCCTTGCGGAATTGGAAATAGGCAATGATAAGACCGACCACCGAGAAGGCAGCCCACTGATGGACGCCCCAATTGAAGAAGGCATATTGAATGGCATAGCGCGCAGACTCGGGCGTCTCGCCCGGCATATCGGCAAACGGCGGTTTCAGATAGTGCTGCATGGGTTCCGCCATGCCATAGAACACCAGCCCGACACCGAACCCTGCTGCCAACAGCATGCTGACCCAGGAAAAGAAGGTATAGGAAGGCCGGCTATCCTGCGGCCCAAGCCGGATCTTGCCGTATTTGCTCAACGCGAGACTAATGAGAAAGATCACGAAACCAAACACGGATATCAGATAGAACCAGCCGAACATGCTGGTGACGGCGCCGAGCGCCTGATCTGCCAATTCACCAAACCGGGTGGGGAATCCTGCCCCCAAGGCGACCAGCCCGAGAATGATGATGACCGACGCGCTGAATACGCGCTTTCCTCCTGATGTCATAAGTCGCTACTCCCTGTGAGCTGTGACAGCGGTGAGGTGGATCGCGCACCAGCGAGAAACGAGTAGCGTATCGCCAACGAATATTCGCAGTGCCTTCTAGACATGAACCTGATTCCCCAAAACTTCAAGGACAGATGACGCCAGCAGCTCAGGAAATTTGTCAGTGTCTGTACATGTGGGCGTTTGTCCCAGCTTGGCCACGGTGGGTACGACAGGTAGACAACGCCAAACATTCAAAGGCAGTGATGAAGAAGCAGAGAGACGGGAAGTTCCGGGCAAGCTGGCCAGTCACGATGGCGAGATCGCCAGACAACCTCTACATTACTTGTACGATAGTTATAAAACGCGATTCACCGCCGAAATGACATCCCACTGAGGACATTCCCGATGCCTGCCCCCACTACTGCAACAAACCCGCCACGCACCGCTGTGACCCCCGCCCACGCGTCGCCTGCTACCCCACTCCCCCCAAGCCAGCTCGCCGATCAGCCGCTCGCCCACCAGGACGAGACCAGCATGACACTCGAGTCGCTGGCACGCGCACTGCAGCACGGCATGGTGCCGGTGGTCGAGGTCATGTCACTGGATGGCATCTACAAGGTGAGAATTCACCACTGCCACGGCGTCTCGGACCTGACGCGCAACGACCACAGCGCACTCTGGTTCAAGGGCACCGGCGAGATACGCGACTTGATGGGCGCACGCGGCATCAGCCACGGCGTGCTGACTTGGGCGGATCAGTGGGGGGATGAAATGATCGGGGTCGAATCACGCAGCCTCAATCAGGAAGAACTGCTCGCCTGGGGCACGCGCATCTGTTTCAAGTGATACCCGATAGAGTGCTCCGCTCAGGAATGTCGATTCAGACACACAAAAGCCGCCCCTTCCGGAGGCGGCTTTTGTGTGATGATCTGCCATATCACAAGTGACTCATCCGGCCAGATCTCAGCAGAATGCTCGCGGCTCAAGCCCTGCCGAGAACGCCAAGAGCCTGGAAGCACCTCAAGGGTTGACGACTTCTCCCTTGGCCACGAAACCGGCATCAGCGCATAGGCGGCTGAATTCATCCCAGTGTTTCATGACCTGCCAGGCGCCCGTGGTCCGCAGTACCTCGGCGTGGCCCGGCGGAATGTGGCTGGCACCCAGATGGCCGACGACCTTGAGACCTGCGGCCACGGCTGCCTGCATTCCCGTGCGGCTGTCTTCGACTACCAGACATTCCTCGGCGGAGCGTCCCAGCGTCTTGAGCGCGAGCAGATAGAGGTCCGGTGCCGGCTTGGGGTTCATGACCTCATCAGAGGTGAAGATCGGCAGCCGCTCGTCGCCATTGGCCGCGGCAATCTCATCGAGAATGCCACGCAGCCCCGAGCTCTCGAGATTGATCTTCATGCGCTGCGCAGAACTGTTGGACACGATCGCCAGCGGCAGACGCTGGTCGCGGATCCACTCCAGCGTTTCGCGCACCCCGGGCATAGCCTGGAGCGAGTCGGCCAGGCGGGCATCGACGAGATGGCGTATTTGGTCGAGCGCATCCACGGGCAGCGTGTGCTGACTGCGCGCCTCCAGATCCAGCAGGATATCTCGCGTCATCATGCCCAGACAGCGGTCCAGCTCATGCTCGATCTGCTCTGCACTCCCCAGGTCTGGCAGCCAGACGGGAAGCTTCTCCTTGAGCACGCCATCAGCGATGATCTCGCTATCCACCAATACACCGTCACAATCAAAGATAAGTTGCTTCATGCGAGCTCCAATTCGAGAAAAGATGGCCGAAACACGTGATGAACAAGACACCTTGTCGCGCAAGGCATTGAGCGGCCACAAGAAGTGATATTCCTTATTGATGAGGGCAGAAACCTGAAAAGCAATCCCGACACTCTGCAGCAGTCTTTGGCGAGGATTTTCAGAGGCAAGGCACTGGCCGAGCGCAGCTACTTCGAGGACCTCGTTACCACCTACGGCAAGACCTTCCACACCTGGCAGATCGACCGCGACGACTTCTCCTACGGTATCCCGCAGCTGATGATGGCCTTCACCCGTAATGGTCAGATCGACGAGGAGCGCTGCCGGAAGCGCGCCGAGATTCCGCTGCCCGATGTCAGCCCCAAGGCCAACGGTGGCCCGCCCCCGCCCGACAGCGAGTCCCACCAGCCGCCGCATGAGAGCCTGAACGACAGCCGCTGAGGCCAGCGGCGCATCAGCGACACAAGCCACGACACGCACCAACGACATGCATTTACGACAAGGCGCCTGGCAATCATTTGCCAGGCGCCTTGTCGTTTCAGCTATCGCGTCAGGAAGCCACACCGGGCATCCCGCAGGGCTCAGCTCTGACTGTCGTATCGCGGCTTGCCTTCACGTGATGTCGAGGCCATTTTCTCGAGCTCCTCTTCACTCATGGAGTCATACATCGAGCGGGCAGCGCCATCCAGTTCGCTGACCTTCTGCTCGCCGCGACGTACTGACAGTGCTGCTCCGGCTGCCATCTGCTGTGCCTTGGACTTGGCTGGCATGGTTGTCCTCCCTATTGGCACATTCGTTGGACGGTGGCCGGCTGTCGCTCACCCGACCTGTCGCTCCTGTCGCTCCCATCAGGCTATGCGGCCCTTACTCCCCTTTTTCAATCCTCGCCATACCTTGAGTTTTCCCGCTCTGACCCAAGGCCATGCAGGAGAGACAGATGTCCGTCCTCAGCAAGAATATCGCTATCCAGCAGCAGGAGAGCCGCCATGCGTGACGTCGAATTTCCTCAACATCTTTCGCCCCATACTGCCAAGGATGACCTGACGGCGCTGGACGCCGAGCAACTGGCACGCGGGTACCAATGCGGCGAGTTCGACCCATTGCAGGTGACCCGAGCGGTGCTCGATCGTATCGAGCGACTCAACCCACTCGTCAATGCGTATGTGCATGTCGCTCATGACACTGCATTGAAGGAGGCGCGTGAATCCACGCAGCGCTGGCAGGCCGGCAAGCCTTTGAGCCCGCTTGATGGCATCCCGACCTCGCTGAAGGACCTGACCGAGGTGGCCGGCATGCCAGCGCGGGAAGGATCGCTCACCACTTCGCCCGAACCCTGTCAGCAGGACGCGCCACCGGTACGCCGTCTGCGTGAGGCAGGCGCGATTCTACTGGGCAAGACCAACACTCCCGAGTTCGGCTGGAAGGCCGTCACTGACAATCGCGTGCATGGCACCACCCGCAATGCCTGGAATACCCAACTGACACCCGGCGGCTCTTCCGGTGGCGCAGCTACCGCCGCCGCCCTCAATCTGGGTGTACTGCATCAGGGCGGTGATTCCGGCGGATCGATCCGTATTCCTGCCGCCTTCAGTGGCATCTTCGGCTTCAAACCCACCTTCGGCTGGACACCTCAGTGGCCACCTGCCCAGGCGGCATCGCTTTCCAGTATCGGCCCGCTGTGCCGCAGCCCACGTGACGCCGCTGCCATGCTCGATGTCATCGGTCGTCATGACGCCCAGGACCCTTACGCCCTGCACGGACAACCCGAGCACTGGGGCATGGAAATCGGCGAGTCGCTGGCAGGACTGCGCATCGCGTACTCGCCATGTTTCGGAGGTATCGAGGTCGACCCCGAGATCGCCGACCTGGTCGAGCGCGCCGCCCAACGCCTGGCAAGCCTTGGCGCGGAAGTCGTGAGGGTCGATCCCCCCATCGAGGCCAGCCTGGAGACCTTTCGCAAGATCTGGTTCACCGCCTCGCTGGACCTCTGGCAAGGTTGTGACGAGCAGCAACGTGAGCAACTCGACCCGGGACTGGTGGAGAACGCCATGCGTGCCCGCGCCTGGTCATCACTGGAGCTGTTCGAGGCGAGCGAGGCTCGACAACGACTGACTCAGCAACTGGCAAGCTTCCATCAGACATACCCCCTGCTGCTCACGCCAAGCGTCGCCGTTCTGCCTTTTGCACTCGATCATCAGGTACCGCCCGCGAGCCAGCTCAGGGACTGGGAGGAATGGACGCCCTTCTCCTATCCCTTCAACCTCACCGGTCAACCTGCCGCCTCCATCCCCTGCGGCTTCACCACCCGAGGACTGCCGGTCGGCTTTCAGCTGGCCGGCGGCAAGCACGATGACGTGCGACTGCTGCGGGCTGCCGCTGCCTATATGGATGCCTACCCGACCGCGCATCCCGCCGAGCCCTGCAGCGCGACTTGAATCCATACGGCTGTCATGCTGCGTAACGAAAGACAAAGTGGCCACATTGGGTCACATGCAGACCGGGAGCTTTCATGGCAGCCGCTACTCAATCATCGCAGGACACTCACGCCTGCACGCCTCTGGCCAAGTTGCGCAACGGCCTGGCGCTGGCGCTCGATCACGCCGGCATCACCACCTCCGCCATTCGACCATTGCCCGACAGCGGCTTGGCGCACGCCCACTTTCGGCTTGAACTGCCTCCTGCTCGCCATGAGGAGACGCAGGAATGGATAGCCCGCTTACCCAAGCAGAGCCAGATGCGCCTCTCGGCCGCCGACAATCTCACTTACCAGACAGCATGCTTCGAGCGCTGTCAGCCCAGTGGTCACACTCCGCGACTGGAGGGCGGCCTTGCACCTCAACCTGACCTGCCGCGCGGCGGCCTGCTGGTGGAAGCCATCGAGGGCCGCCCCGCAAGACTGCCGGAAGATCTCCGCGCCATCACGGAAGCTCTGGCCAGCATTCACGCTCTGCCACTGCCGGCCGTGCACAAGCGTGTGCCTCTGCTGGCGCCTGACTGCCCATGGCGCGCCATGCTCGACGAGATTGAACTCCAATGCCGCTACCTGGAGAGCGCCGGCCTGCCCCTGGAAGGTCAGCGCTTGATCAAAGGCGAGTTGCAGGCGCTGAAGGACTTCGTGGCTGTGCAGCAGGCACCTGTTGCCATCAGCCTGATCAGTTTCGACGCCCACCCCGGCAACTTTCTCATCGAGGAAGATCGCACGAATTCCGTGCCCACCCGCGCGGTACTGGTGGATCTCGAAAAGTGCCGCTACGGCTTGCCGGGGTTTGATCTCGCCCATGCCACGCTCTACACCTCCACGACCTGGGATGTCGCCAGTCACGCCATCCTCACGCCAGAGCAGGTCGCCGACGCCTATCGTCATTGGTGTCAGCAGATGATGGCGACAAGTGCCGACCCCGCGCTCCATGACAGTCAGACATTGCTGCAAGCGCGACGCGCCATGTGGCTCTGGTCACTTAGCTGGTGCGCCAAATGGCTATCGCTCAACTGTGAGACCAGGGATAACGGGCACCACGGCGAAGACTGGTCCAGCGAGCTGAGCGAAGATCGACTGATCGCCCATGTGCGTGAACGCGCCAGGCATTACCTCACCGAGCACTGCATTCGCGGCGTCATCGATGAGTGGCAACAACTGGCGCGAGCACTCCCTTGGGCGACATAGACACCGACGGACTAGCGATACCGGAATTACTTGAGCGAATCCTGATTGCCTATACGCGCCATCATCTCGGTGAACATCTGGATGTCGAGCATCAGGTTATCGATCCGCTTGAACTCCTTGGAGGTATGCCCGGTATAGGTCTCGCCCGGCATGGACGGGCCGAAGTTGATCGCATTGGGTAAAAGTTTGGCGGTCGTACTGCCCGCAGAGGAGCGCGGCTCGGCCTTCATGCCGGTGGTATCCCCGAAGATATTGAGCAGCGTCTGCAGCCAGGCACCGCTGGGGTCACGCAGCATCCAGTCGCGAATCTCGACGTTCAGCGTTATGTCCATGCTCTGCTCGCTGGCATAGGCGCTCAGCTTGTCCTGAATCGTCTGGCTCAATTCCTCAGGTGATTTCTCACCAGCGGGCGCACGTACATTGACCGCGACCCGCAGCGCATCATTCTCCTTGGCGAAGAAGGTCGGCGTTACCTTGAGCGGCCCCATGAAATCATGGGAATACGCGATGCCCAGCTGCTTGCCGTGATAGTCCAGCCCGTAGTTGTCGCTCAGGTAATGAATGGCATCTTCATAGGCATTGTCATGGAAATCGATGCCGGAGGTGGCAAGCAGGCCTGCCAGCCGTGTGACAGGATTGACGCCGTTGGCTGGCGCCGAGGAGTGGGCCGACTTGCCGGTCACTGTCACGCTGACCTCTTCGCCTTCCACCTCACTGGCGACGCTGAAGTCCAGACCATGCTCCTTGACGTAGCGGCTGCCTAGCGTTTCAAGCTTGTGGCTGAGCGCCTTGGCGCCCGCTGCATCAGCCGCGTGAAGCGTAGCGGTGGAGCGCTCCGGAATCTGGTTGGTCGCCAGACCGCCCTTGAAGTCGGTGATCGTCGGCAGAGCGTCGACTGCCTGATCAGATGAGACCTCGCCCGTCTTAGGCGTCAAGGGGAAGCGCGCATCGATGGTGCCGAAACCATTCTCGGCCGTGATCGCCGGGTAACCGCTATCGAGCACGATGTTGTATTCCGGCAGGTCATTTCTGGCCTTATAGTACTCGAAGCCATCACCACCGGTCTCTTCCGTGGTCTCGATCATCAGGCGAATGGTACGCTTGAGCGGCACCTCATTTTCCTTGAGCGACTTCATGGCATACAGCGCCGCGGCGATCGAGGCCTTGTCATCTTCGGTACCGCGCCCGTAGAGCTTGCCGTCGATCTCGGTCATCGCGAACGGATCGAGATGGGTACCATCGTCGAGTGTCCAGCCCTCCTCGCCTGCCGGCACCACATCGCCGTGGGTAAGAATGCCGAATACGTCATCGCCAGTTCCCTCGAGTTCCACCTCGAAGACGCGGTTGTCGACGTTACGGAACGTCAGGCCGAACGCCTCGGCGCGCGCCTTGATCAGCTCACCGAAGCGCGCGATTTCGGGATTCTCGAATTGCGGCTTCTCCCCTACCTTGGCGGTCGGGATCGCGACCATTTCCTTGAGCAGCGCCTGGACGTCATCGCCGTACTGCAAACGGTTGTAGACCCCCAGCAGACGATAGATGTTGACGAAGGCATCGCCCTCAAGCTTCTCACCGGCCTGATACTGCTCGATGGCGGCCCTGACCGCCGTGTCCTGTGAATTGCGTTCGGCTACCTGGGTCAGAAAGTCATTGAAGTCCGTCGCCAGCTCCTGATGGCCCTGTTCGATCAAGCTGACCAACTGGGCACGCTTGAGCGTATGTTCACCCTGCGGTGCGCGCTTGCCCGTGTCATCGGTCGCCATCGGCTCGTCTGCGCTGACAGGCAGTGCGCTGCCGAGCCCGAGTGCCAGACCCAGCGCGAGGGCCGTCTGACGAGAGGTAGCGTGAGTGGTTGTGCGGGTACTCATGGGCATGTAAGTCCTTGCGTTAGGCAAGACGCCGCGTCATCAATGGCCGGAGAGACAAGGGATGAGGAGAAGAACCTCACCGCCACCCGGCGGCAGCTGACCACGCGACATCAAGACGGTTTCAACGGCCTTGCCGTGAAACATTAATGTCTTATACACAACCATCTTATGTACTAGGCCACGCCGCGCCAACCCTGACGAGAGGTGCCTGCCACTCTGCTTTCCATTGTGGCCTTGCCCCTCTTCGCCCCAGACGAGTGACTCAGTTCCAGCGCTTGAGCAGAATCTCGATGAACAGCTCCGCGATTGGCGACAAGGACTCACCTCGTCGCCGCAGCAGGCCGATGGTGCGATCAATGCGCGGTTCGGGCAGTTCACGCTGACACAGTACCTCGTGTTCCGGCCCCGGCATGGCCATCGACGGCAGGATGGCGACGCCCAGCCCGCTCTCGACCAGACCCAGTGACGTCGAGAGATGCTGCACCTCATAGAAGCCATCCAGATGCAGGCCGGCGGACAGCAGTGTGTTGTCGAGCAGAATGCGGTTGCCGCTGTCACGCGAGACCGTGATCAGGCGTACATCGTCCAGGTCGCTCCATTCCACGCGCTGTTTCTGTGCAAGAGGATGGTCTCGACGCAGGGCCAGCACGAAGGGATCACGATAGATGGAGGTGAAATCCACCGCCGGATGGTGCGCACTGACCATGTTGATACCAAAGTCTGCCTCCCCCGAGACCACCCTTTCGACTCCTTCATTGGCACTGACATCCAGAATGCGAATCCGGATACCGGGATAGGCGGTATTGAATTCGCGCACCACGCTGGGCAGGAAGTAGAAGGCTGCCGTGGGCAGGCAAGCGATGGTCAGCACCCCCTTGCGGTGGGTGGCAAGCTCGCGGACGCCGACCAAAGACGACTCATAATCTTCGAGCAACTTGCGGGCTTTGGGCAGGAAATCACGACCAACGGGCGTCAAACGACTTCTTCGCGTAGTGCGCTCCAGCACCTTGGCGCCCAGAACCTCCTCCAGTTTCTGGATGCGGCGCGACAACGCCGGCTGCGAAATATGCAGCCTTTCTGCCGCCTCATTGAAGGAATGATTCTCGGCAACCTCGACAAACGCCGATAGGTCCAGAAACTCCAATCTATGCATGCAACTACCTTATTGTTTCAGCTTTCGGATTAATGCGCACAATGATGACAGTATAGGTTTTATTTGCATTTGATGCATAGATCATCGGCTGTGATGCTTCACGAAGGCGCAAACAGACAGGAGCGCGTTCCAACATGATGCATTCACTTCCTTGCATGATCCTACGTGGCGGTACCTCTCGGGGTCCCTTCCTGCGTCTGGATCACCTTCCCGCCGATGACGAAGGCCGTCGCGAAGTTCTGCGTCAGGTCATGGGGTCCGGCCACGTACTGCAGATCGATGGCTTGGGCGGCGGCAATTCGTTGACCAGCAAGGTCGCCCTCGTCGGGCCGCCCAGTCATCCTGAAGCTGATGTCGATTACCTGTTCGCTCAGGTCGACGTGGAAGGCGACAAGGTCGACTTCTCGCCCAACTGCGGCAACATGCTGGCCGCCGTCGGCCCCTACGCCATCGAGACCGGCATGATCGCGCCGCAGGGTGACCTGACGCCTCTGCGGATTCATAACCTCAATACCCGCACGCTGATCGACAGCCAGGTACCGACGCCCGGCGGCGCGGTGGCCTACCAGGGTGACACGCGCATCAGTGGCGTGTCCGGCGCCGGCAGCGCCATCAAGTTGGGCTTCCTCGGCGCGGTGGGCGCCAAGACCGGCAAGATGCTGCCCAGCGGCAAGGTCATCGACGTGATTGATGGCGTCGAGGTGACCTGTCTCGACTCCGCCACGCCAGTAGTGCTGGTCGAAGCGGCAAGTCTGGGCTGGGCGGGCAACGAAGCGCCGGCCGAGATGGACGCCAACCGCGAGGCGATGGCACGCCTCGAGCAGATTCGCCTCAAGGCGGGAGAATTGATGGGCATGGGCGACGTCAGCGGCTCGGTGCTGCCCAAGCCGGTGATTCTCTCCGCCCCGCGCACCCAGGACGGCACTCTCTGCGCCCGTTACTTCGTGCCGCATCGCTGCCATGGCGCCCTGGCCGTCACGGGTGCCATCACGCTGGCCGTTGCGACCAGCATCCCGGGCTCCTTGGCCAATCGTGTAGCACTCGCAGCCGGCACTCTGGCACCGGATAGCCTGGCGGCAAACGTTCATCTGGAACATCCCGCCGGATTTCTGGATGTCGAGGTCGAGCATACCAATGCCGACCCGATGACCCCCGCCCGTGTGTCTCTGCTGCGCACGGCACGCAAGATCATGAGTGGCGAGGTGTTCTTGAACCTCCCCGACTCGCTGGAAATGCCTGGGCGTGCATGACACGCCAGACGACCGCGCTGGCAAGCGCCAGATGTGGAGACATCGTCGACAGGCAACGAGCTGGTACTGCAGTATATTGATTTACAATGAATTTTCGCCAACCAAATAGCCTGATTGCGCCGCCATGCAGATAGCGCATCACTGATCGACAACGCATTCCAACAATAATCAGGAGTCAGACCATGTCCCTCATCGTGTCTCCCCCCAAGCGCCAGACCCTCAAGCGTCATGCCCGTACCACCGCATTGGCCTTCATGCTGCCCGTCATGGGCCTGATGCCACTGTCCTCAGCCGTTCACGCCGCGGCGGAAGTCCCTGACACCTTGACCTGGACCGTGCCGTTCGGTGTCGGGGGCGGCACGGATGTCTGGGCACGCTTCATGTCCAACTGGGTGACCAAGGACCTGCCGGGCAACCCGGCCGTCGTCATCGACAACGTTCCGGGCGGTGGTTCCATCACCGGCGTCAACCTGTTCAGCAAGCGTGCCGGCGATGACGGCGACGAGATGGTCGTCACCTCGGCCTCTACCCAGTATCCGGCCATGCTGCGCGACCGTCGCGTGCGCTATGACTATGCCGACTGGGAGCCGATCTTCGCCGCACCGACAGGCGGCGTCGTCTATGCCTCAAGCTCACTGGGCAAGGATAGCGCCAGCGCACTCGAGGCTCTCGCCTCCCAGGAGGTGAAGTTCGCCGGACAGAACCCGACCGGACTCGAGATGCCGGTATTGATGGCCTTCGATCTTCTCGATTTCCAGGTCAACCCGGTCTTCGGCATGAAGAGCCGTGGTGAAGGCCGTCTGGCCTTCGAGCGTGGCGAAGTCGCCCTCGATTTCCAGACCACCTCCGCCTACAACAGCAACGTCACGCCGCTGGTCGATGCCGGCCAGGCCGTACCGCTGTTCAGCCTTGGCGTGATGGATGACGAAGGCCATATCGAGCGCGATCCGTCCTTCCCGGACCTGCCGACCTTCTCCGAACTGTATCTGGCCCAGGAAGGCCATTCACGTGATGACGAGGCCTACCAGATCTTCCATAAGTTCTTCGCCTCCGGTTACGCCATGCAGAAGATGCTGCTGGTGCCGAAGGGCGTGGACCCGGAGCTGCTGGAGCTTTACCGCCAGGCCGCGCGTGATCTGGCCAAAGACCCCGAGTTCCTCAAGGAAGCCACCGAGAAGGTCGGGCCCTATGGACTGATGGTCGGCAAGGCCGCCGCGACCCAGCTTCAGGACGCCATGCAGCTGAGCGAAGCCGAGCATGAATGGGTCAAGAACTGGCTGATGGAGCGCCACAATATCCGCCTGCAATCTCGTTGAGGCATGCAATCACACCCGTAATGACCTGAACGCCCGGATGTGATGGGGACCCACCCACGGGGCTGCCGACCAGCAGCTCCGTGAGCCTTTCCCTCCCTGCCTCGCCATGCTCTCCCCGGCACCGCCTCTGAGTGTTAGAGAAGCATCTAGAGAAGAACAAGAGGTTGAGTAACGCCATGATCGACACCCTCCTGTCCAGCATTGGACACGTCTTCACGCTGACGCATCTGCTGTTCATGATGGTCGGTATCTTCGTCGGCCTGCTGGTCGGAATCATTCCCGGCCTGGGTGGCATCGCCGGCATGGCCCTACTGCTGCCCTTCCTGTATGGATTGGACCCGGGCTACGCCCTGGGCATGCTGATGGGCATGGTCGCCGTCATTCCCACCGGCGACACCTTCGCTTCGGTTCTGATGGGGATCCCCGGCTCCAGCGCCTCGCAAGCCACGGTGCTCGATGGTTTCCCGCTGGCCAAGAAAGGCCAGGCAGCCCGCGCACTGACCAGTGCCTTCCTGTCTTCCCTGTGTGGTGGCGTGATCGGTGCCATCATCCTGACCGGCTTCATCCTCGTCGCACGCCCTCTTGTACTGGCCTTTTCGTCAGCCGAATTGTTCGTGCTGACCTTGCTGGGCCTCACGATGGTTGCCGTTCTCTCCGGCAAGAACCTGTTCAAGGGCACCGCAGCCTGCGGCCTCGGCCTGCTGGTCGGCGCCATCGGCGCCGCTCCGGCGACCGGCGAGTACCGCATGAACCTGGATATCGACTACCTGTACGACGGCGTGCCGCTGATCGTGCTGGGTCTGGGCATCTTCGCCCTGCCGGAAATCGTCGAGCTGCTGCTGGGACGTGGCAGTATCGCCAAGGACGGCAACACGGACCTGGGCAAAGGCTGGTCTGCCGGCATCAAGGATGTGGTCAAGAACAAGTGGCTGGTTGCGCGCTGTGCCGGTATCGGCAGCCTGATCGACACCATTCCGGGCCTGGCGGGCTCCGTGGTCGACTGGATCACCTACGGCTTCGCGGTCAAGAGCGCCAAGGACCCGAGCCAGTTCGGCAAGGGTGACATCCGCGGCGTCATCGCGCCGGAATCCGCCAACAATGCCTGCGCCTGTGGTGCCATGGTGCCGACACTGCTGTTCGGGGTGCCAGGCTCCGGCACGGCGGCGGTCTTCCTGGGCGGGCTGTTGCTGCTGGGACTGGAACCCGGCGTGTCGATGATCACCACCAATCTGGACATGACCTACACCATCATCTGGTCATTGGCGCTGGCCAATATCCTGGGCGCGGGCCTGTGTCTGATGCTGGCGCGTCCGGTCGCGCAGCTGACGCGTGTGCCCTTCGCCATTCTGGCCCCTGCCATCACCGTTCTGATCCTGTTCGCTGCCTATCAGGCCAGCCGCTCACTGGGTGACTGGGCCGCGCTGGGCATGATCGGCATGATCGGTGTACTGTTCAAGAGTGCTGGCTGGTCGCGTCCGGCCTTCCTGATCGGCTTCGTGCTGGCACCAGGCGCCGAAAACTACTTCTATCAGAGCATGCAGTTCCACGGCGCCGAAGCCTTCTTGCGTCCGGGCGTACTGATCATCCTCGGCCTGATCCTGCTGGCCTTCTTCCTGCCGGTGATCCGCAAGGCGATCATGCGTCGTCGGCAGACCCATGAAGTGGTGGAGAGCGCACCGTCCCCGGAAGAAGATGTGCTGGAATCGCGTGGCTTCGGTGGCGTCGACTTCCTGCTGCTGTTGATGATGGGCGCAGCCGCCCTGTGGGCGCTCTATGACGTCAGAAATCTGATGCCGCTGGGCAAGGCCTTCCCCACGCTGGCCGCCTTCATCACACTGCTCTCGGTGATCGCCGTGGTCTTCAATGGCTGGCGTCGTGGCATGATTCGCGTCCAGCAACCGGCCTTCAAGGCAGTGGGTGTGGTACTTGGCTTCTTCGGACTGATCGGTATCAGTGCGCTGCTGGGCTTCGTCTCCACCGCCGTGCTGTTCTGCCTGGGCTTCCAGCTCACCATTGCACGCAAGTCGCCGCTGTTCGCAGGACTCTTCGCGCTGGGCGTGGCAGTCTTCCTGCTCGGCATGCAGGCGGCAATGAACCTGTACTACCCGACAGGTTTGCTGGATGACGTGGTACTGCCGATGGTTCCCTTCCTGTAAGACCAGCTCGCATCACCAGCAAGATGCAGCACTGAACCTTCGAGTACGACATACGCAAGCGGGCACCCATGAGGTGCCCGCTTGCGTATTGTGACAATCTCAAGCTCGCTTTCAGGTGCTCGTCACCATTGCGGCTCAATCGACGCGATGAAACCTGGCGCGGGCCTCCTGTGGCGACACCCCGAAATGACGCCGGAAGGCCGTGGCGAAGTTGCAGGCATGGGCATACCCCACTTGATGCGCCACCTGCTGAATGCTCACTCCACGGCGCAGAGCCTGCTCGGCACACCGCATGCGACACTCACGCTGATAACTGCCCAGCGACTGCCCGAAGGCCTGGCGAAACTTCTGGCGCAAGCCGGAGGGGCTCATGCAGGCCACTCGTGCCAGCTCCTCCAGCGAGTACGCGCCATGCGGCACGGCAGCAAGGCGCTGGCGTACCGCCTCCAGGTGTCGACAGACGCTGTGGGGTCGCGATGGGGACACTAATGACGATGCGGGAGACGCCGGTACATCCTGTGCCTCACCAGCGCGGCGCTTGAGCGCCGCCCCCAACAACTGCAGCGCAATCCCCTGCCATTCCAGCATATCGCCCTCACAGGCGGTGAACGCCGGCGTATCGCAATCTCCTTGCGGTCCCTCACCATCAGGGGCTCTGACACGCTCATCCAGTTGCTGATGAAGCCAGCGCCCCGGTGTCCAGCCCAGCGGCTGAGAATGACGCGCGCACGGCAATGCATCCCAGTTCGCCAGACCCCGCCGCACCTGTAGGGACTGACTGGCCTCATCCTCTAGGTACAAACTGATACAACGCAGGCGGCCTTGAGGATGGTAGCTTTTCAGCGTCGCTGGCGCAGACTGCGTACTCGGCGGGCGGAAGATCCCCCCTTGCCCCGCGAACAAGTCGATCCGCGCGCCGTCCAGGCCTGATAGCGTCAATCGTCCTTCCAACACCAGGCAGAGATAGAGGCCCTCATGAAACTGATGCTGGCCGTGATAGGCGCGTGACACCTCTAGATCACACAGCGTCAGATGCGCGTCTCGCCAGGGATGCAGGTCATGCACCTGCCCCTCGCAATGCGGATATTTTGCTGCTCGCCAGCCTTGCCGCTCGCTGAGCGATGAAGGGCGCTGTTGAGGCGAGGCCATGACGCGGCGAGTGGTCTGACTGTCGGCCATGTCTCCAAGTGGCTCTGCCATGTCGCTGCAAATCCCTGCATTGTGAATCCTGGTGAAGGCCTACCGCCTGCTGCGGGCCGCACTGACGGCTGAATTTACGCACGTTGCCACTCAACTGCCATGCCCGGCCGCGGCTTGCGAATATAGCGGGCGCCCACAAAATACAATGAATGCCTAAAGCAAAACAATCTCATTATCATCTAAAATTAGTTCTTGTCTCATATAAAGTCTTGCCCACCTTCTGTACTTCTCGAGTCAACGGCACTTTTCCAGACAGACTGGCAAGCTTGGCCAGCAGGCAGAAAACTCTGCGATAATTCACGGGTTTGACAGTACTGCGTCGTATGTCACTAATAGATGCCTTCCCCCTAGGAGCACGCCTCATGTTTCTGTTGATCCTGTTTGCTGCCGTCGCGATCGGCATCTCATTCATCTGCTCCGTGCTCGAGGCGGCGCTGCTGTCGCTCTCCCCCAGCTATGTGGCAAGCCTGAGAGACCAGCACCCCAAGCGCCACGCCGCACTGGCCAAGCTCAAGGACAATATCGACAAGCCGCTGGCCGCCATCCTGACGCTCAACACCATCGCGCATACCGTCGGTGCCACGGGGGTGGGCGCACAGGTATCGGCCGTCTTCGGGGAAGCCTGGGTCGGCGTGGCCTCGGCAGTGATGACGCTGCTGATCCTGGTGGCCTCGGAAATCATTCCCAAGACCATCGGTGCCACCTACTGGCGTCAGCTGTCGCCGATGCTGCCCGGCGTGCTCAATGTCATGGTCGTCGCGCTCAAGCCGCTGATCTGGCTATCGGAGTTGATCACCTCGCGCATTGGCAAGGATGCGCATGACATCGACGTACGTGGCGAGATCAAGGCATTGGCGCAGATGGGATTGGAGAAGAAGGCGCTGGAAAATGACGAACAGCGCGTCATCACCAACATCCTCAATCTGCATGAGATGAAGGTGCGTGACGTACTGACGCCACGCCCGGTCTGTCAGACGGTCAGCCCCGAGATGAGCGTGGCCGAATTCAATGACCAGCTGGCGACCTGGCCCTTCAGCCGCTACCCGGTGATGACCGCCGATGAACGCACGCTGGGCATGATCCACCGTGCCGACGCCCATCAGGCAGAGCCCACCACTCCCCTGAAGGACCTGATGCGCCCGATCAGCGAACTGCATGCCGAGGACAACGTCGAGCAGGCCTTCGGGCTGATGCAACGCGAGCGCCAGCACCTGTGCGTTGTCTATGACAACCTCGGCAACTGGCTGGGCGTGATCACGCTGGAAGACGTGATGGAAACGATTCTCGGCGAGGACATCATCGACGAGACGGACAACGTGGCCAATCTGCGCCGCTTCGCCCGCCAGCGCTGGACCAAGCGTATCGGCGCCAACCACGCCGAGAGCCACCAGGACTAGGATCTCTCTACTTTTCTGCCCCCTCCCTCTGAGGCGAGAGTCCCGCGAAGGTCGCTGCCAGCCACGACCATCGCGGGACTTTTTTATTGCCGTCGCTTGATACCGTCTGATAACCGACTGATTTCTCTTGAGAATGCCCAGTCTCAACCAATCGAATAATGTCTTTCCACACATCTCTCGGTAATCAAGCTCCTGACTCGGTGCTAACGTTGATTACACACGACGGGCGGCGATCGAATCGGGGTAACATCATGATATACAACAAATTTACGACGTTCCGTGCTGAACGGAAAGGCGCCATTCTGTATGTGACCTTCGATTATCCGCCGGTCAATATTCAGGACATTCCCATGCTGGCCGACCTGACCATGCTGTCGCAGAAGCTCGAGCGGGACAGCGATACCAAGGTGGTGGTCTTCCAGTCAGCCAATCCAGAGATCTTTGTCGCCCATGCCGACGTGGACTTCCTCAAGGACATGTCGACGCATGCGGTTCATCAGAGTGAGGTCAAGCTGTTGGACCTGCAGGTGGTCCTTGAGCGCATCAGCCGCCTGCCCCAGGCGACCATCGCCAAGATTGAAGGTTTTGCCCGCGGTGGTGGTCACGAATTTGCCCTGGCCTGTGACATGCGATTCGCCGCACGGGGCAAGGCTCGTTTCATGCAAATGGAAGTCGCAATGGGCATTCTGCCCTGCGGAGGCGGTGCCTCACGCATGGCACGTCAGGCAGGCCTTGGCCGAGCGCTGGAAATCATCCTCAGCGCCAAGGACTTCGATGCCGATCAGGCCGCCGAATACGGCACCATCAATCGTGCGCTGGACCCGCAGGAGATCGGCCCCTTCGTCGACTCGCTGGCCGAGCGAATCTCCTTGTGGCCATCAGCCGCCATCAACGCCTGCAAGCAGGCCATCTACGCCTCCATCGACAAGCCAATCGAAGATGCCTTGAAGGAAGAGGCCTATTGGCTCTATCAGGCCACCAGTCAGACCGCCGCCATCAAGCGCTTCCAGAATGCCTATGACAGCGATGTCGAGAACGACATGAACGCCCAGCGCAACTGGGATCAGATCGTGATCGATGTCCAGTCCATCGTCTGAGAATACGTCCTGCAACGTAAGCAAGGATGCCCTTTAGGGGAGTGGCAACACTCCCTCTTTTTGGATTCTTCCACCCTGTTCCGGAGCTACACCATGCATATCGATGACCACTCCCTGTGCAATGACTTCCCTCAGCAACGTGAACTCATTCTGCGCCTGATCAATGGCAATGAAGAGTTCGCCCGCATCGCGGAAGCCTATACCCGGATAGATACCGAGATTCACGCCCTGGAAGTCGATGAATCACCGATCGGCGACGACGCCATGCACCAACTCAAGCACCAGCGCAGCCTGCTCAAGGATGGGCTGTACGAGCGAATGATGGCGGCTGAGTAAAGCGACGACTGCTCATTATCTGGAAAGACCCGCTGATTGTTATCCATCTGCTTGTGTGACTGACTAGCTCTAGAGATTGCATGATCAGCTGGCCTTTGCAGGCAGGCTAACCTTTTTTCGGATATAGAAATGCATACTTCCCCCTTTAACAGGCCTACGACAGACATCCAGATAATCCAGTTTCTGAATCATCGCTCCAAGCTTGCTGGCACCATGATCAGACGGTTTGAAGTCAGGCATCTTCTTCTTTAGATAACTTCCCACTGCTGATAAGGGAGTCCAGCCATCTTTCTGCTGCAGTTCATTCACCGCATTCAAGATATGCGACCTCAACTGCCTCTGTGCCTTGGTCGGCTTGACGAGCGCTACCGGCTCAGCAGCTGGTTTGCTGACTGGCATGGCCGGGACAGGCTTCTCAGTAGCTTTGCGCAGTCCTTCGCTGAAGATGAATGTGTCACACGCAGACACGAATGGCTGAGGCGTCTTGTCTTCACCGAAGCCATACACCAGCATGCCGCTCTCTCTCAAACGAGCCGCCAGGCGCGTGAAGTCGCTGTCCGAAGAGATGAGGCAGAACCCCTCCACGTTCCCCGAGTACAGCAAGTCCATGGCATCGATGATCAACGCAGAGTCAGTTGCATTCTTGCCCTGGGTATAGCTGAACTGCTGAACGGGATGAATGGCATGACGCAGAAGATGCTCTTTCCATGGCGCAAGATTCGGCGTCGTCCAGTCTCCGTAAGCCCGCTTTATGGTGCTGATTCCCAATTTTGAAATCTCTGCCAGCAACGCTTCGCAGATAGCAGCCTGCGCATTGTCAGCATCAATAAGTACCGCCAATCTATTGCGTCCTATCTGTGACATGTATCGCTCCATGATGTACGTCACTGAAATCCTGTTATCTCTCCTGGAGATAATATGTCATGTAATGACCATGATGATCACCAGATAAGTCATGCCCTTGGCAAACGCCTCCTGGCCGGTGTCAAATCCCTCTATCAAGGCACCCATCAGCACCCTCACTCGCCGAGGAATAATCTGCGTCTCCGGGCGGACGATGTAGATGCTGGCATCTACGCCGTCCCCACGTATGTCCTCCAGCAGCGGGACCAAGCGTCCAGAAACCAGGTCATCGGCGATCAGGTACTACGGTAGACAGGCAACGCCATGGCTACCAGACAGGCGGCGTGCAGGGTTTCCAGAGAATTTGAGAGGAATCCTCAGTTCCTGAAATGCCAGGTTCAGTGCCACATTCTGTATCAGGTAAAGTGCCTGCCCCATGCAAAAAGAGACATCTCCCATGACAGACCAGCCGACAGCCTCCGCCCTGTTCACGCCCTTCACGTTGCCAAGCGGCCGGGTGCTCGCCAACCGAATCGTCAAGGCGGCGATGTCGGATTCTCTCGGCGATGGCACGGGACACCCCAGCGAGGCACAGATGCGCCTTTACGAGCGCTGGGCAGAGGGTGGCGTGGCGGCGTCACTGGTCGGTGAGGTACAGCCTGACCACCAGCATGCCGAGAAACCGGGCAATCTGGTGCTCAACGCGCAATCCGATCTCGCGGCCTTCACGCAACTGGCCCAGCGCGGTCAACAGCACGGTGCAGACCTCTGGCTGCAGCTCGGCCACGCCGGTGCGATGGCCTACCCACCGACCAGCACGGCGCATGGCCCCAGTGCACTGGATATTCCCGGGCTACGTTGCGAGGCCATGAGCCTTGAGGCCATCAAGGCATTGCCCGCGGCCATGGCAACGACGGCGCGCCTGGCCCGTGACGCCGGGTTTGGCGGGGTACAGGTACATGCGGCACACGGCTTCCTGCTCAGCCAGTTTCTGTCTCCCCTCTTCAATCAGCGCACGGATGACTACGGCGGCAGCCTCGACAACCGCATGCGGCTGATGCGGGAAGTGATCATTGCCGTGCGTGAGGCCGTCGGCCACGACTTCCCGGTCATGGTGAAGCTCAACTCCAGTGATCAACTGCAAGGCGGTTTCGAGGAAGCCGAAGCGCTGCAGGTGATAGCAGCGCTCGATGGGTTGCCCATCGATCTGATTGACATCAGTGGCGGTACCTACTTCCCCGGCGCCAGCTCCGCGTCAGATGCCAGTGCCAGCGGCCCCTACTTCGTCGAATTCGCCAAGCGTGCACGCGAGGTGACAACCCTGCCCCTGATGGCAACCGGCGGCTTCAAGACACTCGCCCAGGCCGAAGACGCCGTGGTACAGGGAACCGTCGACCTCGTCGGCCTGGCCCGCCCTCTAGCGCTGCACCCGTCACTACCCGCCCTCTGGCAGGCCGGAGAATGCCCCGCACCAGAATTTCCGCGTTTCAGCGCGCCGCCGGAAGGCGGGGTGACAGCCTGGTATACCTTGCGCCTGACGCAGCTGGGTGAGGATCGTGAGCATGAATCACTGGGCGAACTGGAGACGGTGCTGGCCGACTATGAAGCCCGCGACGCCGCACGCGCCGAGACCTGGAATGCGCACTTCTCGAGCTGAGTCGCTCTCAGTAGGTCAGACGAAAAAATAGAACAGACGCAAAACGCCGCAGCGCTGACGCTGCGGCGTTCATGTTTCAGTCTCTTGCGATGGTGCAAGTCAGATCGTGGAGAACCACACCAATGAAGCGTCTTCAGGCAGCGTTGTGCACACTGACTGAAGGCGCTTCACTGCCGCCCCTGTTTCCCTGCGACTTGCCTTGGCGCTGATAGCTGCCCTTGCCCTTGCGCGCCTTTACCACGCGTTGCTTGAACATCGGGGTACGCAGCACCGCCTTGAGCGCGTTGTCCTGCACCTTTCGCTTGTGGGTCATCGTGATGATCTCCTGTCGTCGATGAATCAACACCGCGACTATAGACCTCGCCAAGCACAAATCAATCCTTGGCGAGGGGCTGAGCACTGAAAATACAGCGTCGACAACTCAACGCCATGGATCGTGTTTCCAGCGACTCAAACGTGAGTCAATGACGGGGTCATGCTCGGGTCACTCAGCATCATCAGCGCCTGAGGCTGCGCGATGATCCGCTCCGGCGCCATGCTGGTCAGCCGCTCGGGGCTCTGCCATCCCCAGCTGACCGCAGCGGCACGACATCCTGCCTCGTGCGCGGCGCGAATGTCGCTGACAGCGTCGCCCACCATCCAGCTGCGCTCCACCGCCACGTGCGGCGCTGCCAACAGACGCGCCAGCTTGGCCCCCTTGCTGCCCGCGATCTCACCGCCCAGCACCTGTGACACGCAGTCCGACAGGCCGGCGGCGGCGAGCGTGGCACGAATCATCTCGCTGTGATTGGCCGACAACACCATGACGTCACCCTGCTCGGCGAGTGCCGACAAGGCCTCGCGCATGCCAGTGAAGACCGCCGGCGGCGTCGCCTGGCGGGTATAGGCAAAGACATGCGCGGCAAAGCGCGCGACAGCCTCGTCCGTGAAGCCCTGCACACGCGCCATCTCCTCAAAGGTCACGTTGTCCAGCGACTCCCAGCTATCGCGTTCCAGCACGATCGTCCGCCCTTCCAGGTGCGCCGCATGTTCACAGGCCTTGAGGCACAGTGTCAGGCTGTCGGCTATCACACCATCAAAATCAAAGACATATAACGCTTTGTTCATTCTTTTGCTGCCTCAGCTGCCTGCAAGGTGTTGCTCAACGGCTCGCGCTCGCGAGTCGGAATCCGCTCATCGCGCTGCAGAGCGATCAATTCATCGAGCGCCTCCAGCGACTGGGCGGCCTCGAGCGTGTCGTGGAAGAAATAGCGGCGACTGTCATCCATGTAGAGATGCAGGTGATTGACGATCTGCTCCTCGCCTATCATCAGCACGCCATAGGCCGGCGGCTCATGACTGCCGGCGAGACAGTCCGCCGCGGAGACCAGATCCAACCCAACCTGATGATTGACGCCCGGCAAGGTCGAGAACGAGAGCCCCCGCCAGACACCGCTGGCCGGACGATGCACATGCCCGAACAGCAAGTGCTCGACGTTGCCATGCCGCTGGATCACGTCATGCAGCGCCTGTGAATTCTGCAAGCGAATGTCATCCATATAGCGGATGCCGAGGGCCATGGGCGGATGATGCAGCGCCAGCAGGATACGGCGATCGTGATGCGCAGCCAGACAGGCATCCAGCCACGCCAAGCGAGACTCACACAGCAGACCGCCATGCTCCCCCGCGACGGCCGAATCGAGCATCACCAGCACGCAATCATCGGCGTCGGGGCCGAAGGCATGCGCATACTGCACGAAGCCTCCGTCATCACAGGGCAGCTCCGGGAAGGCGGCCTGCAGTGTCTCACGCGCATCGTGATTGCCCATGCCGAGGAAATACGGCATCGACAGTTCTTCCAGTACCTCACGCAGTGCCTGGAAGGCGGCCGGCTCACCGCGATCGGTCAGGTCACCGCTGATGATCACGCCCTGAGCATCGCCGTGGTGCAGATTGATATCAGCGACAGCAGCGGCCAGCCGTGCACGTGGGTCCAGCCCGTAAAGTCGCTTGTCAGGAGCGACCAGATGGGTGTCGGTCAGATGAATCAGTTTCATGCTATCGCGCGTTCCATGAGTGCCACCTTGAGGGGCTGCCATTATCAAGCCCTCAGGTGACGACTGCGTGACGCATGCCACACTCTCTTCGCACAAAGCCACTCGGGTGCATGGCACCTATCAAAAACGCCGCAGCGCTGAGCGCTGCGGCGTTTTTGATAGGTGCGGGTCATGATGCCAGGAGCATCACGGCGTCTTCTTGCTCTCGAAGGACGCTTTCTCGTGGCGCAGGATGTTGGCGCTCAGCGCAATGCAGGCGCCAGCGGCAACCAGCAGGCACACCGCCACGGCACCAGAGTTGCTGAAGAAGAAGGCGTAGTTGCCAGCGTGTACCACAGTATCGACAGTTTCCATTGCAAGACTCCTTGCGAAAGCGGATATCGTTTGGGTCTACCAGTACTGCAATAACGGGGCCAGTCCGCACTTATCTCGACAGACTGACCCTTTCAGGATGTGCGCCGAGGCTCAGCTACCAGGGCTCAGCTGATGTCCGGGCGCTTGTCCATGGGCGCTGCCACCACCCCACCGGAACGTGCCGGCACACTCGAAGATGACTCAGTTGCCATACTCTCCGGGTAGGCCTTGGCCGGGACTTAGAACAGGTCCAGCCCCAGTACCTCGACATGCGGCGGTACGCGCAGCAGGTTGAACTTCTTGAGCAGATAGGCCACGCCCCAGCCCGGAATGAAGCCCGTCAGTGCCATCACCACCGCGCCGGTCAGCTGGCCGGTGAAAGAAACGTCCGGCACACCTTCGCCGACATTCGGGAAGCCGGCCTCGCCCTGCCAACCGCGACGCGTCAAAGATTGCAGCAAGCCATCAGGGATATCGGTCGCGATCCCGGCGCCCGACAGCAGGTGTCTGACACGAGCGGCACGCCAGATGGCGTGCTGATCGCCCTCACGCCCCTCCCTGAAAGAGGGATGATGGACAGAGAGGAAACGGGCAGAGTGACGACGGGCGATGACTGGTTATGGCTCGGTGAGTCGACAGCCGTCGCACTCGAATCGCGGCACGCGAGCGCCGTCATCGACGCCCTGAGCCGTGGCCTGGCACTGCATCAGCAGCAACAGGCGCGTCACGCCGAAGACAGGAAGGCAGCGGTGGCAGAGGCGCTGAAGAACGAGCGCCGACATCTGGCAGCGGAGCTGCACGATACCCTCGCCCAGGAATTGAGTTATCTGCAGATGCAGAGCGCACGCCTGAGTCGCGCCGCCCGCCATGCGTCACAGGAGGTGCAGGCACTGGCCGAGGACGTGTATACCCAGGCCCGGCGCGCCTTGCGCCAGACCCGGGAGCTGATCAACGGCGCGCACGCCACCTGGGGTGACGCGCCGCTGGCCCGCGTGCTGGATGACTTGATCGAGGAATTCGAGACACACTCAGGCATGGTGTTCGAGCTCGACAAACGCATCCAGTCACTGCACCTCCCCGATGCCCAGGCCCTGCAGGTAATGTTCATCGTGCGTGAAGCGATGACCAACAGCGTGCGCCATGCCCGAGCCACCCACCTGCGCCTGCAATTGCTCTACCAGTCTTCAGGGCCTCATCAATCTTCAGGGCCTCAGCCGGCGGAGCGGGTGTTGCTGACCATCGAGGACAACGGCTGCGGATTTGATCTCGCCGATATTCCCCCTGCGCACCTCGGGCTGGGCATCATGCAGGATGGCGCACGCCAGCTCGGGGCCGACTTTGCCATCACCCAACCCCGCCAGGGCGGTACCCGCGTGATACTGAGCTGGGAGCGCCACGACACATGACCGTGACTCGCCAGATGTCCTCGACACACCAGACACCCTCGACACCCCCGACACGAGTCGTGCTCGTCGACGACCATCCGCTGTTTCGGCGCGGGCTGGCCGAGCTGTTCAGTGAAGGTGGCCTGTTCGAGGTCGTGGCCGACTTCGATGACGGCAGTGACCTGCTGGAGACCCTGCCCACCCTTGCCCCGGAGCTGGTGATCGTCGACTGGCAGATGCCACAGCTCGATGGCCTGACCCTGATGCGCCATCTCAAGCAGCATGATGCCACTCTCAAGGTAGTGCTGCTGACCGCCTCCGATGACAGCCGCCACCTGCTGGATGCCATCCAGCAAGGGGCGGATGGCTACCTGATGAAGGACACCGACCCCGAACGCATTCTCGAGCGTCTGCAGGCCGTGGTCGACGGCAACTGGGGCTGGAGGAAGAGACCTTGCTATTGCTCGCCCGGCGTCTGCAGCAGGACCACCGCCAGCGCGAACGACACTCCCAGGCACCTACACATCAACAGGAGCACGAGCAGGAGCAGACTGAGGCGCTGCCCGCCGCGGCGAATCCTCCCGCTGGCGCCACACGAGGAGTCAGCGACTCAGGCGACGACCACGCCGCTGGCCTCCTGACGCGTTCCGATCACTGTTCACTAGAACTTCTGTTCACGGGGACGCGAGTCAGACGAGGCTGCACCAACGACTTGCTGGCAGCAGGTGGAGGGACAACAGGCGGAGGGGCTCCCTCCGCCTTTTCCTGAATCGAAACATCTTCAAAAACTCATATAGCCCCGCATTCATGCAACACACGTCTTACGCTAGCGATTGAACGCCCCACTTTCCCGACACTTCACAAGGACATCCGATCATCATGCGTATCACGCTCTACTTCCTGATCTCGACCCTGTGCGAAATCGGCTGGGCCACGGGCCTGAAGGTCGCCGACAGCCCGCTGGAATGGGCACTGACGGTACTGCTGGTCATCATCAGCCTGAGTCTGGTCACCCAGATCGCCAAGACACTGCCCGCCAGCACCACCTACGCCATCTTCGTCGGCCTGGGCACGGTCGGCACCGTCGTCGCTGATCTGCTGTTCTTCGATCTCGAATTCCAGTGGTCCACGCTGGGCTTCGTGGTGCTGATGCTGATCGGCATCATTGTGCTCAAGACGGCCCCCAGCGCACCTGCTGACAAGCGGGCTCAGATGAATGCCACACCACAGCCCACCTTCAATGAATGAACAGGAGTGACAGCATGGATTGGGTCTATCTGATCGCCGCCGGCTGCTGCGAGGTCGTCGGCGTGACCGGTTTCAACCAGTACGCCAATCAGCATCGCCGCATGGGCGTGTTGTTGGTCGCGCTGGGCTTCAGCTCCTCCTTGAGCCTGCTGTATCCTGCCATGGACACCATCAGTCTGGGCATTGCCTACACCGTGTTCTCCGGCATCGGCACCGTGGTCAGCGCCATCATCGGGGTGCTGTTCTGGCGCGAGCACTTCTCGTTTCGCCGCATGGCCTGCATCGGCGTCATCTTGCTGTCCATCGCCGGTCTGCACCTGTCCGGCGGGCATTGAGCGACAATCGACGGCTGATTATTGCAACTTATGCAATGACCAATTGCCGACCGGCGCCTTTTTCTGCCCGTGCCAGTGCACTAGCCTCGTGAACCAGCCTCCCGGACTCGGCACTGAAGGCATCAGCCTGAGTGCCTGTCCCTGCGGCATCCTCTGACAACCCATCGTGAAGGAGGTCTCGTTCATGTCAGCGCCCGTCCCTACCCGCATGGCGTTCGTCAATTATCAGCTCGACCGCCCGGAAGGTCTGCAGATCAAGGTGGACCCGAACGGCGAGACCGGTCGCCGCATCGAGCCGGAGCATGACCGCCGCGGTGTCAGGCTGCAGGACCTGCGCTCCACACCGCCCAGCTTCGCCTCCCAGGGGTTGCTGTTTCTCGACACGCCAGAACTTGCCGTCGATGTACGCGATCCCAAGGTGCGCAATCACTTGCACACACCGGCCATCGAGGCATTGCTCAAGCAGCAGCTCGGCGTCAGTGAAGTGCAGGTGTTCGACCACACCCTGCGCGGGTTCGAGGGGGAGCGCGTGCCGGCACAGCATGTGCATGTCGACTACTCGCCGCGCTCTGGCCCGCAGCGCGTGCGCGATCTGCTCCCACCCGAGCAGGCGGAGCAGTGGCTGAGCGGCCACTACGGCATCGTCAATGTCTGGCAGCCGGTCGAGCAGGCCGTCGCACGTGACCCGCTGGCCTTCGCCGATACCCGGAGCGTGCAAGACGAGGACTGGGTCAACATCGAGATCCTCTATCCGGACCGCTGCGGCCAGATCCAGGGCCTCGTGCACAATCTGGCTCACCGCTGGTACTTCGCCTCCGAGATGCGCCCCGACGAAGCCATCATCTTCAACGCCTTCGACAGCGCCGGCAAGCCACCGGTCGCGCATACCGCGGCCGAGCTGCTCGATACGCCCGACGATGCGCCGACACGCACCAGTCTCGAGACGCGGGTATTGGTCCGCTATCCCGACTGAGATGCCACGGCCGTTGGTTGATAACGACTGGCTAGTGGCGGCTGAGCGCCGCGGTCGAGATGGCAGACACCTGGCCCATCTGGGTAGCTGCTCCTCTCTCGCCGCTCGCCCGCCCCTATCGGCACTCGCCGCCAGATGACCGTCGTCCGGGCTTCCCTCCTTGCAGGCCTGGCGACCAACGCCTGGCGGCCACCGCGTGGCGGCCACCACGTTCTCGTCATACATTCTTCGTCATTCAGGAGCTTTGCCATGAGCTTGTCTTTCCATGTCGTCCGCCACGAACGCGGCTTCTCCCCCACGCCACTGCCCATCTGGACCGACAACGGCGACGTGTCTGATCTCTTCGAGGCCGACGCGGCACCAGAGGTGGTCCGTCAGGAGGTCGAGGGCGTCCCGGGTGCCTTCCAGCTGCTCAATGTGCTGACACCCGCAGAGGCCGACCACTTCGTCGCCGCGCTTGAGGAAATGGGCTTCCAGGAAGATGCGCCCGTCTCCCTGCCGCGTTCGGTACGCCACAACCACAACGTCAACTGGGTCGTCAGTGAAGCGGTCGATCAGGTCATCTGGCAGCGCTCGGCGCCGCTGGTGACCGAGCAGATCCAGGGCGAAGGCGCCAAGGGCATCAATGCGCGCTTTCGTACCTATCGCTACGAGGCCGGCGACTTCTTCAAGCCGCACACCGATGGTGCCTGGCCGGGCAGTCGCGTCATCAATGGCGAGATCGTTCAGGACGCCTATCCAGGCCTGATGAGCCAGTACACCTTCCTCATCTTCCTGAGCGATGGCTATACCGGCGGGCGCACCGAGTTTCTGGTCAGCCGTCGCGACCCCGGCAAGCCGGCCCAGTCGCAGGATGATATCCAGAAGGTCTCGGTCTCCACGCCCAAGGGTGGCGTACTGTGCTTCCCGCATGGCTCGCATCCGCAGCACTGCGTGCATGCCAGCGAGCCGATCCGCGACGGTGCCAAGTACATCATCCGCAGCGATATCCTCTACTGATGGCTGCCTGAGCATCAGTGGCCAGGCGCCGCTTGGCAGGTGCCGCCCGGTAAGTACCCAGCGCGCAGCCTGAAAACACGAAGGGCCCGATCTCTGGAGACCGGGCCCTTCGTGTTTTCCTGCGTGTCGTTCACAGGGCGTGTCAGCAGGACAGCCGCTCGCGGCGGGCGAGCAGGAAGTCGACCCAGGCACGTACGCGCGGGTTGTGCTGATTCTCGCGCGCGAAGACGACGTGGATACCGGTGTCGAAATCCGATGAAGTGACCTGAAAGTCCTCCAGCACCGCCAGCAGGCGGCCACTTGCCAGCTCTTCCCGAATGGCCCAGAGCGGTTGCACTACCACGCCGGCACCCCCAAGCGCCGCCTGGGTGAGAATGTCGGCATTGTTGGTGCGCAGCGCGCGAGCGCGCACCGAGATGCGATGCTCCCGCTCGCCTTGCACCAGCCGCCAGTGATGATTGGCGGTGGTATAGCTGAAGGTCAGCAGACGGTGCTGTTCCAGATCCTCAGGATGTTGGATAGGTGGCTGGGCGGCGAGGTAGGACGGCGCGGCCGCCAGCACGAAGCGCTGGTCACTGATATGGCGCGCGATCAGGCTGGAGTCTTCCAGATGGCCGATGCGCAGGGCCACGTCGAAGTGGTCCTCGACCAGGTCCACCCGCTGGTCGCTGCTGACGATATCCAGCGCCACCTCGGGATAGCACTGCATGAACTCGCTCACCAGCGGTGCCAGATAGAGACGCGAATAGCGCCACGGCACCGAGATGCGCAGCGGCCCCGCGACCCGCTCACTCAGCGTCTCCAGCTCATCCTCCAGTTGATCCACCTCGGCCAGAATGGCGCGAAAGCGGATCAGGGCGCGCTCGCCGGCCGGCGACAGCCGGACATGGCGCGTGGTGCGCACCAGCAGCGGCTCGCCCAGCTGGCGCTCCAGATGATTGACGTGACGCGTCGCCGTGGAACTGGCGATATCCAGCTCCCGCGCCGCTACATTGAAGCTCTGATGCTCCGCCACCTTGAGAAAGGTGCGCAGGCGTTGGGTCAGTTCGTTCATGGTGCTCCTGCGGTGCCCTCCATCGAAAGGTCGGCGTCCTGGTCGTGCAGCCAAGCGGCCAGACAGCCGGTTGGCGCTCACCAGCCGCGAGCATATCATCGACGCACCGCAGGATGATCGCGACACGAGGATGAACGACATGGACATGACAAGCAGCATGCAAGGACTCGCCGGCGGGGTCCTGATCGGTCTCTCGGCAGTGATGCTGATGGCATCGCTGGGACGTATCGCCGGTATCAGTGGCGTCACGCGGGGCGCGCTGCTGGAATCAGGCCCGGACCGCCGCTGGCGTATCGCCTTCGTGCTGGGGTTGATCAGCGGCCCACTACTCCTCCTGCTACTCAATCTTGACTGGGGCAATGTGGCCGCAAGCACGGATGCGTTGATCGGCAATCCCGCCAGCGGGGTACTGAGCATGACGTTCTCCGGTCTGCTGGTGGGTATCGGAACAGGCATCGGCGGCGGATGTACCAGTGGTCATGGGGTCTGCGGTATCGCGCGCCTCTCCCCTCGCTCGCTGGTGGCCACGGTGGTGTTCGTGGCTGTGGCCATGCTGACGGTGTTCGTGAGCCAACATCTGCTGGGGGAGTCACCATGAAAACGGTCATCGGCTTTCTCACCGGCCTGGTCTTCAGCCTCGGACTGACACTCAGCGGCATGACCGACCCTGCACGTGTGGTCGGCTTTCTCGACGTGGCCGGAGACTGGGACCCCACGCTGATCTTCGTGCTGGGCGGTGCCGTCATCACCACCTTCCTCGGCTATCGCCTCGTCTGGCGGCGTGGCACTCCTCTGCTGGGCGAGCGCTTCCAGCTGCCCACGCGTCGCGATATCGATGGGCGTCTTTTGCTAGGCGCGGCGCTGTTCGGTGTCGGCTGGGGGCTGAGCGGCTACTGCCCCGGGCCTGCCATCGTCTCCAGCAGCGCCATGACTCTGCCATTGGCGGGCTTTCTGGTGACGATGCTGCTGGGCTGGTGGCTGGCCACTCGCCTGACGCGCAGCCACTGACCCAAGTGCTACGCGACTCAAGAAAAAGCCACGCATGAGAAACGCCCGCCAAATGGCGGGCGTTTGCGTCTTTCTGCAAGGGAAATCGTCACGACTAGACGACGCCCTTGGCCTTCATTTCGCGCAGCACGGCGGCGACATAATGCATCTCCTCCGGCGTGCCGAGTGACATGCGGCACCAGCCATCTGCCGGCGGGAAGGCACGCCCGATCAGCACATGGCGTTCCTTCATCGCGGTCTGGAATTCCTTCAGCGGCCTGGAGATACGGTGGAAGACGAAGTTGGTCTGCCCCGGCAGATACTCCCAGCCCAGCTCGTCGAGTGTCGCCGTGAAGATGGCGCGCGCTTCATCGTTGCTCTGCTTGCTGTGGACCAGAAACTCCGGTGACAGCATGGAGGCCGTCGCCGCCATCACGCCGGGGTACGACAGTGTCATGGCATCGTCTTCGACGTAGTGGGAGACGTGCTCGAGACGATCGACATCGCCGACGGCGTAGCCGACACGCAGGCCAGCCATGGCGTGTATCTTGGAGAAGGTCTTCAGCAGCAGGACGTTCTTCGCGCCACCGGCAATCAGATGATCGGCGGAGCGAAAGGCCGGGTCATTGACGAATTCGGCGTAGGCTTCATCGATGATGAACAGCGTATCGTCGCGGCTGTCGTTGACCCAGGCCTCCAGTTCATCACTGGAAATGATGGTCGAGGTCGGGTTGTTGGGATTCACCAGATAGACGATGGAGGGGCCGGAGTGGTCGGCCACGGCCTGCTTCATGTCGGAAATCTTGAATGACCAGTCCTCGCGCGAGGACGGCACCTTGCGAATGGCGAGGTCATAGAAGCCCGCATACAGAGCGCCATCGCCATAAGTCAGCTCGGGAATCACCAGCTGGGTATCGGGAGTCGCATGGGCCAGCACACTGGCACGGATCGCATCCGAGGAGCCCGGCGTGAACAGAATGCTCTCGCTCGGTACCTTGTGGTGAGTCGCCACCAATGACTGCAATTTGCCCAGATGGGCGAAGGGATAACGATTGGAATGCGGGATAGATGCCGCTGCGGCGCGCTGTGCAGACGGTGCCATACCAAGCGCATTCTCGTTGT
The DNA here is from genome assembly GCA_013376735.1 of bacterium Scap17. NCBI lineage: Bacteria > bacterium Scap17. The sequence goes on along the minus strand of VINJ01000001.1, from coordinate 1,722,438 downwards.
AATTGAGTCGCACCGGTGACTTGGCGGAAGGCTTGAGCACCGCCGCCGCTGGTGCCGTCTCCTTGGCAAAGGCACTGGGAATCTCCGGCAAGAACTGACCCAACGCCGCCCCGGCAATTGCCGCCCCACTCATGCCCAGGAAACCACGACGCGAACGCGATGATGGAGAGCCCTTCTCAACCGCCTGAACCTCAGAAGACTCCTGCAGATCCTTCTCGACTACGTCTGTCATCGTGTGTCCTTTGTCTATCGCTGCTGCCCTTCCCCCTTGTGTGAAGGCACACGGGCCATCGGGAGCAAGCCGTTGTTTTTGTATGTGCTAATAAAGCACCACCAACGTATAAGACTTTGGTGAGAGGCACAACGAAACGACGCGCCGGATCGCGCAACAATGCGCCGCGACAAGGGCAACCCCTCGGGAAGCCACGTGCTGCATTGTGAGCGCTGGATAGAGCCGAATTGGAAGCAAGCCCAAGATACGAAGACACCGGCCAATGGCCGGTGTCTTGAAACCCATCACAGCTGAATCACCCAGTGGATTCCTGAGCAATCTCCCTGATGACCAGGCTACCCAGCTGACGAGTGTTGTGCGGATTGCCGTTGCCATTCACCAGCGGCAGATTCAACTGTTTTGCCAATTCACGCAGCACTGGCTGAACAGGGCTCACTGACTGCATCCCCTGACCATCATCACGCTCGACTTCGATGCTGCCGTTCTCAAGCTCGCGAACAATACAAGACGCGTACATGACCTCACGCACGGCTTTCAGCTCGCTGCGCGGCTTCGTAGTCTTGGCCAATCGAGACAACGAGATACTCTGCTTGCCCGCGCGCTCCGGTGACATCAACGACCTTGCCTCTTCCACTGTGGCATCCAGCAACTTCTCGATCTGCATCTCTTCTGTATTGATACGCAGGATGATGATGCGCTCCACTTCATCCAACGAGCGGGGATTGAAAGCAACATGGCCTCCACCGCTCATCATCGCAGTGGTTTTGACCGAGATTCGCTCACCGTCACCGCTTACCACGTCATAGCCGCGCTGATTCACCTCGGTCGCCATCTGACCATTGGTGATCAATGCAGCGTAAAGCTCACCAATGCGTCCGCAAAGATGACGTAGCTCAGTCGGCGGCACGCCCCAGTTCAGTTCTCGCTCAAACCAGGCCATCGCCTCACCCAAGGATTGGATGATCTGCATCTGTGAAAGTGCCATGATCAACTACTCATAGAAGGTTGACATATGCATAATGCATTTATATTACGGCCTTATACGCTCTCCGAAACAGACTGGGCGGATGCAGGCTCTGAGTGCAACACCCTATTGAATTGAGGGTGGTGCTTCATTGTGCTTTGCCATCAGTTCATTCATCACCTCGATAGGGCATTTGAAGTCGAAGCGTTTTCGAGGCCGCATATTCAGCTCGAAGGCAATGGCATCCAGCTCTTCCTGACTGGTCAGTGACAGATCCGTTCCCTTGGGGAGATACTGGCGAATAAGGCCATTGATATTCTCGTTGCTGCCTCTTTGCCAAGGGCTATGGGGATCACAGAAGTAGATGGCGACGCCAGTATTTTGCGTGATAGCGGCATGTCTGGCCATCTCTCGTCCTTGGTCATACGTCAGGGTTTTTCGTGCTGCCAATGGCATTCTGTTCAGCGCGGCACTGAAGCCCTCTACGGCTGAGGTCGCAGTCGCATCATGCATCTTTGCCAGTATCAAGTATCCGCTACTGAGCTCTACAAGAGTGCCAACCGCTGAGGCATTGCCTTTTCCCTTGATCAGGTCGCCTTCCCAATGCCCAGGCATCTCGCGCTTGTCCACCTCGGGCGGGCGAAGGTGGATGCTGACCATGTCGGGGATCTGACCTCGCCGGTCCGTCTCACCACGGCGAGGCTTACGCGTACTTTTGCCATGCCGCAGGCAATGGATGAGCTCTTTGCGTAGTTGCCCAACCGGCAGCGCATAGATGGCGGTGTAAATCGTCTCGCGACAGACGTAGGCGTCTTCAAGCTTGGGTAAATTCATGTGTCGAAGCTTGCCGGCGATCTGCTCAGGAGACAAGTAGCGACGAAGAAGGTACTCGACAAGCCTGAACCGCTCACTACCGATGGAAAGCTTTCGCTTGGGCCGGCAAAAGCGCCGACGCTTGAGTCGCGACACTTGCGCGCGTTCAGCTCGGTAGTCGTTGCCCGGTACACTATTTCGGCGAATTTCGCGGCTGATAGTGGAGGGAGAACGACTTAGGCATCGAGCAATGGCTCGGAGGCTCAGGCCTTGAGAGAGGCAAACCTGGATAGTGGCACGATCGGTGATGCTGAGTTCTGAGTATGACATGAGCGCAATACCTTACAGGGAAACTCAGGTGTTGCACTCAGAATCTGCGGCCAAGCTGACTTGTTCATCACTTTCAGTTTTGCAAGAGAAATCTGAAACTGTCCGTTACTAGGTAGTTTCTTTTCAGAAAACTGCTGCCATACTAATGATCCAGGGCCATTATAGATTTCTTCAAAGCTACCATCGGGTAAAATCTTGATCACAATTGCATGCTCGGGCTCACTGCGAAATGCAACCGATTTCGCTTGTGTTGCCTTGATTTCGATCTTGGTACCGCACTTGGCGATAGCGTCATACCCTTTGTTGGAAGCAGTCAGAAGCTCTAGATCATATGCATTGGCAACTAGGCACTCTCCTAGACTCCCTACCATATGGCCATCCGGAGTGAAATGTCGCCCGGGGAACATTTCTTCCAGCTCATTAACAATATTATATAAGTCGCCTACCAAGCTTCTGAGTTTATTTTTATCCATGATTTAGCCATCAATTATCCAAGATAATCACATATTATCTTCACCATATTTTGAAAACAACCAACTGTGTATTAAAAATATCTCTGGATTTCTTTCTCACTGGCCACTGGATAGCACTCACTCTCGACTGACTTCACAAAGGTGCAAGAGACGGAAAAATTCATCAAATTGGTGCAGTGTACGATTCCGATATGCATATCCATGCTGCATGAAATCTTATATAGCATTGTTTTATATGAAGAAATTCTCTCCGGCACACTTCCTGCTAGACATTCACCGAGGCACCGATAGGCATACAACAATCGAAAATCTACACCAATGGAGCGCTAGGGTTCCGGTGACTGGCTGATGGCCGTCACGACTGGTCCGAGAGCACTCGACCTCCAAGCTGGGGGTTACACGGCGGGACAAAAGCCCGGGAGACGCAACGCCTGAAAAGGTCGGCGCCTCTCACTTTTTCCGCCGGAGATAACGACAATGACCCAGCTCACTCGCCTTTCCCAGTCCGCGACTTCCCCCTCGGATGCCAGCGCCCAGGTGTCATCCGCTGCTGTCTCATCTGCTTCATCTACCGTTTCCCGAAACGCTTCCAAACGTGCTGCGCTGGCCGGCGCCCTGCTGCTTGGCGCATCGCTGAGCCCGCAGGCCATGGCGCAAGATTCCTTCAGCGTGTGCTGGTCGGTGTATGCCGGCTGGATGCCGTGGGAATACGCGGACACCCAGGGCATCGTCGACAAGTGGGCCAAGAAGTACGACATCAACATCGATGTGGTGCAGGTCAACGATTACGTCGAGTCCACCAATCAGTACACCTCCGGCAATGTCGATGGCTGCGCCATGACCAACATGGACGCCCTCACCCTGCCCGCCGCCAGCGGCGTGGATTCCACCGCGCTGATTCTGGGCGACTACTCCGATGGCAATGACGGCGTGATGGTCCGCGACGGCGATTCCATCGAGTCCCTGAAGGGTCGTGAGGTCAATCTGGTGCAGTTCAGTGTCTCCCACTACCTGCTGGCACGTGCGCTGGACAGCGTCGGCATGAGCGAGCGAGACCTCACCACCACCAATACCGGCGATGCCGACATCGTGGCGCTGGCCAGCAACCCGGATACCCAGGCGGTGGTGACCTGGAACCCGCAGCTGGCCACCCTCAAGGACATGCCCGGCTACACCGAAGTCTTCAACTCCAGCGACATCCCCGGCGAGATTCTCGACCTGATGGTCGTCAATACCCAGACGCTGAAGGACAACCCGGACTTCGGCCATGCGCTGGTCGGCGCCTGGTATGAGGTGATGGAGAAGATGAAGGCCGGTGACGAGGCTGCGCTGACCCAGATGGCAGATGCCGCCGGCACCGATCTCGCCGGCTATCAGTCCCAGCTGGCCGCGACCCACATGTACTACACCCCCGCCGAGTCGGTGGCCGCCTTCAATGCGCCAGGCCTCAAGGACACCATGCAGCACATCGCCGACTTCAGCTTCGCGCAGGGGCTGCTGGGCGAAGGTGCGCCGGATTCCGGCTTCATCGGTATCGAGACCCCCGCCGGTGTCATCGGCGATGAGGGCAACGTGATGCTGCGCTTCGACCCGAGCTACACCGCCGCACTGGCTGACAGCCAGTAACGCCACGCGGTGGATGCCGCAAACGCTCCGCGGGACAGCCTGCCCCGCGGAACGTGAACCAAGCGCCTCCCTAGACCGCATCTTTGTTCGCACCTTCGTACGCACCCGTGGAGCCCGCGCATGAAACGTCTGATCAACCTGACACCCTCCCGTGGTGGCCGCTGGCTGCTCGGCGGCCTGCCCTTCGCGCTGCTGGCCATCCCTTACATCGTGCAGTCCAACCAGCGACTGCTCGACAACCCGAATGACCGCCTGCTGCCGTCCTTCGCGGCCATGGGCGAGTCCTTCACCCGACTAGCCACTGAGGTCAACGTGCGCACCGGCGACCTGCCGCTGTGGACCGACACCTTCGCCAGTCTCGAACGCCTGCTGGCCGGCGTGCTGATCAGTGCGCTGATCGGCCTGAGCGTCGGCCTGCTCACCGGTGGCCTGCCGCTGCTGCGCGCCAAGCTGTCACCGCTGATCACCGTGCTGTCCCTGATTCCGCCGATGGCGATTCTGCCGATCCTGTTCATCGCCTTCGGTACCGGCGAGCTGGCCAAGATCGCGCTGATCGTCATCGGCATCACGCCCTTCCTGATTCGCGACCTGCAGAATCAGGCCCTGCGCCTGCCCGATGAGCAGCTGATCAAGGCCCAGACCCTGGGCGCCAGCTCCTGGCAGGTGCTGACCCGCGTCCTGCTGCCTCAGCTGACCCCGCGCCTTCTGAGCGCCACGCGCCTGGCACTCGGCAGCGCCTGGCTGTTCCTGATCGCCGCGGAAGCCATCGCCGCCCAGGATGGCCTCGGCTACCGCATCTTCCTGGTGCGCCGCTATCTGGCGATGGACATCATCCTGCCCTACGTGGCCTGGATCACGCTGCTGGCCTTCCTGCTCGACCGTCTGCTGGTGCTCGTCTCGACCCGCGCCTTCCCCTGGTACCACGCTGAGGAGAGCCAATCATGAGCCTGATCCACGCCAAGGGTCTCGAGAAGCACTACGGTGAGCAGGTCGTGCTGGAACGCATGAACCTGACCGTCGAGGCCGGAGAATTCATCACCCTGGTCGGCGCCTCCGGCTGCGGCAAGACCACCTTCCTCAAGCTGCTGCTGGGCACCGAGGGCGTCTCGCGCGGTGAGTTGCTGCTCGATGGCAAGCCCATCCCCGGCGAGCCGGGGCCGGACCGCGGCATCGTCTTCCAGAAGTATTCCGTCTTCCCGCACCTCACGGTGCTGGGCAACGTGATCATGGCCGAGGAGCTGGCGCGCGCCCCGCTGACCGGCAAGCTGTTCGGTGCCAAGCGTCGCGAAGCCCGGGTCGCTGCTGAGAAACGTCTGGCAGAAGTCGGCCTGTCCCATGCGCTGGACAAGTACCCGCATGAGCTGTCCGGCGGCATGCAGCAGCGCCTCGCCATCGCCCAGGCGCTGATGATGAAGCCGCGCATTCTCCTGCTGGATGAGCCCTTCGGCGCACTGGACCCGGGCATCCGCAAGGACATGCATCAGCTGATCCTGCGTCTGTGGGAAGAACAGCAGCTGACCATCTTCATGATCACCCATGACCTCAAGGAAGCCTTCGAGCTGGGCTCACGCGTCTGGGTGTTCGACAAGGTGCGTGTCGACCCGCAGGCCCCGCAGGCCTATGGCTCGACCATCACCTATGACCTGCCCACCGAGCGCAGCAAGCGTTCTGCCAGTGCACCAGGCGATGACTCGGCCATCAGCTCCGGCTCCGCCGCCACGCCGGCCGCCGAGGCACCGGCTACGGGCACCGCGACTTGCTCCCGAACGAACGCCCCTTCCAGCGCTCATGCCAGCGCACACGCCAACACCCCTGGAGGCCACCTCAATGAACGCACCGCTTGAAACCGCCAATAGCGTCACACCTGCCAGCTTTACTGCAAAGTACAAGACGCACCTGCCCGGCGGCCATCACTGGTCGATGCGCATGCCGCGTGGCAGCGCGCTCAAGCTGACCGCCAGCCAGGCCAACGCCAATGTCGGCCTGGTGATGTACAACCCGCTGGATCTGCTTGAGCGTCTCAACCTGCCGGATACCCTCAAGGGTCAGCACACCTTCCGCCTCACCGAAGGTCACTGCCTGTATTCCGACATGGGCCGCATCTTCGCCTCCATCATCCAGGACGACCTCGGCTGGCATGACAGCGCCAGCGGCAACCTGATGGAGCATCATTTCGCCGCCAAGGGCTGGCACAAGAAGGCCTATCAGCAAGCCTTCAATGACTTCACGCCCAGCGGTCACGACAGCCTGTTGATCGAGATGGCCAAGTACGGCCTGGGCGAGCGCGACCTGTGCGCCAACCTCAACCTGTTCTCCCGCGTGCGTGCCGATGAAGACGCCAACCTGCACTACGTCGCGGACCACTGCGCCGCCGGCGACAGCGTCACCCTGCGCTTCGAGATGGACACCATCGTCATCCTGCATACCTGCCCGCATCCGCTGGACCCCGCGGAGGAATATCCGCTGCGCGGCGTGGACATGACCTTCGGGACCGCGACAGCGATGGATGAGCACGACGCCTGCTATCTGTCGCGCCCCGAGAATGCCCGCGCCTACGCCAACAACCAGCTCTATCACCTGGCAGGCTGAGACGTTTCCCGAACAGAGACCGACGCCACGCCGACTGGCAAATGGCGACGACGCCTTAGATGACAAGGACAAAGGACAACCCCATGTGCACCTCGACGCTTGAACACCCCCAGGCCCACACCTCGACCACCACCGATGGCACACCGCTGAGCTACGCCGACCCGGCCGAGCAGCCACGCGAGCTTGAGCGCACCGTCGAGGCCGGCGATCACTTCATCGGTCTGGTCCGCGCCGGCCAGCACCTGCGCATCACCGACCTGCACGGCAATCAGGCCGCCGACACCCTGTTCTTCTCCGCCGACGACACCGCCGAGCGCTACAGCGCGATGGACACCGTGCGCGAGCAGGGCAAGGTCTACCTGACCACCGGCACGGTGCTCTATTCCACCCGTGGCCGTGCGCTGCTGACCATCACCGGCGATACCTGTGGCCGTCACGACACCCTGGGTGGCGCCTGTTCCAGCGAGTCCAACACCGTGCGTTACGACCTGGAGAAGCGCCATATGCACTCCTGCCGTGACAACTGGATGCTGGCCATCGCCCGCTACCCGAAGTACGACCTGACCAAGCGCGACATCGGCCACAACATCAACTTCTTCATGAACGTACCGGTCACCGCCGATGGCGGCCTGAGCTTCGAGGATGGCCTGTCCGCCCCGGGCAAGTACGTCGAGATGGTCGCCGAGCGTGACGTCTACGTGCTGCTCTCCAACTGCCCGCAGCTCAACAACCCTTGCAATGGCTACGACCCGACACCGGTTGCCATCCGCATCAGCGACTCGCCGCTGGATTGAGCCGCCGAGCTGAGCCGTAAAGCTGCACCGAAGCATTCGAATACGACAAGACACGGCCGAGCCACACCTGACGATGTCATCTCTTCTGCATCACTCGTCAGCCCTCAAGGCTCCGCCCGGCTACCGGACGACCGGCAGCTTACAGTTTGAAGGCGGGACGACCCGCCGCCGGAAGGATGACTCCGTCATGTTCCACAAGGTCCTGATTGCCAACCGTGGCGCCATCGCCACCCGAATCCAGCGCACACTGCGTGCCCTCGGTGTCCAGAGCGTCGCCGTCTACGCAGAAGCCGACCGTGAATCCCCCTTCGTGCGCGAGGCCGATGAAGCCTACAGCCTCGGCGAAGGTGCCGCCGCCGAGACCTATCTCGACATCGACAAGCTGATCGCTGTCGCTCGTGAGAGTGGCGCCCAGGCCGTCCATCCGGGCTACGGATTCCTGTCCGAGAACACCCGCTTCATCCAGGCCTGTGATGCCGCCGGCCTGGTCTTCCTCGGCCCGACCGTCGAGCAGATCCACGCCTTCGGCCTCAAGCACGAGGCGCGCACCATCGCCGAGAATGCCGGTGTGCCGCTGGTGCCCGGCACCGGCCTGCTCGACGACGTGGAGAGCGCACTGAGCGAGGCCGAACGTATCGGCTATCCGGTGATGCTCAAGTCCACCGCCGGCGGCGGCGGCATCGGCATGCAGGTCTGTGACAAAGAAGCCTCCCTCAGCCGCGCCTTCGATTCGGTCAAGGGGCTGGGCGAGCGCAACTTCGGGGATGGCGGCGTCTTCCTCGAGGCGTACATCGCCCGCGCCCGCCATCTGGAGGTGCAGCTGTTCGGTGATGGTGAAGGCACGGTGATCGCGCTGGGCGAGCGCGACTGCTCCAGTCAGCGCCGCCACCAGAAGGTCATCGAGGAATGCCCGGCCCCCGACCTGCCAGAGCGCGTTCGCCAAGACATGATCGCCACCGCCATCCGCCTGGGCGAAGCCGTCAATTACCGCAGCGCCGGTACCGTCGAATTCATCTATGACGCCGAGCGTCAGGCCTTCTACTTCCTCGAGGTCAATACCCGCCTGCAGGTCGAGCACGGCGTCACGGAGCTTGTATGGGACGTGGACATCGTCGCCTGGATGCTCAAGCTGGGCGCCGGCGAACTGGGCAGTCTGCGCGAGCTGGTCGCACCGCTCACATCGCGTGGCCACGCCATGCAGGCACGCGTCTATGCCGAGAATCCGCAGCACGACTTCCGCCCCTCAAGCGGCCTGCTCACCGAGGTGGAGTTCGCCAACGACGCAGTGACCGCCGCCCTCACCGGGGGCAGCCAGCTGCGGGTGGATCACTCCATCGAGGCCGGTTTCGAGGTCCCCGCCTGGTTCGATCCGATGCTTGCCAAGGTGATGGTGCACGCCCCGACCCGCGAACAGGCGCGTGGCGATCTCTCCAATGCGCTTGCGGCCTCTCGCCTCTACGGCATCGAGACCAACCGCCAGTGGCTGTCGCACCTGCTGGAGGACCCGCGCTTTATCAATGTCGTGATCTACACCCGCTGGCTGGAAGGCCTCGAATGGGACGCGCCGACCTTTGAAGTGATCGCTCCCGGTACCCTGACCACCGTGCAGGACATGCCGGGTCGCCAGGGCCACTGGGATGTGGGCGTGCCGCCCTCCGGCCCCTTCGATGACTACGCCTTCCGACTCGGCAATGCGCTGCTGGGCAACGCCGCCGATGCCGCTGGCCTCGAGATCACCCTCAATGGCCCGACGCTGCACTTCAATCGTGCCACGCGCGTGGTGCTGGCCGGTGCGCCCATGCCCGCCACGCTGTCCGTTTCAGCATCTGACGCCAGCTCCGCTGACCTGGCGACTCACGAGCTTGCCCTGTGGCAGGTGCACGAGATCGCCGCTGGCAGCACCCTGAGCCTGGGCAAGGTCGCCGCCGGCGCGCGCAGCTATCTGCTGATCGCCGGTGGCATCGATTGCCCGCAGTATCTGGGCTCGCGCGCGACCTTCACCCTCGGTCAGTTCGGCGGCCATGCCGGACGTGCGCTGCGCAGTGGCGACACCCTGCCGCTGGCGGATCTCGCCGAGTGCCACAAGCCCGCCCTGACCCAGCTGCCCGAGGCGCTGATCCCGCAGGGCGCCAGCATCATCGATGATGATCAAGGCAAGAAGGAACAAGGCAAGACAACGGGCCGCGAATGGCAGATCGGCGTGCTCTACGGCCCGCACGGTGCGCCGGACTTCTTCACCGAAGACGACATCAGCACCTTCTTCGGCCACCGCTGGGAAGTGCACTACAACTCCAGCCGCACCGGCGTGCGCCTGATCGGTCCGCGTCCGCAGTGGGCACGCGCCGACGGCGGCGAGGCCGGTCTGCATCCCTCCAACATCCACGACAACGCCTATGCCTTCGGCACCATCGACTTCACCGGCGACATGCCGGTCATCCTCGGCCCGGACGGCCCGTCACTGGGCGGCTTCGTGTGCCCGGCCACCGTGGTGCGCGCCGAACGCTGGAAGCTGGGCCAGCTAGCCGCCGGTGATCGCATCCGCTTCGTCGCGCTGACCCTGGAGGAAGCCCGCACCATCGAGGTGCAGCAGGATGCCGTGATCGCAGCCCTCGCCAATGGCCAGCTCGACGCACTGGAGTCACCTCTGGCGGCGACCAGCAACACACTGAGCGGCATTGCCACGCTGAGCGATATCGCCGAGCAACGCCCGCGTCCCGATGACTCGCCGGTGCTCAAGCGCCTCAGCGCCGAGCAAGGCGGCGAGCAGATCGTCTATCGCCGCGCCGGCGATGACTTCCTGCTGATCGAATTCGGCCAGATGGAACTGGATATCGCGCTGCGCTTCCGCGCCCACGCCTGGATGCTGTGGCTCAAGGAGCATCCGCTGCCCGGGCTGATGGAGATGACCCCGGGCATCCGCTCGCTGCAACTGCACTACGATCCGCGCAGCCTGACGCTCGCCACGCTGATGACGCACCTGGAGCAGGCCGAGGTCGCGCTCAAGGATGTCGAGGACATCGAGATCGAGGCACGCACCGTGCACCTGCCGCTGTCCTGGGATGACCCGGCGTGTCAGCAGGCCATCGACAAGTACCAGCGCTCGGTGCGCCCGGACGCCCCCTGGTGCCCGAGCAACCTGGAGTTCATCCGCCGCATCAACGGCCTCGCCGATGAGACCGCGGTGCGCGAGATCGTGCTCAATGCGCGCTATCTGGTGATGGGCCTCGGCGATGTCTATCTCGGCGCGCCGGTGGCAACGCCGCTGGACCCGCGCCAGCGTCTGGTGACCACCAAGTACAACCCGGCACGCACCTGGACCGCCGAGAACTCGGTGGGCATCGGCGGCGCCTATCTGTGCGTGTACGGCATGGAAGGCCCCGGCGGCTATCAGTTCGTCGGTCGCACGCTGCAGATGTGGAATCGCTATCGCCGTACCGAACACTTCACCAGCCCGTGGCTACTGCGCGTGTTCGATCAGCTGCGCTTCCACCCGGTCAGCCACGAGGCGCTCGAACAGATCCGTCGTGACCATCCCCAGGGACGCTACGACCTCAAGATCGAGAAGACCCGCTTCCGTCTCGCCGATTATCAGGCCCAGATCGCCGAGCATCAGGCCGAGACCGATGCCTTCCGTGAACGCCGTCAGGCGGCCTTCCAGCAGGAAATCGACGACTGGCATGCGCGCGGCCAGTTCATCTTCGAGGACCAGATCAACGAGGTGCAGGAAGCCGATAGCCTGAGCGATGACGAGCTGGGCATCGACACGCCGGTCACCGGCAGCCTGTGGAAACTGGAAGTCGCCGAGGGCGATCTCGTCGAGGCCGGCCAGGTGGTGGCGCTGGTCGAGTCGATGAAGATGGAAGTCGAGATTCGCTCCCACGCTGCAGGCCGCGTCGTGCGCCTGCCGATCAAGGAAGGCAGTGGCGTCGCCCCCGGCCAGCCGCTGATCGTGCTGTCGACCGCCGTGGAAGCCACTGACACAGCTGATGCCAGCGCACCAGACAACGCCCAATCGACCCTGTCCTCCGAGGAGACGCTGTGATGATGACCCATACCCCGCACAATCTGAGCATCACGGCGCTGAGCAAGGCCTATCAGTCCGGTGAACTGACGCCGCGCCAACTAGTGAATGAACTGCTGGCCGCGCAACCTGAGCAGGACGCCGCCTGGATCACTCGCCTGAGCGTGGATGAGCTGGAGCCCTATCTGGCACGTCTGGACGACGTGGCGCCCGAGTCACTGCCGCTCTACGGCATCCCCTTCGCGATCAAGGACAATATCGATCTGGCCGGCATCACCACCACCGCCGGTTGCCCGGACTTTGCCTATACGCCAGACGATGATGCCTTCGTGGTCAAGAAGCTGATCGCGGCAGGCGCGATCCCGATGGGCAAGACCAATCTGGATCAGTTCGCCACCGGCCTGGTCGGTGAGCGCGCCCTGCCGGTCTATGGCACTCCAGCGAATGCCTTCGACCCCGCCTATGTGCCGGGCGGCTCCAGCAGTGGCTCCGCCGTCGTCACTGCCCAGGGCCAGGTCAGCTTCGCGCTGGGCACGGACACGGCGGGCTCCGGTCGGGTGCCGGCCTGTTTCAACAATCTGGTGGGCGTGAAGCCGACGCTCGGCCTGCTCAGCGCGGGCGGTGTGGTACCGGCCTGCGCCACCCTGGATACCATCTCCATCTTCGCGCTGGGCTGCGATGATGCCGCGCAGGTGCTGTCAGTCACCGCACAGTTCGATGCCGATAACCGCTGGGCGCGCGAGCATGACTTCGCCGTTCACGGCCAGGCCTATGGTGTGCTGCCGGACCTTGCCGGCCTGCGTATCGGCGTGCCGCCGCGTACCCAGTGGCACACCGATGCCGATTACAGCGGCTACATGGAAGCGGCAATTCGTCAGTGCAAGGCACTGGGAGCCGAGCTGGTCGAGCTGGATTGCAGCCCGCTGCTGGCCGCCGCGCGACTGCTGTATGAAGGCCCCTGGGTGGCGGAGCGTTATCACGCGGTGCGCGAGCTGATCGAGCGCAATCCCGAGGCGCTGCATCCGGTGACCCGCGAGATCACCCTCGGCGGCGCCTCGCCGCTGGCGGTGGATGCCTTCGATGCCCGCTATCAGCTGGCCGAATACCGCCGTCAGGCCGAGGCGCTGCTGGCGCAGGTGGACGTGATGCTGGCGCCGACTACCCCGCGTCTGCCCACCAAGGCGGAACTGGCCGAGGCGCCGATCGCGGTCAATTCGGAGCTGGGCACCTGGACCAACTTCATGAACCTGCTGGACCTGAGCGCACTGGCCGTGCCGGTCGGCTTCAACAGCCAAGGCCTGCCCGGCGGCGTGACGCTGTTCGCGCCCGCCTTCGAAGACCTGCAACTGCTCAGCATCGCCCGGCTGCTCGAGAAGGAATTCGCGCTGCCGCTGGGGGCCAGCGCGGTCGCCCGCCCCCAGGCACGTCTCGCCGACAGCGATCTGCCGATGGCGCAGAATGGCCGCCTCGAGATCGCCGTCTGCGGCGCACATCTCACTGGCATGCCGCTCAATCACCAGCTCACCCAGCGCGATGCACGCCTGGTCGCGCGCACTCACAGCGCCCCCCGCTACCGCCTCTATCAGCTGGACGATGCGACACCCGCCAAACCGGCCATGCTACGCGCCCCGCAAGACGGTACCAGCATCGCGCTGGAGGTCTGGTCGCTGCCCATCGCCAGTGTCGGCAGCTTCCTCGCTGGCATCCCCTTCCCGCTGGGCCTGGGCCAGATCGAACTCGAAGATGGCCGCTGGGTCGCGGGCTTCATCTGCTCAGTCTCCGCTGACAGCGGCGTACCGATGACGGACATCAGCGAATACGGCGGCTGGAAGGCGTGGGTGGAGCGCTGAGGAGTAACGACACCTTTAATCGAGAGAATTCTTGCCTGCCACTGGCTAAAGTGGCAGGCAACATTTTATTGTTGCGACACTACTTTGACTGCAATAACATATCGCCAAAAATATAAACAATTTACTTACTAGCAAGGATGCTAACCTGTGAAAAACACAAATACGCTTATACCGTATGGTTTAAGAGACAACAACTGCATACATATAACTGAACTTAAGAAGCATGAGTCTGGATTAAGTTGTAACTGTACATGCCCTAGGTTTTGTACGAAAAGTCATTTTTGCTAATGTGCCCCATGCACATCCAGCATAGGTGCGGTATGGCAGGACGATACGAAATCTCAGATAGCCAATGGCAGTTGATCGAAGACATTGTCTCACCGGCTCAATCGATGGGCAGGCCCAGGAAAGACGACAGACAGATGCTGAACGGCATCTTTTGGGCCCTCTGCTCTGGTGCCAAGTGGCGTGACCTCCCCGAACGTTATGGCCCTTGGAGCACTGTCTACGCCAGGTTTCGACAATGGCGTGATGACGGCACCTTTGAGGCAGTCTTGTCGCGTCTTCAACTCCAGCTTCGCGAAGATGGCCTGATGGATCTCGAGACCTGGATGATCGACTCAACCGCCGTTCGTGCAACACGTGCCTCCGCTGGTGGAGGCAAAAAGGGGGATCTGAAGAACCCTTAGACCATGCGTTGGGCCGGAGTCGTGGGGGCATCACGACCAAAATTCATATGATCTGTGATCGTCTTGGCTGGCCCATCGCTTTCACACTATCGGGAGGTCAAGAGTCGGATACCCGATACTTCATGCCCACCCTGGAAAGAGTTCATCTACCGGGGAGTCTCGGTCGGCCACGAAAACGTTGCCGCTACATCGTGGCAGACAAGGGCTATGACAGTGATGAGCTGCGCCGTTACTGCGACCGCGTTCGTATCAAGCCGATCATCGCCCAACGAAGGATGAAGCGAAAACCCCGTCCAGGCCTTCCACGGGGTTTCGATAAACCCATGTACCGTCAGCGAAACATCGTGGAGCGCTCTTTCAGTTGGCTGAAAGAGTTCCGTCGTATTGCGACGCGGTACGAGAAGTTGGCCCGTAGCTTTTATGCGATGGTATGCCTAGCTTGCATACGTCGCTGCCTACGAGCTGATTTTTCGTACAGAACCTAGCTGTGGTGAAAAACTAATAGCCAAAAGTCTTTCTGGTAAATATCAAGCTCATTTCGCTCACTTCAGACTTACTAATTGTAATACTGCGGCGGAGAGCGGACTTCACCTAAAGGCCAAGGAAATAATCAGAAACACAAGATGTGTTAGCGCACCACCCTTAGACGCTAAAATAGGCCACAAAGTTGAATTTATATATAGAGAAAAAATAATCCATATCGCGAGGGAAATGAAATACTTTAAAGTCGATAAAGTTATTGAAGAGCTTAACTTTAATTCTTACAGACCAGATCTAACTCTCTACAGAAGTAGCAAAAAAAACCCTTCCGAAATACATCGACTCTTGGTTGAGATAAAGGTTACCCATGAAGTAGATGAGAACAAAAGGCAAAAAATAATATCTGACAATTATTCCTGCATTGAAATAGATCTATCAAAAATCGATAGAATGGCGGACCCTACAGTTATATACGAAGCAATACATGATATAGCCAATGTTAGCTGGGTACATCACTGCAGATCAATTGAGCTCAGGGATCAGGCGGATAGAGAGATTTTAAATAGCTGTACAAAAGCCCTTGAAGAGTCAAAAAAAGCTACGGAAAAGCTCAACAAAGAACGACAAGATCGTGAAGCGGAAGAAAGAGAAGAGAGATACCTTAAAGATGAGTTCATCAAGAGCATAACTAATGAAATTATAAAAAAACAGAGGGTGCTATTGCCTGCCGTCAAGCATAAGGGGAAAATCTTAAAGAATCGATGGCATAGCCAGACAATAAAACTAGAAAGCATTATAGAAGAAAAATATACAATTGGAATTTTACTACTAATTGACAGCAGTCCTGTTTATATATGCTACTTCTTTTCCAGGAAGTTATCGGATAACAGATGGCGCTTTGTTATCAACAAATATAAGTATGCTATTGCGGCGCCACTGCATCACATATACTACTACCGCAACACTGAAAACAACACAAATGAAATACAAAAATATCTTGAAGCGACTCTAGGGCTAAGTGGATACTGGATAAACCATCCTATACGTAAAACGTAATTCACTAAATCGACTCAAAAATGCAGAACATTCACTACAAGGAAATTATTTTATATATTTTATAGCCATTTATCACCTTGTCAGTATTTGTAGGGTGCCGGATGATCGGATTTCACAACGAAGCTATCCTTTGTTAGCCTCTCGTGAGCTCATCAAGCAATTGATTCAGGAAAAGCTTCATGGACATCAAGCTGCATAAGCAAGCGACGACGACACCGAAAATCCGTGCCGACATCCAAGCAGCTCCTTCGAGCATGACGAACAAAGATCTCGCTCGTCAGTTCGGGGTCAGCGTCTCAACTATACAGCGCTGGCGCTATCGTGATGATGTCCTGGATCGCTCCCACACACGTCATAACCTACTCGCGACTCTGACCTCAGAACAGGAAGAGATCGTCATTGCCGCTCGTGAACTGCTTCGCTTGGGGCTCGATGATCTACTTGTCGTTGCTCGGGAATTCCTGAACCCCAATCTGTCGCGTTCCGCGCTTCAGCGCATGCTCAAACGACGTGATGTACCGACTCTCGCCAAGCTGGCGCGTCAAGATGCGAAGGAGGACGAGAAGCCCAAGCATCGGCCTTTCAAGGATTATGAGCCCGGGTATGTGCACATTGATATCAAGCACCTGCCCCAAATGCCTGACGAAGATCAGAAGCGTTATCTCTACGTCGCGATTGATCGTGCCACTCGGTGGGTGTATCTGGAGGTCAGATCAAGTCAATCTGCAAAGGACGCCCAGGCGTTCATGAAGCGTGCAGAAGAGGAGGCTCCCTTCACGATTCGAACCGTGCTCACGGACAATGGTAAATCCTTTACCGATCGCTTCACCGTGGGTGGCGAACGTAAGCCCAGTGGAAATCATCTTTTCGATCAGGAATGTCAGAACCATGGTATTGAGCATCGATTGATCAGGCCAGGCAGACCCCAAACGAACGGGATGGTGGAGCGCTTCAATGGGCGTATCAGCGATGTTCTGGCGACTCGGCGTTATGACTCAAGTGAGGATTTAGAACAGACACTCGAGCGTTATTGCTGGCTCTATAACCACCACATTCCTCAGAAGGCACTACACCACAAAGCGCCTATAGCAGCAATGAAGGAGTGGCAGGTCGAACGACCTGAGCTGTTTACGCAAGCTATAGTCAATCAGACGGAACCCGACAAGTATTAACAAAAATTATCTTGGTCTTACTGTATTCCACAAAACTATGAATGGGCGGATGCAGGCTCTGAGTGCAACACCCTATTGAATTGAGGGTGGTGCTTCATTGTGCTTTGCCATCAGTTCATTCATCACCTCGATAGGGCATTTGAAGTCGAAGCGTTTTCGAGGCCGCATATTCAGCTCGAAGGCAATGGCATCCAGCTCTTCCTGACTGGTCAGTGACAGATCCGTTCCCTTGGGGAGATACTGGCGAATAAGGCCATTGATATTCTCGTTGCTGCCTCTTTGCCAAGGGCTATGGGGATCACAGAAGTAGATGGCGACGCCAGTATTTTGCGTGATAGCGGCATGTCTGGCCATCTCTCGTCCTTGGTCATACGTCAGGGTTTTTCGTGCTGCCAATGGCATTCTGTTCAGCGCGGCACTGAAGCCCTCTACGGCTGAGGTCGCAGTCGCATCATGCATCTTTGCCAGTATCAAGTATCCGCTACTGAGCTCTACAAGAGTGCCAACCGCTGAGGCATTGCCTTTTCCCTTGATCAGGTCGCCTTCCCAATGCCCAGGCATCTCGCGCTTGTCCACCTCGGGCGGGCGAAGGTGGATGCTGACCATGTCGGGGATCTGACCTCGCCGGTCCGTCTCACCACGGCGAGGCTTACGCGTACTTTTGCCATGCCGCAGGCAATGGATGAGCTCTTTGCGTAGTTGCCCAACCGGCAGCGCATAGATGGCGGTGTAAATCGTCTCGCGACAGACGTAGGCGTCTTCAAGCTTGGGTAAATTCATGTGTCGAAGCTTGCCGGCGATCTGCTCAGGAGACAAGTAGCGACGAAGAAGGTACTCGACAAGCCTGAACCGCTCACTACCGATGGAAAGCTTTCGCTTGGGCCGGCAAAAGCGCCGACGCTTGAGTCGCGACACTTGCGCGCGTTCAGCTCGGTAGTCGTTGCCCGGTACACTATTTCGGCGAATTTCGCGGCTGATAGTGGAGGGAGAACGACTTAGGCATCGAGCAATGGCTCGGAGGCTCAGGCCTTGAGAGAGGCAAACCTGGATAGTGGCACGATCGGTGATGCTGAGTTCTGAGTATGACATGAGCGCAATACCTTACAGGGAAACTCAGGTGTTGCACTCAGAATCTGCGGCCAAGATGTTTAACATGACAAATTCATTCGTGGCATAGAATCACATTAAACATTAATTTAACGATAAAAACGAAGCCTTGAGATCTTCAGCTAAGTTCCCCGAAATTTTCATTCTTGGCATCCCGCAAAGCATGTCTGGCATTTCGCAAAACAAAAGTGCCGCCGGCGGGTAAATAATAATGATTATTATAAACAACTAGGGAACGCAGTCTTGGCTCACTCACTCCGCCGTCCAGGTTTCACTCGCTCGCCACTCGCCCTCTCCATTGCCCTCGCGACCTCCTCACTGCTCAGTGCCACCGCCTTCGCGGATGAGACTCGCACACTTGAGGCGATGACCATCGTCGGCGAGGCGCAAGGCGGTACCACGGAAGAGACTCAGGCCTATACGGTCGACTCCAGCACCAGTGCCAATGGCCTGACGCTGTCACCGCGCGAGACACCGCAGTCTGTCAGCTTTCTGACCCGCCAGCAGATGGACGACGAGGCGCTGACCAGCACCACTGAAGCCGTCAAGCGCCTGCCGGGCGTATCCTCCAATCGCCTCGATGGCACACGCGCCAGCTTCCAGTCACGCGGCTATACCATCCGCAATTTCCAGTTCGATGGCCAGCAGAGCAACACCAGCGGCTTCTGGCCCTTCGGCGACGCCGAGTGGGATACCGCCATCTATGATCGCGTCGAAGTCGTCCGCGGCGCCACCGGCCTGATGACTGGCGTGGGCGACCCGTCCGCCACCGTCAACTTCGTGCGCAAGAAGCCGCTGGACGAAGCCGCCGCCAGCGTGACAGGCGCTGTCGGCAGCTGGGACCGTCGACGTGGCGTGGTGGATGTCAGCACGCCTCTGGATGATGCCGGCAAGGTCGGCGTGCGCTTCGTGGCCGCCAAGGACCGCTCCGACAGCTTCATGGATGATGTCGAGAATGACCGCGAGACCCTCTACGGGGTGATCGCCGCGGAACTGACGCCGGACACCGAGCTGAACGTCGGGGTCGAGTATCAGCGCTACGACCAAGACGGTGCCTATCTGGGCGTGCCGCTCTACTACACCGACGGCACGCGCACCGACTTCGATCAGTCGACCGCCAACAACACCGAGTGGGCGCACTTCTTCACCGAGAATACGCGCGGCTTCGCCGACCTGACCCACTACTTCTCCAACGGCTGGAAGGCGACCGCCGCCTATAGTCATGGCGATGCCAACTACGGCCTGACCTACAACTACCGTGGCGGCTATGTGGATCGTGACAACGGCATCCTCTACTACGACACCAATCGCCAGGTGCCAACGGCCTCCTATCTGGTCGACTACCGCGGGGACCGCACCCAGAAGAATCTCAACCTGAGTGCCGAGGGCCCCTTCGAGCTGTTTGGCCGTGAGCACCAGCTGGGCTTCGGCTACATGCAGCTCAAGGAAGAGTACGAGATCTGGAGCCGCACCCCGGCGGGCAGCGTACCGGCGCTGGGCAGCTTCACTGATCGTGACGACCCGGCACTGGCCGAGCCCGAATGGGGCGAGTGGGGCCTGACGGACGACACCGAGACCCAGCAGGAAGGCTTCTACACTGTCACGCGTTTCTCGCTGGCAGACCCCGTGCACCTGATCCTCGGTGCCCGCCTGACGGATTGGGAGATCGACCAAGACTATCGCGGTGAGCGCAGCTACGAGTACAACGACGAGTTCACGCCCTATGCCGGCCTGATCGTCGATATCACCGACAACCTCACCGCCTACACGAGCTATACGCAGATCTTCAACACCCAGAGTGAGCGTGCCCCCGATGGCGCCCTGCTCGATCCGCTGGAAGGCACCAGCTATGAAGCGGGCCTGAAGGCCGAGCTGTTCGATGACCGCGCCGACGTGTCCTTCGCCGTCTTCCGCAGCGAGCAGGACAATCTGGCCGTCGAGATTCCGGGCGTCTATGTCGAAGGCACCACCGATCAGGCCTATACCGAGTCAGACGGTGCCGTGGTCGAAGGCTTCGAGCTGGAAGTGGCCGGTGAAGTCGCGCCGGGCATCAACCTCTCCGCCAGCTACGCACTGGTGGATGCCGAGGACTCCGATGGCACCCAGCTCAATACCAGCTATCCGCGCCAGCAGGCCAAGGTCTATGCCACCTGGCAGCTGCCCGGCGACTGGTCACGCCTGACCCTGGGCGCCGGCGGCACTTGGCAGGGGGATACCTACAAGGGGACCGACACGCCCACCGGTACCGCCAAGGTCGGCCAAGGCGATGTCTTCCTCGCCAACGCCATGGCGCGCTATCGCTTCAATGACAACTTCAGCACCCAGCTCAACGTGTCCAACCTCTTCGATGAGGAGTACTACACGCAGCAGGGCTTCTACAGCCAGTACCTGTACGGCGCGCCGCGTAGTGCGTTGCTGAGCATGACCTACGACTTCTGAGTCGAGCATTCCCTGTAGGAACCTTCTCTGTATCCGACGACCAGACAGGCCCTCACCGACAGGGTCTGTCTGGTCTCATCTTGATGGCGGTATTCACCGCGACACGATCACAAAAGGATTCTCCCTTGCGACGCACGCGACTTTCCTGCGCCATTGGCCTGGCCGTCATGGCCACTTGTTTCATGCCTGCCGCCCAGGCACACGAGTCACACTCTTCACAGGCTGACACCCACACCTCCTCGCCTGCCCGAGATGTCACCGAGACAACGGCTCAGTATCCACTCACGATCCAACATGCTTTCGGCACGACCGTCATCGAGAATAAGCCCCAACGTATCGCCACCGTCGCCTGGGCCAATCATGAAGTGCCGTTGGCACTGGGCGTCGTGCCGGTGGGCTTCCCCCGCCAGGGGTTCGGAGATGATGATGGCGACGGCATGATGCCGTGGGTCAAGACACGTCTCGAGGCCTTGGGCGGGGATGCCTCTGTGTTGCGTGAGGATGGCAGAACCCCCGATATCGAGGCACTGGCAGCGAGCAAACCGGATGTCATTCTCGCTGCCTACTCAGGATTGAGCGAAGACGATTATGCAAGACTCAGCGAGATAGCCCCCGTGGTGGCGCGTCCGGGCCCGCGCTGGTCTTCCAGCTGGCGTGACATGATTCGCCTCGACAGTGCCGGCATGGGCATGGCTGCCGAGGGCGAAGCGCTGATCGAGCGTCTCGAGGCGCAGGTCGCCGAGAATGTCGCAAGCCATCCGGAGATCCAGGGCAAATCGGCCATCATTCTGCGCTATATTGATCCCGAAGATCCGACCCGGATCGCCTTCTACAACGACAACGATACTCGGCTGCGCTTCCTTGCCGAGCTGGGGCTGACCTCCCCGTCCTTCGTGTCGGCAAGTGCCAGCGACGGCAAGATTGGCGGGCGGGTGCCCCCGCAGCAACTGGCGGAACTGGCCGACGTCGATATCCTCCTGACCTATGGCGGCCAGGCGCTGATCGAGCGCCTCAACCAACACCTCGCGGACAATGACCTGCCTACCTTCAGCAATGACAGGGTCATCCTGCTGGAGAATGACCCGATGGGCACGGCGGCCAACCCGACACCCCTCTCGATGCCGGCAGTGCTGGATGCCTATATCGCCGAGCTGTCGCGTGCCGCAGAAGCCGCTAAGGACTGATGACGGCTGGCTCGTTCTGCTGGCTCGTTGCAATGGCTCATTCCAAGAGCTCATTCCAATGGCCCGGACAGCTGGACCGGACGAGCGCAGATGAGTCCCGCCTGATCGACAAAAACCCCGCGACCGGTAACCCGGTCGCGGGGTTTTTCATGGAGCCTGAACTCGCCCGGCTTACTTCTTGAGGCTGTCGATCAGCAACTCAGCGACACCTTCGGAGGACATCGGGTTCTGACCGGTGATGATCAGGCCATCCTGAATCGCGAAGGAGGTGAAATCGGCCTTCTTCTCATAGATGCCGCCTTTCTGCTGCAAGGCATCTTCCACCAGGAACGGCACGACATTGGTGAGACCGACGCTTTCTTCTTCGCCATTGGTGAAGCCGGTGACACGCACGCCATCCACGAAGGGAGTGCCATCAGGCTTGCGGGCGTTCAGCAGCACTGCCGGGGCGTGGCAGACGGAGCTGACCGGCTTGCCAGCCGCATGGAACTGCTCGATCAGACGGATGGAATCCGCGTCGTTGGTCAGGTCCCACAGCGGACCGTGGCCGCCCGGGTAGAAGATGGCGTCGAAGTCTTCGACCTTCATGTCTGCCAGTACGGCGGTGGTGGCGAGATCCTGCTGAGCAGCGGCATCCTTGTCGAAGCGACGCGTGGCATCCGTCTGGAAATCCTCGCCTTGGCTTGCCGGGTCCAGCGGCGGCTGACCGCCCTTGGGAGAGGCCAGCGTCACCTCGATGCCGGCGTCCTTCATGACGTAGTAGGGAGCCGCCAGCTCTTCCAGCCAGAAGCCCGTCTTCTTGCCCGTGTCACCCAGCGTATCGTGGGAGGTCACTACTACCAGAACCTTGCTCATGTTGCTCTCCTCTACGTGCGGGATAGCCCGCAATGGTCACTTCACGAAAGATATCGGCGACGTGATGGTCACCACGTGATGGTCACCACGTGATGGTCACTAAATGGTGCTCGCCCTGTGTTGAATCAAGGCTACTGCTCTCACCATCATCGGCATAATCGATAGCCCGGATAG
Organism: bacterium Scap17; assembly: GCA_013376735.1. Taxonomy (NCBI): domain Bacteria; species bacterium Scap17. The sequence goes on along the minus strand of VINJ01000001.1, from coordinate 1,699,590 downwards.
CCACTATCATTGAGATAAATAGTGCGCATGTCGCTCAGCTCAAGATGGTCATGCACATCCATGTCAGCAGATCAGCTGTGAAGGGCCTGACTTGCCAGATCAGTAAGTTGGCATCAGATGCACTTCGCGGATATTGGCACGCGGCGAGGCGCTGATGGCGTAGAGCACGGCATCCGCCACATCCTGCGGGTCCAGCTTGTCCGGCTTGGGCTGGTCGAAGAAGGCGGTATTGACCATGCCCGGAGTAATGGTGGTGCAGCGGCCCTGCCACTCGGCCATTTCCATCGCCAGGTTCTGGCCGAAGCCGTAGGCGAACCACTTGCTGGAGCTGTAGATGGAGCCCGCATGGTTGGCGCGACCGGCCACGGAACTGGTGAGGATGAAGTGACCCTTGCTCTCTCTCAGATGCGGCAGGGTCGCGTGGGCGGTCCACAGCAGCGCATTGATATTGATGTCGATGACTCGCTTCCACTCCTCGGGATCGCCGTTCTCGGTGCCTGGCTGGCTGATGCCGGTACCGGCATTGGCGAACGCAACGTCCAGACGACCATGCTGGGCCACGGCCTGCTCGACGACCTTGGCGAGCTGATCGTAGTCCGTCGCATCAGCGGCAATCGCCAGCACCTTGTCGCTGCCCAGTTCATCGACGAGCGCATCGAGGCGCTCCTTGCGACGGGCAGTCGCGACAACCTTGTGCCCGGCCTTGACCAGTGTACGTGCGGTGGCCTCACCGATACCGCTGGAGGCACCGGTGATCAGTACGATCTTTTCCCCGTCGGCTTGTGTCCGCTTCACATCACTCATGGCTCACTCCTGTGGGTCGCGTGAATCACTCACTCTGTTGTGATGGATAGCCTAGCGCCTGAGTTCCCCATCGCGATAATCGATAGTGCGGATAGCTGCTATCATCCAGACAAATAGTGCTCACTCGCCCGAGTGCAGCCGAGACACTCCGCCTGCTCTGGTAGTCATCATGAAGCTCAACTACGACCTCAACCTCCTGCGCACCTTCCATGCGCTGTATCTGGAGCAGAACGTCACGCGCGCCGGCGAGCGTCTGCATCTGAGTCAGCCTTCGGTGAGCGCGGCGCTCTCCAGGCTGCGCGAGCTGTTCAATGACCCGCTGTTCATCCGCGACCACCAGCGCATGCGCCCTACCGAGAAGGCCGACCACCTGTTCCCGACCATCGAGGCGGCGCTGACCGATCTCGATGGCCTGATCAACAGCGAGCGACACTTCGACCACACCACCGAGAGCCGTCACTTCGAGATTGCCGCGAATGACTACTTTGAGGTGCTGATCCTGCCGCAACTGGCGACGATCCTGCGTAAACAGGCACCGGGCATCACCATTCAGATACGCCGCCTCTCGCAGGACATGAGTGAAGCCGGCGTGATGAGCGGCACGACGGACCTCGCCTTCGGGCGTCAGGTCGACCCGCCCGAGAATCTGGTGGTCAGGGAAGTGATCACGGAGGGCATCGACTGCCTGGTCGGCAACGGGCATCCGCTATTGGAGCGTCTGGATGATGAAGGCCGCATGACGAAGGCGGATTTCGAGCACCACGCCCACGTGTTGGTGCAACCTCATACCCGCCTGAAAAGCGGCATCTTCAAGCAGCTCGAGGGCCAGGGGCTCAAGCGTGAGGTAGCCCTGGCGGTCACCTACTTCATGGCCGTGCCCTCTCTGCTGGAGCGCTCGCCGCTGATCGCGAGTCTGCCTAGCGGCCTTTGTGACCACTTCAGCCGTCAATTTGCCGTCACCCGTGTGGCACCACCCGTGGCCTTCGCCTCCTTCCCCTTCCATCTGAGCTGGCATCGCCGCTATCAGAAGGACCAGGCGCACCGCTGGATCCGCGAGCAGATCATCGAATGCTGTCAGCGTCTGGCACAGGGATAGCAGGTCCTGACCTGAGCCACTGGTACGCGCACCCAAGCATCCGGAAACGAAAACGGCCCCTCACCATTCGGTGAGGGGCCGTTCTTTTCATGCCGCAGGTCGTGCCCCGGGTCGTGCCACAGGACTCAGCAAGCGAGCATCAGGCCTGTTTGGCCGCCAGGGCAGCACGATGGGCGTGCAGCTTCTGGTAGCTTTCGATCAGACGCAGGTGGCGATCCAGCCCTTCCAGCTGCATGTTGGTGGGCTCCAGGCCATGGAAGCGCACCTCGCCCTGCACGGAGCCGACCACGGCAGCCATGGTGTCTTCACCGAACATGCGGCGGAAGTTGTAGAGGTAGTCCTCAAGCTCCAGCTCATCGTCGAGGGTGATCTCCAGCACCGCCTTCATGGCCTGATAATAGAGGCCGCGCACGACGGTATTGTCGTTGTACTGCAGGAACATCTCGACACGATCCAGCGCATCCTCGTGCTGACCCAGCGCGAGATTGATCATCAGTTTCAACTCGAGAATCGTCAGCTGGCCCCAGATGGTGTTCTCGTCGAACTCGATGCCGATCAGCGTCTTGATGTCCATGTGCTCATCAAGCTGGCTCTCTTCGAGACGCTCGCCCAAGTCCGCCAGCTGATCGTCGTCGAGACGATGCAGATTGAGGATGTCCTCGCGGTAATCCAGCGCCATGTTGGTATTGTCCCACACCAGGTCCTCGACCGGATAGACCTCGGAATAGCCCGGCACCAGGATACGGCACACCGGCGCGCCAAGATCCTCGTGCACCGCCATGTAGGACTCCTTGCCGATCTCATCGAGGATACCGAACAGGTTGGCGACTTCTTCTTCATTGCTGCCGGAGAAGTCCCACTCGACGAACTCGATGTCGGTCTTCGAGCTGAAGAAGCGCCAGGAAACGAGGCCCGAGGAGTCGATGAAGTGCTCGACGAAGTTGTTCGGCTCGGAGACGGCCAGCGAATTGAAGGTCGGCGGCATGAAATCGTTGAGACCCTCGAAGCTGCGGCCCTGCATCAGCTCGGTCAGGCTGCGCTCGACGGCGACTTCAAAGCTCGGGTGCGCACCGAAGGAGGCGAAGACACCGCCGGTCTTTGGGTTCATCAGCGTGACGCAGGCCACCGGGAATTGGCCGCCCAGCGAGGCGTCCTTGACCAGAATCGGGAAGCCCTGGGCTTCCAGCGCCTCGATACCCTCGACGATCTGCGGGTACTTGGCCAGCACCTCCTGCGGTACGTCGGGCAGCGTCAGTTCCTGCTCGAGAATCTCGCGCTTCACCGCACGCTCGAAGATCTCGGACAGGCACTGCACCTGCGCTTCCGGCAGAGTATTGCCGGCGCTCATGCCGTTGCTGAGGTACAGGTTCTCGATCAGATTGGACGGGAAATAGATGGTCTCGCCATCCGAGCGACGAGTGAACGGGAGGGACACGATGCCACGATCCGCACGTCCGGAATTGATGTCGATCAGATTGGAGCCACCCAGCTCGCCGTCCGGATTGAAGATCTCCAGGCAGTAATCGTCCAGCACACCTTCCGGGATCTCATCGTTCGGGCCCGGCTGGAACCACTTCTCGTTCGGGTAGTGCACGAACTCGCTGTCAGCGATGGCTTCGCCGAAGAACTGATCGTTATAGAAGAAGTTGCAGCTCAGACGCTCGATGAACTCGCCCAGGGCCGAGCACAGCGCGCTCTCCTTGGTCGAGCCCTTGCCGTTGGTGAAGCACATCGGGGATGCAGCATCACGAATGTGCAGCGACCAGACGTGCGGCACGATGTTGCGCCAGGAGGCGATCTCGATCTTCATGCCGAGATCATTCAAAAGACCCGTCATGTTGGCAATGGTCTGCTCCAGCGGCAGGTCCTTGCCTTCGATCCAGGTGCTCTGCCCTTCTGGCGGCTCCGCCATCAGCAATGCCTGAGCATCCTCGTCGAGGTTGTCGACCGTCTCGATCTCGAAGCCCGGGCCGGTCTGGACGACCTTCTTCACCGTGCAACGCTCGATGGAGCGCAGGATGCCCTGGCGGTCCTTGTCGGAGAGGTCTTCCGGCAGCTCCACCTGGATCTTGAAGATCTGGTTGTAGCGGTTCTCCGGGTCGACGATGTTGTTCTGCGACAGGCGGATGTTCTCGGTCGGGATATCCCGCGCCACGCAGTACACCTTCACGAAGTACGCCGCGCACAGCGCCGACGACGCGAGGAAGTAGTCGAACGGGCTCGGCGCCGACCCATCACCCTTGTAGCGGATGGGCTGATCGGTGATGACCGTGAAGTCGTCGAATTTCGCCTCGAGCCTCAGGTTGTCGAGAAAGTTGACCTTGATTTCCATGAACGATGCACCGCTGTGAAGAGTGTGGGCGCCAGCACGCCAGACCGGCGGCTACGCGATGGCCGCCATTATCCAGATTTTGGGGGCGTGCGTCGCGGGTGAGGCGAAAAGCGAAAACGCCGCGACTTCCTTGACGGCAAGGGGATTGTCACCTATTGGTTAATTTATACGCATAAATACAATAATTGAGACATTGCCATGCTTGATCCCCTGTCGTTGTCCACGACAGGTCCAACACGCCCCACAACCACAATAAAGGGGAATGCAATGAGAAAGCGTTTCACGACCCGCAAGGTCGCCATCTACGGGAGCATGCTCCTCGGGTTCTTCATGCTCGAGAGTCCGATGATTCTGATGGCCAACAAGATCGAGCCCATGGTCATGGGAATCCCGTTCTTCCTCGTCTGGAACCTGGTGTGGTGGGGGTTCCTCACCGCCGTGTTCCTGTATGCCTACCTGACCAACTGGGGTAGCGCCAAGGCCCCTTCCACCGGCGGCAAGCGCTGAGGAGCTCATCATGACGGGAAGTATCTTGATCATCGCGGCCTTCATGATCATCCCCTTGATCGTCGGGCTCGTCTCGGCCCGCAAGTCCCAGACGACGAGCGAAGACTTCTTCGTTCAGGGGCGGGCCATGGGCAGCATTGCCGTGTTCTTCACGGTGGCGGCTACCTGGTGGAGCGCCTTTGCCTTCCTGGGCTCGAATGCCACCTTCTACACCAGTGGCCCGATCTATCTCACCGCACTTGCGTGGAATCTGCTCTTCGGCTTCATGTACTACTGGGTAGGCAAGCGCGTCTGGTATCTCGGCAAGCGCTTCGACTACCTGACGCCGTCAGACCTGATGGGCGACTTCTACAACAGTGAAGCGCTGCGAATCCTCGTCGCCGTCATCACGTTGATCTTCACCGTGCCCTATCTGCAGATCCAGCTGACAGGCGGCGCCTACCTGATCGAGGTCGCCTCCGGTGGCGTCGTGCCCTTCTGGCTGGCCGCACTGCTGTTCTACTTCATCATCATCGTCTATGTGTGGGTCGGCGGAATTCGCGCCATCGCCTGGACAGATGTGATCTACGGGGCGCTGCTGTTCTTCGGCATGATGTATGCGGGCTACTACATCGCCGGCCAGGCAGGTGGCCCGACCAGCATGTTCGCTCAGCTCGCCAGCGACTCGCCCGCGCATCTGACGCTGCCGGGGCCGAATGGCAACATGGGCTACTCCATGTGGTTCTCGCTGTTCGTGATCGTGGCCATCGGCGCCTTCATGGGCCCCCAGATCTGGCTGCGCATGTATTCGGTGAAAAGCGGCAAGCTGTTCGGCTTGATGCCCTTCCTGCTGGGGCTCGCCGCCTTCGCCTACTTCGGCTCGGTACTGACGGGCTATACCGGCGTACTGCTGGAGCCTGGCCTGGAGAATGCTGACCAGATCCTGCCCGTCATGCTGATGAACTATGCGCCCTACCTGCTGGCATCGCTGATCATGGCGGCTGGCGCGGCAGCGGCGATGTCCACGGCCAACTCCCAGATTCATGCGGTATCGACCGTCGTCACCATGGATATCTACAAGCGCTACGTGAACCCGCAAGCGGATCAAAAGCGCATCGTCCACATCGGTCGCCTGTCCCTGGTCGGCTTCTCTCTGGCGGCCTACATCCTGGCACTGACCGTTCCGGGGCTGCTCGTCACCATCGGGATCGCGGCACTGGCGGGCACCGCTCAGCTGATCGTGCCGACACTGGGCGCCATCACCTGGCGCAAGGCTCACCCGCAAGCGGCCTTCTGGGGCCTGATTCTGGGTATCGTGACCGTCCTCTGGCTGTCCTACGGCGCCAGCGTCAGCAACCCGCTTGGCCTGCATGCCGGCATCTGGGGCTTGATCCTCAATGCGTCAGCCTTCGTCATCCTCAGCCTCGCCTTGCAGCGCAAGGATGCCGATGTGGTGGAACGCTTCGCGCAGGCGCGCCGGGATTACACCGCGGAATATCACCCGGAGCAGCTGGAAGATGATGTGGCTCCCTCACCTCAGGTGATCGAAGCCCGCTGACCAGCGACAAGGGCCTGCATTGCGCAGGCCCTTTTCATTGCCGAGCACACCTCACGTGCCAAGAACGCCCCACGTGCGAGTGCTTGATCACAGTACCTGATAGTCGGCACTTGATAGCCAATGGACAGGATCTGACATGACCCCAGCTTCTTTTCCCACGCAATTATCGGAATTGACCGCCACAGACGCCCTGACGCTCTTTCGCCAAGGCGAGCTCTCCCCTGTCGAGCTGACTCGGGATTGTCTGGAACGTATCGACACGCTCAATCCCAAGATCAATGCCTTAGTGCATATCGCCCATGATGGGGCAATGAAGGCGGCGAGAGACGCCGAAGCCCGCTGGATGAAAGGCACACCTTGCGGGCCGCTGGACGGTGTACCGACAACCCTCAAGGACCTGACGCTGTCCCGGGACATGCCTACCCGGTATGGCTCCGCCACCACATCACCCGACGGTGGCAGTGACGTCGATGCCCCCGTCGCCGCGAGTCTTCGCAAGGCAGGCGCCGTCTTTCTCGGCAAGACAGCCTCGCCGGAGTATGGCTGGAAGGGAGTGACTGACAACCCGCTGCACGGCGTGACGCGCAACCCCTGGAATACCGCACTGACCTCCGGGGGATCCTCAGGTGGCGCTGGAGCAGCGGCTGCGCTCAACCTGGGCATGCTCCATCAGGGCAGTGATGCCGGTGGCTCGATCCGCATCCCCTGCAGTTTTACCGGCACCTTTGGCCTGAAACCCACGTTTGGGTGGATTCCCCAGTGGCCGACCAGTGCCATGTCGACCCTCTCACACCTGGGACCGATGACGCGGACGGCGTCCGATAGCGCCTTGATGCTTGCCAGCATGGCAAGACCGGATGCCCGAGACGGATTGCTCGGCAACCCGCATGGCATCGATTGGAAAGCGCCACCCCCGCTATCTCTTGAGGGATGGAAAATCGCTTACAGCCCGACACTTGGGTATGTCGACGTTGCGCAGGACATTCGCCTGCGAGTGGACGAAGCGGTCGCTCTACTCTCGAGACTGGGCGCTGACGTCATCGAGATAGACCCCGGATTTGCCTGCCCCCTCGATACCTTCAATACCTTGTGGTTCGCGGGTGCCACCCAGGTGGTCGAAAAGATGACCGACAGCCAGCGAGAACAAATGGACCCGGGCTTGCTGGACATTGCAGAACGAGGCAACAACATTTCCTTGTCGCAATATCTGGCGGCAAGACGAAAACGGACTGCACTTTGCGCACACATGCAATCCTTCCACGAACAATGGGATCTGTTGATAACGCCGACGATGCCTATCTCGCCTTTCACTGCCGGTCATAACGTCCCACCCGGCGAGAAATACGCTGACTGGATGGACTGGACGCCGTTCAGCTACCCCTTCAACCTGACCCAACAACCCGCGGCATCACTCCCCTGCGGATTGGATGACAACGGGCAGCCTGTCGGACTGCATCTTGTGGGAGGAAAATTCCAAGACATGAAAGTCATGCATGCGGCCATGTTGTTGGAGGAGATGCTCCCTGGACTTGTCTATCCGAGGCCCTAGCAAGCAAAGTTTCTTGGCAAACGACAGTCATCAATGGCCTATCGAAGACGCCGGTCTTCCTCCGAGCCCGACAGGTCAGCGCCGCGATCGATCGCCTCTGAGGCTAGCCTGCGCCATCCATCCACCAGCCGTTTCATGCCCTTGCATGCCCTTGCATAAGACGACGCCCGGCCCACGCTGAGAGATCATCAGCATGAGCGGGGCGTCATATTGCAGCGTGACAGCGGATCCTGGCGCGCTTCAGCCCGCCAGAGAGCCGAGCGTCTTCTCCATCGTCGCGACCACTTCATGGCACAGGGCAGCATCGAGTGCGTCGGCGTGCGGCGGCGCGAAACGCTGGGCGTCGTTGTCGAAGTACTGACCATTGGCGCCGGCGAACTCCTCATCCAGTGCCGCACGCACCAGGATATCGGCACCGATACCCAGGTCCTTGCCCGGCACGCCGAAGCCTTCCTTGACCATCTTGCTGGCCAGCAGAGAGCCCGGATTGACCGCGATCAGGATCGGCCCCTGGCCTCCCCAGTCCTGGGCGAGCGTGCGGGTCCACATGGTGATCGCGAGCTTGCTCTGGGCATAGGCCGCATAGTGGTCGTTGAACGCGACCTCGCCGGTCAGCGCCTTCAGGTCCACGGAGGATTGAGCCGCCGAGGACAGGTTGACGACCCGCCCGGCCGGACGCAGTGCCGAAGCCAGTTTCTGGGTGAGCAGATACGGGGCAAGGGTATTGACCACGAAGCGCAGGTCGAGACCGTCAGCCGTCACGACGCTGGGGGCCTGGAAGACACCGGCATTGTTGATCAGGACATCCAGACTGGCGTTGGCCGCCAGCACGTCGCTTGCCAGTGAATCGATGGCGGACAGGTCGGACAGGTCGGCCACGAAACCGGCAACACGCTCAGCCCCGGCCTGCGCCGCAAGTTCAGCGACGACGCCATTGACCTTCTGCTCGCTGCGCCCGTGGATCAGCACGCGATGGCCGCGCTCCAGCAGGGCCTTGGCCGTGACCAGGCCGATGCCATCGGTAGAACCGGTGATAAGGATGGTTTTCATGCGCTCTCTCCTTGAAATGTCACACGACGCTTGAGACGCGAACGACAGGGTGTGCCGTAAGGCCACACCCTGTCGTTCATCTGTGCCAGCGCAGTGTCAGGATGATCCTGCCAATGGGGCTTTCGGTCTCGGTATCAGACCTCGACGATGACCTTGCCGGTGGCCTGGCCGCTACCCAGACGGGCATGCGCCTGGCCCACTTCCGCAAGCGGGAAGACCTTGTCGTCGATGATCGGCTTGAGTGCACCCGCATCGGCGATACGCGCCATGTCGGCCAGAATCTCGTGATGCTCCTGACGACGGAAGTCATGCAGCATCGGGATCAGCATGAAGACGACATGCAGTGACAGCCCCTTGAAGTGCGCGGTGGTCAGGTCGATTTCCATGAAGGACACGGTCGTCGAGACATGGCCGTTGAGTGCCGCAGCCTCGAAGGAGGTCGGCAGGTTGGCGCCACCGACGGAGTCGAACACGATGTCGAAGCCCTTGCCGTCGGTGTGCTTGGCCACATAGTCGGCGACCTGCTCATTGCGGTAATTGATGGCACTGGCACCCAGCCCTTCGACCAGCGTCTCGTGCTCATCACGCCCGACGGTAGAGGCGACGTCGGCGCCGAAGTGACGGGCCAACTGGATGGCGATGTGACCCACGCCACCCGCACCACCGTGAACCAGCACCTTCTGACCGGCCTCGATGTTGGCGCGCTTGAGTCCTTCGTAGGCCGTGATGCCGACCAGCGGCAACGCCGCGGCTTCCACCATGCTCAGGGACTTCGGCTTGTGGGCGATCAGGCGGACATCAGCGGCGATGTACTCGGCCAGCGTGCCCGGAAGGTCCGCCAGGCCACCAGCACAGCCATAGACTTCATCCCCGATGGCGTAGCCTTCGACGTCCTCGCCCACGGCTTCGACAGTACCGGCGAAGTCCATGCCCAGCAGCGCCGGCAGCGCCGGAGACAGCGGCAGCTCAGGGCCCATCTGGCGAATCATGGTGTCGACGGTATTGATGCTGGTGGCGGCGATGCGCACCAGTACCTGACCTGCCGCCGCTTGGGGCTTGGCGATTTCCGCCGCTTCGAACACCTCGGGACCACCGAATGATTTGACGAGCATCGCTTTCATGAGTCTGTCTCCTGCGTGGATGTGGAGCCAGCATAGTTGTCATAAGCCTGAATGATAAACGGCGATAAACTACAATCAGTTTATTGGTTTTATTGAAAGTATTGGGCGTATTGGGCGTATTGGGCGTATTGAGCTTGTTGGATGTATTGGGCGTAGTGGACGTCACGAACGTTGCGCCAAGCCGTTGCTGGCGTGCCTTTCGTCATCGGGAGCCACGCGAGTCGACGCAAATGAGGAAACACGCATGAATCTTGAGCACCTGAAGCTGTTCGTCCGTCTCGCCGCCGTGAACAGTATCAGCCAGGCCGGCGAGGACCTGGGACTGTCACCCGCCGTCGCCAGCTCTCACCTGCGCAAGCTTGAGGACAGCCTGGGGGTGCGCCTGTTGCATCGCACCACGCGGCATGTGGCACTGAGCGAAGAAGGTCGCGCCTTTCTCCCCCACGCCGAGGAGGTGCTGATCAGCGCCGAGGCCGCGCGAGCTGCCGTCGGCGTCGGCACGACCTCCCCCAGCGGTACCTTGCGCATCACCGCTTCCGCCTCCTTCGGGCGTATGCACCTGGTGCCGGGTCTGGCCGGCTTTCTCGAACGCTACCCTGATCTGGAGCTGGACCTGCGCCTGACCGACACCATCGTCGATCTGGTCGAGGGCGGCTTTGACATCGCCATCCGCAACTCCGCCCTCAAGGATTCCAGTCTGATCGCGCGGCGCCTGGCACCGGACAAGCGCATTCTGTGCGCCTCGCCGGACTATCTCGCGCGCCATGGCACTCCAACGCATCCCTCGAGGCTGCACGAACACGAATGCCTGACCCTGATCGGCATGGACCAGTGGTGCTTTCAATGCGAGAACGGCGTCGAACCGATTCGCGTCAAGGGACGCATCCGCACCGACAATGGCGAAGCCGTTCGCGACGCCTGCGCCGCCGGCCTGGGCATCACCCTGTCCTCGACATGGAGCATTTACCGCCACCTGGCCGAAGGTAGCCTGGTAGAGGTGCTACCCGAGACGCCCTTGATCAGCGAGACGGGCATCTGGGCGGTCTATCCCAGCAACCGCCAGCTGGCACCCAAGGTGCGCGCCTTTCTGGACTACTTCTCCGAATACTTCGGCAGCCCGCCCTATTGGGATGTCCAACAGGACTGAGATGCCGGAAAGCCTGTCATCCCACCGCCAGCACCCAGCGCTGAAGCATCGGCTTGTAGTGAGCGAAGTCCGGCGTCTGCATGCCGGCCACCTTGGCGGCATCATCCAGGCGTCGCACCTTGAGAATGGCCGCAAGCTGGGGCAGCTGGGCAAAGGCCGCGGCCTCGTGCGGCTCCATCGCCCCGCCCTGCAGGGCCAGGCTATCCAGCGAGGCCTGTGACAGACAAGCACGATAGCTCGGTTCCACCACGACCAGATAACGCTTGGCCGCCACGTGCTGGCGTACCGGCTCGACGATCTCGGCCGGGAAGAAGCGCGCCAACCAGTCGGCACCGCTGACCTGATGACGATTGTCCTGGCCGTTCATCAAGACCTCCGGCGGCAGCGCATTGGCGTAATGCCCCACGTCATGCAGCAAGGCGGCCAGAATCACCGACTCGGGTTCCCCTTGCTGCTCGGCCAGATGCGCCGCCTGCAGCATGTGCTCGGCCATGGTCACCTCCTCACCCAGATAGGAGTCCGCACCGTGCAGGGCGAAGATGTCCTCGATCAGGCCGACGATCCCCTCGGCGTTGGCAGGCTGCGTGATCATCGGGCGTTCTCCAGCAGGTTGAGAGTGGAATACAGGCTGTCGAGATCGGCGTAGGCGCCCTGCAGATGACGATTACCACCGGCCACGAAGGCAGTACGGGCGTGCATCACGCGACTGTTGTCGAACAGCAGGCAGTCCCCCGGGGCAAGGCGCAGGCGCGTTGCCTGCTCCGGCTGGCCGATCACGCGCGCCCAGTCGTGATAGGCACGATAGAAGGCGCGTTGCGCCTCAAGCGGCAGCGGCAGCGAGGCGATGGAGCGGTTGTTGTAACGCACCTGGCGGATGTTGCCCTTGTGGTCGGTCTCGATGAACGGCACCCAGCTTCTGAGATCGGCATGGTCCGCGTCATGGAAGCGGAACGGCACCCGCGTGCGCGTCAGCAGCGCGAAACTCTCGGGCGCCAGTTCGCGCAGGCGCTCGGCGGCGGCGAAGCCATCCACCAGCAGGGTCTGGCCGCCTTCCACCTCGTTGCTCAGGCAATGCAGCAGCTGAATGCTCGGCGCCGGATCGCGATAGGGATTGTCGGTATGCGCCCCGAGCCCGAGATTGCTGAAGGCGAGATTGCTCGGCGAGACCTCGGTGCGGACATCGAACAGCTTGCCGTAATTGGTTTCGCGCACATACCCGAACTGCTCGATTACCTCGAGCACCTTGCCCGGCTCGACGGGCACGCCACGCAGGCACACCACCCCGGTGTCACGGACCCAGGCCAGTGCCTTGCGACGTGCCTCTCCCCCGGCGATGACATCGGCCCACTCGACCCGGGCGACCGAGAACTCGCTGCCCTGCCACAGTGTCTTGTGCGCACTGCTGCGCTCATCGGGGAAGCCGGTGCTCAAGGCGGCCAGCTCATCGACGCCGTAGCGAATCTCGCGTGCATTGCTCAGTGTCACTCGCAGGACGTCGCCCTCCTCAAGCGCCGCCTCGCTGATGGCGGCGTCCCAGTCGAGGTCGAGCACACTGTCCAGACGCTGGCCATTGGCATGGCGACGGGCGGGGTCGTGGTCTTGCAGCCACAGCACATGCTGGGCAAGGGTCTGGCCATCATCCAGAGTCAGGTGAAGCTGTTCGGCGTCAAACGCGAGGCGAGGCATGCAGAGTCTTCCTGTCTGTCGAGTGCGATCACAAGCCGCAAGGCACGGCATGACGAACGGGTGTGGCAAAGGCTCATGTCAAACGAGCGCTCCGCCAGTGGATGCCCGCCATGCTAGTGAACGCAGACCCGTGACCATAGCGAGACTTTCTGGCGGCGAGCCTTAGTTTTTATGCGCGCAGACTGTCACGTCATCGTCATGCACGGCTGCAAGAATGAACGCCCGGCCGCGTGCCGCGGCAGGATCTGCAGTCATGGCTTCAGCACCAGCCGCCGATGCGGCGACTGGCTCAGTCAAGCTGGAGTTCTGCATGTCGCGTCCTGCCTATCACCCTTCCCAGCGCCTCGCTCAGCGCCTGCCCCCCTTCAATGCCCTGACCGCCTTCGAGGCCACCGCCCGCCTCGGCAGCCTGACCCGCGCCGCCGCCGAACTGTGCATTACCCAGGGCGCCGTCAGTCAGCGCGTCAAGCAGCTGGAAGACTTTCTTGAAGTCAGCCTGTTCGTTCGCCGCGGCAATCGCATCGAGCTGACTGATGAGGCGCATGCCTATCTGCCGCTGGTCAGTGGCGTGTTCGAGACCCTCAAGCGCGGTACCGCCACCCTCTTCCAGCACGATGAGCAACAAAGCCTGACGCTGCGCTCCAATCACAGCTTCGTCGAATACTGGCTGATCCCCAGGCTCAAGGACTTCCAGCGGCTGCATCCGAACATCCAGGTCACGGTGCTGCCACACAATCAGGTACTCCCGGACGAGCAGCCCGATGTCGATATCGAGATCATCAATGGCTACGGCGGCTGGTGCGGGCGCGAGTACGAGAAACTGGCCGATGAGCAGTGGGTCGTCGTGGCAAGCCCCACCTTCCTGCACTCCTCCCTCGCCCCCAACGCCTCACCCGCGAGTCCACTCGACGATCTGGCCCGTGCGCCCAGAATCGAGTGCATCGGCTACCGCGAAAGCTGGCTGGACTGGTTCCGCCTGCAGAAGTTTCGTGGCCACATCCCGCCGGCCGGTCTCAAGTTCGGCAATGCCAGTCTGGCGATTGCCGCGGCACTCGAGGGGCACGGCTTCCTGCTCGTCCGCCAGTCCTTCGTGATGGATCTGATCAAGAACGGACGCCTGCAACTGGCGCACGCCTTGCGCATGCCCAGCACCAGCAGTCAGTACCTGCTGGTGTCTCCAGAACGCCGCCATGCCCCGGCGGTCAACGATTTCTGTGCCTGGTTGCGCAGCACCATGCACACCTCTCAGGCCAATCCTGTCACCAGCGAGTTGCCCTCTCAGCCCCGCTAGCACGGGCAGCAAGACGCGAGCCTCAGAATTTCTAAGGCACAGTCGCAGTTTTTGTTGCGGCCAACGGCTGGCATCTGTCACGGAAACGTCATCATCTGCACCAAAGATGACGCCTCAAGACGACAGCGTTGACGCAGTTCGACCGTCCCGGCGGGCTGCGCCATGAGCCATCCAACGGCCTGCCTGTCGGCCTGACCCGGTTTTGCGGAACCTGCTTGCTGTCACTGATGACCGTACCTGACGACCGCCCCTGACCACTGTCCCTGACTACCGTCCCTGACCGTCGCCCTTGCCTGGAGCCTGACATGAAGAAGCCCTTGATCGCTGCCATCGGCCTTGCCGCGCTTGCCCAACTTGCCGTCCCCCAGCTGGCCCATGCCGAGACACTGCGCACCCCGCATTGGGTCGAGTTCAGTGGCAAGGAGTCGCTGGACCCCATCTCCCCGACGCGCTTCTACTCGGCCAACCAGCTGATCTACAGCCGCCTGGTCCGTCAGGGCAGCAAGGGCGAGCCGGTGTCGGACCTGGCCTCCGCGTGGCAGGCCAACCCCGCTGCCGATGAGTGGACCTTCACGCTGCGTGACGGGGTCAGTTTCCACAATGGAAAGGCGCTGAGCGCGGATGACGTCATCTACAGCTTCACGCGTCTGCTCGACCCCGAGCGCGATGCCCCGGCACGTGCCGCGCTGTCCGTCATCGAGGACGTCAGCGTCAATGAGGCTGGCCAGATCGTGTTCCGCCTCAGCCAGTCCCATGCTGACCTGCCGATTCTGCTGATGGATTACCGCGCCAAGATCGTGCCGGCTGGCTTTGATGACGACACTTCACTGCAGGGCATCGGCACCGGCCCCTTCAAGCTGGTCGAATTCGATCCGCAGGGCACCACCACCTTCGAAGCCTTCGCTGACTACTGGGAAGGCGCACCGAAGCTGGATGGCATGGACCTGATCGGCATCCCCGATGACAACGCCCGCACCCAGGCATTGCTGGCCGGCCAGATTGACTGGTCGGGCTGGAATGGCGTCAACGCCCAGCAGCTGCGCCTGTTCTCCAGCAACCCGGCCTACCACTACGACTCCATCGCCACCGGCGACTGGCGTGGCATGGTGTTCCGCGCCGACGACGAGGTCTTCCAGGATGTGCGCGTGCGCCGTGCGCTGCGTCTGGTGGCCGACCGTGAAGAGATGGTCAACCTGCTGTTCGGCAAGGGCGGCGCCACCATTACCTGTGACAACCCGGTCTGGAATGGCGATCAGTACAAGCTGGCACAGCAATGCCCGCAGGACCTCGACACCGCCCGCAGCCTGTTGAGCGACGCGGGGTATGCCGATGGGCTGGAGATCGACGTCTACACCAGCGGCGTCGACAACTACTTCCGCCCGATGGCGGAGCTCTACCAGCGTCAGGCAGCCGAGGCCGGCATCACCGTCAACGTGCACAACGTGCCCGCGGCGGATTACTGGAACACCGCCTGGATGAAGAAGCCGGCCTTCACCACAGCCTGGGGCCAGCGCCCGACCGATCAGGTGCTCAACGAGATCTTCCAGAGCGAGGCCAACTGGAACGAGTCGGCCTACCAGAATCCCGAATTCGATGCCCTGCTCGCCAAGGCGCGCGCCACCCTGGATGACGAAGCGCGCACCGAGCTCTATCACCAGGCCCAGGCGCTGCTGACCGAGACCGGCGCGACGCTGATTCCCTTCCACCTCAACAACAACCGCGTCATGAAGCGTGAGGTGCATATCCCGGCAGTCGAACACTTCGCGATTCGCTGGCACCAGGTCGACAAGCAGGGAGAGAGCTGATGTCCCGCCCTGGCTTGATCCTGATTCTGATGGACGGCATCAGCAGTCAGCGCTTCGCCGAGACGCGGGCGCGTCTGCCGCATCTCGACGCCCTGGCCAGAGACGGCCTGCTGATCGAGCGCCTGGGTGCCGATACCAATGCCAATTCGATGCCCGCGCGAGCGGGTGTCCTGACCGGGCAACCGGCTCAGGTGCACGGCATCTACTCAAACGGTATCTATTCCAACGGCATCCATTGCCCCGGTTCTGAGGTGGAGTTTGCGTCTGTTACAGGGGCTGAGACCGATAGCGACCGTCACGCCACAGGCGCCAGCGCCACTGCAGAGCATTTTCGTCCAGCAAGGGTCGAGGACCTGCGTGGCGAGACCCTGCTCGAGGCCGCGCGCGCGGCAGGACTGCGGGTGGCCAGCCTCGGCTTCGGGCTGGCCCGCCCCGAGAGCTGCGACTGGTATCTGTCGCCCTGGTGGGAGGAAGGTGACCTGCGCGCCAAGGGCATGACCGCGCCGCGCCTGAATCACTGGGATGCCCGCAATGACGCCCTGATGCGCGCGATGAGCAATGACCAGCAACTGCTCAACGAGGCGCTGTCGCTGATCGAGCGCGAAACGCCTGAGCTGGTGCTGCTCGAACTCAACACCCCCGATTACTGCCTGCATGTGCATGGCAATGATGACGCCCTGGTCGATGGTGCCCTGATGATGGTCGATGCCCAGCTCGGCAGCCTGCTGGCCGGCCTTGAAGCCATCAACAAGCGCGAGACCTACCACCTGTGTGTCTTCAGTGATCATGGTCATGCCCCGGTACAGCGGGCACTGGTGGCAGACCGCCTTCTACCGGATGTCGCGCTGCAATGTGATGGTGGCCTGCTGCTGGTGGCCTGTGACGATGACGAACGCCAACGCGAGCAGGCCGCGCGCCTGGCCGAGTTCGGCGTCACGCCGCTCGAGCCGGCCGACTTCCTGCCCCCGGACGTGAGGCATATCCAGCTCTATCAGGCACCGCCGGGCATGAGCTTCGAACCCGCCTGCAAGCATGCCCATCACGCGGAGCTGGTGGCGGCGCCCGGCTATGTCTCCACGCACGGTTTCGGCCCCGGCGCAACGTCGGACCAGCGCTTCGCCGTTCTGCACGGCCCGTCAATCACTGCGGGCGAGCGCCTTGAGCTCGAGTCACTGGCCCTCCACCCGCGCCTGCGTCAGGTGCTGGACCTGCCGCCCCTCGATGAGGCTTCGACGCCACAGCGGGCACGCGATCTTCAAGAGGTGAACTGAGATGTGGGCAATGCTGTTGCAGCGCTGCCTGTATGGCGGCTTCACGCTGGTCTTCGTGGCCTGCGTGGTGTTCTGGGTGATCGAGATGCTGCCGGGCGACTTCTGCGTCAACTATCTGGGACGCAGCATGACCCCGATCAATCTCGCCCAATGTCGCGCCGAGCTTGGCCTGGACACGCCGGTGACGACACGCTTCGTCAGCTGGTGGGGGCAGTTGCTGAGTGGTGATTTCGGCACCTCGCTGACCAGTCGTGCACCGGTCAGCGATACCCTGATGCCGCGCCTGGCCAACACCTTGCTGCTGGGCGGCATCGCGACCGTGATGGCCATCCCGCTGGCCATCCTGCTGGGGCTGATCGCGGCGCTCAAGCGCGACAGCTGGCTCGACTCCAGCCTCTCCAGCCTGGTGCTGATCGCCATGACGGTGCCGGAATTCATCAGCGCCACCCTGCTGACCCTGGCCTTCGCCATCTGGCTGCCGTGGTTCCCTGCCATCACCGTGGCCGGTGCCAACGAGAGCCTGTGGAACCTGCTGCCCGGTGTCTGGCTGCCCGCCATCACGCTGGCGCTGGTGGCCATGGCACACATGATGCGCATGACCCGCTCCAACACCATCAGCGTGATGGACAGCGACTTCATGAACATGGCGCGTATCCGCCAGCTGCCGCGCTGGCGACTGGTGATCCGTCATCTGGCACCAGCCGCCCTGCTGCCGACCATCAGTCTGGCCGCCATGACCATCGCCTGGCTGCTGGGCGGCGTGGTGATCGTCGAACAGGTATTCAACTATCCGGGGCTGGGGCGCCTGATGATCTCGGCCATCAATGACCGCGACATGCCGGTGGTGCAGGCCTGCGCACTGGTGCTCTCCGTCACCTATGTGCTGTGCAATCTGGTCGCCGACATGCTGGTCATCGTGCTCAATCCCAAACTCAAGACAGCCTGAGTCACTCATGAACGCTTCTTCCTCGACGATCGCGCGCGGCCCGCGGCTGGCCCTGGCCAGCCTGCCGGGTCAACACACCCTGGCGCTGCTGTGGGCCAACCGCCAGGGCCGGATTGGCCTGGTGCTGATCGGCCTGCACCTTCTGCTGGCCGTCGCTGGCCGCTGGCTGGCGCCCTATGACATCTCCGCGGGCGACAGTCTCGCCTCGCTGCTGCCCCCCAGTGCCGAACATTGGCTGGGCACCGACCAGCTCGGCCGCGATGTCCTCAGCCGCACCCTGGCCGGGGGCCGCGAGGCCATCTACACCTCGCTGCCGGCCGCCGTGCTGGCCGTGGTATGGGGCAGCGCCTGCGGCATGCTGCTGGCCATCATCGGTGGGCGGGTCGAGAACATTGCCATGCGTCTGGTGGACGCCCTGCTGTCGATTCCCTGGCTACTGTTCCTCTTGCTGGTCATCGGCGTGATGGGCCCCGGCCCACTGGTCTTCATCCTGACTCTGGGCATCTTCTATGGCGTGGCGGTGGTGCGCGTGATGGTCACTGCGTGCCGCGAAGTGCTGTGCCTTGACTATATACAGGCCGCACGGCTGCGCGGCGACAGCCTGATGCGTCTGCTGTGGCGCGAGATCAAACCCAACGTGCTCGACACCATCCTCGTCGAGCTGGCGATGCGCTGGTCCTGGGCATTGCTGGCCTTCAGCTCGCTGTCGTTTCTCGGCTTCGGCGTCTCCCCGCCGACCCCGGACTGGGGACTGATGGTCGCCGATGGCCGCGGCTTCATGTCGTTTGCGCCCTGGGCCGTGCTGCCGCCCATCGTGGCGCTGTCCAGCCTGATCATCGCCATCAATCTGGTCGCCGACACCCTGGCCAAGACACTGGGCATCGACCGTGCGGGGCGCCCCGAATGATTCCGAACTCCAAAGGTGACGCCATGACGGACAACACCGTGATCCGCGTTCGCGATCTCAACATCGGCTTTCATGATCGCCAGCAGACCTGGCGACCCGTGCTGCGCGGTATCGACCTGAGCCTGGGCCAGGGCGAGATTCTGGGTCTGGTGGGCGAGTCCGGCAGCGGCAAGAGCACCTTGGCCACAGCCATGCTGGGTCTGTTGCGTCGGGGCAGCCTGGTGCGCACCGGCGAGGTGAGTGTCGCCTTACCTGCGCCCGCCTCTGCCTCCACTTCTGCCACTGCCTCCACCTCTGCCATCGCCTCTACCTCTACCAGTCATGACCCTCTTCACGACGAGCACCGCCAGCTGAGTTTTCATCATCAACCGGGGCGCTGGCTGGGCGAACTCAGGCTCGGGCTGGTGTCCCAGCATGCCGAAAAGGCCATGACGCCCCATCTCACGCTCGGCAGCCTGCTGTGCGAGACGCTGCTGTCGCAGGGCGTGAAAGGCAAGACAGAACGCGAACAACAGGCCGTGGCATGGCTGCGACGCGTCCACCTCCCTCACCCCGAAGTGCTGATGCAGCGTTATCCACACCAGCTTTCCGGCGGACAGCAGCAACGCGCCAGTCTGGCGCTGGCCCTGGCGCAACGCCCACGAGTGCTGGTGATGGATGAGCCGACCACCGGACTGGATGCCAGCACCCAGAATGAGATTCTGGCGCTGTTGGCTTCGCTGCGCACTGAGCTGGGAATGAGCATCGTCTTCGTCAGCCATGATCTGGGCGCGGTATCTCACCTGTGTGACCGCGTCGCGGTGATGTACGCCGGTCAACTGGTGGAGGTCGCCGCGACTCGCGACTTCCTGAACGGCCCGCGCCACCCCTATGGTCACGCGCTGCTGGCCGCGACGCCGGGCAGTCAGTGCTATCGACCTGACGCCGCGCTGGAAGGCACGCCGCCCCTGGTGGGAAGCGCCATCAAGGGCTGTGCCTTTGCACCGCGCTGCCCGCGCGCAAGTGTAACGTGCCGTGACAGCGTGCCGAGCTGGCAAGGTCGCTACGCCTGTCATCATGCGCTGGAAGGTCACGCAATGGCGGCAAAGGCGAGCGGGAAAAGTGCGGAAAGACCCCAAAGTACGAAAAGTGACGCAGCAACCGATGAGCGGGCGGATCGCGTAAAGAACGACTCGCAGTCAGCCACGTCGCTGGACATCGCGCCGCTGCTGGCCGTGGAGTCGCTGAACCTGTGCTATCGCATGCCCGGCTGGCTGGCGCGCCTGCGCGGTGAAACGCCGGCACTCACCGTCAGCGATGTGGCATTCTCGCTCCAGCAAGGCGAGACGCTGGCCTTGATCGGCGAATCCGGCAGCGGCAAGACCTCGATCCTCAAGGCGCTGGCCGGCCTGCTCTCCCCCGTCTCCGGACAGCTCAGTCTGCGTCAGGAGCCCTTGGCGGGATTGGTCGCCGAGCGGCGTCCGGTGCAGCGTCAGAAGATCCAGTACATCTTCCAGCATGCCAGCACGGCGCTGAATCCTCGTCTGACCGTGTTCGAATCTCTCGCACCGGTGCTTTCTCGCTGGTTCGATCTCAAGGGCGATGGCGCCCGCCAGCGTGCCCAGTCATTGTTGGAAGAGGTGCGCCTGCCCGCGCTCTATCTCGACCGTCTGCCCAGCCAGCTGTCGGGGGGCGAGCAGCAGCGCGTCGCCATCGCCCGAGCGCTGGCCGCCGAGCCCGACATCCTGCTGTGTGACGAGATCACCTCGGCGCTGGATGTCTCGGTTCAAGCCGCCATCATTCGCCTGCTGCAACGCCTCAAGCGTGAGCGCGGCCTGAGCCTGGTCTTCGTCACCCATGACCTGGGGCTGGTCAGTCATTTCGCGGACCGCGTACTGGTGCTGCGCAATGGCCGCACCGAGCATCTGGGAAATGTCGCAAGCCTCGCCACAGGGGATCTGCCGCCCTATGTGCAAACCCTGATGGAGGCCAAGCTGGTCGCGGCATGACCCGGCTTTCTGTCCCACCATTCTGTCCCGCCCGCCTGTTCCGGCTGCCTCTCCCTGCTGCCGATCTCCGCTGCTGATTACCTTCATGCAACGAAAAAAGCCCGCCAATGGCGGGCAGGGAATGTCGGGACAGGACATTCAGGACAGGAAAGCGTTTGAGCAAGGGCTCTGCAGTTGACGATGAGTGCGCACTTCCACACTGGCTTCCACTCAGCCAAAACACTTGCTCAAGCGTTCTTCTCTCTCACGTATTCTTCTCTGGGACACTGACCATCATGACGCGACACGATGGTCAGTGGGACCATTCAGCAACTGACAGGGGCAAGTCGATGGCATATCGGCATCCTTGGCTGTCTTGCAGAGTCGGAGGATGTTCATCCGCCGACGAGAGATCATGCGCTTTCGTTCAAGGCATGCTCGAGGCGTGTGGCAGAGACACTCTTGCCAGCATCGTTGACGTAAACCGCCGAATCGCTCGCCAGTGCGCGGGTGGTACCCTGGATGCCGGCGTTGCTGATGGACTTCTGGACGCGGCTGGCAGCGACACTCATGCCGGTTTCCACGACATCATCGTGATGCAGTGCGGCTTGCTGAGTCACCGGCTGTGCCTGGCCCATGATCACGCGATCACTGAGGGTGGCACGGACGCGGGCATCGGCTTCGCTGTCATTGGCAGAAGCCACGCCAGTGGCGGCAACGGACAATGCGGCAATGGCAAATAGAGACTTGAGGGATTGCATGGGGGTTCTCCTGTCGAAAAAGGTCATGTCAGTGCAGACACCTGGCCTGCAAGCGCCTGACGCAGACGTCGGGCGTCTCAGACGTTGACGTCGCTCACGGCGTGACGAACACGGGTGCCGGCAACGCTATCGCCGGAATCATTGGCAACATCGAATTCCTGCAGATGGATGGAGCGATCATGGCCACGGATCTCGTCGTCACCGGATGCCACCTGGAAACGGCCAGCAGCAGTGCTCATGCCGGTTTCCGCGAAGGTCGCCTGGGCGGTCGGAGCTTGCTGGGCAGAGCCATGGATGACGCTGTCACTGACGTTGTGCTGGACGCGCTTGGCAGCCGGGCTATCGTCGGCGGCGAAGGACGCAGTGCTGACGGTGGCGAGTGCGGCAGCGGCGATCAGAGTCTTGAGAGTGTTCATGGTGTATCTCCTCGATAAAAAGCAAAGCGATGATCAGACCCGGCAATCCAGGTCAGGCTTGACGATGGTTCAGACGTTGCTGTCGTTTAGGGCGTGCTGGACGCGAGTCGCTGCGACACTCTTGCCGGCATCGTTATCGAATGCCTGGCTGGCAGTGGCCACGGTGTGCGATTGACCGTGGATGCGATCGGCACTGATGGACTGCTGAATGCGACCTGCCGCGACGCTCATGCCGGTTTCCGCAAAGCTGGCTTGCTGGGTAGCGGCTGACTGAGCGGTGCCGACGACGACGTCCTGGCTGAGGGACTGCTGGACACGCTGGGCGGCCGGGCTGTCATCCGCGGCGAAGGTGGCGGTGCTGACGGTAGCGAGAGCGGCGGCGGCGATCAGAGTCTTGATGGTTTTCATGATGAATCTCCTCGATGAACAAAGTGGTCAGTGGGCGTGAGCGCCCGGGTAAGAGGTTGAATGACTCAGACGTTACTGTCGTTCAGGGCGTGCTGAACACGGGTGGCAGCAACACTCTTGCCGGCATCATTGTCGAAGGCCTGCTCGCGGCTGACGGTGGCCACACCCTTGCCTTCGATGGCGGACTGATTGAGGGCTGTCTCGACACGGCCTGCGGCAACGCTCATGCCGGTATCGGCGAAGGTGGCCTGGGCAGTCGGTGCCTGCTGGGCAGCGCCGACGACGACGTCCTGACTGATGGACTGCTGAACACGCTGTGCGGCCGGGCTGTCATCCGCGGCGAAGGAGGCAGTGCTCACGGTGGCGAGAGCGGCGGCGGCGATCAGAGTCTTGAGGTTCAGAGTTTTCATGATGATTTTCCTTTGCTTGTCCTGGGCGATGTTGCCCTTGTGATGTCGTGTGCAGTCTCGGCTGTACCCGTCTAACTTGTTAACAGACTAATGATTATTGCGCTATCACACTAGCCGTGTCGCTGGCAGCTCACTGTTTCCATCAAAGAACCAGATTGCGATGCCTTGTCATTGCCTCGGTACCCGCAAGTGATGAAAACCCTCACTACGCAAAACCCTTGCAAGCCTTTTGCATCACTTCTGTACAACTAAGAAGGTGCATGTCGCCAGTAATCGAATGTCGATCAGTCACTCAGGTCTGCTCCGGTACCGCTGCCTGACACTTCAACTTTGGTCGCGATCATGAGGAAGGCATTCGTCAGCAGTATGTCTTTCCACCCTGCTGAAACCCTCACCGTTGTGCTTGTAGAGTCTTACGCTTGCGCCAACGGGTTGGATGCATGCCATCTTCAAAAAAGTGGTGCCGTCTTGACAGACGCCAGCCATCGACCCGATCCAGACTGCCGTTTCATGCAATGTGGAATGAGCGCATTGTGGACGAAACCCGCCACGCGAGATATCCCTCCACTGGAACAGCATTGATTCCAATCACGAACCAATGCGTCACTCGCCTGACCAGCTGGACAGACACCCATCTACGACTTTGGTAATAAGCATAGGATTATCAACCGCTTACGAAGCCCGTGGGCGCCCTCTCAAGTCACCTGCTTCAAGCGCTCCCTGCACCTCTGCGTTCCCCTTCATCGCGACGGGCGATGAAAATTGTTGTCCAGACACGAAAACGCGGAGCCATTGGAAGATGGCTCCGCGCTTTTCATGCTGCTGCATCGCGATTCAATAACCCGGGTATTTCTCCCAGACCCACCGTTCATCCTTGCCACCGCCGTTGGTGTAGAGCTCCCAGCGCGGACAATCGTGGAGATCCTGCCCGATCTCACCGATGACATCTCGCAGTTCAAGTGGGGCCAGCCAGTCACTCGGTATCACTTCTTCTCCCCATTGCGCCCCGAGCAGATTGCCCGTGATGGCGCCCGTAGAATCAGAATCCCCGTCGTGATTGACCGCCAGCTGAATCGCGGAGCGGAAATCCCGCGCCGTGAGTGCGCAATACACGGACATCGCCAGGGCCTCTTCCGCGATCCAGCCCAGTCCCAGCATCACGACAGCCACCTGCGGCGCAGTGCCGGACTCGGCAAGCTCGCGGGCTTGCTGCAGAGCCTGCATGGTCTCTTCGCAGCCCGGCTTGCGCTCGAGAATGCGCATGGCGTGCGCAAGTGCCTGTGCCATCGAATCCCCCGCCACCAGACATTGGATCATCACCGCCAGCACGCCGCCCGTCAGCTGGCCGGTCACATGCCCATGGGTCAGCGCGCAGACCTCTTCCCCGAGTGCGAAGCACATCTCATGGGAGGCTCCCATCACATGCGCGAACAGACCAATCGGCGCGACGCGCATCACACCGCCACAGCCCTTGCTGTCATTCTGCGCAGTGTCACTGTAGCGACGCACATGCTTTAACGCTGCCAGACATGTCATGCCCGGGGCGCGGCGCGAATGGAGCTCGCCTTGCTTGATCAGCCAGCCACTGTCCAGCCATTCCTGCTCGGTATCCTGCCGCGAGCGTTCACCCTGGGTGTAAAGCCAACGTTCATAGGCACTGTTGACCAGACTGCCTTGCGTCGTGATGCCTCTCAGACAGCCACGCACATGACTGCGCAACAGCCCCTCAGCGGTAAACAGCGTCATCTGCGTATCATCGGTAATCCGCCCCAGCCCACCGTAGGCTGGTGCATAGTCACGTATGCCATCACTTCCAAAGCGTGCCTGGATCTCCTCGTGTGACAGGAATTCCACCGGCGCCCCTAAGGCGTCACCCACCGCACCACCCAACAGGCAACCACGAAACCGCGATGTCATCTCAAGCGTCATGTGCCTCTCCCCTGCGTGACCTTCAGGTGACGTCAGCCACCCTCACTACACCTTACGCTATCAGCATCTGCGCATTTGCTGAAAAGCAGGCTCAACCAGTGGTGCGCATTATCAGGCAGAACTGGATGAGCGCTCAGTATTGGCAGGCGTGAGGTTGGCAGCACCGAAGACAACGCCGATGACAAGCCCGACGACAGAAACTCTCATACAGGAACGGCCGCACAAGGGCGGCCGTTCTTTTTCATGCAATTTGACTCTTCGAGGTGTGCTCTCAGCGAGAGCTCTACTGCTCGGTCTACACGGAGGTTCATGAGGCCAGCTTTAGAATATCGTCATACAAGGCTCTCGACAGCGTGACGCCCTGTTCTTGATGCTTCTGGCGAGCCTTGAAGCGACGCTCGGAGGAGAGCCTTGCGCCCTGCTGCTTCACGAGTTCGAACAGCCTTTCAGAGCGCAGCATGTTCTGCTGGGTGCTGCCACCCGTGAGGCGCGCGGGGTCGATCGCGATGATCAGCTCACCATGATACGGCAGGCTGCCCTTGCCTTGATCGTGTTCGCTGGACTCGATACTCAGCATGTCACCGATCAGCGGCCCTGCGATCAGCTCGATCATGATCGCCAGCGCAGAGCCCTTGTGATCCCCGAAGGGCAACATCGCCCCATGATCCAGCACTTCGGCAGGGTCCTGTGACGGCGTACCCTCTCGATCGACTCCCCAGCCCAGCGGGATCTCATCTCCCTGACGACGATGCAGCTCGATATCGCCACGTGCGATGGCGCTGGTCGCGAAGTCGAACACGTAAGGGTTGCCATCCCCGCGCGGCCAGCCGAAGGCAATGGGGTTGGTGCCCAGCAGGGGCTGGCTGCCTCCATAGGGTGCCATGTACGACTGGGTCGGGTTGCAGGCGATGGCAACCAGCCCTTCCCGCGTCAACCTCTCGATCTCGACCCACAATGCCGTGCCATGCACGCAATGATTGATGGCCAGAATGGCAATGCCGTTGGCTCGCGCCTTGCTGAGCAGTTCAGGTACGCCCTGCTGGAAGGCCAGCGACGAGAAGCCACCCTTGGCATCCACCTTGACGATGGAAGGCGCCGTATCCTCGACCACCGGCACGGCGTCCGGCACCACTCCGCCATTGTTCAGCGTCGCGACGAACCCCATCAGGCGATAGAGCCCATGGGAGCGACAACCGTCCATTTCCGCCGCCACCAGCGCATCACTCATGGCAGCGACGTGTGGCTCACTGAAGCCATGACGGCTCAACACCTTGTGACATAGCGCCTTGAGCGCTGCCCGATCGAGATTGACGTCCATTCCTGCCGCTTCCTTCATTGCATCGCTCATGAGAATTCGTTCCTTTCCAATAAGGTGTCCATCATTTCCATGACGGTCCGCTGATGGCATCAGGCAGCCACAGCGCCAGCCCCGGGAAGACCAGGATCAGCGCCAACACCATCAGCTGCAGGAAGATGAAGGGCATCACCCCCTTGTACATGTGCTTCAGCGTCACTTCAGGAGGCGTGATGGCACGCAGATAGAAGATGGAGGGCGCCAACGGCGGTGTCAGATAACTCGTCTGCATCACGATCAGGAAGGCCACGCAGAACCAGATCTCATCGAACCCGAGCAGGCCGATGACCGGCATCGCCACAGGGATGACGATCAGGACCACCGAGATCATGTCGAGCACGAAACCGGCCAGGAAGGCGATCAGCAGGATGGCGCCAAGAATCAGCCACGGGCTCAAGCCGGTATCCAGCAGCAGCGACTGGACGGTGGCCATCCCGCCGGAGGCGAAGAAGACGCCCGCGAACATGTTGCCGCCCAGCACGATCAGCAGAATCATCGCGGTGATGTTGAGTGTGCGTATCGCCGCGTTCCACAGGATGGACAGCGTGAGATTGCGATACCCCAGTGCCAGCAATACGGAGCCGAGCGCCCCACAGGCTGCCGCTTCCGTCGGCGTGGCGATGCCCATCAGAATCGTGCCCAGCACCACCAGAATCAGACTCATGGTCGGCAGCAGCGCACTCAGGGTAATGGTGAGCAGCTTGCCCCACCCCGGATGCTGCTCATCTTCCTTGAGTCGCGGCGCAAGGGCTGGCTTCAGCGCACAGACCACGACGATATAGAGGAGGAACAGCAGCGCCATCAGCAGGCCCGGGATCAGCAGACCACTGAACAGTGATCCGACTGAGACACCCGCGACAGGCCCGAGAATGACCACGGTAATGGAAGGCGGAATCGCCGTGCCCAATGAGCCACTGGCACAGATAGTGCCGGAGATCAGCGACTTGTCATATTGGTGCTTGAGCATGACAGGCACCGCCAGCATGCCGATCACGGCCTCGGTGGCCCCGACGACACCACTGGCAGCGGCGAAGATGGTGCCCATGATGACCGCGCCGACGCCCAGTCCGCCGGGCATCCGGCGTGTCCACAGATGGATGGCCCCGAACAGTCGCTCGGCAATGCCGGAATTCTCGAGCATCGCGCCCATGAAGATGAACAGGGGCACGGCAGCCAGAATGGAGTTGGACGCCGTGTCCTCGATCTTGGTCAGCAGTTGATAGGCCGCGGCATCCCCGAACTGGGCAACACCAAAGACGGTAGCGACGACGATCATCGAGAAGGCGATCGGGAAACCGAGCACGATCAGAGCGATGAGCGCAGGGAACATGATAAGGGCAATGAAGTCGCTCATGAGGACACCTCCGCGCCATGATCATGGCCCAGCAGTGTGCTCCAGAGTTTCAATATCTCCGCGATCACCTGCAGCGTCAGATAGACAAAGCCCAACCACCACACGCCGAAGACCGGCCAGATCACCGGATTCCAGGCAGAACGTCCGGAGCGCTCATTGCTGGAGAACGCCTCGAGCGCATAGAACCAAAGCTCCCAGACAAGCCACATCAATACCGGCAGCAATACCGCATAGCAGGCCAGATGAACTCCCGCCCTGAGACGCGGTGCAAAATTCTGGCTCAACACATCCACACTGACGTGCTGGCCGACACGCAGGGCATTGGCCATGCCAAGCATGAAGATGGCACCCATCACCATGTAGCTGACTTCATACGCCCACAAGGTGGGCCTTCCCAGCACATAACGACTGAAGACTTCATAGACCAACGCAAGCACCAGCGGCAGTATCAAGACTGCCCCCAGATACCCGGCCCAGCGGGTCTGGCGCTCAATGACAGCGACGATTTTCATGGCAACTCACCAAGCTGACGACGAGGAAAGAGCCCGGGCGATACAGGTATCGCCCGGGCCATGGACATCATTCAGGAGGACTCAGCGCCCCATTCCCCCGATCGGCAAACGGTAGTCCTGCCAGGTCGTCATGTTCTGCTTGAAGGTACGTTGCGACTCGAGCACACGTGCGAACCACTCGTTCTCGCCCGCCTTCTCGTCTTCCCAGGCGCGCGTCTCGTCGTAGATGGCATCGATGAAGGATTGGTCCAGCTGCACGATTTCGTTGGGGCCTTCCTCCAGCTCCTTGAAGGCCTTGAGATCGGCAAAGGAGCTATCCAGCCAGGACTCGAACACGCTCAGCTTGCCCGCGAGGCGCAACTGGCTCTGCTGGGCTTCGCTCAGGCCGTCCCAGGCCTCGACATTCACTTCACACTCAAGAATGCCGCCCGACTGATGGATGCCGGGCAAGATGACGTACTGCGCCACATTCTGGAAACCGGTCGGCTTGTTGAGCTCAGGACTTCCCCACTCCGCCGCATCGATCACCCCCCGGTCCAGCGCCGTATAGATGTCACTGCCGGCCATCACCACGGTGGAGGCACCCAGCCGCGAGGCGATCTCCGCCCAGGCACCGGAGGTTCTCAGGCGCAGGCCCTGGAAGTCTTCAAGCGTCTGCACCTTCTTGCTCGAGTGCAGGAATATCTCGGTGCCCAGAGTCGAGCACGGGAAGGCCACGACGCCGAATACCTCGCGACGGAAGGCTTCATAGAGCTCGACGCCGCCGCCCTCGTACATCCACAGCATGAATTCTTCCGGCGTCAGGCCGCTGGAGTGCCCGGCCAGCAGCGCTGCCGTCGGGTCAGTTCCGTAGTCATAGTTGATGTAGTTATGGCTGATCTGTGCGACACCGGACTTCACGGTATTGGTGACACGCAGCGCGCCGCCCAAGGTGCCGCCGGGGAACACCTGGATGCTCACATCACCATCGGTCAATTCGTTTGCATAGTCCGCGAAGGTTTTGGCATCCCGTTCAAGCCAGGGCCCACCGCCCCACGGTGTCGCCATCTTCCACTCGATGTCCGCCGCCTGAGTCGTGGCAGTCGCCAACAGGCTGGCAGCGATACCCATGCCGAGGAGCTGTTTCTTGAAGTTGTACATTATTGTTTTCCCGTAATTATTTTAATTAGCGCGCAATGCCATGCGCACTTGCAGGCGAATGCCTGATGCAGGCTGAGGACGGATACACACCCAGTGGGCGGCCACTGTCGATTGCGCATTCGCCTTCACAATTGCATATATGCAATATTGGGTCAAATATGGATATCAGGCTCGACATTTTTCTCATGGGAGCCCTAAATGGACGCCATCATGGCGTTCATGCCTCTCCCTGCCGCAGCATGACCTGAAAGCTCGTGCTCTTGCGCTACATCGGCATAAGCAGCGACAGACGCCACCCCAGCAGATGAACACGATGGAGCACGCTGACATGACACCCCACCAGGAAACGCCGATCGCCCTGAAGCACCGAGAACGCAAGGCAGGCGCCATTGGTGACAATCTAAAGGCACTACGCAAGGAGAAGGGGCTGACCATCGCGGCCGTGGCCAGCGCGTCAGGTATCTCGGCGGCCAGCGTGTCGAGAATCGAGAATGGACGCATCTCACCGACCTTCGAGGCGATCGTGAACCTCGCCAAAGGCCTGAAGGTGGATGTCAGCGAGCTGTTCTATCACACGGAGGACACGTCATTTCGGGGTTGGCTCGCCTTGACGCGAGCGCAGGAGGGAGACGTCATCGAGACGCCCAACTACCGCTATCGACCGCTTTGCAACAATGTGGCGTCCAAGGAATACATGGTATTGGAAACCACCGTGCTCAATCGCAGTCTCGAGGAGTTCGGCGGCCTGCAAAAACATTCCGGCCAGGAACAGATCATCGTGACCAGCGGCGAGGTGACGGTCTGGACCGAACTCTACGACCCCATCCTGCTCAGGGTCGGTGACAGCCTGGCCTTCGACAGCACCCTCGGACACGCCATCACCTACAACGGTGACACCCCGGCGACCATGACCTGGGTTTGCAGCGCCTACGCCTGAGAATGCTGCCCGAGCCTGACCTGCGTCGGCAGCCTCGCCATGTCATAACGTGGACGACGAGCACAAGAAAGGGCCTCACTGGAGGCCCTTGTCTTTGGTCTTGCTGTCTGACGTCTGACCATGCGGCAGAAATCAGCGATTGAGAATGATGGCCGTGATCGCGCCACCCGCCACCGCCGCCAGTACATAGCGCCCGTCGATGTTGAGCCAGCGATGCCCACGCGGCGGCTTGGATAGGTGGCGATGGTGCCAGTCCTTCACCCAGTAGCGGCTGTCGGAATAGTAATGACGCGGCAGATGATCGCCACGGCGCCACTGGTGGTGGCGTCGCGCCTCATGACGGTGGCGTTCATGGTGACGCTTCTGCTTATAGTGCTTCTTATGATGTTTTCCGTGATGATGGCCGCGGTCGTGGTGGCCATGCCCACGGTCATGATGCCCATGGCCTCTATCGTGCGGTCCTGCCTGAGCCAGCGGGGCTCCCAGCAGCGTGAATATCATCATCAGAATGGTCAGTGTGCGCGTTCGCATGGCTGGCCTCCTCGCCGTGCCCCGCCGCCAATCACAGCGCCGGGAATCATGTTGGGGGCTTCCTGGTTAGGAAACAGTGTTGCGCAACCTTAGCGAGAACCGAGGAAGCCCGCAAGATGTCTCATTTTTCTCGCTCTTTGTCGTTATTTCATGCACTTTCTGTCGCATTACACCGAACTCGATGTCGCCACTGGCCAACACCCTCCTTTATATGTCGCCACTTCTATAGCGCCCTTTCATAGCGACTCGGCTTTCGCTGACCTCTTCATTACCCTTTCCGCCGGCCCACTTGTCGATTCGACTCTCGAGCCTCGATCAGGAGACTGCTGAGGCATGGCAAGAAGGCGCGATATCTGGCCCCCACTCGCACCACATCGGTGCAAGACCACCCTCAAAGATGGGGGATATCTGACCCTGGATCGTTGTCCGTTTAGCCAGGACACAATGCTTCAGACACCGAACGAGGTGTGAGAACGGAAAAATTCACATTGCTGAATCGTGTCATTGAACCGAGACACTCCCGCGCAATCCCAGATTACATGCGGCCTTCAGCGCATTCCTGAGGTCAATAGCCAGGATCACTCAAAGGCATAGCCCAAAGTTCAAGCACGCGGGCTTTGCGTTTTGATGACCATTCACCGATCATTTGCACCAAACCTGAGTCATTTGATCGACAATAGACGATCTACCCTCGTCATCGCCGACAGGGTCGCCAAGGCGGCTGCGAGACATCTCGGGTAGGAGCAGCAAGACAAGCCGTAAAAAAACAGGAGCCAATCATGGCCAGTACTGCGCCAGATTTGGATCGGCAGATCGCCCATATGGACGATGAGCTACTGCCGGTGCCACGTCACAAACTGCATCGGTGGCCGCACTTTGCCGGTCTCTATGCCGCAGAGCACGTTGCCGCGACCGAATTTGTCATCGGTGCCACCTTCGTGGCGCTCGGTGCGGGTATCTGGGATATCCTGCTTGGCCTGCTGATCGGTAATGGCCTCGCAGTGCTCAGCTTCTGGTTGATCACGACGCCAATCGCGATCGAAACCCGTCTGAGCCTCTTCACCTATCTTCACCGTATTGCCGGTGATTCGATGTCACGGCTCTACAACTGGGCCAACGTGATCATATTCACCGCCATCTCGGCGGCCATGATCACCGTTTCCGCCACGGCGGTCAGGCTGCTGTTCGACATTCCGGCCCAGACCCAGTCCTACCCCACCAGCTTCGAGTTCATCCTGCTGGCACTGGCCGTTGCCGCCATCGTGGTACTGGTTGCCGTCTATGGCTTCAATGCCCTGACCGAATTCGCCAGCATCTGTGCTCCCTGGCTGATGTTGATGTTCACCGTCGGCGGCATGGTGCTGCTGCCGGAGCTGACCGAATCCGTCACCGGCGAGACCACTTTTGACAGCTTCGCCACCTTGATCGAAGTCGGTGGCAGTACGGTATTCACCGGAGTCAACTCGCAAGGTGAAGCCGGCATCGGCATCTGGGAAGTCATCGGCTTCGCCTGGGCGGCCAACACCTTCTCTCACTTCGGTCTGATCGACATGGCGCTGCTGCGCTATGCCAAGCGCATGCGCTCCGGTCTCGCCACCAGCACCGGCATGATGTTCGGCCACTACGTCGCCTGGATCTCCGCCGGCCTGATGGGCGCGGCCACCGCTGCCGTCGCCGGCATCAGCATCGATGTGCTGGAACCGGGTGAAGTGGCACTGCACGCCTTGGGTGCCGCAGGCTTCGTGATCGTGGTGGTCGCAGGCTGGACAACCGCCAACGCCAACCTTTACCGCGCGGGCCTTGCCGCACAGTCGGCGATGCCGAACCTGTCGCGCAACAAGGCGACACTGGCCGTGGGTATCTGCGTTGCCGTGCTCAGCTGCTTCCCGTTCGTCTATCGCAGTATGCTGCCGCTGCTGACCTATGCGGGTCTGGTGCTGGTGCCGGTCGGCGGGATCATCTTCGCTGAGCATCACCTGTTCCCGAAACTCGGCTTCAGCCGTTACTGGGCACGCTACAAGGGCGTGAAGCACAACACGCCGGCGCTGGCGACCTGGGCGCTGTCTCTGATCTTCGGTTTCGGCCTCGAGATGGTCGATGTGATCCCGTTCTACTACCTGTTCCTGCCGACCTGGTTCGTCTCCATCATTCTCTACACCCTGATGGCCAGATCTGCCGGTGCTGCCGCCTCCTACCCGAAAGCCGAAGCGGCCGAGCGGGAATTCCAGGAGCGTGTCGAAGTCCTGCACGCCAAGCAGGCCGAGACCATCAACCACGCACCGGTCAAGGACATTTCGGGCTTGACCAAGGTCATCAAGGCCATCTGGATGGTGCTGGGCTTGGCGGTGCCGTTGGTCCTCGCGCTGCGTGTGCTGTTCGGCAGCCCCGACCTGGCCAGCTACGAAGCGAATCGCGAACTGTTCTATGACGTGACCATCTGGTCGACGATCATCTACTTCATCTTCGCGTACTGGGAACTGCAGCGCAGCAAGGCGCTGTTCAACAAGCAGCCCCCGAAGCAAGCGGCCACCGCTAGCTGAGTCGGCAGGGGCTAGCCCCTGCCATGCCAGCGGCGAAGGAAGCCTGAATCACACGGGTGACCTTCGCCGCTGGCCGTTACGACCTACCCTTTCTTTACCCATCTCGACTCGACCGCGACACGCGGCAGGAGACCTCCCATGACCCGTCTCTCCAATGCCAGTCTGACTCAGCTGGACGCCAAGGCAGCCACTCCGAACTATGATCGCACTGCAGTCAGCGCCGGTATCGTCCACTTCGGCGTGGGCGGTTTCCATCGTGCGCACCAGGCCATGTACCTCGACGAGCTGATGAATCAGGGCAAGGCGCTGGACTGGGGCATCGTCGGCGTCGGCGTGATGCCGGGCGACCGCCGCATGCAGGAAGCCCTGGCCTCGCAGGACCACCTCTACACCGTGGTACTCAAGCACCCGGACGGCAACTATGAGCCGCGCGTGGTGGGGTCCATCATCGATTACCGCTTTGCCCCGGATTCTCCGGAGGCCGTCATCGAGCTGATGGCCGACCCGGCGATCCGCATCGTCTCTCTGACCGTCACCGAAGGGGGTTACAACTTCCACCCGGTCAGCGGCGAATTCAATCTCGAGAACGCCGACGTCCAGCACGACCTGGCCAACCCGGGGAAAGCCAAGACCAGCTTCGGCCTGATCACCGAAGCCCTGGCCCGTCGCCGCGAGCGTGGCGTCGCCCCGTTCACCGTGATGTCCTGTGACAACATCGAAGGCAACGGCAATGTCGCTCACAAGATGTTCACTGCCTACGCGCGTGCACGTGATGCAGAACTGTCGGCATGGATCGAAGCTGAAGTGCCCTTCCCCAACTCCATGGTCGACCGCATTACGCCGGTGACCACGCCGGCTGACATCGAAGAGCTGTCCTCACGTTTCGGCGTGGAAGACGCCTGGCCGGTGGTCTGCGAGCCCTTCACCCAGTGGGTGCTGGAAGACCACTTCGCCAATGGCCGCCCGGCCTTTGAAGATGCCGGCGTGCAGCCGGTGGAAGATGTCGAGCCCTATGAGCTGATGAAGCTGCGTCTGCTCAATGCCGGTCACCAGGCGCTGTGCTACTTCGGGTATCTGGCCGGCTATCGCTACGCGCATGAAGCCTGCAACGACCCGCTGATCGTCGACTTCCTGCTCGGCTACATGAACGAGGAAGCTCGCCCGACGCTGGCCCAGCTGCCGGGTATCGATCTCGACGCCCATTGCCGCACCCTGATCGAGCGTTTCGCCAACCCGGAAGTCAAGGACACCCTCGCGCGTCTGTGCGCCGAGACCTCCGACCGCATTCCGAAGTTCCTGATCCCGGTGGCACACGCACAGCTCAAGACCGACGGCGAACTGCGTCGTACCGCAGCCGTCGTGGCCAGCTGGGCACGTTATGCCGAAGGCGTGGACGAGCAAGGCGAGACCATCGACGTGGTCGACCCGCTGAAGGACGAGCTGATGGAGCGTGCCAGCCGTCAGCGCGAAGAGCCGACTGCCTTCCTGGACAACCGTGAACTGTTCGGTGATCTGGTCGATCAGCCGCGCTTCCGCGACGCCTACCTGGCAGCGCTGAAGAGCCTGCACGACAACGGCGCACGCGCCACGCTGGAAATGCTGGTGGCAGACGCCAAGTAAGCATGGCGGTGAAAGGGCTCACGACAGCATGATGCCCCGCCAGCGCCCGCAGAAAGACAAAAGCGAGACAGGCAGCCGCCTGTCTCGCTTTTTTTGTGCCTCATGCCACGCCCTTCCTTATATCAGCGCAACGGTCCACAGCCCCGCCAGCATGATGACGATGCCGATCCACTTGGCGATCGCCGCTCGCTCGCGCAACCAGACCACGCCGAGCATCACGCCCAGCGGGATCGACAGTTGACGCATCGCCACGACGAGACTGACCTCCGCCGTCAGCGTCATGGCAACCAGCACCAGTCCGTAGGTCGCCATCACCATCACGCCAGTCAGCACCATGCTGCCCCGCTCCCCCCGCCACAGCATCGGCAGGCGACGACGCTCAGTCGGCAACAGCATCACCAGAGGTGCGCCCCAGGCGACGGTCATGATGGCCTGCAACTCCAGGAAGACAGCGCCCGCCGAGGTGGGCGAGTAACCGACACTCACCATGATATCCAGCGCCTGCTTGTCGATCAGCGAATAGCCGGTGGTGCCGACTGCTGCCAGCAGCGCGAACCCCAACGCGGGCGACAGGTAGGTCGAGGGGCGCAGGCCCTGCGGACTGCTCAAGGGCAGCACCAACGCGCCGAGCACGATCAGCCCCATACCGACCAGATCCAACACTGTCAGCGCCTGACTACCCAGCAGACTCAGCGACACCAGCGGCACCAGCACTACCGGCAAGGCCCGCGCGATGGGATACAGCACACTGACCTCGCCGCGCGCATAGGCCCAGGCAAGTCCGCCCATGTAGAGCACCTGACAGAGTCCGGTGGCCACCAGCCAGCCCCAGAATTCACCGGGCAACACGGCAAACGACGGCCCCAGCCCCAGCAGCGGCGCAAAGATCAGCGCACCACTGGCCATGGCCAGCATGAAGAAGGCCAGCGACGGCGCCCTCCCCTTGCCGAGCAGATTCCAGCCCGCGTGCAGACAGACCGAGATCAGGATGAGCCCCAGCGCCAGTGGGCTCAAGGGGCACTCACGGCAATCGTGTGGGCTTGATCTTGAGCTTGAGCTTGAGCTTGAGCTTGAACATGAGATTGGGCCTGAACATGAAATTGGGCGTGAGAGTGAGCTTGCCCGTGCATGGGGACAGGCATGCGGACGGGCATGAGGAAATAACGGGCTTTCAGGGCAACCAGGCGGCAATCGCCAATGAGCATATGTCCTTACCTTTCGCGAGAAGACGCCAGCCTCAAGGCCTGGTACAAGGGCCCGAGGCTGGCGCCTGAAGGGGTGGAGTGAAGTGGTGGGGTGAAATGGTAGATCAAGGTGGGCGAGCGAGGTGACAGGCAGTGCAGCGTCAGGCATGGCGTCGCCGCCCCGTCACCAGGCTGTCAGGGGCGCTCACCGCGCGCCAGACGCGCCTCGATCTCGCGGATCACCTCGGGCAGCTGCGCGATGGTGTCGATCATGAAGTGTGGCCCGGATGGCGCGAACTGAGCTTCGATGGCGCTGCGCCTTTCGTTGAGCTCTGCCTCTGACAGGGCCATGAACGCCGCGTGATCCAGCCCCATGGCGTTGCCGGAGCAGGTCAGCGCGACCGTCCACATGCCGGCACTGCGACCTTCCAGCAGCCCCGGCGCCGTGTCATCCACCTTCACGCAGGCCGCCACGTCAGTGATGCCCAGCGCGATGACATTGGCCAGAGACTGCGCCGGAGAGGGTCGCCCCTTGGGCACCTCATCGGTGGCCACGACATGGTCCACCACCAGCCCATTGCCCTTGCCCCGTGCGACCACCTGCTCGAGCACCTCGCGGGGGTAGCCGGAGCATGAGCCGATCTTGATGCCCTTG
Source organism: bacterium Scap17 (assembly GCA_013376735.1). NCBI lineage: Bacteria > bacterium Scap17. Next base: position 1,662,823 of record VINJ01000001.1, on the reverse strand, counting down.
TCGCGCAACCCGTTGATGACCTCGAGCGCACCGGGAATCAGTGCGGAGTGCGCCCCGATCTTGTCGATCTGCAGCGGCATGAATCGCTCATAAAGCGCCGTGACATCGGCATCACTGGGGGCGTGGCCACGGGCCGCCTCGAAACGGGCCGCGATCGCAGGGTCATCACACAGGGTGCGGATGTGTTCCCATTTGCCCATGCCCATCGGGCCGCGCGCCTCTTCCAGACTGATAGCCACGCCGATTTCCGCGAAGGCCTCGACGAAGATCTGGGTCGGCGCGAAGGAGCCGAAATCCACCAGGGTGCCGGCCCAGTCGAAGATGGCAGCCTGCAGGCGATCCGGGGTGTGATATTGCATGACAGTTCTCCAGTCAGTTAAGTGCGACAGCGTCAGCGCACGGGCGGGCATCGTCGACACCCAGGGTGGCCAGCGCGTCATCCACGGCGGCCAGAAGTTGATCCATCACGCGGACATCCAGCTGCCCGATGCTGCCGATGCGGAAGCTCTCCACGTCGGTGAGCTTGCCCGGGTAGATGATGAAGCCACGTGCCTTGAGCTCGGCGTAGAAACGGGAAAAGTCGAAGTCCGGGTGTGCCGGGCTCAGGAAGGTGGTGATGATCGGCGACAGCCAGGCATCGTCGAGCAGGGTCGTGAAGCCGCGCTGACGCATGCCTGCCACCAGTCGCTGCATGTTGGCGCGATACCGGGCGTGGCGACCCGCGACGCCGCCCTCCTCGGCGTGTTCCTTCAGCGCCTGGTGAAACGCCGCCACCACGTGAGTCGGCGGGGTATAACGCCATTGCCCAGTGCGCTTGAGGTACTGCCATTGATCGTGCAGGTCCAGCGACAATGAGTGGCTACGCCCCTGTGCCGCCTGCAGCGCATCGCGCCGGGCGATCACGAAGCCGAACCCCGGTACCCCCTCGAAGCATTTGTTGGCCGAGGAGATCAGCGCCAGAAACGGAGTACGTTGCGCATCGATCTCCAGCGCCCCGAAGCCACTCATCGAATCGAGGATCAGCTCACGACCGTGTGCTGCCACCACCTCGGCGATGTCCGCCACCGGATTGAGCATCCCCGAGCTTGTCTCGCAATGAATCATGGCGACATGGCCGATCTCGGGCCTTGCCGCGAGTCTGTCGGCCACGGCCTTGGCACACGGCGCCTCGGCATCGCCCCACGCCAGCACGTCGCAGTCGCGCCCCATGCGGGTCAGCAGACTGACCAGCCGTTTGCCATAGGCGCCATTGACCAGCACCAGCGTCGTACTCGTCGGCTCGATCAGACTGCCCAGCGCCGCCTCGACCGCGAAGGTACCGCTGCCCTGCATCGGCACGCACTCATGGTGCTCACTGGCATTGGCACAGCGGAGCAACTGCTGGCAGATCTCGGCGGTCTTGGTGTTGAAGTCCTGATCCCAGGAGCCCCAGTCCTTCATCATGGCGGCCTTGACGCTCGCACTGGTGGTCAAGGGGCCGGGAGTCAGCAAGTACGGATGTTGAATACTCATTGGTATATACCAGTTAATTTACACAAAAAAAAGACGGCCAACGGGGTATCAGGTCGCCTGTCGCCAGCGTTGGGCACGGGTCAATAGCAGATGACTGACCACCGCATGCAGCAGCTTGACGCCCAGACAGGTGAAGAAGATCAGCACTGCCATGGCGGCCGCACTGGCGAAGTGCCCGGCTTCGTCAAGATGCATCACCGCGATGGAGGCCAGTCGGGTATCGCTGTTGTAGAGAAATACCACCGCCGAGACGGTCGTCATCGCGTTCATGAACAGATAGGCCGAGATATCCAGCACTGACGGCAGGGATACCGGCAAGGTGATGTGGCAGAAGGTCTTCCAGAACGGCACCTTGAGTGAGGCACCGACCGCCTCGAATTCCCCATCAAGCTGCTTGAGCGCAGTCACCGAGGTCAGGTGGCAGACGGTATAGAAATGCACCAGGGTGTTGAGCACCAGAATCGCGAAGGTGCCGTAGATCCAGTTCAGCGGGTTGTCGGCCTGGTTGAAGTAGAAGATGTAGGACAGACCCAGCACCATGCCCGGCACGGCCATCGGCATCATCGCCATGAAGTGCAGTCCCTGGCGCAGCGGGCGATAGCCCTGACTCTTCTCGGTCAGCCAGGCATTGAAGAAGATGACCAGCGTGCCGATCAAGGTGACCCAGAAGGCCAGCGTCAGCGAGTTGAGCCACGCGTCCCAGCCACCGCCCGCCAGCGCCTTGAAGGCGTAGTGATCCAGGGTCAGGCTCAGGTTGTAGGGCCAGAACTGCACGAGCGAGGCATAGATGGCGGTGCCGATCACGGCCAGAATCGCGGCGGCCACGCCATAGCAGAGCAACGCGAAGCCCCAGTCACGCAGCGGGCTTGGTGTCGGCTGCCAGGGCACGGCGCGCGCCGAGAGCTGCGCGACCTGACGGCGCTGGATCCAGCGGTCCACCGCGAAGGACAGCAAGGCCGGCAACAGCAGGATGACGCTGACCACCGCGCCCATCTGGAAGTTCTGCTGCCCCACCACCTGACGATAGACATCGGTGGCCAGCACACTGAACTGCCCGCCGATGATCTTCGGCACGCCGAAATCGGTGATCGCCAGCGTGAAGGCCACGAAGGCACAGGAGATGATGCCGTAGCGCGCGCCCGGCAAGGTGATGGTCAGAAAGCTGCGCCATTTGGGCGTTCCCAGCGCATCCGCGGCTTCATAGAGACGGGCATCGCTGTTGCTGAGCGCCGTCATCATGATCATCAGCGCATGCGGGAAGATCCAGAAGGTCATGCCCATCACGATGCCGATGGGGCCGTAGATGCTCTCCCCCAGCAGCACATCCTTGAACCAGCCCTGATTGCCGAACAGATACACCAGACTGATGGCTGGCAGCAGTGACGGTGCCAGTAGCGGCAGGATGGACAGCATGCGGAAGACGCGCTTGCCCGGCATGCAGGTGCGGGTGATGCCGTACGCGCACAGGAAGGCCAGACTCACCACCGTCAGGGTACTGATCAACGCGATGCTGACGGAATTGATGATCGAGCCGACCAGCGCCGGCGTCTGCACATAGCGCGCGAAGTTGGCCAGGCCGACGAAGTCGCCGCTGCGGTCCTGCACGCTCTTGATCAGCATGGTGGCCAGCGGCAACAGCAGCCCGATGACCAGCAACGCCAAGGCCAGCAGCAACATCAACAGACGCAAGCCGGACTCGCCTGACAGCCGCCCCTGCAAGGGCAATGCGCGCGCCATCATGCCTGCTCCTCCACCAGCGGGTACAGGCGGATCGCCTCGGACGGCAGACGCACACCCACCCGGGCACCGACCCGCACGCCCAGTGACTCACTGTTCTGTAGCGCCACATCCGCCGACAGTGTCTGCCCACAGCCCTCAAGCGTCAGAGTGATACGCAGGAAGGCACCGAGAAACTCGACGTGCTCCACCTGCGCCGACAGCCCCTCACCCACTGCGCACAGCGAGACGGCTTCCGGGCGAATGGCCAGACGCGCCTGATCCAGACCCTCAAGATCATGCGCCGCGCATTCCAGATGCTGCTGACCCAGACGCAGGGTACTGGCGTTCTCGGGACAGCATTGCAGGAAGTTCATGCTGCCGATGAATTCGGCCACGAAGGCGCTCGCCGGCTGACGATAGATCTCGGCGGGGGTGCCGATCTGCTCGATCACGCCATGGTTCATCACCACGATGCGGTCCGCCATGGCCAGGGCCTCTTCCTGGTCGTGGGTCACCATGATGGTGGTGACGCCCAGCCGTGCCTGCAGTGCCTTGATCTGACTGCGCAGATGCAGACGTACGCGCGCATCCAGTGCCGACAGCGGCTCATCGAGCAACAGCAGCCCCGGCTCGGTCGCCAGCGCCCGCGCCAGTGCCACGCGTTGCTGCTGGCCCCCGGAAAGGGCCGCCGGATACTTGCCTTCACTGCCGGCCAGGTCCACCAGGGTGAGCAGCTCCGTCACGCGGCGGCGCATCGCATCACGCGCATCGCGCCGATTGCGCAGCCCATAGGCCACGTTGTCGAACACGGTGAGATTGGGGAACAGCGCATAGGACTGGAAGACGATGCCGAAGTCGCGCGCCTGGGGCGGCAGACGCGAGATGTCCCGGTCGCGCTGGTGGATGGTGCCTTCGCTCTGGGGCGCAAGCCCGGCGATGGCGCGCAGCAAGGTGGTCTTGCCACAGCCGGAGGGGCCGAGGAAGCACACGAATTCGCCTTCGCGGATCGCGAGGTCGATCTCGCTCAGGGCCGTGAACTGGCCATAGCGCTTGGTGAGGCCGCTGATCTTGAGGTGGATGCTGTCTGACGACGCAGAACGCGAGATGGGTGCCTGAGGCGCTGCGTCACGCGCAGGTGCCCGGGCTGCAGGGGCGGTGGCCGCGCGAGGCGAGGCGCCAGCAGTCGCTGGCGGCGCTTGACGCGAGGCGTGATGACGCGGGGGTGCGGTCACAAGAGACATGCGAGAAACTCCCGACCCCGGCGCAAGGCGCCGGGGAAATGACGAAGGTGGCTGGGCGTGACTTACTGACTGTCGGACTTGCCGTCGTAACGGCGCTGCCATTCGGCGAGCACTTCATCCCGCTGGTTGGCCGCCTTGGCAAAGTCAGCCTCGATCATCATCTCGGTGATATTGGCCGGATAATGCTCGATCGGCTTGGCCACCCCTGGATAGGCCACGACCGCATAGCCTTCGTTGTAGAGTTCATTGGCCGGCTTGGAGACTGCCCAATCCATCAGTGTCTGCGCCGCCTCACGCTTGTCGGTGCCCTTCATGATCGCCGCGGCTTCCATGTCCCAGCCCAGCCCTTCCTCGGGGAAGACCAGGTCCACCGGTGCGCCCTGCGCCTTGAGACGTGCGCCTCGGAAGGCGAAGGACACACCGACCACGGCCTCGCCGGAACCGGCCAGGTTGCAGGGCGCGGAGCCTGAGTGGGTGTAGCGGGCAATGTTGTCGTGCAGGCGGTCCATGTAATCCCAGCCGCCCTCATCACCCCACAGCTGCAACCAGCTGGCGACATCCAGATAGCCGGTACCGGAAGAACTCGGGTTGGGCATGATCACGTGGCCCTTGAACTCGGGACGCGTGAGGTCTTCCCAGGACGTCGGCTTGGGCACTCCCAGTCGCTCACCTTCGACGGTGTTGTAGCAGAGCGAGGCGACCCAGGCGTCCATCCCGACCCAGGACGGGTCCTGGCCATCACGGTAGGCGGGATCGACGAACTTGCTATCCAGCGCCTCGACTCCCTTGGGGGCATAGCGTGCCAGCATGCCTTCCTTCTCGAGCACCAGCAGGCTGGTCGCGGCCAGGCCCCACACCACATCCGCCTGCGGGTTGTCCTTCTCGGCAAGCAATCGTGCGGTGATCACGCCCGTGGAGTCGCGCACCCATTTGATGTCGATATCCGGATGCGCCTGCTGGAAGCGCTCGGCATATTTCTGCAGATCATCGGACTCCACCGCGGTATAGACGGTGAGCTCGGTGGCCGCCTGGACATTGAGGGAAACGACCAGACCAACGGCACTGGCCAGCAAGGAACGGGTCAAGAAGGACATCGGGACTCTCCAACGCTTGGAATGAATGGCTCTCGCCATCTGGTATATACCAAGAGTATGGGCTGGCCGAATGACACCCCCGTGACAGTCAGTTGAAGGCCCAGTGAAACAGTGTTACCTCATATAGTGTCCCTGCAGCGCGGGTTCAGGGCTTGTTCTTGAGCGTGACGGTGATGCACAGCGCATTGTGCAGCCAGCGCTCTTCGTCATAGCCGATGGGACGATGCTGCTCATCGAAGGTAGCGCGACGCACGGTCAGACCGGGGCTACCCATGGCGACCCCCAGCTCCCGGGCGGCCTGCTCTCCCAGCGACTCGGAGTAGAAGCGCAGCTCACGATGGGCCAGCGTGAGGCCATAGCGTCCGCGCAGCTCCGCCCACAGTGACACCCCGAACTGGCCCTCCTCGAGCAGTCCAGGGGCGCGCTCCGGCACCACCCACATCGACTCGCTGAGCACGGCGCGCTCATCCACGAAACGCCGGCGGCGTATGTGATAGAGCGGTGTCTGGGCCGCCAGGCCCAGCGCTTGCGCAGCCGGTGGGTAGGTCTGAACATCGGTCAACAGCACTTCCGTCCGTGGGCGTCGCCCCTGCGCCGTCACATAGTCATTGAAGCCGGAGTCACGCGTGGGGTCGTAATCCAGCCGCGGCGGCGACACGAACCACCCACGCCGATTGCTGCGATGAATGCGCCCTTCTCCCTCCAGCTGCCCCAACGCCTGACGCAACGTCACGCGCGTGGTGTCGAAGCGCTCGGCCAGCACGCGCTCAGAAGGCAACCGCCCCTCTTCAAAGGCATCAGGGTCCTTCAGCTGTTCGCGCAGGCGATCGGTAAGGTGGAGGTAATACGCATCACTCATGACGAGGAGTCCTGACCAAAGATGAAGAGGGTTGCCACTACCGGGTAATCACACGGCGCCGCTTGCCCCGCCGGCGAAGACAATGCCCGGGACTCTGCACCGCCAAACGGCAGGATGCTCCAGAAACTATCACATTCGCGTGACTCGCACTGGCCTGCCAGCTTACATGCCAGTGGCACTGCAGGATTTGATGACAGCTGCCTGGTTGAGCTCACAGGCGTGGATGGTGGTGGAATGGCACGCTGATGTTCAAGGAGGGGGGGAACGCACAATGCGCAGCCTCTAAGGGCTGCGCATTCAGTGGGCAAACAGGAAACGTATGAGCGGCGGAGAACTCAGAACTCGCTGACGATATTCAAGTATTGCTGCATATCCCCGACCATGGCCTGCTCCAACAGCTTGCCTGTCTCGATGGCATAGGGCTGCTGGAAGTGAATGTCCCACAGGTCTGACTTCGTGCGCCAATGCTCGTATATCACCAGCGTGTCGTCCTGCCCGTCGATGATATACAGGTCAAACACGAGATTTCCCGGCTCCTCACTGCGCGTCTTCGCCACATGCGTGGTGAATTGCTGCAGCAACCGAGCGCGATATTCTTCCTTGATCTTGAAGATGAAGAAGATACTGAATACCTCATCTTCCGGCTGCACGTGCCTGGGGTTCGCCTCATGCAATGGCGCCGGGTCAGTATCGTTCAAGGGCATCACCTCGAATGGCGATGCCAACGCCGTGTCAGCCAGTTTCAGCAGGGCTTGCGCGTAGGGCTGATTCACATGTGCCTGATGCGCCTCAGCACTTGCCCAGCGCTCGTAGGCGAAGATGGTGGTGGGAGAATCCTTGGCCGCGAAGAAACGCATTTCCAGCATCCCCGGTTCAGCCGCTGAGCCCAGCTTGTTGTCAGCCAAGGCCTGCTTGAAGGTAGCGAGTTGTTCGGGCTTGACGTCAAATTTCACGATCAAGGTGAGCATGGAGATGCCCCTTATAGTCAGTGGTTGTCATCGGCCCAACGGCAAGAGCTGCTGCGTCACGTGGCAGCAGGCCTGTCTCGGGAAGTGACTGACACTATCTTTCGCTGCCTGGCTGAAAAACCCGCGGCACGGAGAAAGACTTTCAATGAAAACTTGAACGTGAATGCAGCCCCTTCCACAGCAATGCGCCGCTTGAAACATGAGACCGCGCGCTCATGCAGATCCAGAACGAAAAATCCCGCAGCCAAGACTACGGGATCATCGACTAGAAGCAAATCATAAATTCCATATGTGGAAATCTAATTCTACATGTGAAAAACAGTTTGACACCTTTGGCGTCACTTCATAGCCTGTAGGCCAAATTCAGGAGGAGTGATGCATGCGCACTGACAAGAACTTCATCAACAACGAATTCGTCGCCTCATCCCAGGGCGAGATGATTTCGGTCTACAACCCGGCCACCGAAGCACTGGTAGGTCAGGTGCAGGCAGCAACCACTGACGAAGCGCTTGAAGCGGTGAGCATTGCGGCCAAGGCGCAGAAGGACTGGCGTGCCAAGACCAGCACCGAGCGTGCTGGCTACATGCACAAGCTTGCCGAGGCGCTGATGGCGCGCAAGGATGCCATCGGCCAGGCATTGGCAGATGAGTCCGGCAAGAGCCTGGAAGACGCCACCAATGAAGCCGTCTACGCCGCCGACATCACGCGCTACCACGCCGAGTGGGCACGTCGTATCGAGGGTGAGATCGTCCCCAGCGACACTCCCAATGAAAGCCTGCTGCTGCAGCGTGAGCCCATCGGCGTCGTGGCCTGCCTGATTCCGTTCAACTACCCGGTGTTCACCCTGCTGCGCAAGATCGCCCCGGCGCTGATCACCGGCAATGCCGTGGTCGTGCGTCCGAGCAACAACACCCCGACCTCCGCTTTCGAGATCGCCAAGGCGATCCAGGATGCCGGCATTCCGGCAGGCATCGTCAACATCCTGGCGATGGACCACGGCACCGCGGAAGCCGTCTGCACGCACCCCAAGGTGGGCATGATCACCCTGACCGGCAGCGTCGGCGCCGGTCGCAAGGTGCTGGAATATTCCCAGGTCAACATCGCCAAGTCCTCACTGGAACTGGGCGGCAAGTCACCGGCCATCGTCGAGCCGGATGCCGACCTGGCCAAGGCAGCAGCACAGATCGCGGCCTCTACCCTCACCAACTGTGGCCAGCTGTGTACCGCCATCGAGCGTGTCTATGTGCACGAATCCGTCTATGACGACTTCGTCGCCCAGCTGAAGCAGCAGATGGAAGGCGTCAAGTTCGGCAACCGTCTGGAAGATGCCAGCCTGATGGGGCCGCTGATCAACGAGAATTCGCGCCTCAACATCCATCAGATGGTGGAGCGCGCCATCGATGACGGCGCCACTCTGGAAATCGGCGGCTATATCCCGGAAGGCAAGGGCCACTTCTATCCGCCGACCCTGCTGACCGGTTGCCGTCAGGACATGGAGATCGTGCAGGAAGAGATCTTCGGCCCGGTGCTGCCGGTGCTGACCTACAGCGATGTGGACGAGGCGCTGGCACTGGCCAATGACCACCAGTTCGGTCTGGCCTCCGTGGTCTTCACCGAGAACTATCGCACCGCCATGAAGGTCGCCAACAACATCGAAGCCGGCGAGCTCTACATCAACCGCACCCCGGCGGACCCCTACCAGGGCTACCACGCCGGCTGGAAGCGCTCTGGCCTGGGCGGTGATGATGGCAAGCACGGCATGCTCGACTACACCCAGACCCGTCTGGTCGTGATGAACTACTGATCACGCCATTCCGTCTTGTCTGTCACGCCTTTGGGGAACCCTCTCCCCGGAGGCGCTGACGCCCTACCCCATTTCTTTCCGGAAGCACGCTGTTGGCGTCGAATGACGGCATGCCAGGCAGTGCGCTTCCACACCATCCTGCTAGCCAGTGACCACTGAAAGGCCTGCCACCATGAAAGTTGTCAGTTGCGAGACACACATCGTCGCCACTCCGCCGCCCCACGTCGGCGGCATGTACTGGATCTTCGTTCAGCTACGTACCGCTTGCGGCATCGAAGGGGTCGGTGAAGTCTATGCCGCCACCTTCCATCCGGAAGTCATGAGCAAGGCGATCGCCGATGTCTTCTCGCGTTATCTGGAAGGCAAGAACCCGCATCATATTGAACGTCTGTACCGCGAAGCCTTCTCCAGTGGCTTCACCCAACGCCCTGACCTCACCATGATGGGTGTGCTCAGCGGTCTCGAGATGGCCTGCTGGGATATCGTCGGCAAGGCGGCTGGTCTGCCGGTGTATGAGCTGATCGGTGGCAAGGTCCACGACAAGCTGCGTTCCTACACCTATCTGTACCCCAAGGATGCGCGCGGCAACTACGACTATGACAACGTCGAGCTGGCCGTCGAGTGCGCCCTGGAGAACAAGGAAAAGGGCTTCACCGCGCTGAAGTTCGATCCGGCTGGCCCCTACACCGCCTACTCCGGCCAGATGCTGTCTCTGGAAGGCATGGACAAGAGCGCCACCTTCTGCCGCCGCATCCGCGAAGCGGTCGGCAATAGCTGTGATCTGCTGTTCGGCACCCACGGCCAGATGACGCCGGCATCCGCCATTCGTCTCGCCAAGTATCTCGAGCCGTATGACCCGCTGTGGCTGGAAGAGCCGGTACCGCCGGGACAGAGCGAGGCCATGGCGCGCGTGGCAGACCACACCTCCATCCCGGTCGCGACCGGTGAGCGCCTGACCACCAAGTACGAATTCCACGATGTGCTCAAGAACAACGCGGCCTCCATCCTGCAGATGAACCTGGGACGCGTCGGCGGCATTCTGGAAGGCAAGAAGATCGCGGCGCTGGCAGAAGTCCATTACGCCCAGATCGCCCCGCATCTCTACAACGGCCCGGTCGGCGCCGCGGCCAGTATCCAGCTGGCGACCGCCACGCCCAACTTCCTGATTCAGGAAAGCATCGGCACCTGGGATGGCTTCCACGCCGATGTGCTCAAGGAGAAGATCGAGTGGCGTGATGGTTACATCATCCCCTCCACCAAGCCGGGCCTGGGGGTCGAGCTGGACATGGACGTGGTCAAGGCCAATTCGCCTTACACCGGCCGGACCCTGCACCTGAGCATGGACCCGCGTCCCTATGACGTGAAGGAACAGTCCAGCACCGACTGGAAGCGCAAGCCGGAGGCGTAACGCCGATGCAATACGATTTCATCATTGTCGGTGCCGGGTCGGCGGGGTGTATCCTCGCCAACCGGCTCAGCGCCAGCGGACGCCACAGCGTGTTGCTGCTGGAGGCCGGCGGCAAGGACACCTCGCCCTGGATCAAGGTGCCGGTCGGGTTCGCCAAGACCTACTACAACCCGACCTACAACTACATGTATTACAGCAAGGAAGAAGCCGCGATGGGGGGGCGCAAGATCTATACCCCCCGCGGCAAGGTGCAGGGTGGCTCCGGCTCCATCAATGCGATGATCTATGTCCGGGGCCAGGCCTCGGACTTCGATGACTGGGCGCGCGCCGGCAACGACGGCTGGTCCTATCGCGAGGTACTGCCCTACTTCAAGCGTCTTGAATGCCACCCGGATGGCGACACCGAGTATCGCTCCGGCCAGGGGCCGATCGGCATCACGCCGCTGAAACATGGCGCGCACCCGATCTGCCAGTCATGGCTGGAAGGTGCCCGCGAGCTGGGTTACACGCTCAATGATGATTTCAATGGCGAACACTTCGAGGGTGCTGGCATCTATGAGGCCAACATCCGCAAGGGACAGCGGGATTCTAGCAATACCGCCTATCTGAAGCCGGCGCTGTCACGCGACAACCTCACGCTCAAGCATATCTGTCGGGTGGAACGCGTGACGCTGGAAGAGACGCCCGATGGCGGCAAGCGCGCCACGGGTGTCGTCTACCGGCTTGATGACGAGGTCATCGAGGTGTCAGCACATCGCGAGGTCATTCTCTGCGCTGGCGCGGTGGACTCCCCGAAGCTGCTGCAGCTTTCGGGGATCGGCGAGCGTGAGGCGCTGGCGACGCATGGTATCCAGACACAGGTAGACCTGCCGGCCGTCGGGCAGAACCTGCAGGACCATCTGTGTGCCAGCTACTACTACCGCGCCAATCGCACCACGCTGAATGATGACTTCGCATCCTTCTGGGGCCAGGCAAAGGCAGGGCTGCAGTATCTGATCAACCGCAGCGGGCCGCTGGGCATGAGCGTGAATCAGGCCGGAGGGTTCTTCCGGGGCAGCGAGGCGGAGTCAGAGCCGAACATCCAGCTCTACTTCAACCCGATGTCCTACCAGATTCCCAACGACCCGAAGGCCAAGCTGACACCGGAGCCGTATTCCGGCTTCCTGCTGGCCTTCAATTCCTGCCGACCGACCAGCCGTGGCAGCATTTCACTGGCCTCGGCAGACCCGGCGGTGCCGGCGACCATCTGCCCCAACTACCTCAGCACCCAGAAAGACATTGATGAGGTCATCCAGGGCAGTCGTCTGGTGCGCAAGCTGATGGGCGCGCCCGCGCTCAAGGCCATCACCGAGTGCGAGGTCGCCCCGGCCGAGACGGTCCAGGATGAGGACAGCATGCTTGCGTACTTCCGCGCTCAGGGAGGCTCCATCTACCACCTGTGTGGCTCCTGCGCGATGGGCCCGGACAAGGCGAACGCCGTGGTCGACAGCCGGCTGAAGGTACATGGTGTGGCGGGGCTGCGCGTCATCGATGCCGCCATCTTCCCCAATATCACCTCCGGCAATCTGAATGCGCCGGTGATGATGGTGGCGGAAAAAGGCGCGGACCTGGTGCTGGCCGATCACGCCGAGTGAGCCGAGATCAGCCACCAGACAACCCGCGCACGGCCCATGGGTCTGGTACCCTATGGGCCGTTTTATATTCAGCGCATGAGAGATGCCGTGTGTGGCATCGTTCATCCGTCGTCAAAGTGTCACAGCCCCGGATGCACGCCGCCTGTGGCCGAGATTCGCGTTTCGGAGTGTCCCCGCGTTCATGAATCACGAGAAGACCAAAGCCCCTGCAGTCGACCACAGTGTCATGATTCTGGACCTGCTTGCGGCAGCCTCCTACCCGCTGACGCTCTCGGAAATCTGCGAGTCCACCGGCATCTCGCCTGCCACCGGACACCGCGTGATCAACTCCCTGCTGCACCATCAGCTGGTCGCTCACGATCCCGGTCGCAAGAAGTCCTACTGCATCGGCTCGCGCATCTTCCAGATCTCCTCGACGATCTACAACAAGCAGAGCCTGATTCCGGTCTTCTACCCCATCGCCGAGATTCTCAAGAACGAGATTCACCGCTCGATCTTCCTGTGCATCCCCATCGGGGATCAGGTGGTGGTGATCTCGAAGGTCGATGCCTCCGGCAGTGGCAGCTACAACCTCTACATCGGCAAGACCATGGCCCAGCACGCCTGTGCCGCCGGCAAGGCGATTCTCGCCATGCGCCCCGAGGCCTCATGCCAACTGTATCTGGAAGCTGCGACGCGGAGCACGCCCGGCCTGGCCGAACGCCGTGACGAGATGGATGCCGAGCTTGAACGTGCACAACGCCTGGGATATGCGGTGTCCAGCGGTGAGGCCGAAGGACAGCTGAGCTGTATCGCGGCGCCTGTGCTGAACATGCGCAACGAGCCCATTGCCGCCATCAGCGCCGTCATCAGCCAGGACTGCCTGAATCCGCAGCAGGCTCGCGCCTACTCCAAGCATCTGGTGCAGGCAGCGCGTCAGCTCTCCTCGCGCATCATCTGAGGTCCAAGACGGCACCTGGCGAGCCAGTTATGCTGCACCGCACAAAGTCTTGCCACTATATATAGGTATTTTTAGCACTGAGCATATAGGTATTTTTCAGTACTCAGCGATGTGACAGACGCGATGGAGTTGCTCTGATAGCAAAGCGCATCCGCGACAGCCGACAAGCGCCTTGAGGGTGTCTTTTGTCGATGGCGCGAATGGTCGATGGCGCGAATGCAAGATACCCGTGATTCACGGGCCAGCCTGGCCTCACGAATCACGGGTATCTTGCGTGGCATCATGACGGCGCGGCCCGCCTCCTGTCAGGTGATGACTGGTGCGCCAAGCAGTGCCTTGACCTCGACATATTCCGCCAGGCCTTCGTCGCCCCATTCACGGCCGTTGCCGGAACGCTTGTAGCCACCGAAGGGCGCATCGAAGGAGAACTCTGCCCCTTGCAGATAGCATTGCCCTGCCTGCATGCAGCGGGCGATCGGCAATGCTGCCTCGGCGTCACGTGCATAGACCGCAGATGACAGGCCATAGACGCTGTCATTGGCGATGGCGATCCCCTGCTTCACATCGTCGTAGGGCAGAATGCACAGCACCGGGCCGAAGACCTCCTCACGGGCGATCTCCATTTCATTGCTGACATTGGTGAAGATGGTCGGCCGCACATAGCAGCCCTTGTCGAGCCCTTCGGGCGGCTCGACGCCACCCAGCGCCAGCTCGACACCGTCGTTGATGGCTCGCTGCACCAGATCAAGCACCCGCTCGCGCTGACGCTGGGAGACCAGCGGCCCCATGGTGGTCGCCGGATCATTCGGGTCACCTACCACCTGCTCATTGGCGATCTCGACCGCCAGACGGGTCGCCTCTTCCATGCGCGAACGCGGCACCAGCAGACGCGTGAAAGCGTCGCAGGTCTGGCCGGTGTTGGCCATCACGTTCTCGACGTTCAAGCGCACGGCCGCGGCCAGGTCGGCATCTTCCGTCACCAGCAGCGGCGACTTGCCGCCCAGTTCCTGACAGACCCGCTTGACGGTGGGCGCGGCACTCTCGGCGACCTTGCTACCGGCAATGGTCGAGCCGGTGAAGGACACCATGTCGACCTGCGGATGGCCGGACATCACCGGGCCGATCTCGCTGCCCTCGCCCGTCACCACATTGAAGACACCTGCAGGCAGACCGACCTTCTCGAAGATCTCGGCCATGATGAAGTCCTGCAGCGGCGTCTGCTCCGCCGGCTTGGCGATCACGGTGCAGCCTGCCGCCAGCGCCGGGGCCAGCTTGCCGATCAACTGATGCAGCGGATAGTTCCACGGGTTGATCAGCGAGCAGACACCGATGGGCTCGCGCATCAGAGTCACATCGCCCTTGCGCTCGTCCTCCTCCATCTGGAAGGCGCGCTCGGCGTAGTAACGCATTCCCTCGATGGGGCCTTCCACGTGTAGCGCGCCGGCCAGTTGCACCGGGCAACCCATGGTGAGCACCTGGACGTCGCGCAGCTCATCGAAGCGACACTGCATCTCATCCGCTGCCGCCATCAGGATGTCGTGGCGTTCCTGCGCTGATGTCGTGGACCAGGCAGGCAGCGCCTGACGTGCTGCCATGATGGCAGCCTCCACATCCTGCTCACCGGCACGCGGTACACTGGCGCACAGCTCGCCGGTGGCCGGATTGATGACCTCCATGCGCTCGCGCCCGCAGGGTGCCTGCCAGTGACCATTGATGTAGAAGTTGTCGTGATGTTGCATGCCAGACCTCTCGTTGCTGGTGGGAGATAACACTTTCCCTGAGGGTGAGTCTCAAACGCAAATACCCCGGAGGCCATTCGCACGGCGCTCCGGGGCAGTCTTCACGGCTCAGTTGCGGCCGGTAACGCCGACTTCGTAGCCGACTTCTTCCGGCTCGTCATCGGTCAGCTCTGCCGGGAAACCGGTGCCGAGCACACGGACATCGGCGGCTTCCTCGAGACGACGGATGATGTTGGAGGACCACTCACGCGGACCGAAGCGTTCCTGACCATCGCGGAAGATGTCCATCAGCATCGGGGAGATTTCCAGCGGCACATCCAGGTTCTTGGCCAGGGTGTCGAACAGGCCGACATCCTTGAGCACCAGATCCATGGTGAAGCTGATGTTGCGGCTTCCGTTCAGGATGACCTGGGACTCGGTCTCGTGGACGAAGGAGTTGCCCGAGGAAATCTTGATCGCCTCGTAGGTGGTGTTCATGTCCATGCCGGCCTTCTTGCAGACGGTCAGGGCTTCGGCGACGGCGCACAGGTTGGCGGTGGCCAGGTAGTTGGTCATCACCTTGAGCACGGAGGCGGTGCCCAGCTCCCCGGTGTGCAGGACACGACGACCGAGATTGGTCAGCACCGGCAGCACCTGCTCGAAGGATTCGCGGTCACCGCCGACGAAGATGGAGATATTGCCGGTGGCGGCACGATGGCAGCCGCCGGAGACCGGCGCTTCCAGTGCCTTGGCACCGGTGGCCAGCACCTTGTCGGCGATACGACGCAGTTCGCCATCGTCGGTAGTGCTCATCTCGAGCCAGATCTTGCCTTCACGCAGACCGGCAATGATGCCGTCGTCGCTTTCCATCACGGCGCTGCAGGCAGCCGGAGACGGCAGGCAGGTGATGACCATGTCGTTGGCTTCGGCGAGTTCCTTGGAAGAATCCGCCCACTTGGCACCCTGCGCGAGGAAAGGCTTGGCGGCTTCCGGGTCAAGGTCACGCACGGTGACGTCATGTCCATTGCGCAGCAGACTACCTGCCAGCTTGCCACCCACGTTACCGAGACCGATGAATCCGACTTTCATGTGCTGTCCTCTTTGCTGTCTGCCTGCTGGCTGTCCGGTGTACTGCACAGGGCCGCTTGGGACGGAGTGGAATCCTGTCCGTCGTGGCCCATGTCATCTTGAGGCTCACCCTACTGGCCGACCTGCCTGCCAACAATTCATAAGAATTTGGCGATTGGTAACAATTTTTGTGAGCCCCCCCAGACCCCACGTCTCCGAACAGCGAACAACCGGCAGATGCCCAGCCCCCAGAATCCAGAAGTCAGAACCCGGAAACAAAAAAACGCCACCCGAAGGTGGCGTTGTCACGTAACAGCTCTCGCTCTGGCGGATCAGGTGGGCACGCTGCGACTCTGTGCCTCCAACCAGCCAAGGAGGGTCGCGACGCGCGGGTCCCGCTCCAGCTCGCGATGACAGACAGCCCCCCATTCACCGCGCCCGGTCGTCACCTGTCCGATCGGGTTGATGAGTCGACCGTTCGCCAGGTCATCGTCGGCAAAGGGCCCGTTGACCAATGCGACGCCCTCCCCGCGCGCCGCCATCTCCAGGGCGACGGCCAGGGTGTCGACCACGATGCAATTGCGGGTGGGACACGGGCCTAGCGACAATGCCTCGAAGTAACTCTCCCAATTCCAGCCCTCGGTGTAGACCCCGATCAACGGCAGCGTCTTCAAGGCATCCGCGGGAACCGGGTGTGCGTCGTCGCCCAGCAGCTGGGGGCTGCATACCGGGAGGAGGCGTGACTCGAACAACGGCTGCCAGTGCAGGTGGTCCGCCAGCGGCGCATCGCGGAAGACGATACCGACATCGGCATTGGCCTCATCGAACTCCCAGCCGAGACTGCACGTCATCAGCTTGAGCTCGACTTCAGGATGCATGGCCTGGAAATGCGACAAGCGAGGTGCCAACCAGCGAATCGAGGTCGTCACATAGACCTGAATCGTCAGCGGCTGGGCATGCTGCATCTGGCGCAGAGACTCGGCGCCTTGCACCAGGCCCGTCAGCGCTTCACGCACTACCGGATAGAAACGCTCGCCAGCCGCCGTCAGCACCACATGACGGCCTTCACGGGCAAAAAGTTTCACCTCCAGACTCTCTTCGAGACGCTGAATCTGGTTGGCAATGGCCGGATGCGTCAGGTTCAGTTCCTCGGCAGCCGCGCGGAGACTCAGCAGACGCGCAGCCGCTTCAAACCCTTTCAGCGAACTCAAGGGCGGCAGTTTCTGCAGTGGCAGAGGGGTTGGCATAGACGACACTCACGAAAGGCAAAAGGCGAGCAGGAAGCAACCGGTATCCCATGAACGATAGACGTTCTCGACACACTTTCCCGTTCACGGTACACGGTTGCCATCTGGCCCTCTTTCGCCATGAGACAATGGCAAAGCGGGTGACTGTCACAGACAGCCACCCGCACAATTGACCTCATGTTACCAAAGCCGCCATGCCGCGTAATGCCGATGCGCTTCGGCAAGCTACCCGGGACCGGCTCAACAGGCACGGCTCAACCGGCCTGACTCAGACAGCCTAGCTCAGCAGGCGCTCGTCGAAGGGGTAGTCGGACAACAGCTCCACCTGACCATCGTCACGAATGTACAGCTGCTCTTCGAGCTTGACGCCTTCACCGCCGGACTCATGCCCGATATAGCTCTCCACACACAGCGTCATCCCCGGTTGGAGGATGCCGTCGTACCCCTTGTCCTCGATATCCTCGCGATGAACGATGTAGGGATACTCGCCGTTCATCCCGACACCATGCGCCAGGGCGAAGTAACGACGCGCGCGGTAAGCGGGAGGGATTCGCCAGGCGCGTTCGGCGTACTCCTTGAAGCTGACCCCCGGCTTGAGATTTTCCATGTTGGTCTGGATCTGGTCATACGCCATGCGATAGAGCGATTTCTGCTCGGCGCTGGCCTCACCCGTGCCACACAGGAAGGTTCTCGAGAAGTCCGCATAGTATCCGTAACGTCCCACCACATCGGTATCCAGTGCGACCAGTTCTCCTGCCTGGATGACACGGTCGGAACATTCCTGGAACCAGGGGTTCGTGCGTGGCCCGGAATTCATGAGGCGTGTCTCGATGAAATCGGCGTCTGTCTCGATGATGTGCTGATGCAGTCGGGACCAGACGTGATTCTCGGTGACCCCAGGGCGGATGGAGGCCTCCAGTTTGCGCACTCCCTCCTCGACCGCTCTCAGCGAGGAGCGAATCATCTTTATCTCGTTGGGTACCTTGAAGGCTCGCGCCTGCTCAAGAGGCTCCTGAGCATCCAGCACTTGATAGCCTCGCTGCTCGAGCATGAAAGCGGCTTCCGCGGTCGCGCTTTCGATGGCGATCCGCTCACCTCCGCCGCACTGACGCACCAGACCGATGATTTCATCCGCCCAGGCCCTGGTGACGGCTTCCGTATTCTTCTCATTGAAATAATAGGAAATCGCCTTGGCCGGACGAATCTCGTCCACGGTCGGCAGATGGCTGGCCAGGTGTTCGCACCCCGAGAACTCGAACAGCACGACCGGCCCTGCCGCGGGGACGAATACGTAGCGAGCGGGATTGCGCGAACTGTATACCTGCATGTTGCGAGACCCGGTGGCATAGCGGACATGTGCCGGGTCGAACAGGACTGCCGCCGAGATATCACGACGGGCCAGCTCCTGGCGAACACGCGCAAGTCGGTCGCATTGGATCTGCGCAATCTCTTCCGACGTCGGTTCGCAGTCTTCCAGTGCATGGGTCGGGGCCAGAATGCCCATCGCTGTCAGGTCCATTTTCATGTGAAGTGCTCTGTGGGAAGTGTTCGATCAAGCGCTCAAGAGGCGCATGCAAGTTGAGAAGGCGTCACGGGAACACCGATCGTCGATCAGTCGAGCAGACCGTCGGCGCGCTGGACGTGCTGGGCTTCCGCCAGAATGTGCTGCTCCGAGACGCGTCCATACAGCTGACGCGTACGCTCAAGCCGGCCGACCACTCCCGGCGTTTCGGAATACGCGAAAATCGCCGTCAACCGTGGGACCTCACCCGACACCTGCGTGACGCGGTGCAGACTGAACCGCCCCTTGAACAACTGCAGATCGCCTGGGTTGAGGCTCAAGGTCTTCACCGCTTCGCGCGACTCTCCCCGGATCACTTCGCCTACGGCAGCGTAGTGTTCATCGTTGGGGGTGCGGATGCCGGGGCAATACTCGAACTGCCCCCCGCTCTCGGGCTGTTGCGTCATCATGGTGACGATGAATTCGTTGGTGTCGTAGTGCCAGGGTTGCTCGGTGCCATCTGGCAGCACGTTGAGCACGAGCCCGGCAAAGGGGTCGGCATACTCGTACACCCGCTCACGACCAAGACAGGCCGACACCAGTTGCTTCATGGCCTGCGAGACGTACAGCCGCTGCATCAGGCTATCGGCAGGGATCATGTCACGCATCACGAAGCCACTGGTGCGCGTCATGAACAAGCGACGCGGGTCCTGTTGGGGCAAGCGGTCGTCATCGGCCGTGAAATAAGCATTCACCTCGCGGGTGTTGTAGAACGCGGTCTCGGCGAGACGGGCCGTTTCCGCTTGCATCTGCGCAAGGCGCTCAGGACGCAGAAATCCTCTCAACACGGCACAACCCTCACGCTCGAGATCTTCACGCGCCTTGGCGATCGTGGCCTCAAGCACCGGAGATCGGGGGTCATGCAGGGGGTAACGCTCGGTATCGACCAACGCGGAGAGATCGACGGTCTCGGCATCGGCCAATTGCGGGGGCATCGCGGAAGTCAGGTCAGTCACGGAAGTATCCTCACGTCGTGGGGCTGGGGGACAAGACAGCTCGTGGGTCAGGCACTATGCTGGCCAGAATCCATGCATTTGAGAAACGAGTCATTCCAATGAAATCCATCGGCAAACCCGATACATCAAGCACAGACGCCCCTCGCCCGCTGCCATCGCTGGATACGGATCTCCTGCTGGCATTCGTGACGGTGGCCGACAGCGGGAGCTTCACTCAGGCATCGCGGCATCTGCATCGCACGCAGTCCACTGTCAGTCTGCGCATCAGCACCCTCGAGGAGCGTCTTGGCTATCGACTGCTGATGCGAACCAGCCGTCATATGGAATTGACCAATGCCGGCCGAACGTTTCTGCGTTACGCACGACGCATCCTGCAACTGCAACGCGAAGCCGTGGCCGCCCTCAGCGAAAACGACCACCCGATCACGTTGCGCCTCGGCTTGCCGGAGGATTACGCCACCACCTGGTTGCCAGATCTGCTGGCACATCTCGGCGAGCGCCACCCCCAGATCCGTCCGCACATCCACTGCCGGATGTCCACGGAACTGCTGGAACAGCTCGATGCCGGCCAGCTGGATCTGGTCATCGCGGTCAGCCACAACCAACAACGCCAGGGGGAACTGCTGTCCCGCGAACCGGTAGTGTGGGCGGCGCATCAACGCTTCGTGCTGGACCCCTCCGCTCCGCTGCCGTTGGCGCTGTTCCCCGAACAATGCATCTATCGCGAAAGGGCATTGTCCGCCCTGACCCAGGCAGAACGCAGCTGGCGCATCGATTCCACCAGTCAAAGCCCCAGTGGCTTGAGAGTCATCGTCAATCAGGGCCATGCCATCACGGTGGCAGATCGACGCTCGTTGCCTGAGGACTGGTGCGAGCTGGGCACCGAGGCAGGGCTTCCGGCGCTACCCACTGCCGAAATTGAACTCCATCGTTCCCCCAGCCTGACGCATCCGATCTTCGATACTTGCGCAGAGATGATTCGCGAATTGTTGCGAGAGAACCCTCAGGCGCGATGAGCCCTCATCAGGATCACTGGTCTTGCTGCTTATACGGGCGTTTTTACTATCTCCATTACGACCTCTGACATTCTGACTGCGACAGGATGGAAGATTTTCCGATCTACCCTGCAATACGCTGCACGGCAGTTCGCTGCATGTCACAGGGAGCCCGGAAAGCTGACGTCATTCCGCCTCCTCCTCGAGCACTGACGTTGCAAGATCAGATGATCGTCCCTACATGATCAGACGCTCATTCCCCCCTTACCGATGAGGCCCCTGATCGGCGCAGACAAGACGTCAAGCGCCACCCCGAGATGATCGGTAACACCTGACAACAAGATGATCGGCTACACCCGACAACAAGATCGAGGAGTATCAAATGTTCGGAGCATCCGTGCGCCCACTGGTCTTCTGGCCACCTTTCATTCTGCTGTTCGCCTCCGTATTGGCGAGCTTGATCGATCTCGACAGCTTTCTGGCTGTCACTACCAATCTCAACAACCAGGTACTGAGCAAGTTCGGCTGGTTGTTTTCCATCACGGCGCTCAGCATGGTGGTGGCCTGCCTCATCGCCTATCTTTCGCCGCTGGGCCGCACCCGTATCGGCGGTGAGAACGCGACGCGACTGTTGTCCCCATGGCGTTGGTTCTCCATCACGTTATGCACCACGTTGGCCGTGGGCATCATGTTCTGGTCGACCGCAGAGCCGCTTTATCATCTGCACTCGCCGCCCACCTCGCTGGACATTGCCGCCAATAGCCCGGAAGCCGCGCGGTTCGCGCTCTCGACCATGTTCCTGCACTGGTCGTTCACGCCCTATGCGATCTACACCGTCCCTGCGCTGATCTTTGCCCTGATGCATTACAACCTCGGCAAGCCCTTCTCGCTCGGAACCCTGTTCGTGCCGCTGCTGGGAGATCGACTGATCGGACGCAAGGGACGTGCACTGGATGCCCTGGCGCTGTTTGCGCTGGTCTGCGGGATGGCGTCGTCCCTCGGCACAGGCGCCATGACATTGGCAGGCGGCATCGACCGCTTCCTCGGCACTGGCTCGGGCCCGCTGATGCTGGGCATCGTCACCCTCGCGATCGTGCTGTGTTTCACCGCTTCGGCGGCCAGTGGTCTGCAAAAAGGCATCGCACGCCTGTCCGCCATCAACGCCAAGGCCTTCTTCGCCTTTCTCATCTTCGTGTTCGCCTTCGGTCCGACGCTGACCATCCTGGGCTACGGCACGGAAGCGGCTGGCGAATACTTCACCAACTTCATGAGCAAGAATCTGTTCACCGGGGCCTTCGACAATGACCCCTGGCCACAGAGCTGGACCATCTTCTACTGGGCCAACTGGATGGCATGGGCACCGATTTCGGCCTTGTTCCTGGGCAAGATCTCACGGGGGTATACCGTGCGGCAGTTCATGCTGATCAACATGGTGGCGCCCTCGCTCTTCTCGATCATCTATGTCGCGGTGTTCAGCAGCACGACATTGAAGCTCGACATGGATACCGCCGGGGCACTCAACACGATTCTCAGCGAGGCCGGGGCTGGCTCGGTGATCTACGCACTATTCGATGAGCTACCGATGAGCTCGCTGGTGGGAGGGATCTTCCTGGTCATCGCCTTCCTGTCCTTCGTGACAGCAGCCGACTCCAATACCGATGCCATCAGCCAGCTCTGCAGCTCGGATAGCCAGGCGGCCCTGGCAGGCAACGAAAGCGAAGAGCGCAGCAAGGGCCGACTGATGATGAAGATCGTCTGGGGCTCGACCATCGGCGCCGTCGCCTGGATCATGACTTCCTTCGTCGGCATCGACGGCATCAAGATGCTCTCCAACCTCGGCGGGGTACCAGCGCTATTCATCGTGATCGGTGCCACGGCGTCACTGATACGTCTGGTCTCGATCGGCACCGCCAAGATCGGCCTCGAGCACACGCCGTCACGCAGTTATTCGGCAGAAGCTCACCAGCGTTGGCAATCTTCCCAGTCCAGCTGAGTCAGCTCGAGATGGCGTGATACTCAAGTCCTCAAGGAGAAACCACGACACCCCCGGGCCGAGAGGCGACGGGGGTGTCGTGGTTTTCTCTTGAGTGTCATGGCGCGCACAGTGTCGTGGGCCATGCAGTCTGCGTAACGGCTCGGGGGCGTTAGTCACTGACGCAATTTCCGGACAGCACTTTCTGGAAATCCCGCCAGCGCATTACATGAACGCGCGCGTATATACGCCGTTGGTGAGCGAATCTCAACGCTGACAAAACAGAATTTTATGAGTTAGCATCCGCACCCTCACAAGAAATTATAGGAATGCGTATGTTTGGCTCCTCCATCCGCCCCCTGGTCTTCTGGCCACCGTTCATCCTGTTGATGGTCGCGGTGGCAGCAAGTCTCATCAATCTCGAAGGATTCCTCGCCACCACGACGGCCTTGAATGACTGGGTACTCGACAAATTCGGTTGGCTGTTCTCGATTACGGCATTGGCGATGGTGGTGACATGCTTGATCACTTACCTCTCACCACTGGGCCGGACCCGGATCGGGGGTGAAAATGCCACGCGGATCCTGACACCCTGGCGCTGGTTTTCCATCACGCTATGTACCACCCTGGCCGTCGGCATCATGTTCTGGTCGACCGCAGAACCGCTCTATCACCTGCATACTCCACCAGGTTCACTCGATGTGGTTGCCAATACACCTGAGGCTGCCAGATTCGCGCTCTCGACGATGTTCCTGCATTGGTCATTCACGCCCTATGCGATCTATACCGTCCCGGCATTGCTGTTCGCTCTGATGCATTACAACCTGGGCAAGCCGTTCTCGCTCGGGACGCTCTTCGTGCCGCTTCTGGGTGATCGCCTGATAGGTCGCAAGGGACGTGCGCTGGATGCACTGGCGCTGTTTGCACTGGTCTGCGGCATGGCCTCGTCATTGGGCACCGGCGCCATGACACTGGCCGGTGGGCTGGACCGCTTTCTGGGCACCGGCACTGGTCCGCTGATGCTGGCACTGGTGACTCTGGCCATCGTGGCCTGCTTTACCGCCTCCGCGGCCAGTGGTCTGCAGAAAGGCATTGCGCGTCTCTCCGCCATCAATGCCAAGGCCTTCTTCGTCTTCATGGCCTTCGTCTTCCTGTGTGGCCCGACCCAGACCATTCTTGGCTATGGCACCGAAGCCGCAGGTGAGTATTTCAACAACTTCATGCAAAAGAGCCTGTTCACCGGGGCCTTCGATGACGATCCGTGGCCGAAAAGCTGGAGTATCTTCTACTGGGCCAACTGGATGGCATGGGCACCGATTTCCGCCCTGTTCCTGGGCAAGATTTCCCGTGGCTATACCGTGCGCCAGTTCATGCTGATCAACCTGGTCGCGCCGGCACTGTTCTCGATCACCTACGTGAGTGTCTTCGCAAGCTCCACTATCCAGTTCGACATGCAAAGTGGCGGTGCGCTTTACCAACTGCTGAATGAGTCTGGTGCAGGCTCCGTCATCTATGCCCTGTTTGATGAACTGCCGATGAGCACCCTGGTCAGCGCCATCTTCCTGATCATCGCCTTCCTGTCTTTCGTGACGGCAGCCGACTCCAACACCGAAGCGATCAGCCAGCTGTGCAGCACCGACAGCCAGGCCGCCATGGCCGGAGACAGCGACGAGAACACCAATGATCGTCTGCTCATGAAGATCATCTGGGGCTGCACCATCGGCGCCGTCGCCTGGATCATGACGGCCTTCGTGGGCATTGACGGCATCAAGATGCTCTCCAACCTCGGCGGTGTGCCGGCGCTGTTCATCGTGATTGCCGCCACGGCGTCCCTGCTGCGTCTGGTGTCGATCGGTACCGCCAAGATCGGTCTCGAGCACACGCCATCACGTAGCTATTCTCCTGAAGCGCACCTGCGCTGGGAAAGCACTCGCAAGACGGCAGAAAGCTCTCGGTAAGCCAAGCCTTGCGCTGCGCATGCCTACCTTGGGCATGTTTATAACGCCCTGTCTTCAGACAGGGCGTTATACCGTGGGCCGGCCGCTTTGAAGACCCCCCCTCCCATCAAGCAACGTCCTCTTCCAAGCCTAGTTGTAGGGTGCCGGATGATCGGATTTCACAACGAAGCTATCCTTTGTTAGCCTCTCGTGAGCTCATCAAGCAATTGATTCAGGAAAAGCTTCATGGACATCAAGCTGCATAAGCAAGCGACGACGACACCGAAAATCCGTGCCGACATCCAAGCAGCTCCTTCGAGCATGACGAACAAAGATCTCGCTCGTCAGTTCGGGGTCAGCGTCTCAACTATACAGCGCTGGCGCTATCGTGATGATGTCCTGGATCGCTCCCACACACGTCATAACCTACTCGCGACTCTGACCTCAGAACAGGAAGAGATCGTCATTGCCGCTCGTGAACTGCTTCGCTTGGGGCTCGATGATCTACTTGTCGTTGCTCGGGAATTCCTGAACCCCAATCTGTCGCGTTCCGCGCTTCAGCGCATGCTCAAACGACGTGATGTACCGACTCTCGCCAAGCTGGCGCGTCAAGATGCGAAGGAGGACGAGAAGCCCAAGCATCGGCCTTTCAAGGATTATGAGCCCGGGTATGTGCACATTGATATCAAGCACCTGCCCCAAATGCCTGACGAAGATCAGAAGCGTTATCTCTACGTCGCGATTGATCGTGCCACTCGGTGGGTGTATCTGGAGGTCAGATCAAGTCAATCTGCAAAGGACGCCCAGGCGTTCATGAAGCGTGCAGAAGAGGAGGCTCCCTTCACGATTCGAACCGTGCTCACGGACAATGGTAAATCCTTTACCGATCGCTTCACCGTGGGTGGCGAACGTAAGCCCAGTGGAAATCATCTTTTCGATCAGGAATGTCAGAACCATGGTATTGAGCATCGATTGATCAGGCCAGGCAGACCCCAAACGAACGGGATGGTGGAGCGCTTCAATGGGCGTATCAGCGATGTTCTGGCGACTCGGCGTTATGACTCAAGTGAGGATTTAGAACAGACACTCGAGCGTTATTGCTGGCTCTATAACCACCACATTCCTCAGAAGGCACTACACCACAAAGCGCCTATAGCAGCAATGAAGGAGTGGCAGGTCGAACGACCTGAGCTGTTTACGCAAGCTATAGTCAATCAGACGGAACCCGACACCTAGTCAGCCGTTGCCTGGGCCATTGAGGGAGTCTTTTCCACAAGCATTGGACAAGTAATACGCATGACGTAATGACAACGATTTATTCCACTCTCTGGCACCATTCAGAACACTCAGCAAATAAACACAACTCATGCCGAGTAATATTATTTATATAATACGTCATGTCTTCCATGCTGCTCTGGCACGTGTCACGCAACTGAACATCGTCGCACCCACTCGTCCAACCACCGTTGACGTGAATGAGAGGCAAGCTTTCCCCGCCAGGGTGTGGACATTGACATGCGCATAATTTATCGTTGCCAACGAATTTGATAACGAGAGAAAATAAAAACACCGTTTCGCCAAGCTTGGGGCTGACCAACAACTCGCATCAGCGCCCTTGCAAGGCTTGACCGATAACAAGGACGCGTATGCGATATCATTATTCCGATGAAGGCAGATGCATGCCACGCCGCCCTCCCCCAAGTTCCCGCCTGACCGGGAAGTGCCACCAACTCCGTCTTCATTGACCGAGATTGCCGATTATTGATGACGCGGCCCACGTGCTGCGCTGGATGCCATTTGCTTGAGCAAATGACGCAGAACTACGTCCACGGCTAAGAACCTTCCCCTCCTTACTCGTCGCTATCGACAACCGTTTGCCCTCGGGCAACTGCGTTGCGTAGCGCCCTGTTTCCCTACCGAGGGCCAGTTCTTGAACAACGAATCGCTATATCAATTCTCTACCCTGACTGTCGTACTGCTGCTGCTTGCCTTCTATGGCGGCACCTACCTGATGACGCTGGGGATCCGCAAGAAAAATGAAGATGCCGATGCCTTCATGGTCTCCAACCATCGCGTTGGCTTCGGCATGGGTGCTGCCAGCATGACGGCTACCTGGATCTGGGCGGCCTCTTTCTATGCCGCCGCCACCTCCGGCTATACCTATGGTGTCTCAGGGCCGATCCACTATGGCCTGTGGGGTGCACTGATGATCCTGTTCATCTACCCCTTCGGTCGCCGCTTCCGCAAGCTGGCGCCCAATGCGCATACACTGGGCGAGCTGATCCATGCGCGCCACGGCTCCTCCAGTCAGCTGATTCTGGCGCTCTCCAACCTGCTGGGTAGCGTGATCAGCCTGATGGTCAACTTCACCGCCGCCGGGGCGCTCGTCTCCGTGCTCTCGCCGCTGTCCTTCCAGGCGGGCGTGATCATGGCGGGCGTGGGGGTGCTGTTCTATACCCTGTGGTCCGGCTTCCGCGCCTCGGTACTGACCGACTTCGCGCAACTGGTTGCCCTGATGGCGATCGCCATCGTGATCATTCCGGCGGTGTTCTTTGCGATGGGTGGCCCGACAGAGTTGGTCGCTGGCCTGGATAACCTGACGCCCGAGCAGGCCGACTTCTTTTCGACGGATGCCATCCTGAATCAGGGTGCGCCCTTCTTCGTCGCGGTACTGGCCTATGCGATCGGCAACCAGACCATTTCCCAGCGCCTGTTCGCCGTCAACGAAGACCACATCAAGCCGACCTTCCTCACCGCGACGCTGGGCTATGGGGCCATCGTCATCGGCCTGGGCATGATTGGCCTGATGGCACTGACACTCGGGGTGGAGCCGCTCAACGGCGACATGAACAACCTCATCCCGCAGATGGTGTCCGAGTATCTGCCGCCGTTCTTCATCGCGCTGTTCTTCATTCTGGTGATCGGCTCGCTGTCCTCTACCGCGGATTCCGACCTCTCCGCACTGTCCGCCATCATCATGGCCGACGTCTATGGCAAGAATATCGCCCGCGGCAAGCCAGACCCGAAGCGCATGCTCTTCATCGGCCGCTTGACCATGATCATCGCCGCGGTGCTGGGCATCGTCTTCGCCAGCTTCTCACTGGATATCCTGGTAATGCTGGTCTTCGTCGGGGCTCTGTGGGGCGCGATCGTCTTCCCGGTCATCGCCAGCTGTTTCTGGAACCGAGTGACCAATACCGCCTTCACCACGTCGGTCATCGTCGCGATGCTGATGTTCTGTCTGGCACGCTTTGAACTGGTGCCGCTGACGGGTATGAGCGGTCTGTTCTTCGAACTGCTCGCCAGCATCGGTGGCGGCGTGATCATCGGACTGATGGTGTTCGGCTTCCTGGGGCGCATTCTCGGCATCCTGGCTGGAATCGCGGCCATGATCGCCATGCTGATCTTCGCGACCGACTTCCTGCGTGACTACACCGTTCTGCTCGCCTCACTGACCGCTTACGGCACCAGCACTCTGGTGTGTGTGGTCATGAGCCTCGCCAGCCGCCAGGAGCGTTTCGACTTCGACACCATCACCGCACGTGTCGGCAACTATGACGAAGCACTCGACGCAGACGACCACAAGACTTCAGCGCCCAACCAGCCACAGCCGGCGGCCTGAGCCTCGCATGAAGCTGGATAACGTCTGAAGACGGACAACAGGAGACATGCCCCATGACATTGCTTTTCGCTACCTATGTACTGATATGGCCAGCACTCACCCTGGCGGTATTGATCGTCATCTGTCGCGCGGTCGCACGTGATCGTCGCATCGCACGTGAAGAAAAGCGCGAGCTGGTATGAAGCTCTTGGCGTAATGTGACGCCATGAACGCAAAAGCCCGCCTCTGGAATGTCCAGAGGCGGGCTTTTTTACAACTTACCGAAGAATAGCCTATCTATCACACCTGCTCGACGATCCACTCATGCGCGGGATCATTCTTGAACTTCCAGACCCGCTTGGGACCGGCACTGTCGTTGAGACCACGCTGACCATCAGAAAATCGAGCACATTTCCACGGGCAAGATCGAAACACTGGCAGGCGATGACGGTCTTAGCACCCTGCTCCTAGAACCATACCTCGCTCTGGACACCGAAGGCCCATTCGCCTCCCGTAAAGCCTGCACTCCCGAGGGCATCGTCTTCGGAGTAATCATTGAGCTCTTCATCCCAGTCACTCCAGGACGCGAACAAGCGAATTTCCGGACGCTTCCAGAAGCCACCGATTTCAGGCTTGAAGGTCGGTGCAATGGTGAACTTGCGATACCCGCCTTCTACGGCATTGCCTGTCGAGCCGGGGTCCAGGTCCATCCATTGATAGCTCAGCTCGTACTGCATCTCGAAATTCGTCGTCAGCTCATTGGCCAGACGCGCATTGAAGGTCGCCCAGGAATACTCATCTCCGTCGTCGTAGCGATCTTTGCTCACCTCTGCCAGAACGGCTGGTGCGAAGCGCCACTTGGGTGCGAGATAGGTCGTGCCGTAAAGCCCCAGGCGAGTAGAGGTGGCGTCATCCGTCAGGTTCCCGTCAGCCCCGATGACCTTGGTCTCCGCGCCGAGCCCGCGGCCATGCAGCACGGCGGCCTTGAAGCTGCCATCGGCGAGGCCAAAGAAGCTGTCTCCATGGTAGGCCAGCATGGTGTGGAAGCCGGAATCGGCCGCTTCGGCCCCCGTGTCCATGGCGCGCTCTTCATTGTCTGCCGCCGACAGGGCACTAACCATTGTTCTGGTCACGTGAGAGCGGACACATTTTTAAGCCGCAGCAGCCAGTTCAATATCCCTCGGCGTTCGGTAGCCCAAGGTCGAGTGGAGTCGGCAGCTGTTGTACTCCATCTCGATATATTCGATTACATCTCGCCGTACTGCTTGGCGGGCTCCATATCGCTGGTCAGCCAGCCACTCGCTTTTCAGTGAGCTGAAGAACCGCTCCATAACAGCATTGTCCCAGCAGTTTCCCTTGCGGCTCATGGAGGTCTGGAACCCGTGCCGATCCAGCGTGGATCGGTAGTCATGTGACGCGTACTGGCTGCCGCGGTCGCTATGGTGGATCAATCCGCTCTTGGGCTGCCGGCGCCCTACGGCCATCTCCAAGGCGTCCAGAACCAACTGTGTGTGCATGTGGCCTGCCATCGCCCAACCCACAAGTTGCCGGTCGTGGAGGTCGAGCACTGCCGCCAAGTAGAGCCACCCTTCCAACGTCCAGATCGCCGTGATATCGGCCACCCAGGCCCGGTTCGATTCCGACACCAAAAACTGACGGTTGAGCAGGCTGGGCGCCACCGGAAGGCTGTGCTCACTGTCGGTCGTATGACGCCAGCGGCACCGCTGCTTTGCTTCTACGCCGGCTTCCCGCATCAGACTCCGGGCCTGGTAACGGCCAACCTCGTAGCCACGACGTTGCAGCTCTTTGGCGATGCGGCGGCTGCCGTAGCTGCCTCGTTTCCGGCGGTGGGTCTCTCTGACCTCACGATGAAGGGCCTGGCGATGATCATCTGGGCCACGCCGTCGCCAGTCATAGAAACCACTCCGGCTGACCTGCATGACCCGACACAGCAAGGCCACTGGATAGGCGGCCTTCTCCGATTCGATGAACTGATTTCTCAGCTCGATTCTTTGGCGAAGAAGGCCGCCGCCTTTTTTAAAGTATCCTTTTCAATCTGAAGCTTACGAACCTCTTCGCGGAGCATCTTGATCTCGTCGTCGCGATCATCCGCGTGTTGGATCGAGGCGCCTGAAGTCTGTTGACGTTGCTTGCGGCACCAACGGTCCAACAAGCTACGGTCAACTCCCAGGCGCCGAGCTGCCTCGGATACGGTATATCCCTGATCGCTCACCAGGCTCACCGCATCGGCCTTGAATTCATCGGAATACCGACGTCGAGTCTTCTTGGTCATGAACACCTCCATCGCCTCTATTATGAGGCTTATCGGGGTGTCCGCTCCAATTGGACCACTTCACGATGCTCCTGAACGAACTGACGAAGAAGCCCTCTGGCAGCAAGCAAAGGATAGCTTATTCTAGTCAATTGAGCATCCGAGATCTTACACCTACCGAAGAAATGGCGAGGTAGATTGCGGATGTAATGATATAGAGATCGTCCAACAGACAATGCCTTCCCTGAACTACAGGATAATTCGATAAAAATTTCTTTAACTAAATTCATCATATCGAAAGCTCATCGGGAATGGACAGGTAGGACTTACCTTCGATCAAATTCCCCGTTCGACTTTTGCTGCTGCGAGAGCCATCAGGGCCATAGGTTCCCCATTGTTTCCAATACAGATGGACGTTCTGGGCAAGGCATTGATCACGGAGAGAGCTTACCCATTCGGGCATCGCGCGCCGAGCCTCGGGTCCACTTTCTCCGCCACCTACCACAAGCCGTATGCCAGACATGTCCAGCTCACCAAGGTCATCCAGGAGAGGCTCACAACAGATATGCTTGTTCCTCACCCTTGTTTTCTTGAGATCTTCAAGGCGCGGGAGGCCATACTTCCGGTCTTCAACAGTCACTCCCGCCCACAGGTTTTCGGGAGCCTCTCGCCTGTCGAAATACGCTCGCATGTTTTGGCTTCGCTTGGTCAGAATGTAGAACACATGCCAGTGTGCTTTTCTGACAACATCCATCACCTGATCGATGCTCGCATCGTCCGCATCTTCGTGAAAGATGTCGCTCATGGAGTTGATGAAGTAGAACGTCGGCTTCTTGCGTTTCAGGGGCGCTGCTTTTTCTATGCGGTCCGGGTGAATCGTGAACTCGAAGCCGTTTTCGTAGCCCGACGTGCCCCATTTATGGAGTTTCGCGGCGATGGTTTCTGCGTAGCAGTGCTTACAACCCGGAGAAACTTTCGTACACCCGGTAAACGGGTTCCAGGTCTTGGCGTCGATCTTCATCTCCTCATCGTAGGAGATCTTTCCGTCTTCCGTCGTTGTCATGGTTACTCAGTACCTTTTTCGCCGGCTTTGTCATAGTCCCAATAGGCCGCCTCAATATTGTGTCTATCTGGGACTATAACGAAAGCCGCGCAATAGCCTGCCCAGTTGTCTTCGCGATAACCAGGACCACCGTTGTCCGTCGCCCCCTCAGCCATGACGGTTTTGTATAAAACTCGAACCTCTTCATTGAACTAAGCCTCGAAGACCAAATGCATAGGAACGACGCCCTGTTTCAGAAACCAAAGATCAGTATTTCTCCATCGAAAAACATGCAGCCTGACCAAACTCTATGTTGTTCGTATAGCTAAGAGTGGCGAGCCTCTTTGTGTTAAAAAGCTTTTGACGTCTTGTAGTCAATGACGTACAGATCATATTTTTCTTTCATCTGACTCTCATTCAGAAGCTTCATGAAAATCTTACCGTATGCGAAGGCCATGTAACCGGTTGAGCTGATCTCGACATCAGAAGGTTCGAATGGCATATCCAACCCTTCGGTTTACTGGACTTCCTCCAAGCCTTCAGCTGTATAGAAGGCCTACGATTGCATACCCCCCAAACTCTTATAACTTTATATAAAATAAAGTTAGATGCATGAGCTTTGTGATTGCTGCGAATTAACGACGAGACGTGAGCAACGGCTCTATGGCGTTTTCCGATGAGAGTTTTTTCATCCAATCGAAAGTACCCTCTTCCTTCATCTCGCGCGCCCCCTCGATCAGGGCGGCGTAGGTAGCCATTGCCATGGCGGCTCCGATACTTACCCTTCTTGCACCGGCCCCGGCCAGCTTGGCAACCGAGAGATCGGGCGACATTGCCACAACGCTCAGCGGAGTCTTGATCTCATCCACCACCGCTTTGACTTCCTCCGCCGTGCGCAAACCGGGAGCAAACAAGACATCAGCGCCTGCAGCTTCATAGGCTTTCAAGCGGCGAATGGTGTCGTCCATGTCATTCTTCCCGCGAAGCAAATTCTCACAGCGGCCAATGACGGAAAACGGAAAATCGAGGGACCTCGCAGCCTCGACCGCTGCCTCGATCCGTTCGACAGCATGGTTGAAGTCGTAGATGCCCTCACCACTCCAGTCCTCTATAGAACCACCAACAACGCCCGTTTCTGCAATTCGGCGAATCGTTTCCGCAACACCGTCCGGGTGGTGAGAGTAGCCATTCTCCAAATCGGCCGTGATCGGGATCTGGGTGGCCTCTGAAAGAGCGCGGCAATGGGCCAGCTTCTCATCGAGGGTGACTTCCCCATCAAGCTTGCCCAGGGCGTACGCCAACCCACCGCTCGTCGTGGCCAGCGCCTGAAATCCGAGTGCCTCGAATACGCGCGCCGAGGCAACATCCCACGGCCCTGGTATCAGGAAGGTCTCAGAACCTTCGTGAAGGGCCTTCATTGTCTGAGCTTTCTCCAGCTGTGTCGGCATTTCTCGCCCTCTCAGTAACTGCGTTTTTCAATCCTAGATGGTGTAACTGTCAAAGCCGTGTCACAATGACAGATATCCCGACGATCGTGCCATCTTGCTCCCCCCTTTGGATTGCCCATGCCTCACTACCAAGTTCCCACGCTACAAACCGCGTTGAATAGAGATGGCTTCCCAAGACGTGTCGTCATTGTCACCAACCATGCCTCTTCTTCTTTGGAATATATTGATTTTATAAGAACTTTTTCAGAAACGACTTTCTTTTTGGAACAGGCCGGTCAACCTCCCGCCTATCAGGTGGAAGTCGTATCACGTGGAAAGGGAACAATTTACAACGTCCAAGGGCTCAGCATCGTGGCATCCAAAGCCTATGATGAGCTCGAGGGCGCAGTGGACACACTGATCGTCCAGGCTGTCGATGATGACGATGAATGCCTAAATGACACCGACTTCATTGACTGGATCAGGATGATGGCACCGCGCGTTCGCCGCACCGTAAGTGCCTGCACCGGCGCGTTCATCCTGGCTGAGGCGGGGCTTCTCGATGGAAAGTTAGCAACCACGCACTGGGCTGCGGCTAACGACTTCCGGAAGCGGTACCCCAAGGTCAAACTCAATCCAGAACGAATGTATATCAGCGATGACGGTGTTTATACGGCGGCTGGCGTCACGGCTGCTATAGATCTCGCTATCGCATTGATTGAAGAAGATCTCGGCTCCGAATTGGCAAGAAGGGTTGCTCAGGCGATGGTGATGTTCATGAAGCGCCCCGGCAACCAAGCTCAATTCCATGCCCAAACGGCTCCCCACGATTTTGATACCCCTTCGGACCCCTTCGTGCAATATATCGTGGATCATCTTGAAGATGACTTGCGCCTTGAAAGGCTCGCTGATCATTTCAATCTTAGCTTGAGGAGTTTCAACCGAAAATTTCGAGAAAGAGTGGGCATTCCTCCGGGACGTTTCATTGAGCAACGTCGAGTAGATCGCGCGCGGCAGTACCTTGAAAGCACTCACGAACCGATTTCAAGAATCGCCAACTGGTGCGGCTACGATACATCAGATGGCCTGTTACTCGCTTTCGAACGCCACCTGAAGGTCTCTCCCCGTGAATATAGAAAGCGCTTTACAAGCTCGTTATATGTAGGATCTCGGATCTTCAATTGACTAGAAGAAGCTATCCTTTGCTTACTGCCTGACCTGCAGCGGTCAAGTGTTTCTGGCCACCGAGCTTTATGCATACCAGTAGTTCTTTTCTGCCAGGTTCGGCGGTAACCCATCGTTATGCTTGTGCGGCCTGAGGCTACTAAAGTCATCGACCATATAATCACTGACAGATCGCTTCGCCGCAGCAATATTGGGATAGCCGATCTCTGGTAATCATTCCGTTTTCAGGATTTTGAAGAAGCGCTCTGTTGGGGCATTGTCCCAGCAATTTCCGCGGCCACTGAGACTCAGCGTCATTCCATTCGGTAGCGCAAAAACATCAGATCTTGCCCAGCAACAGCGAACTTCCTTAATAGGATATCCACTGCCACTGGGCAAGATCAGGTGGCCAGATTCACTATCCCACTACACCACAGCTCTCCTCTCGCCTCGTGGTGCGCTCTCCACCCCGCCAATGCTCCTTACAAAGGGAGCTGTATCGTAATTGAAGAAAGATTTCATCACGCCATCGCCTCAGCGTGGTGAGAGCCGTTTACCTTCCCCTGGAACCACAGCGCCCCCAGCGCCAGCATCGCCAAGCCACTGCCGGCCAGCGGTGTCACCCCCAGCGCCTGCTGTGCGACCAGTGCACTCCCCACGGCGGAGCCGGCCGAGATGCCGATGTTGAACGACGAGATGTTGAGCGCCGAGGCGAAGGCCACCGCCCGCGGCCGATGCTGCTCGGCCGTGGCCAGCATGCCGGACTGAAAGACCGGCGACAGCCCGAAGGCCAAAGCGCCCCACACCGCCAGCCAAACCGGCATCAACCACCTAGCCTCGCCCCAGGCGTGGATGATCGCCAGGATCGCCGCCAGTCCAACCAGTAGCCAGGCGGCCGTGCGCCGCCAGCCGATGGCGCCGACCAGTCGCCCGCCCATCAGGTTGCCGACGAGCGTGGCGCCACCGAAGACGACCAGCAGGCCACTGGCGGCCGCCGTGGAGAAGCCCGTCTGATCGGTCAGCCAGGCGCTGATGTAGGTAAACAGCGGGAAGGTCGCCCCGAAACCCAGCGCCGTCAGCGTCATGGTCAACACGATGACCAGATGCCCGAGGACCGACAGCTGCTCCCCCCAGCTCCCCGTCGGCTGAGCCGCCAGCGAGGCCGGGACCCAACGCCATAGCGCAATGAGCGCGATGGCCGCCAGGGCCAGAATCGCCACGAAGGGCATCCGCCACCCCATGCCGTTCCCCAGCAGGCTGCCGATTGGCACGCCCACGACCATGGCCAGCGTCAGCCCCGAGAACATCAGCGCGATGGCACTGCCGGATCGCCCCTCCGGCGCCAGCCGACTGGCCACGGTGGCCCCCAAGGCGAAAAGGGCACCATGCGCCACGGCGGTGATGACGCGACCGAGCATCAGGCTGGTGAAGTCCTGGGCGACGACCGACAACAGGTTGCCAATCACGAAGAGCGTCATCAGCCCCGTCAGCACCCGACGCGGCGCAAAGCGGGACAGCGTCAGCATGAGCAGCGGCGTACCGATCGCCAGGGCCAGGGCGTAGCCACTCACCAGCGCACCGGCACGATCCTGAGTGACGCCCAGATCGGAGGCGATCGCGGGCAGCACCCCGACCACGATGAACTCCGCCATGCCGATGGCAAAGGCGGCGACCGCCAATGCCAGGACGGCAGGATGCTGGCCGCGCATCATGCCGCCTCCCGGGCCATCAGGCGCGGCCCCAGCTGGGCAAGGGTCTCATCCAGCTCGACGGTCGCGCCAGCCACACCGACCGCCCCGACCACGCTCTGTTGTGCATCGCGCAGTACCACGCCGCCCCCGAAGCTGATCAGGCCTCCGTTGGTATTCTCCAGGGTATAGATCGCCTCTCCCGGGGCGGCGATCTGGCCCAGCTGGGCACTGTCAGTCTGGAACAGCGACGCCGTGCGCGCCTTCTTGATCGCGACGTCGATACTGCCAGGGACCGCGCCATCCATACGTTCGAAGGCGACCTGAAGGCCGCTGGCATCCACGATGGCCAGCGAGACGGCGAATCCCTCATCGGCGGCGGCTTGGCGGATACCGGCGATGATGTGGTGGGCATCGTCAAGATGCATGTCATTCTCCTCAAGAACTGGTCAAGATCAGCGCCGTCGGCGACGACGCGATGAGGAGCATGCCGATGCCGCGCAGGCAGGCATAGGGGGAGCGGCGGATGCCGACCAACATTCGACAATGTCGAACGGCGGGACGGACAGGAGAATCAGCGCGCCAGTAGCTGCTTCGCCAATCGATTCAACCGCGACGGTGACCAGCGCGAGGCCGGCCCTGCCATGCCCAGTGCCGCCACGCAGTCGCCCCGCTGCCGCAAGGGGATCGCCAGACAGCAAAGACCCGCCTCGACGTCCTCGAGATCCAGCGCGAAGCCGCGGGCGCTGACCTCCCGAAGCTGGGCCTCCTGCACATCGCTCAGGGGGCCATTGCGCCTGACCTGGCGCAGAAGGCCATCATCGTTGGCGAGGAAGACATGGCCGATCGCCGAATGACGCAGCGATTCCCGGCGCCCTCGAGGACTCTGGACACGACGCGGCTGCCGACCCTCCACGGCCTCAAGATACAGGTACTCCTGGCTACCGCAGGGAGTGGCCAGATAGACGGTCTCATCACTCAGCGCCGCAGCCTCGTCCAGCAGCGCGCGGTAGTGTTGACGGAGCTGCTCGCGCTCCTGTGCCAGAGGCTCGGCCAGCTCATCAAGTCGCAACCCGAGCCAGTAACCCTCGGACAGGCGACGCACGTAGCCCAGCGCCACCAGGGTATCCAGCAGCCCATGAACGGTAGTCTTGCTCAGGCCCGCCTCGGCACTGAGGCTCGCCAATGTCAGTGGCTTATCTGCGTGACGTAGCGCCTCCAGCAGCAGGAAGCTGCGTGATACCGACTGAATCATCCTGGTCACGAGCATGCCTCATCGTTTCGTCGGGGCCACTTCATAGGGTCTCCCAGAGGCCGCGGTATTCACCTCGTGATTCTGTACATGGTGCTTTCATGCCGTCACTCCTCCACGACATCGGCCGGTAAGGACTCGCTCCATTCGCGCAGCTCATCGAGCACCTTGATGGCTGTCTCCCCTAGCGGCGTGATCGCATATTCCACAATCACCGGGGATGTCTCGCGCACATGGCGAGAGATCAATCCCTTCGCCTCAAGAAAGCGCAGTCGCTCGGTGATCATCTTCTTGCTGGCACCGCCCACCATCCGGGCCAGGTCGTTGAACCGCACCGGCCCGTCCTTGGTATGCCACAACAAGGATCCCGTCCACTTGCCACCGAGCACGCGCATGCCCTTCTCGATGGCGCAGGGCTCCATGCAGGGCGCCGCGACTCGACGCCGGCCTTTCGAATCTTCCGTCACATGCGCATCCACTCGCACATCTCCTGTCGTGTCTGCCTAGAGCCAAGGGGCTCTGGACTTGCAACCGCTCGTCGATTCCCGAGGGCTCCCCAGAAGGGGCCATCCCGGGGCGGGCCCGGTCGGTCCTCCGAAGAACAAGGTTACCAAAAGTATACTGGTTGTTTTTGGTTACCTATCGCGTCATCTTAACGCCTGCAGAGCTTGTTGATCCACTACTCGTTGCCCATCGTGGCGGAGGATTTCATGCGTAAGGTATTGATCATCAACGGACACCAGCCCTATCCGTTTGCCAAGGGCGCGCTCAACGACAGCCTTGTCGAACGCGCGCGCTCCTGGCTGGCCGACAAGGGACACGAGGTGCGCGTCAGTCGCATTGCAGAAGGTTATGACGTCGAGGAAGCGATCGCCGATCACCAGTGGGCCGATGTCGTAATCATGCAGTTCCCGATCAACTGGATGATGGTGCCCTGGTCTTTCAAGAAGTATATGGATGAGGTCTATACCGCCGGCATGGATGGCCGCTTCTGCAACGGCGACGGCCGCACAGCCGAGAAGCCGAAGGAGAACTACGGCCTGGGCGGCACCCTCACCGGTACCGAGTACATGCTCAGCATCACGCTCAACGCACCGGCAGAAGCCTTTGATGATCCCGACGAACGCTTCTTTGCTGGCAAGTCACTGAATGATCTGGTCGCGCCCGTGCATCTGAACGCACGCTTCTTCGACATGAGCCCACTCCCCACTTTTGGGGCCTTCGACGTGATGAAGAACCCGGATATTGCCAGTGACCTAGAGCGCTTCGAGGCTCATCTTGAGGATGTTTTTGGTTGAGCTATCCGCCACTTTAAGGAAATCACCTGATGACAACATCTCAATGGCCTGGCGCTGGGCGCCCGGTACCGCTGGCCGACCAGGCCTCCCCGGAGTTCTATCGCGAGCTCGTCAATACCGGTGAGACAAGGCTGGTACACATGACCATGGCCCCCGGGGCCGCCGATGCGCCTCATCGCCATCCGGAGGAGATCGTCTACTTCCTCTCCGCCGGGCGCCTGCGCATCGCACTGGAAAGCGGCGATGTCGTGGAGCGTGACGTGGAGGCAGGCGACGTCATGCACAACGAGGCCTGGGCGCACCAGGTGACCAACGTTGGCGGGACTTCCGTCGAGGCCATCATTTTCGAGCGCCTGGATCGCGACGATCTGGCGTAATCGCACTTATCTCGAGGAGAGAGACGATGAAGACCATTCTGATGACAGGGGCCGGCAGCGGCCTGGCGGAAGGGGCAGCACTGGCACTGGCGCAACAAGGACACCGGGTGATTGCCACGGTAGAAATCTGGCCTCAGGTATCGGCCTTGAAGGAAAAGGCGCATCAGCTAGGGGTTCGCCTCGAGGTCGAAAAGCTCGACATCACCGATGCCCAGAATCGCGACAGCATCTTTGCGCGCTACGGCGCCGAGGTGGATGTTGTGGTGGCTAATGCGGCGATCGGCGAGACCGGTCCCATCGCCGAAATTCCTGTGTCGCGCGTGCGCAAGGTCTTCGAGACGAACGTCTTCTCGACCCTCGAGTTCGTGCAGCCTTACGCCAAGACCTTCGCCAGCCGCGGCCAGGGCAAGATCGTGCTGGTATCGTCCATCGCCGGCTTCACCACCTTCCCCTACCTCGCGCCCTATGTCGCGTCCAAGCATGCCTTGGAAGGTATTTCTCAGCTCCTGCATGAAGAGCTGGCACCGCTGGGCGTGAAGGTCGCCACCATCAACCCGGGCCCCTTCCGCACCGGCTTCAACGACCGCATGTACGACACCCTCGACCAGTGGTACGACCCGGCGACAAACTTCACCCCCGAGGCGCCGATCCGCGAGACCCAGCAGCTGTTCGCCGGGGACGATCTGCAGCTCGAACCCTCCTCCATGATCGATGAGATGGTGCGCCTCATCCCGCTGGACGAGCATGCCTTCCGCAACGTGCATCCCGCACGATTCGAGGAAGACGTGAAGCGCTACCAGGAGAGCCTCTGGGACCGTCAGATGTGACCGTCCACAGGCAACCGGCCATGCGCGCCGGGCCCGATGCAAGAGGATACCGGGCCCGACGCGCACCGCCCTTCATCGCGTCACCCCCATGAGGATGTTCCCCATGTCACAGCCGGATATTCACCTGTACACCGCCGCCACCATGAACGGCTACAAGCCGGTCATCTTTCTCGAGGAAGCGGAGGTGCCCTACGAGCTGACCTTCATCGACTTCGGCAAGAAGGAGCAGAAGGCGCCCGACTATCTCAAGCTCAATCCCAACGGGCGCATTCCCACCATCGTCGACCGGGGCAACGACGACTTCGCCGTGTTCGAGAGCGGCGCCATCCTCTGGTACCTGGCCGAGAAGTACGACCGCTTCCTGCCCAGAGAGGCCAAGGCCCGCAGCGAAACGCTACAGTGGCTGATGTTCCAGATGGGCGGCATCGGCCCGATGATGGGCCAGGCCATGTACTTCCAGCGCATCGCCGCCCCCAACGGCCAGCAGGAACCCTTCTCCATCAAGCGCTACGTGGAGGAATCCCGTCGCCTGCT
Organism: bacterium Scap17; assembly: GCA_013376735.1. Taxonomy (NCBI): domain Bacteria; species bacterium Scap17. The sequence goes on along the minus strand of VINJ01000001.1, from coordinate 1,622,708 downwards.
GGAGGTCCTGAACACCCGCCTGGAAGGCCGCGAGTGGCTGGCGGGGGATCAGTACACCATCGCCGACATGGCGACCTACCCCTGGGCACGCGCCTACGTCTGGGCCAAGGTATCGATCGAGGGTCTCGACTATCTGAAGGCCTGGTTCGAGCGGCTCGATGCGCGCCCCCAGATCCAGAAGGCCTTGACCATCCCGAAGGCGCAGCCCGCCTTCTGGGGTGACGCGGACGACAGCGATTTTCTACGTGAGAACGCCGCTCGTTTTGCCAGCGACGTCGCAAAGTGAGTGAACCTGTGAGAGTGCATGGGGCTCTGATCATCAAGGACGATCATGGTCGGTAAAGCCTGGACTCATAGAATAAACGCAGCACTTTGGACCGCACGGTAGAGGCAGGAGGGCCAGCGCCGGTTCCCTTCTCGGCTCACCGACCAAAGTGAAGCAGAGTATGGAATACCGACAGCTGACCCAGACCCTACGATACCAGATCCACGCCCGTTATGACTTGGGCATGAGCCAGCGCCAGATCGGCAGGGAGCTGAACCTCCACAGCAGCACGATCAGCCGTGAAATTCGCCGTAACGCCACCGCTGATGGCTATGATCCCGAGCAGGCCCAGACACTCAGTGATCATCGACGCCGCACTGCTACCAAGTGGACAAAGCGCCTTCCAGGCATGATGGCCGCCGTTGACGGTCGGCTACGTGAGGAGTGGAGCCCACAGCAAATCAGTGGCTTCATGGCGCCCTTGGCCGGCGTTAGCGTCAGTCATCAATGGATCTACTCCTTGATCTGGGACGACAAGGCACGGGGTGGTGACCTTTGGCGGCATCTCCGTCAGCCCAAACGCCGCAATAAGGCACCGCACACATGCCAAGAGCGCCGGGTTGGGCAAGATCCCCAACCGAGTCGGTATCGATCACCGCCCAGATGAGGTTGATGACCGGCGCTTCATCGGCCACTGGGAGGGCGACACCGTGATACAGGGCCACAAGCAATCAGGCTTGGTCACGCTGGTTGGGCGTCGAAGTGGCTATTTACTGGCCGCACGACTGCCCAGGATCTCGGCCGAGTTGACGCAAGCAGCCATGATCCGCTTGTTGAAGCCGCGCCGAGGAGCGGTCCAGACGATCACACTGGACAATGGCTCGGAATTCGCTGGCCACGAAGCGGTGGCCAAGGCCGTGACGGCGGCGATGTACTTCTGCGATCCCTACTGCTCTGGACAGCGTGGGACCAACGAGAATACGAATGGCCTGATACGGCAGTACTTCCCCAAAGGAACGGATTTTCGTCAGGTCAGCAATGCAGAGCTACGCAAGGTGGTCGAAAAGCTGAATGACCGTCCTCGAAAGCGACTCGGCTACCGGACACCGGCGCAGGTGTTTCTAGGGGAATACTCAGGAGGGCTGGATACTGCAGGTGCTGCGCTTATTGCTTGAATTCAGGCCCCAAAGGAACGGATTTCCGCCAAGTCAGCAATGCAGTGCTACGCAAGGTGGTCGAAAAGCTGAATGACCGTCCTCGAAAGCGACTCGGCTACCGGACACCGGCGCAGGTGTTTCTAGGGGAATGCTCAGGAGGCCTGAATACTGCAGGTGCTGCGCTTATTGCTTGAATTCAGGAAGTAAAGCAGGGGGCCTGCCTATTAGAGAACATTCACCATATCTACAATGCAAACATGGCAATATGGTTCCGATCTTTCTAGCATTAACTGGTAAAACGTCAATTATACAGCAAAACAACAAGCAATACATACATCATCTTATCAATAAAGAGACAAGATAGCGTGTCCGGTAGTAGAGGATAGCGTGTGAATCAAGCTATATTTTTCACTTTACTCGACTTACTGAAAACAATATAAGGAAAGCATTGCAGCATACCAAAAGGAGATGACATGAGCTTAGACAGCAATAACCATCATCTACCTGACGCTACTGAGAAAACTCGTCATATAATTCATGAGGAGCTTCCACAGGAGCACGAGGACTCACTAATTCGCGCGCTCCACAAAGTTATTCGACTCGGCGTGAAGGTGCTGGCTTGCCTTATGGTCCTCGTGATCATCTGGGGTATTATTGACATTATTTATGTATTATATCAACAGCTGACTGCACCACCCTATCTTCTACTTGAGGTCAGTGATATCTTTCGTCTTTTTGGCGCTTTCATGGTAGTATTAATTGCCATTGAAATATTCGTCAATATTCGATTGTATCTGGGAACAGATGTTTTTCCTTTACAACTGGTCATTGCGACAGCCTTAATGGCTATTGCGAGAAAAGTAATCATTATGGACTTCGACACTATTTCTGCTCAGTATATATATGCAACTGCTGCTGTCGTCGTCTCTTTAGGAATCGCTTATTGGCTGGTGGCACACAAAAAATAATGGGCTCTTCGACGTTTCATGTGGATTTGACTTCATCCAGCATGCGCCCCACGGGACTGCCGATCAGGTAGATCATCGCAATGAAATTGCTTTCGTTTCGGTAGCCGCGAGCCCGAGATCTGGCAGCCTGAAAGAGGCCATTCATGCCTTCCAAACGTGCGTTCGTCAGGCCTGAGTACCAGCGCCTCACAACCTGGTCGGCATGTCGCTCCAACGTATTGAGTGCTTTTGCCATTGGCTTGAGAAACGTGTGACCAGCGACTGCCTCACGCATCACTTTGAGGTAATTCGTGATGCGCCAACGAGCCCCGCGCGCTGTCGGTGAGCGACGAATCCACCTCAGCTTTTCCTTGATGATCCATGCATTCGCGGTAGCCCCTTGATCAGCAACCAGCTCCCGGAGGGCGACCAGCTGTTTTTCCGTCAGGTTGTGGTTATCCATGCTTTTCAGCACTGCGCAGCGCAGGGCCTTGGGATGGGATTTTTCTCGACGTTCCCGCTTACGCACTTCATCCAGCGCCTTGGTGAACGTCTGCACGATATGGAACCAGTCAACCGTCACTCGAGCATCAGGAAGATGTTCCGCAGTGCCATTGAGGAAGGCCGGAGACATGTCACACACGACTTCAACCACATTACCCGGGGCGCCACCATGTGCCTCTAGAAAGGCGCTGAACGCCTTGATCGTCTCTCTGCCACGTCCTTGGACAGCAAAGATCACCGGCTCTTGCTGGCGTTGCATATCGAGAAATACGGTGACGTAACGTTGCCCTCGACGTGATGCCGTTTCGTCGACCCCGACATTGGCAACCTGAGAAAGATCCAGGTCTCCCTGCATGCGGCCTACGTAATGATGCACGATGCGCCACAAACGCTTGTCAGTGACTTCCAATTGCCGAGAGACGGCGAGTACAGGCTGTAGTGGCACAGTGAATCTGGCCACCTGACTTTGAGTGTATGATGGCTCACAGAGACAATCAGGTGCAGATGATGACGAAGAAAAGAACGTTTAGCCCGGAATTTCGCTTGGAAGCGGCCCAGCTCGTGGTCGACCAGGGCTACACGCTGAAGGCGGCGTGTGAGGCCATGGGGGTTGGCAAATCCACCATGGAGTATTGGGTTCGCAGGCTTCGCGCTGAGCGGGCAGGCAAGGCGCCGCTGAAAGATGAGGCTCTGACGCCGGAACAGCGTGAGATCCAGGAACTGAAGCGCAAGCTGCGGCGAGTGGAAGAAGAGAAGGCAATATTAAAAGGGTATACGGATTTAATGGTTGATGGGGCACCTTCACCCCATCAATCTGATACCACCCTCAGATGGTTGATAGATCGACTCCGTAGTTGAGTTCCTCTGCGAAGTCCGGCAGTCCGTAACCGATGGTTTTCTTGTAGAAAGGAGAGACCTTCGCAGTCGGTGCCTTCTTCTTGTGCTTCGTGGTGTAGAGCATTCGTGCCCGCATCACCTCGAAGGAGTAACCGCGCCCTTCACGGTTCTTGTCCTTGGCCAGTCGGTTGATGGACTCCGTGTAAGCGTTGGTGACGGGCATGTCCGTCTCGAAGTAGGTCATGGTCTCTTCGCGCCAGTTTCCCACTGCCCTGACCAGATCGCTCCAGACTTCCTTTTGGCCCTTCGGGATGGTGGCTATCCACTCGTCCAGGGCGGCTTCTGCCTGGAGCCGTGTGGTGGCGTCCCAGATGCCGTAGAAGCGCTCCTTGTGCTCGTAGGCGGCCAGCAGTTGCGGGAACGCGCCTGTCCAGGTCTCCATGATGAGGCGCTCCCGGTCTGAGACTTCGTGAGCGCGTTTCAGCAGGATTTTCCGGTCTCCCTTGAGAGTCCGGCTCTGGGACGGTTTCAGCTCCTTTCTGAGGCCCTTGCGCACTCTCTCTAGGGCATCGTTGGCCATGCGCACCACATGGAACTTATCGACCACGATACGGGCCTGGGGCAGCACAGCCTTGACCGCTGCCCGGTAGGGGTTCCACATGTCCATGCTGACGATCTCGACCTTCTGCCGGTCTTTCAGCTTCATCAGGTAGTTGGTCACCACGTCCTGGCGGCGGGTGGCCAGCAGGTCGAGCAGGGTTCGCTCCTCAATGTTGGTCAGAATGCAGCGGTAGCGCTTGTTCAGGTATAGCTCGTCAATGCCCAGGATGCGGGGCGTCTCGAAGCGGTGCCAGCGCCCCAGGAACTCGGCGCGGGCGTTGAAGATGTCGCGCACCGTCTTCTCGTCCAGGCCGGTCTGTGCCGCCACAAAGGTGTAGGGGTGGTTGAAGGATTCCTTCTCCACGTACTCATGCAGCCGCAGTGTCATACGGAATCCGTCCACCATCTCCGGTAGCTGGGGCCTGAATGTTGTCTTGCAGGCCCGGCAGGTGTATCGGCGGCGGACCACCCAGAGAGTGACCCGCTTGCCGTGGATGGGCAGATCACGATAGGGAACGTCACGCTTGCCGAACCGTACGAACTCACCCTGCACGCCGCATTCCTCGCAGGCGATGGGATCGGGCACGTCCACCTGGAAGTGCATTTCGTCGTCGGTTGATTTGCAGCCCAGTACTTGGTATTGCGGCAGGTGAAGGATGTTGTCGGGAAGTTCGGTCATGGTGTTGTATAGGCGTAGGTGTCAGTCAGATCCATCCGACTCGGCATTGGTGTTTGCTTTTTTACCCAACAAGCTGCTGGAAACGAAAAGTAAGGCACCGAGGACAATTGCAATATCAGCCAGGTTGAAGGCCGGCCAATGCCAGTCTCGCCAATAGAAATCAAAGGAATCCACAACATAGCCGCGAAAGACCCGGTCAATCAGGTTGCCCATGGCGCCACCGAGGATAAGACTGTAAGCGATGGCTTCTCCTTTATGACGATTTTCAAGGATCAGCTTGATCAGAAAAATCGAGACCACTACCGCGATTCCGATAAAAAAGTAGCGCTGCCAGCCTCCACCATTCGCAAAAAGACTGAATGCGGCACCGGTGTTCCATAGGTGCACCCAGTTAAAGAACGGGGTCACCGAAACATACTCGCCATAGGCCATTGATTGCTGCACCAGCCACTTTACAGCCTGATCAGACGCTGCCAGCAGGCCCGATATGGACAATAGGGCATACGGCGAGAGCTTTTTGCCAATAATGAGCATTATTTAACCCTTCAACGCCAAAATGCGTCTGGCACCGTTAAGTACAATGCCCCCCGCGATGGTGCCGATAATCAGATCCGGATAATTGGAACCGGTCCACGCGACCAGGGCGCCGGCGGTGATGACCCCCAGGTTGATCACCACGTCGTTGGCCGAGAATATCCAGCTTGCCTTCATGTGCGCCCCGCCTTCCCGATGTTTGGATATGAGCAGCAGACAACTGGTATTGGCAATCAATGCGACGAATGCGATAGCCATCATCACCAGCGATTCAGGCTCACTACCGAATACAAAGCGTCTCACCACCTCTACGAGCACGCCCACAGCCAAGATCAGTTGCAGTACACCAGCAAGATGCGCGGCACGTACCTGCATTTTCACGCTATGTCCAACCGCATAAAGGGCAAGCCCGTACACCGCCGCATCGGCAAAATTGTCCAGGGATTCTCCAATCAGGCCGGTGGACCGGGCGATCAGACCGGCAGTCATTTCCACCACGAACAGAAGTGCATTGATGCCGAGCAACCAGCGCAGGGTCCCGGATTCTTGCTTAGCAGAAGCTGCCGAAAACTCGGCGGCCTTGATGGTCTCCGGATTTGCAGCGACGGTTTCCTGAAGCGAGGCGCCTAGCCCCAAGGTCTTCAGTTTCGAGGTGACGGGCTCGACCTCGCCGTCATGCACGACCTTCAGCCGGCGGTTCGACAAGTCGAAGGACAGCGCCCGAATCTCCTCAAAGCCGTTCAGGGCTAGGCGAATCATTCGTTCTTCTGATGGACAGTCCATCTTCGGCACGGCATAAACACTGACCCATCTCCCTGGCGCCTCGGAGGAGGCCTGTATATCGGTATCCGCTGCGGACGTTGCATCACCGCCACAGGCGCCACCACAGGATTTGCTCATGATACGACTCCACTTGAACAATGTTGTGGTACCATTTAAAACTATAAAGCTACTATAAGGTCAATAGAGTAAAGAATCCGTTGGGGAGGAGGCTGATGCGCATTGGTCAGTTGGCGCAGTTGGTAGGGGTCGAAACACAGACGATCCGCTTCTATGAACAGCAGGGCTTGTTGCCGCCGCCTGATCGGCAGGACAACGGTTACCGTGTCTATACCGAGAAGCATGGTGAGGGGCTGGCCTTCATCCGTCGCTGCAGAATCCTGGGCCTGTCACTGGCTGAGATTCACGAACTACAGAGCTATCAGGACGACCCTCATCAGCCTTGTACCGCCGTCAACACCTTGCTCGATGATCACATCTCTCATGTGCGGTCGCAGATAACCGCTCTGCAAGCGCTTGAGAAACAACTCGTTTCACTGAGAGCGAGTTGCAACGATGACCGGGAAGTTGAGGCGTGTGGGGTTCTTGCTGGAATTAGCGAAGGAAACATGCACCAGCAGTAGGTGAAGCATCAACCAGATAATCCGATGAGATGCCGGTCTGTCTCACTCTCATGCAAAGGTAAGATCAACCATTTAATCCGCTTACCCTATTAAAAAAGGCTACCGCTCTCTTGATGTCGGACTCCCTGAGCAATTCTCGATAATCGAGCGACTTGAAGAGAGCTACGCGATGCAGCACTTGTGTCAGGTGTTTGGGGTGCATCGCAGTAGCTACCGGGCTTGGCGTAGTCGGGATAGAAGATCTTGTGAGACTGAACAGAAGCTGCTGGATCAGGTTGTCGAGGCGCATACCGTCAGTAACGGCGCTGCCGGCGCTCGCAGTATTGCAAAAATGGTCACGCAGGCAGGAATACAGTTGAGTCGTTATCGGGCCAGCAGGCGGATGAAGCAGCTGGGGCTGATGAGTTCGCAGCCGCCGAGGTACCGAGAGCAGCACGCCCTTGGGGCGCCCTGTAGTACCGGAGGAGTAGAGCAGCAAGCCGGCATCCTCAAGGCTTTGCGCGGAAGGCTCCACTATTCTCCCCCTCCGCAGCCGGCGTTAGCCCTCGGACCACATCCACCAGGCAAGAAATACTCTGCAGGGCCTCGGCATACAGCTGCGCCAGGTCAGCGTCGGCCAGCACCAGGGCGGGCGCGCCATGTCCCAACACGTAGGCCTGCTCCTCAATCGACAGGCGCCAGTTAAGCGGCATGTAGATCAGCCCGAGTTGCTGGGCCGCCAGCAAGGCGACCAGCGCATCCAGGTGTGAACGGGTCAGCACAGCCAAACGCTCCCCCTGTCTCTTATACACCCCCCCCCCCCCCTGCGGCACTCCCTCTGCCCGCAACCGCGCAGCTAACTGGTCAGCAAGCTCGCGCAACTCAGCGAAGCACCATTGGCGCGAGCCATCGGCACAGGCAATCGCCTGTGGTCGAGCGGCGCAGTGCCGCGCCAATTGTTCAACAATATGTCCTCTCATCAGGCCCTCTGCACTTACGCTAGTGAGCTGTGTTGTTCATTGTTATCGGAGTAGTGCAATACCTTGAGCAACGCCTGGCGCTGCGCCACCTGCACGCCACTCAGCACAAAGCCGCGCAAGGCGCCCTGCGAATCACGAAATTCACCTTGCAGATCAACGCCAGTCCCCTGCCAATGCCACTCTCCGACTACAGCCGGTGGCGGCAGTACAACCATGGGGCAAACGGGTGTTTTGACGATGATGGGCATGGGTGGGTAACTCATTGCTGTGGGCTGGCCGGTCAGCGTGGCCGCCAACGCACGGGCCGCGCTCATCAGCGGTATCACGTAGGGCTGCCACAGCCCTTGCACCTCGGCGCAGTCGCCCAGGGCGTAGATATCCGGCTCGCTGGTGGCCAATTGCGCATCGGTACAGATGCCGCGCCCGCAGCGAAGGCCGGCAGTCCGCGCCAATCCCGTGCGTGGCGTCAGTCCTACAGCGCCAAGCACCAGATCGACTTCCGTCGTCTGACCATCGCTAAGGCTGGCTTGCAGCCTCCCCTGACTCGGCGCCAGCGACGCTACCCGGCGCCCCATATGAAAATGCGCGCCGGCCTGGGTCAGCGCAGTGGCCAGCGCCTGCCCGGCTCGCTCGGGCACTAAAGCGGCCAGCGGCGAGGCGAGCGGATCAACCAGCTCAACCTGTTTACCGGCAGCCAGCAGGTCGTTAGCAAACTCGCAACCGATCAGCCCGGCCCCCATGATCAATACCCGCTCAGCCACCTCAAGCTGCTCGCGAAACGGGCGGTAGTCGGTCAGCGAGTTGACCGACAGCACTCCGGGCAGGTCGATTCCGGGTATCGCCAGCGTCGTCGCTTCGGCGCCGACCGCTAACACCAACGCGCGATAGTCGAGCCGCTGGCCCTCACACACCAACTGATGCTGAGTCGGCTCAATGGACACCAACCGGCTAAAGGGCAGGATGCGCATATTCAATTGCGCCGCCATGCTGTCGCAGTCAGCACTGACCAGCGCATCGGCGCTTGTACCCTTGGCGAGCGCATTGGATAGCAATGGCTTTGAATAGAAGGCACCATCGTCCTCCGTCAGCATCACCAACGGCGTACTGCTGTCGCGCTTGCGCAGCTCGCGCGCAACCGTATAGCCAGCCAGGCCACTGCCAACAATCACGATAGGCGCGCTCACGACAGCTCCACCATTTCGAACTCGTCCTTACCGACGCCGCAATCGGGGCACATCCAGTCAGGCGGTACATCTTCCCAGGCGGTACCCGGGGCGATACCGTCCTGCGGCCAGCCCAGAGCCTCGTCGTAAATGAGGCCGCAGACCACGCATTGCCACTTTTTCATCGTCTAACCCTCCGCCGCCTCAGGCCAGCCGCGCGATGACGCCGTCATCAAGCGCCATCAAGCGTGCGTACTGTTCGTGAAACCAGGTCAGCGCAGATTCGAAGCGGCCAAAGTGAATCTCGTCGACCACTCCGCTGGCCATGTTGGCCTGAATGGTTTCGCCCAGCACCCAGTCTTCCATCAGAATCTTGTGAACCAGGTTGTGGTTGGTCTCGTGGATGGTCAGCTCCTGCTCTGACCACTGCTCGGCGCCCGATTGCGGAGGATCTACCAGCAGCACTTCTTCAATGCGGGTCTCACCAGCTGACAGCGGTACCATGCGAATCAGCGAGATGTTGTCCGGCTGGGCCAGTAACAAAACCGCCGGCGTCAGCGTAAAAATGATGTTGGCCATCTTGCGCATGTCCCACGCCTGCTCCGGCAGCTCGGCGGCCTCCAGCATCGGCTTTTTCGGCAGAATCATGCGCATCTGCAAATCGCCCCAGCTTTCCCAAGTCGAGATGTTGCCAAGGAAGAACGGCGCCAGCGTGTTCTTGTGGGCCACATTGAAGTGATAGGCCTCAATGCCACCTTCCAGCAGGATCTTCCAGTTGGCCTTGATCACATAGCTGCGGCGCTTGTAGACCCGTTGGGCAGCAAGCTTGAGGTAGTCAAAGCCGGACGCCATTTCCGACGCCAGCAGATCCTCGGGCACTTCGGCATTGCGGTCCGGGTGGAAGAACACCATGCCGCCCAGCTCCCGACAGTGAAACTCGACCAGCCCGAGCTTCTGCTGGTCCAGATCAGCAAAGCCGCGCTCAAAATCCGGCGCTCCGGCTAGGTTGCCCCGGGTGTCGTAGGTCCAGGCGTGATAGGGGCAGACAAAGCGCTTGCGACAACCGCTTTCACCGGTTGCTACCAGCCGGGCATTGCGATGTCGGCAGGCGTTGGCAAACACCCGAACCTGCTGATCCTCACCCCGCACCAGCAACAGCGGTACACCCTTGACCCACTCCACACTGAGGTAGTCGCCGGGGTTGGGTATTTCGGCGCCAGCCGCAAGCGCAATAGGCTGGCGCTGAAACAGCATATCGTTCTCGCGCTCAAACCAGGCAGCGGAGATGTAGCGGTCAGTGGCGTGGGTCTGAGTCGATTCGTGGTACTGCGTCTCACCACGCGCCTTCAGCTCCAGCGCCTGCTTGATCAGTCGAATTTCCGTCTGGCGATCCATGGTCAGGTCCTCATCAGGTAGCCCTCCTGCGGCGCGGCCGCGGCGGGTCTTGGCGGTTGATGGGGCTAACTTTATCAATACTTAATCAACGCCAAATGACCATAAAAGACCACTTATCAACTTTTTAAGACATAATGGCTATTGCACCGCCAACCAACACCACCGGACAAACCCATGCCGCAGCCACCTACAGTCTCCACCGCACAACGCGCCATTGAGGTTGCCTACCTGATTCCCGAGCGGTTCTGGAGCAGCACAATCATCAGCATGGCTGAGGTTTTCCAGGGCATGCAGCTGAGCGCAGGGCTGTTTAAAAACAGCGCCTGGCGTGGCTTTGGCGAGACGTTCCTGCGCTGCACGCCAGAGCCGGTAAGCGGCTTCTCCGGCCTGCGTTTTGATACCCAGTACTTTGCCGACGTGGGCGAGCGCCAATTCGATGTGGTGGTACTGCCATCAGTCTGGGGGCTGTCAATGGACAATCTGGAGCGCACCCGCCCGGCACTGCAGTGGCTGAAACAACAGCACAGCGGCGGAGCGACTGTGGTAGGGCTGGTGACAGGTGTCTTTCATCTGGCCGAGGCCGGCCTGCTGGACGGTCGAGAGGCGACCATTCACTGGGCGTCGGAGAACATCTTCCGACAGCGCTACCCCAAGGTTCGCGTTAGCCCCCGCCTGCAGATGGTCGAGGCGGATCGCATCATCACCACCGCGACCACACCGGCGACCTTCGATGCGACCCTGCTGCTGATCCAGCGCTTTCTCGGCGACCGCTCAGCCGAGTTTGCCTCTCACTACTTCACCATCCGCGACAAGGACGCACCGCTGCCGGTATTTCTCGAGCCCAGCTGCAACGACACCCTGGTGGACGCCGCCCGCGACTACATGCGCCTGCATCTGACCGACGCGCTGACCCTGCCGCTACTGGCCCACCAGCTCAGTGTGACGCCCCGCACCCTGTCCCGGCGCTTTCTAGCCGCCACCGGCATGACGCCTATCCACTACCTGCAGCGTCATCGGCTGAACAATGCGCGGCGCCTGCTGGGCGCCACTGACCTGCAGATCCAGCAGGTAGCCGAGCAAAGCGGTTTTTCCTCGGCCACGGTGTTTTGCCGTAACTTCAGTAAAGCCTTTGGCCAAAGCCCGGGCGCCTACCGCCGCTCCCTGCCCAGCGCGAAATAACCAACGGCGTTTTCAGCGATTCATCGTAAGCGTTCGGGCATCACCGCTTGCGAGTGATGCCCGAACGCTTACGACTGATCGATATCCTGAATTACTCTTGACCGTATCAGCCTCCACTCCAGGAACCCGACGCCTGTGTCATCGCCTCGCCGTATCACTCTCAAGGAGCTAGCCACACAACTCGGCGTCTCCACTGCCAGTGTCTCCAACGCCTTCAACCGCCCCGACCAGCTCTCGCCAGCATTGCGTGAGCGGATTCTCGAGGAGGCCAAACGCCTTGGTTACCGTGGCCCGGACGCCAAGGCGCGCAGTCTACGCACGGGGCACTCACGGATCATCGCCGTAGTACTTGCGGAGACACTGACCTACAGTCTCAAGGATGCGGTCGCCAGCGAGCTGCTGTCGGGCATCGCAGAAGTGCTCGACGCCCATGGCCATACCCTACTGCTGCTCTCGGGTCGCCAAGATGCCTCACAGGTACCAGGATCTTCCAGCATTGCCGATGGTTTCATTGTCTACGGGCTGATGGCCAGCATGGCGCTGGAGGAGGAACTCCAGAGTGCGGGTCACAAGCCCATCGTGGCAGTCGACTTCGATCTGGGCGATCAACCCGCCATCCACGTGGATAATGAGCCCGCTAGCTACGCCATCGCGCAACATGCCCTGAAGACACCCACCAGTCGCATCGGCATCGTCAACCTGCGCCTGACCGAAACACCCTGCAATGGACGTATCACCAGTGCCCACGCACTGCTACCGACGGGTCAGACAATCACCCGCTCGCGTCTGGCAGGTTTTCATCGTGCGCTGGCTGAGCAGGATATCTCCCCCGATTCTGTGGCGATGTGGAACATCGAGGAAAACACCTACGAGGTCTGCGCACCGGTGCTGGCAGAGATTCTGGATCTTCCGGCCAGTGAACGGCCAGACCTCCTGCTATGCATGTCCGACCGTATCGCGTTGACCGCCGTGACCCTGGCCGAACAACGCGGCATCCGGATTCCCGAAGACCTGCGTATCACCGGCTTTGATGGTATCGAGGAAGGTCAATATCGCTCACCACGCCTGACCACGGTCCAGCAGGACAGTACCGAGAAAGGCCGCCTTGCCGCGCGAATGATTCTGGGGCTGGAACCCGCCTCGACTCGCCTGCTGACGACTCGGCTCATCAAGGGTGAAACCTGTCCGTGAGGAAGGAGCCATTGGCAGTCCTAAGATGTACAGCGCACCAGGCAGTCCTCTGATAGTCGCCTATATCAAGACTCCCAAGACAACAACCAATCCGCAAAACGACTGACTTTGGGGTCATGCTGCCCTGAGGGCACAACTACGTAATAACCACCGCACCTCAAGGGTGAGGGGCTTGCGATCACCAAGCGCCCCTCAGCAAGTTCTGGTGTCACGAAATAGCGCGGTAATATGGCTATCCCAAGCCCATGCAAAGCCGCTTCAAGAACAAACTGAAAATGCTCCAACCGCTGCCCTGGTAATGCATTGCACTCTCTGATCGATAGCCCCGCTGCTTCCAACCACAACTGAGTGGAAGACTTCATCAAAGGTGAATGCGCCACATGATGGAGAATCGGGTAACGCAGAATATCCTGCCGCTCAATGACAGGACCTTTTTCAGTCAGCAAGTCCGGTGTACACACAGCAAGTAGCTCACTGGACATGAGAAAACGTGCATCAAATCCTGGCCATTCACCCTCCCCAAAAAGGATGCCAACATCATAGCCTTCATGACTGTCATAAAGCCGGCGCAGATCATTCATGATCTCGAGCTCAATCTCGGGATTGAGTACTGCATATGACTTGAGTTTGGGCAATAACCAGCGAGAGGTAAACGAAGGTTCAGCTCCGATACGCAGATGGCCAACGTGACTGGTGCGGACATGATGAGTCGCTGTTTCAAGACTCTCCAACAACGGCGCTATCTCGTGCACATAGGCTTGCCCCAACTCATTGAGCGTAAGCCGCTGTCGAGAACGCGTTACCAGCGGGCAGCCCAGAAACTCCTCCAGATTCTTGATCTGGCGACTTACGGCACTCTGAGTGAGATTCAACTCTTCGGCGGCTCTTGTGACGCTGGAAAAGCGTGCGAAAGCGACGATGCACCGAAGAGATATCATGCTGGGGAGCTGTCGTTGCATGGCAGGTCATGACTTTTTGGAATGAACTTCTGGAGAATAAATCGATATCCGCTCTCTCACAAGCAACCTAGGATGCATACAAGGCCAGCCTGCCACAGGATGAGCACGCCCTTATCCCGTGTCCTGAGCCACACCACTGTCCCATGCCTTCCCGTCCGAGAGTGCGCCACATGCCAAAACCCGCGATTGAAGAAACCTTGAGAGTCGACCTGGCCGCCGCCTATCGCCTGCTGGAGCGAAATGGCTGGAGCGATCAAGTCTTCACTCATATATCCGTACGCCTGCCAGGCGAGACACCGGCTTTCCTGATCAATGCCTATGGCTTGCTACCAGAGGAGATTACCGCCTCCAATCTGGTCACTATTGGCATTGATGGCCAGAAACTGAACATTGATGATCCTGAGGTAAATCCTGCAGGCTTCACGATTCACAGTGCCATCCACATGCATCGTCATGATGCTGTATGCGTCATGCATACTCATACCTTGGCTGGCATGGCAGTCGCGGCATTGGAAGAGGGGCTTCTTCCTCTTAATCAAACCAACATGGCCTTTTACAATCGCGTGGCCTACTACAACTACGAAGGTATTCCACTCGATCTTGAAGTCCGTAATCGCATCGTGGCAGCACTTGGTGATCGGCAGTGTGCCATTCTGCGCAATCATGGATTACTGACCACTGGTCGCAGCGTTGCTGAGGCTTACTTCAACATGTTCTATCTGAACAAGGCTTGCGAGATTCAACTTGAAGCAATGAAAGCAGGCCGCCCACTCATAATGCCTTCTGCACAGGAATGTGAATACACCGCCCAGCAGTTTGAGAACCCACGCTACCACGCAGAGAGCGTAGATTTGACCTGGGCCGCAGAACTACGGCGCCTGGATAGAGAAGCGCCCGACTTTCGTCACTAGAACGGCACACCATTTCCGGATGAGCTTGGCAGAATTACTCTCGCTGGATACATCCACCCTGGCACGAGCTGCCTGCACGATGGCATCGTAAAAGCAACGATTGATGATTCATGAAAACCATCAACTCGTCATTACAACTATAAAAAAGGTACGCGTCCCATGACCGACCGCCCGACTCCCGTCGCCTCAGAAGTCCCTCAATCTCGCTATAGCACGAAACAGCTGCTCAAATGCTTGATCCCCACGCTTCTCGGCGTTTTGCTTTTCTTTACGCCGATCAGTGTTGATGGTCGGATGACGATCATGATCGCGTTCGTCATCGACTACATAAATGATGTACTCAAACCCCTCATGGTGACAGCAACAGCCGCGGTCGCCATCATTCCTAGTCTGATGACCCTGGCCGTCACCTTCAGTCCATTACGCCACCGCAAGGGGCGTTTGATCACGCTATTCAATCCCGGCATGGGCTGGACCATCGTACGCGTCATCGGCGCCTTGTTGATGACGATGGTCTATTTTGAGGTAGGACCTGAGTGGGTATGGAGTCG
Organism: bacterium Scap17; assembly: GCA_013376735.1. NCBI lineage: Bacteria > bacterium Scap17. The sequence continues at coordinate 1,607,474 of VINJ01000001.1, read as the reverse complement.
CAATACCGGCGGCGTAATGCTCTATGATGTTGGCCCAGTCGTCCTGGCCATCTACTTCCTGTCAGCACTGCTATTACCTCTGCTGACTGACTACGGACTGATGGAGTTCGCCGGCACCTTGTGCAGCCGCATGTTCGAGCGTCTCTTCGGCCTGCCGGGGAGAGCAGCGGTGGACTGCCTCGCCTCTTGGCTGTCAGCCTCCAGCGTGGGCATCATCCTTACGACTCAGCAGTACCGTCAGGGGTTTTACAACAGTCGTGAGGCGTGCACGATCGCGACCAACTTCTCGATCGTCTCGATTGCGTATTCTTACTTGCTGCTAAAGCTGATCGGCCTCGAGGAGATGTTCATTCAATGGTACATCGCCGTTGCCATCACCGGCGTCCTGTGCGCCATCATTGTGCCCAAGCTGCCACCGCTTCGTAACAAATTGCCGGTCTACCATCCCGCAGTCGGCAAGCAGCTCAAGACAGACCGTCGTCCTGGAGAAGGTGTACTGGCCCTTGGTCTACGCCGCGCCGTCGAACGTGCCGAGAAAGCCAACTCTCCCACAGAACAGCTCAAGCAAGGGCTTCAGATCAGCGCAGATGTGGCCTTCTCCATCTATCCGGCCATGATGTTGGTGGGATGTGTCGGATTGGCGCTGATCGAGTTCACCCAGTTATTCCAGGTGCTATCACTGCCATTGGTGCCCTATCTGGAGTTGTTGCGTCTTCCGGAGGCTGCTCAGGCAGCGCCCGCGCTACTCGCCGGAATTGTTGACAGCATCATGCCTTCCATTCTAGGTGCTGGAATCGAAAGCGAAGTGACACGCTTCGTGATGGCGGGTGTCGCTGTCACTCAAATCATCTTCTTTACCGAAGCTGCCATCATCCTGGTCAGAGCTGACATTGGGCTCACATTACGTGACCTGGTCATGATCTATGCCCTGCGAGTGATGATCTCGCTACCTATCCTCGCCCTGCTGGGCCATTGGATGATCGGCTGATGAACGGGCGTGTATCCCATCGTGATGCACGCCCGTGCCTCGCTCTTCTCTCGTGCTGTGCCTCCCCCTTTCGATTATGAGTTCATGATAATGATTACCTCCAGCACTCTGACGACACCTTCTTTTGTAGCGGCCTCTTCACCGGCAGAAACTGCCGATATCGTATTGATCAATGCCAACATCCATACCGTGGACGACAATACTCCCCGGGCGAAAGCCGTCGCGATTCGCAGCGGTCGCTTCATGGCCGTCGGTAATGAAGATGATGTGACGCCCTTCATTGGAGACCACACCAAGGTCATCGATCTTGAAGGTCGATTCGTGATGCCCGGTCTTTATGACATGCATACTCACCCCGACCTGGCATTGGCGCCCGGCTATGCCGACTATCTGAATATCGGTTTTGAGGATCCCACCCCGGAGGAGGTCAAGCAGGCAATACTCGACTACGCCGACAGTCATCCGGGCGATGGCTGGATCTACGGCCAATATTTCGTGCGCTATACCTTCAAGCAGGCTGGGTTGGTCGCTGATCGTGACTGGCTGGACAGCTTCATGCCTGATCGCCCTGTGGCCATTCTTGATCGCTCATGGGGCTGCATGATGGTCAACTCGCGCGCACTGGCGCTGGCAAACATTACCGCTGAGACCCAGGACCCACGTCATGGCTATATCGAGCGAGACTCCATTACCCATGAACCTTCCGGCATTCTGGTCGATGGTGCCTACGCCATCATCCACGCTACCATGCCACCAACACCGCAGCATGCGCTGACACGTGCCTATCGAGAGGGGCTGCATTTCCAGAGTGGACATGGCGTGGTGGGCACCAAGTACGTGCACGTCTGCGAACACCGCCTGAATGCACTTCGCAGTCTCGATCAAGATGGCAAGCTATCCGTCCGAGTAGAAGCAGCCATCAGCTGGCAGGATGATATCTTCCCGGTCAAACGGCGCTGGGAGCTACTGGCAGGAGAGCGTCATTACTATCGAAGCAATCGCCTGAATGCCAATGCGGTGAAGTTTCACTTCGATGGCACCCATGAATCACGTTCGTCCTATCTATCAACTCCCTGGCCAGGCGAGAAGAACTGGAGAGGACACCTGAATCTCACGCCAGAGCATATCGTCGACATGGTAGTCGACATGGATCGCAAAGGGGTTCGTGTCATCGCGCACTGCACCGGTGATGGAGCTTCCGATATCTTCCTGGATGCCGTCGCTCAAGCAAGAGCACGAAATGGCAATAATGGCGTGCGTCATCAATGCGCCCATAGCACAACGCTACTGGACACCAACCTTGTACGCTTCAAAGCACTGGATGTTACTGCCGAATTCTCGCCCGTGGGGTGGTTCCCCTCCTCCTTCGCGAATGCTCGCGCTGTTTTCGGCGAAGAACGCATGCAGCGTGCCTACAACTTCAAGGGCGTCATAGAGGCCGGCGGCAATGCCGTGATGGGGACAGACTGGCCAGTCTCCAGCCTGAACCCGTGGATCGGGTTCGAAGCCATGATTACCCGTCAAAACCCCTTCGGTGAAGAAGAAGGTCAGTTCTTTGGTCACCCCATCTCTCTAGAGCAAGCCATCCGTGTCATGACGATCAACGGCGCATGGTGCATGGGAATCGAACAACACGCGGGATCAATATCAGTCGGCAAGTCGGCTGACCTCATCGTGCTGGACCGTGACCTCTTCGATATCGCCATCAAGGGAAATCTGCATGCCACACAAGTGGAGCTGACTCTGCTGGAAGGAGAAGTGACATGGGATCGTCTGGGAGCCTTCACGGATACCGATATGGCTGCTACCTGGCAGGAACCACTGCCCGCCTTCTGACACCCGACTTCCTGACCACGAGCCAAGCGAAGCGGCTTGACTCAATAATGAGAAGAAACTCCCATGACACAACAACACAGCATTCCCGTCACGCTGGTCGCAGGCTTTCTCGGTGCGGGCAAAACGACGCTGCTCAATCACCTGCTCAACAGTGACCACGGTCGCCGCATGGCCGTGATGGTAAATGACTTCGGGGCTATCAACATTGATTCACAGTTGATCGTCAGCCAGACCCAGACCACCGTCAGTCTGGCGAATGGATGTATCTGCTGCACGGTGGAGGGTGACTTGATCGCGCAACTTTCCACGCTGTTGGCAGACCCACAGAAACGCCCCGAGCATCTGGTCATCGAAGCTAGCGGTGTCTCGAATCCTGTCAAGATCGCCAACACCTTGCGCTATCCTCAGTTTCGTCAGTCGCTCCATATCGATGGCATTCTGACTGTAGTCGATGCTGCTCAATTTGATGATCTGGATAGTGATATGACACGGCTTGCCACCGAGCAGCTAGATGCTGCTGATATCATCATACTCAACAAAACTGACCTACTAACACCAGATCAACACACTTCACTCAAGGCACGTTGGCTATATCCGAACGCGCGCGTGATAGAAAGTGAATATGGTGTAGTCCCACTGGAGCTGTTACTCGGTGTGGAAAGAAAGGTGACTGCTGAACCAGTCAGCCCTGATAGCGGTAACTCCCCAGCATCCACGATGGCGTTTGGAACGTTCAGGGCAGTCCCACTCCATCACGATAATCTATTCGATACATGGAGCTGGCAAAGCGATATCCCACTGAACCTGAAGGCTCTTCGCAAGGTGATGGCTAACCTCCCCGCCACTATTTACCGTGCCAAGGGCATTTGTCATGTCGCGGAAGCTCACGACCAGAAATGTATTCTTCATCTTGTAGGGGCACGTTGCGAGATCACACCTACAGAACCATGGAATGGACAAACGCCAGGCACTCAACTGATTGTGATTGGAAAGCGCGGCACTATGGATGCCAATAATTTGAGAATGCTCCTTGAGGCATGCCATGACGAAGTAGAGACGAAAGCAGCCATCCACTGATGCATTCAACAAAATAAAGTCAGAGGCTCTTCTGATAGGTGAACTCCTGATGGGCGCCTTGCAGAAAAGGTGTATAGCCAAGGCGCTCTCCCCGGCTGCCTACAGCCCTACCACTGCCGAATCGTGGCAGGTATCATCCCCAGCCCGTTCATCGCAGCCGAGGGAGGTTTCCATGCCGATCCTGCACAGCATCATTCACCGTATCGACAAGGGCAATAGCGAGACGCCGGCTCAGCTGGTGCCTGCCGCCACCGCCCTGCCGGCATCCGATGCACTGGAGGATCTGGTGTCCGGGCTCAATGATGCCTACCACGGCAAGACCAAGAACTGGGGCCGTTTCAATGAAGACGCACCTGCCGCCTTCCCTGCCGAGCTGGCGTCTTTCCTCGCAGGTGAAACCGATTTCGCGAGCCTGACCCAGACGCTTGCCGGTCGACTCATGCCGTTGATCGATGACAATCTCCCAACAGGCGGCCATCTGCTGGTGGTGGATCACCAGCAGGGCGAGACGCGCCACCTGTTCATGGCGTTGCTGCACCATCGTGACGGCTTCGCGATCGACGAGTCCCTCGCGGTAACCCCCGCCCGACAGCTCAACATGACCCAGATGTCGCTGGCCGCACGACTGGATATCAGTCAGTGGCAAGGTAGCTCGACCTCTCACCCCTATCTATCCTGGGCGCGTGATCGCGGACGCACCAAGCTCGCCGAGGCTTTCGCCGAAACACTGGGCGCACAGGAGCAGCGGGATGCCGGCCAGGAAACCCGCACCCTGCTCAAGGCGTTCAGCGACTATGTCGAGAAGGAAGACATGGCCGAGGAAGCCAGCCGCGAAAAGACCGATACCCTAGTCGATTATGCCACCGACCAGGCCAAGCTCGGCGAGCCGATCACTCTGGATCAGCTGTCTGAGCTGATCGATGAAGAGCATCCGCAGGCCTTCTACGACCACATTCGCAACAGTGACTACGGACTGTCACCGGAAATCCCGCCGGACAAGAAGACGCTCAACCAGTTCAAGCGCTTCACCGGACGCGCCGCGGGCGTCTCGATCAGCTTTGACTCGCACCTGCTGGGCGACTCGGTGGAATACGATGAAGCAAGTGACCGTCTGATCATCAAACAGGTTCCGACAGGGCTGCGCGATCAGCTCAAGCAACGCTGAAGCCTCTGATCAGACAACCTCGCCTGATGTATATCCGTCAGACACACGAAGGCCAGGCAGATGCCTGGCCTTCGTGTGTCTGACAAGAAACCGTGTGCTCCGGCCTTTACAGTCCTTCGAGAATCTCATTCATCTGGGCACGCACACTCTGCAAGCCATTGCCGGAGAGATACCAAAGCCCCGGGGATAGCACGGTGACACCAATGTCCGCCCCGCCAGCATCGGCCAGCGCGGCCTCAAGCGCGTCAGCATCCATCGGGGTCTGGCCAATGGCAGCACTGCGATCAACCACATACAGAGCATCCGGCGCCATCTCGGCAATATTCGCTGGCGTCAGCGGGTAGAAAGTACGCGCACCACGGCTGACCGGCTCCACGGAGTTAGGCAGCGCCGGCTGATCGATCTGCAGCAGCTCAGTGACAATCGGCTCCTGGCGCAGAACATAACTACCGTCGTTATGGATCACAACCAACGCGTCAAGATCTTCCGCCAGCCCTTCACGCGCCGTCGCGATATCCGACTCGAGCGCTGCCAGCTTCTCACGTGCCTTTTCCTCAGCATGATACGGGGACGCCAAGCTCAGTACCTTGTCGCTCAGTGCTTCGAAGTAGTCACCTTCCTTGAGAGTGACATCTCGCGTTTCCGCCACAGCCTTGAGCGCCTCAAGTGATCCGGACTGACGACCGGTGACCAGAATCAGGTCCGGCTCCAGGCCCGCGATCGCCTCGACATCAGGCTCCTTGAGCCCGCCGATATCTGCCCGACCTTTGACCAGGTGTGACACATAGGCGGGCGCAGACTGATGTGGTACCCCGACGAGGTGCTCGGCCAAGCCCAGCTCATCCAGCGTATCGGCAGCGCCCCAGTCCAAACTCACGACGGAAGGGCCATGCTCTCCCCCGGCGACTTCGTGTGCCTGGGCACCAATAGGTAAAGCAGCCAACAACACAGTAGAGACAGACAAGGTGAGCCCAGCGACGTTCATCGACATTCCCTTTATTGAATAATAATTAATATCATTTATGTTTGCGATCCTAGCACGGCTATTTCCTCAAAATCATGCAACTGTGCGTTGCACAACCCGCAATTTACGGACGACTCCATGCCACCACCGAGGGTTGCGCAGAACGCAACTCTGACAGCAAAGAAACATACCTAAACTAAAAAATACGAATGTTTATCATTTGTTTTCGTAAACACGAGAAAAAGATCGACACTGATGCGATGACGCCTGTCGCATTCCCTACCCGAAGTCGACGTCAACAGAGCACTCAGTGGCCCACAGCCCTAAAAAACCTCGTGGCTCAATAACGACATAATCGCGATCTCAAGGATTCAGGAACATGACAGTCCCCGCACTCCCCTTTGCTCGATCGGCCTTGGTCATCAGTATCGCCGCCGCTTGCCTACCTGCTGGCGTACAGGCTGACGACTCCAGCCAGTTGGAACCTGTGGTGGTGACAGCTTCCGGCTACGAACAGGTGATCTCGGATGCTCCTGCCAGTATCTCGGTCATTACCGGCGAGCAGCTCAACAAGCAGTCGTACACGGACATCACAGATGCCATGGATAATGTGCCTGGCGTCTATGTCACGGGGGGCGGAAATTCTCAGGACATCAGTATTCGAGGGATGGACAACAGCTACACGCTTTACATGATCGATGGCCGCCCTCTCTCGGCTGGCCGCTCCGTCAATACCAATGGCAATGATGAAGGCAAGCAGATTGGCCTCCCCCCGATCTCGATGATCGAGCGAGTGGAAGTGATTCGCGGACCGATGTCATCGCTGTACGGCTCACAAGCCATGGGCGGCGTCATCAACATCATCACCAAGAAGGTGGCGGATGAGTGGTCGGGATCTGTCACGACGGAATATACCTACTCGCTCAATGACATCAGCAACGACGGGCAGCAGCTGAGTTTCTATACCAGCGGGCCGCTCGTCGATGGCCTGCTTGGCCTCAAGGTCCATGGCAACTGGACCGGTTATGAAGAAAGCGATTACCAGGGCGGTAGTGACAATGCTGAAAGCATGCCCGACAGCGATACACGTCAAGGAGGTGCCGAGTTCACGCTGACACCAGATGAGGACAATGCGTTCACGCTCGGCTATACCGCCTCCAAGAAGGAATACACTCACAATGCTGGCGTGAGCATCCCGGATGATTCCGAAACCAGTCGTTATCGCTACGACAAGGATGTCTATACCCTTGGCCACAAGGGAAGTTATGGCAGCTTCCTCACGGACACCTATCTACAGCACGACATTTCGGAGAACGTGCTGGACTCCGATGATGAGAAGCGCGAAGAAGTTACCACGCTCAACAACCAGACCACGTACTTCTGGGGCGACCACATGCTGACCTTCGGCGGTCAGTACAAATTCGAGCAGCTGACGGATGAAACCAATGGCTTGCTGGATTCGAATGTCCCGGGTGCCGTCGATAACGTCGATCGCTGGATTGCCGCACTATTCGTCGAGATGGAATGGAGTCTGACTGAGGACCTCAACGTCACCACCGGCTTACGCTACGACGATGACGAGCTGTTTGGCGGACATCTCTCGCCACGCGTCTATGCCAATTATCACCTTGATCCGCAATGGACGCTCAAGGGCGGGGTTTCCACAGGCTATAGTCAGCCGAGTCTATCCGCTGCGACAGAGGGCTTTGGGCGCCGAACCGGTCGGGGCAGCGCCGTCATCATCGGTAACGAGGAGCTGGATCCGGAGACCAGCACCAACTACGAGCTGGGCACCGTCTTCCAGAACCAGTCAAGCACACTCAGCGCCGGCGCCACCCTGTTCTACACTCAGTTCAAGGACAAGATCTCCGAAGACCGCCTCTGCCAGGGCCCGGATGCAGGTTTCTCCGACCCCGCCTTCCGTGAGTGCAACTATGCCGGCACTGATTACTATTTCGTCAGCACCTACCGCAACATCGACGAAGCTGTCATGCAGGGCGTCGAGCTGTCACTGGACTATGCCATCACGCCAAGCGTGAACCTTAGCTCCAGCTACACCTACACCGACTCCGAGCAGAAAAGTGGTGAATTCAAGGGCGAGCCCTTGAACAAGATCCCGGAACATATGCTCAACGTGGCGCTGGACTGGCAAGCCACTCACGACCTCAACCTGTGGGCACAGGGGAACTACCGTGGCGAAACCAGTGATTACCTGTCACGTACCAGCATGAGCGAAGGCACCCCCAGCTATACCTTCTTCGATGTAGGCGTTGTCTATGCCTTGAACGAGAACGCCCGCGTCAAGGCTGGCCTCTACAACATCGCTGACAAGGAAGTCACCAATGACACCTACGGCGTGGTACTGGATGGCCGCCGGTTGAACCTGGGGCTGACCATGGACTTCTGACCCTCGGCTGGATTCAGTCATGCTTACGCCACAAGGGGAGCCTCGGCTCCCCTTGTGGCGTTTCAGTTCATTACATCAGAGGTCGGTCAGCCACGCGGGCTGACACCTTTCTCTCCCCGATCAGGCATCCACGAAGATCACTTCCCCGGTGATGAAGCCATCGACGGAGCGCTCGAACGCCTTGCCGACCAGTGCGCCAGACACGGGCTGGAAGCCCGGCATCATCTCGCCATACACGTCCCAAGCCTCTTGCAGCACGGTGGGATTGATGGCGTTGATGCGAATCCCACGCGGCAATTTCCCCAGAAGTTTGACCCGGCAGCCGTGCAGGGCACCTTCGTCATTTCCGCCACAGACTACGCACAACAGATCGTGCTACCGACGCTCTTGGCTGAACTGCGCCGCGAAGCTCCGGGGCTCAAGATCGTGGTGAGGGACTTCGAGATCGATACTCTGCATGCCTTGAGTAAGCGTTCGGGCATCACCGCTTGCGAGTGATCACGCAGTATGCTGCCAATGATGGGGCAGAAGTTCGTGCACTTGGCTAGCCTTTTGGGTCGGCAGCCTTTCCAACACATTTTTCAGGTAGGTATAGGGCTCATGGCCGTTCAGCTTGGCACACTGAATGAGGCTCATGATGGTGGCAGCACGCTGGCCACTGCGCAGAGATCCGGCGAACAGCCAGTTTGAACGCCCCAGCGCCCAGGGGCGAATCAGATTCTCCGCCCGGTTGTTATCGATCGGCAACGCGCCGTCATCCAGGTAGCGCGTCAACGCCGCCCAGCGCTTCAGGCTGTAATCCAACGCTTTCGCCGTCGCCGAACCATTCGGAACCTTCTCGCGATGCGCCAGCATCCAGCGATGTAGCGCATCGGCGATGGGCTTTGCTTTCGTCTCCCGCAGCCGTTGACGCTCTTCCGCACTGAATGACTGTACCTCACGCTCCACCTGGTATAGCTGACCGATCAGTTCGATAGCCTGCCCGGCGATCTGGCTCTTGCCAGCGACGTGCAGATCGACAAATTTACGGCGGGCATGGGCCATGCAACCGATCTCGGTAACACCGTTGGCGAAGCTCTGCTTGTAGCCGCTGTAGTCGTCACAGACCAGCTTGCCCCGCCACTTCCCGAGGAAGTCGCGGGCATGTTGACCGCCACGTCCCTCGCTGAAGTCGTAGATTACGGCCTTCAACCCGGCATACGGGGTGGTGGCGTAGGCCCAGAGATAGGCGCGGTGCGTCTTCTTCTTGCCAGGGGCCAGCATCGGTACCGGCGTTTCGTCGGCATGCAGCACCGGCTCGTTGAGCAACACTTCACGCAGTGCATCGATCAGCGGCTGAAGTCGCACCCCGCAGGTGCCGACCCACTCGGCCAGGGTGGAGCGCGGAATCGCTACGCCGGCGCGGGCGAAGATCTGCTCCTGGCGATAGAGTGGCAGGTGATCAGCATATTTGGCGATCAGCACCTGGGCCAGCAAGCCGGCGGTGGGGATGCCCTTGTCAATGATCTGCGTCGGCATCGGTGCCTGGGTCAGTGTCTCGCATTGGTCGCAGACCCACTTGCCACGGATATGCCGCTCGACGTGGAACACGCCCGGCGTGTAATCCAACTTCTCACTGATTTCCTCGCCGATCCGCCTCAGCTGACAACCACACCGGCAGTGATCATTCTCCGGATCATGATGAATCTCGGTGCGCGGTAGCTCGGGAGGTAAGGGCGTGCGCTTGGGCGTCTTCCTTGCCACTGGCGTGGCAGCAGTGAGGTGGAGCTCTTCCAGCTCGGTCTCGATGGCAGCAATGTCGGCGTCCACCCCTTCCTCCAGCAGGCTGATCTGCAGGACATTGAGCTGCTCGCTGCGCTTGCCGAAGGCGTGGCGCTTGAGCAATGCCATTTCATAGGTCAGCTTTTGATTGACCTGCTCGCTGTGGCGTAGCGCTTTCTCCTTTTCCTCCACCTGCGTCATCAGCGTTGCCGCCAAGTGGCGGAGCTGATCGGGAGAGAGTTGAGTCAGGTCAGGGGGCGTCGTCATTCCGCCAGTATGCCAGCCCGCCGACGAGAACGGGATTAGCGCATCCGCGAATAGCGGGGCCGCCAAGTCTGTGCCGCTCATCACACGACCGAGATCACCCCGTCGGCGCCGAGACGCTGCCAGGGCAGTCCTTGCACCAGTGCCGTGACCTGCTCGGGGCAAAGCTCGATACGATCGCCCTGCCAGTGACCGGCCCAGTGGAACTTGCCCTGGTTCAGGCGCCGGGCGCACAGCCAGACACCCAGGCCATCGTGGACCAGCACCTTCATACGGTTGCCGCGCCGGTTGGCAAAGAGATAGGCACAGTGCGGGCGAGCCGCGCCGAACACCTTCACCACCCGGGCTAGGGCCGTATCCGGACCGGCCCGCATATCCAGCGGCTCGGTGGCCAGCCAGATTTCGTCGATGCGGATCATGCGAGCAGCTCTCGGATCAGAGATCGGCAGGCGTCGGCCTCCGAGGCAGGCCACTCGATGACCATCGGGCCGTTGGGGTGCGGGATCGTGAGGCGAATAGGGTCCGCCACCTGATGCTGGGGAGTGGCCGGTGACAACTCGCGAGTCATGGGCACCGGTACAAATGCCGGTATTTCTGGCACAGCCGTTTGCTGACGGGTGGTACGGATCCAATTGTGGACCAGGTTAGCATTCAGGCTGTGCTCCAACGCCACTCCGGCAACGGAGGCACCGGGTTGCTGACACGCTTCGACGATCCTGGCCTTGAAGGCGGCAGTGAAGCGGCGACGCTTGCGAGGAACTTCCAACACGCTTGATTCCGTCATGATAAGTGTCCACTTATTGATAGGTGGACATCTAACGTGACGGAATTCAGGACTCTGCGGTAGATGGGATCACCGGTCGCTTACTGCCTTGATGGAGAGCAATCACGTCAACCTCGCCATCGCCTTTCCCAACTACCAGCCAGAGTCCTACCCCAGCCGGCATCTCTTCTCTGATCGTCATGTGTGCATGACCTCGAAGCACTCCTCGATCGCTGATCAATCGGTGACACTGGCGGACATAGCCCGCCACCCGAACATCATTGCATCGCCCTCGCGCCCGAATCTGAAGGGCTCGCTGGATGACTGGTTCAAGGCGCAGGGCCTTGCCCGCAATGTCGCGATCTCCGCCCCCTGCTTCTCGGTCGTCCCGGCTTACCTGGAAGCCACAGATTCAGTAGCGTTTCTCCCTGCCGGAGCGATCACCGGAGGTGAGTTGGTAGAGCTGGCACTCGAAACATTGCCGGAGCCCTTTGATGTCACCGCTGCCTGGCACCCTCGCTACAACGACGACCCGCTGCATCAGTGGGTCGTGAGCCAGCTCATGGATGTGACTGGCTGAGGCCCCGCCAAGCCAGGCGTGAGACAAGCAAAAAGCGCCCGGCAATATTGCCGAGCGCCTTGTGACTTCATAGAGAGAAATCAGTCAGCGTTGATCGGTCGATTTCGTTCCACCATGCTGACGGAAATTGCCAGGAAGAGAATGTCCTTCACCAGGAAGAAGTTGGCGATCAGTACGCCATCCGTGACCTTCCAGATATCAGGAGTCGTGAACAGGAAACTCAAAGTGGAGAGGAAGATGACGCTGCCGGCAATCCCTGCATAGTAGCCCACCTGACGATACTTCAGACCGACGATCATGGCGATCGCCACCAGGATTTCTGACAGCCCGACCAGATTGGACACCATCTGAACTGACATCACGTCATACAGCCAACTCATGGCAAAGTGATTGGCCACCAACGGCTCGATCAATCCCGCCTCTGTGGGCGTGAACTTGTAGATCCCCAGCCACAGGAGCAGGAGCACCACCCCAAATACACCGATGTAATAACCATAACGCCCTTGATTCACTGCCTGGGAACCCTGCTGCATGCTGATATCTCCGATTGCATCACTTCGCTGAGGAAGTCGATTGAGTATTCCGACAAGGCTGTCAGGTCAGCGTGTTGCATGTGCTGTTTTCATGACATCTTGCGTTCGATGCAGGGAGATACGGGCATGTCTTGCAGCCGGATGCAGCAATATCGGATTTTCGCCTTTTCCTTCTATCAGAGGCCCTCGGGCACCTTCTAGGCACACCCGATGTGCTTGACCACAGAGCCATTCACGACGCCGGGATGGAAGGTATTCGGCAGCTGAGCCCGGCCTCTTCCAGCAACCATTCCCGAAATGCCTGTACCTTGGCCACCTGAGTGACCTCGGGCCGGTGGATCACGTAATAGGCCAGAGAGGAGGCACACATCACCTCATCAAACAGCCTGACCAGGCGCCCCGAGACAAGGTCATCATGCACCATGACTCCACGTGCCAACGCAATGCCCTGACCATCGATCGCGGCCTGCAGCACTGCGGCAGAGTTGTTGATCTGCAGACCGCGCGATGAATCGGCATCCGTGAGACCCGCCTTCTTGAACCAGCCGCTCCATGACGGAAAGCCGTCATAGCCTTCCATGGACAAGTCGTGAATCAGTGTCTCCTCCAACAGGGCTGCGGGGGTCTTCAAGCGCTCAGGGTCACGCAGCAGCTGGGGCGAGCAGACGGGATAGACCTCTTCGTGCATCAGCTCCTGAGCCACCACGCCCCTCCACTTGCCTGGCCCGTAGCGTACCCCGATATCTACCCGCTCCCGTGAGAAATCGACCGGCTTGTGATTGGTGTCCAGATGCACATCAATGTCCGGCCACGCCGCCTGAAACCGATGCAGGCGTGGTAACAGCCATTTGGCGGCAAAGGCAGGACTGACGGTCACCGTCAGCACGCTACGCCGAGTGCCATCCTTGAGACGCTCCACCCCGAGTGACAATTTCTCGAATCCGGCACGGATATCCGGCAGTGCCTGCTCTGCAAGCTCCGTCGGGACAAGGCGTGTCTTGCCGCTGTTGGCACGATGAAACAGCGAGTCACCCAGCCACTCCTCCAGTCCCCGCACAAGTTGGCCGACAGCGGCAGGGGTCACGTGCAGTTCCTCTGCCGCAGCGGCAAAGCTCTTGTGGCGGGCGCTCGCTTCGAAGGCACGCAAAGCATTCAGATGATTGGGCGATGTCATGGCGATAAAGTTTTTCTTTCCCTACTGCCTAGTTAATCTCGTTTGTTGAATGTTCAGTCAGCTTCCAGAATACGCCGCATAGACGGATCGTGACAGCTCATAGGTGTCTGTCCTGCTCTGCTCATACCATGGCGCTCGAGTGTGATGACCGCCAGACATGGAAAAAGGTTTTCTTCCCTCTCTCGCCCTCGTGGAGATGCCCTACATGCGCCTCAATGCCGACTTTTCACAACGTGCCAGCATCACACCGGATCATTACCAGTGGGTGCCGTCCCCCCAGGGAGGGGTCGAGCGCATGATGCTGGACCGTATCGGGGAGGAGAAGGCACGGGCCACCAGCCTGGTCCGATATGCACCAGACTCCCACTTTTCAGCGCATGAGCATCCACAAGGCGAAGAGATTCTCGTGCTGTCCGGCACCTTCACCGAAGATGGCGTGCGGGATTTCCCTGCTGGCTGGTACCTGCGTAACCCGCCAGACTCGCGCCACACCCCCAGCAGCACCGACGGCTGCGTGATCTTCGTCAAGCTGCGACAGATGCCGTCCGAAGAGCATGAAGCGATACGCATCAACACTCGAGACCCGGCCAACTGGCATGAGCAGGATGGCCGCGAGATCTGCCCACTGTATACCAGTGCGACCGAGCAGGTGAGCCTGCAGCGCCTGACGCCACATGCCGAGCTTCCGCTGTTGGTCAACACTGGCGGTGCCGAACTGCTGGTGCTGGAGGGTTGCCTGCATCCAGGGCACGGGTCCTGCCCTGCCGGTAGTTGGCTGCGCTTGCCAGCCAGCGAACCGCTGGCGCTTTCCGCCGGCGCAGAGGGAGCGACCTTCTACCTCAAGACGGGGCATCTGATCGCTCTGGAGGATGAATGAACACACCTTCGCCACGCGTTGCCATTATCGGGGCTGGTCTCTCAGGTCTCTATGCCGCATGGCAACTGGAGCAGCATGGCATTCATGACTATCGGGTGTTCGAAGCCCAGCACGTCATGGGAGGCCGTATCGCTTCCGCAGTGCCGTCCCTTGCCGAGACAGAGGCACAGCACCGCCTGGACCTGGGGCCGACCTGGTTCTGGCCGGAGCATCAGCGCGAAATGGCGCAACTGATGCAGACACTGGGCCTGGAATGCTTTGCACAACATGTGACGGGCGACAGCCTCCTCGAGCGCGCCACGGACAAGAGCCCACTGCGCACCGCTGGCATCAGGGATTCGCTGACCGCCATGCGTGTGGTGGGAGGAATGGAGGCGCTGATCGAGCGACTGCGACGCGATATCCCTGCGGACAAGATACTGACTGGGCAAATCGTTCGTCATCTCGAGCGCTTGCCAGACGGGATTGCGCTGAGTGCCGAAGATGACAGCGGGCAACGCATGAGCTGCGAAGTGGAGCAGGTCTTGTTGGCTATTCCGCCACGTCAGGCACTCCAGCATATCCAGTTCACGCCGGCATTGCCGAGCGCGCTTGCGGCACAGTGGCAGCAGACCGCGACCTGGATGGCGCCCCACGCCAAGTATCTTGCGGTCTACGAGCGTCCTTTCTGGCGCGAGGCCGGCTTGTCCGGTGTCGCACGCAGCGCGCGTGGCCCGATGGTGGAGATTCACGATGCCAGCCCAAGGGAAGGCCTCGGGGCACTCTTCGGGTTCGTGGGAGTCCCGGCAGGTCACCGACGTCAGATCACGCCGAACGCATTACGCCAGCACTGCCGCGCACAGCTGGCGCGCCTGTTCGGCGCTGAGGCGGCACATCCGCGGCAGGAATACCTCAAGGACTGGGCAACCTCACCCTTCATCGCGAGCCCGGCAGACCTGGAAGACGTGGCATCCCATGTCTCGGTGCCGTTGCTGGAGGCCAATGAAGGCCCTTGGCAGCAACGTCTGTTCGGTATCGCCAGTGAATGGTCACCGCGATTCCCGGGTCACCTTGCGGGCGCCCTCGATGCTGCCACCCAAGGTGTCAACCGGATGCTGAGCGCACGCTAGACAGAAGGCTAAGAGAGAACCAGACACCCGCATCGACAGACATTGAGCACGACCCACTCACTTTTCCCACTCGTCACTTTGACGAAGACACACAAGGATCCCCATGACTACCGTATTTTCCCCCGAGACACTGAACGCGCTATGGACCTGCTTCGTGATGGCCCTGGCAGCCAGCAGCATCGCAATCTCGATCACCCAAGGTGAACTGTTCGCGCCCTTGCGTCAGTACGCACAACGCTTTGGCCACATGACCGGCCACCTCTTCCAATGCTTCTTCTGCATCAGCCACTGGGTGGTCTTCGCTGGCATGGTGTTCTATCACCCGACCCTGACGAATAGCGGCTTCGTGCTGGTGGACTGGATCCTGGCCGGTTTCTTCACCTTGACGCTCTCCACCCTGGTGAGTGGCCTGCTGTTCAAGGTGCTCCTGACCGGCATGGCGAAGAAAGTACGCGACAAGGAAGTAAAGGAAATCTTCGCGGCCAAATGACCTCAGCCATCTTGAGCCACGGGCTGTAACACCACCCTTCCAGCACGTCATCGCAGTCTTGAGTGTAGTGACAGCCCAGAAGCAGATGGCCGACCGCTCTTCCCTCTTCGCTGGCCCCCAGACAACGTTGCTTGCTGGGGGCCAGTGCCGTTGGCCGACACTCTCGATCCAAATCGTTTCCTGCTGGAGCACCAAGTATCGACACCGACGAAAACGAGACGACAGGGACCATATCGACGCTCATCGGGAATTACTTCATAATCGCAACGCAGATGATAATGAGATGCAACCTGTCCCGCATCGAACACAGCCGTGCGGGCGACAACGCGCCCGATGAATTTTCCTTACCCTCCCAGCGAGTCACACATGAAGCCTCTGCTTTCCATGACAGCCGGCGGCCTGCTATTGGCCTCCAGCTTCGGCGCTGTCGCCGATGAGATCACTCTGACAGATGTTGCCGGCCGGCAAGTCACCCTCGACGCCCCGGTCGAGCGCATGATCCTGGGCGAGGGTCGCCAGGTCTACCTGTTGGGCGCGCTGGAGCCCGAGTCTCCCTTCGACAAGGTGGTCGGCTGGCGTGAAGACTTCTCTCAAGCCGACCCGGACAACTACGCCCACTATGCCAAGCGCTTCCCCGAACTCGAGAAGATTCCGACCTTCGGTGGTTTCAAGGATGGCACCTTCGATGTCGAGCAGGCAGCAGCCCTGAAGCCGGATGTGGTGCTGATGAATCTGGAAGCCCGTCAGGCAACCGAGGACGCGGCCTATGACGACAAGCTGGCACAGCTGGACATCCCGATCGTCTACGTCGACTTCCGTGAGGATCCACTCGCGAACACCACGCCGTCGATGCGCCTGATGGGCCAGTTGCTAGGTAAGGAAGACAAGGCCGAAGCGTTCATCGCCTACACCGAAGAACAGATGGCTCGCGTCACCGATGTCATCGCGAAGCAGGACCCACAGCGCCCTGACGTCTTCATCGATCGCGCCGGCGGCTACTCCGACGACTGCTGCATGAGCTTCGGGCCGGGCAACTTCGGCGAATACGTTGATCTGGCCGGCGGCCACAACATTGCCGAAGGCATCATTCCCTCTACCTTCGGCACCCTGAACCCCGAGCAGATCATCGCCGCCAACCCTGAGCATGTCGTCGTGACAGGGGGAAGCTGGGACGCCTATGTGCCGGGCGGCAAATGGGTCGGTGTCGGTCCGGGGGCTGATCAGGATCTCGCTCGCGAAAAGCTCCAGGCCCTGACACAGCGCACCGCCATGACAGGCATTCAAGCCGTGGACGACGCCAACTTCCACGCCATCTGGCATCAGTTCTACAACAGCCCCTACTACTTCGTGGCGGTTCAGAAGATGGCCAAGTGGTTCCACCCGGAGCTGTTTGCCGATCTTGACCCGGAAGCCACCATGCAGGAACTGCACGAACGCTTCCTGCCCGTGGACTACGCACCTGGCTACTGGGTATCGCTGAAAGATGAATGATGTCACCTCTTCCGCTCCCCTCTCGCAAGGGGGGAGCCACTACCGCGCCTCGGTGGTCAAACGACAACTGATTCTGGTGTCACTGGGCGTGGCACTGTTCCTGAGCCTGTGTCTGGACCTGTCGCTCGGTCCGGCACGCTTCCCGCTCGATGAGGTCATCGCGGCATTGATCTCCCCGGACTCCGTCAGTGATCAAGTGCGAGTCATCCTGTGGGAAATTCGCATGCCCGTCGCCCTGATGGCGCTGGTGGTCGGTGCCAGCCTGTCGGTGGCCGGTGCCCAGATGCAGACTATCCTGAGCAATCCCCTGGCCAGTCCCTTCACCCTGGGTATCTCGGCCGGGGCCAGCTTCGGTGCCGCGCTGGCACTGGCCTTTGGCGTCGCGATCATTCCCGCCGCCATCGATTATGTGGTCCCCATCAATGCCTTCGTCATGGCCATGATCACGGCCTTCTTCATCCACGCCTTGAGCATGAAGCGTGGCGTGACGATCGAGACCATCGTGCTGCTCGGCATTGCCATGGTCTTCATCTTCAATTCGTTGATGGCCCTGATCCAGTTCTTCGCCAGCCAACAGGCCGTGGCCGCCGTGGTCTTCTGGACCATGGGCAGCCTGACCAAGGCCACCTGGCCCAAGTTCTGGGTCTCGCTCGGCGTTCTGGCGATCGTGCTGCCGCTACTGGCACGTCATGGCTGGGCACTGACGGCCATGCGTCTGGGAGATACCAAGGCGGAAAGCATGGGCGTCAAACCCAAGGCGCTGCGCCTGGAAGTGCTGGTACTGGTCTCGCTACTGGCTGCCATCGCCGTCGCCTTCGTCGGCACCATCGGCTTCATCGGACTGGTCGGTCCACATATCGCACGCCTGCTGCTGGGGGAAGATCAACGCTTCTTCGTGCCCGGCTCTGCCCTGTGCGGGGCGCTGATTCTCTCGATCGGCTCGGTGCTGTCGAAGATCATCCTGCCGGGCACGGTGATCCCGATCGGCATCATCACCTCACTGGTCGGCATTCCCTTCTTCCTGTTCCTCATCCTGCGACAGAAGTCATCCTCATGGTAACGCTCACGCTTGATCGCTTGTCCGCCCACTATGGTCGCCGCCAGATTCTGGCGGAGGTCACGACGCCCTGCTTCGAAGGGGGCCAGGTGGTGGCCTTGCTGGGGCCCAACGCCGCCGGCAAGTCGACCTTGTTCCGGCGCATCCTCGGGTTGATCGACGGCGGTGGAGAGGCACGCGTCGAGGGCGCGACTCGCCAGCGCCCCATCGGCTACATGCCACAGGATACCGGCGTCAATGCCGTGCTGACGGTCTATGAATCGGTACTTCTGGCGCGCATGCAGGGCCGCAGCCTGAAGGTTCAGCCTGAGGACATGGCAGAGGTAGAGCGTGCACTGGACGATCTGGGAATCAGCGCGCTGGGCGAGCGGGACATCAGTGATCTGAGTGGAGGCCAGCGCCAATTGGTGGGGGCCGCCCAGGCGCTAGTGCAGTCACCCGAGATTCTGCTGCTGGATGAGCCAACCTCCGCACTGGATCTGCATCGCCAGTTGCAGCTGTTGACCATTCTGCGCCGCCTCGCCCGCGAGCGAGGCATGCTGATCATTGCCGCCTTGCACGACCTGGGCCAGGCATTGCGCTTCACGGACCAGGCCATGCTGCTTCAGAACGGCCGCCTCATCGCCAGCGGCCCGACCGCTGAGGTGGTCACCCCGGAGCGACTGCGTGAGGTCTATCGTGTGGCTGCCCGCATCGAGCCCTGCTCCCAGGGGCAGCCACAGCTCATCGTCGAAGAGGCCATCTGATCTGACGCCCTTCGAAGGCGGCCAGCCCTGCTCCTGCCAGCATCAGGGGCAGGGCAAACAGGAAGCCACTCGAGATGGGGGCATGGAAGATCAGCAGGTCCGCCAGAATCGGCCAGAGCAACGCGACATACTCGAAGGGTGCCAGGCGGGACGCCTCAGCGTAGCGCAATGCCAGTGTCATGCAGATATGCGCGGCCCCCCCGAACAATCCCGACAGCACCAACAGCCCCAGCGCCTCCTGGGAAAGCGGCGCCCATCCCATCGGTAGCGTCGCCAGGCCTGCCAAGGCCGAGACCAGAATGAAATAGAAGGCGATCGCTCCGGCCGTCTCGGTACGCGAGATACGCCTCACCGTCAGCAACGCGCCAGTCGTCAGCAGTGCCGAGAGTACCCCCAGCACGTAGCCGGTCACATTGCCGGTACTGCTCTCGAGGTTCAGCGACGGCAGAATCAGCACCAATACTCCCGCCAAGGCCAGCCCCAGCGCCAACGCCCGTTGCCGACTGAACCGCTCCCCCAGCAAGACCACACCACCCACGGCCATCATGACCGGCGTCAACTGTGCCAGCAGCGTCGCCTCCGAGATGGGCAGCAAGGCCACCGCCGCAAAGGAGGCAAACATCGCGGCCGCACCGAATCCGGAGCGCAGCAGATGCCCGCCCGGTCGACGGGTCGCCAGACCACGCGGGAACTCCTTGCGCCACATCATGAAGATCATGATCGGAATCAAGGCAAAGGCCGAACGAAAGAACACCGTCTGCCCCACTTCCACCGTCTCGCTGACCGCCTTCACACACACCATCATGCCGGTGAACAACACACCGGACAGCAATCTGAGAACAATTCCGGCCAAAGGCCGATCCACCAACTCCGTCATGACTATCGATTCGCTACGCGGCTGAAAGAAAGGCAGCATTCTCCCGATTCCCTCGACGGAATGCCATGGCAACGTGCCACGCCAGAGGCGAATTTTCGCGATATTGAGATCAACCTCGAATAGACGTCTCTTTTGCCGATGGGTGATATTTACGACCTCTCTTTCATCTGCTAGATTTGGTTTATCGAGGCAAAATCCTCGATCGGGTTTGGCGACTCGAAATCATCCAAGGCGCACAAGCGCCCCAGACCATGGTTGGCGCTTTTTTTGTGGCTGCCATGCGTTATGGCGGTCGTGCGCGGGAGACCTCCGGGTCTGCCGGTTTCTTGGATGCCGGTTCGCCAACCCGTGTACGGCCGCCCCCATCACTGTTTGGCGACAGCGGGAGCGGCTCCCATATCCAAGGAGCTTCAACCATGGTCATCCAGACTACGGCATCTCCGCGTAGCCCCGATCTACCCACCCCCTATGGCGGCTATCCCGATCCCCCTTCCCAAGACTGTCGCGCACGTATCGCTTGCGACTGCAGCGAGGTGCTGTCATGACCTCGAATTCTTCTCACACCACACCAACACCCTCATCTACTCCTCTTGCGCCCTCTGATACGGGCAAGGCAATAGCCGAGTCTTCCCAGACGCCCGAGACTTCGGTGTCACACGACTCGACATCTACCATCACCTCAGAGAGCCAGCGTCGCTCTCCTCCCCCTCACACCTCGAGCACTCCCACATTCCAGGATTCATCGACTGCCGCAGCTTATCGGCGAGGACAGTTGATCAAACAGCACTTCCAGCAGTGGCTGAAAGCCTTGAAGGATAAACCGACTCATTTCACGAAAGTCAGCTGCCGCAACGAGCTGATGAAACATCCAGAGTTGGCGGGCTATAAACCCATTATTGTCCTGCAGCGGGTCGGTGACCTGATCGATCGCCTGGTCATTGATGGTCACGTTGTGCAATCCGACACCATCGGCAAGCGTCGCCGCGTCTATCAACTCATCGATGGCACTTCGGAGCGCTCACCGGATATCCCCTTGCCGAGCAATCGACAGGATCTTGCCACGTCGAAAACCGATGGCACATCGCATCTACCGCTGGATGCAGCACTGCAGGAACAACGTCGAGCCTTGAAAAAATCCATGCGGGCCGCGAGCGCGGAAGCCGAGCACCTCTATCAATTGGCAAAGGACTATCCGGAGGCGAAACCCGACATCGCTCCACTCCAGGAGGATGCAATTCAGCGCGCCTGCGAACTCCAGGGACAACTGGCTGCCGTGCTGGCGCTCTCTGCAAAACGCCATGCTGGAGGTGCCTCATGACGCCGCGTCAGATCAATCGATTACTGCCCTCTCTGACAAGCCCGACACTCAGAGCCTGGCAAGCGCGTTGTATTGAGACAGCGCTTCAACGGCTTTCGGATCAGCGGCCCCATTTCCTGTGCCAGGCCACCCCGGGTGCGGGCAAGATGCTGATGGCCGCCGTCCTGGCTGAGGAGCTGATTCTCAACGGGAGCATTGATCACGTCATCTATCTCGGCCCCACCTCTGCCGTGGTGGAGCGTGCACGCGAGACGTTTTCGCAAATTCTGGGGCGGCCCATGCAGGGCAGGCTGGGGGACATCGGTATCGCGCTGACCTATCAAGCGCTCAGCTTCCGCCTGGAGGACCTCAAGCAACTCTGTCGCCAAGGGCGTGTCCTGCTGGTCTGGGACGAAAGCCACCATGCCGCCGGCGCGACAGCATGCGCCGCAAAAAACGCCTACACCAGTTCGGCAGCCACCGGCGCCAATCAATGGGGGTTGGCACTCTTGGCATTGGAGCGCGATGTTCGCTTTACGCTCGCCTTGTCAGGCACTCCTTGGCGCACTGATGGCAGCTGCCTTCCGATGCTGCGTTATATGGCACCGAGCCATGAAGCCGCCTCAGCGTCCGAGCCATCGGTGCCAACCCTGCCATCGGCCGACAATGA
This sequence comes from bacterium Scap17, assembly GCA_013376735.1. Classification (NCBI taxonomy): domain Bacteria; species bacterium Scap17. The sequence continues at coordinate 1,585,348 of VINJ01000001.1, read as the reverse complement.
CCGCCTCGCGCTGATCCCAGACTTCACTTATCCCCTGCGTGATGCCATCCAGGATGATGTCTGCCGTACTCCCCAGATCTATTTGATAGATAACGACGACATACGTCTGGTGGCAGAACAGCAGGCGCAGCGCGAGACACTGTATTACCAAAGCATCCCGGCCTTGCTGCGTCACCCAGCGGTGCATTACGCCGCCTTGCTGCGTCACCCCGGGCCTCAGCAGCATTTGCTGGACGTCAGCTGCCAACGCTTGCGACAGCTTCAGGAGAAAGACCCGAGCGCCGCAGGATTGGTGGTGGCATCCAACATTTCTCATGCAGAAGACATCGCTGATTGTCTGAAACAGATGGGACAGACGGTGTGCCTGGTAACCAGCCAGACAGAAGGAGCGCACGCACGACTTGAGGCGTTTCGCTACGGTCATACTTCGTGGATTGTCTCCGTCAACATGGTCAGTGAAGGGATCGACATTCCCCGCTTGCAGGTATGTTGCTATCTCAGCCACGTCAGGACCGAACAGTATTTTCGCCAAGTGCTAGGCCGGATCATACGGCGTCGACATGCACAGGATGATGCGTGCTATTTCTATGCCCTCAACGAAAGCACGTTACGACACTACGCCTATCGACTGTTTGACGACTTGCCCGACGAGCATGCTGCGATCCAACTGGATTCCTTCTCCTCCCCGACACTACCCGCCCCGATCGTCTCTCCAGCCACTGATTCGATAGCCTCCAACGACCCCGGTACGTGCGGTGAACTCCCCACGATTGACATGCATGGCGCGCCACATGCTCAGGCCCCCATGAGTGAGTGTGTGAGCTTCTCAGAGGGAGTACGAGAGATCACTCTTGATCTGGCAAATGATGTGGCGTTCTCCAACGCCTTCTTGGCGCGCCTGGTATCGCTCTGATTACGGGAGGCGGCTCGGCAGCCACGCCCGCGCGATTACCAGATAATCTCACTTTTTATAGCTTAATACTAAGTATAACATCTACAAATCTCACATTTACCAGTGGGATTGCTCGAACAACCTTGCATATGCGTGACTCTCAACTCTCCATGCTTTCTAGGGCATGCATTTCGGGTTGGCTGATTTACGAAGGGTGATAGCGTGAAATTCGATGGCCACCTCACAGCGCATATCGGCCCTCATTCCAACTTTTCGACATCGATGGAGATCCCTCATGGTGTCCAGACCACCGACAGGCATCCACCCGCCTCAAAGACGGAGGCATCAGGCAATGCAAGTGATCCCCTATCAGGGAAACCAGGACTCTCTGCCGGGGCTTTGCCTGACGGTCTCGGCACGAAAGCTGATCATGGCAAGCCTTGCACCGAGTACCATCCGAGCCTTCCAAAGCGACATACGGATGTTTCTCAGACGTGGCGGCACCCTCCCCAGCACCGACACGGAGATTGCCAACTACCTCACCCGGTGTTTCGAGGACGGTTATAAACCGAATACGCTCAAGCGACAGCTGTGCTCGTTACGGCGTTGGCACCTTGTCATGAATTGCCCCACCCTGGGCAATGAGCAAATGATCAAGGGGGTCATGCGCGGCTGTGCACGCCTCAATGAAGTGCCGGTGAAACGTGCACCAGCTTTGATGCGAGACGATCTGCATCAGCTGCTGAATAGCCTGGATTTGAGCGAGTTGCGAGATCTGCGCGACGCCGCCATGTTCTGCCTGACGTTCTATGGAGCATTTCGTTACAGCGAAGTCCTCAACCTTCGTGTCGAGCACCTCACATGGGATACACGAGGCGTGTTGGTCAGGCTCTCCCGCAGCAAGACCAATCAAGAAGGACGACATGAAGTCAAAGCCATTCACCATGCGGATACCTCGCTCCCCTACTGCCCCGTCAATCTCCTGTATCGCTGGCTGGAAGCCGCCCATATCCAGAGAGGTGCGGTATTTCGCAGCGTCTCGCTGGGCGGCAGGCCAGGAGGCTCGAAACTCTCTCGAACTGCTTTTCAGAATGCGTTGATCAGGGGGCTTGAGCGGTCAAACCTGGCTTCACGCGGATTCAGCACACATAGCATGCGTGCTGGCCTGATCACTGAAGCTCATCTGCGGGGGAAGAGCCTGGAGCAGATACAACGCGTGACAGGTCACAGACATCTCAGCACCTTGACGGAGTACATTCGGGTCGCAGACCCCTTCGAAAACAGCGCCAACGACTTTTGATATACATGAGCAATGCATTACCGTTCAATAATCGATGAATTGACAAAAGCAATCGCTCAAGAACTCGTAATACAAAATATCTACCAAGTTTGACGTCAAAAAGCCCTAATGCTCTCGAAACGGTCGATTTTGACGGTTAAAAGATACCTTAGATTCTTGCCACTTGAGTTATGCTATTAGTACACACTGATTCAGCTTGGATATATCAGGAGGCGGCACTCCCAGAAATATCGTTCTACAGGTCGGGTGTATTGCTCGACTGATCATCACTACTCAAAGTTACTCGCGTTTGCTGGACATGAACTCGACGAATGATTCTCTCATACGTCTCGGCCCCCCTTTGCCTATTGTTGGAGTCATCAATATGCCAGATGCTACCTATACACCGTCACTAGTGAAAATCAGCGCTGACAAGACGCTTGTCATCCATCAGCGAGTACTCGAGGTGGACACCGCCGAGCTTATGAGCGAGGAGCATGCTTTTCGACCAACAGTCGCGACAGAGAACCTGCCCCTAGCGCCTGTCCGCTTCCGCAGCAACGTTCAGTCGACTCACACTTCCGAGGAGTTCGTGAATTTTCATGTCATCAAAGCCATCGTATCCACACAGAAAGTGCCCGTCTCACAAAGTGTATTTTGCATCGAGATCGATATCGGCAGACTCAACGAAGATGAAGTCCAGGTGGTGAGATTCTATTACCAGGTGCTACAGCCTCTGCTCGAGCTTGGCTGGGAATGGATCAATATCCACAACCTACATTCCACTGGCGATATCAGAATTAACGAAAAGAAGTTATGGAACACTATACTCAGAAACTTCATTAATGATGAAAGATTACAACACGCATGGAGCAATGTAGTCACTCAACAAAACTTGCCAATAACACGCAAGCAAATCTCATCAATGTTCAGGCATCGTTATTCTGATGACTCGATCAGGAAATTTATGAACGAAATAAATAAAAATACAAATACTCACCAAAGCGGTGTATCTGAAGATAGGAATACGGCACACGCTGCTACTGCTGCTGAAAAAAATAATAAAAACGCTCATAGTAAACGAAAAGATAATAGGAAGCAGCAACCAGATATCAATAAGAAAAGCAACGCTAAAGAAAAAAGCAAGCACTCGAATAACAAGGAGGAAACCGACTCGAATCCGCAAATGGGACTTACACTTTCAAATTCGCTTGACTGATTAACAGGAGGCTCTCGCGTGAGTGAACACCAACTACCTGACCAAATATTGGCTAATTACGACCTCAATGCGATCGGGTCCCGCTGGCCCCTTATACTGGAGTGGCTCAAGGGGAGCCTCCCTCCCTTGATTGCCTCAGAATATCGCCTCAGCGCTCGACTCTTTGCCAACGATTACTCGATGCCAGACCTTGTGTCCCAAGTAGAGGAGTTCCTAGGAAGCGAATTTTTTATGGAGGACGAGACACATCGAAATCATAGAATGTCTCACTGCCTTCATTATACGGTAAATTACCGATTTAAGTCGCTCACTGATCCTCGCGTAAGCAGTATCCGAAAGCTGCTTAGACTGATTTTCGGTCAGCCTTATCATACTGTGACACGTGGCTCTGCCATAAAATACTACACCCAGATACTTGAGCTTAGAAAGACGCTCAAACGGCTACTTGACTGGGGTGACCTGGATGATATTCACAACAGCTTTCCCAGACCCATTTCCCCTACCCTGGGAGAGCAGTTAGTTCCTCCTCCCGAACATTTTTCCGATGCTGATTTGAAGCTGCTCGAACAGTTTCTTCATGCCTATGATACAGCAACGGACCGCTCATCGGAGCATCCCAACCATCTGCGCAATAAGAAAGCGACACGCGCTTTGCTTGACGAAATTTATCAGTCGAGCCAGCTCACTCGTAGCCCAATAAGAAAACAGCATAGAGCTCGCAATGAAAATCAAAAAAGACGCCAACATGTCGATACCATTCTTCGTGATTCGCCACTTTGGGCCAGTGACAAATCTCACAAAATCCATGCTGAATATACCGACTATCGCTCCCTTGACAGGTCAATACAAGCACTTGACCATGCCTTAATAGAGGATGATGAAGAGCTCACGGATGGCAATGAACATCAGAATGAATCATCATCTAATGACCTAAGCCAAAGCAGCATCTCACCCCTCGACCCAGTGAAAGAGCTATTCCATAACACACTGCTTTCACAAGGCGATCAGGCGCTTCACCTTGAACGCGTTCAGCTCTTGCAACAGGCCCGCAGTCTCAAGACATCTGCAGACATCAGCCTACGCCCACAAGAAGAGGTTCTAGCAGCTTTACGTATCTTCCAACCACCGAAAGATGAGGAATTTCTCATAGAATCCGAGAGTGTCATTGCAAACCGACAAGCCTTGGCATTTCTTGGCATTCTACTTTGCAGTGGAATAGCACCTGAGCGCTTGCTGCAGACGACGGTAATCTCCCGATCCCCCAAGCTGCCCCTCAATAGCGACAGCAATCGTGAGTGGATCATCTGCCAGACGCTGGATCAAATTCCCAGCTGGTCACCGGAGGAGGGGCTACTCCACTACTCTGTCAACAAGGCACCTACCGAAACCATCATCACGTTGCCCTTGCCCAACGCTCTCAATCAGTCACTCATGGCCGAAAAGGTATGGCTCCCCGGCGCCCAGCCTTTCAAAGCACTGAAATCACTGATCGAGAAAAGACTCAAGCGCTGGGGGGATAACCGTCCCGGAAGTACTCTGACGTTGAGGCGCGTGTCCGCCAGTCATCATCATTGGGTGGTGCCTGCCTGTGAAGATGAAGTGATCGCGACCTGGTTGCGAGGCGAGCTCCCGCTCTCACTATCTGCCCCGGCAACGTATCGAACGATACCTCTGCACAAGATTCAGAAGGCTTTTCTCTCGGCTCAAGCTGCGCTTGGCCTATTTCCCTTGTTAGAAGAAGACTGTCGTACACCTCGCAAAGATCACACCGTGGGATCCACAAAAGCCCAGGAGCCGAGCTATTTCAAACGTCCGCTTCATTTGCTGACGCAACTTACCAAGAACCACGCCATGCTGGTTACCTCATTGATTACCTCACAAGGGAATCGTAGTAGCGACTTACGGGCAGTCGGCGAAGCCATTGCCCGGCAAGGTCAGATACTGGGAGCGCTGACCTTACTTGCATGGCAGCTCTGCACCTTGGCTCGCCCAATTGGCTCCAAAACCCAATGTGAGCAGCTGGAAAATACGCTCTGGCTACGCGACAAGGATTCGGCTCGGGCACAGGAAAGCCGCCAAATTCCACTTGTCCCTGCCCTTGGCGCATTGCTCAGGCTTCAGCATGAGTGGCGGGAGGAATGGCAACGATGGTGGAAACGCCAGGGTGGTAAGGGAGATTTTCTTGGGGATGAGCAAATCGCCTACCCCGTTCAATGGAAGTTCGATGCCTCGACAATGATGTTGACGCAGCAATGCATGCAGCATGCTGACTGGCGGCAGTGGCTCAAGGATCTTCCAATATTCATGCCTTCGCCTTTGGCAACTGAATTGAGCCAGTGGGGCCGCCAGCCTTCCAATATCACGCGCCACAGTATGATCACCGCGCTCCAATCGCGACTTTCTCACGCTGAATTTAGCGCGCTCGCTGGACACACCACTCAGGGACATTCACTCCAATCCCCGTCCAGTGATCGGAACCTGATTCAATCGGCGACACGAAGCGCACTAACCGATATCGCCAGACTATGCGGCTTGACACCGGATCTGCTTCACAGAGACGACCTCCCATGGCCCATTCAGCACGCCGGACCAGCCATTCAAGGAGATAGAGGATGAGCGCTGTTACCCCCATTGACCTTCGGAAGAAAACCGATGTACCTGCCCAGGCCACGCACCAAGAGCTTACAACTCCGAAGCTGTCTCCGGTCGAGCTTTCGAAAACACTGGGTAGGATATTCCGTCGCTGGGATGATCCAGATCATCGCCTTTTCTCCTCCTCTGAAGAGCTCAGACATTTCCGCAAGAATGTCGCGCGCTACGCCTGGCGACGGCATAAGAAAAAGGTAACCAGAGCACAGGCTAGAGCGCAAAGTGTGCCTTCCACCAAGCCGTCTCGCGCTCGACACAATGCCACACGCTTGAACCAGCGAGATGTACAAGCCTTGATTCGCAACGCCATCCAGCTTGCCAAGGAAACTGGACTTGACTTCAGCTCCCGAAAGGTCACCAAGGAAGTCGCGCTTGTACTGACTCATCTCAACCGAGAGCCTGACTTCGAGGCTACGATTCCGACCAGTATCAAACGCCCGGTCAGACCCTCATCCGCGGCTACCTCATCACGAGATATCAAGGTTCAGCAACGGGTGCTGGATTCGGTACGCGCCCTGCAGCGCATTCCCGCCAACCAATGTACGCCAGAGCAGTCTCTTCTCTTCTTGGCCTTGAGCATGGGTACCCTGCTGGGGATGGAGGAAGAAGTGATTCGCCATACTCTGCTGAACTTGAGCTCAGAGCATCTGCCACGCCTGAACATCAAGCGCGGTCCCCACCATTGGTTCATCGGCTGCCTGCCAGGGTTACCTCGAACACATCCAGCCCATTACCGGCTAAAAATCCCGAATCATCTCAGGAGGCTACTCAGGGCTTGCCGTCAGTCCCCTGTCCCATCACCAGCCACCTCCTCCCAGCAAGCCGATGTATGGTGGTTCTCCTCGGATGCTACGCTGGACCTGAACAGTTCATTGGAAGCGCGAGCTACCCATCTGGATCAGCTCTTGGTCACCGGTCTGTCACAGCTGCTAGATAGCCAGGCACCACGCAGGACTGGTTCCTCCGCTTCGCTGAAGAGTGTCCGATCATTGCTTCGTCATGCCTTTCGATGCACGACATTGTTAGGCCCTGCACCCCTCTGGTCACAGCTGCTTCGGCGCTACCCTCTACCAGTGTGTAGCTGGCGTTCTCCTTGGCAGCATGACGAAAGCCTCCTTTTATCGGCGGCCCCCCTCCCTACCTCCGGTACGTCGAGCGCTTCTGGAGCAATGAATGTCTCTGAACCGGAAGACATCGAGACCGATCTTCACACCCCTGAACTCCTTATGGGAGGAGGCGACTGGAGTAACGAATCGTCACCATCAACCTCCTCTCGATACCGGCAGGATCAACTATCAACAGACTGGTATGTGAAAGCAGGCAACCAACTGTATGCGTATATCACCGAACTGGAGCATGAAGGTCTGATACCCCCCAGAGGGAAATCCGCGATTCAGCGGCATGACGCCATTACGTCTCGCTACGCGAAGAAGCTGATACACATGCTGGGCGAAGACAGCTACCCACTCTGGATACTGCTATGGCTGTCTTATCAATCGAGCACTCAAGGCAACAAAGCCAGCACGCTCAGGACTTACCTGAGTCGTCTGACGCCCACCTCCATGATGATGTTGCCCGATATCCCATGGTTGACGCTCTGGGATGGAGAGCTGATGGAGGCAATCAGCGAGCAGCTACCCACTCAGAAAGGCTGGGACACTTCGACGTCCCACAACTTCTTCCAGACGTTCAATCAGTTCATCAGCTTCTGCCAAGGCAACGATCGATTAACGGGTATTCCCCCCGTGCAGGGTGAGGGAGGTCGGTTCATCAGTACATTGCGTACACATCTGATCATGCCGCACGAGGCGGAACATCTTACCCGGGCGCTCTCCCGAAGACGGAGTGGATTGCGGCGCAGCTGGCTGATCGCCTTCCTCCTTGGCTACTACGGGGGCCTGCGAGCTGGAGAAGTCATGGCATTGACACTGCATGACGTCATCATCAATCAGCCGGGAGAGGACGGCCCCACCTACTGTTACGTAGAAATCCATGCTGGGAAGACCGCAAATGCTCGGCGCAGCGTTCCTCTTCATCTTCTGATATCCCCAGAGTTGATGACGCTGGTGAGAGAGTGGATTGATAGACGCCGAGAGTCCTTTGCTGGCCAGCAGCGTTTGAAGAACATTGCCTTGCTGGGGCCAGAAAGCTCTCCGCTAGGCTATTCAAGAGAGAGCTTGCTGACCCCGCTCATGGCATGGGCCCGGCAGTCTCTCCGCGGTGCTCTCACACCCGGATTGGAGCTGGAGGACATCCACTTCGACTTTCATCTCTTGAGGCACAATGCAATCTCGTGGCTCGTACTGCGCCTCTACAGCGACGACTACCCGCAGCTTCTGGATCGCCTTTCCTCCGCCTGCCGAGGACATTGGTCCTTCACTCCTGCAGCACTAGCGAACTGCCGCCGAGCGGTCTACGACGTACTGGAAAAAGATGCCAAGGCACGAGGTCACCGTCTCGAGTTACTCGCCAAGTTGATCGGGCACCGCAACTCTCAAACACTGACACATCACTACACGCACGTGCTGGGTGAGATACATGGTGAGGTACTTCTAGAGCTGATGAAGCGACGCTGAAGGCTAAGGCCGCATACTCGCATACTGGCTGTCGCCTATCGAAGCCAAAGCGCAGGTGGTCGGTGGGCTAGAGATAGCCCAACCTCGATGCATCACCCTCCATCACTTGCGGTGTTGCACTCAGAGTCCGCCTGCGCCGAATAATTGCCGCACTGGCTCCATAAATCCGTGGCATCACATCGCCTGGGTCGCTCGGCACTCCGGATAGGCCGAGCATCCCCAGAATTGCTGGCCCTCACGCACACCGGATTTGACAGTGCGCAGCACCATCCGGCTGCCGCATTTCGGGCATTCACGTCTGGCCTTTGGAGCATTGCGCTGCTTGAGGTGCTGTACATGGGTACGCTGCGTCGCCAGAGTCGGCGCCAGTCGTCCCGTCAGTAGCGCCTCATGCATGGCCTCGACCTGCGCCTCGCTGAAGACGGGGGTTTTGAACGACTGTACGAAGGAAACGAAGTCAGACCCGCGCGTCACGTTGGCTGGCATCTCACCCTTGAGCCTGGCGCTGCCTACGAAGACGATCACCGAATGCAGATGCTCGGGAGTCACGCCAAGCGTCGTCTCCAGTGCCTTGAGATGCTTGTAGTTCTGACGTAGCGGGTTCTGGAAGCTGAACGACTGGCGAGGAAACTGCTGGGTCCAGTTCGCCTCGTGCTCACTGCCGAAGATCCAGCCTTTCATGTTCTTGGTTTCCAACACGAAGCAGCCGAAACGCGACAGCAGCACATGATCGATCTGGGTGGTGCCGCTCTCGGTCTTGAGGGTGACATTGTGCAAGGCCCGATAGCCCTGCTTGCCGAGTCGGCGCGCCATCCAGCGCACTCGCCACTCGCCGATGCGGCCTTTCATGCGGGGGGACTTGAGGTAACGACTGATGCAGGAGGCCAGCACGAGGCATAGCAGTACACCCATCACTGGCGCAACGTTCGAAGGGACAACCACTGTCTTGACTCCTGGTGCAGCCTGTACGGAAAGGAATCAAGCGAGGTGATTCGTCCAACCGGAGTACTGAGCCTTGATAAGGGAAAGGTAATGCTGCACCGCGCCCGATGGAGGAGCGCGGTGCAGCAAACTTCAGGATTCTAACCATCTGGCGAACGCCAAGCTACTGTTCTCTATCGGTTTATCTCTGCAGCAGAGCACGACGGAGCGTTGTGCATCGACGAGAGAATCAGGTTGGCGGCGAGCCGTTCGTCTGAATCACTCCACCTCCAACATGACCTTGTCGGTATCGAACGCCAGCCGCCCGGCGATCGCCTGCACCTCTTCGATGGGGTGATCGTAACTCCAGGCGATATCAGGAAGATCCGGCAGCGAGTAATAGGTACTGTCGCCCTTGAAGGGACAATGGGTGACGGTGTGAGAAACCGAGAGCTCCGCCATCGCCACATCGGCGCGCGGCAGGTAGAGCCTCGGCGGATAGCCCTTTTCGCGCAATTCCAGCGCGTTGCCCGTGTCAGCGATCACTGTCTCACCGACCAGGATTCGTACCCGCGAGGATAGCGGGTGCAGCGTGATACGCGGTTCGGGGTGGTCGGCCATGAACACTCCTTTATGGGTTGGCGGGCAAAAGCCGCAGATGAAAGCAGCATATGAAAGTGTCTGGAGGCGCGTTCTGGAAGAGTTAGCCCATCAGACCCCACCGTCCCTGGCGAGACGGAAGCCGGAGAACGCCCAGCGCGCCTCGGGCGGGAAGAAGTTGCGATAGGTCGCGCGGATGTGGTCGGCGGGCGTGGCACAACAGCCTCCACGAAGCACCATCTGACCGGACATGAACTTGCCGTTGTACTCGCCCAGGCTGCCTGGCAGTTTGCGAAAGCCTGGATAGGGGCGATAGGCGCTGCCCGTCCACTCCCAGACATCGCCGAACATCTGACCCGGCATGCCGTCGGCTTTCGCGGCGGCGACTGGTTGCAGATGATCCTGATCGACGAAGTTACCCGTCAGGGGGACATCCTGAGCGACTGTCTCCCACTCGGCTTCAGTCGGCAGACGCGCGCCGGCCCACTGGGCGTAGGCGTCGGCCTCGAAGAAGCTGACGTGGCAGACCGGCGCATTCAGATCTACCGGCACCAGACCGCCCAAGGTGTAGTGATGCCAGACGCCGTCGCGCTCGACCCAGTAAAGCGGTGCCCGCCAACCTTCCGCCTTGACCGTCGCCCAGCCATCCGCCAGCCAGTGCTCGGGAGTGGCGTAACCACCTGCCTCCATGAAGGCGAGAAACTCGCCGTTGGTCACTGGACGGTCAGCGATCTCGAACGCCTCGACGAACTGACGGTGACGACCCATCTCGTTGTCGTAGGCGAAGCCGCCTTTTGATGCATCATGGCCGATCTCGCGAATCCCGGCGGGATAGGCCAGCCAGCCCAGCGGCGGCACCTCCCGCGCAGGCGTCGGTGCCAAGCCTGACGCCAGCTCTTCCCGATAAGCCGGACACAGCGGGTTCTGCGCCAGGATGTGCTTGATGTCCATCAACAGCAGCTCCTGATGCTGCTGCTCATGCGGTAGGCCCAGCTCCAGACGGCGCAGAATCTCCGGCAGATGTTCCTGGGGTGGGTTCTCGAGCAAGGCTTGCATGGCGCGATCGACGTGTGCGCGATAACGATAGACATCGTCGACGGTCGGGCGCGAGATTGCGCCACGCTCGGCGCGCGGGAACGGCACGCCATGGGTCTCGTAGTAGGAGTTGAAGAGATGATCGTAGGCGGGATCGAGCGTCTGATAGCCAGATTGAAACGGTTTCAGGATGAAGGCTTCGAAGAACCAGGTGACATGGGCGATGTGCCACTTGGGTGGGCTGACATCCGCCATGCTCTGCACCATGTAGTCTTCCTTGTGCAGCGGCGCACAGATCGCCTCGGTGGCGGCTCGCACCCGCCGGTAGGTATCCAGCCAGGCCCTGGCCTGATCAACATCGTGAGTGTCGCTTGAGGGTTGCGGTGCATATGACATCGAGACGTCCTTATGGGTGTTGCAAATCCATTGCCGAATGACTGATGTCGGGAGGGCGTGGCCGACTTTCAAGGGCTGCCCCGCGTAGGGACTTGCCCTGCACGCTGGTCAGTTGCGACATACCTTCTGCAGGCACACCTGTCTTCACTGATATTTCTGATGCCAACTCTTCACGGCGATGCGCTCCTTGAGTAGCTCCAGCATGTCGATCAGCACCTGCTCAGTGATCTGTTCCGTCCTCGGGTCAGTGCGCGACCAGGCATCGAAACCACTCTCTGCCAGATGCCCCACCAGCGCCGAGAACTCCTTGGAGCGCAGGCCGACCAGCGCTTCATCGACAAGGTGACAGGCCAGATCGGACAGCGAACTTTCGAGCCCTTTCGTCAGCTGAGTGCCCATCGGCAGGCGCGAGACGCGCTGGAGCTCCGGGCTCTCGGCAAGAGTGCGACTGACCAGGCCCCGCACATAGCGCAGGGTATCGTCGCGATTCTGGGTATAGACGTCCCCTGCCATGGTCTCGAGGCGCTGGCTAATCTCCTGGATCAAGGCCTGCTTGCGCGGTTCCACGACACGCTCGATCACCGAGGATGAGAGGTCATCGCTGTCGCGCAACTGCTGTTGCACGTTGTCGAGCATGCGCAGGGAGATACGATCCGTCAGCTCTTCCAGCAGGATATCGAGATACTTGGCGGCAACACGATAGACATACCATTGCCGCACATCGATCAATTCCAGACGTTGCAGACGGAACAACAACGAGACCACACGCAACACACGCAACAGGCGGAAGCCGCTCAGCGGGATACACCCCAGCACGTCATACCAGTGCACAAAGGGATAGAAGAACCAGCGGTGGTAGCGCCGCTCCGCGATGGCCACTGCCCACCCCGCCAGCACATCGAGCAGGAAGACGGCGACGAACGCCAGATCGATGGAGAGGAAATTGGCGTGGATGTTCTGCTCATAGGCCGCATGCAGCCCGGGTGTCACAGCCTCGAAGGCCGTGTTCAGCGGGGGAATCAAGAAGAGGCTATCGAACAGCAGCAATGCCAGATTGGCGATGACGAGCACGATGATGAACAGATCCCACCACAGATGTATCCGCTCCCTGGCGGACGAGGGCGTGCGGGTGGCTGGCATGACAACTCCTTGGCGATTGTTTCAGAATGCGTAACGCGTCTTCCTGATTCAGCCTACAACGCTTCAGATGACCACGCTTCAGTGACCAAGAGGCGACGCCACTTTCTGCGAGAGCCTTCAATGCTCACGGAGCACAGCCCGCAAAGCACGGCCTTTGAAAGCACAGCCCCAAAATCGACGTAGACGATTTACATGGACAACCTATTAGTGAGGGAGACACCCGCATGAAACAAGCGCAAGTGATGACATGGGCCGCCGTGATGAGTGCAGTATTCACCTTGAGCGGCTGCGCAGGCACTCAATCCTCCGCTGACTCTCAAGCCGTCGACGAGCCGCTGGAAAATACCTACTGGAAGCTGGTGGCACTCGATGAGCAGCCGACACCCGTGGTGGATGGCAAGCGTGAAGCCCACATCGTCCTGCACAGCTCAGACTCTCAAACGCAAGGCTCGCGAGTGGCAGGTTCCACTGGCTGCAACCGCCTGATGGGGGAATATCAGCATGACGATCGCGAACTCAGCTTCGGCCGTCTGGCCACCACCCGCATGGCGTGCCCCGGTGAAGTCGCAACGCTCGAACGCGATTTCCTCGCGACACTCAATGACGTGTCGGGCTGGCAGATTGAAGGCAAGACACTGACGCTGACCGATGAGCAAGGTGTGTCGCGTGCCCGCCTGGAGGCCGTTCACCTCTACTGATCCCTATCGCTGGCCGCTCAGTACAGGGTGCGGCTGGACTGAATACTCCGCGCAACAGACCAAACACCACAACACCGTCTCCCAATGCTGAAAGGCGGCGTTGTGGTGTCTGGTATCTGCCTATTCTCTCTGCACCAACTCTGCACCAACCTCAATGACATCAGTGATGGCGCTGGCACAGTGAAAACTCAGGCTCTGCCCTCACCATGAATCTTGCTCAACTTGAATATTAAAAAATCCAGTTTGTCTCATGGAGCCAGGCGCTAGATACTCACCTGTATCAGATCGTTGATGAAGACTTCCCATGACGCTGCACTTCACAGCCAGCACACGGAACGTGATGGCGAGCAGCGTGCCTCTCCCGGCATGGATGCGTTCTCACAGAGAGCACCCCGCTCACGAGACGCCTGAAAGATCACGGGAAGATGTCGACGACACAGTGAATTTTCTCTCTCAGGATCAGGGTGAACGCCATGAGCAACGAATTCGGTTTCAGCATCAACAGTCTGCGTTTTGACGAGAACTACGTTCCGGCGGAAAACACCCGCCTGACCACCAACTTCGCCAACCTGGCACGTGGTGAAAGCCGTCAGTAGAGTTTCGAGTCATTGATTACATCATGGTGGGTCGCGGGGATGCCAAATCTTTGCTGAAAGGGAATACATCTGAACGAAAACCACGGCATACGCCGGTGCTCTCCCCTTAGACAGCACCAACTTAATGATTAACTTTTTTCAGATACTTCCCATAAGATACTACATATTTCCAAGTTAATATCTACAAACTCATTCCAACTATATTGATCAGCATAATGCAACTCATACTGCCGATCGACCCGGCAAATATCAGGTCGATCGGCGTAAATGTTACACCTCTTATCAGCATCACTGTAATGCTTGCAAGTACCATCTCCCCGATCAAGAGGCTTAGTCTCGTTCGCCAAATTAACACGCTGACAACAAAGGCCACATTGGGTGCATGGAAACGTGCTTATCCCTTGATGCATGATGCCAACCATTTCCGCGTGCTCTCAGAGTTCCCCACCTCGTAGGGTAATCCTATACCTCTCTTATCAACTTCGTCTTGTAAAAGCGCCCCCCTCTGAATTTCATTGTTACAAGCTACTAACTGTAGCGAGAAGTCTTCCAGCTCTTCTACATCAAGATTAAACTCAAACTTGCTCAGCTCTATAAGATACTGATCCAGCTCAGCGTTGATGGACTGGAATTTCGCGATCATGTCGGCATGCGGCATGATCGACTCAACAAACGCCCAGATTTTTTTTGCTATGCCGCTATGAAACAAGAAGTAGCTCAGCCCTAAAGTGACGACGCCAGTTACTAGCGCACTACAGAAAGCCGCCAACTCGGCACCCAGCGGAAAATTGCATATCGGAAATAGTTGTGTATAGACCACAGACCCCACCACCGTAGCAGCCCCAATGGACAGAACGGAGACGACAGCCTTGCACAAATCAACAAAGCCTAACTGGTCGGGGTTAAAAATCAGCAACTTTATGGCCTTTACCAACGGAGACCAGACCTCTCGGATAATTTTTACTGCCATTTTCTGCGTTGTAGCAAACACATTGAAGAGCGTGGTTGTAAGGCTAGCAAATACGCCACCGAAGACGCCATCCTTGAAAGCCGTAAGGAAATCCTTGAAGCGTGCCTTTACTCGTATCCAGATACCTTTCAGCGTCTTGTTGATACTATCGATGAATAATGAAAAATCGAAGTTTTCTTTATTTTTTTCTACCAAGACAGGAATTTGCTCACGTAGTTCGAACCAAACCTCAGCCATGATCAGCCCCAGCATTTGGCGGGTGCCCATCTTCACCCCCGCCATACCCGATGCCTTAGCAGTTTGCTTTACGAACTTGCTACTAGTGTAATAAGAGCGCTTGATCTGCTGTTCGTAGGATTTTCGAGCTTCGGCATCTCGTTCCCGCATACTCTCGGGATCGACAGATTTAAGCTGCTTGATTTTATCCTCGGTTTTCCGAATTTTATCTTCCAGCGTACGCGCCTCATGCTGCTGCCGTGGTGTGTCACGCGGATGGTTTTCAAGCTTCTGGCGGTCCTTGGCTAAGGTAGATTCGTGGGTACTGATTGTTCCTGGCAGCTTATCTAGATAGGCGTCGATTGATGTAGCATTCTTTGATCTGTTAATGGTTCCTTGAGTAGATTGAAGGTTCCTATCTTGATTCGCTAGCTCCACGCCATCGAGCTCAGCAAGGACACGCCCAGCATCATTATGGATTTCCTTGGCACTAATCACATGGTCAAGATGGCGTTCATCGTGCACTCCCATTACAGTGTTTCGGTAGGGATCGTGCAGACCGCCGTCTCGATGGATCGGCTTATCTTGCTTACCGGTATTTATATAATTTTCGTGCGTATGATAAGGGTGTGAGTCGTATTTATCTCGCTGCTCGTAACGTTTCTTCTCGCCCTCCGTAGCCCAAACCCCTTGGCGAGCGTTATGAATGGTGTCAACATTTCCACCTATCTTATCCTCAAACAGAAGAAAGTCCAAACCGAAACTAGTTACCAAACTATTAACGACGGTTTTTTCGAGTTCTGTGACCCAATTGAAATCCTGCGCTGGAGTGTGCATAGGGAGACTCACAAAATGAAAAGGTGATAGTAGGGAGCTTTCACTCCCTACCAGGTACATCAAGCTTCCTTGATACCTTTCGCACTGGATACCGCTTCTTCAAGTTGATTATCCAATTCACTATGATTAAGTATCATAGAGCCCTCTGTATCTGTCTCCATAACAGGCACACCTTTCTCATCCAAAAGTACTCCGCTATGTACAGCTTTAACCTTAAATATCGGAGTAGTGATCAGATTAACCATAATAGCTGCTAATGCATATCCATTTTCGATAGTACGCATGATCTCTTCATTCATTTTACTTATTTCTTTTTCCACGTCGAGGTCATGGCTTTTAATATACTGAAGACGATCGTCAATTTCTTTAAGCTTATCAAAATAAAAAACAAACTGCTTATCAAGCGATGTGAGTGTACTTTTTATCTTACGCACATAATCAGTGGTCTGACTAAGATGCTCAATAGCACGTTCCAGCTTATCGATGGATTCATTGGCTTCCTCATCGGCCTTGCGGGCATTCCTGAGCGCTTCTTTACCATGGCTATTATAAGCCCAGCCTGCAATCGCCAATACAGGGCCAGCTACTGCGGCACCAAGAATTGCCGTTCCACCAGCCATGCCCAAGCCACCCGTTGCCAAAGAGCCACCACCAAGGGCCGCCAAGGTGGCGTTGGTAGCGGCAACCCCTGCCAGAGATGATATAGCAGTGCCCGTTGACGCTGCTCCAAAAGCCATAACGCCACCGTAGACTGCAAATCCGGCAGCAGCACCGGCGGTGCCAGCTCCTGCGATCGTTCCCAGCACGCCAACGGCTGTGTAGCTATACTCCTCAATTTCCTGGAGCTTATGCTTGGGAATATTAACTTCCAGTTTATTCTTTCTACCCTCATTCAACTGTTGCTGAAGATTGTCAGCCAAAACCTTGAACTCACCCAAGCGCTTGCCAATCTCCAGCTCTTTTTCCCCCAAAGCTGTGAGTGCCCTCGTTGTCTTCTTCTCCTGTTTATTAAATACTTCTCGTGCTTCGTCATAGCGCTGCTGGGCAATCTCAACGATTTCATCGGCTTCCGAATGGCTCTGATAACCGTCGTAGCCTTTCTTCGCACCGTAGGCGGCGCCAACTAGGGCTGCTCCAGCAAGGATTAAGGGAAGTGGCATAACAACATCCTTATTGATCAGAAATAAAATTAATATCTAGATTGCAACACTATCTTGGTTGTATAGACCATAGTCGATACAGCAAGTGGATCACATCAAATATGTCAGCTATCCGTCAGCCTCGAATATTTGCCTATGCAGATCGACCGAGAGCGATAATTCTTGAGGCATATTTTCATAATACAGGCACTCATTCCACTTTTTTGTCATAAAAGTTAGCTTGAAGTACTAATACAATAGTTCAGTTCGCAGCTTAAACTTCTTCGCCGCACAGGATCTTTGCAGGGCGTACGACCCAATCGCTCCGGTGTACAATATCTGCGGCTCACGTTGCGCGTTTGCTGAGCCCGCCTCTCCCCGCTCGATTCGCCGGCTTTCGCAGCGCCAGACATAACGCCCGCCCTCATCATGAATAGCGCTCAACTTGAAAATTAAAAAATCCAGTTTGTCTCATGGAGCTAGGAGCTAGATACTCACCTGCATCAGATCGTTGATGAAGACTTCCCATGACGCTGCACTTCACAGCCAGCACACGGAACGTGATGGCGAGCAGCGTGCCTCTCCCGGCATGGATGCGTTCTCACAGAGAGCAACCTGCTCACGAGACGCCTGAAAGATCACGGGAAGATGTCGACGACACAGTGAATTTTCTCTCTCAGGATCAGGGTGAACGCCATGAGCAACGAATTCGGTTTCAGCATCAACAGTCTGCGCTTCGACGAGAACTACGTTCCGGCGGAAAACACCCGCCTGACCACCAACTTCGCCAACTTGGCGCGTGGTGAGAGCCGTCAGCAGAACCTGCGCAGCACGCTGAACATGATCAACAACCGATTCAATGCGCTGGCCAACTGGGACAACCCCAAGGGCGATCGTTACTCCGTCGAGCTGGACATCATCTCCGTCGAGCTGAATCTCGATGCCGCGCGTTCCGACAATGCCCTGCCGATCATCGAGATCCTGCAGACCACCATCGTCGATCACCAGACGAATCAGCGCATTGACGGCGTGACCGGCAACAACTTCTCGTCCTACGTACGCGATTATGACTTCAGCGTGCGCCTGCTGGAGCACAACAAGGGCAAGGACTCCTTCAGCGTGCCGGAGCAGTTCGGCGTACTGCACGGCAACCTGTTCCAGGCCTTCGTGGGTTCCCCCACCTACAAGGAATGCTTCAAGAAGCCGCCGGTCATCTGCATCAGCGTCTCGACCACCAAGACCTATCAGCAGACCGAGAACGTGCACCCGATCCTCGGGGTGGAATATCGCCAGGATGATTATTCCCTGACCGATGAGTACTTCAACAAGATGGGCCTGAAGGTGCGCTACTTCATGCCGCCGGGCAGCGTTGCGCCGCTGGCCTTCTACCACACCGGCGACCTGCTCAACGATTACAGCAACCTGGAGCTGATCAGCACCATCAGCACCATGGACACCTTCCAGAAGATCTATCGTCCCGAGGTCTACAACGCCAATTCCGTGGCCGGCAAATCCTATCAGGCGAGCCTGAAGCAGCAGGACCACTCACTGACGCGCATCGTGTACGACCGCGAAGAGCGCAGCCAGCTCGCCATCGAGCAGGGCAAGTTCGTGGAAGAGAGCTTCATCAAGCCCTACCAGAGCCTGCTCGAGCAGTGGTCCGCCAACTGGTCCGCCAACCAATAAATCCCTCATCGGTCAGCTCACTGATCCGCAAACAGCGCGCGCTGATCGACGAACGACTTTCGCTATCTGAACCATTCCAAGGACAAGGTTATTCATCATGACGAGATTACTCCCGACCTCCACCGCTGGCAGCCTGCCGAAACCGTCCTGGCTCGCCGAACCGGAGGTCCTGTGGTCCCCCTGGAAACTCGAAGGTGAGGCACTGGTCGCGGGCAAGCAGGACGCCCTGCGCGTCTCCCTGCAGGAGCAGCAGCACGCCGGGATCGACATCGTCAGCGATGGCGAGCAATCGCGTCAGCACTTCGTCACCACCTTCATCGAGCACCTGAATGGTGTGGATTTCGAGAAGCGTGAAACCGTCAAGATCCGGGATCGCTACGAGGCCAGCGTGCCGTCCGTGGTCGGCCCGGTCTCTCGCCAGAAGCCGGTGTTCGTCGAAGATGCCAAGTTCCTGCGTTCGCAGACCGATCAACCGATCAAGTGGGCGCTGCCTGGCCCGATGACCATGGTCGACACCCTCTTCGATGGCCATTACAAGAGCCGCGAGAAGCTGGCATGGGAATTCGCCAAGATCCTCAACGAGGAAGCCAAGGAACTCGAAGCGGCGGGCGTCGACATCATCCAGTTCGATGAACCGGCCTTCAACGTGTTCTTCGATGAAGTGAATGAATGGGGCATCGCCACGCTGGAGCGTGCGATCGAAGGCCTCAAGTGTGAGACCGCCATCCACATCTGTTACGGCTACGGCATCAAGGCCAACACCGACTGGAAGAACACCCTGGGCTCCGAGTGGCGTCAGTACGAAGAAGCCTTCCCCAAGCTTCAGCAATCCAACATCGATATCGTCTCGCTGGAGTGCCACAACTCCCACGTGCCAATGGAGCTGATCGAGCTGATCCGTGGCAAGAAGGTCATGGTCGGCGCCATCGATGTCGCCAACAACACCATCGAGACGCCGGAAGAAGTCGCCGAGACCCTGCGCAAGGCGCTGCAGTTTGTAGATGCCGACAAGCTCTATCCCTGCACCAACTGCGGCATGGCCCCGCTCTCCCGTGAAGTCGCCCGCGGCAAGCTGCAGGCACTCAGCGCCGGCGCCGCTATCGTGCGCAAGGAACTCGAAGCACAGCGCTGATCGCTTGGCGAAACACTGAGCTGGCCAAGGTGCACCAAGGCACAGCACTGACAGACAGCGCCAGGCTAGTTCTGAACCGAGTCGGCCCGACGATAGTGCTCGAGAGTGAAAGCAGCAGGGTCTGACACCGCCGTAAACAAAAATGGCCATCGTGAAGGATTCACGACGGCCATTTTTTCATCACTCTCACCCCTGTCACTCAAGCGCCCAGTCCAGCGCTATCGCTGCAGCCCTTCCCCCACGGCTGATCATTACCACCTCCCCAATCTCCCAGGATTTGCCATGTCGCTCTCCGATACTTACACCAAAGCTGACACCACCATCGACCCCGCCAGTTTCCGTGAAGCCCTCGGCCACTTCGCCTCCGGCATCACCATTATCACGACCCAGGTCGACGACGAGCCAATCGGCTTCACCTGCCAATCGTTCTACAGCGTCTCGATGAACCCGCCGCTGATCTCCTTCAGCGTCAAGGCAAGCTCGTTCAGCTACCCGAAGATTCGCCAGGCAGAGCGCTTCGCCGTCAATATCCTCTCCAGCGAGCAAAGCCATGTCTCCAACCAGTTCGCCATGCGCGGCGCGGACAAATGGCAAGGCATCGACTGGCAGCTCTCCCCCCTCGGCAACCCGGTGATCAATGACAGCCTGCACTGGCTCGACTGCAAGATTCACGCTGAGCACCCCGCTGGTGATCACCTGATCGTGATCGGGGAAGTGAAAGGACTGAATCTGGATGTTGCTGAGACGGCGCGGCCATTGTTGTATTTCAAGGGGAGGTACGGGGGCTTGGCTGGAGGTGAAAAATAAGACTGGAGGATACTGGTCGGCTGAAACCTTCAGGATCAGACCAGGGGATTATGAGTTCGCCTTTAAATCAATATGTTACTGATATTCAAGGAAAAGCGACCGTAATCGAGCGAAAGGTACAGTTCTTTGGAATCAGTAGCTTAGCGAAAGTTGAGGATAACATACGAAGCTGGTGTGTGTACCGGCGGTGTACCGTTTTAGGTCCCTTTCCCTCGAATAGCATGCCTCAGGGGGAGCGAAAAACTGCTCGCCTCAAAGGCATGCTGACCGTTTACGGCCAGGAGCGGCTATTAAGTCCTCCCTGATATAACGCTGTGCTCTGGGGCAAACCGGAGCGCAGCGTAGGTTTGTCCCTAGCAGCACATTGTTATGCACGTGTGCACAGGTTCTCATAGTTCATTAACTCTAACGGAGATATTCTTTCAAACTGCCACTTTGGAATGTATATAGAATCATCCTTTATGCCTTCAACAAATGGTTCCAGATCTGATTTCTTACTTATACCCAAAGTTGGAGCTAGGCGACTAAAGTAGTCAATCGATTCAGATCTAAGGAAAATCTCAAATGTGCCACCATGAAATGATTTAAAAACAAGGGTTTCAGGCCACCATTCTTGCCTTCGGGCGTCCTTAATTCCTTGTAATGCCTCCACAAGATATAAAACGAAATCGGTTTGCATTATGTAATTGAATGAAACTCCTGAATCTGTGCACCTCTCCTTCATCATATCTGCGTGAACCGACAATCTTTGAAGTTTGAGCCGGCTATTTCGATGGTTAAGAGATTCAAGATAGTTTCGAAACACACCGAAAGATGCCATGGTGCTACGCCCATAACGAGTATCATTTTCAATATAATATCGCTGAGTCAGTAGGTAACTAGCGATATCAAATCTTTCGTGTTTCAGAAAAATAGAAACGCATAGAATGAAGGACTCTTGAATAATAAACTTAAGATTGTCCCAGTCCCACTTATGATAGGAGGTTACTCCCTCTGGCCTATCTAAGAACGGAATCAGCGACTCAAAGAATTTATGAATTACAGGGGATGAAGTGGTCGTTTGATCATATTGGGCAATAACACCAAATACCTCTACTAGCTCATTTCTTGCAGGTATGAACTGCTCAATACTATCTACGATTTTTTGATCGAAATCATTAGCTCCGTTGCTCGGCTCCAGCCTAAACCGTGAAAAGTTATCTGAATATAAATTCAGATACTCAACCAGTGCTCCATGAGCATGTGAGCGGTTGTTTTTTATCGCTTCCAACAATCTTCGAAAAGCAACCGATGTCCCTAATGAGGCTTGCTCCTCCTCATCTAAGAATGCAGGCTTTTTTCCTATTTCAGGTTTAACATTTAGCGGCTTGTCGTAAACCCATCTCAATAATTGTTCGAAGTTTTTCCCGTAGAGTTCATGATCCGATAGGTCAATATATATTCGAGACTTGTAAAAAACCGGAAGTTTTGCCTTCCCGTCAGAATTTCTACTCGCTATTACGGCAACAAACTTATTCTGATCAACGCTCTCGTAAACCTCAGCAGAGATAATCTGCGTCTCTGTTCCTACACCACCTTTTCTCGCGTTAGCTCTATCGCTGTATTGTTCATCTATTACCAAGATAACCTTTTTTATCTCTTCATCTGAAACCATTTTCTCCATGAACGCGTTTGCATCGTTACCTTCTTTCAGATCCCACTTATCTAATATTACATCCACTCCACTTTCTCGGAGCTCAGTACCAAGCCTGAGTACCCAGTCTTCATGCTCAGGACTCGACCAACAGTAGGAAATGAATAACTTTGGTTCAGACATGTTTCGATTCTTGCCTCATATTAGGTTTAGTGTATAACGCCGGTGGTAATGGGCGGCAACGGAGCGCAGCGTAGTTGGCGTCCCGTTGACCACATTGTTAAGCATTCAGAGTCCGACCTGGCTCTCAATATATTTTTGAAGAAGATCTATGGCAACGTCGCTACCTTTCCTGCCCACTTGATAGAGAAACCCCTTTATTTTCTGTTTAGCTGACAAACGATCTGCCTTTGGTGCATCAGGGTCTACCACCTCATGTACAGCAGAAGAAAGCTCCGTTGATCTTTCACCTGCATACTTTTGGATTAGATCTAGTATTTCTTTCGCTTCGGGACCTATGTGCTGGTCTCCGTATATTTCCTGAGAAACGACACCATTTACAGTCTGGATTATTTGCGGTTTGAGATTTACTGTAATATTTCCAGGATCTGAGATATGTAAAGGGGCCTGATCAACCTGCAGTGCGTTACTGAGAGGGCCGGCTTGGGGAATAGCATCGTCAACAATGGCAGTAATTGTTTCCCAACCCGTATCCCCTGGAAGCATATCGGTGAGCTCGGATTCAAGTCGGTGACGAATTGATAAGACCTTTCTTTCCCTCTCCTGTCTGAGGTCGACATGGAGCCTCCGAGCTTCCTTCGAGTATCGGTCAACAATATTTGTTATCAATCCGGTAGCAACGCTTTTATCCTTAAGCAAGATTTCTGCTCTAGCAGGATCAGATGCGCACACATCCATAAACTTCGAAAACTCATCAAATTCATCAGATAATTTTCTATTATCATCCTCACTTTCGCCAAAAAACTCGTAGATAACCCCTTGATTAGTACGGTATTGATCTAGCCTAGAATTTACACCACTTACCTTGGACAAATAGTCTCTAAATAGCTGCAGGAGCTTATCGGCTTCCAGAGCCCACATTCTCTCAGAGGGCACGTAAAGCCTAAAGAGCAAGTTACTTTCATTTTGTTCTAGAAAAGAGGTAGCTAGAACGGTAAGTTCAGCATTCTTTTTATATGGCATGACGTTGAGGCCATGCTTTTCCATCATGGAATTCACAATAGTTAACGCGCTTGCTCTAGGTTGACCAAAATAATATCCGAAAAAAGGATCTTGCTCCTCCTCGCCTTCCTTTATAGCCTCTTCACTCGAGCCAGATAGCAATGACTCATAAACAAAAACAATATTGGGAACCTTTGATACCTCGGAAAACAATCTCTCTGCTAAATCTTTATACTTATCTGATGCAATAGCTCCATAGGTATGCGGAGTTAGCTTAACAATAGCTCCTGTTACTTCGTATTCTTTAAAGTAATCAAATATTGTGCGCCAGTTCTCGACGCTTGAATCCAACAATTTCTTCTTAAATTGAGTGTTAGTTGCTTTAAGTTTGCTAGTTATTCCTTCATGATCTGCCGTTCCTAGAAACAAGAAAAGAGGAAATTCTTTTTTAAGCATATTGGTTCCTGTATTCTTTTGCTTAACAGGTATTAGACAGTGCGCTCGTTTAGTGACTGAACGAGCGCGCGCGTTCAAGAATGTTATACCACTCACATGCAGAGCCCATAAGGCACTGAAATATATGGAAATTAAGTATAGCTTAGCAGCATACCACGGATTATCGTGCATGCTGCATATCCCCATGCCTGTTGCCTTTGCCTGCATAGTGGCTGCAGGTTGTTATCAGTCACGTTAGCCCCTCCCCTAAACCGCTATTCAGCACGCAAGTCACGGTTCGACCTCCCCGCCAGCAGTTTCAGGATCAATAGCGCAAATTGCCTCCCCGTTTCCTCATCCTCCAGCAACGGCATGCTGAGTTTCTCGTGGTCGCTGAGGGCGTCGAGCACGGCGTTGGTGACCTTCCTGGGGAAGAGGCCGTGCATCACCTGATCTTCGCTGTGGTTGCGCACCTGGGCCATCACCGCTTCGTCGCGTTCGATACGGTCGGCGATGCCGATGGCGAAGTGCAGCTTGTCGTCGTCGCTGACCTCGGCGCCGTAGAGGTCGTTGAGCCGGTCGATAATCTCGGCCAGGCGCTGTTTCTCAGGATCGTGGGGCTTGCCTGAGCCCACTTCGCTGACCGGGGTAAGGCCTTAGCCCTCCCCAGCCACATCCAGGCGCAAGCATTCTTCCTCACGCTTGATGAGGCGAAAGGGGAGCGATTCCAGCCAGCAAACGTACTCCCAGCCGACGGCAGACATGGCCTTGGTGATGTTCCACTGGAACAGAGCCTCCCTGCTGTTCGCCATGTCATCCCCTGTGCGTGGCGAAATTATGTGCTCCAAATTTGCGTTTCAAATACATTAGAAGAATGTGACTTAAGATGCGAGGACATAATCGCCATTGGAAGGAATCGGCAAGTCTGCTCTACCGCCGATGTATCAATGGTATTTGCCAAAAGGCATCTTAGACATGTCGCGCACGGCGATCGACATGCAAGAACGCCTCCGGCACCGTCACGTGATATGCCCTGTCCAGCTTGCCGCCCTGGCAGAGCTGCCGCTTGCCCTTGCCGAGATCCAGTCGCCGAGGTTCCAGACGACCGTACCAGGCATGCCTAGCATGGCGAGCCAGCACCAGGAAATCTCATATTCACACAGAGGACCGGAAAATGTATCTCTCTGATCTATACGGACTTCAGTATATTAGCTCTATGATATGAAAGGTAACCTTTCTGCTTATCCGTAAAGCTACCAGAAAATAGTCCATTATATATTCCAAATACTTGGGCAGCTTCTTGGTCAAGTCTGCCCGACAAGAGCACTTCACCCTCATCAGTAAAGGAGATATAACCTTGATCGAAGAGATGATCGATGTGTGGCGTTAGCATCAGACCATTGTGTCCATCCAATCGTTCAGAGTTTGTTGCCACGCGCCAAGGCTTGATATGGCTGGCTCTAAGATGCTGCATGTCAGCGAGACCGGTAATGCGACATCGTGGTTCAATGTTGGCCACAGCCCGCCGGAAACGACCTTGTCCACGGCGTGCCATTACAAGCTGATACTTTTCAGTCTCGGTCAGATTGGCGTTATTACGTATTTTCGCTTCGATGCTGTCGTCAAAAAATGTATAGTCAAGAGGCGTCGCGCGGTATATCCCGTCATCATCAAGAACCAGATTCCTTTTTTCTGCTACTTTATCGAACCCAACAGGTATTGTTTTACCATTCTTATCCTGGGTTCTCACCTTGAAAACAAAAAGGTCATACCCTTGTTTCATGATTTTATCGATATGTTTGATTGAATGCGCATAGCCATTTCGACTCCAGTCAGAGCTTAAGATAACGTCATTATCCTCATTGCCTCCGACATCCAAGCTAAACAGTACTTTTCTGTCTGTTTCATTACAAAAAGAATACTTACCTTGAATGGATTTAAAAGGCACATCCATAAACCTATTCACAAATTCAGTTTTTGTTTCTTGTTTCATACTTTTCATCAATCCAGCAACCTGATCTTTATTAAAATTACAGCTATCCTTTGCAGCTGCCATACATGCCACAATACAACAATCAAATATTTTATGTGATTTTTGAAATATACCATAAGTAAATATAAAGCATGCATTCCACATATAAACATACGAGTGAGCTGGCGCTATATAGGTACTTTTTTAATAATAGGTCTATAGAGGATATTTAACTTCTTCATGACACTATAAAATTGATATACACGGCTACCGCACGGCGCTGCAGCAGAGCAAGCTCCGTCCAAGGACCATACGACCCAACGTCCTGTTAAGTCGGTCAACAACCGTAAACCCGAATATGTGTAATTTCATGAAACCTAATGATAGATGAATTGGTGCACCTGCGGGTATAGGTCGTCAGTTCAATGCGACACTCTGCGTCGCTTGAACGATACGCTGCCTCTGTACCCCAGCGCGCCTAGCTGCGCCCTTACCTCTATAGCACCCAACTCCACGCCGGAAATTTCCGCACCATTCGTGAACGCCTCTGGATCAAGCACTATCGGCAAAAACACGGGCCGCGGCTGCCAATCTGGGTCGCCGTCGAGACCTCGGACTTAAGCACTCTCTCGCAGCTCTTCGTCATGATGAAGGTGCCGGACCAGGTGGGGATCGCTCAGAAATACGGCACTCAGGACTGGAAGGTGTTACAGAGATGACTTCGCTCGCTGAATACCTGCGTCACGTCTGCGCGCACAACAGCCGGCTCTGGAACTGCAATGTCCTTGACCAGCCAAGGCTACCCGAGCAAGGTGAAGTACCGTGGTGCGATGAGTTCAGGGACGCAAAGCGCCTCGCCCGCCCCTTCCTGCTATTGAGTATCGTGCAGCACATGGCGTTGATAGTTTGCCCAGAAGCCGAGTGGCATCGACGTCTACAGGCACATCTGGAGTTATTCTCGGAGCCTCATTCCAGAAGAGGGCTAACGCTGGAGAACATGGGGGCTCCACCGGGCTTAGAGCGCTGGTGGGCATAATGAAGGTGGGAGCACACAAAAAAGAACCCCCGCGTAAGCTCGTGAGAGCCAAGAGGCGGGGGCCGTGTTGGAACCCAAGGTAGGGCACAGCCTTCTGTGAGGCAACGCTTTCTTTAACAAACGGCAGGAGGCGCCTGATGGCTATAGAACAAGGAATCTGGAAACTGGCAGGTACTGCAGGCGAGATGCCGAAAAGCTGCGGCCCACTGGGCTAGCGGATGAGGGGCTGCTAGAGGAGCAGATCATGCAGGATGTCTCGATCCTCAATCGGGACTGGTTGTTGATCGGCCGGCAGGTACGCACGGACTTCAACAAGTTGATTGACCTGCTGGCGATTGCTGCCGACGGCACAGTTATCGTCATCGAACTCAAGCGCGACAAGACACCCCGCGACGTGGTGGCTCAGGGCATCGACTATGCCTCTTGGGTCGTCAGCCTGGCCGACTACCAGCTGGTAGAAATCTATCAAAACTTTGCCCAACGTTATCAGCGCTCTCATATGTCTCTCGAGGACGCCTTTGAGGCCAAGTTCGGTATCACGCTAGACAGCGTCACCCTCAACGAAAATCACCAACTAGTCGTCGTGGCCACTCAGCTCGACGCCAGCAGCGAACGAATCATCAACTATCTCAACGAACATGCCCAGCTCTCGATCAACGCCATGTTCTTCAGCGCCTTCGAGGACCAGGGAAATCATTATCTGAGTCGTGCCTGGATGATCGACCCGGACGAGCCACCGCTGCCGGTCACACGCAAGGAGCCTTGGAATGGCGAGTTTTACGCCTCCTTCGGCGATAACCGTCCATGGGAGTTGGCGCGTCGCTATGGCTTCATTGCCGGTGGTGGTGCCGGTTGGTACTCGAAGACTCTCGCGATGCTCTCAGAGGGAGACCGTGTCTGGGTCAACATCCCCAAGACCGGCTACGTAGGCGTGGCTGAGGTGACCGGAGAGCGTTGCCGAGGCGAGCACTTCACAGTCCAGACCGATCAAGGGATTCAGAGACTCCACGACATTGCCACAGCTACCGCGTACCCACAACTCCACCGAACCTTCGATGAAAATAATGAAGAGGCAGCGGAATATCTCGTGCCAGTCCGCTGGATCACTTCGTACAGTGCCTCGCAAGCATTTAGCGAAGTCGGCCTATTCGGTAATCAGAACACTATCTGCAAGCCCACAACACCGAAATGGGAGCATACCGTGACGAGATTGAAACAAGCATGGGACATAGACTGAGTATCAGATCTTCACCAGAGAAAATATGTCAGCCACGAGTTCGCAAATGCTAACAAGATAACGTGGCTGGCGTCTATTTACTTTTACTACCAAATCGAAAAAAGATGCAAAGTGCAATAACTACGTCAACATAAAACATCGAAAAGTCGAAAATCGAAACTCAACAATCCATCAACCCATATCGAGATTAGAAAAGAGCTTGAATAACATCTTTCTGGTAAGATTCTATTTTAGTAAAACTATCACAATTTACAAACAGCTCAACTAGCTGTTGCTTCTGAAGATTATCTATGTTTGCCCCTCTATAGAGCATAGAATGTTTCTTTATACCTCTTGCCCTATCAGAAATAATTAAGTTTAATTTCACTAGTCGAGCAAGCTCCTCTTGATGAGTAAAAAAATGTTTCAAATGTGTATTAATCACTTTTGGTGTATCAGAGCGATTTTCGGTCAGCACTTCATCTATAAGCACATTTAATCTAGATCGATATAATATTGCTGCATCCATGGCATCGACCCAGTTTTCTGTTGAATCAGAGATCATATTTATAAAATACAACGTTCTAGACTTATTATAATTAATAAACCCTGGCCACATAAGATCTTCCGTTGATATCTCAAGCGCTTTATCAAAGTGATCACATGCAAACCACAAATACATGAGCACATCAGCTTTAACTGAAGGGAGTAGCCATTTGACTTTTGAGCCCACAAGAGCAAGCCCTGCAACTGATAAGATATCAACTGAAGCAGTGCACAAAGACTCTCTCAGTAAATGCATGCCCTTCTTGTTATAATACAATCCCAGATAATTATGATAGATTGTTCTAGTTACTGAATTACGCAATATCGGGCCACGAACATGAAGAAGGCTAGCATGTACATTAAAGTTATTATCAGCAACAAATTTTTGATAAGCAACAACCGCTTTGAAGAGTTTGATGCTCTCAGTAATTTGAATTGAATTCCCCCTACTGACTGAGTGAAGAGAATCACGCTTTTTATCTATCATCGTTAGGATTCTATCCATACGTTTCTTATAGTATTCCTTGTCAGTATTGACTGCGTTAAAAATCGCAGGAAAAATTACAATCACGTCAATCAAATACTGTAAAGTTTCAGCAAACAACACAGCTGTATTGGAATATTTTTTTAATCTCAACTCGATAGACTCAAATAGCTCTCCTTCCAATTGAATCTCATTTTTAGACCTGAACTTATCTATAAGTTCAGGCAACGAAACTACATACCTTTCGTTGTCGAGTATATTACCATCCATTTTAGTAATATTATTCACACTATCAATTGAGGTATAAGTACGTAAAGCAATGAATAAAGCCAGCAATGCAATACAAAAACCTACCATGGATATAATAAAGTTAAGTAAATCCTTCCCTTCTTTTAAATAGTAAACCCAGATGGCCAAGCAGCATGATAATAATACAAGCAGGAAGATGACTGCATATAAAGCATTTGACTTTTTCATTGATTTACGAATCTTTTGATTTATATTAAAAAAATATAATGCATCTTGACAGATTCCGCTCCACCTTGGCAATCAGATCTCGTACCCCATGGCGCAGCAGTTCGTGCAGTAGATCGGAAATCTCGGCTTCTGGTTGTGAAAGCGACTGGGAAGTAGGATCGCCCATAGCGCAACCAGTTCTTGTTGATTGTGATCTGGCGAGATCAATCAACAGGTTACGCCCCCCCTTCCTATCTTCCCCCGCAAACCAAAATCGCCATAGCTCCCTGCTGGCGATCTAGCGCGGCGCAGATCTTGCCGCCATACAAGTCCGGTAGTGACACCACCTGCACCGCCGCGAAGCCGTAATCATCCTCCACAGCTTCCACGATATCGCGCTCCTGAGGCGGGTGCAGAGTGCCACGCAGCACCGGCGATACCTCTACCTTCACCTGGCTGCGACCTCGACGCACCAAGATCCTCAGCTCGTCCCGGCGATTATCCTGAAGCTCGGCCTGCACACCTGGCAGTCGGGCGCTGAAAGTCTCTGCCAATCGCTGCAGCGCGCAATGCCTCGTCACGGGGCTCCAGCGGCAAGTAGGCCAGGTCGATATCGACCGATAGACGGGGTAATGGCTGCACGGATAGGTTGATGGCCGTACCGCCCTTAAGGGCGAAGCACGGCTCATCATTGAAAAACGGCAGCAGCGAGACCAGCAGCCTGACCTGTTCGTGGTAGCGAGCATCAATCGGCATGCAGGAACGCCTCCGGCACCGTCACGTGATATTCCCTGTCCAGCTTGCCGCCCTGGCAGAGCTGGCGCTTGCCTTTGCCGAGGTCCAGTCGACGTGGTTCCAGGCGAGCGTACCAGGCATGCCCGGCGTGGCGAGCCAGCACCAGGAAGGCCCGCTTGGTTCTCACCGAGCGGCACCCCTCCAGCAATGCCTGCAGCCGGCGTGGACGCAGCGTATTGAGCCCGCCGAAGGTGTCGACCAGCTCACTGCTGAACAGCAGCTCATTCGGCGTCACGGCGACCCACTCCAGGACCGCTCGCTCGGGGGTCGATACCTGCAAGCTGAAAGCCCTGCCATCCGGTGCGTAGTCCGTGAAACTGCCGGGAAGCTGCGGTGGCAGACCCTTTTCAGAGTGGAGCACCAACGGCCCTGCCCACTCGGCATCACTCAACCACCGGCGCAGCCGAACGGCTTCCTTGCCATACAGGTGCGTTGTGCTCTCCCCCATGGGCAGATAGTGGGCAAAGCCATGCAGTGCCAGGGCCGTCTGGCCACCCGGCCACAGCGGTGGTAAGTCCGTGTCGCCGCTCGTCTGCAGGGCGAAAACAGCGCTCTCCCAGGTAAGAGGCTCCCCCGCTTGGCAGTAAGCGCCGTGCCCCACGCGTTGCAGCCAGCCACTGTTGGCCAGCTTACGCGCCTGATCCGAGGTGACGCCGTGTGACGCCAGCCAGGCGGTCGTCACGACGGCGTCACGCGGGATCTTCTGTAGCAACTGGTTTATTTTCATGTAGAAAAGCGACCTTAAGTTCCGTTTCTAAGACAAATAATAAACCATGTCGGTTTACCTTCAAGATCAGAATCGTCATTTAAGGCCGCTTTTAGCATGGAATTTAAACCATCGAATGGGCGATACCCGACCCTGCGTAGACACGTCTGCCCAACCTCTTGAATAGGTTATCGAGGCAGCGCTTCTTGCGCGTGCCGATCAGCTGGTTTTTGCAGACCCCACTAGGCCGAGCTGTGCAAGACAGAATGCATCATCGGCAATCGCCTTCGTCCGCTACACCAGCAGATTGAGACACAGCAAAATGAGCGCCCTCTGGTATTCGTTGCACTCAGGTCAACAAACACGACGCTCTCTGGTCTCCCTTCGTGCTCCCGCCTTGTTCTAGCGTAGTCAAGCAGTTCCTAAACTAGAACAAGGACAATCAATGTTTACCGACAGTCAGTTAGAGACGGCCAGATCACTCAGGCACCACTTCCATCAGCACCCCGAGCTGAAGTTCGAGGAGACCCAGACAGCGAAGGTGGTCGCAGAGAGACTGCGCGAGCTGGGTTACCAGGTCACCGAGGGTATTGCGGAGACAGGTGTCTTGGCGGAACTGGACACTGGACGTCCTGGGCCCGTGATCGCCTTTCGCGCCGATATGGATGCGCTGCCGATTGATGAGGCCAACACCTTTTCACACTGTTCCACCAAGCGTGGGCTGATGCATGCCTGCGGACATGATGGCCATACCGCCACACTCCTTTTGGCGGCTGAGGCCATCATGGAGCAGCGCGGCACCCTGTCCGGGCATCTGAAGCTGATCTTCCAGCCGGCGGAGGAAGGCGGCAATGGCGCAGCGCGGATGATCGAAGAAGGTGTGCTGGAGAATCCGAAAGTCTCCGCGATATTCGGCTACCACAATCGTCCGAACTTCCCGGCCGGCCAGGTATTCGTCAAGCCCGGCCCGGCCATGGGGGGTAACGACACCTTCCGGGTCACTGTCGAAGGGAAAACCGGGCATGCCGCCATGCCGCACCTGGCAGTGGATGCGATCTACGTGGGCACCTCGATCATTCAGCAACTACAGGGACTGGTCGCACGTCACAAATCGCCGCTGGAAGCAGGCGTCATTACGATAGCCGCCTTTCATGCAGGTGATGCGGCCAACATCATCCCTGGCGAAGCCGAGATCCTGATCAATATCCGCAGTGACCGCACTTCCTCGCGGGATGCACTGGCCGGTCAACTTGAACAAGTCATTTCTGGCGTGTGCAGCGCGCATGGCGCCAGCTACCGAATGGCGCATGAGCTTGAGATCCCCCCTCTCCTCAATGACGCCGTATGGTCTGACAAGGTCCTCGAGATCGCTCGTCACCATCAAGTCAGTGATGACATCCAGAAGCTGGATTACATGCCCACCATGGGCGCTGAGGACTTCGCCTTCTACCTCAGGGAAATCCCCGGATGCTTCTTCTTCGTCGGCAACGGCGACAGTGCCTACCTGCACAACGAGCATTACGACTTCAATGACGACATCCTGCCGGTCGCGGGCGGTGTCTTCCTGTCGTTGGCCAAGGACTTGCTGGCACGCGATTGAACAAGTCGGTCAAATCAACATAACAAGGACAACAACAATGCAAGCCGTTCTCGCATCCATCGAACGTACAGGGAACAAGCTCCCTCACCCCTTCATTCTGTTCACGATTCTGGCAGGACTGATCATCGTCGCCTCGGCGGTGCTGGACCTACTCGGCGTGTCTGCCGTCAATCCGCAAAGCGATGCCGTGGTACATGTGCGTAGCCTGGTATCACCGGAGGGCCTGGAGTTCATGTTGACCAGCGTGGTCAGCAACTTCATCAACTTCCCGCCCTTGGGGCTCATCCTGGTCGTCATGTTCGGGATTGGACTGGCTGACAAGGTCGGCCTCATGTCCACGCTCATGCAGGTCAGCGTCGCGAAAGCGCCCCCGGTACTGCTGACGTTCTGCATCTTCATGGCGGGTATCTGCGGCAGTATCGCCTCGGATGCCAACTATCTGATCCTGATCCCGCTGGCAGCAATGGTGTACCACTCCGTGGGCCGTCATCCCATCGCTGGCGCTGCGGCAGCCTATGCAGCTGCCGGCGCCGGCTACGATGCCAGTCTGTTCGTGACCGTAGGCGACGCACTGTTCTCCGGTATCACCACGGATGCTGCCAGGCTCGTGGACCCCGAGGCTTACATTTCCCCTGTCGACAACTACTACTTCGTCGCCTGCTCGGTGTTCGTGCTGGCAATTGTCGGGACTCTCATCATCGACAAAGTGGTGGAGCCGCGTCTGCAACGTGTCCTGCCCATGGGCAAGGACTTCACGGCACAGGGCGAAAAGCCTGAGCTGAAGCCTGAAGAATGGACCGGCATCAAGCGCGTCGGTCTGGCCACATTGGCCTATGTAGCACTTGTCTTGATCGCGGTGCTGCCTGAGACTTCACCGCTGCGCAATGCCGATGGTGGCTTGATCCCCTCTCCGTTCCTCAAGTCCCTCGTGCCGCTGATGTTCCTGTACTTCGTACTGATTGGCCTGGTCTACGGCGCGACTGTCGGCCAGATCACCAGCAGTCGCGATGTGCCAAAGAAGATGGCGGAATCTGCCAGCGAGCTGGCCCCGACACTGGTGCTGTTCTTCGCGATCTCGCAGTTCATCGCCTACTTCAAGTGGTCCGAGCTGGGTCAGTTCATTGCCATTGAAGGCTCCGATATCCTGCAGAGCACAGGCTTTACCGGTCTTCCGCTGGTCGGTGCCTTCATCGTGATGACTGCAGTGCTCAACATCTTCATGACGAGCGGCTCCGCGCAATGGGCGCTGATGGCACCGGTCTTCGTGCCCATGCTGATGATGATCGATTTCGACCCTGCCTTCGTGCAGGCGATGTTCCGTATCGGGGATTCCAGTACCAACATCATCTCGCCGATGAGCCCCTACTTCTCGGTGGCGCTGGTCTACATGCAGCGCTATCAACCGGAAATGGGCCTCGGCACCCTCGTTGCCACCATGCTCCCGCTGGCGCTTGGCTTCCTGATCGCCTGGTCGGCCTTCCTGATGCTATGGCTCTCGCTGGGCTGGGCCATCGGGCCGGGGGTCTACATGATGGCGAGCTGAGTCAGTGCATCCCCATCATCACCTTCCATAGATAGTCGGCAGCCGGCGTCAGCCGTCTGCCGACTCTGCGTACCAGATTGCCTTGGGTCGCCTCTGCCAAAGAATGCTCGATGGGGACGGCAGACAGGAGTCCCGCCGAGACCTCTTCATGTGCAGCGGCTGCCGTCATGAAGGCGACACCAACGCCTGCACAGGCCATCCGACGGGAGATGGAATGCAGATTGCAGCGGTAGGAAGGCGTCGCAACCTGGCCTGCCGTACGGAAGATGTCATTGACCAGACGCTGCGACCCCGAAACCTCCGGCAGGAAGATCAACTTGTGACGTGCCAACTCCGCCACGGAGACGCTTTCATGATCTGCCAAGGGATGGTCCCTTGCCACGAGCGCACATAGAGGCCCGCGGGCAAAGGAATGCACGACCAGGCGTGGGTCTACTACCGGTCCATAAGTCACCGCGATATCCACCTCATCATGCAAGACCATCTCATGAGGCTCACGCGGCACATAGATGCCGGTCCGCATATCGATCATCACATCCGGATAACGCTTTGCGACGGTACTCAGCACCGACTTGATGAAGCTGTCCACGAAACCATCACCGACAGAGACAGTGACCTGCCCTGTCTGCAGATTCTTCCAGCGGGACAGCGTATCGCGAAGCTCAGAGTTGAGTTGCCGCTGTGCCAGATAACTTTCCAGCACCAGTCTCCCCGCCTCCGTTGGCAATACGTGGCGGCCATTTCTCTCGAGCAACGCCACGCCCAGCTCATTCTCCAGACTCCGGATCTGACGCGTCACGACAGAAGGATTCACATCCAGATGCTCCGCTGCCGCCCGAACCCCACCACAACTGCTGACTTCCTGCAGATAAAGCGCGCGCTTGTCCAGACACTCCATTTGTCACTACGCCTCTGAGACTTCATCGTCATATTTGATGACTTGCCCGGTACCGAGAGCCACCTTGGCTTACAGGCTATCCTCGGAAGATATTATCAAGCTGACAGCCGTCTCGTGTCTGAGCGCATGGCTGATCGCGTACTTTTCCGCTCATTTCACATCTTTTTGCATGGTCCTGCGCAATTACCTGCCTCTTCGAAGGCCACCGTCGTCAATCACGCGAGGAAGTGGATGTTAATAAGCCCTCTCAGCAAAGTGACAGTGATTGACACCGCCGCAAACAATAATGGCCATCGTGAAGAGTTCACGACGGCCATTTTTCATCACTCTCATCCTTGTCACCCAGGCGCGCAGTCCCGTTCTGCAGCTGCTTTCCTGCGGCTCACCCTTATCGGCCCCCCACTACCTCAAGGCACGCCAGTCGTTCTACAGCATATCTCGATGGGTCCGCCGCTGATGTGGACACAACCCTTTGGGAATGAAAGTTGCTTGATCGGCTGGCTCATTAGGCGGTAGCGGTATCGCCTGATTCCACCCCGTGGTGACAACCAGGCACCAACGCCAGGATTTATGCAGTATTACCCTGAACTTTCAAACAGTACCTATATCACCTATCCTACCCTTAAAGATAATTTTGCACATCTTAACGGCTACCCATGCAATATAAATTAAAGATGTGATCATTGAAATCACCAAAATAATCATCTCCATTAGCAACATTGAGACTCTATAGACGCCTTTCGCAATATCAGGCAATATCTTCAAAGTACCACGAAATGCACCTTTAAACTTATCTGACAATATCTCCAGCCGTTTTATACCCTTAATGCTATCCGCTCGGCTTAGAGCATCTAACGCACCTCTTAAACTCGCCCTGGATCTAATATTTTTTATACTACCGGCAACACCTAAAACTTGATTGGCTTTGTTCATGGAAATAATCTTACTTGCAGAACCAGTCAAATCATCCCAGTAACGCCCATCAACGAGCTGAGAGGTAGTCATGTTTCTAAATTTACTTGAAACCTTGGCCAGCATTTCTTTATCGATTACATCTTTGCTTATATTTTTTATCTGAACAGACAATCCTTTACTTAATTTTCCAGTCTTTTTAGCCAACTTTACTATAGACATACCTGCCTTCAGGGGTGCTACAGCACCTACACTCGCTACTGTAGCACCTGTCATCAAGATCCCTGTGCCAGCAAAAACCAATACTACATTATCTTGGTCTGGCCAACGCTTTATCTCACTGGCAAAGTCTCGTATATCTCCAATAGAAGTCATATCACTAACGATGGCAGCACTCAATCCCGCCGCTCCGACAGATTCTCCAGTGCTGACTCCCGACCATATGTCTTGACCAACCCTTGTAGACGTTTCCCAAAAGCCTTTTTCCTGCTCAAGGTCCTCCAGGATTTTTGAATCGAGCATCACGTTTTGTTGTTGAGCCAACAAAACTATAGAGTCAGCAAGTTCTATATCCTTGCCCTCAATAGCGAGCTGTATTTGTTTTTCATACTGTTCAGAAGGCAAGGATGAAAGCCGATACTTTGCCAGCTTGTAAGTATCATTCAACAACAAGATTTCAGCAGCTTCGAATGCTCTGGGAGACAACTGCACGATACCAATTATGACTGGCAAAACCCAGATATAGGGAAAAAACTTCCGCCAAGAAAATAGAAACACCTTATATCTCCTTCAATTTCATGTCTTTCTTTAAATGGTTAATTTACAAAACAAAATAATACAAACCAAAGGATTATGAGTAATCAATCAAACTTTACACATAACCTACTAAAGGTTAACCAAAAATCATGCAGCCAATTGTCATGCGATGCAAAAATTTTGATCACTTGGCTTTACTGACCTAACCAAAATGTCATTATAAATATCACTCCCAACAACAAGCCACGGTTACTCCAACTAGAGATCGAACAAAGAGCATTTGATCTCGTTTATATGCGAATCACTTATCAATCCCACTAGCTTTGTACAAACATCATCTATTGTCATCCCGTCTATATTAATCGCTATATCGGCACGACTTTTAAGCTCATTTGACACACAGTGACGAAAATCTGGATCGAGAGTTTCCTGGTCTTCAGGTGTACAGCCTCGATGACCAAGTCTCTTCTGACGCTCCGCTTCACCCAAGAGAAGAAGAACAGTCATATCTGGCTTGACCATATCTTTAAACAAAATTGACAGATCAGATTTGACCCCTCTGGCCTTGGCATATGCTTGGGTAGAGGCACAATAACGATCCATGAAGACCCACTTCCCCTGCTCTACCAAATACGCTGCTTTTCTACCTTGGCTGGAGACACTCGCCATATAAAATAGTGCTTTCGCAAGCTCGTCATCTGCTAAAGCCTCCAGCACTGCCTGACGACTCTTGGCCAAACCTTCTCCAGGAGTTGACATGGCATGCCCAGAAAATCGATTGGCTAATTCTCGTACTATTGTGGTTTTACCCACACCATCCATTCCCTCGATAGCGATAAATTTTCCCATCTCATGACTCCTCCAAGGAGTCTGCAATCTTGGCCATCTCTTTATATTCTTCTTCAGTAAAGCTATTGCTAGCGATAACTATCGGTATCGCCTGATCAACACTCTCAACATAGCCATATTGATCCTTTTGGTCATAGAGGGGGGTACCACGCAATAGCATCAAGGGCCATGCGCGAACTCTAGGAACCTCTTGTTGTAAACACCAGTCGACACTAGCCCGAAAGCTATCCAATGTCTGGTGAGGGAGCCCATAGATAAGTGAAACCTCAAAATCAATATTTCTCCCGTGTAGCTCACGGATTTTCTCTTTAACGATGACCATATTATTAGGTCTCGAGATAGCACGATACTCAGCTTCAATAGTGGTCTGAAGCCCGAATTCCAGTGTCACATCAAGCCCTTCAAGTGCATCCAGAAACTCTGGAGTACAAGTTTCAAAGCGGCATTGCAACGCAAGCTGTGCTGTAACACCAGCAGCTTTGATACTATTCAAAACTTCGATAGCTCGCGCTGGATTAGTATGAAATATCGGATCCAATATCGAAATTCGCTTGACCCCATAAGCTGCAAAAAGTGCCAGCTCTTTATCAAGACGCTCTACGTCAAAACGCTGATGATGTAGCCTCTTGCCAGGTTCACGATGTTGACAGAATGAGCATTTGAACGGGCATCCTCTTTGAGTCTCCCAGCGGATGCTAGCTTTAGGCTCTACGGTTCCTAACAAGTAAGGTGAAGGCAAAGACAATAGATCATGATCCGCCCTGCGACCATGATCTATCGTGCCGGCAACATGAATACCACAATCGTCTGGAAACTCACCATGGGCCAATGACACCATGGCCATCTCGCCTTGACCACGAACGAAGTAATGAACACCAGGATATGTCTCTTCCAATTGCCCTGCTGGCATATACGAAACTTGCGGACCACCCAACACTATTTTCGCTTCAGTATCAGCAACCCGCTGAATCAACTGCTGCACTTCAGAGTCATTCCAGACATAGGTCCCGAAACCTACCAAGCAATCTATTCCCGCCGCAGCGATTGCTGACTTAAGTTCTTCCAGCACTGAGTCGAGGGAGAAGCTGGGAGAGTTGATCTGTGTTTCAATGATTTGACACGACACCTGGTTATCTTGAAGTGCGGCCGCAATGGAGCCAATCCCCAAACCGGTCTTACCGTCCTGAGGGCGTCTCCAGTCCAAGGATACAAGAATCACAGGAGTCATTGTGACACCTCCTGATACTGCTTTTGATAACCAGTTGCGTTTGCGTGCTCACAGCGACGCACATCGTGTCGGAAATTTTGAAAGGCTCGTCGATCACCTGGCGTAGTAGGCACGATAACCATGCCGGTGCCCTTGGGTGGATAGAGTTTGTAATGCCGTCCTTTGGCGTATGTCCAGCCAAGCTGGACCAGCTTTCGCGTCAATTGGTTGATATCCTTGTCTTTACTGAAATACATGAGAAGCCCTCATCACATAGTGTGCTTGCACTATGCAACAGAGGGTGATTTCCACGCCCGTCAGACAGCCGAAAAAAAAATCGAAAAGTGTTCAGTCAAGGTTTGGGCTGATGACGCAACCCCTCAAGGTGCTTGGCAACCACGTGTTGCTGATTTTTGATAGCAATCCATAGAGCATTTTTTTCGTTGCCTGGGGAAGCTTCTTCCAGCGAAGCCCAAGGGTCTCCACCGCTATCGATCATCACTTTCACTATCTCGAGATCACCGAGCTGAGCGGCAAAAAGCATTGGCGTCCAACGCGACTTTCCATCGTTGGCAGCCTTGTATCGCTGATTCGGGTTGGCGCCATTCTTGAGCAGAGTCATGACCACTTCTTTACGTG
This sequence comes from bacterium Scap17, assembly GCA_013376735.1. Classification (NCBI taxonomy): domain Bacteria; species bacterium Scap17. Next base: position 1,545,695 of record VINJ01000001.1, on the reverse strand, counting down.
CGGCAACAGGTCGATCGTAGTGCTTACGAAGCGCTTCAATAACGTTATTTTTCCAAACCTCGTCGATCATGAATCGCCTTGCCTGGCGCACACCCTGCAGTTCACTATCCAAGATAGCGCCTCCCTTGGCATCGAATGCATCACCTGGTACGCGCCCCGAGTAATAGTCTTGGGAATGAAGTACTTTCCCTGAGGGTAAGCTTTGATGAAGCAATGCCATTGCATAGACGAGTGCGCTTGGAGAAGTAAAACATGGGTTCTCTATATTAGCCCCCAAGACAATCAACCTTTCAACAATAGTCAGGTCTGCCATTTCCAGTGCTATCTTGAGAGGTGTCTCACGCTTGGTAGAGGCAGGCCTATTGACTGTATCTGGTGTGAGGTCCAAGCTTAAGATATATTTTAAAATATCTGAATTACCAGAATCATAGGCTCGCCGGAGGCTTATTATCAAAGCATTATCACCTGACTCAGGTATAAAAACATTAGGGCAACCGCCAGCTGCTATCATTTTTTTTACATCTGCAAGTGAGCCTTGCATGACGGCATCCATCAGTGGTGTATAGCGTATTCTACCGTTGGCCACGGCTCGTTTTCGATTAGGATTCAACAGATCTTTGGATGTGATTGAGAAGGGACTGTCATTCACTATCGTCCGCACTGCAGGTGGAATCCGCGACTTGGATTTTTGTGGTGAAAAACGCCGTTCAAATTCAAATGATAGACGTCGCATCTCTTGTTCATCCAACGGTTTCTTAGGTAATTCATTCAGACCAAGAAGATATGCTTTATCCCAGTAGTGTTCAGCTTTGACCTTCTTTCCCATTCCAACAGAATAGCATAGCGCCTCATGTATAAGGATACATTGATTGGGGCCTGCTCGCCCCCACGCCTGCTCACAGGCTTCACCATATTGTCTTGATGCTAAAACTTCGTGCCCAAGGTGAGCTTCCAAACGAGCAGATAACCAAAGCCATAAATATTCATACGCTATAACCTGATCTGTGCCATATTTCTCATAGGCCGCACGCAACCAATCTAGCCGGATACGGATGTCCCTCTCATTCTTGCAAGGACTACTGAAAAGTTGTTCAATTTCGTCAAATAATGCTTTTATTTGATAGCGCAAATCGAGGCAACGCCTGTCAGCCGCCTCCTGCATCATGCTCATTATGACTTCTTTATCGCTTTTCAGGGAATTGACATCTGTAGTCTGAAAGTATTTAGCAATATCAGCACGTAGTTTCTCAGATATCGACTGCAGCGCGACCGATATAACTAACCACCCGGTAAGTTGCTCGATCCTTTTCTTATCCAAGTGCGTGTCGATAAGCATAGCTTGTACCGCATGACGATAAGGCCAGAGCGATGCACCTATAGTCCCTCCTTGCCTCCAACGCTCCAACGTTCGCGCATCTACCTCCAGATGACTCTCTAGGCGCTCTACTAGCTGTGCTCCTGATAGATCGCTATAATCTGACACTATACTCAACCATGTTGCAAATGGTTGATCCCACCAGAATACAGGAATATGGAACTGTGTTTCGTTACTTGCACGGCGAATGAAACCAGAAATCTCCGGCGTTACTACTGATCGTTGTAGCACAACCTTGGCTTTGGATGAAATTAATCCAGTAGTATCAACTTCACGTGAAAGTATTTGCAATTTCTTTATGTGCTGTTGAAAGTAAGAGTTGACGAGATTATGCCACTCAATTCCGCAGTCCTCTTGTAAGGCACGAAGCCATGTATTCTGGGAATATTGAAATAGAGTAAAATTACTCCCTGGACGACTGCCATTTGACATATCGTCAAGGTCTTTATCTCCCCCTATATTTTCGAAATATGGTCGATAGCCTGTAAGCCTGACTAATATCCGCAATACTTCACCTGACTCAGGAATGACTCTAGTTAAATCCTTCATAACTCCCTCCCGGAATCTGTCAACATAGTTGGCACATGAAGTGGTGCTGGCTTTTTAAAATCCTGCTGCCTGCGGTATCGGATCCCGCTCCGGATTCAAATGCACTATCTCCGGCAGGTCGAGTTTTCGGATGTCGCCTGACCATCGCTCCGGGTGACGCTGCTTCGCGGCCTCGAAGACCTCTCGGCGCTGCGTCAGAATGCCTTTGGCCTCGCCGTCATGACGCTGGCTCGGCGTGACGTAGCGAAGGGCGCTGTGCCGGTGCTCATGGTTGTACCACTCGGTAAATTGCTGAACCCAGTCCTGAGCCTCGGCCAGGGTGGCGAACCCGTCGATGGGGAAGCCCGGCCGGTACTTCAGCGTCTTGAAGGCCGACTCGGCGAAGGCATTGTCGTTGCTGACTCGCGGTCGGCTGTATGAGGGAGTGATGCCCAGGTCATAGAGCTTTTCCAGGAAGGTCGCTGCCTTCATCGGGCTGCCGTTATCTGAATGCAGAATCAAGGGTTTATGACGATCTGTCAGGCGCTCTCGCCAGCAGGCTTTCTGGATCAACTCAGCGGCCAGCTCGCCAGTCTCTGTTTCATAGATCTCGTGCCCGACGATCTTGCGGCTGAAGACGTCCATTATCAGGTACAGATACCACCAAGTGCCGCGCGCGGGACCGGGCAGCCACGAAATGTCCCAGCACCAAAGCTGGTTCGGCGCCGTCGCCTGGTGAGTGGTCGGTGGGCGCTTACGCTGAGGGGCCTGCTGTCGACCCCGGTGATGTTGCTGATCATATTCATGAAGCACTCGGTATATCGTCGACTCAGAGGCCAGATAGCGGCCCTTGTCAGCCTGATCGGCCACGATGAAGGCCGGAGGGCGGCTTCGGTACTCTGGAGCGTTGCACAACGCCACGATCGATTTTCGCTCCTCGGGAGATAGCTTGTTGGCCGGTTCCGGGCGATCGGCGTCGGGACGGCGGTCCGCCGTCACTTCGCCTTCTGCGACCCAGCGGTAGTAGGTCCGCACGCTGATGCCCATCACCTGACAGGCCTTGGCCAGCCGAGCCCCGTCACGCTGGGCGTCTTGCACCAGGGTCACGATGCGCTGGCGATCCGGGAGGCTGGTCAGTCGTCCTCGTCGTGGGTCGTGCCCCAGATCGCCTCGGCTTTTTTTGACAGGGTCAACAGGGCCGCCGTCTCGGCGAGGGCCTTGTCCTTGCGGTGCAGCTCGCGCTCCAACTTACGGAGCCGCTTTTGCTCCGCCTTGCGAGCCTGGCGTTGTTGCTTGGCCTGCGCTGCCACGTCGTCGTTGGCGTTCATGCAGGCATCCCGCCAGGCTTCCACCTGCTCGGGGTAGAGCCCACGCTCGCGGCAATAGGCGCTGAGTTCGGCCTCGTTCATCGGGGCCGTCTCCAGGACGATCTGGAACTTCTCCTGGCTGGTCCACTGGTCGGGCTGGGTGGAACGTGATGGCAAAACTTGTCCTCGCTCTCTGGCCTGTTTCCGCCAATTGTAGAGGGTTGTTGCAGTGATGCCTTCCTGTTCGGCCAATTCCGGGATGGTCATGCTCATAGGCGGCGCCATCTTCTTGAGGATGGCTTCCTTACGCTCTGTGGAATAACGCACGTTGATCACCTCTCAATCCGTTTAGGTGACAACTACGCTGGCAGATAGGGCTCCTTGGAGCAATACAAATAATTTTATGATGAAACCTTATTGTCAATCAATACACTCAACAGAGATTGTATATCTTCAGGGTGAACTGGTCTTGTAGTTCCCCTATGTTGTTCTTTTTTTGCCTTGCTTTTCGCTGACTCTCTTAAACAAGATCCGCTATAAAACACGAAAAGCAATGAAAGCCCAAAAGTAAAAGGTGCCAGAGCAATCGCAATTATCAAAGAAAAACACCCTTCTTTGGCATTCGTCTCCTCTTTCAATCTAGCTTCTTTTTGAGCCTTTTCCGCTTCAACATGTAGCTGATCATCCAAGCCGAGCACATCCTTATAAAACATAGCTCCGCATCGATCACGCCTCGTATACCGATCTGCACGCTTGCCTCTATCTACACGGGCTGCATACCGACTGAAATGGTCCAGAAGCGTTTGTTCCACATCCCAACCATCTTCTTGATACGTGATGAACAAAGGCTTGGCAGAATATTCCTTCAATGCAGGCAGCCCTCCCTCGTCTCCGGGGAAGAACCTCAATTCATAACAAATCTTATTGTTTTCAATCGTCTTCAGATAACTCACATAACCTGAAGACTGTTCAGGGCGATACCACCACCGTATAATACTTTTTAACATTCACTTACCATAAAAATCGTGAAACTCTGGCACTAGTCAATCGAAGACGCTTATACCTGCTCAATGGGGACAAAACTTATCAATATATCTACGAGGCAATTATCAGTTATCAGCTTCCCTCTCTACCAAGGCACTACAACTACACCGCACCCACGGCTACCGCAGTGCTTACGAGAAGCACATCAGTGTTAACTACAGCACGTAACCAATATATGATAATGTGCAAAGAAACGACACAAGCGTCGCACAATCGAGACGAAAGAGTAAGCACTGTCAACATACGACAGCCCTGTTTCGTGCTCGTCACCAGGGCCAAAAGCCTAGTGACTGTGGCGCTCAAGGGCCATCCAGCAAGAAAATGTGCTTCGCATTTTCAGTCACACTGAATGGATTTACAGCCTGACGTGCCAAGTCAGCGCCCTGCTACCCTGTCTATCAGATATCGCTAAGCAACACGTCACACAAGGAAGAAGGCATGAGTCAGCCACAGTACGCTCCGGGGATGCGCCTGGAGATTCGTGATGCCGAGTGGCGCCTGACCCGAATGGATCACAGCAGTGATGGCGAGTACGTTCTTCACTGCACTGGTCTTTCGGAGCTGGTGCGTGGAAGAGAGGCGAGTTTTCTCACCCGGCTTGAGCCCAACATTCGTGTGCTCGCCCCGGAGAAAACAGCCCTGGTGGATGATCTCTCTCCAGGCTTCCGTGCTGGCTTGTTGAACCTGGATACCCAACTGCGTGCTACGGCTCCAGCTGACGATGCCGTTCAGCTCGGTCACATGGGTGCCATGGACACGCTGGACTTCCAGCTCGAGCCGACTCGTCAGGCGCTACGTCAACCGCGCCAGCGCATCCTGATCGCGGATTCCGTCGGCCTGGGCAAGACGCTGGAAGCCGGTATTCTGACCAGTGAGCTGATTCACCGTGGCCGAGGCAAGCGCATTCTCGTGCTTGCCGTGAAATCCATGCTGTCCCAGTTTCAGCAGGAATTCTGGAATCGCTTCACCATCCCGCTGACACGTCTGGACTCCGTGGGCCTGGCGCGCGTCCGCCGCCACATTCCCAGCAATCACAACCCGTTCCACTACTACGATCGGGCAATCGTCTCCATCGATACCCTCAAGCAGGACCTCGAATATCGGCATTATCTCGAGCAAGCCTACTGGGACATCATCATCATCGATGAAGCACACAATGTGGCCGAGCGCGGCAGTCACTCCCAACGTGCGCGTCTAGCCAGATTGCTGGCGACGCGTTCGGACACGCTCATCATGCTGTCGGCCACTCCGCACGACGGCAAGGCCGAAAGCTTCGCCAGCCTGGTCAACATGCTGGACCCCACCGCCATCGCCGATACCTCGAATTACGCCCACGAGGACTTCCGTGACAAGGGGCTGGTCATCCGCCGCTTCAAGAAGGACGTGCGAGATCAGCTCGGTGAATTCCCCGACCGCGAGATCGACAAGCACTACGCGACCGCCAGCCCCCTGGAAGAGCGTGCCTATGATCTATTGATGGAGACACCCTTCCAGAGTCTTGACGGCAAAGGTCGTCAGGGGCTCTTCCGCACCACGCTGGAAAAAGCCCTGTTTTCAAGCCCTGCGGCTTGCACCAGTATCCTGGCCAACCGTCTCAAGGCATTAGCCAAGCGTGAGCAGACACCGGAGCGCAACGCGGATATCGAGAATCTCACCACCCTGCACGACATTGTCTCGGAGATCACTCCCGACAAGTTCGGCAAGTATCAGGCGTTGTGTGAGCTGATCGGCAAGAAGGCCGGCCAGGGGGGGCTGGGCTGGACACGCACCGAGGATGACCGCCTCGTCATCTTTACCGAGAGCCTCAAGACCCTCGACTTCCTGCGCGAACATATCGAGCGTGACTGCGGCCTCAAAGCCAAGCAGATCGGAGTGCTCAAGGGCACCGACAGCGATCGCGATCTGATGGCGACCGTCGAGAGCTTCAATCGCGGCGACAGTCCGCTGCGTCTGTTACTGTGCTCCGATGTTGCCTCCGAGGGGATCAACCTGCACCACCTCGCTCATCGCATGGTGCACTTCGACATCCCCTGGTCGCTGATGGTCTTCCAGCAGCGCAACGGCCGTATCGATCGTTACGGCCAGCGCCATACGCCCCAGATTCGTTACCTGCTCACCGAGAGTACCAATGCTCGCGTACGCGGTGACCAGCGTGTACTGGAAGTGCTGATCGACAAGGATGACCAGGCCAGCCGCAATATCGGTGACCCTTCCGAGTTTGCCACTGCCCTGACCCAGCAGGAGCAGGAAGAGAAAGTCGCCGAAGTCATGGCCGCTGATACCACCAGTGATGCTGGCCAGAGTCTTTTCGAGGGCCTGTTCGACCTGGACAACCCCATGGAAGACACCCTGGCTCAGTTCACTCCGGAAGCGGTCACCCCTGCTCCGGCCAAACGACCGCGCGGCCTCTATGAGGACACCCTCCACTGGGCGGGCCACGCACTGCGTTGGCTGGACGCCGAGATGCGCGACAACAATCAGTCACTGCAGATGCAGGTCGACCGCAAGGCACGACGTGTCGAGCTGACCGCTCCTTCGGATCTCCGTCAGCAGCTCAAATGGCTGCCACGCGAGATTCGCCCGGCACATGATCGCTTCATCCTCAGCGACGACATCGACACGCTCAAACGCCACTTTGCGCTGGCCCGCCAGGAAGACAGCCCATGGCCGAGCGTGCAATATCTATGGCCGCTGCACCCGGTGATGCAGTGGTTGCGTCAACGTGTCTTGAATGCCTTCGGTCGCCACAGGGCGCCTGTCATGCGAGTGCCATCGGTATTGGCCACGGATGAAGCGCTCTTCGTTCTGCATGGCGGCTATCCCAACAAGCGCGGACAGAGCCTGATGGAAGCCTGGATTGCCGTACCCGCCACCCATGTGGGCGGCAAGTGGCAGGCCGGCACGCCAGAGCCTCTCGAAGAGGCACTGGAACGCCTTGAATTGAATCCCGAAGCCCTGCCCAACCCCGGCATAGAAGGCGACACCCGCGCCCTCGCCGCCGCCCTACCCGCAGTGGTGGATCGCGCCCGTGTACAGCTCTCCGCACTGCGCAAGGTACGCGAGAACGAGCTGAATGAGCGCCTCAACGTACAGATGAGCGCCATGGATGAGCTCAAGAAGCGCCATCATCGCCAGCTGGACCTGACACTGGAAAGTAGCCGAGAAGCCGCCGGCCGCAAGCAACAGCGCCGCGACGAGGCCACAGCCGGCATAGAACGTACCTTCGACGATTACGAAGCCTGGCTGGAAGACACCCAGATGCTGGAGTCGCTGCCCTTCATCCAGGTCGCTGCCGTCCTGACGGGCGAGCCCGCAGCCAGGAACGAAGGCCAGGCCTGAGAGCGCAGGCCAGTCACGCAAGACAGCACGACACGACATCCGCCTATTCAATATTGCGCCCGGCCACTCGCGCCGGGCACAAGGCAAGGAAAGCACCATGGCCTACGCCGGGATCAGCAACGAAAACGAGTTCTACAGCGAGCATTACCTCGCGGACATCTTCGAATCCAACATCTCCGACGTGCTGGAACGCTGGAAACAACAGGCCAGCCAGGACGACACTCGCACGCCGTGGAGTGCCCTGAGCCGTCGCGGCCACCAGCATCTGCGTGACATCGAGCAGCTGGAAGGCCTTCGCGGTGCAGACGCCAATGCACGTGTCGCCGCCGCACGAGCACTGAATGCCCCGCTGCTGTCGATTCTCGGCTATCACGCCGCGCCCAAGCGTCAGCTGCTGTCGGATGACTGTGAGATCCCGCTGCTGGCCGAGCTGACCAACGCCGATGGCCATCCGCATCTGTGGGTCGTCGAAGCCTTCTCGAAAGACACCGCCGAAGGCGATCCGCTGGAGACACAGCCACATCCTGCCCAGTACCGCACCACCAGCGCGGGCCGTGATGAAACCCCACTGCCGGAGGCCATGAGCAAGCGTATCACCGAGGGCAAGGCCAACTGGCAGGCGCTGATCTCGCGGGACATCTTCACGCTGGCCCGCCCGCCGCGCTGGGTACTCCTCGTCTCGCCCCGCCAATGGATTCTGATCGACCGCGCGCGCTTCGCACGCGCACAACTGCTGCGCTTTGACTGGGTAGAGCTGCTCGGCCGTCGTGAAGACCCGGCCCTCAAGGCCGCAAGCGTGCTCCTCTCCCGCGAAGCCATCAGCGAAGAAAGCGGCCAGAGCCTGCTGGACACCCTGGACGAGAACGCCCACAAGCATGCCTATGGCGTCAGCGAAGACCTCAAGTATGCGCTGCGCGAGTGCATCGAGCTGCTCGGCAACGAGGCCGCGCGCCAGTTGGTCGAAAAGGCGCGCAGCCAGAAGAAAGGCATTTTCTCCGGCAGCAACGAGCTGGACCCGGACGTGCTCTCTCGCGAGTGTCTGCGCGTGATGTATCGCCTGCTGTTCCTGTTCTACATCGAGGCCCGCCCAGAGCTGAACTACGCCCCGGTCGCCAACAGCATCTACCTGAACGGCTATTCGCTGGAACGCCTGCGCGAGCTGGAACTCACCCCGCTGACCAGCGAGCGCGAACGCCAGGGCAGCTATCTGCATCACTCCATCACTCAGCTGTTCACCCTCGTCTACGAAGGGGTAAGCACTGGACATCAGATGGACATGACCCAGGCGATGAGTGCGCGTGATGGCGCCTCCGCCTTTGAGATGAGCCCCCTGCGCTCCCACCTGTTCGAGCCGGCCCGCACGCCGCTGCTCAATCAGGTCGTCTTCCCCAACTATCTTTGGCAGCGCATCATCGAGCTGATGTCACTCTCGCGTGCCAGTGGGCGCAACAAGCGTCGTGGTCGTATCAGCTACGCACGTCTCGGCATCAACCAGCTGGGCGCCGTCTACGAGGCACTGCTCTCCTACCGTGGCTTCTTCGCCACCGATACACTCTTCGAGGTCAAGAAAGCCGGCGAAGCCAACCCCGATGCCCTGGAGACCGGCTATTTCGTGCCGGAGCACGAGCTGCATCACTACGCCGAGAACGAACGCGTCATGCTGCGCAACGAGCACGGCGAGCAAGTTCACAAGCGCCATGAACGCGGCAGCTTCCTCTATCGCCTGGCCGGGCGTGACCGCCAGAAGAGTGCCTCCTATTACACGCCGGAGGTCCTCACTCGCTCATTGGTCAAATACGCCCTCAAGGAGCTGTACCGCGAGCAGCTGGAGCCCCTCGCCGATGACGCCGCCCGCGCCCGACATATTCTCAGCCTGACTCTGTGCGAGCCTGCCATGGGCAGCGCCGCCTTCTTGAATGAAGCGATTGACCAGCTGGCCGACAAGTATCTCGCCCTGGCCCAGAGTGCCGGTCTGGCGCTGGATGAGGCATCACTGCCAGGCGAGCAAGCCACTGCAGCCCACCGTGATGCCGACGCTGACGCCAGCAGCACTGATGCAGGCAAGGACACCAGCACAGCACAGGGGCACCGCATTCCCCAGGCCGAATACGCCGCCCACAAGCAGCGCGTCAAGATGTACCTGGCCGATCACTGCGTGTTCGGGGTCGACCTGAACCCGGTCGCCGTGGAGCTGGCCGAGGTCTCACTGTGGCTGGCCGCCCTCTCCGATGATCGCTTCGTGCCCTGGTTCGGCTTCCAGCTGCATACCGGCAACTCATTGATCGGCGCACGCCGTGAGAGCTACCCCGCCAGCAGCCTGTCCCTCAAGGGCAACAATGCCGCCAGCTGGTTGAAGACGGCGCCCAAGGCCGTGCCCTTTTCGATCGAGTCACAGGCAGCGCTCGAGTCACAGACAGCGCTCGAGCCGCAGACGATGCCCGAGACTACGCAAGAGACAGCCGGTATCTGGCACTTCCTGCTGCCCTTCGATGGCATGGCCGCCTATGACGACAAGGTCGCCAAGACGCTCTTCCCGGAGCAGATCAAGGCGCTGAAAGCGTGGCGCAAGGACTTCACCACGTCCTTCGACCGCACGGAAATCGCGCGTCTGGAGGCGCTCAGCCGCAAGGTCAGTGCGCTATGGGATGAGCACGCCCGTGAGTTGCATCGCCTGCGCAACACCACCTCAGACCCCTACGCCATCTACGGCCAACCGGCCAAGGGGCGGCGGAGCAGCATGGCCGACAAGGACGCCGCGCATGACGCCATCAGCCGCCCGGAACAGAACAACGCCCCCGCCTATCAGCGCCTGAAACTGGCGATGGATTACTGGTGTGCGCTGTGGTTCTGGCCCTTGGAGGAACACGAAGCCCTGCCCTCACGCGCCGAATGGTTGTTCGACCTCGAGACACTTCTCGCCGGAGACACCCTCGGCCAAGGCCCGACCACCGCCACGCCAGACCTGTTCTCCGCCGACCTCGCCATCAGCCAGCCCGACGGCACCTATGATGTCGAGCAGGAGGGCCGCTCCTTCGTCGACCGCTTCGGCGTCGTCAACCGCGATCTGCTGCTCAAGGCCTGCCCGCGTTTTGCCATGGCGGCGAACATTGCCGAGCGCGAACGCTTCTTCCACTGGGAGCTGGAATTTGCCGATCTCTTCGCCGGCCTGCACAACGGCCGCCAAGGCTTTGACCTGATACTGGGGAACCCGCCCTGGCTCAAGGTGGAATGGGAAGAAAGCGGCGTGCTCGGTGATCACCAGCCGCGCTTCGTGCTGCAGAAATTCTCGGCAAGCCAATTGAATACACTGCGCGAACAGGCCATGCACGAGCATCCCGGCCTGCAGGACGCCTGGCTGGCAGATTACCAGCAGTCAGATGCCACCCAGGCCTTCCTCAACCATGCCAGCAACTATCCGCTGCTCAAGGGGGTGCAGACCAACCTGTACAAATGCTTCCTGCCGACCGCCTGGCGGCTGGGCAATGACAAGGCGATTTCCGGCTTCCTGCATCCGGAGGGTATCTACGACGACCCGAAAGGTGGCCTGCTGCGTGAGGCGGTATATCCAAGATTGCGGGCACATTTTCAGTTCCATAATGAATTGCGTCTTTTCGCCGAAGTTCACCATGCCACGATGTTCAGCATCAATGTATATGGACGAACAAAATCTCCAGATTTCTTGCATTTGGCCAATACATTTTCGCCTAATACCATAGACCAAAGCTACCTTGACAAAGTAGGTAAAGAAGACGTTCCTGCCATCAAAGATGAAGTCGAGATCAATGGAAAGTCCAAGGTTACTTGGAATACAAAGGGACACCGCGATCGATTGCTAGAGATTGACGTGGAAACACTTGAGCTATTCGCCAAGCTATATGACAGCGAGGGAACGCCTGCGCTCCAAGCTCGCCTCCCCGCGCTTCATGCCAAGCAACTCCTGGAGGTGCTGGGATGCTTTGCTCGTCAACCCAAGCGATTGGGCGACTTGAAGGGTGAGTATGTGTCGCTCGAAATGTGGCATGAAACGAATGCCCAGAAAGATGGCACCATGCGTCGCGAAACACGCTTCCCGGAATCCAGCCAAGACTGGATTCTCAGCGGCCCGCACTTCTTCGTCGGCAGTCCATTTTACAAGACGCCTCGTGCAGTCTGTACAGGTAACAGCCACTACGATGTGCTGGATCTCACCACCCTGCCCGCTGACTATCTGCCGCGCACCAACTACGTGCCAGCATGTGATGCGGAGACTTATGCTGCCCGCACGCCGCGCGTCAGCTGGGTGGAAGAAGGGGAAAGCGAGCCGAGAAAGGTGACGGAGTATTATCGCCAAGCATTTCGCGCAATGCTTTCCCAGTCGGGAGAAAGAACACTAATTAGCTCACTAGTGCCAAAAGGTGCAGGGCACATGAATGGTGTTAGAACTTACGCGTATCGAAATACGATTCTATTGATTAATCATATGGCGCTAGCGAATAGTCTACCATTTGATTTTCTTTGCAAAACCACAGGCAAAGCAAACCTGCATCAAATGCTGGACGATTTTGCAATTGTAGAACCTAATGCTCGCTCTCAGAAACAACTTACTAGTCGCATTATTAGCTTGCATTCACTTACTAGCCATTACAATAGTTTGTGGGAAGATACATACGAAACATGTTTCACCCAACAACGCTGGGCCAGCACCAGCCCGATGCTAGATCACGACTTCTTCGCCAAGCTGACGCCGGAATGGCAGCGCGATTGCGCCCTGCGATATGACTACGCCCGCCGTCAGGCATTGGTGGAAATTGATGTACTGGTGGCACAGGCGCTGGGCATGACCCTGGAGCAGTTGATTACCATCTACCGCGTGCAGTTCTCGGTAATGCGCCAGTACGAGGCCGATACCTGGTACGACGCCAAGGGCCGGATCGTCTTTACACCCAGCAAGGGACTGGCAGGCGTCGGCCTGCCGCGCAAGGCACGCAAGGCGGAGCTGAATGACGGCATTCATTACTCCATCGAGTCACCGGAGCTGACCGAATACGGCATTGCCCTGGGGTGGGAAGACATCCAGCACCTGGAGCAAGGCGTCGTCCGCAAGACCTATCAGGATGACACCCTGCCCGGCGGGCCCTATGAAACCACGGTGGAATACCACGCGCCCTTCACTCGCCCGGACAGAGAAGCGAACTATCGCGAGGCATGGGCCTTCTTTGCAGCAGAGCGAGAAGACGCGGAACCAAACGAATCAGCAGCGAGTGACAACAAGGGCCACGTGACGATAACGCCATGATCACTCGCCACTGACGCCATATCGCAAAAAGCATTGCAAAAACATTTCACGTCGTAATAGCCGCTGTCGGGAAATCCCCTCAGCGGCTGGCACATATTGGATAAAGGCCCAGAGAGGCCCGCAGGGAGCAACCGCAATGATTGAAATGATCTCCAGCCACCTGGAAGGCCAGCTGTACAGCAGCAACGCCGATACCATTACCGGCGTCTTCTGCTGGGTGATACTCGCCATCGGGATTGTCGCCCTGGTGTGCTACAAGCAGGACAAGGCGCGCAGCTTTACCCATTACACCCCGAACCTGCTGACGTCCTTGGGCATGCTGGGCACCTTCATCGGTATCGTCATTGGCCTGTTGCACTTCGATACCACCAATATCCAGGACAGCATCGCCCTGCTGCTGGATGGCTTGAAGACCGCCTTCATGACCAGTCTGTTCGGCATGGCGCTGGCCATGGCCTACAAGGTCACCACCGGTCTGAAGTTCATGCAGCCCGGGACGGATGTCGCCTCCGGCCCGGATGAAGTCGGCCCGGAGCACATTCACCAGGTGATGCAGCAGCAGAATGAGCAACTCGCCAAGCAAACTGCCAATCTGGAGAAACTGCACCTGGCGATTGCCGGCGACGACAGCGATACCCTCACCGGGCAGATTCGTCTGCTGCGTCAGAATCAGGATGACAACCACAAGGCGCTGGTGCGCGAGGTAGACCGCCAGTCCACCGCCGCTGAAGCCTTGGGCACCCACGCCGAAGCTCAGCGCCAGCGCTTTGACGCCTTCGCGCGCGAGCTGAGTGAGCAGATGCACGAGTTCGCCGAGATGATGTCGAAATCCGCCACCGAGCAGGTCATCAATGCCCTGAAGGAAGTCATCCAGGACTTCAACAACCAGCTGACGGAACAGTTCGGCGAGAACTTCAAGGCACTGGATGCCTCGGTGAAGTCGCTGGTGGAATGGCAGGAAAACTACCGCCAGCAGCTGGGCGAGATGCGTGATCAGTATGCTCAGGGCGTCACTGCCATCACCGATACCGAGAAGAGCATCGCCAACATCAGCACCAGTGCCAGCGCCATCCCGGAGACGATGTCAGGACTGGAAACACTGCTGACCGCCACCCAGCGCCAGCTGGCAGACCTCGAAGCCCACCTCGCCGCCTTCGCCGACATGCGCGACAAGGCCGTCGAGGCAGTGCCGCAGATCAATGCGCAGGTCGAGAAGACAGTGGCCGATATTTCCCAGGCCGCTCTCAATGCCGCAACCCAGCTGGTCAGCGGCGGGGAAGAACTCAAGAAGGAGCTGGTCGACGGCACCGCCAAGATCAACGCCGAGATGATCGAAGGCGCCTCCGGCCTCAACGAACGCTACAACAGCGTTCACCAGTCACTACAAGGCACGTCGGATCACCTGGCCAGCCAGTCCGAGCAGATCGCCGGTCAATTCCGTGACGCCCATGAAACCGTCAATGCTCAGGTGCGCGAGATGGTCGAACATCTTCAGCAACAGCACGAAGCCATGGGCAAGCACCTCACCGAGGGCAATGAGCGTATCGCGGGGCAACTCGATGAGCAGCACCGCCAGAGTGCAGAACGCTTCACTGCACTGCAAGGCCATCTGCAAGGCAGTGCCGATACGCTGACGCAAGGCACCGAGACCCTCAACCGACAGTTCCTCTCCGGTGCAGAACAACTGGAGAAGCGGTTCGATGAAGGGGCCCAAGGTCTCGGCAAGCAGATGCAGACCAGTGCCGAAAACCTCGAGAAGCAACTGCGTGACGGGGCTGAAGGCATGACACGCAAACTATCCGAAGGTGCCGAGGAGCTCGGCAAGGACATGCGCAGCAATGCCGAGAAGATGGCAACCGAAATGCGCGAAGGAACCCAGGGAATCGGTGAGCGCTTCGAACGACTGCACGCGACGCTGGAGCAGAATGCCGCGCAACTCAATCAGGGCGCAGAACGCCTGAGTGAGACTCACCGCAAGGGTATCGAAACGGCCGAGCAGCAGGTCAAGACCCTCATTGACCAGCTCACCCAGCAGTCCAGTCAGCTGACCCGCACTCTGGGCGATGCCGGAGTAGAAACCCAGCAGCAACTGCGCGATAGCCAGGCCCAGGCACGTGAGCAACTCGCGACCCTGCAAAATCAGTATCGTGAGGCGCTGGAAGCGGCATCCAAGCAGTATCAAGGCCAGCTCTCAGCCGCCCAGCAACAACTCAATGGCGTACTGCAAGACATCGTACGGGATACCGCCAGCTCATTGGATCAGCAGGTCAAGAACCTGGATAGCACCATGCAAGACGAGCTGACGCGCGCCTTGACGCTCATGGGCAATCAATTGGCTCAGGTAACGGGCCGCTTCACTGAGGACTACACGCAGTTGACCAATGAAATGCAGAAAGTGGTCAACCAGGGTTCACGTGCAGGAGCCTACTGATGAGTCGTCTTGATGCCCTGTTCGGCCGCGGCAGCGCGGCCGGCAGTGAAGAAGAACATCACTGGCTGAGCGTCTCTGACCTGATGGCTGGCCTGATGATGGTATTTCTGCTGATTTC
Organism: bacterium Scap17; assembly: GCA_013376735.1. Taxonomy (NCBI): domain Bacteria; species bacterium Scap17. The sequence continues at coordinate 1,530,278 of VINJ01000001.1, read as the reverse complement.
CATCGCTCTGATGCAGCACGCACTCAAGGAGCGCGACCGTGTCACTCAGGTGGCGGAAACCTATCAGGCCACTCAGGTCGCGATCTTCGAGGCCCTGCGCAAGGAGTTCGAGGACGACCTCCCGCGCTGGGAAGCGGAGATAGACCCCAAGACTCTGGCCTTGACCTTCAAGTCACCCGAGGTGCTTTTTGCCACGGGGTCGTACCAGCTTCGCCCACGCTTTGAGCAAATTCTGGCGGACTTTTATCCGCGTTATCTTGAGGTCCTGGCTCCCTTCAAGTCAGTGATTGACGAGATACGTATCGAAGGACATACCTCCAGTCGCTGGAATCGACTGGTGAGTGAAGACGACGCTTACTTTCTGAACATGCAACTCTCTCAGGACCGTACGCGTTCAGTCTTGAACTACCTCTATCAGCTTCCCGAGACTCAGGCCGACAAGGCTTGGGTAAAGAAGACGACGGCTGCCGTCGGCTATTCCTCAGCGCACCCTGAGCTTGACGAGAATCAGCAGGAAAATGCGGAACGCTCACGGCGTGTCAGTTTCCGTGTATTGACCAATGCAGAGAGTCAGATTCGTACCATTCTCGACGAGGTCACCCCATGAAGCTGGAGATCTCTTTCAACACTCTGAAGTCTAAGGCGCGCCCCATGGCGCGCCCTGGTCATCGTCCACTGAGTTTGGATACGAGCCTGCCACCGCTTCCTGAACGCGAAGCACCGCCAGCGAGAAAGCCTGGAAAGCCTTTGGAGGTCGATCTACCCGATGTCGGCCCCATTGACTGGGATGATTTCGAGCATATCCGAGGTAAGGGAGACTTGCTGGAGAAGCAGGGCCAACAGGTCATGCTTTACATGCGAGGCCACTATACGCCCAAATTTCATCAAGCCCTTTTTGATGGCATAAACGGGAATAGAATCCATGTTGCCTACTGCCAGAAACTCGAAGAGATGAAGCGAGCTGGCAAACTTGATAGCGAGTACTTCTTCTCCCAGTCACTGGAAGGCCAATTCCTGATTGTCGATCGAATTACACGTGAGCAAGGGATGGCCGCACTCAAGGTTTGCAAGCTATGCCTACGCAAGCTCAACTATGAGGGCTATGTCACTCCAGGGAGAGGTACAGGAAAAATATTCGATGAATTCACGTTCCAAGGATTTTTCGAAAAATACTCCTCCTTTTTCCCCTTCCACCCTGCCATTGATGATGACAAGCAGGTTCCGGAACGCCCGAGTTACACCAAGGATTGGCCAGAGGTATCACGGAAGTTACGCGAGCAACATCACTATACCTGTAGCCAATGCCGTGTCAGCCTGAACGCTCATCGACATTTGCTCCATGTTCACCATGTCAATGCCGTAAAGAATGACAACCGCAAGGAAAACCTCCGCGTTCTGTGCATCGATTGCCATAGCAAGCAGCCGAACCATCAGCGCATGTTCGTACATCATGATGACCGTAAACTGATCGCTAGCCTTCGCAGACAGCAAGAGATGCCGATTCCTCAGAGCTGGGTGGATGTGTTCCGCTTTGCTGACCCGGGAGTACATGGCTTGTTGCATCACTTGCAGCACAACCGCACTACGGTTCCCGAGGTCGGGTTGGATATTCAGGACAGCCAGCAGATGGTCGTGGCCACACTGGAGCTGGCATGGCCACGCCGCAAGCTAGGTGTTGCCATTGATGAGACAGATATCAGTGCCGCAGAAGCCTTGGGATGGCAAGTCTTGACGGTAGAGCAGGCGCTGAATAGCCCTGGAAGCTTCTGAACCAGATAACGAAGGACAAGGACGCCCATGTTACCCAGTGTCGTGGCAGATGAATTGACCCACTCGCTCAGAGACTTTCTGCGCGCGACCTTTCCGGTCAGCACGCCCTATTTTCGTGGCCCGCAACGTGCCAATGCTGATGGAGAGAATACCTGGCTGATCGAGCAGCTGACCGATAGCCCGGACACCTTGTTCAAGGGCCCTTATCTCTCGTTGGCGCTGCCTTTCCGACGTGGAGAAGGCACGGTGCCGTTCAAGCACGTCAAGCCGGCCTTCCCGCCCTGGAAGCATCAGCAGCAGGCCTTCGATCGCCTGTGCGGCCAGACGTTGGATGCACCACTGGGGTCTACGCTGGTCGCCACGGGCACGGGCTCAGGCAAGACGGAATGCTTTCTCTATCCCCTGCTGGAACACTGCGCACGAGTCCGCAGCGCGCCGGGTAGCCAAGGCAAGAATGGTATCAAGGCGCTGATCATCTATCCGATGAATGCCTTGGCGACCGATCAGGCGCGCCGCTTTGCCAAGGAATGCGCGCGGCTGTCACCCAAACTGACCGTAGGCCTGTTTACCGGCGACACCGAGAGCGAACCCTGCACGGTCATGCGTGAAGACAGTGTCATCACCTGCAAGGACACACTGCGTCGCTCGCCCCCGGATATTCTGCTCACCAACTACAAGATGCTGGACTATCTGCTGATGCGCCCGCAGGACCAGCCACTGTGGAAGCACAACACGCCGGGCATGCTGCGCTATCTGGTGGTAGATGAGCTGCATACCTTCGATGGCGCACAAGGGACAGACCTCGCCTGCCTGATCCGCCGTCTGCGTGAGCGACTCGCCATCGGTGACGAGATGGCGTGCGTCGGCACCTCTGCCACCATCGGCGGCGAAGGTGGTAGCGGCGACATGCTGGCCTATGCCAGTGATGTCTTTGCTACGCCCTTCGATGCCTCGTCACTGGTACGAGAGGACCGCCTTTCGGCGAAGGAGTACCTGAATGGCGCTGAAGAGAAACTGGGCGAGATCGCTTTCCGCCATGTCCCCCGCAGCCCTGCTGAACTGGATTCTCTGACCACCCGTGACCACGAGAACGCAGCCGACTATCTGGCCATGCTGGCAGCCAGTTGGTTCCCGGTACAGGACAGAGACACTGAAGGCGAAGCGCCCTCCTGCAACCCCGCCATTCTCGGCGACCCGAACCATGCGGAACACGAACGGCACCGGATTCTGCTGGGTAATGATTTGCGTCGTCACTCGGCCTTCCATGATCTGCTGGGACGCCTGACGAGTGTCACCGACATGCAGGTGCTTGCCAGTGATTGGCAGCGCCGCCTGGGCACATCACGACGGGATGCCGCCTTGCTGTTGCAAGGATTGGTCGCCCTCGTATGCACGGCACGTGATCAGGTCACTGATGCCAGTGGCAAGCTATGCACGACGCCACTTCTGAACGTACGCGTACAGCTGTGGCTACGTGAGCTGTCTCGTATGGTCGTCAGTGTCGATGCTCAGCCCTCGCTGCTGTTCAGTGATGACCTGAGCGGGGATGCACTGAGCGGCAGCAATGAACTACCGGATGCACCCGCCGCAGATGATGACGAGCCCGATGCTTCTCTGCCTGCCGGAGAAGGTAGCGCGGAGAGCTCATTGTCAGGACTTGCCCTGCCTTTGGTGCATTGCCGTGAGTGTCATTCCGCGGCGTGGGGCACCCTCAAGTCCATTGACTCCCCACAGGTCAGCGATGACTTGAGCCGTATCTATACGGCGTACTTCGCCAAAGATCCGGACATGGTGTTGCTTTACCCCCTGAAGGAAGGCGAAACACCTCCTGCGGCCAGCAAGGGCGAAGTCCGCCACCTGTGCCCGTCCTGCAAGCGTATGGGCAGCGCCAATCGCGATAGCAGTGATGAGTGCCCGCATTGCCAGCAGCCCGGCAGGATTCGTGTCTGGATGCCTGCGCTGATCGAGACACGCAATGACAAGACGATCAGCGCCGTCGATCAGTGCCCCTGCTGTCAGGCACATAACGGGCTATCCATCGTGGGCTCGCGTGCTGCCTCGCTTTCCAGCGTGATGCTATCTCGGCTGTATCAATCCGACTTCAATGATGACCGCAAGGTGATTGCCTTCTCGGACTCCGTACAGGATGCCGCGCACCGCGCCGGTTTCTTCGAGGCCCGTACCTGGAGCCAATCATTGCGCCAGGCCTTGATAGGCTGGGCCAGTCAGCAACGTCTGCCAATGGATCTCGATACCTTGGCCCAGGGATTTGCCGACAATGAACGCCAGCGCGCGGGGAGTGATGCCGATTTCGTGGGCCGTTGGCTGCCGCCCAATCTGGATTGGCTACAGGACGCTCGCGAGTTACAGGAAACCGGCATTCTACCGGCCGGCAGTGAACTGCCGGAGTTGATCGCCAAGCGCCTCGATTGGGAAGTACGTAGCGAACTGGGACTGGGCAGCCGTATCGGCAGGACGCTCGAGCGACAAGGCTTGCTGGGCTTGGGTGTCGATGTCTCGCGTCTTGAGCGAACCCTGACCCAGTTGCGTCACCAATGGCGTGAACAACTGCCCCATCTGGCCGCGATGGCTGAGCCACATTCTCAGGTGCTGGAACAGTGGCTGCTGGGCGTGCTGCATCGCATGCGCGTCCGCGGTGCCTTCATTCATCCCGCCATGCGCGAGTTCATCGCTCAGGGCGGTGATAACTCGTTCATGCTCAACCGTACTCAGCAATCGCTGTTTCTGCCCAACTATGGCCCACGTCGTCAGCCGCCGGCCTTTGTCAGTCTGGAGCCCATCGGCAAGTTCGTCGATTGCGTTACCGGTGGCAGCCAGGGTAGCGCACGCAGTGCTAGCCAGTGGTACCGCCATTGGCTGACCCACCACCTGCCTATCGATAGCCTCAGCAGCGCGAGTGACGTGGCCCAGGCGTATCGATTGGCATTTGAAGCGCTATCACGCGCGGGCCTGGTGGAAGAGCAAGGCCAGAGTCAGGGTCGTAGCATCTGGGGCCTTGTCCCGGCTCATTGGCATGCCAGCACCCAACTCCTGCCGTTACGGTGTAGTCAGTGCAGTCAGCGCGTACAGGTACCTTCGACGGCACTACCCAACTGGCTGAACATGCATTGCCTGCAGCCACATTGCCAGGGCCAGCTACAGGCAGCTCGTCCCGCTCACTGGAGCCTGACCCCGGCACATCAATCCGGGGCGCGCCTGGTCAGCCATGAACACACCGGCCTGTTGGACGCTGATACCCGTGCACGGGTGGAGCACTCCTTCATCAAGGGCAAGCGCCCGTGGGACATCAATCTGCTATCCGCCACCCCGACGCTGGAGATGGGCATCGACATCGGGGACCTTTCCACCGTACTGCTGTGCTCGACTCCTCCGGCCCAGGCCAACTATCTGCAGCGCATCGGACGTGCTGGTCGCCGCGATGGCAATGCGCTCAATCTGACCATCGCCAATGGCGCACCGCATGATCTGTACTTCTTCTCTCGACCACAGGAAATGATGAACGGCGAAGTCGCGACGCCTGGAGTCTTCCTGAAAGCCCGCGCAGTACTGGAACGCCAGCTACTGGCCTTCTGCCTTGATGCGTGGATGGCCAGCCATGCACAGAATGGCAGCCTGGCTCCCTCGCTGCTGCCCAGTCGGTTGACTCAAGTGCTGGATGCGGTGAATCACAAGGCCGATGATGGCCCGAATACCGGGCGCTTCCCCTATACCCTGCTCGGCTTCATCGAAGAGCATCATGCCGACTTGTTGGCACGCTTTCTGGCGCGCTTCCCGCATCTGGATGTAGAAGACCGTGATTACCTGAGCCAGCAGCTGATGCCGAACGCCACTGCCGCCTCGGCAGCGCTTCCCTCAGGCCTGAAAGCACGTGTCATCACCACTTTGACACGCCGCGCCGAGCAACGCCGTGCCTGGAAGCTGGAGATCAAGGAGTACGACCGCGCACTGGAGCATCTGAGGTCGCAGCCAGAAGACGAGCATGTGCGCAACGAGATCGAGGCCATCGAGGTCGAGCGTCATGGCCGCATGAGCCTGCTCAAGCAATTGGGCCAGCAACAGACGCTCAACTTCTTCACGGATGAAGGGTTGCTGCCCAACTATGCCTTCCCGGAAGAAGGCGTGACGCTCAATGGCATGGTGATCCGCCACGTCAGCAAGGCACAGGCTGCCAGCGGCAAGAGCTATGAAGTGGTACATCATGAGTTCCAACGCCCGGCACAGAGTGCCTTGGTGGAGCTGGCCCCTCTCAATACCTTCTATGCCCTGGGACGCACGCTGACGATCGACCAGATCAACCTGCGCGGGCAGGACATCGAACATTGGCGACTTTGCAGTGTATGCCACTACAGCGAGTCGCTGGCTGAGGGAGACATTCATGGCAGCTGCCCACGTTGCGGCAGCCCTCAATGGGGAGATTCGGCTCAGAAGCGAAGCTTGCTGCGCCTGAAGGAAGTCACGGCCACGGTACGCGACCGAGACAGCCGCATCGGGGATGACAGCGACCAGCGTCAGCCAGCCTTCTACAACCGCCAGATGCTGGTGGATATCAAACCGAACAGCGCCAGCCATGCCATGCGCATTGATGACCCGGCCTGCCCGTTCGGCTTTGAATTCATCGCAGATGCACGCTTCGTTGAGATCAACTTCGGCCGCGGAGGGGATGCTGGTGATACCTTGAATATTGCAGGCAAGGAGGCCCCTCGCCCGGGCTTTGCGGTCTGTGCGCATTGCGGCAAGGTCCGCTACAAGGGTCAGAAAGAGAAAGAGCAACACACGCCATGGTGCAAGGTGGTGCGCAACAAGCTGCCCGATACTCCAGAGAATTTGCATAACGGACTCTTCCTGTATCGCGAACTGCACTCGGAAGCACTGCGCCTGCTGCTGCCACTCTCCGATGTCGCGATGTCGGAACGTGCGCGTCAGTCACTGATCGCAAGTCTCCATCTGGGGCTGAAGCGCTACTTCCGTGGCAGCGTGGACCATCTACGCCTGACCGAGCAGGAAGTGCCGGCCACCCAACAGCAACCCGCCCGCCATTACCTGGTGCTCTACGATACTGTCCCCGGTGGTACCGGTTATCTGAAGGAGCTGATGCTGGCCCCGGAGAAACTGGTGGACATGCTGGCCCTTGCCCGCGACACCATGCGTGACTGTGCATGCGAAGATGAGCCTGGACGGGATGGGTGTTATCGCTGCCTGTTGGCTTATCGCCAGAGCCGTCATCTCAAGGACACATCGCGTGATACGGCCCTGAATTTGCTTGAGCGCATCATCTCGCGTCGTCATCTTCTGACGGAAGTCGCGGGGCTGGAGAAGATCGACCTCAATGTGCTGGTGGAAAGCGAGCTGGAGCAACGCTTCATCGACCTGCTCAATCAGCCGTCTGGGAACCACTCTCTTGGCCAAGAGCTTGTCGATGGCACGCCGGGCTGGCGATTGACCTTCAAGGGTCAGGGCGATGGCCCGCTGGTCAGCTGGCAGATTCGTCCGCAGGCCGTACTCGGGCCAAGCCAGGGAGTGTCTCGCACGACACGCCCGGACTTCTTGATGACCCCGCTCAGCGCACCTGCAGGTACGCAACCGATCGCCATCTATCTCGATGGTTATCAATATCATCGTGAGCGAGTCGGCGATGATGCCGAGAAACGTCAGGCAGTGCTGGCCAGTGGACGTTATCGGGTCTGGACACTGACGTGGCGCGATCTGATGGGAGAAAAGCATCAATGCGCCAGCCTCGCGGATATCGAGATACCTCACTCATTGCTCAAGGTGCTCCAGGCCAAGGCGAGTACGCCCGAAACGCAAGAATGGCTCAAGGCGCTTGCACCACTCTCCGTGAATCATGCTCGCCAGCTGATGGATGGATCTGCCTTTGACGCTCTGCTCACCTATGCCGCGCAACCCGACCTGCAGAGCAAGGAGTGGCATCAGGCTTGCCTGACGCAGTCACTTGCCTGGCTGACCATGCAGACGCACGACAATTCCTCGTTGCTCACTCGCTTGAGCACAGAATTGCGGGAGAACCTGTTGATCCCCTTGGCTGACGCCTTGCTGGATACGTCGATGGGACCACGTCTCTTCGGGGGCGTCCTTGACAGCTTCGATAATAGCCAGGGGCGTTGCGAGGTACTGGTGAGCGTTCCCCAGACACAAGTTCGATCAGTCAGTGGTATCCGCAATCACCTGCACCTGCATCTTTCGCTGGATGACCGGGATCTGGAAGCCACACTCAAGGACGAGGACCATTGGCGCCGCTTCTGGCAACAAGCCAATCTTCTGCAATTCGCTCCACGCCTGACTCTCAGCAGCACGCGTGGCGTAGCGGCTGGTGAAGGGTTGCTCGATCCCTCCTGCTGGTGGCCAGCAGATGAAGACGCCACGAGCAATACTGGGCATGACGATACTCGGACCGACGGCGCCCAGGCCGACAATGCCTGGGAGGAAATCCATGCCAACAGCCTGCTGGATCCAGAATGGGTGGAGGCCTTGATCGCTCAGGAGGTAGCAGTACCCGAAAGTGGAGTAGACCTCCTGGATGCCAATGGTGAGGCCAGCATCATGCTTGAGCTGAGCTGGCCGGATGACAAGGTTGCCATTAGCTCCACACCACTGCCCGAGGCATTTGCTGACTGGCGGGTGATCCTGTTTGATGACAGTACGGGTCTGCCCATCGACAAGGATGCACTCACTCAGCTAGGCCATTGGCTCGCCGTGACAGCCTGACTATAGAAGTACCGGACAAGGACGCAGCAACATGACAGCACCCTCAGAAACATCGCATCAGCCGACCATCGCGCTCGCTCAGGAATTTCTCGGCGCGATGAGCAGCATCCCCCGTGCCAAGCAGAACAAGGTGCAGGACCTGATCGGCAAGTTTCGCAGCAACCCGCGCTCCTCGGGCATCAATTACGAGGTCATCCGTGATGCCCGTGACAAGAACATGCGTTCGGTCCGCGTGGACCAGGAATATCGCGCTATCGTGCTCAAGCCTGAGAAAGGCAATGTCTACGTCTTCATGTGGGTCGACAAGCATGACGATGCCTATGACTGGGCGCGTCGTCATGAAGCCAGCATCAACCCCCAGACGGGTAGCCTCCAGGTACTGGCCACCGTCACGCGTGAGGTTTACGAAGATGCTCCCGCGTCGAGCCCGCTGACGACACCTGTCAGTGAGTCCGCAAGCCCATTGTTTGACGAAGTGCGCGATAGAGAGCTTCTGCGGTTGGGTGTCCCAGAGGCCCTGCTGGAAAGAGTGCGTGAGCTCAAGAACTCGGCTGCATTGGATGCGATGCAATACGTATTGCCCGATGAGGCCTATGAGGCACTGCTCTTCCTCGCGCAAGGTGAGGACAAGCAAGAAATACTCGAGATGTACGGTGCGCCGGACGAAGCCCCCAGCATCGATACCGAAGACTTCGTGCAGGCCTTGCAGCAAGCCGACAGTCAGCGCCGTTTCCACGTGGTGGAAGACGACGATGAGCTGACGCGAATGCTCAATGCGCCACTGGAGCACTGGCGGGTCTTCCTTCACCCTTCGCAGCGTGAACTGGTCGAGCGCGATTGGAATGGTGCCGTGCGCGTACTGGGAGGCGCAGGGACTGGCAAGACGGTCGTTGCCATGCACCGAGCGCGCTACCTGGCCCGCCATGCCGTGAGACGTGGTGAAGGGGACGAACGCAGCATCCTGTTCACGACCTTCACGCGTAATCTCGCGCAGGATATCGAGCACCAGCTAAATCAGCTGTGCACACATCAGGAAATGGCCTGTATCGAGGTCATCAATATCGACCGACTCATCCATCGCCTGACCAGCGGCCAAGGCAAAGCCAGGCTTGCCTATTCCAATCAACCGGGATACCGCAAGGCGTGGCGCGCAGCACTTCAGTTGATTCCCGATGAGCTGGACCTGCCAGAGAGCTTTTACGACGAGGAATGGCAACAGGTCGTCCTCCCCCAGCATGCTCGCACACGCCAGGAATATTTCCGGGCCAGACGTGTAGGCCGTGGCAAGCCGCTGAACCGCGGACAACGCGCCGCCATCTGGCCGGTATTCGAGGAAATGCGCAACCAGTTGAACAATGCAGGGCTGCGTACGATCGAAGACTGTACCTTCGAGGCCGTACAACTCGCGGAGCAAGGGCAGCTCGCTCGCCAGTACCGGCATGTCATCGCTGACGAGATTCAGGACTTTGGTGCAGAATCCCTCAAACTGCTGCGCGCTCTTGTGCCTGAAGGCGCCAACGACCTCTTCCTGGTAGGTGACGGCCATCAGCGCATCTATGGCCGCCGTGCGACTCTCTCAAGCTGTGGTATCAACGTGCGCGGCCGTCGTGGACGCAAGCTGAGAATCAACTACCGCACTACCGAGCAGACCCGCCGTTATGCCGTAGCGTTGCTGGAAGGCGTAGAGGTCGATGATCTCGATGATGGCCAGGACTCCAGCAGTGACTATCGCTCGCTTCTGCAGGGCGAAGCACCTTCCGTGCAGCATTTCGATAGCTTCGATGAAGAAGTCGATGCGCTTGTACAGCTTGTCGAAGGATTGGCAGAAGCGCCCGATAGGGAAGCCGGTGACGGGCAACGCCCTACCCTGCGTCGTGACTGCTGCATCGTTGCCCGAACTCAGCGCTTGCGTGATCAATATGCTCAGGCACTCAAGGCACGTGGAATTCCGGTGGCCATCATGGAGAAGGAGTCCGGCGATGAGGCAACCGACAACGCAGTCCGGCTCGCCACCATGCACCGGGTGAAAGGGCTGGAATTCCGCAAGGTGTGTCTCGCAGGGATCAATGCAGGCGTCGTCCCTGCCCCACGTTCCATGGACAGTGAAGATCCGGTCGAGAAGCGTTACCGGGAGCTCAATGAGCGTGCCTTGATACACGTAGCTGCCACACGTGCCATCGAGAGCCTTCACGTCTCGAGCTTTGGAGAACCGAGTCCTTATCTGACGTCGGCAAACCAATAAAAGGATGGTGAGCTGATGGCCTACGATCGTCCCTGGAAGTCGTTTCAAGAGCAGTTGACCCTGCTCACCGAGCGCGGGATGCAGGTCGGCGATGAAAGCGCCGCTTTGGAATATCTGGAGCGCGTCGGTTACTACCGACTAAGCGCCTATTGGTATTCCTTCCGAGTCTTCGAGACGGCCGGTCATGACCAACATGACCGGCCAGTCACCCAAGCAACGGATCAGTTCGTTCCCGACACCCAGTTCATCGATGCGGTGCGGCTATACCTCTTCGACAAGGAGCTTCGGCTGCGCCTGACCGATGCCCTGGAACGTATCGAGATCGCGCTGCGAGTGGATATCGCCTACCTATTGGGCGGGAGCGATGCCTTCGCACACCTGCACCGCGCCACCTTCCATCCCTCCTTCGCCCGCCGCAAATCCGGTCGTGACTCGCGCGACAGCTTCGAGAAGTGGCAGGAGCGCTGCGAAGGTATGGAGCGACGCTCAAAGGAAGACTTCGTCAAGCACTATCGGCAAAAGCACGGGCCGCGGCTGCCGATCTGGGTCTCCGTCGAGACTTGGGACTTCGGCACCCTCTCGCAGCTCTTCGCCATGATGAAGGTGCCAGACCAGATACGGATCGCTCAGAAATACGGCATTCAAGACTGGAAGGTCTTCCAGAGCTGGCTTCGCTCGCTGAATTATCTGCGTAACGTCTGCGCACACCACAGCCGGCTCTGGAACCGCAATGTCGTTGACCAGCCAAGGCTGCCCAAGCAAGGTGAGGTACCGTGGTGCGATGAATTCAGGGACGCAAAGCGCCTTGCCCGCCCCTTCCTGCTATTGAGTATCGTGCGGCACATGGCGTTGATGGTCTGCCCCGAAACCGAGTGGCATCGACGTCTACAGGCACATCTGGAGGCTTTCCCGGTGCCTCATTCCAGACGAGGGCTAACGCTGGAGGACATGGGAGCTCCACCGGGCTGGGAGCGCTGGTGGGGATGATGAAGGTGGGAGCACACAAACAAGAACCCCCGCGTAAGCTCGTGAGAGCCAAGAGGCGGGGGCCGTGTTGATATCCATGGTAGAGCATCGCCTTGGGTGAGGCAACGCTTTCTCTAACAAGCACCAGGAGGCGCCTGATGGCTATAGAGCAAGGAATCTGGAAGCTGGCAGGTACTGCAGGCGAGATGCCGCAAAAGCTGCGGCCTACTGGGCTAGCCGACGAGGGGGAGCTAGAGGAGCAGATCATGCAGGATGTCTCGATCCTCAATCGGGACTGGTTGTTGATTGGTCGACAGGTACGCACGGACTTCAACAAGCTGATCGATCTGCTGGCGATTGCTGCCGACGGCACAGTTATCGTCATCGAACTCAAACGCGACAAGACACCCCGCGATGTGGTGGCTCAGGCCATCGACTATGCCTCTTGGATCGTCACCCTGGCCGACTACCAGCTGGTAGAAATCTATCAAGCCTTTGCCCAACGTTATCAGCGCCCTCACATGTCTCTTGAGGGCGCCTTCGAGGCCAAGTTCGGTATCACGCTAGATAGCGTCACCCTCAACGAAAATCACCAGCTGGTGGTCGTGGCCACCCAACTCGACGCCAGCAGCGAGCGAATCATCAACTATCTCAACGAACATGCCCAGCTCTCGATCAACGCCATGTTCTTCAGCGCCTTCGAGGACCAGGGAAATCATTACCTCAGTCGTGCCTGGATGATCGACCCGGACGAACCGCCCCTGCCTGTCCCACGCAAGTCACGCAAGGAGCCTTGGAATGGCGAGTTTTACGCCTCCTTCGGCGATAACCGTCCATGGGAGTTGGCGCGTCGCTATGGCTTCATTGCCGGTGGTGGCGCCGCCTGGTACTCGAAGACCCTCGCTATGCTCTCAGAGGGAGACCGCGTCTGGGTCAACATCCCCAAGACCGGCTACGTAGGCGTGGCTGAGGTGACCGGAGAGCGTTGCCGAGGCGAGCATTTCACGGTCCAGACCGATCAAGGGATTCAGAGACTTCACGACATTGCCACAGCTACCGCGTACCCACAGCTCCACCGAACCTTCGATGAAGAGGATGAGGAGACAGCGGAATACCTCGTGCCAGTCCGCTGGATCACTTCGTACAGTGCCTCACAAGCATTTAGCGAAGTCGGTCTGTTCGGCAATCAGAACACTATCTGCAAGCCCACAACACCGAAATGGGAGCATACCGTTACGAGATTGAAACAAGCCTGGGATATAGACTGAGTATCATATCGTCGCTGGAGTAAATTTCTCAGCTACTAGTATGCAAGCGCTAACGAGGGTTTGGCCGGCGATAATCTACCCAAACTTTCCAAATAAATCCTGGATTCATAGAATAACCGCAGCACTTTGGACCGCACGGTAGAGGCAGGAGGGCCAGCGCCGGTACCCTTCTCGGCTCACCGACCAAAGTGAAGCAGAGTATGGAATACCGACAGCTGACCCAGACCCAACGATATCAGATCCACGCCCGTTATGACTTGGGCATGAGCCAGCGCCAGATCGGCAGGGAGCTGAACCTCCACAGCAGCACGATCAGCCGTGAAATTCGCCGTAACGCCACCGCTAATGGCTATGATCCCGAGCAGGCTCAGATACTCAGTGATCATCGGCGCCGCACTGCTAACAAGTGGACAAAGCGCCTTCCAGGCATGATGGCCGCCGTTGCCGATCGGCTACGTGAGGAGTGGAGCCCACAGCAAATCAGTGGCTTCATGGCGCCCTTGGCTGGCGTTAGTGTCAGTCATCAATGGATCTACTCCTTGATCTGGGACGACAAGGCACGGGGTGGTGACCTTTGGCGGCATCTCCGTCAGCCTAAACGCCGCAATAAGCACCGCACGCACGCCAAGAGCGCCGGGTTGGGCAAGATCCCCAATCGAGTCGGTATCGAGCACCGCCCAGATGAGATTGATGACCGGCGCTTCATCGGCCACTGGGAGGGCGATACCGTGATACAGGGGCACAAGCAATCAGGCCTTGTCACGCTGGTCGAGCGTCGCAGTGGCTATTTACTGGCGGCACGATTGCCCAAGATCTCGGCCGAGTTGACACAAGCAGCCATGATCCGCTTGTTGAAGCCGCGTCGGGGAGCGGTCCAGACGATCACACTGGACAATGGATCGGAATTCGCTGGCCACGAAGCGGTGGCCAAGGCCGTGACGGCGGCGATGTACTTCTGCGATCCCTACTGCTCTGGACAGCGTGGGACCAACGAGAATACGAATGGCCTGATACGGCAGTACTTCCCCAAAGGAACGGATTTTCGTCAGGTCAGCAATGCAGAGCTACGCAAGGTGGTCGAAAAGCTGAATGACCGTCCTCGAAAGCGACTCGGCTACCGGACACCGGCGCAGGTGTTTCTAGGGGAATACTCAGGAGGGCTGGATACTGCAGGTGCTGCGCTTATTGCTTGAATTCAGGAATCCAAGACTTAAGCGCAATAACTAAAGTCAATACAGTTATTGCGCCCTCAAATAATAATTAGATTATTTATTCATCATCTATATATAGAGTCAGACACATATTGGTTGAAGTTAATCATAGCTTCATGTTGAACAGGCACGCATCCAAACATATTCCCGCACCACGCCTCTCCCACGATACGATACCCGTCACCACTAGGCTCCAATGAAGCTCTAAAGGCTATATCAGTATCTCCATTGCGTGGATTATAAGTCTCCATATAATCCGATGTGATATGCTGAAGCTTATATCCAGAATTATTCAATATCCACCTTCTAGCCGCACTCCACATTTTCTGACATTCGGTTTTCTCGTAGCAAACTGGAATAGATTTTTTATATTCTGCAAGCTGAGCTGGTGTGGAATGCCCTGATGTAACACACCCACTCAGGAATAGACTCACACCTAAAGCATTTAAAAACTTCAACATTAGTCAACCCTCAAGCAAAGTCAAAATTTAAGCCTAGACGATCTATGCTAAATTAGCAACATTAAAAATTATACCTATCGACAAATCAGTGGATAACTGACATACACAAGCAACACATATTAGCCTGTCTCGCAAATATATAAATCCATCACTAATCGCTCTGGTAAAAAGCAAATCTGACAAATAGAAGGTTATTCACGACCCAGTTAATAGATTATTTACCAAGGAGTCACCATCAGAAGAAGTACTCTCTGAACTGATCTTCAGAGAAACATTTATCAAAGGATAATCAAGATCCCTATAACTAGCGACACAAGCATGATATTCTTTAGAATTCATAACCATTTTAAAGACCTTCTGGCTATAAAATTTTGGGACATAGCCTAACCTCTCCATCCGACAATTATAAATCTCAACAGAGTGATCATCGTAAATATTCTTTTGATTACATTTAAGTATCAATGATTCACCAACTTGAACAATATCACTCGGACTACGATATTGCTGCGCATAGCGATATCCAGCAACCTTAAAATTTAAAATATCAATACTCATATCACCTCGCAATCAATATTCATTATTATGCATAAAATTGCTTGACTGTATTACTTGGCCATCTCGATCAGGCTGAATAGCTGCGCTGGTCTATTGGTAAGCACCTTTTAGCGCATCTTTCGGTAGCCAAAGAGATTCTTGGTAACATGAAACAGATACTAGCCTTAGTCCGCTCGACCTTCAATAGCAGCTCTATTATCGGACTCTCTTCTTCCTACTTGATACAGCCTCTCTTGGCCACGATACAACAACGGAGATACTGCTATAATTCCTGCACCTGACTACTTGTATGAGTGATCATACCCTCAAACTCAGGTGACCAGAATCAATATGCCACTACACTATCGCTCTTCATAAGCATCCCATGACTTTCCGAACTCTATTAGCTCGCCTGCACAAGAGACCACGGTCAAAAAGCTTCCTTCTTCATGCCGCTTAAGCCTTGTAAGTCCGGCATAAATCAGAGCAAGTGTTTGTCCGCTAGTCTTCTCGCCCACAAAAATAACAATGGCACGAGCTTCCCATCCTTTAAAGCTATGAAGAGTCGTCGCCTTTACTCTTGCATCCCCCATATAGAAACCCATTTTGCGTCTGCGTGATTCCTTCTTGTCAGCGCTGTACGTATGCACCGCATGGATGCCTTTAGCCTCCAAAGCATTCACAACAGAAGCACCCATCTTCTGGCTGCCCGTTAAAAACGTGATATCAGGAATCGCCAAAATAGCATTAGTAGCACGCGGTGCCATCTGAAGGATTTCTTCGAGGCATACCTCAACTGCACGCATAGGAGTAGTTTGGACCCATCGTAATGCACACGGGTATAAATCGAGCTCTCCTTGCGGGCCATTAGGCAAGTCGACGGTGTCTGGTGGTAAATATTTACTGGCAAAATTTCTTGCCACTTGTAAAGCAGAAGGCGGCAGCCTGTAGCAAGTTTGTAACTCTGCCCAACGACCACCAAGAAATCCCGCGCCCGTCATAGCCTCATCGGTCCATGAATGAGCGGTTCCGTATACATCTTGCGTGGCGTCGGCCACAAGCAGCATTTCACCGCCATCCCGACACACTTTACGAAGTACATTCCACCACGACGGCAAGAAGTCCTGCCCCTCATCTACCAGAACAGCATCGTAGCGCTGAACCAGTTCATCAGTATCCGAATCAATACAGCTTCCTACCAATGCAGGCAGGCGAAACCGCAACACACTATCTTCATCTCGTAATACTTCTTCGGCACCGCGCCATAGATCGAGATACTCTTTTTCGTGATCTGAATCCAAACAAACTCGCTTACACCATGCATGGAAATTCAACCAGGTGATATCCTGCCTCGTACGCCCCTTCGAGTTTGGCCATCTAACAGCAACATCCATTAAATAGTGTAGTAGAGTGATATTAAAAGTAACAACAAGAACTTCTTTACCTTCACCGAGAAGTTGTGCCGCGCGAGCACCAAGGATCAAGGATTTCCCAGAACCAGCCGGTCCCTTGATTCTCCTGTAGCCTGACTGAGTTCTAGAAGTTACATACGATCTTTGATTTGAATCCAACTCTATGATTTCCCTTTGAGCAGCAGAAAAATCGGGCTCTATCAACCAATTTCGCATGTCATCAGCCTGCTCATCGCTCATAAATCTAGAAGTTAGTCGGCGACTTTCAGGAAAGACCTGATGAACTCTACTTTCAGTTATGGCTTCAGCACCAGATACGGGATTGTACTGAGGCCATCCAAGCATTCCTCGATAATCCAGACAAGGACGTAAAAGTTTCTGGACATCTTCTGTATTGGCGAATGGGAAAATGATTCCAGCGGTAATCGTAGCAAAACCAGCCTTTGCATTTAATCTAGGACAATAAAGTTCATGTATTTCATTTTTGTACTTAAATATCTTTTCAACCGGATTTTGGCTGTGAATTGAAAACTCCTTTCTACCATCAGATGCCCATAGCTGGGGAGCTCTACCGGGCCGGTCCTCTACCCAATAGCGCATTGCGTCTAGATTCCAGTCCTTTACTTCGAAGACGGCAATTCCAACAGCAGGGTTCATCAAAACAAAATCTGGACGCAAACCATTAAGGTGAGGCTGAATGTAAATTTCCCACTCAGGCGCAAGCGTCTCATTGAACAAGTCGAATACTATTCGCTCACCTTTAGTGAGTGGCTGCCGCAATCGATCAAAATGTTCTACTGGTGGTGAAACAAATCGTCTCATCCCCCCTCCTACCTAAGCTTGTATTTTAACGCTACATTTAAAACTGACCACTACAGCGCTTTTCTATGTTATATATCAATTACAGTACAACCTTTAACTCCTTGGCCGCAGATTCTGAGTGCAACAACTGAGTTTCCTTGTAAGGTATTGCACTCATGTCATACTCAGAACTCAGCATTACCGATCGTGCCACTATCCAGGTTTGTCTCTCTCAAGGCCTGAGCCTCTGAGCCATTGTCCAGCGTAATGGTCTGGACCGCTCCTCGACGCGGCTTTAACAAGCGGATCATGGCTGCTTGCATCAACTCTGCCGAGATCCTGGGCAGTCGTTCCGCCAGTAAATAGCCACTGCGACGCTCGATCAACGCGACAAGGCCTGATTGCTTGTGGCCCTGTATCACGGTGACGCCTTCCCAGTGGCCGATGAAGCGCCGGTCATCAACCTCATCTGGGCGGTGCTCGATACCGACTCGGTTGGGGATCTTGCCCAATCCGGCGTTCTTGGGGGGCGTGCGGTGCTTATTGGGGAGTTTGGGCTGACAAATATGCCGCCAAAGGCCCCCCTCCCCGGGCCTTGTCGTCCCAGATCAAGGAGTAGATCCATTGATGACTGACACTACCGCCGGCCAAGGGCGCCATGAAGCCACTGATTTGCTGTGGTCTCCACTCCTCACGCAGCCGACCGGCAACGGCGTCCATCATGGTGGACAAGCGCGAGATGCCTGGGCATTGGGAAGGCGATCTAATCGAGGAAAAGGCAATTCCTCAGCGGTTGGCGCTCTTGTAGAGCTCAGTAACGGATACTTGATACTGGCAAAAATGCATGATGCGACTGCGACCTCAGCCTTAGAGGGCTTCAGTGCCGCGCTTGAGAGAATGCCATTGGCAGCACGAAAAACCCTGACGTATGACTAAGGACGAGAGATGGCCAGGCATGCCGCTATCACGCAAAACACAGGCGTCGCTATCTACTCCTATGATCCCCATAGCCCTTGGCAATGAGGTAGAAACGAGAATATCAATGGGCTGATTCGCCAGTATCTCCCTAAGGGAACTGTCACCGACCAGTCATGAAGAGCTGGATGCCATTGCCTTCGAGCTGAATATGCAGCCTCGGAAACGCTTCGACTTCAAATGCCCTATCGAGGTGATGAATGAACTGATGGCAAAGCACAATGAAGCCCCCCCTCAATTCAATGGGGTGTTGCACTCAGAGCCTGCATCCGCCCACTATAAAATGTTTATGCACGGCTACCGCACGGCGCTGCAGCAGGGCAAGCTCCGTCCAAGGACCACACGACCCAACGCCCTGTTGGGGCGATCAACAACTGTAAATCCGAATATGTGCAATTTCATGAAGCCTAATAGTAGCTGACTTGGTGCATCTGCGGGTATAGATCGTCAGTTCAATGCGACACCCTACGTCGCCTGAAGGGTACGCCGTCTCGGTGCCCCAGCGTCCCTCGCCACGCTCCCACTTCTATCGTACCTAACACCACGCCGGAATTTTCCGCGCCATTCGCCAACGCCTACGCGTCCTGTCTGACTGAACTGATACCCAGCCTCATAAAATTCATACGGCTGCGTAAGACATTGCCAACAAATCCTGAAAATCCACTTTCCCTAACCCCACGGGAAATTTCCGCCAAGGCACGGAAAATTCCGGCTTCCCAAGCCATCACCTACCGCTAACTCATTGTTTTGTATGGAAAGTGGTGATAATGGAGGCTCCGAATCGCCCGATCTCGTCCCACAGTCAAAACTCATATTGCACTGCAACAAAAACAGGCGTATCACTGTATTCATGTTCCTTACCTGGAGAGTACAATGGCTAAACAACCTGCCTGGTCAGAGTTGGTCCCAACGACGCCGGCTGCGATGTTCGATGTCTGGAAGCTGGGCACGACGTCGGTGGAGATGTGGTCGACAGCCATGTCGACCATCATGTCGCGCACTCAGTTGTGGGGAACCCAGTCACCGCTGGACCCGAAGATGATCACCGAGAACCAGAAGATGGTGTCGGAGAAGATCGCAGCCAGCTGGGAGATGTGGTTCGTGATGCAGAAGGCGTGGATGAACGCGATGACGGGCGGCAAGGTGGCGCCGTGGTGGACGACGGGCACCCTCTTCATCAAGCCGTTGCACAAGCGCACGACGGCCAATTCGCGTCGACTGTCGTGAGAGGCAATGCATGACTTGCCGTTGCGGCCGATGCAGTTGCAGTCGATAGAGCTGCGAGCTGAGATGCGATCAGATACGGTTGAATGCGCTCAGATGCGCTTAGATGCAGTAATGCAAGACGGGAGCCCCAGTGGCTCCCGTCTTGCGTCGTGCTCTGGCGATGATGTCAGGTCATTGTTCTGGGCTTTCTTTTCCATTTTCTCCAGCCCTACCCCCTGAGCTTTCTTCCTCTGACCTGGTACGCCGCCAGCGAATTATCATTCTGATTCGAGGGCCTCGTCTTCGTCGGTCAGACAGGCTTGCCAGATGCGTTCGGCCACGCGCTGGTCGTGCTCGGCGTGGCGGAAGAGGCAGATATCCAGCGGCGCGGTGTGGCTGTCATCGCTGATGATGACGAGGCGCCCGGCGGCCAGCTCGTCGCGCACGGCGCGCTCCGGCACCCAGGCGATGCCGCTACCGGCGAGTGCGCCACGCTTGAGCACGTCAGACATCGAGCATTCGTAGCGGAAGTTGAGACGCGCGGCGAGGTTCTGGCGTCCGATGATCAGTGCGGTCAGTCGGCCGAGATAGCTGTCACTGGAGTAGCAGAGGTAGGGTTGCGGCGTGTCGCTGTCGAGGGAGTAAAGTGCCTGGCCAGCGTCATCGACGGCACTGACGGGCACCAGCCGCTCGGAGCCGAGCACGATGGAGGGATAGCGCACGATGTCGGTGAGCGTAGGCAGTAGCGGGCTGTTGTAGGCCAGCATCAGATCACAATTGCCGCTGATCAGGGCATCGACACAGCCGGCGACGTGGTCGGGCACGATGCGTGCCTTGAGATTGCCCAGTCGGTTTTGCAGCTGTTCATGCCAGTCGACGAAGAAGCTGACCGCCAGCGTGTGCGAGGCGGAAATCGAGACGACTTCTTCTATCTTGGGCACGAAGCCGAGCGCCTCATCACGGCCGACGCGCAATACCGAGAGCGCATCCTGGGCGGTGCGCTGGAAGGATTCGCCCGCGGGAGTCAGGCCGACGGGGAACAGGCTGCGGTCGATCAGGGTGGCGCCGACCCAGTATTCCAGATTGCGAATACGACGGCTGAAGGCCGGTTGCGTCACGTTGCGCAGGGTGGCGGCGCGCGAGAAATTACGCGTCACCGCCAGGGTGAGGAAGTCTTCCAGCCAGTTCATTTCCACGGCAAAGCACCTGAAGAGAGGCATGAATGAGGCAAAGGCACACAGCGAGCCTGCGTGAGCGCAGTATATCGCGTCGCTGGGTGTCTTTTCTTCAAGCTCTCTTCACTGGCTGATCGGATGGATGAAGCGCCAATCAGGCCTCGGCTTGCGCCAGTGCCACACAGCGCTGCGCGAGAATTTCCGCGGGGTCGAGCAGCGCTACCCGCTCACGCAGTGCCGCATCGAGCTCGATCAACGGAAGCTCGGTACAGCCCAGGATGATCACTTCTGCGCCCCGCGCCAGCAGGTGGGAAATGGCAGCCTGCAGATGCTCGCTGCACTCCCCTGCCGTATGGCCCGCCTTCACGCCGTGATGCCCGTAGATCGCCTCCATCACCTGGGTCTGACAGCGCGCATCGGGCACCAGCGTTTCACGCCCCGAGGCCTCGATGATGTCGTGGTAGACCCGACTGATCACGGTGCCGCTGGTCGCGATCAACCCGACCCGCGCCACCGGCGCCTGCATCGCCGCGATATGATCGACCACCGCCGTCAGCATGTTAATGATCGGGATGCCGATATAGGGCTGGATACGCGCCACGAAGGCATGCGCGGTATTGCAGGGAATCGCGATGGCATTGGCGCCATCGGCCTCCAGCCGCTGACAGGTCGCGAGCATCGGGATGCTCGGGTCTTCGCCCTTGCCGATCAGATTGGCGGTGCGATCGGGAATCTGCGGATTCTGCTCCACCACCATCTTGAGGTGGTCCTGATCGCGCTCGGCACGCGTCAGGCTGACCACCTTGCGCATGAAGTCCACCGTGGCCGCCGGCCCTACCCCACCGAGCACGCCAAGCTTGAAGTTGCGATTCTCGCGCTCGCGGTCCACGCCCAATGCGTATTCGGCGTAGATGAGGTTGGAGTCGAGCAAGGGCACCGGCACCAGCGGCTGCAGCGACTCCATCAGCACCGGAATCTCGCTCAGGCCCGGCACGATGATCTCCGCGCCCTGACTGACCAGGCCATCACAGGCCTCGAGCAACAGTTGCAGACACTCACCACCATGATGGCCACTCTTGATGCCGCTGGCCCCATAGATGGCCTGCATCAGGGCATTACGCTGCAGCGTGGCATCGGGGTAGATGACCTCGAGGCCATCACCTGCCACGAGGTTACCGTCTTGCGTGGCATCCGTGACAGCCATCGTGGCCTCCGGCTCCCCGAAGCGCTGCTCGAAGATACCGGAGGCGCGCACGTAGCTTGAGGTCAGCACGCCGATCTTGCGCACCTCGGGATAGTCGCGGCGAATGCGCGCCAGCAGCGCATCGAAGATATCGACGACGTTGACGCTGATTTCCGGGGTGATCTCGGCCAGGAAGGTATGCGAGAGAAAGCATGGCACCATTGCGTTCTCGACCTTGCCCTGCATATCCTTGAGCACGTTGTAGACGTAGAACTTGCGTCGCAGCGGGTCATAGGCCTCCGCGGCGATTCCCGGCCCGTCATCGAAGTGACGTTGCTCGAAGGCGATATCCACCCCGCCCGGTGGCTTGCAGTACTGCGCCGCGCGCACCGTCTTGAGCAGGACATCCGCGCTGCCGATCGCCCCCAGGCCGCCCACGACGCCGTAGCGGACGACAGAGGGGCTGGCTTTATGTGAAGGTGCGTTGGGGCGTTCCATGACGATGTTCTCCTGATGTCCTTGACACGCTTATCACGCGGATGCCGACAAGCCGATGATGATGACGCGGTTGGTGTTCAGACAAGAGCGCTCAACTGAGCTCTGAGCGCATGACGTGGGGCGTATTGAAGACTTGCTCGTCCAGCTCGCCTTCGCTCTTGGCGACCAGGCAGCTGACGGCGCAGTCGCCCGCCACGTTGAGGCCGGTACGTGCCATGTCGAGCACACGATCGATGCCGGCGATGATGGCGACCCCTTCCAGCGGCAGGCCGACGGAGGTCAGCACCAGCGAGAGCATGATCAAGCCGGCTCCCGGCACACCGGCGGTACCGATGGAGCCCAGCGTCGCGGTCATGATGATGGTGACGTATTCGGTCATGCCCAGATCAACGCCATAGGCCTGGGCGATGAACAGCGCGCAGACGCCCTGGTACAGCGCGGTGCCATCCATGTTGATGGTCGCGCCCAGCGGCAGCACGAAGCTCGAGACACCCCGCTTGACGCCCAGATTCTGCTCGGCGGCCATCATGGTCACCGGCAAGGTGCCGGAACTGGAGGTGCTGGTGAAGGCGAGCATGATCGGCTCGACACTGCCCTGGAAATAGCGCAGCGGGTTCAAGCGCGCCAGAAAGCGCAGCATGCCGCCATAGACCACGATGGCATGCACGAAGCAGCCCAGATAGACGATGCCGATCACCTTGGCCAGCGGCGCGAGCATCGCCAGGCCATAGGTACCGGCCACCCAGGTCATCAGGGCGAAGACACCGTAGGGGGTGAAGGCGATGATGATGCTGGTCATGCGATAGATGATTTCCGCTGCGGACTCGAAGAACACGCGTACCGGACGGGCTTTCTCCCCCACCAGCGTGATGGAGAGGCCAAACAGGATCGCAAAGACGATGATCTGCAGTACATTGCCTTCGGCGAAGGCTTCGACGGCATTGGTCGGCACCAGCCCGAGCAGCGTATCGACGGCGGTCGGCGCTTCACGCACCTCGACATTGGCCGCGCTGCCCAGGTCGATCCCGACACCCGGCTGGAAGACGGTGGCCAGCCCCAGGCCGATGGTGATGGCGACCGCCGTCATGCCCAGATAGAGCACCAGCGTCTTGACGCTCAGGCGCCCGATCTTGGAGAGGTTGTTGAGCGAGGCCACGCCAGTGACCAGCGAGATGAAGACCAGCGGCACGATCAGCATCTTGATGCCGCGGATGAACAGGTCACCCAGCGGTTTGATATCGGCGGCGATATCGGCGCGCCCGGTCTGGTTGAGCACGATGCCCAGCCCCAGGCCCAGAATCAGTGCGATGAAGATCTGCTTCCACAGCGCCAGTCTTGTCCAGGGAGACAGAAAGCGCGCAATGGGCCCGGGAGAGCGGGGTATCGGGGCGGAGGAAGAACCTGAATCAGCCATGAGTGTTTCCTTCTTGTCATTGTTCTTGGCTGCGCGTGGAAGCAGCGCAGAGTGCAGACTGATGGTGATACAGGCCCCTATCTCGCGACCAATTCTTTATTTGGATTTTCCATGCAAGATTTGCATGACAGTGATTTCACCCCCTGGTGCGCGGCACACCCGAAGCTATTCCCGTCTCTGACGCTGTGCGCTTTCTTGACACGTTCGCTGCTGTAGAACGCACGAAGCCCGCTCAATGAGCGGGCTTCGTGTTCTTACCACTATATTCAAGGTGCTGCATCCGCAAAGATCAGCGGCACCTTTTCAAGCTGTCAATCATGCCTCCGGCAGGCCAAGTGCCTCCTTGACGGCCGGCCAGGCAGGTTCGCCATCACGGGTGGTCACGCCATCCAGCCAGGCCTTGACCTTGCCCGGATTGGCCTTCATCCATGTTCCCGCCACCTCTTCCTGCGGGCGCTCTTCCTTGCCATAGCCATAGATGAGTTCACTCTGCTCCTCGGAGGTAAAGGAGATCTGATCCAGGAAGACGGAGGCATTGGGATGCGCTTCAGACCATTTCTTGTTGGCCAGAGTTCTCACGTCACTCTTGCCGCCGCCCGGCCCCCACAGGTCTTCTGGATCATCGAGGAAGACCATGTCGTATTCGACGCCCATCCAGTGCGGAGTCCAGCCGACGAACATGACCCACTCATCACGCTTGATGGCATTGGCGACTGTTCCAAGCATGCCGGCAGTGGAAGACTCCTTGAGGTCCCAATCGCCGAGGCCATAGATATCCTCATCGACGGCACGGTTGGCGATTTCACTGGAACCCGAGCCGATCTCGATGGAATAGATGGTCTTTTCGAACTTGTCGGCAAATTCCGGCTTGTCGACATCATGCAGTGAAGTGACACCGGCTTCAGCCACATAACGCGGTACGGCGAAATTGGCCCGTGCACCGTTCACGTTATTGCCGAAGTCGACCATGGCGTCCTTTGCCATCGCTGCATCGTACATGGTGCTCTGCCCCGGCAACCAGGCGGCCAGGTAGACATCGACCTCACCGAGCGAGATGCCTTCGTAGGTGATCTGCGCGCCCAGTTGGCGGGTGGTGGGAGAATAGCCCAGCGCCTCGAAGATTTCGGAGGCAATCTCGGTCTTCATGGTCACGCCCGGCCACGGCGGCGCCGCGAACACGACACTGGCGTCTTCCGCGGCAGTCGCCGGCGCTGACAGCGTTGCCAGCAGCAGACCACTGCCCGCCAACGCCATGCGCAGCGGCAGGGGTTTCATCAGGGAGGATCTGGCAAAGGGAGACGACTTGGTGAAGGGGGACGACATAGTGGATTTTCCTCGTTGTTGTTATGGATACGCCATTGTCATGAAAATACCGGAAACAAGCGTTTGATTGAAGGCGACCTCTGTATAAACATCACTTCTGCAAAACGCGCTTCCCGCAAAGAAATCACAATGCGAGCAGACGAACAGCTACCTTAAGCGCGATCGTTGGATCGATACAAGACACGGCGGCCAACGACGCGCACGAAAAAGCCCCCGCCATTCGTGAAAATGACAGGGGCTTTTGATGATGCATGCGCTGATGCATCAGAAGCCAACGATCAGAAGCTGGCGATCTCTTCCGGACGCAGGAAACGGCATTCGCCCGGCTCCAGCTCCGGGTCCAGCTCGACAGCCCCGATGGCTTCGCGATGCAGGGCTTCGACGTGATTGCCGATGGCCGCGAACATGCGCTTCACCTGGTGATAACGGCCTTCGGTGATCCACAGCAGACCCACGGTGGCGGTTTCCATCTCGAGACGCGCCGGACGCGTCGGCTTCTCTTCCCCATCCAGCATCAGGCCGTGCTCGAAGTCCTCCACGGCGCGCGCCAGCTCATCGCCTTCCAGCGGGCGCGCCAGGGTGACGCGATAGCGCTTGGCACAGGCCTTCTTGGGCGAGGTGACACGATGGTTCCACTGGCCGTCATCCGTCATCAGCACCAGGCCGGTGGTGTCGACATCGAGACGCCCAACGATGCTCAGGCGCTCGACATTGGGCAGATCGATCAGGTCATGCGCGCGCTCATAGAGGCCCGGCTTGCTGGTGCATTCCACATTGGCCGGCTTGTACAGCATCAGATAGCGCAGCCCCATCAGCTCCAGGTGCTCGCCATTCCATTCGACGCGCATGCCGTCCTTGACGGCGCTCGCGGTGTTCTTGACTACCTCACCATCCACGGTGACATCGCCGCGGTGCACGACCTTCTTGGCATCGCTACGGCTGAGATCCGTGGTTTCGGTAAGGAATTTGTCCAGGCGCATCAGGCCTCCAGAGTGAAATGATCGGCGTCCATCCACGCCGGAAACTTGGTTCGAAACTCGTCGAGCGCGCCGCGTTCAAGCGTCACGGTCTCGATGAAGGGCTGGTCTGGCGCGGGGTCGAGGATGGGCTCGCCCTTGAAGTCGCAGACCATGGAGTCGCCGGTATAGTGCAGCCCGTTGGCGTCGTCACCCACACGGTTGACGCCCACCACATAGGCCAGATTCTCGATGGCGCGCGCCTGCAGCAGCGTGCGCCAGGGATGACGCCGTACGCCCGGCCAGTTGGCCACGCACAGCAGCAGGTCATATTCAAAGGCGCTGTCGGCGGCGGTCTCGGCAGCACTCACGCCACCGATGACGGGACGCTGACGCAGCCAGGTCGGGAAGCGCAGGTCATAGCAGACAGAGAGCTGGATCCGAAAGCCGTTGAGCTCGACCAGCACCCGCTCATAACCCATGCCATAACGCTCATGCTCACCGGCCATGCGGAACAGATGGCGCTTGTCGTAATGCGACACCTCACCGTCGGGCGTGGCCCACAGCATGCGGTTGTAACACTCGCCGTCATCCAGCACCGCGATGCTGCCGGTCATCACGCAACCACGGGTGATGGCCTGCGCCTTGAGCCAGTCGACGCTCTCGCTGGACTCCATCGGCTGCGCCATCTCACGCGAATTCATGGTGAAGCCGGTGGCGAACATCTCGGGCAGCACGATCAGATCGGTTGCGACATTGCGGCCATCGGCGCCCAAGACCAGGCCAGCGGCATCCAGCTGCTCGCCGAGCAGACGGCAGTTCTCCGCCGGGTCTTCCCAGCGCAGGTCCGTCTGCACCAGGCTGACACGCAATGTCGCCCCTCGCGAGGCATCGCCAGCACTCGCTTGTGGGGAAGTCGCCTGTGGCTGTGTCGTCATGGTCGTCGTGCCTCCCTGCTGACTGAATGGGCGCTTGAGTGGCGACCGGCGGATGCGCGTCGGCGTGAGCCTTGCCCACCCTGCCACTGGTCATGCCACGCCTTGAAAGCGCTCATTCTACCGTCTGTGGCGATCAGATGTGAGAGGCAAAGCATGATCTGTCATCGCCGTAGCGCTCATCACGCACACGAATCCCTGGCGGCGGGTGTGAGCATCAGAAGCCAGTGATATATTGGCGATGAACGCAAGGCCACCACACCAGGTTGCGGCGGCGTCAGTTCACCGCGAGCTTGCTCGCCCCCTCCCCATCCCGACTCACAGGAGAGCTTCATGCCTCAGCTTCGCTTCCACGGTGTCACGCCTGCCCGTCTTGCCCCTGTCTCGCGCGCACTGATCGATCAGCTGAGCGAAGCGACCGCCACCGCGCGCGACGAATTCACGCTGGAGTGCATCACCACCCAGTATGTGTTCGATGGTCAGCTCGTCGATGCCTTCCCCTTCGTCGAGGTGCTGTGGTTCGAACGTGGCAAACAGGTGCGCGATCTGTGCGCCCAGTCCATCGCGCAGGCCATGAACGAGGCCGGCTACCCAGAGGCCGAAAGCTTCTTCATCGCGCTTGAACCGTCGGGCTACTACATCGCAGGTAAACCGCTGGCGCAGATCGCAGGCAAACCGCTGGCGCAGGATGGTTCGAGCGACTCCGCATGAGGCGGGAGCAGACAAGCCCCTCTGTCGAGAGTCTGGCCAAGGCACGCCGCGAGAGCGCCAAGGGCGTCGGCTTCGGACTGGGCGCCTATGTGATGTGGGGCTGTTTTCCGCTCTACTTCGCGCTGTTCGAGGGCATTCCCGCCTGGGAAGTGCTGCTGCACCGCATCCTGTGGAGCTGCGTGTTCATGGTGCTGCTGATCAGCGTCATCCGGCGCTGGTCACCGGTGCGCGCTGCCTTCGCCGAACCCCGCAAGCTTGTGCCTGTGCTGGCCTGCTCGATCCTGATCGCGCTCAACTGGGGCATCTACATCCACGCGGTAGAGGTGCATGAGGTACTGCAGGCAAGCTTGGGTTACTTCATGACGCCGCTGGTCAATGTCGGGCTGGGCATGCTGTTCCTGAAGGAACGCCTGTCGCGCGTGCAGCTGTTCGCGCTGGGGCTGGCCATCCTCGGCCTGAGCCTGCAGCTGGTCGGCCTGACGGAACTGCCGTGGATCACGCTCTCGCTGGCTGTGACCTTCGGCACCTACGGGCTGCTCAGAAAGCGCATCGCGCTGGATGGCCTGTCGGGCCTGCTGGTCGAGACGATGATGCTCGCGCCACTCGCGCTACTGCTGATCGGCGGCCAGTGGTTCTCGGGCGAATCGCACTTCACGGCCAGCGATGTCGGCCCGCTTGAACTACCCGCCAGCGTGCTGATGATGTCCAGCGGCGTGCTCACCGCGCTGCCGCTGCTCGCCTTTGCCGGTGCGGCGCGTCGCCTGCGACTCGCCACGGTGGGCTTTCTGATGTACATCAACCCGACCATGCAGTTTCTGATCGCGCTGCTGATCTTCAAGGAAACCCTGCATCCGACGATGCTGATCACTTTCGTGCTGATCTGGAGCGGTCTGGCGCTCTATACCGCCTCGACGTTCTTCCAGCATCGCGCTCGGCAGCGCGGCTGATATCCCCCTTGAACCGACATCACGAACCAACGCGAGGATGCCCAGCCATGCCAGACCCTGCTGCAGACTCCGTGAGCAGCCGCCTGTTGCGCTTTCTGCCGCGCCTGCTGGCCTTCGCCCTGCGCGTCATCGGACAGTTCATCGCCAACCGTGGCGTGCTGCTGGCCGGGGGCGTCGGTTACAACATCCTGCTGTCCAGCGTGCCGCTGTTCGCCTTGCTCTGCGTGCTGCTGACGCACCTGGTGGATGAAACTCGCCTGATGAGCATCATCGCCATTCAGGTCCAGCATCTGGGGCCGGGCCAGGAAGATATCCTGCTGGACGCGGTGCGCAAGCTGCTGGCCAATCGCGAGGTGATCAGCTGGATCGGCATGGGCGGCTTGCTGTTCTTCGCCGGGCTGGCCTTTCGCATGCTGGAAGACGCCATTGCGCTGATCTTCCATCAGCATCCAGTGATTCGTAAGCGCAGCGCGTGGATTTCCGCCCTGCTGCCCTACGCCTTCGTGATGGTGCTGGGCGCGGGCCTGCTGGCGCTGACCCTGCTGGTGGCGCTGGCCTCGGCGATGAATGATGCCCTGACGCTGCTGACCGGCATCGAGCTGACCCTGGGCGATGCCGGCAGCGAGGTGATCTATCTGATCAGCATCGTTGGCATGTTCGGGCTGTTCAGCGCCATCTACAAGATACTGCCCCAGACCCGCGTCTCGACCCGCCGCGCGCTGGTCGGGGGTCTGGTCGCGGCCACCCTGTGGGAGCTGACACGCCTCGCCTTGAGCTGGTACTTCACCCACCTGTCCTTCGTCGGTGCCGTCTACGGCTCGCTGGCGACGCTGATCGTGCTGCTGCTGGGGCTGGAGATCGGCGCCGTGATCCTGCTGCTCGGCGCCCAGGTGATCGCCGAGCTGGAGCAATGCTCACGCGAGAACATTCGCTGGTATTGCACGCCGGATCGCAAGCCACTGACGCGGCTGCAGTCGCGCCGCAATGCCATGCAGCATGCCGGCGAGATCAGCGAGGATGAGGCAATGGAAATGAGCCCAGACAGGAGGTCAGGCAAGGGGGCAGAAAGCGAGTCAGCAAACGGTTCTGAAAGCGGCTCAGACAAGCGCTAGTACACGCGCTGGGAAAGCTCACCGCGCGCACAACGAAAAAACCGCCCCGAGGGGCGGTTTTTCATGCTCGCATCGCAGAGATGATGCCTGCGGTCACGCGAGTCATTGTCGTCGTGATCAGCGCCTGAGGGCTGTTCATCTGCAACGGCTCGCCTGCAGGCGACGCCTCAGTTGACCAGCGAGGCTTCCAGCGAGATCTCGGCGGTGAACAACTTGGAGATCGGGCAGCCGCCCTTGGCCTTCTCGGCGGTGGACTGGAAATCTGCCTCGCTGATGCCCGGCACATCGGCCTTGGTCACCAGGGCTATCTTCGTCACGCTGAAGCCGCTGTCTTCCTTGTCCAGATGGACGGTGGCGGTGGTATCGATGGCCTTGGGCTCATGCCCCGCCTCGCCCAGCATCATCGAGAGTGCCATCGAGAAGCAGCTGGCGTGGGCCGCCCCGATCAGCTCTTCGGGGTTGGTGCCAGCGCCATCTTCAAAGCGCGTATTGAAGCCGTAAGGCTGATCCTTGAGCGCACCACTTTCACTGCTGACAGTGCCTTTACCCTGCTTGACGCTACCTTCCCAATGCGCGGAACCGGTTTTCTTGATCGTCATGCCTGTCTCCTTGACTGGGTGAACACTCAGGGCCGTTGCCCTGTCCCTCCCACATTGTCATGGCACGCCATGACTTCAAGGGGCGTCTGCCCTTTTGCCATCACAAGTGTCTGATCGATCGCGTGCCGGCTGCGCCTCACTCGAGTGAGCAAGACATGCCACCCACCCCGACGAGTGCGCCCGTCGCCACGGCCAATTATTGAACAAGAGTTGAATTCCCTTGGTATGCCCCGATAACTGTTCCATCGATTACCCGGCGCGCAACGCCGAGTTACAGTCACTCACATCATCCTCTCATGTCTGGCAGCGCGCACTCGCAAGAGAGCGCAGCATTGCCGACACCTCATGCGTCGCCGGTGAATCCCTCACCCGCGCGGCTGCCGACACCGGCAGCCAGACCCGCAAGGAGTCCCCTCATCATGTTCTACAGAACCTCGACAGCCATCACTGACGACAATGCCTCTCTCCATCGCCTGCGCACTGATCTGCTCTTAGGCAAGCGACCTACCGCGAGCACCCGCCTGCGCCGTGGCATCGGCGCCGCCGCAGTGATGCTGGGCCTGCTGGGCCTCTCCCCGGCTCAGGCCTTCGACGAGATGAACACCGAGACAGGGACCAGCGGCGCGGCCTCTTCCCAGCATTCCTCGCAGGGCCAGCCAACGCCCAGCCACTCGAAGCGCACCGCAGACGGCGCAGCTGACAACGGCGCGCACTATCAACAGAACGAACAGCCCGAGGCACGGCAGCAAGCCAAGGACAACGCCACGCACCAGGTACAGAAAAGCCTCGATGGCGGCAAGATCGGCAGCCAGGGCGGCCGCCACGCCAACACGGGCCAGGCCAAGCCGACCGAGAACTGGTTCGGCTGCCCGCCCTCCGGTAGCAGCAAGCAGAACGCCCAGTGCGACGGCAAGTGATCATCAGCACGGAGCACTCGCCATAGGCACGATTGGCGCTCAAGACGCAGGCCCCGCAACCCACGGTAGCGGGGCCTGCGTCGTTGCGCGCATATGCTTATGTGCATGGAAAGCAGCACTGCGTTGCCACTTCATGCAGCAACCCTGAATTGTTTGAGAAAAAATCTCGCAAATTCAGTCAATTACATGCACAGGTTGTCAAAACGACAACACTCTCCTTCCAGCGTTCCGGCTTGTGACCCCCAGGTGCGGCAGGCACGATATAGGGCATACAGATGATCCGTCGATCATTCATTCAGGCCACCGCACTGCGTCGATCTTCACCTCTTCGTGCACGCAGTTGCTCAGGGCCTACGACCGGATACGACAGCGGAATGCTTTCCGCGGGAGACGTACTAGATGACAGACACCACCGCACTGTTCACCCCCCATGCCTTCGCCGGGCTGGAGCTCGACAATCGCCTGGTGCTCGCCCCGATGACGCGCACCAGCGCGCAGGATGACGGCCAGGTGCACTTTGACATGGTCGATTACTATCGCGATTTTGCGCGGGGCAACTTCTCGCTGCTGATCACCGAAGGCATCTACACCGATGAAGCCTTCAGCCAGGGCTACGCCAACCAGCCGGGGCTGGCCAACCAGGCGCAGCAGGACAGCTGGCGCCCGGTGGTCGACGCCGTGCATCAACAAGGTGGGCGCCTCATCGCCCAGCTGATGCATGCCGGCGCCCAGACCCAGCACAACCGCTTCAAGGACGAGGTCGTCGCCCCCTCCGAGAGCCGCGCCAGTGGCGAGATGCTCAGCTTCTACGGTGGCTCCGGCCCCTTCCCGCTGGCCCGCGAGATCAGCGAAGCGGAAATCCATGACGCGATCGCCGGCTTTGCCACCAGCGCCCGTCGCGCCAAGGAAGCCGGCTTCGATGGTATCGAGCTGCATGGTGCCAACGGCTACCTGATCCACCAGTTCATCAGTGAGCGCTTCAATCAGCGTGACGATGCCTGGGGCGGCGACGCCATCGCACGTCTGGCCTTCCCACTGGCGGTCATCCGCAGCGTGCGTGAGGCGGTCGGCGCCGACTTCGTCATCGGCATGCGCCTCTCCCAGGGCACCGTGACCGAGCCTGAGCTCACCTGGCAGGGCGGCCCTGACGAGGCCCGCGAGCGCCTCGCCAAGCTAATGGAAGCTGGGCTGGATTTCCTGCACCTGACCGGCAGTGATGTCGATGCCCCCGCCTTCCCCGAGGCAGACGACGAGCGTGAGCGCAGCCTCAGCCTGACGGCGCTTGCCGACCAATCACGCAAGGCACTGGAGTCAGACATCACGCTGATCACCAATGGCAATGTCGCCAGCGTCGCGAAGGCCCAGGCCGCCCTGCAGCACGCGGACCTGGTCGCCATCGGTCGCTCGGCGCTGGCCAATCATGACTGGCCCAAGCGCGTACAACGCGGTACCTGCCTCACCGAGTTCGACTTCTCGATGCTGTCGCCGCTGGCCACGCTGGCCAACGAGGAAGACTGGCGCATCGCCAACGACAAGCCTGCCAATTGCGAGGGTCGCTGCTGATAGCGGCTGACAGGCAAGATACAAGGAGCCCCGCCAGTTCACTGGCGGGGCTCCTTGCGTTGTAGGGGTGGACGCTTCTCGACCTGACCTCAGATATACAGCCGCTGAATCCCACTCAGGCCTTCAAGAGAGTTCCACTACTGAAGGCCAAGGCCGTCATGGCGGACATGCCGGCCTTTGTCATGCGTCCAGAATGTCCACCTGCAGCGACGCCTGCTTCATCAGGACATCTCACCCGGGGCGATTGCTCATCATCGGTTTCTCTCAGCAATGACGGATACTGTTGCGCCCACTCAGCCAACTCCTCAAGCCCTGTGGCAAGACTGACACTGGGGCGAAAGCCGGTCAGCGTCTCGAGTGTCGAGGTATCTGCCCAGGTACGCTCGACATCCCCTGGCTGCATCGGCAGCAGACGCTTGCGAGCCGGGACACCCAGCGCTGCCTCGAGGCCATTGATGAAGTTCCCCAAAGCGATGGGCTCACCACGCCCGAGGTTCAGGACACGCGAGGGAGCGGCATTCACTTCCTGCGTCGGCGGCAGGTGCATAAGTCGGTAGATGCCCTCCACGATATCACTGACATGGGTGAAATCACGTGCCATCTGTCCATGGTTGTAGACATCGATCACCTCGTCGGCCAGCAGCTTGCGTGCGAAACGAAGTGGCGCCATGTCCGGGCGCCCGCGGGCACCATACACGGTAAAGAAGCGTAGCCCTGTCACCGGTAAACCATAGAGATGCGCGTAGCTGTAAGCCATCAATTCATTTGAGCGCTTCGTAGCAGCGTACAGCGAGAGCGGGCGTACACCCGCCTGGGATTCCTGCAGAGGCTGACGGGTATCATCCCCGTAAACGGAACTGCTGGAAGCATAGAGCAAATGGCTCGGGGCCGTGTCACGACAAGCCTCAAGAAGATTGACGAAGCCGACCAGGTTGCTGTCGACATAATCAAAAGGCTGAGCGATGGAGTGGCGCACCCCAGCCTGGGCCGCCAGATTGACGACGACATCAAACTCCTCCTCCTGCATCAATGTGCGAAGCGTCTCACGTTCGACAAGATCCAGCTTGACGAAGCGAAAGCTGCCCAACCGGCGTGCATTCCCGGGGGCAGCAACGCACTGCCCGGCAAGTGCTTCGAGACGTGTCAGGCGGTGCTGCTTCAGCGCCAACGGATAGTAGGGGTTGAGATTGTCGAGACCGACGACCTGCAGGCCTTCCTTCAAGAGTCGCTCACACAGAGCAGCACCAATGAAACCTGCAGCCCCAGTTACCAGTATCTTCATGCTCATCGTTTCTCCTGAACGGTCATGACCAACGCCGTTGGTGCTGATGAGGGGCCGCCCAATGCCGCTGCGGGTACCGTCAATAATCGGTGGCGTCCCTGACGAAAGACCGGCGTGGCATTGTCTCCATCGTCTACTGCCGCCTGACACCAATCACGCATGCCGGCCAGAGGGCCTGGCGTGTCGGGTAGACGCAGACATTTGTCAGCCTCGATTATCAACCAGCCATCGGGATGCGCTGCCTGCCAGGAATTCAGCTGACTCGAATCGCGCTTCAATTGCTTCAGCGGTTGGGTCAGTCGCCCCAGAAACTGCCAGGTTGCCTGATAGTCCCAGCCAACGACGGCCACCTCCTGGCCCTCCTGTTGATGGTGCTGAACCCATTGAGCCAGGGCAGTCTGATCCAGACGTGGCCATAACGGACGTAATGTCAGGGCCAGCAAGCAGGTCACCAGCAACACGCTGCCCAGCGCCAGTCGCCGCTGAGCATTCAGCGCGCTATTGCCCAGTGACTCAGCGGCAGGTGTTTGAGCCGTGATGGAGCGTCTCGCCTCATCCACGGAAGGCCATAGCCATACCATCAAGGCCAGCAAGCTAGCTCCCGCCATGAGACACGCAAGGCTTGCGTTGCCCGAAGCCACCAGCGCTGCATGGGTCGGCAGAAATGAGGCATCAGCCAGCCAGCCTGCGGGCATGACGATGACCGCCAACGCCAGGCTTGTCAGTCCCAGGCCACCGCTGATCATCGCCAGCAGTTTCAGCGATGTGCGAGCCGGAGGCTGGCGCAGAGCAGCCCAGGCCAGCAGCAGACTCACCGGTACCAGTAGCGGCATCAGATAATGCACTTGCTTGCCGGAGATAAGTGAAAAGACCAGCAGTCCGCCCAGTGCCCAGAAGCGTCCCAGCTTCAGCAAGGGTTGCTCTGACGTTGGCCGCCGAGCAACCGAGGCCAGAAACCCCTCGATCAGCAATCGCGGGCGCAAGCTGAGCGGGAAGATCAACACCGCCAGCCACGGTAGATACCACCATGGCGGTCGAGCATGATCCTGCGCGGAGATGACGCGGCTTGCCGTCTGGCCCCAAAGCAGATCCTCGACATAGTCGGGAGGACCAGTGATGACGGCGGGAAGCAACCAGATGCACAACACCGCGATGCCCAGCAGCAGGCTCAACACCCAACCGCGCCACTCACAGCCCCACACCTCGCGGGCTTGTGCTTGCGTCCACCAGGGGCGCGAGCCGACCACCAACAGAAACCACAAGAGTGCGACCGGCCCTTTGGCCAGCAAGGCCAACCCCAGCCACACACCACTCTCGAGCACGACGCTCAGACTGAACGGCTGCCCTCCCTGTGGTGTACACCAGGGCCGCAACGCGCCCAGTAGACACGTCGTCAACAGCACATCGAACATCAAGGCCTGGCTATAGAGCACCCACATCAGACAACCGGCGAGCATCAAACGCACCATGCGTACCCAAAGCTCATGTCTCTGCCGTTCGGCATCGGCCAGGCCAGTGGCCGGCCTCAGGGTGCGGGCGACACGCCCTATCTGCCAGATACCCAGCAGACTGACCAGCGGCATCACCAATCTTGGCCAGACATCATTGACTCCGAAGACCACCCATCCGGCGTGAACCAACCAGAACAACAGTACCGGCTTGTCAGCGTAGGCCGCCCCGTTCATGGTCGAGACGAACCCGCTGCCGGCATGCCACATCTCCCATGCCACCGAGACATAGCGAGTTTCATCGATGGACAGATAGGGTCGTGCCAGCGCTGCTGACATCAGCAACACTCCCCATAGCGTCCAACATATTCGCTCGCTGGCATTCAGGTTGATCAACGAATGGGACCCCCTACCCACCAGGGATATCGCACATGAAAGTTGCTTCTGACACTTCACGGCTGAACCTCCGGCATCAGAGTATGTCGCTGGGGAAGTCCGATCAGCTGTGCCGCTTCATTCGAGACCGAGGTCGGCGCCAGATACATCGGCGCAGCATCGGGATTGCCCTGACATTTCACGGCCGCGCTACCAGGTAGCAGTACCCATTGCTCATCCGGCTCATTCAATGTGATGGCCTGTGCACCATCCAGACAGGCATGCCGCTTGAGCTTGCGGGGTGTCAACAAGACCCAGCGGTTCTGCGGGGCCTCCTTCAGCCATGCATAGAGACGCGAGAATTGGTCTTCCTCCGGCGTCTTGTAACCGAAGTGCCACAATGGCTGGCGCGCCTGCAGGATGTATTGCTCACGAAAGTCGGGAATAGCCAATGCCTGGTAATCGCTCTTCTCGGCAACCTGCGCCATCAGTAGGGCAGGATTGCGAACCGGGTCCATCAATCGTGCCCCCCAGGTGCCCCACAGAATCCAGAACACCACGAGCCAAATCCCCAAGGCCAACAAGCCGTTCCGTGGTTTCAGCCAGGCACAGAGCGCGATACCACTGCCACCCAGCAGCCCCCACCACCCCCACGGCACAACCCCCTCCTTTTCGGCAAGCGTCACCAATGCCGGGTACCCGAAGACACCGAGCAGTGCCGCGATCAGGAAGATGCCTGCCAGTCCGGCGCAAAGTGCAAACCCCAGCCAGGAGACATGAGGCTTACGTGAGAACCCCGGCAACATGGGTGCCAGGCCGATCACCAACAGCGGCAGCGCCGGCAGGATATAGACTCCCCGCTTGCCTGGAGACAATGAGAAGAAGACCACCATCAATGCCGCACCCACCAGGGGCAGCCAGACTCGTAGATCGCGGCGCGAGAAGCTGCGAGCGAGTGCCTTCGGCCACGAGGGTAGCGTCAGCAGCAGCGGCATCCATGCCCAGGGAATCACACTGGTCAGGAAGTAATGCCAAGGCTTCAGATGATGCCAGCTGTCGGTATATCGCTCAGCGGTCTGCTTGAGCAGGATGTTGTCGCGATAGGCGGCAAGCTCCGAATCGCCGGACACGAAGGACATCACCAGCATCGGCCCTACCCAGAGCAGCGGAGCCGCCAGCATCCAGCAGAGTCCGATCAACAGCTCGCGTGATGTCAGCTGCCCTGCGCGACGACCACTGCTGCGCCAAGTCGATGCGTGACGCGCAGCCATCAGCCAGAAAGGCAACATCAGCAACGGCAGGAACCCGACCCCCTTGGTGAGGATGCCAAGCCCCATCGCAAAGCAGCCGAGATAGAAATAGCGCACGCCATCATTGAGCAATGCATGCCGCAACAATCCCCAGCTACCCAGCAGGATGAAAGCAGTAACCAGCATGTCGATCTGAGCCGTACGAGCCTGCAAGATGAACTGCACTGACGCGAGCAACCACAGCCCGGCAATGAAGGCTGTGTGCCGGCCATGCAGGCGGCGAATCAGGTCCACGCTCAGCCCCAGAGTCGCGGCCCCGGCCACCAGCGATGGCAGGGCAAAGCCGATGCGGATATCCCCCACCAAGCCAGTGGACAAGGAACTGAGCCACATGAAGATCGGCGGCTTGTCGGGATAAAGCTCTCCCGCGCGGTGTGGCAACCACCAGTCCCCCGTGATCCACATCTCGAGACCATTGAGCGCGAAGCGTGGCTCATCGGCAGGCCACGGCATACGCATGCCAAGCCCGATGGCAGAGACAGATAGATACAACGCCCCCAGGACCCACCAGGGATGGCGGGAAAGTCTTCGGTACACACCGCC
The DNA here is from genome assembly GCA_013376735.1 of bacterium Scap17. Classification (NCBI taxonomy): domain Bacteria; species bacterium Scap17. Next base: position 1,492,397 of record VINJ01000001.1, on the reverse strand, counting down.
AGCTGGCGTCATTGCCTTCATGCGCCTGTCCCTTGGTGCCGAACGGAATTGGCATGGAGGTGTGCCACTTCAGTCTTGAGTCGGGCGTTTTCTATCTCCAGCGACGCGAGCCTGGCCTTCAGGGAGTCGTCAGTGCCCAATGCGCATTCTTCCGTCTTGCCACAAGCGTGTTCGACGACAGTGGACTCCTGCGGTGCCTGGGACGACGCTTCGCTGCTAGGCGACGTGAGTGACCGGCGATCCCGCTTGATCAAGCTCAGATTACGCAGATAGATGAAAAGCCCTGCCCCCTGACCGGCAATGAATACCGGGTCCTCGCGATGGATGGCATACGCAAGCAGCGTCATGCCACCGGCAAGCGAGAACCACCAGAAGGCACGAGGAACGATGGAACGACGTGCCTTCTCACTGGCCAGCCACTGAATGATGAAACGCGCCGAGAACAGCGCCTGGCCTCCAAAACCGACAGCGACCCACCACGGACTGACATCCATCAGCAGGCACCCCGCGCCACGTCGGCCTGGTCCGGGTTGCTGTCACCTGCTGCTGCATCGTGACCGTCAGCCTGATATCTAGAGGGGGAGTCAAACAGGCTTGTTGGCGCGGATGCAGAGGGCGTCGACACGTGCGTCCCCACCAACGGCAGCGAACCATGGTCGATGGCCTCACTGGCAGCATGGCCAAAGATATTCTCGAGCGGTGACGGTAGACGCGAGCGACGCACAAGCCACATCACTCCGACAATATCGGCAATACCGACCCAGAGCCGATCGAAGAAGCCGTATTTGGATACTCCTGCCACTCGTTCGCGGTGCCGGACTGCCAATGACTGCACCTTGCCACCCTGGGCGCGAACCAGCGCCGGAAGAAAACGGTGCATGTGGTCGAAATACGGCAGCCGAAGGAAGACATCACGACGCATGACCTTGATTCCGCAGCCGGTATCTGGCGTGTCATCGTGCAGCAGCGCTTGTCGGATGGCATTGGCCAAGCGTGATGACACACGCTTGACGGCATCATCGCGGCGTTGCGTGCGATGACCAGCTACCAGGTCGAGCTTTTCGAGCGTTGCCAGTGACAACATGTCCGGCAAGTCCGCTGGATCATTCTGGCCATCGCCATCCAGGGTCGCCAACCATCGACCGCGCGCCAGCCGGGCAGCCTGCCACAGCGAAGTACTCTGTCCGAAACTGGTGCCATGGTGATAGGGACGCAATCGTGAATCTTCCTGCGCAGCCTGCTTGAGCCAACTCCAACTGCCATCACTGGAACCATCATCCACCACGATGATCTCGTAGCGCTGCCCCGCAAGCGCCTCATGCACCTCGGCAATAAGGCTCGGCAAGTTGTCACGCTCATCACGAGCCGGTATCAACACCGAAACTCCTCCGCACAAGGGCTCCTCGCCCTGCGCCAAGGGGTGGTCTGGACCAGGCGATGTCATGGTGATCGCGGACTTCATGGAATAACTCCTGAGCAATGACTGGGCGTCGAGCAAGCCGGATAGATGACAGATCCTGGAGCGATCGGAACCGGCAGGCTGCGCGTTTCTGGCAGAAAGTTTGCCCGCAAACTATTAAGGCAGGCTTAAGTGAAGCGCGGATGACAACCGCCAATGCAAGAAGCCCCCGTCGCGCTGGGCGACGGGGGCTTCAATGCAAAGACATCATTGAGTCGAAGACTCTCTTGATACGGCTATGACAGACGCTTCACTTCCCTTGCCAGTGATCCCGCCCCCACTGCCGACGCTGGTCGGGCGTGAGATACGACCAGGCCACGAAGCGGCTGACCTTCTGCCCCTGGGACATCTCGATCACTCGGACCTCGCTGGCGCCACTGCGCTTGAGGGCTTTCCTGATACCGGTCAGGCTCGCCGAATGCGCGACCAGCGAGGTGAACCACAGGCACTGCGAGGCGACGTTGCGGCTCTCCTGGATCATGCGGGTGACGAAGACTTCTTCCCCGCCCGGACACCATAGCTCGGCCGCCTGACCCGCGAAATTCAGCGCAGGCGCGTTACGTGACCCACTCTTGCGTGGGCCATTGCCGCGCTGCTGGCGCGACTTGTCGAGCCCGCGCCATTTGCGCTGCGATTCCCGCGCCATATCGGCTTCGCTGGCATGGAACGGCGGGTTGCACAGCACCAGATCGAAGCGCTCATCCGCGCCCCAGATACCAGCGAAGTGGCGCGTGCGATCAGTCTGCAGACGCACCTCGATCTGGCCCTTGAGGCGCAGATTGGCGCTCACGATCGCGCGAGCCGAGTCGATCGCCTGCACGCTGATATCACTGCCGACCATCTGCCAGCCAAAGCTGCGATTGCCCAGCAGGGGGTAGATGAGGTTGGCGCCAGTGCCGATATCCAGCGCGCGCACGTGCTCACCCGCCGGCAGCTGACCGCCATTCGCTTCACTGATCAGGTCCGCCAGGTAATGCAGATAATCGGCGCGCCCGGGGATGGGCGGACAAAGATAGCCGGCAGGAATGTCCCAGTGGGCGATGCCGTAATGGCGACTCAACAGTGCCCGATTGAGCGCCTTGACCGCCACGGGATCAGCGAAGTCAATGGACTCGCTGCCAGCGGGTGTCTTGATCACGAAGGCCGCCAGTGCCGGGCTCGCCTTGACCAGCGCAGCCATGTCATAGCGCCCACGATGCGGGTTGCGGGGATGCAGCTGACCCTTGCGAGCCGGGATCACCTTGATGGAAGGCGACTTGTTGGAAGGCGCCTTGGCCGCGCTGGACTTCTCGCGGGCCGCAGGATCTCGACGGCCAGCCGCGGTGCCCTGCTGACGTCTGTCAGCCGAGTCGTGTCGGGAGGATGCGCCGGACTTGGCGAAGGAGGCACCGCGTGGGCGGCGCGAAGACGAGGACATGACGACATACCGAACAATGACAGGGGGCGCCATCTTACCAGAGGGCACCGAACAACACAGGACGCTGCCCCTCAGCTGCCACTCAGGACGCTATCTATCAGGACAGGTCGCTACCGATCAGCGCCGCGCGCGAGTTGGCACGCTGATCGACCCGACGCGTCTGGGCGCGGCGGGCCGGTGCACGCTCGATGCTCAGCGGGCAATTGCTGCAATAGCCCAGACACTCGATGCGATAACGCACGCAGCACACCTTGCGCGGCGTATGCCGTTCGCCATGGCGGTCCATCACGTCGCTGACCGGCTGATAGAGCGGATTGCGCCGCCCGTCGGCCAGAATTCTGGTCGCCATCAGCTGACGTGCCGGCGCCGCCTGCGCGACCCAGCCCTGCTCTTCCAGCATGCCGACGATATAGACGAAGTAATGCGCCGCGTTGCTCCAGAAGACCTTGGGCCCCAGCGCAGTGTGCGGCACGAGGCGCTCGATGACGGCCTCAAGATGTGCCAGGTAGCCCTGGAAGCGAGCCTGGAGACGCGTCGCCTCATCGGCCGACTCGATCTCCGCCGGGAGGCTTGCGCCCTGCCCCGCCGCATCATCAAGTATCAGCTGAGTGACTACGCCATGCTCGCCAAGGCGCAGCGAAAGGTGCCGAAGCTCCAGCGGCAGTTGATGGTCCAGCAGCAGATTGGCCGCCAGCGGCAGCGATACCATCGAGGACAACAGGTACTTGGACCACTGGGAAAGCAGCGCCTGCTCATCGGGGCCGCTGTGGTGAGAAGCGGCGTCTGCCGAGCTGGTCTCGTATTGCATGCCATGCGCGGCGATGCACGCCGCCAGCCAACCGGGGCTGAGCACATCGCGCGCCGGCACGACACGCTGGAGCGACGCCTCATCGCCTTCCTGCACCTGAGTGTAGGTAGTGATCAGGTCGCGATAGGCAACCATCGGACCGGCAAAGAGCGGGGAAAGCGCGTCGATCATCGGGAAGCTCGCAGACGTGAAGAAACAGACAGTGCCTCACATACTAACGAAAACTATTAGCATTTGCATATCAAAAGAGCATGATAAACCAGCAGGGCTTCCCATGGGGGAGCCAGCTCACTGCATCAGGCTCGTCGGCACTCACAACCTGCCATCCCGACACAGTCGACGCCGCACCCAGGCGTCGTAGACTCGCGTCAGCGCCGGCTCGATCAGCGGCCGCGTGATCAGCCACCCCAGCCAGGCAAGGCCGGGGATACGCGCTAGCAGCAGGCGGTACGCCGGCATGCCCTCACGGATCTGCCCTTGCGCTGTCTCGACATGCAACGACAGCAATGCCTGCTCAAGGCCGATGCCGCGAGCGGCGAGATGCTCGGCGTTATCCGTCGCATCCCACCACTCCACGTTGGCGTCTTGGCGCGACAGCCGCTCGTAGCGGGCGCGTTCACGACGACACACCGGGCAGCGCGCGTCGTAGTAGATCTTGATGAGTGGCAAACCGTCACGCTGAGGTCGCTGGCTGGCGGCATCCGGCATGCTGGCCCCCCTCTTGTGATGAAAATGCGCGGTACGCGTTCCTCAATGAGCGTTCAGCGCGACATGAGATCAGGACGCCGCGCCGATGCGGTCGGAATATTCCTTGTCTTCATAGCGATGCAGCGGCGCGTCTTCGGCACAGTCCGGGCTGGTCTGGAAGGTCTTGCGCACATCGAGCACACCCAGGCTCTGAATGGTGCGACGCCCCAGCAGCACGGGATAATTCATGCCGTCACGATCGCGCAGACTGAACTGCTCCTCGTAGCGCTCGCCGCCCATGCACAGCGTCATCAGCACCACCGGGCGCGTATCACGTCCGCCTGCACCGGACACCGTCAGGTCACGATACAGGGGGCGTTCGAAGGTATTCTCGACCTTTTCACCCTTGGTCTCATCCTCGACCTCGACATCGAAACGCACCCATTCCTCGTCATCACGCTCGAAGGTCTCGATATTCTCGGCATGCATCGAGGAGGTCAGCGCGCCGCTATCCAGCTTGGCCTTCACCATCACGCCCCACGGCTCGATGGTCGCCTTTTCCACCCAACCGAAGACTTCATCGTCTGCCGCCTGGGCCACGGCTGGCGCGGCAAGCGAGGCAATCAAACCGATACCGGCGAATTGACGTGCGGCGCGTGCGAGGGATGTAGCAGCGTGTCTCGACATGATGGCTCCAGGAAAAAGTGGCGACGTTGCAAGGACAATACCCGACATCCTTCACCATGGAGGCTTGCGGCAAGGTTAACAAGGCGTGAGAGCACACCCTCGCCTGTTCTTCTGCCCCCTGTCCCCCTGTCAGGCGAAAGCAACTGGCGGTTGCGAGCAGGCGATGACAAGCCACCCTTGATATGGCGCGCTGCCCCCACCAGCTATCAAGGAGGGCCGCGCCATCAGCGGGCTGCCACCTGCAACATCCACTCGACGGAGGTCATCATGCAAGACCTGTTACGTGAGTCACTTTCCCACTGGAGCCTGCTGCTGTGCTGGCTGTTGCTGATGGTACCGGCGCTGATCTGGGTCGTGCGCGATCTGACCACGAAGAATGCCCACCTGGCCCCGATGATGAAGTGGGTGTGGGGACTGACCACGCTCTACTCCGGTGTCGTTGGCCTGCTGGTCTATCGTTTCGCCGGGCGCCGCCAGATCGCCGCCAACGGTGATGCCCGCAAGGGGCTGAGAAGCGTCGCGCACTGCTACTCGGGCTGCGGACTGGGGGAATTCGTCGGCGTCAGCCTGGCGGTGGGCCTGTTGGCCATGGGCAATATCTCCACCGCCATCATCACCTTCCTCTTCGCTTACCTGTTCGGTTTTCTGCTGACGGTCGGCCCGATGCTGCAGGGTGGCAGTGACGACAAGCCGCAGGTGATTCGTGATGCCTTCAAGAGCGAGACGGCCTCCATCGTGGTGATGGAAGTGGTGGCGATTTCCGTGGACCTCTGGCTTGCGGGCGGCGCCGGCATGCATCAGCCGCTGTTCTGGAACTCGCTGATCATTTCCTTGAGCCTGGGTCTGCTCGCCGCCTGGCCCGTCAACGTCTGGCTGGTGAAGCATGGCGTCAAGGGTGGCATGGCGGACCCACGCGAGACGGCCCCGCAAGCGCAGCACCATGCACATTGCTGAAGCGCGTGCACTGCTGAGACACGCCGAGCGTTGAGTATTGAGTGTCGAGACATGAAAAAGCCCCGTCGGCATGCCGACGGGGCTTTTCTCTGACTGACCTCCCACACTGACATTCACATTTCTGTCAGCGTGAAGCCGCCAGTCGCATCACGTTCAAGATGCTGCCTCAGACGAACTCGCCATTGTGATAGACCTGCTGCACGTCTTCACAATCATCCAGCAGCTCGAGCATCTTGTTGAGCAGCTCGGCGTCATCGCCGCCGACTTCGGTATGGATCTGCGGAATGAAGCTGATCTCATCGACTTCGAAGTCGAGATCTTCACCGTAGATATCGGTCAGTGCCCCCTTGGCCTTGAAGTACTCGGTCGTCGGCGCGAGAACCGTGATGATGCCGTCGTCGAGCTCGATATCACTGACATCGACGTCGGCTTCCATCAGCGCTTCCAGGACCTTTTCCTCATCCTCTTCCGCACCCTTGAAGGCCAGGATGGCGCGGTGGTCGAACATGTGCGACACCGAACCCTGCGCGCCCAGCTTGCCCTTGCCCTTGTTGAAGCAGGTGCGGACTTCGCCGAAGGTGCGGTTGTTGTTGTCGGTCAGACAATCAACGATGACCATGACATTGCCCGGACCAAAGCCTTCATAGCGCGCCAGAGCGAAGTCTTCTCCGCCGGTGCCCTTGGCCTTGTCGATCGCCTTGTCGATGACGTGAGTCGGCACCTGGTCCTTCTTGGCCTTCTCGATGAGACGACGCAGGCTCAGGTTGCCGTTGGGGTCGAGGCCACCGTTCTTGGCCGAGACGTAAATCTCGCGCCCGTAACGTGAATACACGCGTGCCTTGTTGAGAGAGGTACGCGCCATTGATTCTTTACGGTTCTGGAATGCTCTTCCCATGCAAGTCGACTCTTGTCCGCCTGAATTCAAATGCCCTTGCGACCATGTCGCGGGACCTGAAGCAGTGTCGGCCTCCTGGCCGACACTGCAACGCTGTGACGAATAGTAACGCAGACAACGCCGTACGTCGCCATCCCTGCCGGGTCTTGCGCGTTGAGCGCAGCGCACCACGACGGGCAAGGCGACTCAGGCATGCTGCTGACCGTCACAGACAGTTGGTCGGCTTGGGCAGCCCGGCGATGCGCGCGCCCACCTTGGGCGGGCTGTCCGGGAACAGGCGCATCAGATGCAGCGAGCGGCCCTTGTCGGAGCCAAACCGCTGGGTCATCGCCTTGCTCAGCGGGCGCATGGCCGGCGAGAGCGAGAAGCGCTGATAGAAGTCACGCAATACCTCGATCACCTCCCAGTGCTCCGGCGTCAGTTCACGCCCCTCCTCGGCGGCCAGCATTTCCGCCAGCGCCGGGCTCCAGTCATCCAGATCGACCAGATAGCCTTCCGCATCCAGTCTGATATCACGTCCATCAAGCGTCAGTGTGCGCACCGTTTCACTACTGGCCATACAGATCCTGATTCACTGTCTTGCATGAAAATTGAAAGGGAGAAGCGCCTGACGCCTCAGAACCAGCTGACGGTCTTGTCGGCGGCCTCGGTCAGGGCGACGAAACCGTCGACGTCGACCACGATGACGTTCTCCGCGCAGCGTCCCAGCAGGCCGCGGGACTCAAGGTCTTCGCGCAACGCGAACAGCCGCCCCTCAAGCCCGGCAAGGTGCTGCTCGGCGTTGTCGAGGGCGCCATTGACGCCATCCTCGATCAGCAGCAGCTGGTCTTCCGGGCCCATGGCATTGAGCACATCATCATGGATGCGGCTGGAGAATGGCGAACGATTGAGTAGATGTAGATTCATGCAATTATCCAGGCAAGGAAAGCTGGGGCTGACGCTGGCCATCAATCAAGAGATATCAACGACATGGCATCAGGAAACTGATGCGAGCATATCAGTCGCCAGCGTTGGCGGCAGTGACGTGTCAGAAGCTCAGCACGCGCGAGAACGCGACTGTCAGCGCGACCACCTCGTCGTGCTCGAGCAGCGTGACCGGCAACAGCGTGACATCCTGCGCTGTCAGGCCCCGTGCGCGCAGCGCCGCCGCATCGACATAGCAGCGCTCGACGTCATACATCTCAAGCGCCGCCAGCAGGTTGTCACTGCCCTTCTGCCCCAGCGGCCCGACCTGCTGCCCTTCCAGCAGCGCCATCACACCATCACCGGTGAACAGCAGCCCGACCTCGCGTCCGAAGGCCGCCGCGACCATCGCCGCCTCCAGCCCTTCGCGCAGCCAGCTGCTGCCATGCGGGCCATGGCGCAGCATGACCAGCAGATCACCGGCGGCCATCCCGGCGTCTTCACCTGCCAAGGGTGCCGTCATCACATCGCTCATGGTCTGCTCCTCACTTGATAAGTGGCGTCATCATCAGTGATGACAAGAAATGACGTCATGCAAAGGTGATCAAGTGTTCATTGTCCAACGTCGCCTCGACCAGCTGGCCCAGCCCCGTCAGCTCGAACGGCGCCTCGAGGGTGTGCCCCTGCTTGCCATGCCGCGCCGCTTCGCGCTCATCGAGCATGCCGCGCCTCAGGCCCGCAGCGACACACACCTGCAGGCGGGTAGCGTGGTTCTCGGCAAGCGACAGCCAGCGATCACGCAGATGCGGCTCGTCCTGAGGCGGCGCCATCATGTTGGCGGCGTTGTAGACGCCATCGTGATAGAAGAACACCGTGGTCAGCTGATGGCCGCGCGCTAGCAGGGCATCGGCAAAGCGCAGCGCCGAATGGCTGGCCTGCTGGCTGTAGGGGCCGCCGTAGACGGCCAGAGCATAACGCATGCGAACCTCGTGTGACTGCTCATGAATGGCCGCCATTCTAGCGCGAGTCACGCCACCTGACACCCGAACGCAAACGACCCCGCCGAGGCGGGGTCGTTTGCAGGTCTCATGTTCCTTCGCTTGACGATCAATCGTCGGAAGCGAAGCCCAGCAGGGCCAGCAGGCTGACGAACATGTTGTAGATGGAGACGTACAGGCTCACCGTCGCCAGCAGGTAGTTGGTCTGCCCGCCGTGGATGATCTGGCTGGTCTCGAACAGGATCGCCGCGGAGGCGAACAGCACGAAGCCGGCGGAGACAGCCAGTGCCAGGCCGCTGATGTTGAAGATCATCGCTGCCAGCATCGCCAGAATCAGCACGATGGCGCCGGCGAACAGGAAGTTGCCCAGGAACGAGAAGTCCTTGCGCGTCACCAGTGCCACCGCGGACAGGCCGGCGAAGGTGATGCCGGTCATGCCGAGCGCGGTCATCACCAGCTGGCCGCCGTTGGGCAGGCTCAGGTAGGCATTCAGTACCGGACCGAGCGTGAAGCCCATGAAGCCGGTGAAGGCGAAGGTCGCGAAGATGCCGGCGGTGGAGTTCGCGGTCTTGTGGACCAGGAACATCAGGCCGTAGGCACCGATCAGCAGCACGAAGATGTTCATGCGGCCGACGCCCATGCTCATCGCCACGCCAGCGGTCAGCGCGGAGAACAGCAGCGTCATTGCCAGCATCATGTAAGTGTTGCGCAGTACCTTGTGAGTACTGAGCGAGCGGCTCGCGGTATCCTGCGAGACCTGCCAGGAGCTGTTAGCCATGGTGTCTATCCTCAGGTTGCTACGATGGATTCATCGAATTGACCCCAGCATGCCCTCAGGGGTTTGCCTAATCAAGAGACAGAACGATGAAAAGCCCCATTGAGGCAACCATCCGGCGCGCGCAAGGCAACGACATCGTCAGTCTCCGCGGCCATTGTGGCATGTGCGACCTTTCAAGCATCTGAACGACAAGGAAATTTACGCCAAGTCCTTGACGCTGACTGAAAAATCCGTAGTATTTCATCCCGTGAGTCGGAGGGATGGCAGAGCGGTTGAATGCACCGGTCTTGAAAACCGGCGTAGGTTAATAGCCTACCCAGGGTTCGAATCCCTGTCCCTCCACCACCTTGATTCCGAAAGCCCCGTCTACCTTAGGTAGGCGGGGCTTTTTCGTGGTCATGACTCATGATCCGAGTCATGAGCTGAATCATGGCCTGGTACCAGCAGGCGGCTTCCGGCGGCCTCACCCCAGCGCCATCCTGCTGCAAGTGTTTGTCCGCGATGGCTTTTCCGAATATTTTTCTTCGCCTACCTCTTGCTATTCTCATCAGATTCGGTAGTATTTCGCTCCGTGAGTCGGAGGGATGGCAGAGCGGTTGAATGCACCGGTCTTGAAAACCGGCGTAGGTTAATAGCCTACCCAGGGTTCGAATCCCTGTCCCTCCACCACCTTGAATTCCGAAAGCCCCGTCTACTTCAGGTAGGCGGGGCTTTTTCATTGTTGCCGCGCAGCGCCCATCGCCGCCACTTCGCTACCCTGCCTGAGCGATGCCCAATGATGCGCCGGGCCGTCAGCGGACTTTCGGCTACAGTGAGCATCACTGCGCCAGACATTCCTTGCCGCAGAATGTGCGCTTGCCCCTCCCCCTTTAGACAAGTCGAGACACCATGCCATTTTCTGCCCTTGGTTTGAGCGATCCCATCGTCAAGGCCGTCACCGAGCAAGGCTACCAGACCCCGACTCCCATCCAGGAGAAGGCGATCCCCGTCGTGCTGGCCGGTGACAACCTGATCGCCGCCGCCCAAACGGGTACCGGCAAGACGGCAAGCTTCGTGCTGCCCATCCTGCAGACCCTGCAACAGGCGCCCAAGGTGCGCGCCAAGCGCGTACATGCCGTCATCCTGACCCCGACGCGGGAGCTGGCGATTCAGGTCGAAGACAACATCCAGCACTACGCCCGGCATCTGGAAGTCAGCTCCATGGCGATGTATGGCGGCGTGGAGATCGAGCCCCAGCAGCAGCGTCTGATCGAAGGTGTGGACATCCTGGTGGCGACGCCCGGCCGCCTGCTGGACATGCTGACCCGCCGCGCGATCCATCTCGACGAGACACGCACTCTCGTCATCGACGAAGCGGACCGCATGCTCGACATGGGCTTCATCGCCGACATCAACAAGATCATCGAGAAGCTGCCAAGGGAGCGCCAGAACCTGCTGTTCTCGGCAACGCTCTCGGCCCAGGTGCGTGTGCTCGCCAAGACCGCAGTGACGGACGCCGTCGAGATCATGATCGCACCGGAGAACGTCACCGCGCCCGACATCAGCCAGTATCTGATCACGGTCGACAAGGAGTTCAAGTCCGCCCTTCTGAGCCACCTGATTCACGAGAAGCAGTGGCAGCAGGCGCTGATCTTCATCGAGACCAAGCGCGGCGCCGCCAAGCTGGTGAGTCAGCTGGAGAAACGTGACATCGCCGCCGAGTCCTTCCACAGCGGTCGCAGCCAGGCCATGCGCGAGCAGCTGCTGGCCGACTTCAAGGCCGGCACCATCAAGTATCTCGTGGCCACCGGCGTTGCCGCGCGGGGCATCGACATCGATGATCTGCAGCGCGTGGTCAACTACGACCTGCCGGACGCCGCCGAGGATTATGTCCACCGCATCGGGCGCACCGGCCGTGCCGGGGCCAGCGGTGAAGCCATCTCGCTGGTCTCGCGTGATGACTTCCGCAACCTGTGCGCCATCGAGCAGCACCTGGGCTATTTCGTGACGCGCGAGGTCGTGGAAGGCTTTGCACCCAAGCTCGCGGTACCGGCCTCGAACAGCGACTACGCCCCCAAGCCCGCAAGCAAGAGTCGCCGGCGCCAGTCCAACCGCCGCTGACTTATCTCAGGGCAAGCCTGGTGACGCCCTGACACAAGCACGCCCCCGGAGACATGAACGTCATTCTGCGGGGGCGCGCCGGGTTGTATACCAGGCTTTGTGCACGAAGCTCTGCGCGCAGTGCTCCATGGACAGAGCTACGCACAGTGCATTGCGCTCAATTGATGGCGGCGATGCCCGGCCCGCCCACGGGCCCCAGCTGGGTGTCACTGACGAAGCCATTGCCGCCATCCTGCTTGGCGCGGAACAGATTGACGTCAGCCTTGGCGATCAGGCCTTCCAGGTCCTTGTCGCCGGACTGACGCTGGGCGACACCGATCGACAGATTGACATCCAGACTGTTGAGGCCGTCATTGATGACGAATGGCAACGCCGAAGCGCCCTTGCACAGACGCTCTGCCACCTGGTCGACGCGCTCGCCATGCAGCCCCGGGCATAACAGCACGAACTCCTCGCCGCCATAGCGCCCGACCAGATCCTCCCCGCGCAGGATGCTGCGCATGCGCCGCACCAGCTCCTTGAGCACCTGATCACCGGCCTGGCGACCCCAGGTCTCGTTGATCAGCGCCAAGTGGTCGACATCGACCATCATCAGGCTCAGCGGCCCGTTGTTGATCAACATGCCGCGTCCGCTGTCGACCAGCTCCGCGCGACTCAGGGCACCGGTCAACGCATCGAAGCGCCCTCCCGTCTCGAAACGCTGCTGCAGGCGCTCCACCGACCAGCCCATCTGTACCAGCACCAGCGTGAAGAAGATGGTCAATACACCCAGATTGATGATGCGAAATGCCAGCATCCAGCCAGCGGGCAGCAGATGGGTCGGCCCTTCCAGCATCAGGATGATATAGGCCAGCAGCGGCATACTCAGGCAGGCGGCACACAGAAGTACGCGCCGCATGAACGACATGCGGATCGAGTAGATGCACAGCAAGGCACCGAAGTAGAAGTAGTCGAATCCGGCCTCCGAGCCGAAATAGCTTAGCGAGAAGCTGATCTGCGCACAGGTGCCCAGCGCCATCAACGTGGCCGCCAGGGCTTCACGGCGAGCACGGTGCAGCTGCAGGCAGACCAGATCGACGATCAGCATCGCCAGATTCAGCGCCAGAATGCCCATCTCACCCAGCCACAACAGCAGGATGGCGTAGATCAGATGGCAGCTGACCGCCAGCACGTAGACCATGTTGAAGGTGGCATGAAAGGTCTTCTCATCCGCCGTGAGCCCGGGCGGGAATTGCTCGAATCGTCGCAGAAAGCCCGCGAGATGAGGATGTGGGCTGGCCATGTAGTCACCTCCTTGTCGCTGGCCACAAAGGATGGCCAGGCGCTGTCACGGACAAATTGGCCTGACATCAACAGAGTACGATATTGATGAGTCCAAACACGACGCCCCCATTACACGCAGTGCAATGGGGGCGTCGTAGTGCGTGAAGTTCAGACAGAGGCTCAGGCTCAGACACGGAGTCAGGCTCAGTGCAGTCGCAGCCCGACCTTGGTGATGCGATTGCCTTCCACCTCGTTCACCACCCAGTGGATGCCATGCCAGTCCACATCGTCGCCGACCACCGGCACCCCACCGACTCGACGAGTGATGAACTCGGCGATGGTCAGATGCTGCTCGCCCTGGGAGAGTGTCAACCCGTAGACATCGGCGATATCCTGCATGTTGGCATCGCCTTCCAGCGTGAAGGTCCCGAAGAAGGCGCGCTGCTCATGCTGCAGGCTCTCGCCATTGAACATGCGGTTGAGGCTTGGCACATCACACGAGCGCCCTACCACGCACAGCACATCCTGCTGATGCAGACAGGTGCTGCCCTTGGGGTGGATCAACACCTTGTTGCGGAACAGCGCCCCGACCTTGGCCCCCGACGGGAAGCGCAGCATGCGCAGCGCCACGCCTTCCAGCGCCGTGTTGTCGACGCGATAGACCAGCATCTCGTAGTCGTTGACCGGCATGATGCCGAGCAGGTTGCGGCGACTGGGCTGTGCGCCCGGCGGCACCACCACCCTCAACTTGCGCGCCATCGGCGCCAGCGATGAGCCCTGTACCAGCAGCGAGATGATGACCACGAAAAAGGCGACATTGAAGTAGAGACCGGCATTCTCGACCCCGGTGATCACCGGGAAGATCGCCAGCACGATCGGCACCGCCCCTCGCAATCCCACCCAGCTGATGAACCACAGCTCGCGCCAGCGGAAGCGGAAGAACGGCTTGAGACACAGGATGACCGCCAGCGGGCGCACCACCAGAATCAGCGCCACGCTGAGGATGGCGGCCGGCAGCGCGAACTGCAGCATGGTCGACGGCGAGACCAGCAGGCCCAGCATCAGGAACAGCACGATCTGCGAGAGGTGTGCCATGCCATCATGCACCGGCAGGATGTGCTCCAGATGACGACCGGGGTGATTCCCGATCATCAGGCCGCACAGATAGATGGCGAGGAAACCGCTGCCGCCCATCTCGTTGGTGGTGGCGAACAGGCTCAAGCCAAGTGCCAGCGCCAGCAGCGAATAAAGACCGGGGGCGAGGTCCAGATAACGCATCAGGCGTGCGATCAACCAGCCGCCGGCGATCCCCATGGCGGCGCCGACACCGAACTGCAGCAGGAAGCTCATGATGCCCGACGCGACGCCGGAGAGCTGACCGGTCAGGATCTCGGCCAGCGTGATGGTCAGGAAGATCGCCATCGGGTCGTTGGTGCCGGACTCGATTTCCAGCGTCGCACCGACACGCTCATTGAGGTGAACGCCCTGGCCTCCCAGCAGCGAGAAGACCGCCGCGGCATCGGTGGAACCGACGATGGCCCCGACCAGCAGGCCTTCGATCAGGGTGAGATCAAACAGCCACATGGCCAGAAGGCCCACCAGGCCACTGGTCATGAAGACCCCGACGGTGGCCAGCACCAGCGCCGGTTTCAGGCCGGCACGAAACGTGGACAGCCGCGTACGCAGGCCGCCATCGAGCAGGATGAGCGCCAGCGCCAGATTGCCGATCATGTAAGCGGATGAGGCGTCGTCGAACTGGATGCCCAGGACGCCATCTTCACCCGCCAGCATGCCAAGACCGAGGAACAGCAGTAGCAGCGGCATGCCAAGACGCGCCGAGACGCGGCTGGCCAACACGCTCAAGGCGATCAGCGTGCCTGCCAGCAAGAAATAATAATTCAGGTTCTCTACCACGAGTGCTCCCCCGCCAAGCCCTACATCAGATCTCGAATGACGTCCATGACGACTCACCCACAGTATTCCATGTCAGCGAAGGGGCTGCAGAGAAATTTCACACCTTTCATGTACTTGCAGTGTACAGCACGCGAATTTCACGCCAGGCTGCGCGGCGAGACCCAGGCAGGGGCTGCCGCAAGCTCAGCATAGGACCGCGGGCCGAATGCCTCCATCGCCCACAACAGCGCACGGCACAGCTCACGCTGGCCATCGAGATCGACCATGCGCCCATGGCGCGAATAGCCCTTCATGAAGGCCTGACGCTGCTCCGGCGTTTCCAGCAGCAACTCCACCAGCGCCCAGTCGAACTCGATCGGCGCCCACACCAGCGCTTCCCAATCGCTCCATACCCAGCCGGTGGCGGCGCACAGATACTGATCGGCGCGCATGTCCGGCAGACACCACACCGCGCGAGTCGGCGCCGGGAAGGTGCGCTTGAGCAGCGTGCCGAGTTCCGCGCGACGCGGGTGATGGGCCAGAAAGCGCGTGACGCGGGCATTCCAGTGCAACAGCGGCATCGGCTGCGCCAGCGGCTGACCGAAGCCCGACACCGTATCCTGATGCAGGCGACCGAGCTGGTCGCCCAGCAGCTCACAGAAGGTGATGCTGAGATTGCTCGGCTGACCGCTGGACCACGGCAGGTGCCAGATGGGCGCGCCATCGAGACGCCCCAGGAAGGTCAGGGGCAGCGGCGGAATCGGCAGGCGCGCGGGCAAGGCGCCCGCCAGTCGCGTCAAACCCTCCGGCGTCGCCCAGCGATCGGCACCGAAGACCCCGCGCATGGCGTGCCAGAAGGGGTCGTGGTCTGGCCCGGTTCGCGCCAGCTTGATCAGCCCCGGCGTGCCGCCACGCTGGCGCCACAGCCAGTTGGCGCTATCCGGCCAGGCGAGTGCCAGCGGTTCGAGCGGTTGCCCCAGATAGGTCGAGAGCCGTCGAGTCAGTGACTCCTCGGGCCAGCCCCTGGGCACGGGGTGCGGCTCCCCCGTGGCGTCAGCTGCGCTCGGCCGTCGCGGGGGGACGGGATAGCTGGAACAGGTCGAGAGATCCGGTGTGTCGGGCATGATGATCTCCTTGGGCAACACGTCTTGTTACAGTCATGTTCAGCATACCCAAGGCGTGCCACATCGGCATAGTCCGTTTCGCCCCACTCAGGAAAGCCAATCAGGAAAGCCACTCAAGAAAGTCGCCGTCTCCCCTGTCCCGACTTGCGTCGGACAAGACACCGGCAAGACAGTGACGTTACACTGTCGGCCTGGATGGGGGTGCCCGAGAATGGGCTGAGAGTCGCAGCGATACGTCGCGCGACAACCCCTGGAACCTGATCCGGTTGATACCGGCGGAGGGAATCCCCGACGCGTGCCCTGCACGGCGCGTCACCTGCTTCCTCCTGCCGGCACGCCGCCTGACCACGGAATTGCCTGTGTCGCTGGGACTCACCCTCAACAACGCACGAATCGATTACGCCGGCCACACGCTGTTCCGCGATATTTCCGCGCGTCTGGAGGCTGGTAGCTGGACGGCACTGCTGGGGCGCTCCGGCTGCGGCAAGAGCTCGCTGCTGCGCCTGCTGGCTGGCCTGGAAATGTCAGATCTCCACCAGCTCGACCTCGCCACCGATGACGGTCAGCCGCTGACCGACCGCGTGGCCTGGATGGCGCAGCAGGACCTGCTGCTGCCGTGGCGGCGCGTCATCGACAACCTGTGGCTGGGCGATGACCTGCGCCGGCGGCCGCGCAATCGCGAACTCGCCCATGAGCTTCTGGCCGCGGTCGGGCTTGAGGGTCGTGAGCAGGCCTGGCCGGACGCCCTCTCCGGCGGCCAGCGCCAACGCGTCGCTCTCGCCCGCACGCTCTATCAGCAGGCGCCGATCGTGATGATGGATGAGCCGTTCTCGGCGGTGGATGCCATCACCCGTCTGGAGCTGCACGATCTGGCCAGCCGCCTGCTCAAGGGCCGCACCGTCCTGATGGTGACCCACGACCCGCTTGAGGCATTGCGCCTTGCCGATCAACTGCTGGTGCTGCGCCCGTCGAGCGCCCCGGGCCACGGCGCCGAGCTTGAGCATCTGCCGGGGCTTGGCGCCGTGCGGCCGGTGCCGCTGGATGACCCGGCCCTGCCGCCGGCGCAGGCGCAACTGATCGCCCGCCTGCGTGATAGCGAGGAGGCCGCATGAAACGTCTGCACGCCATGCGTCACCTCGTCATCAGTACGCTGCTCCTGCTGGGACTTTGGCAGCTGATCATTGCCGTTACCGCCGTACCGCCCTACATTCTGCCCACGCCCCAGGCCGTGCTCGAGGTGCTGATCCAGAAGGCACCGCTGCTGGCCCATCACGCTGGCGTCACCATCAGCGAGATACTGGCCGGGCTGGTGCTGGGCATCCTGCTCGGGCTTTCCACCGCGCTGGCGCTGGCCTTCATCCCCCGCCTGCGCCGTACGCTGTTGCCGATGCTGCTGATCAGCCAGGTGATACCGCTGTTCGCGATCGCCCCACTGCTGGTGCTGTGGCTCGGCTATGACATGCTGTCCAAGGTAGTGATGGCGACGCTGATCATCTATTTCCCGGTCGCCTCCACTGGCTACGACGGCCTGCGCCAGACCCAGCAGGGCTGGCTGGATCTGGCCCACACCCTGGGCGCCAGCCCATGGCGCAGATTGATCCACATCCAGCTGCCCGCCGCACTGCCGGCGCTGGCCTCCGGCATTCGCATGGCCGCGACTGCCGCCCCCATCGGCGCCGTCATCGGGGAATGGGCCGGTGCCAGCCAGGGGCTGGGCTATCTGATGCTCAACGCCAACGCGCGCATGGAGATCGACCTGATGTTCGCCGCCCTGCTGGTGCTGGTTGCCTTTTCCCTGCTGCTCTATTTCTCGCTGGATGCGCTGCTGCGCACCCTGATGCCCTGGCACCGCGACCGGCTGACACGTCTGAGCTGACACGCCTTGCCTTCGGAAAAATACTGCATGACCGCATGACCGCATGACCGAAAGACGCAACGACGCTCGACACAAACTGCAAGAGCCTGACGACTGCCGCCCACGAACGGCAGCACCACTACCCTGTGATCACAAGGAACTCCGCCATGTCTCATTCGTCATCGGCGCCACGGCGCAAAGCACAGCCGACACGTTCACCGCGTGCCTCGCTGCTGTCCACCGCCTTCGCCACCCTGCTGACCACGCTGTGCCTGAGCAGCCTGCCAGCCACTGCCATGTCGGCCCACGCCGCCGAGGCAGAACCCGCCGCGACCAGCACCCAGTCAGCGCCGGAAATCGTCGCTCAGCAAGCCGAGGTCGGAGTGAACGGCGACTCAACCGCCTCCGCGCCGGTGGCGAGTCAGGAAGCCGTGGAAGCGACTGCCGGCGCCGCCGAGCAGGCGAAGAACGGTGCTGAACCGACCGCGGAAGCCACGCCAGCCGGCGACGAACAGAGCGCTGATGCTGACTCGAAGGACGTTGCCAAGGACGCTGCCACCGCCGAGCAGCCGCTGACGCAGTTCAAGGTCATGCTCGACTGGTACACCAACCCCGGTCACGCCCCGCTGGTGCTGGCACAGGAGCTGGGGCTGTTCAAGAAGCACGACCTTGATGTCGAATTGATCGCCCCCGCCGACCCGAGCGTGCCGCCCAAGCTGGCTGCCGCCGAGCGTGTCGATATCGCCATCAGCTATCAGCCGCAACTGCACCTGCAGATCGATCAGGGCCTGCCGCTGGTGCGTATCGGCACCCTGGTCGCCACGCCGCTGAATGTGGTGGTGGTGCGCGCCGACAGCGACATCCAGTCGATCGCCGACCTCAAGGGCAAGCGGGTCGGCTACTCGGTCGGCGGTGTCGAGGAAGTGCTGCTCTCCACCATGCTGCAGCACAGCGGCCTGACGCTGGATGACATCACGCTGACCAACGTCAACTTCTCGCTGACGCCGTCACTGCTGACGCGCAAGGTCGATGCCGTCACCGGCGCCTTCCGCAACTTCGAGCTGGCCCAGATGGCTCAGGAAGGCGTCAAGGGCCGCGCCTTCTACATCGAGGAAGAAGGCGTGCCGACCTATGACGAGCTGATCTTCGTCGCCAACAGCGACAGCTACGAGCGCAAGCAGGCGCAGTACGCCGGCTTCCTCGCCGCCGTCGGCGAAGCCACCGCCTGGATCATCAACCACCCGGACCAAGGCTGGGAGATGTTCCGTGACTCCGATCCGGCACTGGATACCGAGCTCAACAAGGAAGCCTGGTACGCCACCCTGCCGCGCTTCGCGCTGCGTCCTGCCGCGCTGGATGCCGGCCGCTACCGTGACTTCGAGGACTTCCTGTTCGAGCGCGGCATGATCAAGAAGCGCCAGTCGCTGAGCCACCTGGCCGTCGACGTCAACGCGCCCTGAGACGTTGAGCGCTTGAGCGCGCCCCATGCAAAACGCCCTGCCGGAATCTCCGACAGGGCGTTTTGGGTTTAGGTCCGGCTCACTCTCGCCATCTTGTACCGATTCCACAAGCGCTAGCGGCGGGCCAGGCGACGCGACAGCCACAGGATCTGCAGCGGCTGGATCACCAGCGCGATCATCAGCACCGCGACCAGCAGCGGCATGCCTTCCAGCGCGCCACTCGGGGTGCTGACCAGCAGTCCGGCGCCCACATAGCTGCCGGCGGCAGAACTCAGATGCTGCACGGCACTCTGGGTGCTGGTGAAGGCTGCCCGCTCGTGATCGGCGGGAATGAAGCTGTTGAGCGTATTCTGGGTCACACGCCGCGCCGACGAGAACAGCATGTAGGCGCCAAAGCCGATCCAGATCAGCGACGGCCCCGGCGAATGCAGCAGGAAGGCCCAGCCGACCAGCGCCGTCATCAGGCAGGTGATGGTGCCCGGCCAGACACAGCCATAGCGATCACACAGCCGCCCCGTCAGCTGCATGCCGACCAGCGACAGCCCGCCGCCGATCATGTAGAGCCCGCCGAGATCCTCCCGCGGCAGGCCCAGATTGAACAGCAGATAGCTTGCCAGGTTGGGAATCACCAGGAAGTTGCTGAACATCGCCGTGGCGATCAGCGCCAGCCCCAGGCGATGGTCGGGCTGGGCCAGGATGTTCAGGATCGTGGTGCCCTTGCGGCTGCGCAGGCGGGTCTCGGGGTTATCGAGATGACCGCGGATCGGCGGCAGTATCCAGGCCAGCAGCCCGCACACCAGCAACGCCAACAGCGCCACTGCGCGAAATGGCGCCTGCCAGCCGAAGCCCTGCGACAACCACAGCGCAAACGGCAGCCCCAGCACCGAGGCCACCGAGAAGGCACCCATCACCAGCCCCATGGCACGCCCCCGGCGGACTCCCGGCACCACGTCGATCACGATGGCCAGCGCCGTCGCCGCCGCTGGCCCGCCGAACAACCCACCCAGCATGCGCGCCGCCAGCAGGGTCTCGAAGTCGGTGGCGAAGCTGGCGATCAGATGACAGAGCGCCGCACCGAACAGGAAACCCAGCACTGCCCAGCGGCGATCGAAGCGATCGGCGTGCCGTGTCCACAGCAGGGTACCCACCGCGGCGGCCAGCGGATAACTGCCGACGATATAGCCTAGGTGATCCAGCGGAATGCCCAGCGAGGTAGCAAAGTCAGGGCCCAGCGCCATCACCATGGTGAAGCCCATGATGACGGCGAACTGCAGCAGGGTGACCAGCGCCACCACCAGGCGCTCGTGGGTGGTCACCGGCGGGATGACCCGATCACTCGCGGCCGGCTGACGATTTTCGGAGTGACTGCTCGGCGTACTCAAGCGCGTGCGACGCGATCAAGAAACGCCACCACCGCCTGCTGGAACTCGCTGGCACGCTCGGCATGCAGCCAATGGCCGGCCTCCAGGGAGTCATCTTCCAGCGCAGGGAAGTGTTCGCGCATCGTCGCCAGGCCCTCGGCCTGCACGTAGTTGGAGCGCGACCCCCACAGCAGCAGCGCCGGCAGCTCGACCGGCCCCTGACCGTGCGGCGCCTCGACGATCTGCGGGTAGCCCGCGGCGATATGGTCCAGCCCGACGCGCCAGCCCATGGCGCCATCGTCGAGACGCACCAGATTGGTGGCGAGGAACTGGCGGATGGCCGGGGTATCGACATGCTGCGCCATCACCGTGTCGGCCTCCTTGCGTGAGGCCGGGCGCGCGTCACGCACCGCCTCGAAGGCAGCAAAGATATCGTCATGCCCGTGGCCATAGGCGACCGGCGCGATATCGGCGACCAGCAGGCTGCGCAGACGCTCGGGCGCCTCGAGCGCGACCTGCATGGCGACCTTGCCGCCCATCGAGTGGCCCAGCAGGTCACAGCGCTTGATGGCAAGGCGGTCGAGCAGCGCGATGACATCCGCGGCCTGCTCGGGGTAGCTCATGCCGGCCACGTGCGGGCTGCGGCCGTGGTTACGCAGATCCACCGCGATCACACGGCGCGTCCGCGACCACGACTTGATATGCGAACGCCAGTTGTCGGCACTGCCGAACAGGCCGTGAAGAATGACCAGCGGCGTCGCGTCCTGCTGGCTCGTTGTCTGTTCCTCGGCGCCATCACGAGCATCGCTCTCGTGGTAATAAAGCTCGACCGTTGTGCTCATCATCATCTCCATGGACGCTAGACAGACCGTTACGCTCCCCGTGGCTCAGGCTCAGCGGCGTGGCTCGGCGGCAGCCGGATCGCGGGGAGCGCCTATGTTAGCAAACTATCAAGCGCGCGGCGGCTCCGCCCTCGACGGCTCAGCGCGGACTGGCTTCCAGATAGACCTTGACCGCCTGCCACAGCGGGCTGCGGTAACGTTCCGGGTGCCACAGCATCGAGAAGCGCCGCTTCAGGTTGAGCTGGGGCGTGGCCAGCACCACCAGCTCGCCACGCGCGATCTCGGCCGCCACCGACAGCCGCGACAGACACCCCAGCCCCAATCCGGCGAACACGGCCTGCTTGATGGCCTCGTGCTGGCCCAACTCCATTCGCACCTTGAGACGTTCGATCCGCCCATGCAGCGCACGCTCGAAGACCGCCCGCGTGCCCGAGCCACCCTCGCGCAGAATCCAGTCGGCCGTGGCGAGATCCTCATCGCTGAGCGCCGTACCGCGCATGGCCAACGGATGGCTCGGCGGCGCCACCACCACCAGCTCATCCTCGCGCCAGGTCTGGCTCATCAGGCGCGGCGCGTGGCAGTCGCCCTCGATCAAGCCGAGCTCGGCGTCATAGTTGAGCACCGCCTCCACCACCTGGTGGGTATTGCGCAGGCGCAGATTGAGCTCGGTGCCCGGATGTTCGCGCATGAAGGCCCCTGCCAGCCCCGGCAGCAACCAGGTGCCGATGGTGGCGCTGGCGGCGATTTCCAGTTCGCCACGCAGGTTGCCATCCACCACGCCGGGCTCACGGGCCTCAAGTTCCAGCGCGTGGGTCTGCTCCAGCAGTTGCTCGGCGCGCGCCAACAGGCGGCGACCATTGGCGTTCAGGGCCAGGCGGCGACCGAGGCGCTCGAACAACTGCACCTCGAGATGACGCTCCAGTTCGGATAACCCCTGACTCGCCGCCGATTGCGACAGGCCGATCTCGCGCGCCGCGGCGCTGACGGAGCCGTGGCGTGTCACCGCCACGAACACTTGCAACTGACGCAGCGTGATGTGGATCTGCATATCGGTTTTTCCGGTATGTAATAAAAGAATAATCGACTAACTGCCGAATAATATTCCCGAATAGACTAATCATCAAACCGGAGGCACTAAGCAAGCAACGCAAGCTCAAGCGCCCTTGGCGATGACAGCCGTGCCCCCCACGCCAGCGCACGCCCCATAACAAGACAGGCCATGTTCCGCACGGGATAGGCCACTTTCCTCAGCAACGCAAGCTCAAGCGCCCTTGGCGATGACAGCCGTGCCCCCCACGCCAGCGCACGCCCCATAACAAGACAGGCCATGTTCCGCACGGGATAGGCCACTTTCCTCAAGGAGAATGCTCATGGACGCACAGACCCTGACTCCCCCCGCCACTGCCGAGCGCTTGCGCCGCATGTTGCCGGGCCTCGCCCTGTGTGGCGGCCTGACCCTGGTGGGGCTGGCACTGCATTCCATTCCGGCGCTGGCCTCCACCGGCATCAGCCCGCTGGTCTTCGCCCTGCTGTGCGGTATCGTGGTCGGCAACCTGCCGATCACCAGCCGGCACGCCGCGGCGCTTTCCCCGGGGTTGCATATCGCGACCAAGAAGCTGCTGCGTCTCGGCATCATCCTGTTCGGCCTCTCCATCACCCTGCAGCAGATTCTCGGCCTGGGCTGGAGCGTCGTCTTCCTCGATGTGCTGGTGATCACCGCAGTGCTGAGCAGCGGCTACTTCATCGGTACGCGCTGGCTGGGGCTGGACCGCGACACCGCACTGCTGACCAGCGCCGGTTCCGCCATCTGTGGCGCCGCGGCGGTACTGGCGACCGAATCGATGATCAAGGCTCGCCCGGCGGCCACCGCCATGGCCGTCGCCACGGTGGTGCTGTTCGGTTCGCTGGCGATGCTGGTCTACCCGCTGCTCTACCCACTGAGCGGCATGCATGAAGGCCTGTTCGGCATCTATATCGGCTCCACCATCCACGAGGTCGCTCAGGTCGTGGCCGCCGGTGAAGCGGTCGGCCCGGACGCCCTGGCCAATGCGCTGATCGTCAAGTTGATGCGCGTGATGATGCTGGTCCCCTTCCTGCTGCTGTTGCCGAAGCTGTGGGCCATGCGTGCCCGTACCGAAGGTGATGACCGCGAGACCGGCGGCGGCATGACGATTCCGTGGTTCGCGCTGGGCTTCATCGCCATGGCCGGCATCAACAGCACCGGCGAGATTCCGGCGGCAGTGCACTCAAGCCTCTCTACCCTCGGCAGCGTGGCACTGACCATGGCCATGGCGGGCCTGGGCGTCGAGACTCGCATCGATCGTCTGCGCTCACTGGGCATGAAGCCTTTCCTGCTCGCGCTGATCCTGTTCACGCTGTTGATCGTCGGTGGCTTTGGCGCCAATCTGCTGTTGATGGGCTAGTCCCCGGCACGGCAGTGATTGATTGCCACAATGACTTTGGTAGTACGGCTCAATTGGCAAACCCGGGCAGGCTCAAGCACAATGGCGGTCATCGATTACTCACCGGCAGTGCCGGCGCCATTTTCTCGGCCCCTTTAGTACGGGCTGAACGAGAATCACGAACCTTAGGAGAATCTCATGCTTGCAGTCATTTTCGGTCGTCCGGGTTGCCCTTTCTGTGTCCGCGCCAAGGACCTCGCGGAAGAGCTCACCGCCAAGCGCGATGATTTCGACTTCCGCTACATCGACATCCATGCAGAAGGCATCAGCAAGGCCGACATGGAAAAGACCATCGGCAAGCCGGTCGAGACCGTGCCGCAGATCTTCGTCGATCAGACCCACATCGGTGGCTTCACCGAGTTCAACCAGTACGTGCAGGACGAAGCTCTTATGCCGCAGGCCTGATCGCCGCCATCAGTCGTTTCACTGCTGAAGCCCTCGCCATTGGCGGGGGCTTTTTTGTGCCTGCGTCACATCCCCTCCACTCATGCCCCGCTCACAGCAACACGCTGCGCACAAGGTCGCATCCAGCGCGTCTTGACGCTTGCGACAAAAGGAGGGGCCAGCGACAATCGCTGCCTCCTCCGCCCGTGTATGCACAAGGACACGCACATGAACATGTTGATGGAAGGCGCCGTGCTGCTGGGATGCGCGGTGGTTGCCGTGCCACTCTTCCAGCGTCTGGGCCTCGGTTCCATCCTGGGCTATCTGGCCATCGGGGTGCTGCTGGGTCCGTCGTTGATCGGCTTCATCTCGGAGCCTGGCGAAGTGTTGCACTTCGCCGAATTCGGGGTCGTCATGCTGCTGTTCATGATCGGTCTGGAACTGGAGCCCAAGCGCCTGTGGGACATGCGCCTCAAGCTTGCGGGCCTGGGCAGCGCCCAGATGCTGTTGTGCGGTGCCTTGCTCACCCCCGTCGGCCTGTGGCTGGGGCTGGAATTGCCCGCAGCCGTGTTGCTGGGCCTGATTCTGGCGCTGTCCTCGACCGCCTTCGCGCTGCAGGTATTGAGCGAGAATCAGCAGCTGGCGACGCCGCACGGCCAGTCGACCTTCGCCATCCTGCTGTTCCAGGACCTGGCGGTGATTCCGCTGCTGGCCCTGATGCCGCTGTTCGCTGACAACTTCGATGCCTCCACCGGCACCAACTGGATCGGCATCGCCGAGGGCATTGGCATGATCGCGGCGGTCATCATCGTCGGGCGCTTTGTCGTGCCGCGCCTGCTCAAGATGGTCGCGCGCAGCGAGATCCACGAGATCTTCACCGCCGCGGCCTTGTTCGTGGTGATCAGCACGGCGCTGCTGATGGAGTGGGTGGGGCTGTCCATGGCCCTGGGTGCCTTCCTGGCCGGGGTGCTGCTCGCCGATACCGTCTACCGCCACGAGCTGGAAGCCAACATCGAGCCCTTCAAGGGGCTGCTGCTGGGGCTGTTCTTCATGGCCGTAGGCATGTCGGTTGACGTCTCGCTGGTGATGGAGCGGCCGCTGACCGTCCTGGCGCTGACGCTGGCACTGATGTTCGGCAAGGTCATCGTCATCACGCTGGTCGGACGCGTTGCACGCCTCAAGATGGCCGAGGCCCTGCCGCTGGCCGCGGTCCTGTCACAGGGTGGTGAGTTCGACTTCGTGCTGCTGACCGCCGGCATGGCCGCCGGCATCTTCGATCAGACCCTCACCAGCCTGGTGATCAGTGCGGTGACCTTGTCGATGGCTGCCACGCCCTTCCTCTATCGCTATGCCCGCCACCTCGGCGCCACCAGCGAAGCCAAGCGCCCCTATGATGAGGACTTCGGTGAGGAGACGCCCCAGGTGTTGATCGCCGGCTTCGGTCGTTTCGGCCAGATCAGCGCGCGCATGCTCAAGAGCCAGGGCATCAACTTCACCGCGCTGGACCCCAATATCACCCAGGTCGAGTTCGTGCGTCAGTTCGGGTCGCGCATCTTCTACGCCGATGCCAGCCGCGCCGAATTGCTGCGGGCGGCGGGTGCCGAGCAGGCCAGGATCATGCTGGTGGCGGTCGATGATGCCGAGACCTCGACCGGCATCGTGCGCATGGTGCGCCATCAATTCCCGCACCTGAAGCTGTTCGTGCGTGCCCGTAACCGCCACCATGCCTGGGAGCTGATGGAATTGGGCGTGGAGCACGTGATTCGTGACACCTATGCCAGCAGCCTGGAGATGGGCGGAGAATTGCTGGTAGCGATGGGCTACCCCAATGCTCGCGCGGCGGAAGTGGCGCGCGCCTTCCGGGAAATGGATGACAACATGCTCAAGCAGAACTATGAGCACCGCCACGACCAGAAAGCGCTCGTCAACAGCGAGCAGGCCGCCATGATCGAGCTCAAGCGTCTGTTCCAGAACAATCAGGATTGATGCCTGCACGACTCGCCAGAGCGCTCAGTCGCGCCGGAAAGGACACAAGGGCCGCCCCTGCCGGGGCGGCCCTTGTCGTTGATGCATTCGGCAAGGCATTGCGTGCAGATCCGCTGCGCGAGAGACAGGCAGGATGGCGGCCCGAAGCCTGCTCAGCCCTGCAAGCGGCGGGATGTCAGGCGCGCCCGCCACTGCGGGCCGAACAGATAGGCGCACAACCCGATCACGATCAGCAAGGCCCCGGCGAGCACACGGCTGGAGATCAGCTCATCATTGAGCACCGCGCCCAGGCTCATGGCGAAGATGGGAGTGATCAAGGTCGCCAGCGCCACCGTACTGGCCGACAGGCGTGACAGCACGAAGTAGTAGCACAGGTAGCCGATCAGCGAGCCGAAGATGCCGAGATAGAGGATGGCAGCCATCGGGCGTCCCTCCGGCAGGGCTTGCGGCACGCCATCGACGAGCAGCGCACACACCAGATAGAGCGGCAGAGAGACCAGCAGCGCACCCTCCGTCTGCACCAGCGGATGAAGCCCTGCCCGCTCGCGTTGCACCAGTACCCCCGAGGCGGCAAAGCAGTTGACGGCCAGCAGCATGGTCAGGACCCCCTTCCAGCTGCCCGGCGGTAACGCGAGGGAATCCGAGACCGCGACGGCCAGTCCACTCAGTGCCAACGCAAACCCCATCCACTGCAACTTGTCAAGTGGGGCACTTTTCAACCACCAGCGTGCATAAAGCCCTGATAGCAAGGGTGCCAGTCCAAACAGTAACGACATGATACCGCTTGGTAACCAGGCCGCAGAGAGGTAGGCGAAGTACATGCCACCCCAGATACCCAGAGCGGCTGCCGAGTAGCTGCGCAATGCCCCACGTGAAAGGTCCATTTTCAGCCCCATCATGCGTAACAACGGGTAACCAAGGCATGCGGCAATTAACATTCTGCCCATCGCCGACCAGGCAGGCAGCCAGCCCGAAGCGCTCCACGAGATGGCCAGCGGTGTCGTCGACCACACCATGAGAACCACGCAATACGCCACCAGCACTGGCATTTTTACTCTCCGATCAAGAAACGCGAAAAAACGGATAATGGCGTTGAATGACCCTTTGCACGACTACCTATAATCGCTCCAGCACTGAGGTCATAGGGGCCGTTCAAGGAGGCATCATGCAACGCAAGGAATTCCAACAGCAGCTATGGCTGGACTTCGTCCACCGCCATCCCGACATCGGGGCGCTGGATATCTGGCCAGACAGCATCAACCCTGAATATCTGATGTTCCTGACGCTGAACCAGGGGCCCTTCAGAAGCGAGAAGCTGTTGCCCAGTCTGTATCACCAGGGCTATCGCCGCGTGAAACAGTACGCCATGGCCGACCGCGGCCTGCTGGTCGATCTGCTGCTTCCCCCGGATGGTGGCGCTGCCGTCATGCTGGCGGAACTGCAGGCCAACAGCCTGCCGCCGATGCATCGCGACCTGCTCAAGCGCCTGATCAGGCAGAGTCATCGTGATGACTGCAAGGGTCAGAACCTGCTCGCGCCCTGCCGTCCGTGGGACATGCCGGACTGGCCGACCTTCGAGCGCCTGCTCGAGGCCAACCCGCTGGCTGCCTGGCTCTCCGTGATGGGGCCGCGCCTGCACCATGTCGGCTTCAATGCCGAAGAGCTTGGCGAAACGCTGGAAGCGGTCTGCGAGGGCATGCTGGCCTACGGCATGGCACCGCAGACCGGGCGTCATCATGCGGTACTGCCCATCAATCCCAAGCTGCAATATCACTACTACCCGGCCCACGCCCAGCGCATGGTGTTCGCGGACGGTGACGAGCATATGGTGGTGCTGGGTGGCATCGCCCTGCTGGCGACGGCACCGGTGACGACTCAGCAAGAAGGAAAACAGCGTCCCGCAGAACAACTGCTGCCGGAACATACGCTGTGCCAGCTCAGCGCGTGATGGCCTGCTGGCAGCACTGCGCAATGAGATGAGTCGCATTCAGCCCCCTACGCATGCGCAGGGGGCTCTTCTGTGCAGAAGATGGCATGCCCTTTCATGCCATACCCTCCACGCCCCTTCTGCCATCACTCTTCATGGCAACACCCCATGGTGTCATCGCCGCATGACTCGCCGCTTACCCCCCGCCATGCCTGCGCCTTGTGCCTGAGGCTCTAAACCTAACGTCGCAGACAGGTTATCAACAGAAGCTGTGGAAAAAGCTGTGAATAATCTCTGTACATCTGGGTATCGCCATCGAGATCAGGCGAGCGCAGACAGATTGATCAAAAAATGATCAGCCGACCAGGAACAGCGCCAATTCCTCTCCCGATAGCGCATCCGGCAGTGCGTCCAAAAGTAGCTCAGACGGCCACTGTGGCAGCGACTGCGGCAGCGGCTGTGGCCGTAGTGAACGCCCTCCAGCGACCCAACATCAGCCCAGAGACGACAGCGCCAATGTCACTGGCGTGTTCGTGATCTGCCCGCCCAGCCAGTACGCCCCCAGATAGCCCACGCTGTAGGCCAGCAACAATGCCGGGAAGAAGCGCAGATAACTCATGAAACTCACCTCACGCACCTTGGAAAGCGCGATCACCCCGGCGGCGGAGCCAATCACCAGCAGCGAGCCACCCACGCCTGCGGCATAGGTCAGCGCCAGCCACTCTGCATCATTCATGCTGACATCCGCCTTGAGCACTGCGGCGGTCAGCGGCACGTTGTCCACCAGTGCCGAGAGCAGCCCGACCAGATAATTGGCCTGCATCGCCGGCATCAAGGCATAGAGCTGTGCCAGGCCTTCCAGCAGACGAGCTTCCTTGAGCGCCCCGACCATCAGCAGGATGCCGAGGAAGAATAGCAATGTATCGAATTCGATAATACGAATGTAATCAAGTATACGGCGCTCTTCGCTGTCGCTGCGCCGTTCAGCGACATGTCCAAGCAGGAACATCAGCGACATCCCGAACAGGAAAGTCAGCAGCGGCGGCACGCCAAACAGCACGTTGAGCCCGAGGGTCGACAGGATAGTGGCCAGAAACAGCCAGGCGACCAGACGATCAAGACGCCGGGTCTCGCGCGGCTCGCGCACCAGATTCACCTCACCTCCCAGCCCGGGCAGCAGTAGCGTCGCCAGCAGCATAACGCTGAGGAAGGACGGCAGCGCCAGCAGCATCAGCTCGCTGATGCGCACCTTGCCCGCCAGGAAGATCATCAGCGTGGTCACATCCCCGGTGATCAGCGCCACGCCGCCGGAGTTGACGGCGAATACCGCCAGCACCGCAAAGCGCAGCGTCTTCTTCGGCGCCAGGCCCAGCGACAGCACCAGGGTCAGCGATACCAGCGTCGCGGTGATGTTGTCGGCCAGCGATGAAAAGGCGAAGGCAAAGAGCCCCGTCAGATACAGCAGCCCGCGCTCCCCGATGCGTTTGGGCAGCAGGCGGTAGATCAGATTGGCGATCAGCCCCTTGGCATTGAGAAAGGCCACGAAGGTCATCGCAGCCATCAGAAACAGCCACAAGGTGGCGATCTCGAGCAGGTTCTCGTTCAAGGCCTCGGGGACATCCTCCACCGCCAGGGCCGCGGGACCGAAGATGAACAGCAGCAACCAGCTGAAGGTGCCCAGCAACAAGGTCGTCTTGGCCTTGTTGAGATGGATCACATCCTCGATGGCAATCAACACGAAGGCGGCCAGCGCCAGCCCGATCAACAGTCCCTGCAACCACATGCCACTCTCGCTCCCTGAGATATCGCCGCGAAGCGGCGGCGATGATTGACGGTGCCCGGCGTGACTTCAGCGTGAACCCTGCCACGACCTCTCCCTTGCACCGACCAGTCACACGACCGGCGATGCATCTCACCACAGCTGCGTGCGCCCCGCCATTCGACCTGAGGGGGGCGTTCGCTTCGTGCAACGCAGGGTTGCCACCCCTCACGCAAGCGGGGTGGGCATCCACTCCTGGGTGAATTACGATGGCGCCACCTGATGAAGGAGTCATGCATGTCGAGTATCAGAGGTGTCATCAGCCTTGTCTTTCTGATCATCAATACCCTGTGCTGGGCGCTGCCGCTGTATCTGCTGGCCGCACTCAAGCTGATCACGCCATCGCGCCGCCTGCAGTTGCACATGCTGGAGGGGCTCAACCGTCTCGCCATGGGCTGGATCGGCACCAACAACCTGTGGATTCGCCACGTGCTGCGCCCGCGCTGGGACATCCAAGTGCCGCAATCGCTGCGCGATGGGGCTGCCCGGCGTCGCTGGTGGCTGGTGATCGCCAATCATCGCAGCTGGACTGACAT
Source organism: bacterium Scap17 (assembly GCA_013376735.1). Lineage (NCBI taxonomy): Bacteria > bacterium Scap17. The sequence continues at coordinate 1,461,799 of VINJ01000001.1, read as the reverse complement.
CTTCGTTCTCCAGTACGCCCTGCACCGCCGTACGCCGATGCCCAAGTTCTTCCTCAAGCAGGAGCTCATCTGGGTACCGGTGATCGGCCTTGCCTGGTGGGCATTGGAATTCCCGTTCATGCGCCGTTACAGCCAGCAGAAACTGGCCAGCAACCCACGGCTTGCCGAGCGTGATCGTGAAGCGACACGACGCATGTGCGAGCGCTCGCGTCAGGCGCCGATGGCGATCTTCAACTTCGTGGAAGGCACTCGCTTCACGCCCGCCAAGCACAACCAGCAGCAGAGCCCTTTCCAGCACCTGCTCAAGCCGCGTGCCGGCGGCAGTGCCCAGGTGATCAACACGCTTGGCGATCGACTTTCCGGTATTCTGGATGCCACTCTCGATTACCGACATGCCGATGCCAGTTTCTGGCAGTTCCTGTGCGGTCACGGGGGCAACATCACGCTCGTCATCACTCAGCGGCCCCTGGAGCCCTGGATGCTCGACGGCAACTATCATGCGGACGCCGCCTATCGCGAGCGCTTCCAGCAATGGCTCAATCAGGTCTGGAAGGACAAGGATGCCCGACTGTCACGTGCAGGGAATGACATTGATGAACACTGAATGTGGCTTGGATGCCGCGGGCTTCACGGCACGAGCGCAGGCCGAACCCGACGTAAACCGTCCACTTCTGCAGCGTGCCGGCCTCACGTTGCGCTGGCTGGCGCTGATCTGCCTCAGCCTGTGGCTGAGCGGCTGCGCGACCAGCAGCTACTCCGGCTCGCCGGCCGGCCAGTGGGTCACCATCCAGAAGGGCGATACCCTGGGGCAGATCGCTCGCGATGCCGACATTCCCCTGCTGCGCCTCACGCGCTTCAATCCGGGCGTCAAGATTCGTGACCTCAAGGTCGGTCAGCGCATCCTGGTGCCCACCGCGCGCGAGCGGGCGCCCTCCGGCGGCCCGTATCGCTATCAGCTGCGCCCCGGCGATACCTACTCCAAGATCGGACGCTATTTCGGCGCCAGCCCGCAGCGCATTCAGGCCGCCAACCCCGGCAAGGACCCCAATGATCTCGACGTCGGCATGCTGATCTCGGTGCCGCTCAACGGTGGCCCGAGCCGCAGCGCCCCGGCCGCGCGCGCCAGCGGTGGCAGCCTGGTCGCCCGCCCGGACCCCGGCCCGCTGCAGAAGCCGGGCCAGTCGTGGCGCTGGCCCGCCGCCGGCAGCGTGACACGTGAATTCGGCACCAACGGCAATGGCCAGCTGGCGCCCATGCAGATTCGTACCGCCGCCAGCGGCATCGCCAGTGCGCCGGCGCGGGGCGAAGTGCGCTTCGCCGACGCCATGCGCCAACTGGGCAACGTGGTCATCCTGCACCATTCCGGCAACCTGCAGAGCGTGCTGGCCCAGTGCGGCGAGATTCTGGTCAAGGTGGGCCAGCAGGTCACTCCGGGCACGCCGCTTTGTCGCGTCGCACGCGGCAACAACGGTCAGCATGAATTGCTGTTCGACGTACGCCACGGGGGCAAGCCGATCGACCCGCGCGAAATTCTCGAGAAGCGCTGAAGCTGCGTTGCATCGCGGCGCCAGCCCGGCATGGCGCCACCTCCAGTCCCCGCCAGTTGACGATAGCGCCGGTGGCTGTCGTCCTTGCTTGACGATTCATGAGACAACCCTCATACCTCTGAGTTGTGAGGGGTTGAAGGTGTGTCATCGCTTCGTCACCTGCTTGTTATGCCGCCGTCACTCCCTCTCTCGATAATGACCACAATAGTCATCTAGGGAGACGTCATGGAGCGCATTGCCTTCGTCAGTGAAACTTGGCATCCGGAGATCAATGGCGTGGCTCATACCTTGAGTCATCTGTGCGATCAACTCATCGCGCACGGCTGTGAGCTCCAACTCATTCGTCCCGCCACCCGAGATGGCAGCCTGGAGCCGCGTGTCCAGCAGGAGCTTCAGGTACGCGGCTTCCGCCTGCCAGGGTATGACAGCGTGCAGGTCGGCGTGCCGGCGCCGCAGCGCCTGATGCGCATGTGGCGCGAGCATCGCCCCTGTGTCGTCTATATCGCCACCGAAGGCCCGCTGGGCATCAGCGCACTGATGGTCGCCCGCCGTCTGGGCCTGCCGGTGGTCGCGGGCTTTCATACCAATTTCGATCAATACAGCACCCACTACCGGCTCAAGGCGCTACGCCCGCTGGTGCGGCGCGGCCTGCGCCGCTTCCACAATGCGGCCAACATGACGCTGGTACCGACGCGCACCCAGGCAGACAGCCTGATGCAGCAAGGCTTCGAGCATGTGCAGGTGGTGGGGCGCGGCCTGGATTGCGAGCGCTTCTCGCCCCGTCATCGCAGCGAAGCATTGCGCAAGTCATGGGGCGTCAGCTCACAGCAACCCGTCGCGCTGCACGTCGGGCGCCTGGCCGCCGAGAAGAACATCGACCTGCTGATCCGTACCTATGAGGCCATGCTGGCCGTGCAACCGGACCTTGCCCTGGTGCTGGTGGGAGACGGTCCGCTGCGCGAGCGCCTGGAACAGCGCCTGCCCGAGGCGATCTTCGCCGGCTTCCAGACCGGCGAGGCGCTGGCCGCCCATTACGCCAGCGCCGACCTGTTCGTCTTCCCGTCACTGTCGGAGACCTTCGGCAACGTGGTGCTGGAAGCCATGGCCAGCGGACTGGCCGTGATCGCCTTCGATTACGCGGCGGCCGCCGAGGTGATCCGCGACGATCACCAGGGCCTGCTGGCGCCCTGCAGCCAGCCGGAGCGCTTCATCGAACAGGCGGTGGAGGCCTGCCAGCGGCCGGCCCGCATCGCCAGACTGGGACGTGCCGCCCGCGTGCGCGTCGAACCATTGGGCTGGAGCCGCATCGCCGAGGGCTTTCTGACCTGCCTGCGTCACGCCGAGGAGAAGCCCGATGCACGATCGCAGCCTTCCCGTCTTTGAGCGACTGGACCTTCTGGAGTGGCGCCTGTGCCGCCAGGTCGCGCGCCTGGCGCTGTTCCGGCCGATACTCACCCTGTTTCGTATCGTCTCGCGGCTGGGCGACTGGCCGGCGTGGGCGCTGCTGACGCTGAGCCTGCCGCTGCACCATGCCATGGGCGGCTGGCTGTTTCTGGAATTCGGCCTGGCGGCCGGCGCCGGGGCACTGCTCTACCGCGCACTCAAGACGCGACTATGTCGGGAACGCCCGTTCATCACCTTCAATACCATCAACTGCACCATGCCACCGCTGGATCGCTACAGCTTTCCCAGCGGTCACACCCTGCATGCTGCCCTCTTCGCCAGCCTGACCGCTCAGCAGCTGCCGGAGATTGCCATTCTCGTCACGCCACTGGCACTGCTGATCGCGCTTTCCCGAGTGATCCTCGGTCTGCATTACGTCAGTGATGTGCTGGCCGGCGCGCTGCTGGGGCTGGGCCTTGCCGAGGTGGCCATCCTGACCTTCGAGACATTGCTGACGACCTGACGCTTGTGAGGCTCGCGTCAGCCCCGGGTCGGCGCGAATCGAGAGCCACTTGCCCAACCTGACGCGGCTCTGGCACTCTCGCCGCATGACGACTCCTTCTGCTGGCGATGATCTCTTCGCCGCCCTCTCGACCTCTGATTCCACGTCCGCGGCTGATGGAGCTGCGCACCAGACGGCGGCGGATGGCTCGGCCCTGGCAGCTCGCCCGCGCGAGCTGCCCGAGGACTGGCTTGCCCTCGCGCACGGCTGGTACCGCCACCCTCTGCACCCGCTCTATCTCAAGCCGCGCGCCCTGACGCCGCTGCAGGCCGATCAGGCCCTCGTCACGCTGGAGGGCGATCTCGACTGGCAGCGCCCCAGCCTGAGCGTGCATGGCAAGACACACCCGATTCCACGCCGCCAGGTGTGGATGGGCGATGTCGGCGCCCGCTATCGCTACTCCGGCAGCCTGTTCGAACCCAATCCTTGGCACATGACCGCCTGGCAACTGGGCGAGCTTTCACGTCATGCCATCAACCATGAGCTCAGCCCGCAACGCGATGATCTGGGGCGCAGCGAGTCCGTGATCCCGGAGCATTTCAACAGCCTGCTGGCCAATCGCTACGCCGACGGCGCCGACCGCATGGGCTGGCACAGCGACAACGAGCCGGAGCTGGGCACTCGCCCGATCGTGCTCGCCATTTCATTGGGACGAGAACGCCCCCTGCGCTTCAAGGGCCATCCGCGCAGTCCCTATGCCGACACGCCGGCGTTCAATCTGTGGCTGCCACATGGCTCGCTGCTGGTGATGGGCCGTGGCTGTCAGGATCGCCTCCATCATGCGCTGCCGCCGCGCAAGCTCGACGGGCTGCGCATCAGCCTGACCTATCGCCAGCTGCTGACGCCCTCCCGGTGAGGTCGGCTTTCTTGTGCATTCTGCTTTCTCTCTTCTCGCTCTCCTCTTGCCTTCTTGCTGCCCTCTTCCTGCGCTAACGCCTTCTTTGTTGTCGCTCCCTGTGTCACTGCGCCCCGGACTCAATCCGCCGCTGGGTAACGCGCGCGCAGGGTCTCCAGCATCGCCTGTACCGCCACCGACAGTTCATGACGGCCGCGACGGATCACGCCGACCCGCTGCTGAACCTCGGGGCCTGTCAGCGGCAGGCACTGACAGCCCAGCGCGCTCATCTGCGCCGCGCTCATCGCCGGTACCGCACTGACACCCAGACCCTCCGCCACCATGCGCCCGCAGGTGACCAGCTGGTGGGTCTCGAAGGCGACATGCAGCGCCATGCCCGCATCCTCAAGACGTTTCTCGAGCATGCGACGCACCCCCGAGGGCCGCTGCAGCGTGATGAAGTCTTCCTTGAGCAGCCGTGACCACTCGATGGAGGTCGGCGCCTCTGCCAGCAAGGCGTGGCCGGGGGGAATGATCGCCACATAGCGGTCTTCGAACAGCAGCTCGAACACCAGGTCCTGGCGTACGCCGGGGTCGAAGCAGATCCCCAGCTCGACGCGACCATCGGTGACCCGCTCGACCACCTCTTCGGCGATGACGTCATTCACTTCGATGGTGATCTCCGGATATTGGCGGCGAAAATCGGCCAGCACCCCGGGCAGCAGATTGCCGGCGAAGGTCGGCATCGCGGCCAGGGCCACGCGGCCGCGCCCGAGGCTGAAGCGCTGGCGCATCTCATCCTCGGCATGTTCCCAGTCCGACAGCAGACGCCTGGCCAGCGGGAAGAAGGCGCGCCCTTCCGGCGTCAGGCTGACCTGTCGGGTCGAGCGCTGAAACAGGCGCCCCCCCAGCGACTCCTCCAGATTCTTCACCGCCAACGACAGGGCCGGCTGCGAGAGATGTACCAGCGTGCCCGCCTCGGCGAAGGACAACGTGCGCGCCACGGCCACGAAGGCCTTCAGCTGTTTGAGAGTCATGTCGTGTCCTGTCCCGGGGTTGTTTCAAGAGATGTCACAAGAAGTGATGTGGCGCAGTTCGTTGGCTGTCGCTCGCAGAGCAGGCGCTCGCAGGGCATCTAGGCCATTGGTCATAGATGACAGCCACGAAGCTCTCACCTGGCTGAGCGCACAGTTCAGGCCGTTCCGCCCCGCTACCGCATCAGCCCCGCCAGCATGGGGTCTGGCAGGCTTTTTCCTCGCGAGCAGGCTCGATAAGTCGCGAATCAATTATTATCAAAAACTGATCAATGGATAGAAAAAACAAACTTATTAAATATATACAGACTCAGGATTGTCGGCAATGATGAAGACATCCCGACGACAACAGCTTGGATACTCAAGGAGATTCGCATGGCAGGATTCAACAAGGTGGTGACCAGCTACGCGGAGGCCATGGCAGGCCTCGAAGATGGCATGACGGTAATCGCCGGTGGCTTCGGCCTGTGTGGTATCCCGGAGAACCTTATTGCTGAGATCAAGCGCCTCGGCGCCAAGAACCTCACCGTGGTTTCCAACAACTGCGGCGTCGATGGCTTCGGGCTCGGCGTCCTGCTGGAAGACCGTCAGATCAAGACAATGATCGCCTCCTACGTCGGCGAGAACGCACTGTTCGAGAAGCAGCTGCTCGACGGTGACCTGGAAGTGATCCTCACTCCCCAGGGCACGCTGGCCGAGAAGATGCGTGCTGCCGGCGCCGGTATCCCCGCCTTCTTCACCGCCACCGGTTACGGCACACCGATCGGCGAAGGCAAGGAAGTGCGCGAGTTCGATGGCCGCCATTACATTCTGGAAGAGTCCATCAAGGGCGACTTCGCCATCGTCAAGGCCTGGAAGGCAGACCGCTATGGCAACGTCGTCTACCGCCACACCGCGCGCAACTTCAACCCGCTGGCCGCCACCGCCGGAAAGATCACCGTGGTAGAAGTCGAAGAGCTGGTCGAGCCGGGTGAACTGGACCCCGCCGACATCCACACGCCCGGCATCTATGTGGATCGCGTCATCAAGGGCAACTTCGAGAAGCGCATCGAGAAACGCACCGTCCGCTCGCGTTGAGCCCAGGGCTCCGCCGGCATGAATCGCTGTCATCAGGGCGACAGGCCCGTCGGCGAACTTTCTCGACCGCCTTCACGACAAGGCACAGTGCCTCATGGCTGATGGCACCCAAGACAAGGAAACAATCATGGCTTTGACACGCGAACAGATGGCCCAGCGAGTGGCTCAGGAAATCCAAGACGGCTCCTACGTCAATCTGGGGATCGGCATCCCGACACTGGTGGCCAACTATATCCCCGACGGTATCGAGGTGATGCTGCAGTCCGAAAATGGCCTGCTCGGCATGGGCCGCTACCCCTATGAAGACGAAGTCGACGCCGACATGATCAATGCCGGCAAGGAAACCGTGACGACCATCGATGGCGCTGCCATCTTCGATTCGGCCGAATCGTTCGCCATGATCCGTGGCGGCCACGTCGACCTCACGGTGCTCGGCGCCTTCGAGGTGGACGTGAACGGCAATATCGCCAGCTGGATGATTCCGGGCAAGCTGGTCAAGGGCATGGGCGGCGCCATGGACCTGGTCGCCGGTGCCGAGAACATCATCTGCACCATGACCCACGCCTCCAAGCACGGCGAATCCAAGCTGCTCAGCCAGTGCGAACTGCCGCTGACCGGCGCCGGCTGCATCCGTCGCGTGCTGACAGACCTCGCCTTCCTCGAGATCAAGGAAGGTGCCTTCCACCTGCTGGAGCGCGCGCCAGGCGTGAGCGTCGAGGAAATCAAGCGTCTGACCGCAGGCAAGCTGGTCGTCCCGGAACACGTGCCGGAAATGCAGCTGGATGCCTGAGGCACTTTCTGCCTCCGACCACTGGCCACCCTCGCGCCGCCTTTGGCCTTCGAGCCACTTTTGACTCACGAAACAATTGCGCTCGAGGGTGACGAATCACGGCCCCGGCATCCCACGGATTTTTGCCGACCCTTTTGAGGAAAATCTCTCATGATGTGATGGGCGCATCACATCCTCTCTCCGAGAGCCTTGATGGCTTCGACGCCATCCGCCGGCAGCGCTGCCATCGCTGCCGGCTTTTTTGTGTCTATCGCCCGTCGTACGGGGCTTTGCGCCATTCAAGCTCCTGCACAGGCAAAGCCGCACCATGGTCTTTTTCCTACAGGCGTCATCGCTCATACCAAGATAACGGGATAAAAAAACAAGCGAGCTCCCCGCCCTTGATGTGGCGAAATTCTCAGCACTATTGGCACGGATTTGCGGGCGAATTCTGCACACGATCATTAGGCAAAAGGATAAGTTTTTGATATTTCATTTGACCTTGCCGCCCGAGCAGCGCAGTATTGCTCTCGTTGGTTAGCAAGTCGAATATCGTCAGTCGTGATCGAAGCACTTCGGTACCTGGTGTATATCCTCCTTGTTTTACCCACGTTTATCGGGTAACTCCCGGCAATATCATCAGTAAGGAATTACGATCATGGCAACTGGCACAGTCAAGTGGTTCAACGACACCAAAGGTTTCGGCTTCATTTCTCCGGACGACAACGGTGACGACCTGTTCGCACACTTCTCCGAAATCCAGGCTGAAGGCTTCAAGTCTCTGCAAGACGGTCAGAAGGTTTCCTTCGACGTCACCCAGGGCAAGAAAGGCCTCCAGGCCGCCAACATCAAGATCGTTGACTGATCATGATCTGGCTGGAAGAGGCTAACCCCTCCTCCGACAGAAAAGCCCGCTTCGGCGGGCTTTTCTGCGTCTGGCGTTCGCGCACGGCGCGGGGCATCGCCCCCTCCCACATGCCCGTCTGCCAGACATGAAAAAGGGACTGCCTGGGCAGTCCCTTTTTCATGTCTGGTCAAAGTGCGTCCAGCAGCGGGTGATCGTCACGCCTCGTTGGCAATTCCGCTGACTGTGTCTCATCTGGCCACGGCGTGCTCAACCCCGATAGTAGCGCTGCTCGACGAACGGCATCTTCGTCACCGTCATCGGCAGGCGCTTGCCACGCACATCGGCAAACACTTCGGTCTCGAGTGCGCTGTGAGCGATGCTCACATAGCCCATCGCCACCGGCTTGCCATAGGTCGGCCCGAAGCTGCCGGAGGTCACCACACCGATACGATTGTCCTGGGCATCATAGAGCTCAGCCCCTTCGCGGATAGGCGCACGCCCGTGCGCGACCAGCCCTACCCGCTTGCGGGTGTGATCCTTGTTGGCGATCTGGGTCAGGATGACATCGGCCCCCGGGAAGCCGCCTTCACGCTCGCCACCCTGACGACGCACCTTGCCCAACGCCCAGATCAGGCTGCCTTCCACCGGTGAGGTGGTGGTATCGAGATCGTGACCGTACAGGCACAGCCCCGCCTCGAGACGCAGTGAATCCCGCGCGCCAAGCCCGATGAACTCCACCTCTTCCATCGCCAGCAACAGCCGCGCGAAGCGCACTGCGTCGGCATCGGGCACGGAGATCTCGAAGCCATCCTCGCCGGTGTAGCCACTGCGACTGACCCAACACTCGATACCCTCGATGGTGACATGGGCATGATGCATGAAGGTCAGCTCGCAGGCCTCGGGCGACAGACGCTGCATCACCGCATGAGCCATCGGCCCCTGCAGTGCGAGCAGCGCCCGATCTTCCAGCACCTCAAGCTCGATATCCATCGGCAGTCCTACCCGCAGATGTGCGATGTCCTGATCCTTGCAGGCAGCGTTCACCACCACGTAGAGGTGTTCACCGCCATTGACGATCATCAGGTCGTCCAGGATACCGCCGGTGTCGGAGGTCAGCAGGCCATAGCGCTGCATGCCCACCGGCAGGTCGATGATATCCGTCGGCACCAATGCCTCCAGCGCCGCCTGCACATTCTCGCCCCGCAGGATCAACTGCCCCATGTGCGAGACATCGAACAGCCCTGCCTTGGCGCGCGTGTGTTCATGCTCCTTCTTGACGCCAAGCGGGTACTGCACGGGCATGGAATAGCCGGCGAACTCGACCATCCTGGCCCCCTGCTCGACATGCAGGTCATGAAGGGCGGTCTGCTTGAGACCCGTCACTGCGGCGGAATCGGACATCGTCATTCTCCTGGTTGGCTTGCGATGACTCTCAGAGATGGCACACGAACGGCACACGCTCTCTGGAGGCTTGTTGTCATGGACACTGCTCACAAGAGCACCGTCGACTTGAACAGGGCGCCCTGCGCCTGCACCGCCCAGATCAGGTGGCCCGGGCGATGCACAAGGCAGTCAGTGGCACGGTAGGGCCAGGCGAGTCATCAGCGTCGTTCAGCGATCTTCGCCAGCCAGCACTTCCTAGCCATCAAAATAATCACGCGTCAGCTTGAAGACCACCGGCGACAGCAGCGCCAGACCGATCAGGTTCGGGATCGCCATCAACGCATTGAAGGTGTCCGCCATCAGCCAGATCAGGTCGAGCTTGGCCATCGCACCCAACGGAATCGCGATCACGAACACGATGCGATACAGCATGATGGCACGCGTACCGAACAGGTACTGGAAGCACTTCTCACCATAGAAGGACCAGCCAAGGATGGTGGTGAAGGCGAAGACCGCCAGCGCGATGGCCACCAGGTGGTTGCCCACACCCGGCAGCGCCTGATCGAAGGACATCGAGGTCAGGGCCGCGCCGGTCTCCCCGGAAGACCACAGGCCAGAGGTGATGATCGCCAGCGCCGTGATGGTGCAGATGATGATGGTGTCGATGAAGGTCCCCAGCATCGCGACCAGACCCTGGCGTACCGGGTTCTTGGTCTGCGCCGCCGCGTGGGCGATGGGCGCACTGCCCAGACCCGCTTCATTGGAGAAGATACCGCGCGCCACACCGAAGCGGATGGCGGCCATCACTGCTGCCCCGGCAAAGCCGCCGGTAGCCGCGACCGGATTGAAGGCATAGGTGAAGATGAGGCCGAAGGCATGACCGATCTGGTCGGCGTTGATCACCAGGATGATGATGCCGGCCAGGAAGTAGGCGATGGCCATGAACGGCACCAGCTTGCCGGCCACGCTGGAGATGCGCTTGATGCCACCGAGAATCACGGCGCCAGCCAGCACCATCATCACCACACCGGAGACCCAGTGCGGAATGGCGAAGGATGTTTCCAGCGCATCCGCGACCGAGTTGGACTGCACGGTGTTGCCGATACCGAAGGCCGCGAAGCAACCGAAGAAGGCGAAGGCACCGCCCAGCCAGCCCCACTTGGCACCCAGACCGTTGCGGATGTAGTACATCGGGCCACCGACATGGTTGCCGGTGTCATCGACTTCACGATAACGCACTGCACACACGGCCTCGGCGTACTTGGTCGCCATGCCGACCAGCGCGGTGATCCACATCCAGAAGATCGCCCCCGGGCCACCCAGCGCGATGGCGGTTGCCACGCCCGCGATGTTGCCGGTACCGATGGTCGCCGACAGCGACGTCATCAGGGCATTGAAAGGAGAAATCTCGCCGTCGCCATCCTTGCCCGGCGCACGACCATTCCACAACAGCTTGAAGCCGGTACCCAACTTGCGGATCGGCATGCCCTTTAGGCCTGCCTGAAGATAGAAGCCGACCCCGAGCAGCAGGATCAGCATCAATGGACCCCAGACGACGCCATTGATGGCACTAAAGACGGAACTGATCATTTCCACGCAGATTTCCTCCGCTGAATTGTTGTTATCACACGATGCGCAGTGACTCGTGGCGGTGCCATCCCCAGGTGGGTGATCGACCCGCGACGAGCCTCCCACGGCATTTTCACCGTTGGGACAGCCCACATTAGCGGAAGCTATCTCACTTCACTAGCCTAACAGGGCTTTACGCTGGCAGGTGAGGCAATCATTGCGTAAAAAGTACGATGAGACTGCGCCAACTCGCATGTTTCATCGCCTCATCGTGTCTTCTGGCAGCAGATCCTTCGCCCGGTGATCTCGAGACTGTCGAAAAAGGTCTCACAACAAACCGAACCGAATGACGAGCTAGATGCAGAGCCGCATGCCCGGCGCGGTCACGCTCAGGTGAACCTCGTTCAGCGTCTCCAGCGCTCTCATCAGGTTCGCTTTGCTTGAACGCATCAGGCATTGACAGCCGAGTCTTCACGACACAACATGGAAACAAGTTTCCGATAAGAAACTGCCGGCACCATAACGCGAGTTTGAGCGCCTCGCAACAGTGACCCGGACATCCTCGCCCACTGGCGCGACCCATCTCCCGCACTGCTGCGAGGTACTCAACCTCTCACGAGGTGTCACGGCGCACTAACAAGGCGCCGGGCGGCCCGGCCAACGATGCATAGCAATGGGCCAGGCAGGCCCATGATGGCGGGCTTCATGAGTGAACCACGCAAGACACTGGACGCCCGAGGAGTGACAGACCACGATAGAGGGACGGCCGTCAGCAGCACACGCCCAAAGTCGTAGCATCACGCGGCAGTCTGCCACTGCCACACGCTGGGACCTTGGGGCATAATGACGTACCGATTCCCTGAATCAGAAAATCTTTTCACATAGGAAAACACTCATGAGCAATATTCCCGCCACGCTGAAGTACACCGAGAGTCACGAGTGGGTTCAGGACAACGGCGATGGCACCGTGACCATCGGGATCACCGACCACGCCCAGGAGGCGCTTGGCGATGTCGTCTTCGTCGAACTGCCGGAAGTCGGCCGTGAGCTGGCACTGGAAGAAGAGTTCGGGGTCATCGAGTCCGTCAAGGCGGCCTCCGATCTGTACGCACCGCTGGCCGGTGAAGTCATCGCCGTCAACGAGAGCCTCGAAGACGCGCCGGAATCCGTCAACGAGAGCCCCTATGACGATGCCTGGATTCTGAAGATGAAGGTCGCTGACAGCGCCGAACTCGAAAAGCTGCTCGACGCTGATGCCTATTCTCAGCTGGTCGAAAGCGAAGCCTGATCGCCGTCAACCTCCTGTCCAGGCCGCAGTCACTCAGGGCAGGAGGTTTCAGCGCGTATCCGTGCTCGCATAAGTCACACTCGCGCACAGCCACCTTCGTGATTGCGCCACCCCGTTTCGATGGCACGACACCCCTGACACGACCGCCCTTGCAGGTCGCGCGGGGAGTGAAGCAACTGCAGCATGCTCGGCAGTGATGTCGATGCCCCCATGATTCCCGACGCCCTGCCCGCAGCCTCCTCGCTGGCACGGTGATGTTCCTCCCGCGGACTGCCCTCTGCAGTCCCCGTTGCAGCACAGGATTTCTTGCATGGCTCACGAGACGCTTACCCTGGCCCAGTTGGCCGGACACGACGATTTCATCTCCCGCCACAATGGGCCGACCGATGCCAATGTGACGCGCATGTTGGCGACGCTGGGCGAAGAGAGCATCGCCACGCTCATCGACCGCACGGTGCCCACCGCCATTCGTCTGGGCCGTGAGCTGGATCTCGAAGGGCCACGCACGGAATCCGAAGCACTGGACTACCTGAAGCGCCTCGCGCGTCAGAACAAGGTGTTCAAGACCTATATCGGCCAGGGTTACCACAACACCCACCTGCCGGCAGTCATCCAGCGCAACGTGCTGGAAAATCCGGGCTGGTACACCGCCTACACGCCGTATCAGCCGGAAATTGCCCAGGGCCGTCTCGAAGGACTGCTCAACTTCCAGCAGGCAGTGATGGACCTGACCGGCATGGAGCTGGCCAACGCCAGCCTGCTGGACGAAGCCACCGCCGCTGCAGAGGCCATGGCGCTGTGTCAGCGCGGCAACAAGAAGAGCAAGAGCAAGCGCTTCTTCATCGCCGATGATGTCCTGCCGCAGACCCTGGACGTCATGCGCACCCGCGCCGACTACTTCGGCTTCGAGCTGGTCATCGATGCCGCAGAGAACGTCGGCGAGCACGACATCTTCGGCGCCCTCTTCCAGTACCCGGGCAACACCGGCCAGGTGCGAGACCTCGCGCCGCTGCTGGACGCCGCGCGCGCCAATGGCGCGATGACCGTGGTGGCCGCCGACCTGCTGAGCCTGGTGCTGCTCAAGTCGCCGGGCAGCCTCGGTGCCGATATCGTCGTCGGTACCTCCCAGCGTTTCGGCGTGCCGATGGGCTTCGGCGGCCCGCACGCGGCCTTCTTCGCCACCACCGACAAGCTCAAGCGCTCCATCCCGGGCCGTATCATCGGCGTCTCCAAGGACTCACGCGGCAACCCGGCACTGCGCATGGCGATGCAGACTCGCGAGCAGCACATCCGCCGCGAGAAGGCGACTTCCAACATCTGTACCGCCCAGGCGCTGCTGGCCAACATCGCCGGCTTCTACGCCGTCTATCACGGTGCCGAGGGCCTCAAGCGCATCGCTACCCGCGTGCATCGCCTGACCAGCATTCTCGCCGAGGGCGTCAGCCGTTGCGGCATGGCACTGGCCCACGACAGCTGGTTTGACGCCATCACCGTGACCGGCGTGGATGAGGGCAAGATCCACGGTCGCGAACTGACCCACGAGATCAACCTGCGCCACCATGGCGACGGCCGCATCACCATCAACCTCGACGAGACCACCACCGCCGCTGACGTCGGCGTGCTGTTCGACGTGCTGCTCGGCGAAGAGCACGGCCTGTCCGTCGCCGCGCTGGACCAGGACCTGCTGGCCAAGGGCGCAAGCGCGATTCCGGCGGCCTGCCAGCGTGACAGCGACTTCCTGACTCACCCGACCTTCAGCCGCTACCACTCGGAAACCGAGATGCTGCGCTATCTGAAGCGTCTGGAGAACAAGGACCTGTCGCTGACCCACGCGATGATCCCGCTGGGCAGCTGCACCATGAAGCTGAACGCCACCACCGAGATGATCCCGGTCACCTGGCCCGAATTCGCCAACGTCCACCCCTTCGCACCGTCGGATCAGGTGGTCGGTTACAAGCAGATGATCGATGAGCTGTCGGCCTTCCTGGTCGAGATCACCGGCTACGACGCCATTTCCATGCAGCCGAATTCCGGCGCGCAGGGGGAATACGCTGGGCTGGTCGCGATCCGTCGCTACCAGGCCTCCATCGGCGAAGGCGCACGCGATATCTGCCTGATCCCAAGCTCCGCTCACGGCACCAACCCGGCTTCGGCCGCAATGGCCGCGATGAAGGTGGTGGTGGTCGAGTGTGACGCCAACGGCAACATCGACATCAAAGACCTGCGTGCCAAGGCCGAGCAGCACAGCGACAAGCTGTCCGCGATCATGATCACCTACCCGTCCACCCACGGCGTGTTCGAGGAAACCGTGCGCGAAGCCTGTCAGGTCGTTCACGACCACGGCGGCCAGGTCTACATCGACGGTGCCAACATGAACGCCCAGGTCGGCATCTGCCGCCCGGGGGACTTCGGCGGCGATGTCTCGCACCTCAACCTGCACAAGACCTTCTGCATTCCCCACGGTGGCGGTGGCCCGGGCATGGGCCCGATCGGCATCAAGGCCCACCTGGCGCCGTTCGTCTCCAACCACGTGGTCACCCCGCTGGAAGGCGTGAAACCGGAGTGCACCGCCGTCTCGGCCGCCGCCTTCGGTTCCGCGGCGATCCTGCCGATCTCATGGGCCTACATCAAGATGATGGGCGCGCAGGGGCTGCGTGAAGCCACCGAGCTTGCGATCCTCAACGCCAACTACATCGCCACGCGTCTCGATGGGCACTATCCGGTGCTCTACCGCGGCAAGAACGGCACCGTGGCGCATGAGTGCATCATCGATATCCGCCCGCTGAAGGCCGCTTCCGGCATCAGCGAGGAGGACATCGCCAAGCGTCTGATCGACTACGGCTTCCACGCGCCGACCATGTCGTTCCCGGTGGCGGGCACCCTGATGGTCGAGCCCACCGAGTCCGAGTCGCTCTACGAGATCGACCGTTTCTGTGAGGCGCTGATCGCGATCCGCGCCGAGATCGCCCGTGTCGAGCAAGGCGAGTGGACACTGGAAGACAACCCGCTGGTGCACGCGCCGCACACCCAGGCCGACCTGATGGACGCCGAGTGGACGCGCAGCTACTCCCGCGAGATCGGCGCCTTCCCCAGCGAGCACGTCAAGGCCGCCAAGCAGTGGCCGGCGGTCAACCGGGTCGACAACGTGCACGGCGATCGTCAGTTGATCTGCTCCTGCCCGAGCATCGATCTCTACCGTGATTGAGAGCGGCGATTGAGGGCCGTGACTGAGAGCGGTAATGGAAGGCCGTAACGGCAAGCCAGCCATGAGGCAGTGATGAAACGCTGTCGCTGATCGCTCTGGCACAAGAACGCCCCTGCCGGGAAACCGGCAGGGGCGTTGTCGTTGCTGCTGTCTTTCACGAGACTGCTCGAAGGCGCAGTGTCGCGCCAGTCGCGTTTACTCCTTCCAGCTCTTGAGCAGCTCGTCGTAGGCGATGGTCTCGCCCTTGGGCTTCTCGTTGTCCAGCTTGGCCTTCGGCGCACCCGGCTGGGCGAACCAGTACTCCGCATCACGCTCCTCGTTGAGCTTCGGACCACAGTTGTCCATCACCTTGGCGCGCTCGAGACGCTCGAGAATGCGGTCCTGTGCCTTGGCCAGGCCATCGAGGGCTTCCTGTGGCGTGGCTTCGCCACTGGCGGCCTGGGAGATGTACTGCCACCACAGCTGAGCAAGCTTGGGATAGTCCGGCACGTTGGTCCCGGTCGGCGACCACTGCACTCGCGCCGGGCTGCGATAGAACTCGACCAGACCGCCCAGCTTCGGCGCGGCATCGGTCATCGCCTGGGACTGGATATCCGACTCGCGGATCGGCGTCAGCCCTTCCAGGGTCTTCTTGAGCGAGACGGTCTTGGCAGTGACGAACTGCGCGTACAGCCAGGCCGCGTGACGATTCTTCTCCGGCGTGGAATCGAAGAAGGTCCAGGCGCCCACGTCCTGATAGCCAAGCTTCATGCCCTCTTCCCAGTACGGGCCATGCGGCGACGGCGCCATGCGCCACTTCGGGGTGCCATCGTCGTTGACCACCGGCAGGCCATCCCGCGTCATGTCGGCGGTAAAGGCGGTGTACCAGAAGATCTGCTGGGCGATGTTGCCCTGGGACGGCACCGGACCGGACTCGGAGAAGGTCATGCCCTGGGCTTCCGGCGGTGCGTACTTGCCCAGCCAGTCGACATACTTGGTGGTGGCATAGACGGCCGCCGGGCCGTTGGCCGCGCCGCCACGTGTCACCGAGGAGCCCACCGGCTGACATTCCTCGACACGAATGCCCCACTCGTCCACCGGCAGGCCATTGGGCAGGCCCTTGTCGCCGGCACCCGCCATGGAGAACCAGGCATCGGTGAAGCGCCAGCCGAGTGACGGGTCCTTCTTGCCGTAATCCATGTGGCCGTAGACGCGCTCACCGTCGATTTCCTTGACGTCATTGGTGAAGAAATCGGCGATGTCCTCATAGGCCGACCAGTTGACCGGCACCCCCAGCTCGTAGCCGTACTTGTCCTTGAACTGCTTCTTCAGGTCTTCGCGCTCGAACCAGTCGGCACGGAACCAGTAAAGGTTGGCGAACTGCTGGTCCGGCAGCTGATAGAGCTTGTCATCCGGGCCGGTGGTGAAATCCAGCCCGATGAAGTCGTCCAGATCCAGCGTCGGCGAGGTGAAGGCCTTGCCGTCGCCTTCCATCATGTCGCTGATCGGCACGACCTTGCCATAGCGGAAGTGCGTGCCGATCAAGTCGGAATCATTGACGTAGCCATCGTAGATATTACGCCCGGATTGCATCTGGGTCTGCAGTTTCTCGATGACGTCGCCTTCCTGAATCAAGTCGTGGGTCAGCTTGATGCCGGTGATCTCGCTGAAGGCCTTGGCCAGCACCTTTGACTCATATTCATGGGTGGTCAGGGTTTCCGAGGCCACCTTGATTTCCATGCCGCGCAGCGGTTCAGCGGCCTTGATGAACCACTCGAGTTCGGACATCTGCTCGTCCTTGCTCAGCGTGGAGGGTGAGAACTCCTGATCGATCCACTTCCTTGCCGCATCCTGATACTGATCGGCCGTGGCCTGGCTGGAGAGGCCGGCGAGCCCCGCCGCCGTGGCGAAGGCGATGGCGTAACGCAGGCGTGCGGGTCGAATGATGTGCTGACTCATGGGATGTCCCTTCATTGGCGTTATTGTTGTGTCGCGTCTTCCAACAACCACTTCCGTCAATCACGTGTCGCGCGGCGCGATTCGCCGCCTTGCTTGCTCTCGGTGCTGCTCGTCCTCCTGCCGTTCCAATCTGCTGTCGTTGGCTGCTGCTCTGTTGTCCTCGTTGCACTGCGGCCCTGCTGCTCGATGGGCCGAGCGGCTGGCTATCACTCTTGCGTCTCATGCAACAGCTCGCGTTGGGCGCGGTAGAGCGAGGCAGGCTTCACGGCCTCGCCCGGTGACTCGACGCGTGCCTGCAAGGCATCCATCGGCGGCAAGGGGTCATACTCGGTCACGCCCTTGGCATTCATCACCCGGGCATAGTCATGACGATTGGCGATGCCCAGCGCATGCCCGGTCGCCCCGACGACCGTCGGCATGATCACCTTGCCGAAATGAGAATCGGCGCGCATGAAGGGCCAGGCAGCATGTGGCTTGCCGGTATTGACCGGATTCCACAGCACCAGCCCGCGCAGATGATTGGGCTGATGGCCGACACTGGCGCCCCAACGGTCGCGCACATGACCACCGCGCTTTTGATCGAACACGTTGTCGCGCGATTGCTGACCATGCAGTTCGATACCACTGTCACCGGCGTGCTCCAGTTCAAGGTAGACGTTATGGGTCGCGTAGCGGGCCACTCCCGGTGCATGCCAGGCATGACTTTGGTCGACTACCTGGCGAGCCAGTACCTGATTGCTGTCACTGATCGTCATCGCGATATGCCCGGGCTTGCCGGTCATCGTAACGTCTTCGAGTGTCAGCTGTGAGCTGTGGCGCACCTTCACCCCCTGATTGAAACTGTCGAGCCGTACGTCACGCACCCAGCCATCCGTGATGCCATCCAGGTCCAGAAGGCCGAAGCCGCTGTCATCCTCGGCGCTGCGGTGATGCTTGAAGTGCCCACGCCAGTTGCCCTTGAGCGTGATGCCCTGCACCCCGACTTCCCGCGCCGGGTGCAGACGAGCGATGCGCCACTGCTCACCGGGAAAGCGCTCATGCACCACCGGCAGCGAGAGCGTGAGGCGGTGGCCGTCACGTGCCACCACGCGGTAGCGCGCCCGCTTGAACACTCCATCACGCTCGATCAACCAGCGTGACTCGCCGGTGCTGGCGTCCTTTTCCATCTGATAGGGCGCCAGGGCACGGGCCACTGCCTCAGGCCGCTTGTCGATGCTCTCAAGCAGCACCTCATCGCCTGGCGCGAGCGCTGCGTCATCTGATTCATCCGTCTCATCCGCCAGCGTGATCGTGTCCTGCGTATCCGCCGGCTGCCGGTGACTCGTCGGCGTGACGGCTTGCCATGCTTCCTGCTTGCCACCCTCGGCCAGATTGCCCAGATGGAGCAGCCAGGGAGTGCTCCAGTACCAGCTGGCGTGCAACGGCAGCATCGGCCGGGTCTGCCTGAGGTGCGTGACATCACTGCCCGCGCCCATCAAGGTCCAGTGACTGCCTGCCAGACTCAAACCCTGCATCTTGAGCAGTGCCTCGCGCAGCGCCTGCTGGCGTTCTGAGTCCGCCACCGCGGCTTTCAGTGCCACCAGGCGGGAATGAAACCAGTCGCGTTCGGCCGCCCCATACACCACGTACTCCCCCGCCGGGAAATACAGCACGCCGCGGCGCGCGGGGCGGTCGGCGTCATCACTGCCCTGGCGCTGCCAGTCACGCATGGCGGCATGCGCCTTGAGAATGGCGCGGCGATCACTCAGGGTGTCACTGCCATCCGCGCCGTAGGCCGTGACATCGAATCGGCGCAGCGCGCCTTTTTCGCTCTCGTCTGGCGTGACCTTTTCTGCCTCGCCCTTTCCTGGCGCTTCACCAGCATCATGTGGCTCAAGCGCAAGTGCCGGCAGTGCCTCGCCCTGATGGTAGCCGGCGCGGGAAACGTCAGGCAGTGGCAGTGGCTTGCGCGCCTCGGCTGGGCGGGTCTGATTGGCCTGCCACTGGAGCTGATACTGCTGCCACAATGTTGATTGCCCTGCATCTTCCGTTTCGCCATTCCCAACCTGCTGATCAGGCGTCGTGGCGTCCAAGGTGGCGAGCGGTGTACCGGCCCACCAACCGAGGACGACAACGCAGGCAATGCTCAGCCCTGTCACGCCCGTCCAGAGTCGACGGCGGTTCTTGCGGCCCGGCGAGGGAGAATCGCCATTCAAGGCCCCTTTTGAGGCACTATCTGCAGACGAGCGATGCGGTGAGCGAGATGACGACATGCAACGAGATTCCAGAGCGGCGAATGTCACTGGCGGATGCCAGTCAGAACCGCTTGGGACTCCCCTCAGGCTGTCCAGTTCCGTGTTGCCACCGGGCGACGCTGCCTGTCGTCAGCGCTCTCCTCTCCACCTCTCCCCGCATGTCATCCCCACTTCATCAACACCAGCATCCAGACGACACACACGATGCTGATGATCCACAACACCTGGTCGGTAAAGCCCAACCACAGCAGATGCAGCCAGCCACTGGAGAGCAGGCCGATGAACAGTCTGTCGCCCCGCGTGGTCGCGATGGGCAGAAAGCCCTGACGACTCAACGTCGGGGTCACGAACTGCCAGGCGGTCATGCCCAGCAGCAGGATGCCGATACCGGCAAAGAAGAGTGACGTGGGCAGTGTCCAGGCCATCCATTCCATCATCATGTCCTCTTGTGAGCCGCCAGCAGAGACTTGCTGACGGCAATGACAGCGGCGCTCGACCTGGTGCCGATCATACCCGGCCCAGGGCGAAGCCCTTGGCGACATGGTTGCGCACGAAGTAGATCACCAGTATGCCGGGAATCAGCGTCAAGGCACCGGCGGCGGCCAGCACGCCCCAGTCGATGCCCGAGGCCGAGACCGTTCGCGTCATGACCGCCGCTATCGGTTTCGCCTCCGTCGAGGTCAGGGTTCGCGCCAGCAACAGCTCCACCCACGAGAACATGAAGCAGAAGAAGGCGGTCACCCCGATGCCCGGGCGAATCATCGGAATGAACAGCGTCAGGAAGAAGCGCGGGAAGCTGTAGCCGTCGATATAGGCCGTCTCGTCGATCTCCTTGGGCACGCCGGACATGAAGCCCTCCAGAATCCAGACCGCCAGCGGCACGTTGAACAGACAGTGCGCGAGCGCCACCGCCAGCGGGGTATCGAACAGTCCCACCGAGGAATAGAGCTGAAAGAACGGCAGCAGGAAGACCGCCGGCGGCGCCATGCGATTGGTCAAGAGCCAGAAGAACAGATGCTTGTCGCCCAGGAAGCGATAGCGCGAGAAGGCATAGGCCGCCGGCAGCGCCACCGCCAGCGAGATGAGCATGTTGAGCACCACGTAGCTCATCGAGTTGAGGTAGCCCATGTACCAGCTGGGGTCGGTGAAGATCACCCGATAGTTGTCGAAGGTGAAGTTCTCGGGCCACAGGGTCAGGCCGCCGAGAATCTCCTGATTCGACTTGAAGGACATGATCAGCAGCCAGTAGATCGGCACCAGCAGAAACAGCAGATAGATCGTCATTACCAGACGCTTGCGTGTGGTCATCACTCGTCTCCTCAGGCGTCGTCACTGTCCTGATGGGTCATGGCGGTATAGAACAGCCACGAGACCAGCAGGATGATGAGGAAGTAGATCAGCGAGAAGGCAGCGGCACGTCCAAGATCGAACTGGCCGATCGCCATCTGGGTCAAGGTCTGGGACAGGAAGGTAGTGGTGGTACCCGGCCCGCCACCGGTGAGCACGAAGGGTTCGGTGTAGATCATGAAGCTGTCCATGAAGCGCAACATGATGCCGATCAACAGCACGCTCTTGAGCTTGGGCAGCTGGATGTAGCGGAACACGGCCCAGGGCGAGGCACGGTCGATGCGCGCGGCCTGGTAATAGACATCGGGAATGGCACGCAGCCCCGAATAGCACAGCAGCGCCACCAGCGACGTCCAGTGCCAGACATCCATCACCAGTACCGTCACCCAGGCGTCGGCCGGATTGGAGGCGTAGTTGTAGTCGATGCCTAGCTGGCCCAGCGCCCAGCCATAGAGGCCGATGTCCTCACGACCGATGATCTGCCAGATGGTGCCGACCACATTCCAGGGAATCAGCAGCGGCAAGGCCAGCAGAATCATGCACAGCGAGACCATGAAGCCCTTGCGCGGCATCGAGAGCGCCACTGCGATCCCCAGTGGAATCTCGATGGCCAGCACCGCGAAGGAATAGACGAACTGCCGGATCAGCGAGTCGTGCAGGCGCTCGTCACGCAGGATCTCGCGATACCATTCGGTGCCGACGAAGAATCGCGTGGAGGGATCGAAGATGTCCTGCACCGAGTAGTTGACCACCGTCATCATCGGGACGATGGCCGAGAATGCCACCACGATGACTACCGGCAGCACCAGCCACCAGGCACGATTGTTGTGTGTGCGTTGCATCAGGCATTCCCTCCCGGCCGCTCTCCACTTTCCCCTCTGACAGAGCCGCCACTCTCCCCTCTGGCAAAGCCGTCCGCCTCGCCACTGTCGGACACACCGGCCTGTGACAGGTCCAGCAGATGCTCATCGAGATAGAAGCGCTGCCAGCGGGCCGGCAGGCGAAGACGCACGCGGCCTGCCGGCAGTGGCGCATCTTCCTCGATACGCGCCTTGAACAGGCAGCCGCCGCCGATGTCGAGGTCCACCACCTTGTAGGTCCCCAGGTCCTGCACCAGCGTGACCTGACCACTCAGCCAATGCTCGCGGGTGTCGGGAACCACCGCCGCCGATGAGCTGTCGCTGGCCTCGAGTTCGACGAACTCCGGCCGGATGCCCAGCTTCAGCTCGCCCTTGCGCTCCGCCAGTGTCGCCAGCAGCGCTTGTGGAAGATGCAGCAGGGGGGCGTCCTCCCCCGTGCCGAGCCGCACGCCCTGCGATTCCAGCGTGATGCTGGCCAGATTCATCCCCGGCGAGCCGATGAAGTAGCCCACGAAGGTGTGAGCAGGGTCCTCGAACAGCTCGCGCGGGGTGCCGAACTGCACGATGCGGCCTTCATACATCACCGCGATCTTGTCGGCGAAGGTCGAGGCCTCCAGCTGATCATGGGTGACGTAGACCATGGTGATGTTGAATTGCTCATGGATCTGCTTGAGCTTGCGGCGCAGCTTCCACTTGAGGTGGGGGTCGATGACCGTCAGTGGTTCATCGAACAGGATGGCGGCCACGTCATCGCGCACCAGGCCACGGCCCATCGAGACCTTCTGCTTCTCATCGGCCGTCAGGTTGCTGGCACGTCGCGTGAGCAGGTCTTCCAGCTCCAGCACCTGAGCGATCTCACGCACCCGGGACTGTACCTTGTGCTCCGGCTGGCGCTGATTGCGCAGCGGGAAGGCCAGATTGTCGAAGACCGACATGGTGTCGTAGACCACCGGGAACTGGAACACCTGGGCGATGTTGCGCTCTTCCGGCGGCAGCCGATTGACCACGCGATCATCGAAGCGCACCTCGCCCTCGGAGGGGGCCAGCAACCCGGAGATGATGTTGAGCAACGTGCTCTTGCCACACCCCGACGGGCCGAGCAGTGCATAGGCGCCGCCCTGCTGCCAGACATGATTCATGCGCCGGATGGCGTAATCACTGTCCGCGGTGGGCGCCGCCAGGTAGCTGTGCGCCAGGTCATTGAGGTGTATTTCCGCCATCAGGCCAGCCCTCCGCCAGTCGTGGTGGGTCGCTCGGGCGAGCGGATCAGTGCCCCATCGCCACGCTGTACCGCACCGTCATCGCCATCGGCGGCGTAGACGAACAGCTTGTGGGCGGGGGCATAGACGCGGATGGCATCATCCACGGCGAAGTCGTGAATGCCGGCCAGATGCAGGACCAGCGAGTGATCGGCATTGCTGACATGCAGGAAGGTCTCGGAGCCGGAGATCTCGGCGATATCCACCGTGACGGCGAACTCCAGATCATCATCGGCCAGCGGTGCCAGCCCCAGATGGCTGGGGCGGATACCGAAGCGATAGGCCCCGCTCTCGATCCCCGCCAGTGGCGCGGGCAGCACGAAACGGCTGCCCTGCTCGCTGGCACTGGCCGCACCGGAGAACGCCAGCTCACGCCCGCGCACCTCGGCCTCGAACAGATTGATCTGCGGCTCGGAGTAGAGCTTCGCCGCCTCGACACTCAGCGGATGATGGTAGACGGCCTCGGTAGGCCCGGACTGCAACACCCGCCCTTCATGCATCAGCGTGGTGGTACCGCCGAGCGCCAGTGCCTCGCCGGGCTCGGTGGTGGCGTAGACGGCGATGGTGTTGCGGGTCGCGAACAGGCTGCGCATCTCGTGGCGCAGTTCTTCGCGCAGCTTGTAGTCGAGATTGACCAGCGGCTCATCGAACAGCACCAGGTCGGCGTCCTTGACCAGCGCCCGCGCCATGGCCGTGCGCTGCTGCTGGCCACCGGACAGCTCCGCTGGCTGACGCGCAAGAAACTGCTCGATATGCAGCATCTCGGCAATCTCGTGTACGCGGCGGCGGATTTCCTCAGGCGCCATGCGCGCCAGCTTCAAAGGCGAGGCGATATTGTCGTAGACGCTCAGGCTCGGGTAGTTGATGAACTGCTGATAGACCATCGAGATGTTGCGCTCGCGCACCGGACGGCCGGTCACGTCCTCGCCGTTCATCACGATGCGTCCGTCACTGGGCACATCGAGACCCGCCATCAGGCGCATCAGCGACGTCTTTCCTGACAGGGTGCGTCCCAGCAGCACATTGAAGGAGCCGGGTTCGAAGGTCAGATCCACCCTGTCGATATGGGTCTCGCGGCCAACCCGGCGGGTGACCGCCTCAAGGCTCAAGGACATGGCGCTGTCTCGTCTGGTGAAAGTCATCGGGGCAAGGACACGGCCAACCACTGCCGAGTGTTCACACCCGCCTGGTGACTATCCTCAAGCGAACCCTGTGCCAGCCGCGCGCCGACACTTGCCCACAGACACCCTCCATCGACCACCGGAGGTCGCCAGATTCCTCTCTTTTGTCGATCATTCAGTGACTTGCCAGATGCGACCAAGGCAGGGGCAGACCATGGTCTAGCCCGTCATACGCGCCGTCTGCCGCTACTCTGGTGAACAGTATCTGAACACTGGAGTCCTCGGAACTGAACACTCACCACACACAAGTGAACATTGCCGTGAACACTCCCCCCAGATCGATAAAAGCACCGAAAACAGCATCGATCACAGCACCGGTCAAAGCACCAATAACAACAGAGGCCTGAAAGGCCCGCCGCACAAGGGACGTCGCATGCCACTACCCCACGCCGCCAAGCATTCAGCGCGCCACGCTGCCCAACATTCGGCCAAGCATCCAGCCCGCCACGCGGAGGATCAGGCGCTCGATCCAGGCGCCGCCTGCGCAACGCCTGCGGCGGCTCTCTCCTCTGCCCTTCCCTCTTCTCCTCCCTCTTCTTTCCCCTCGGCGCTGCCGGCCTCAACCCTCAGGTGTCCGCCGGAGGAGCTCGTCTGGCGTCAGCGTCAGGCCGCCAGCCTGATGGCGACGGTGGCGTCAGCAGTCACCGGCCATACCCTCAACCTGCTCGATCATTGGCAGGCGTGTCTGGTGTTGACCGACCGCGACGGCGTGGTGCTGGCAAGCTACGGCCATCAACAGCTGCTGGGCCATGACGCCGCCCTGTTGCACCCCGGCGCGCGCTGGCGTGAGGAGTCATTGGGCCACAACGCCATCGCCGAGACCCTGAATGCACCGCGCGCCAATCGTCTGGCGCGCATCGCGCTCGAGGCGCATGACGCCGAATGTCTCAAGGGGCTGGCCAGCGCCAGTGCCGCTCTGCTGGCACCCGCCAGCTGGAGTGCCAGTCGCGGCCTGACGCCCGGCGCCTGCGAGGGGTGCCTGGGGCTGATCTGCGATCCCTACCGTGTGCGCCAATACAGCCTTGGCATGCTCGGCGTACTGGCGGATGACATCGAGCAACGCCGTCTGAGCGAGGCGCACGGGCACGACCATCACCTGTTACGCCTGCATCTCAACCGCTCGCAGCTGGATTCGCCCAGCGCGGCCCTGCTGGCCATCACGCCGCAAGGTCAGGTCGCGGCTGCCAGTCGCCGGGGGCTGCAGTTGCTGGCGTCTCATCTTGAGCTTCCGTCAGACCCTGACAGCGCATCCCATGAAGCGAACAGCACAGTCCGCGCAGCGGGCAGCGATAGCTGCGCCACCCGCGATGACATCCACCTGCTGCTGGGCCAGCCGCTGGCACGCTGGCAGCTGGACTGGGCGCCGCTGGCCCAGCTCGCCGATGCGCAGTGCCTGACGCTCACCCAGCACCCACGCTTCACTGGCTACACCCTGCGCGCAGTCCTGCCCAGGCCACGGGTCGTGGCCCGCGCACCGGCTGAGCCCCCGGAAAGCAAGACACCGGCCGAAACCGCCACTCGAGAGACTGCGTGCCACCCGAGCCTCGCGCGCCTGCATCATGGCGATGCCGGCTGGGCCAGGGTCTGCGAACTGCTGGCACGGCTGGTGGACGCACGCCTGCCGCTGCTGCTGCAGGGCGAGACCGGCGTCGGCAAGGAGGAAGTGGTCAAGGCGCTGCATCAGGCCAGTCATCGCGCCCATCAACCGCTGGTCGCCATCAACTGCGCCGCCTTGCCTGATGAGCTGGTCGAGGCAGAGCTGTTCGGCTATCGGCGAGGCGCCTTTACCGGCGCCGACCCCGCCGGACGCGAAGGCCGCCTGCTCGAGGCCAATGGCGGGCGCCTGTTTCTGGATGAGATCGGCGACATGCCACTGCATGTGCAGGCGCGTCTGCTGCGCGTGCTGCAGGAGCGTGAAGTCACCCCGCTGGGCGGCGGCAAGCCGCAGCGGGTCGATTTCGAACTGGTCGCCGCCACCCATCAGCCCCTCAGTGAGCTGGTCAAGGCCGGGCGCTTCCGGGCGGATCTCTACTATCGCCTGTGCGGTGCCACCATCGCCCTGCCACCACTGAGGGAGCGTCACGACATCGCCGGCCTGAGTCGTGCCCTGCTGACACGGTTGTGCCGGGAGCAGCAACGTGAGCCGCCGCGCATCACGCCCGCCTTCCTCGATCGCCTCACCCAGCATGACTGGCCCGGCAACGTGCGCGAGCTGGACAACGTGCTGCGTCTGGCGCTGGCACTGTGCGATGGGCTGGCTCTGGAGCCGTGCCATGTGATGCTGGCGGGCGACTGTCTCGCATCACAGAACGAATGCCTCGCGGTAGAAGGCGACTGTCCAGCAGCAGAGGGCCAAATCGCCCGCCAGCCCTCGCAATCGAGCGGCCAATCCTCACTGCATGATCTCTCCAGCGCCGAGGAGCTGCAGAGTGCGCTGGACGCGCTGGGTGGCAACGTCTCGCGTCTCGCGCGGGAGCTGGGCATCAGTCGCACCACGCTCTACAAGCGACTCGGCGCGGCCTGACGAAGCAGGCTTTTTCTCAAGCCCTGTCTCCAAGCCCTATTTTCAAGCCCTGGCCCTGAAACACCCACGCCCCCGCAGAGTCTGTCTGCGGGGGCGTGGGTGTTTCTTGCGACTCCTGTTTCTCACCGCTATCAAGCGCTCAGCACTCAAGGGCAGAGAGCAAAGAGCAGAGGGCAGACGGCAGAGGACAAAGATCAGCTCGGCGTCAGGCCGCGCAGACGTTCATTGCGACGGCGAATCAGCTCCAGTGTCGCCAGCAGAAGGATCGAGACCAGCACCAGCAGCGTGGCCACCGCCAGGATCGTCGGGCTGATCTCCTCGCGGATACCGGACCACATCTGGATCGGGATGGTGGTCTGCGCCGGCCCGGCGATGAACAGCACCACCACCACCTCATCGAACGAGGTGATGAAGGCGAACAACGCACCGGACACCACCCCCGGCGTCACCAGCGGCAGGATGATGCGGAAGAAGGTGCGACTCGGACTGGCCCCCAGCGAGTGTGCCGCACGTGTCAGCGAGTGATCGAAGCCGGACAGCGTCGCCGTCACCGTGATCACCACGAAGGGAATGCCCAGCGCCGTGTGCGCCAGAATCACGCCCAGATAGGTCTGGGTCAGCCCCAGTTTCGAGAAGAAGAAGAACATCGCCGCGGCGCTGATGATCAGCGGCACGATCATCGGCGAGATCAGGATCGCCATGATGGTATTGCGAAACGGCATGAAGCGGCTGGAAAGCCCCAGTGCGGCAAGCGTGCCCAGTACCGTGGCCAGAACCGTCGCGCACACCGCCACGATGATGCTGTTCTTGATCGAGCGCATCCACTCATCCGAGGTGAAGAACTCCTGATACCAGCGCAGCGAGTAGCCCTCCGGGTCCAGCGACAGCATCTTCTCCGAGAAGGTGAAGTAGGGTTCGGCATTGAACGAGAGCGGAATGATCACCAGGATCGGCCCGATCAGGAACAGGAAGATCAGCGCGCAGAGCACGCAGAACACCCAATGCCAGATCCGCTCACCACGAGTTGCATAGGAAGGTATGGCCATCTGTCACCCCAGTTTGACCTTGTCCACACCGATCAGGCGGTTGTAGACGAGATAGAAGAGGATCACCACGACCAGCAGAATCGAGCCAATGGCCGCTGCCAGCCCCCAGTTGAGCGAGGTCTGCATGTGATAGGCGATGAAGTTGGTGATGAAGCGGCCCGACTGCCCGCCCACCAGTGCCGGCGTGATGTAGTAGCCGATGGAGAGGATGAAGACCAGAATCGAGCCCGCCCCGATACCCGGCAGGGTCTGCGGGAAGTAGACGCGCCGGAAGGCGGTGATCGGCCCGGCGCCCAGCGAGCGCGCCGCATGCATGTAGCTGGGCGGGATGGTCTTCATCACCGAGTACAGCGGCAGGATCATGAACGGCAGCAGGATGTGGGTCATCGCGATGATGGTGCCGGTCTTGTTGTAGATCATCTGGATACGCGCCTCCTCGGCGAGTATCCCGACACCCACCAGCATGTCATTGAGCACCCCCTGCTGCTGCAGGATCGCGATCCAGGTGGTGGTTCGTACCAGCAGCGAGGTCCAGAACGGCAGCAACACCAGGATCATCAGCAGATTGCCGCGACTGGCCGGCAGGGTCGCCAGCAGCCAGGCCACCGGATAGGCCAGCAACAGACATAGCCCGGTGATCGCGGCGCTCATCCAGAAGGTGCGGATGAACAGCGAGACGTGGATCTGCAGATACTCCGGTTTCTCGACGATCTCCCCTGTCGGTGAGAACTGGCGATCCACCGCCGCCAGATAGTAGGAAGCGGTGAGAGGCGACGATTCGCGCTTGATCAGACGCCAGATATCCGGGTCCTCCCAATCCTCATCGGCCTTGATCAGCGCGGCCTTGTAGGGGGCCTCCATGCGACCGGCACGGCGGGCGCTCTTCATGAACAGCGACCGCATGCCGGACTTTTCGTAGTTGAGACGCGAGGCGACGCGGCCGAGATTGCGCTCCTTGAGTCCCGCGGCCAGATCCTGCGCCAGGGCGGCGTAGGCAGCCTCTTCCGGCAACCCTTCGCCGTCCCAGTCGACCAGCACCTCGCTGGTGCGCGGCAGATAGGTGGAGACTTCCGGGTTGTCGACACTGCGTGACAGCATGTCGAAGATGGGCATGACGAATGCCAGCCCGATGAAGACCAGCAACGGCGCCACCAGCAGCAACGCCTTGATGCGGCTGCGACGGATGGCGCGATTGAGGCTCTGTTTCAGCGGTACGCCATCGGCGGTGGTCAGCGCCGCGCCGGGGGCACCATTGGGGTCATGTGCTGCGCTTCCGGACGTGGCCGGGGCGGAGGAATCGCTCATCCTGCACTCCTTGATCGGCTATCCGAGGATGCCTGGGCCGCCAGCCGGCTTCCGCGTGACAGTGACGGAAGCCAACCTGGCGGAATCGAGCATGGCCGACGGGCCATCAGGCATGATCAAAAAGGCCCCGGCGGGCGGGTGTGCGCCACCGGGGCCAGCGGGTCAGTGCAGGGATCAGCGTGCCAGCCAGGCGTTGAAGCGCTGGCTCAGCTCATCGAGGTTGTCGGCCCAGAATTCGTCATCCTTGGGGATGGCGGTCGCGAAGTTGGGGCCATAGGTCGGCATGTGCGGCTTCATGTCGATGCCAGTGTCCGCATGGGTCGAGACCAGTGCCGCGGAGGAGGTACGCGCCGGACCGTAGGAGATGTACTTGGCCTGATCCGCCAGACGCTGGGTATCGGTGGCGAACATCAGGTAATCCTTGACCTTGTCGAGCTTGCCGGTCGGCACCACCCAGCCATCCAGCTCGAAGACCTGGGCATCCCAGACGATGGAGAATGGCTGCTTCTCGTTGACCTCGGCATCGAAGATGCGCCCGTTGTAGGCCGAGGCGAAGGCCACTTCCTTGTCCGCCAGCAGCTGCGGCGGCTGTGCGCCCTCTTCCCACCAGATCACGCTGTCCTTGATGGTATCGAGCTTGGCGAAGGCACGTTCGATGCCTTCCTCGGAATCCAGCATCTCGTAGACATCTTCCGGGGCCACGCCATCGGCTACCAGCGCCCACTCCATGTTGTTGATCGGCTTCTTCTGCAGCGCACGCTTGCCGGGGAATTCCTCGAGATTGAACACGTCATCGATGGAATCCGGCTGTTTGTCCTCGGGGAACATCTCGGTATTGAAGGCCACGATGTTGGAGTAGACGATCTGCGGTACGAAGCACTCGCTGAGCGAATTCTCGATGAAGTCCTCGCTGGCCGGCGTGCCATCCGGCGCTGCCGCGAACAGGGTGTCCGGGTCCAGCGGCTCGATCAGGCCTTCCGAACAGGCGATCAAGGCATCACTGGGCAGCATGTCGACCAGGTCCCAGGTGACGTTGCCGGCCTGGACCTGTGCGCGCAGACCGGAAAGCGCATTGGATGACTTGTCGATATTGACGACGGTGTCGCCGCTCTTCTCTTCCCAGGGCTCGTGATAGGCCTTGTTCTGGCTGTCGGTATAGGCGCCGCCCCACGAGACGATATTGAGCGTCTCGGCCTGGGCCGCACCGGCGCTCATGCCGGCCGCTGCCACGGCAACCGCCAGCAGGCTGCGTAGCGGCATGCCCGGGCGCGAGGTAGTGAATGACGCGGTGAACTGATTGATGACTGACATGGATGAATCTCCCTGATTTCTTGTTGTTGTGCTGCACTCTTGTCGCGAAATCTGCTCTTGCTCTGCTGAGGAAGCGTGCTTCACCTCCCGTGCTGCCTTGTCTTTACTCGCCTGTCCTTTTCTAGTCTGTCCTTAACTGGCCTGTTCTGACCTTTGCTGGCCTCAGGCATCCAGCGCCCGGCAATCGCAGGCGTCCCATCCCACCTGCAGGGTCTGCCCGGGTCGCAAGGACGGATAGCCCTCGGCGTTGGGTGTCTTGATGATGAATTCGTCACTGCCACACACCGCCACGCGCGTGCGCAGATGATCGCCAAGATAGATCACCTCGAGCACCTCGGCGGAGAAGACATTGTCGGGAGGGCTTGGCGTGCCCGCGCCCCCTGGCTCTTCCGCCGACAGCAGGCGCACCCGCTCCGGGCGCAGTGACAGCTGGGTGCGCTCGCCGACCTCATTGACGGCCACCTTGAGTGCCCGTACCTGCTCGCCGCTGTCGAGGGTCACCGTGCAATGCTCACCCTGAGCGTCGAGCTGCGATACCTGGCCGTTGAGGCGATTGTTCTCGCCGATGAAATAGGCGACGAAGGCATTCTCCGGCGCTTCATACAGCGCCTCGGGGGTTGCCAGCTGCTGGACGACGCCGTCATTGAAGACCGCGATGCGATCCGACATGGTCAGCGCTTCCGTCTGATCGTGGGTCACGTAGAGCATGGTGACGCCGAGGCGCTGGTGGATGCGTTTGATCTCGAACTGCATTTCCTCGCGCAGGTTCTTGTCCAGTGCCCCCAGCGGCTCATCCATCAGCACCAGCTCCGGCTCGAAGACCAGCGCACGTGCCAGGGCGACCCGTTGCTGCTGGCCACCGGAGAGCTGCCCCGGGCGGCGATCGCCAAATTCGCCGAGTCGCACCATATCCAGCGCGTTGGCTACCTTGGTCGAGATTTCCTCCTTGCTCATGCCGCGCACTTCCAATGGGAAGGCCAGGTTCTCGGCCACGCTCATGTGCGGAAACAGCGCATAGTTCTGGAAGACCATGCCGATACCGCGCTTGTGCGGTGGCAAGTCATTGATGGGGGTTCCGTCGAGGAGGATGTCGCCGTGGGTCGGCGTTTCGAAGCCTGCCATCATCATCAGGCAGGTGGTCTTGCCGGAACCGGACGGCCCCAGCAGGGTGACGAATTCGCCGCGCTGGACTTCAAGATTGAAGCCCTTGACCACCAGCGTTTCGCCGTCATAGCTCTTTTGCACATCATTGAAGATCGCGAAGCAGGAGCTGGTCTCCTGCGGCGCGTCGGGCTCAGCAGTCGTGACCATGCGGGGTATCCATACGTGTTGTTGTTATCGTGGAGCATGTGATCGAACAGGCTTCACCGGCCCTGATCGCTGCCCTCAGTCCCATTTGACCCTACGGGGGCAAGCGAGAGGCGACAAGCGCCGCGCTCGCTGAATAGCGTTGAAATCAGGCTATGCGAAAGTCTACATGTTGAACTACCGCCGCCAGCCATTCGCCGAGGGCCCTCGACAGGCCCCGCCGCTGAATCACCGACGCCACATGGCGCCTCCCCGGTGAGCGCCCACTGAAAAGCCCCCGCTGCACACAAGGCAGCGGGGGCTTTGGGTAATTCAACTCTGGGTTGCCCGAGGTGGGCAGCCATATCAGAGCATCGGGAGCTCAGCGGCGATCAGAACTTGGTAATGACCCACACCGCGTGGATGATCCCCGGCAGGAAACCGAAGCAGGTCAGGATGATGTTGATCCAGAAATGCTTGTTGGCGATCCCCACCTGCATGAGAACGCCCAGCGGCGGCAGGATGATGGCCAGAATGATGCGAATGATATCCATGAGTTGCTCCTTGCGATTGTGGCAACCGTGACTCCACGGAAGTCATGAGTACGGGGCATGAATGAGTGTACGTGCTGGCAGATCAATATCCTTCTTGATCACAGCCCTTCTTGATCACTTGTCGTCCGGGTCAGCGCCATCGTCGTGGGCGGCAGCTGATCCGCCACGCGCCTGACGATTGATCTTCTGTGTCAGTGTCTCGGAGTCCGCAGCCAGCTGCTCGTGGTAGCGCTCCCAGTCTTCCCAGTCATGCGGCGTCCCCGTGCGTGGCCGATGACTGCCGGACTCACGTGCACGTGCCCAGGCATGTTCTTCCAGACTCTGAGGCTTGTCCTCCTCCTTGTCCTTGTCGCCGTCCAGGCCGTGCTTCGCCATGTACTCTCGTGCGTTCATCTAATGCCTCACTTGCCAGACTCGACGCCTGACGATGCTGTGACGTATCGACTACTTATGGCTGATAAGGGCAAATATCAAGACTGTATAACTATTTCCGCCAAAAAGCCGCTTGCCGGCCAGCACGTTCCTGCCGAGAACAAGGCCATGCGCCAGCCCACGCCTGACTGTCAGCACCATCATCAAGAAAAGCTATCGCCTCGCTTGATGCAATCAAATTCACCCGCGAGAGGCTTGCCCCTAGACTGGCTCCAGTTTCGCAAGGCACTGATTTCTCATGCACTCGACAGCGTCATCGAGCCTCAGTCGCCTGCCATCCCTTTTAGATACGTCTCATCGAGACCGGAGCCAATGTCATGCAACTCGAATCACACGAAGGCCAGCAGGTCCCGAACGTCAGCTTCAAGATCCGTCGCGACGGCCGCCTGGTCGAGCGCACCAGCGAGGAGATCTTCTCGGGCCGCAACGTGGTGGTCTTCGCCCTGCCGGGGGCCTTCACCCCGACCTGTTCCTCCACTCACCTGCCGCGCTACAACGAGCTGGCCGATCGCTTCTATGCTGTCGGCGTCGACGAGATCGTCTGCCTGTCCGTCAATGACGCCTTCGTCATGGAATCCTGGGGCGAGCATCAGGAAGCCGAGAACCTGAGCCTGATCGCCGATGGCAACGGTGATTTCGCCGCCGGCATGGGCATGCTGGTCGACAAGAGCGACATCGGTTTCGGCAAGCGCAGCTGGCGCTATTCCATGCTGGTACGCAACGGCGTGATCGAGAAGCAGTTCATCGAGCCGCAGAAGCCGGGCGACCCCTTTGAAGTCTCCGACGCCGATACCATGCTCGACTATCTGGACCCGGACGCCGGTCGCCCCAGCTTCGCTACCCTGTTCAGCAAGCCGGGCTGCCCGTACTGCGCACGTGCGAAGCAGATGCTCGACGAAGCGCGCATCAGCTACGAAGTCATCGAAGTCGGCACCCGCGGCGTGACCTCACGCACCCTGCGCGCCATGACCGGCCAAGCCACCGTGCCGCAGGTCTGGATCGACGGTGAGCATGTCGGCGGCAGCGATGAAGTCGCCCGCTACTTCGGCAGCCTGACCAGCGCTTGAACGCTACACGCTGACAGGCCCCGATAACTTTCTCTTTTCATCACGCGCGGGCCACGCCCGCGCCTGAGACCCCATTGTCAGGTGCGCTACTGGCGCGCCTTGAGGAGTACGACGTGAACGAACGCCAGGTTGAAGTCGCCATCATCGGCGCAGGCAGTGCCGGTCTGGGTGCCTATCGCGCCGCCAAGGCACACACCGATTCCGTTGTCATGATCGAAGGCGGCCCCTACGGCACCACCTGTGCCCGTGTCGGCTGCATGCCGTCCAAGCTTTTGATCAGTGCTGCAGAAGCCGCGCATCACGCCCGTGACACCGCACCGTTCGGCATCAATGTCGAAGGCGAGGTCAAGGTGGATGGCCGCGCCGTGATGGACCGCGTCAAGCGTGAGCGCGACCGCTTCGTCGGTTTCGTGGTCGAGTCCGTGGAAGGCATTCCCTCCCACGACAAGCTGCGCGGCAATGCGCGTTTCGAGACCGCCAACAGCCTGATCATCGGCGACAACGAGACCCGCGTCACCTTCGAGCGTGTCGTGATCGCCACCGGCTCACGCCCCAGCTATCCGGGCTTCTTCGAGAATGCCGGAGACCGCCTGATCATCAACGACAGCGTCTTCGACTGGGACGACCTGCCGGAATCCGTCGCCGTCTTCGGCCCGGGCGTCATCGGGTTGGAACTGGGCCAGGCGCTCACGCGTCTCGGCGTGCGCATTCGCATGTTCGGTGTCGGCGGCGCCATCGGCCCGCTGCGTGACGAGAAGCTGCGTGCCAATGCCGATCGCGTCTTCAACGAGGAGTTCTATCTCGACCCGGACGCCAAGGTCGAGAAGATCGAACGTGTCGAGGACGAGAACGGTGCCGGTGTCGAGATCACCTTCATCGAGCGTGGCAGCGAAGCTCGCCTGACCGAACGTTTCGACTATCTGCTCGCGGCCACTGGCCGTCGCCCGAATGTCGATCGCCTCAATATTGAGGCGCTGGGTCTGAAGCTGGACGAGCGCGGCGTGCCGATCTTCAATCGTCACACCCTGCAGACTCGTCTGAGCGACGACACGCCGAGCCATGTCTTCATCGCCGGCGACGCCAACAACGACCTGCCGCTGCTGCACGAAGCCTCCGATGAGGGGCGTATCGCCGGTGACAACGCCGGTCGCTTCCCCGACGTACGTGCCGGGCAGCGCAAGAGCACCATCGCTGTCGTGTTCAGTGATCCGCAGATGGCCACCATCGGCCTCTCGACCGCCGAGATCGAACAGCGCTACGGTGCCTGCGACTGCTACGCGGTGGGCGAAGTCGACTTCACCGGCCAGGGTCGCTCCCGCGTGATGCGCATGAACAAGGGCATGCTGCGCGTCTATGGCGAGCAAGGCACCGGCCTGCTGCTGGGCGCCGAGATCTTCGGCCCGCGTGCCGAGCACCTCGCCCACCTGCTGGCATGGTCCCATCAGCAACGCATGACCATCGAGCAGATGCTGGAAATGCCCTTCTATCACCCGGTGATCGAGGAAGGCCTGCGCACCGCGCTGCGTGACCTCAACGCCAACCTGCAGCTGGGCCCGGCCATCGTCGAGCGCTGCATGGAGTGCGGCCCGGGCGACTGATCGCCGCGAAGACAGCGGGTCGCGCAGCTCACGCAGTGATGCCCTATGCTCAAGTCAGAGGTTGACCCTTGCCGACAGCCATCCGAAGGCTGTCGGCATTCATCGCACGACTCCTCTGCGGGGAGTTGGAGAGCAGTGACGCAGGAGATCCGCCCATGAAAGCCACTCAGCTCAAGGTGCCCTCGACCATCCGCGACATCATGTCCCGCGACTGTTATCGCGTGAAGGCACGCACCAGCATTCTCGAACTCGCCCAGGGCCTGACCCACCACCGTCTGCCCGGTGTGCCGGTCGTGGATGATCTGGACCGTCTGATCGGCTTCATCTCCGAGCAGGACATCCTCGGCAAGCTGCTCGACAGTGCCTATCACTGCGGCCAGCATGCCCAGGTCGGCGATCTGATGCGTCACGAAGTCCTGAGCGTCGGCCCGAACGACAGCATCACGGACCTGGCGCAGCACATGAATGGGCAGCGTCCCAAGGTCTATCCGGTGGTCGAGCAGGGCCGCCTGATCGGCATGGTCACCCGCCGCGATGTCCTGAGTGCTCTGCTGGTGATGCAGAACGGCTGTTGAGACAGTTCACCCATCAAGAAACTGCCTGGAGCCAGACCTAACGCACAGAGCCCCCAGCGGTCATCGCCGCTGGGGGCTCTGTGCGTGATGGCTGAGAAAACCGTGTGCATCGAGAGCGCCTTCAGCATGCTTGCACCAGCAGGCCAACGCCTCGAAGATTACCCAATGGCTAATCCACCTCTGCCGCCAGCCTGACGCTCATCAATAGTCGAGCAGCAACCCGAGGCGGTGACAGTCGCTGGGAAGCGCTGTACCGCGCCCTGCCATCAAGACCTCTGGCCACAGTGAAAGTCGCTGAAAGTCTGGGAGAATCCGAAAGCCCTAGCGAACACCGGCAAAAGCCCACGTATTTCAGGCATAAAAAAATCCGCCAGGAAAACCGTGGCGGACCAAAGAACAGTTAAAGCCAGACATAACATCGCGATAACATCATGTCCTTGCCTACTATGACTGCACCTTTTGCATTTCTATCCCGACGGTTGCCAAAAAATCCGGTCTTTTTTGTCACTGACCTTTACGGAATGTGAAAGCTGGGCTACGTGCGTTGCCAGTGGAAGACGCGCTAACCTGTGACCTGACCTGATCGCAGGATCGAACCGCCACAAGGACACCGCATGTCTGCCACGCCCCATGACCTCCACACCCTGGCGCTGCGTCACTCGGAAATCGCCAGCCTGAGGAGCGGCGACGAATTCGCCTGGCTCAATCCCGGCCGAACAGAGACCGCCAGGGCGCTGCACTCCAGTGGCATGAGCGCACAGGAGATCGCGGACGCCGAAGCACGCCTTGCGCGCTTCGCGCCCTGGATTGCCGAAGCCTTCCCCGAGACCGCCGCCGCCTCGGGGCGCATCGAGTCACCGCTGGTGGCGGCCCCTGCCCTGCAACAGGCGCTGGGCGACAGGTTCGCGCGCGGCTCATCTCACGACGAATCCGTGCTTCCCGGCCGGCTGATGATCAAGTGTGACAACGCCCTGCCCATCTCGGGTTCCATCAAGGCGCGTGGCGGCATTCACGAGGTGCTCAAGCATGCCGAGCAGCTCGCCATCGATGCGGGACTGCTGCGTCCTGAAGACGACTATCGCGCCTTCCAGCGTGACGAGATACGCGAGCTGCTGGCCGGACACCAGGTCGTGGTGGGCTCCACCGGCAATCTGGGGCTCAGCATCGGCATCATGAGCGCGCGGCTCGGCTTTCATGTCACCGTGCACATGTCGGCGGATGCCAAGCAGTGGAAGAAGGACCTGCTGCGTTCGAAGGGGGCCGAGGTCGTGGAACACGGCGGCGACTATGGCAAGGCCGTCGCCGCTGGGCGCCAGGAAGCGCAGCAGCCCAACGCCCACTTCATCGATGACGAAAGCTCGCGGGACCTGTTCGTGGGTTATGCCACGGCGGCCAGCCGCCTCGCGGAACAGCTCTCGGCGCAGGGCATCCCGGTGGATGCCCGCCATCCGCTCTGCGTCTATCTGCCCTGCGGCGTCGGCGGCGGGCCGGGCGGCGTGGCCTGGGGCCTCAAGCTGGTCTTCGGTGACGCCGTGCACTGCTTCTTCGCCGAGCCGGTCAACTCCCCCTGCATGCTGCTGGGCATGTTGACCGGCGAACATGACGGCATCGCGGTCGAGGATATCGGGCTGGACAATCGCACCTGCGCCGATGGCCTGGCGGTGGGTCGCGCCTCAGCCTTCGTCGGGCGTGTGATGGCCCCCTTGCTCAGCGGCATCCATACCGTGCGTGATGAGCATCTGCTCGAACTGCTCGCGCTGGCATATGACAGTGAAGGACTCATGCTTGAGCCGTCCGCGCTGGCCGGCGTGCCCGGTATTCACCACGTACTGCGCAATGACGCGCCCGAGTGGCAAGCCTGGCGAACGGCTGTCGGCCTGGATGACCGGGAGGTCCAGGCCAATACCACCCATGTCGTCTGGGCTACCGGCGGCAGCATGGTGCCCGAGGCGGTCTGGCAGGCCGACTATCAGCGCGGCAAGGCGTTGCTCTTCCAGGCCAGCGCAAGCCGGCGAGAGTGAGCGATCAGGCGATGAAGGCCTGCCACAGCCAGACGCCGGTCAGCGCCAGCCCGATCACTCCCAGCGGACGCGAGTAGCGTTGCCAGAGCGCCAGCGCCTGATCCTCGACCAGTGCCACCAGGGCTGCCAGTCCGAAATAGCGCACCCCGCGCCCGACCAATGCCGCCAGCAGGAACAACGCGACCGGATAGCCGCTGGCACCGGCGACCAGCATGGCGCTCTGGAAGGGAATCGGCACGATGCCGATCAGCATGATGGCAAGGAAGCCATGCTCGCTGAAGCGCTGCTGGAAGGATTCGAAGGCCTGCTGCCCGCCGAAGAAGCCGATCAACCCATCACCCCACGCCGCCA
The DNA here is from genome assembly GCA_013376735.1 of bacterium Scap17. Taxonomy (NCBI): domain Bacteria; species bacterium Scap17. The sequence continues at coordinate 1,423,410 of VINJ01000001.1, read as the reverse complement.
GCGCGTAGGCACCCAGATAGAAGCCCAGCAATGCTGCGGTCAGGTTACCGGCGAGTGCCACCGCGGCCACGCGCCAGCGGCGCTCGGGATGGCGCAGCATCCACGGGATCAGAACGACCTCGATGGGAATCGGGATCAGCAGGGTTTCCAGCATCGAAGCGATGAACAGCCACAGCATGGCGTGGCGGGAGTGGTTGAGGCGGTCGAGCCAATCACTCGCGGAAGAGAGTTTCCACATGAAGGCAGCACGTTGTCCTGGGCGATGAGCTGACCACTTTGCCCTGAGTCCGCCCCGCTTGCCAGCCTGCTTGTCCGCCAGCGCACGCCTGAGCCAGAACCCTGACGCGCTACTCGAAGCCTTCCAGCCGCATGGCCGAGCGCACCAGCCGCTCGTCCTCCGCCTCCAGCTCGCGCAGGTTGTCGCGAATGCTGTGCAGGTGCTCCAGCGCCGCCTTCTCCGCCGCCTCCGGCTGCTGGTCCATCACCGCGCGGTAGATGGCCGTGTGCTGGGCATTGATCTGGCCGCGGGGAATCGGGCGATGGTAGAGATTGCGCAGCGAGGCGAACACCGAGCTGAGCAGCAGGTCATTGATGCCCTTGAGCGTATGCACCAGCACCGGATTGTGGGACGCCTCACAGATGGCGTGGTGGAAGGCGTGGTCGTGACGCGCCAGCTGCTGGGCATCCGGCAGCGCCACATCGCCCGGCGCTGAGGATTCGAAGTCGAGCGGATACTCGCGCACACAGGCCGCCATTGCCTCGTAATGACGCCGGATCAATACCCTGTCCGCCGGCGTACCGCGCAGGGCAGCCAGTCGCGCCGACTGCCCTTCCAGCAAGGCCCGCACTTCCAGCAGGTCATACAGGGTGCGCGGCTGATCCCGAAACAGGTGCATCAGCAGACTGATATCGCCGCTCGGCAACAGCGCCGCTACGCTCGATCCCTTGCCGTGTCGTGTCTCGATGATGCCCTTGCCACGCAACAGCCTGAGCCCCTCGCGCAGCGAGGCCCGCGAGATGCCCAGCCGCTCACATAGCCGGCGCTCCGAGGGGATCATCTGCCCGGGCTTGAGCACGCCGTCCAGAATCAATTGCTCCAGGCGCGCCGCGGCCTGATCCGCGGCGCGGGGGTCAGCTCCTGACTCGGCGATGGTTTGCAGCATCCTGCCCCTCCCCTTTTGCTCGACCTTCGTGTGCTCGTCTTGATCAACCCGCTCGTGGCAATTGATCAACCCGTTGGCAACGCCTGGCGATTCTCAACTGGTCAGACCTGTCAATCAGCGGGCGCAAAGGCGCCTGATGGCAGCGGGTGTGAGGCCAGTAAAGCGTGGTTTTCTTTGCACAAACACTAGACGAATGTCTGGTCAGACCACTGATATGAAGCATGGACAAGGCCAGGGAGGCAGGCCAGATTGTGTGCAGATCAGGTGCGGCGGAATCGACAGGCGACTCGCTCGAACCCCGCATCAGCTGACAGTAACGTCAGACAGCACCAGCAGACAGAAGCGAAAGACAACAGCCGCGCAGACCCCAACCTCCCGGGAGGCAGTGCATGAATATCCTCTATGACCCGACGCTGGATGGACCGCGGGTCCAGCACGACAAGGGCCAGGTGCTGGCGCATCTCACCACTCTGCTACCGGACCTGACGCTGCTGCACCGCGAGGAGGACCTGCAGCCCTTCGAATGTGATGGCCTGTCCGCCTATCGCGTCATGCCGATGCTGGTCGCCCTGCCGGAGCGGGTCGAGCAGGTCGCCGCCCTGCTGCGTGAATGTCATGCGCTGGGCGTGCCGGTGGTGACACGTGGCGCCGGCACCGGGCTGTCCGGCGGCGCCTTGCCGCTGGCGCAGGGCGTGCTGCTGGTGATGTCGCGCATGGCGCGGATTCTCGAGATCGACCCCGACGCCCGCACCGCGCGCCTGCAGCCCGGGGTGCGCAATCTCGCCATTTCCGAGGCCGCCGCGCCCTTCGGACTCTACTACGCACCGGACCCCTCCTCGCAGATCGCCTGCTCCATCGGCGGCAACGTGGCCGAGAATGCCGGTGGCGTGCACTGCCTCAAGTACGGCCTGACCGTTCACAACCTGCTCAAGCTCGAGATGCTGACCATCGAAGGCGAGGCGGTGACGATCGGCGCCGACAGCCTCGACTCGCCCGGCCTGGACATGCTGGCGCTGATGACCGGCTCCGAAGGCATGCTGGGGGTGGTCACGGAAGTCACGGTGCGCCTGCTGCCCAGGCCCGAGACCGCCAAGGTGCTGATGGCGAGCTTCGCCGATATCGACAAGGCCGGCCGCGCGGTGGGCGACATCATCGCCTGCGGCATCATCCCCGGCGGGCTCGAGATGATGGACAACCTGGCGATCCGCGCCGCCGAGGACTTCATCCACGCGGGCTATCCGGTCGATGCCGCCGCCATCCTGCTCTGCGAGCTGGACGGCGCCGAGGCCGATGTCGTCGATGACTGCGCACGGGTCCGTGAGGTGCTGGAGCGCGCCGGCGCCACCGAGATCCGTCAGGCACAGGACGAGGCCGAGCGCGCGCGCTTCTGGGCCGGGCGCAAGAATGCCTTCCCCGCCGTGGGCCGCATGTCGCCGGACTATTACTGCATGGATGGCACCATTCCGCGTCGCGAGCTGCCCGCCGTCCTGAACGGCATCGCGGAGCTCTCGCGCCAATCGGGGCTCGCGGTGGCCAATGTCTTCCATGCCGGTGACGGCAACATGCACCCGCTGATCCTGTTCGATGCCAACCAGCCCGGCGAGCTTGAGCTGGCCGAGGAGGTCGGCGGCAAGATTCTCGAACTGTGCGTGGCCGCCGGCGGCAGCATCACCGGCGAACATGGCGTGGGCCGCGAGAAGATCAATCAGATGTGCGCCCAGTTCAATCACGAGGAGATCAGCGTCTTCCATGCCGTGAAGGCCGCCTTCGACCCCACAGGCCTGCTCAACCCCGGCAAGAACATCCCGACGCTGGCGCGCTGCGCCGAATTCGGTGCCATGCATGTGCATGACAACCAGTTGCCGCACCCCGAACTGCCGCGCTTCTAGACAGCTGCGGCGGGACCTTTCGCTACCTGGCGTTCGCCACTTCTTCCCCACTTCATCGCCACTTTAATAGAGACATGCCATGCCAGAGCCAGATGATTCGCTCCAGGATCAGGTGCCGAGCCACGCCGAGTGCATGACACCTGCCACCAGCCAGCCCCCGCAGCAGCAGGATGCCAGCGAGGCACTTTGCGCGCAGGTTCGCGCCGCCCATGAGGCGAGGCGCCCGCTACGCATCGCAGGCAGTGGCAGCAAGACCTTTCTCGGCCGTGAAGTGGCCGCCGAGGAGGTACTCGACATGCGCGCGCATCATGGCATCACCCACTACGACCCGGTGGAGCTGATGGTCTCGGTGCGCGCCGGCACGCCGCTTGCGACGCTTGAGGCCGCACTCGCCGAGCAGGGTCAGCACCTGAGCTGCGAGCCGCCCCACTTCGGGCCTGCGGCGACCGTCGGCGGCACCCTCGCTTCGGGTCTCAGTGGCCCACGCCGCCCCTGGAGCGGCAGCCTGCGCGACCTGGTGCTGGGCACCCGCATCATCAGCGCCGACGGCAAGTCGCTGCGCTTCGGCGGTGAAGTGATGAAGAACGTGGCGGGCTACGACCTGTCACGCCTGATGTGCGGTGCCCAGGGCACGCTGGGCGTGATCAGTGAAGTCTCGCTCAAGGTGATGCCGCGCCCGGTGGCAAGCGAATCGCTGTGTCTGGAAATCAGCCTCGCCGAGGCACTGTCTCGCCTGAATGCGTGGGGGCGCACGCCGCTGCCGATCACCGCGACCAGCTGGCATGACGGCCGCCTCACCCTGCGCCTGGAAGGGGGCGAGCGCTCGGTCCAGGCCGGGTGCGAGCAGCTGGGCGGCGAGGCCCTGACGACGGATCAGGCGACGGCGCACTGGACTGAGCTGCGTGAGCACCGCCTGCCCTTCTTCAGCGCGCGCGCACCGCATCAGGCACTGTGGCGACTGTCGCTGCCGTTGGCGCTTGACCACCTCGAGTGGCAAGCCGCCGTCAGCGAACTGCTGGGCCCTCTGGGGGATGCCGACCTGCTGTGTGACTGGGCGGGCGCCCAGCGCTGGCTCGCAAGCGATGCCCCGGCCCAGCGCATCCGCGCGCTGGCCAGTCGGCTGGGCGGCCATGCCATCTGCTATACCCCGGGCACCGTCGCCGCCGAGGACAGCCCGCTGATGCCGCTGGCCGCCCCCAATGCCCGCTACCACCTTCAGCTCAAGCATCAGCTGGACCCCCACGGCATCCTCAATCCCGGTCGCCTGTATGCCGAGATGTGACTCACGCCACGACAGGAGACGCCCCTGAATGCAGACCCACTTCAATGACGCCGCGCTTGCCAGACCGCATATCCAGCGGGCCGACAAGGTCCTGCGCAGCTGCGTGCATTGCGGCTTCTGCAATGCCACCTGCCCTACCTACCAACTGCTGGGCGATGAGCGCGACGGCCCACGCGGGCGCATCTATCTGATCAAGCAGCTGCTGGAAAGCGATCCCGAAAGTCCCGACGAGGCAGTTCGCGAGCAGGCAACGCAGATCACCCGCGAGACCCAGCAGCACCTGGATCGCTGCCTGAGCTGTCGCAGCTGCGAGACCACCTGCCCGTCGGGCGTGCAGTATCACACCCTGCTCGATATCGGGCGTCAGGAACTGGAGCGCCGCGTCGGCCGTCCGTGGCGCGAGCGCCTGCTGCGCAGCGGCCTGCGCCATGCGCTGGTCGAACCCGCGCGCTTCAAGGCCCTGCTGGCACTTGGCGTGCGCTTTCGCCCCCTCGCGCCTGGCGCGCTGGCCGACAAGATACCGCTGACCCGCGAGCGCGACCGTCAAGCCAGGCACCCGACTGCCCCCGTCACCGCAACGTCTTCTGATCAGGCGCTTTCTCGCCAAGGGCTTTCTCGCCAAGGGCTTTCTCGGCAAGGGCTTTCTCGGCCAGTGCTTTCGCGTCAGATGCTGATGCTGGAGGGTTGTGTGCAACCGGGCCTGGCCCCCAACATCAATGCCGCCACTGCCCGCGTGCTGGCGCGCTTCGGCATCGGTGTCACACCCATACAGGAGGCCGGCTGCTGCGGTGCCATCGACTATCATCTCAACGCCCAGCAGGCCGGTCGCGCGCGCATGCGTGCCAACATCGATGCCTGGTGGCCGGCCATCGAGGCCGGCGCGGAAGCGATCGTGCAGACCGCCAGTGGTTGCGGGGCCTTCGTCAAGGAATATGGCGAGATGCTGGCCGATGACCCGGACTATGCTGAGCGCGCCGCACGCGTAAGCGCCCTGGCCCGCGATATCGTCGAAGTGCTCGGCGAGGAGATCGCGCGCGATGATCGACAGAATCTCGCGGCCGCGCCCGACCAACAGCCGCTGGCCTTCCATTGCCCCTGCACCCTGCAACATGCCCAGGGGCTGGGCGGCGAGGTGGAGAAGATCCTATCGCAACTGGGCTTCACGCTGACCCCTGTCATGGAGGGCCATCTGTGCTGCGGGTCCGCCGGCACCTACTCGATCACGCAACCGGAGTTGTCACGCCAGCTGCGAGACCGCAAGCTTGAGGCGCTGGAGGCCAACGGGCCGGCGCGCATCGCCACCGCCAACATCGGCTGTCAGACGCATCTCTCGAGCGCCGGACGCACGCCGATAAGTCACTGGATCGAGCTGGTGGATGACGCCCTGCCCGAGACGCTCCCGCAGGAATGAAGCGTCACTATCTGGTTCACTATCTGTTTCACTCTCTCTTTCACTGTCCTTTTCCCTCACCACTGCCAAGGAAGCCCGATGATCACTCGCCACGTATTGACCCTCGCTGACGTCAATCAGATGCTGGACGCCGCCCAGAAGGAAGCCGAGGCCAATGGCTGGGCCGTTTCCATCGCCGTTGCCGACGACGGCGGCCACCCGCTGGGCCTGCGTCGCCTCGACGACACCCCGGCGATGACCGGCTACTTCGCCCAGGAGAAGGCCAAGAGCGCCGCTCTGGGGCGCCGTGAGACCCAGCTGTTCGAGGACTCCATCAACGGCGGTCGCACCGCCTTCCTGTCAGCGCCGCAGCTTGAAAGCATGCTGGGCGGCGGGGTGCCGGTGATGGTCGAAGGCCAGATAGCCGGCAGCATCGGCGTGTCCGGCGTCAAACCGGAGCAGGACGCCCAGATCGCCAAGGCCGGGGTCGCCGCGCTGGGCCTCTGAGGCGCCGCCAGCCTGGATAAAGAGACCTCACCGGTCTCAATAAAAGGCGAATGAAAAGACCGCCGCGCCCCTCAGGGCACGGCGGTCTTTTTGCATATGCCCCTTTTGCTTCCGTGTCTTTCGATCACGCACTGCGAGGTGGCATGGCGGCTTCCACCGCCGCCATGAAGGCACGCAGTTTGCCCGACTGCGGCAGGCGCTGGGGATAGAGCATGTAGATGCTGTTGGGTTCGCCCTCCTCATGCGCCAGCAGACGCACCAGACGGCCCTCGGCCAATTCACGATCTACCAGATAATGGGCGACCCGGATGATGCCGGTATGACCCAGGGCCTGCTGCTTGAGCAGGCGATGATCATTGATGGCCAATCCCCCCGCGAGACTGACCTCTCCGCTGGCCAGCGGCCAGCCGGACTGCCCTGACCAGACATGGCAGCGATGATCGCCAAGCGCCGCGGCCGAGTGCGGCGTGCCATGCGCGGCAAGATACTCGGGTGAGGCGCAGCAGCAGTGGACATAATCGAGCAGGCGACGCGCGATCATGTTGTCCGGTGGCGTGCGCGTGGCACGAAATGCCACATCAAATGGCTCACGGGTCAGGTCATGGCTCTCGTAACTGACGTCCAGACGCAGCTCGACCGCCGGATGGCGGGCCTGAAAGGCATTGCAGACCTCGACCAGATAACGCTCGGCGAACAGTACCGGTGCCGTGATACGCAACACGCCGCTGTAGCCCTGGCGCTCCGACTCGCTCGTCTGCTCCAGGTCGTGTTCAAGCTCCCGCTCCAGTGCCAGCAGCTCGCCGTGTACCGACTGCATGCGCATTCGAATGCGCTCGCCCTCCTCGGTGAGACGGACCGCCCGCGTGGTGCGGATCAGCAAGGGCGCCCCGATGTCCTGCTCCAGCCGCCGCACCTGCTCGGAAAGATGAGCACGCGACACGCCCAGCGCCTTGGCCGCCCGGGTGAAGCTGAGGGCTTCCGCCACCTGAGCGAACAACATCAGTCGCTCCACCTGCTTGTGATGCCGCATCCTGCCTGCTCCTCATGCCAGCCATCCGGGATTTCAGTGAACGAGACTGCCACAGCATTGTACGCTCTGGCGAACAATCTATTCGTTCGCATGCGCTTATCAGACCTGCAGACGCGACCTAGACTGAAGGCGTCATTCGATGTCGCTTCATCTCTGTGTGACATCGACGCCTCCACTCGCGAAAGGACTCCGCCATGCGCTATACCCCGGCTGAAGATCGCTATGAACGCATGCACTACCAGCGCTGCGGCAAGAGCGGCCTCAAGCTGCCCCGCCTGTCACTGGGGCTCTGGCACAACTTCGGCAACGATGCTCAAGAAGGCCATGCCCATGAAGACAATGCTCGCGCCATCTGCCAGACCGCCTTCGATCTGGGCATCACCCACTTCGATCTGGCCAACAACTACGGGCCGCCACCGGGCAGCGCCGAGGAAATGTTCGGGCGCATGCTCAAGCGCGACTTCGCCGGCTATCGCGATGAGATGGTGATCTCCACCAAGGCGGGCTATCACATGTGGCCTGGCCCCTACGGCGAATGGGGCAGCCGAAAGTACCTGCTCTCGAGCCTGGACCAGAGCCTCAAGCGCATGGATCTCGATTATGTCGACATCTTCTATTCGCACCGCTTCGATCCGGACACGCCGCTGGAAGAGACGATGGGGGCGCTTGACAGCGCCGTACGTTCCGGCAAGGCACTCTATGCGGGCATTTCCTCCTACAATGCCCAGCGCACCCGCGAAGCCGCCGCCATTCTGCGCGAGCTGGGCACGCCGTGCATCATCCATCAGCCCAGCTATTCGATGATCAATCGCTGGATCGAGGAAGACGGCCTGCTCGACACCCTCGATGACGAGGGCATCGGTTCCATCGTGTTCTCGCCGCTGGCCCAAGGCGTGCTGACCGACAAGTATCTGGGTGGCGTGCCACAGGATAGCCGCCTGGCACGCGGCGGAGCGATCAAGGAAGACCACCTCACCGAGGACAATCTGGAGCGGGTGCGCGCCCTCAACGCCATCGCCGAGCGCCGTGGCCAATCGCTGGCCCAGATGGCCCTCGCTTGGGCGCTGCGCGGCAACCGTGTCACCACCGCACTGATCGGTGCCAGCCGCCCGGAACAGGTCAGCGATTGCGTCAAGGCGCTGGATCATCTCGACTTCACCCAGGCCGAGCTCGACGAGATCGACCGCTACGCCGTCGATGGCGGCGTCAATCTATGGGCGCGTTCGTCCAATGCCTGAGCCCGTACCTGAGCCGCGACTGATGCAGTCAAGCGCGTGAATCACATCGCCCCCGTCGAGTGAGACTCGGCGGGGGCGATGTGTTTTGACGTGACGCGCTGATGTATCGAGCTCTGACAACGTGCTCAGCCACCGGCGGCAATGCCGTGCTCGGCTTCCAGCAGCGCGCGGTAATCGGCGTAGCCCTTGCGGTAGGCGGCCACGCCTTCTGCCTGGGGCTGGGCGAGTGTCGCATGATCCAGCGCGACCAGCCGCTCACACAATTGCTCAAGCGTCTCGCTGGGGCGACCCTGCCCTTCATCGCCTGACTGGCCCAGACACCAACCTGCCTGAATGGCGGCGCCTAATGCTGCGGCCTCGGTCACCTGCGGGCAGACCACCTCGAGGCCGAGAATGTCGGCCAGCATCTGACGCCACAGCGGACTTCTGGCGCCACCGCCCACCAGACGGATCTGACGCGCCTCACTACCGAGCGACCCCATGCACTCGAGTGCGTAGCGCAGGCCGTAGCTTGCGCCTTCCATGGTCGCGCGACACAGGTTGGCCGGGGTGGCATTGCGGCTATCCAGCCCATGGAAACTGGCCTGGGCACGCGGCAGCATCGGCACGCGTTCGCCATTGAAGAACGGCAGCACCTGCACACCCTCGGCTCCGCGCGGGGCGCTTGCCACCCGGGTGGAAAAGGTGGCGATGTCGAAGCCGAACATCTCGCGTACGCGGGTGGTGGCCGAGGTCACATTCATGGTGCATACCAGCGGCAGCCAGCCGCCATCGCTGGCACTGAAGGCCGCCACCTGAGGATCACAGCCGGCCGGATAGTCCGCCGACCATGCACATACCGTGCCGGAGGTGCCCATGCTCAGCGTCACCCGCCCCGGCGCGATATTGCCGGTACCGATGGCGCTCATCATGTTGTCGCCGCCGCCACTGGAGACGATGACGTCGTCACGCAGTCCGAAGCGCGCGGCGATCTCGGGACGAATGCGCCCGGCAGGCTGATGGGATTCGATCAATCGGGGCAGCACGCGCCGGGCGTCAAGTCCCGGGGCGATCTGCGCGAAGACCTCCTGATGCCAGCAGCGCCGCCGCGTATCGAAATAGCCGGTGCCCGAGGCATCGCCGTATTCAGCGACGCGCTCGCCGGTCAGCCAGAAGTTGAGATAGTCATGCGGCAGCAGGATGCTGGCGATGCGCTGATAGCGCTCGGGATGCCGCTCTCGCAACCAGGCAAGCTTGGAGGCGGTGTAGCCGGTCTGCAGCACCAGGCCAAGCGCCTGGAGACAGCCTGTCTCGCCTCCCAGCGCCTCGATCAGGGCGGCGTTATGCTCGCTGGTCTCGGTATCGCACCACAGCTTGGCCGGATGCAGCGGCGCGCCCGCCTCATCCAGTACCACCATGCCATGCTGCTGGCCCGACACCCCGATCGCCGCGATGCGCTGCGGGTCCAGCCGCGAGGTGGCCAGTGCATCATCGAAGGCGCCCTCAAGCGCCGCCACCCAGTCCTGCGGGTCCTGCTCGCGGCGCCCGTTGGCGCCTTCCTGCAGCGCATGACTGCGCTGGCCCTGGGCCACGATGCTCCCGCAGGCCGGATCGACGATCACCACCTTGGTACTCTGGGTCCCGCAGTCAACGCCTACCCACATGAGGCTCTCCCTGCCATCCGTCATTCAGCTGTCATCCCCGTCGCGGCCGATGGGAGCATTCGCGAGGCGCCAACGCCAATCGGCGTTGAGCGAGTCCTGCTTGATCAGGTGCGCGTTGAGCATGTCCTTGTGATGGGTGCGCTCGTGGGCACCGCGCGCGTCCTGGCCCATCTCGCGCCAGCGGTGCAGCAGGCGCGGCACCAGCACCTCATCCTCGATATCCAGGAAGATGCTGATGTCGAACAGGCCGAGCAATGCATCCCAGGGCGCGTGGCGCAGCAGCAGATAATTGCCCTCGACCAGCACGATGCGATGGTGATTCTCGACCACGCGGCCACCGGCACGTGCCAGGTCCAGCGGGCGATCGAAGACCGGCACGGCGACCGGGCCATCATTGGCGCGCACCCTGACGAGATCATGATAGAGCCCGCGCGCATCGAAGGTTTCCGGGGCACCCTTGACGTATAGCAGCCCCAGCGGCGCCAGCACGGCGTTGTCGTAGTGATAGCCATCCATCGGCACCACCACGGCGATGCCGGGTTCCAGCGCATTGAGGGTCTCGCACAGGGATTCCGACAGGGTCGACTTGCCCGCTGCGGGAGGACCGGCGAGAGCCACGACGGTACGTGTGCGCTGACTGGAGGCGTGTTCCGCCAGCACACGGCTGGCCATGTCACCCAGCGAGGGCGACATGTGGGCCAGACGAGAATCGGGTAAAGATGTCACGTGACTACCTCATTCATGGATGCACACCGCTTGCTGCAGGATGGAAGGCGTTCTTCATCCTTAGCTCATCCAGTTGCCACCGTCGACATTGAGTGTCTGGGCGACGACGAAATCGCTGTCTTCACAGGCCAGAAATACCGCGGCGCCGATGTGGTCGTCAGGCCTGCCCATGCGTCCATAGGGTACCGCCTCGCCAACCAGGCGTTTCTTCTCGCCCAGCGGGCGCTGTTCGTAGTGAGCGAACAGCGCATCGACCTGGTCCCACATCGGCGTGTCCACCACGCCCGGCGCGATGCCATTGACATTGATGCCGTGGCGGATGAGATCAAGCCCGCAGGACTGGGTCAGGCTGATCACGGCAGCCTTGGAGGCACAATAGGCGCTGACCAGCGCCTCGCCGCGTCGTCCGGCCTGGGAGGCCATGTTGATGATCTTGCCACCCTGCCCGCGCTCGACCATGGTTCTGGCCACCGCCTGCAGAGTGAAGAACAGGCCCTCGACATTGACCGCCAGCTGGTGGCGCAGCATGCCCTCGCTGACCTCCAGCACCGGCGCCATGGCAAAGACGGCCGCATTGTTGACCAGAATGTCGATCGGCCCCAACTGTGCCTGCACGCATTCCAGCATGCTCTGACGCGAGACGCTGGAGGTCACATCCAGCGTCACCGCCAGCACGCGTGCCTGAGGCCCGGCCTGCTCGCGCAGTCGCTTCGCGGCACGCTCGGCGGCCTCGCCATTGATGTCCGCCAGCGCCACATAGGCGCCTTCGGCGACGTAGCGGGTAGCGATGGCCAGGCCGATGCCGCCTGCAGCGCCGGTGACCACCGCCACCTTGCCGGCGAGCCGGGCACTGCGTGGCGAGGTCAGCGCTTCACTGCCAGCGGCCCTGGATAGCGTCTGCATGTTGTTACCCCTTGCCGGTGCTCATGTGATGATCATGTGATGCTCAAGTGGCGCTCAGGTCGCTGGCCTGACCGATACGCAGCTGACGGATCAGCACACTGACTTCGTGGATGCTCGCACGGCTCTGCCAGGCACCCGCCTCCTGCTGGCGCTGGGCGTGACCCGGCGGAATATGCCCGGCACCGGTGAAGCCGATCACGCGCAGACCGGCCGCGACCGCCGCGCTGACGCCAGCGAGGCTATCCTCGACCACCACGCACTCATGGGCATCGCGCCCCAGCTGACGCAGCGCCAGCTGATAGACATCCGGCGCGGGCTTGGGTCGCGCGACCTGCTCGGCCGTGAACAGCGGCACCGACCCCAGCCAGCGGTCCAGACCGGTGGCGGCCAGCGAGGCGCGCACCCGCCGCTCGGCACTGTTGGAGACGATCGCCACGGCCACGCCATCGGCCAACAGCCCCTCCAGCAGGTCCGCCATGCCGGTGATGGGCGCAAGCTCCTTCGCCAGACGCGACTCGATGGCGTGGTCGATGCGCTCCATCGCCTGCGGCGGCAGAGTGTGAGCGCTCATGGCCTCCAGGTGCCCCAGGATGGCCTCGGTGGTCATGCCCAGCGCCGCGCGCAGCTCGGCCTCGGTGTCGAGGTCCGGCAGCCACTCGCCCAGCTGGCGACTCAGCTCCTCCTCGGCCAGTACCTCACTGTCCACCAGTACGCCATCACAATCGAAGATCACCTGCTGCAAGGGGGTACTCATCTCGTCCTCCTCTCTGGCCGTCAGCTTTCCTGCTGTCCGGTTCATGCGCGAGCTTCCTGTGCGGCACTGGCGCTGGACAGCGAATTGTCCTGACGGGTCAGGCTGGTCAGCGGGTGGCGGTTGAGATTCTGCAGCGCCAGCCCTTCGCGGGTGAAGAGGTGCGCCCGCTCGGTATCGAAGCCGTAACGGATGCTGTCACCCACGCGGCTGTTGACGTCGCCATCCGCCATCAGGATCCAGCCGCTGTCGGACTGCTCGTCGGACTTGAGGCCACCGATCGGGGTATCGCCGGAACCATCCGGAGTCGCCAGGTAAAGCGAGGTCACCCCGCCCAGCCGCTCGATGACCTGTACCTGGCCGCTGAACGGGCCCTGCCCGTCGAGCATCAGGTGCTCGGGGCGCACGCCCAGCGTCAGGGTGTCACCGACGCTGACCGAGACACCATCCTCGGTCTGGCTCGCCACCGGAATCAGGCGCTCGCTGCCATCCGGCAGGCGCACCGTGACGCCTTCGCCCGCCACGCCAGTGACGGTGATATCGAGGAAGTTCATCTTCGGTGAGCCGATGAAGCCGGCCACGAAGCGGTTGCGCGGATGATGGTAGAGCTCCATCGGCGAGCCGACCTGCTCGACCACGCCGCCCTGCAGCACGACGATCTTGTCGGCCATGGTCATGGCCTCGACCTGGTCGTGGGTCACGTAGATCATGGTCGCCTTGAGTTCGGCATGCAGGCGCGCCAGCTCGATGCGCATCTGCACCCGCAGCGCGGCGTCCAGGTTGGAGAGCGGCTCATCGAACAAAAAGATGCTCGGGTTGCGCACGATGGCGCGGCCGATGGCGACACGCTGACGCTGGCCACCGGAGAGCGCCTTGGGCTTGCGGTCCAGCAGCGGCCCGAGCTGCAGCACCTCGGCTGCGGCGTTGACCTTCTCGGCGCGCTCTTCCTTGGAGACGCCGGCGAGCTTGAGGCTGAAGCCCATGTTCTCGCCCACCGTCATGTGCGGGTAGAGCGCGTAGCTCTGGAATACCATCGCCAGGCCGCGCTCGGCCGGGCCGATGTCGTTCATGCGCTGGCCATCGATCAGGATGTCACCGGAGGTCGCGTTCTCGAGCCCGGCGATCATGCGCATCAGGGTGGACTTGCCGCAACCGGACGGGCCGACGAAGACCACGAATTCCTGGTCTTTCACTTCCAGATCGACTCCCTTGATGACCTGGGTGGTGGTCGCGCTGGCGCCGCTGCCGGAGGTGAATTCCTTGACGATGTTCTTGAGCGTGAGTGTGGACATGGGAAGTTTCCTTATCCGCACCTGCCCGTGGGCAGGTGATGGCAAATTTGGGTGGCATGGCATGCGTGCAACATGCGTATGGCGAACCGTTACTTGACGGCACCGAAGGTCAGGCCGCGTACCATCTGCTTCTGGGTCATCCAGCCGAAGATCAGGATCGGCGCGATGGCAAGCGTCGAAGCCGCGGACAGCTTGGCCCAGAACAGTCCTTCAGGACTGGAGAAGGAGGCGATGTAGGCGGTCAACGGCGCGGCGTTGGAGGTGGTCAGGTTCAGGCTCCAGAACGCCTCGTTCCAGCTCAGGATCACGCACAGCAGCCCGGTGGAGGCGATGCCCGGCAGGGTCAGCGGCAACAGCAGGTGGAAGATCTCCTGCAGGGTGCTGGCACCATCCATGCGACCGGCTTCGAGAATGTCCTTGGGAATGTCCTTGAAGAAGGTGTAGAGCATCCAGACCACGATCGGCAGGTTCATCAGCATGTAGATGATGATCAGGCCGGTACGGCTATCCAGCAGCCCCAGATCGCGGAAGATCAGGTAGACCGGCAGCAGCACGCCCACGGACGGCAGCATCTTGGTGGAGAGCATCCACAGCAGCGTGCCCTGGGTGCGCTTGGTGGGCAGGAAGGCCATCGAGTAGGCGGACGGAATCGCGATCAGCAGCGCCAGCAGCGTCGCGCCGAGTGAGATCACCACACTGTTCATGGCGTACTTGAAGTAGTCCGCGCGTGCCTGGATCTCGATATAGCCCTCGACGCTGGGCGTGAAGAACAGGCTCGGCGGCGTGGCGATCGCCTCGGCCTCGGTCTTGAAGCTGGTGAGGATCATCCAGAAGATCGGGAAGAACATCACCAGCGCGATGGTCCAGGCCACCAGGGTCAGGACAAGCTTCTTGTTGATCACGCTGCGGCGCGCGCGACTGGCACTGACGGCAGCGCTGGCGGCGGCCACGGAATTGGAAGTTGAAGTCGACATCATTGAGTCTCCCTGTGCTGAGCGCTTGTCATCAGTTCTCGAGATTCTTGGCGACGGTACGCACCAGGAAGAAGGCCACGATATTGGCCAGGATGATGGCGATCACGCCACCGGCGGAGGCACCACCCACATCGAAGTCCAGCAGCGCGCGGATGTAGATCAGGTAGGCCAGGTTGGTCGAGGCCAGCCCCGGTCCACCGGAGGTGGTGACGAAGATCTCGGCGAAGATGGTCAGCAGGAAGATCATCTCGATCATCACCACCACGCTGATGGCACGCTTGAGGTGCGGCAGGGTGATGTAGAAGAAGATCGCGATCGGCCCTGCCCCGTCCATGCGTGCGGCTTCGACCTGGTCGTCATCCAGCGACTGGATGGCGGTCAGCAGGATCAGCACCGCGAACGGCAGCCACTGCCAGGTGACGATGATCACGATGGAGGTCAGCGGCAGGCTGGCGAACCAGTCGATGGCCGGCAGACCGAACAGCCCGGCGACCCAGGCCAGAATGCCGTTGACCGGGTGCATCATCATGTTCTTCCACACCAGGGCGCTCACGGTGGGCATGATGAAGAACGGCGCGATCACGAACAGGCGCGCGACGCCACGCCCGAAGAATTCCTGCTGCAGCAATACCGCCAGCAGGGTGCCGCCGACCACGGTGGCGACCAGCACCCAGCCCACCAGCAGCAGGGTGTTGCCCATGGCGGTCCACAGGGACGGGTCGGTCAGCAGGAAGTAATAGTTGTCGACGCCGGCAAAGCCCGACACCGACGGCATCATCAGGTTGTAACGCTGGAAGGAGAACCACAGGGTCATGACCAGTGGTACCAGCATCCACATCAACAACAGGCTTACGGCTGGGGCTTGCAGCGACAGGGTTCGCAATCCCCCGACGGTGCGTCCGGATGCTCTCGTGCGCATGGTGAGTCCTTCGATACGGTGAGGAAGTCCGTTGTTGCGGTGCGCCCTTCAGGCAGAGGCTGTCCGTGCCACGCCACGAGGACGTTGCAGGAATCTCGAAAGAAAGGGAGCGCCGCTGGAGTCGGACGGGGTCCCGCCATGCCTGGTGTCAATTCAACCTGAAGCTCCAGGCAAGGCGGGAGGCCATGAGGTCGTGAGGCGGGACCAGCAGGTCAGCCCCACGACCGCTCGATCAGATCAGTAACCCGACTGGCGCATGGTGCGCTCGGTGGAACGCTGGGCCGAGGACAGGGCCTGGTCGACCGACATCTGGCCCGCGAGTGCCGCGGCGATCATCTGACCCACCTGGGTACCGATGGACTGGAATTCCGGAATGGTCACCATCTGCACGCCGACATAGGGCACCGGCTCGAGCGTCGGATCGGTCGGGTCGGCACTGGTGATGGCGTCCATCACGAAGCCGGCGAAGGGTGCGGCGTCCTTGTAGGACGGGTTCTCGTAGGTGGAGACACGGGTGCCCGGCGGGATGCTGGCCCAGCCTTCACGCTCGCCGACCAGGTTCACGTATTCCTGGGAGGTGGCCCAGGTGATGAAGGTCTGGGCGGCATCCTTGGACTTGGAGGATTCCGGAATCGCCAGCGCCCAGGACCACAGCCAATGCGAGCCTTTCTCCGTCTTGGCGATCGGTGCCGGCGCGAAGCCCAGCTTGTCGGCCACGGAAGATTCCTTCGGGTTGTAGAGCTTGCCGGCCGCCGAGGTAGCGTCGACCCACATGCCGCACTTGCCGCTGGAGAACAGTGCCAGGTTCTCGTTGAAGCCGTTGGAGGTCGCGCCCGGCGGGCCGTACTTGCCCATCATGTCGACGTAGAAGTTGATGGCCTCGCTCCAGGCCGGGGAATCCAGCTGCGGTTCCCACTCCTCGTTGAACCAGCGACCGCCGAAGCTGTTGACCATGGTGCCCAGCACCGCCATGTTCTCGCCCCAGCCCGGCTTGCCGCGCAGGCAGATGCCGTAGACGCCTTCATCCGCGGAGTTGAGCTTGGCGGCCCAGTCGTTGACCTGGCTCCAGGTCGGCTGCTCCGGCATCTCGATACCGGCCTGCTCGAAGAGGTCCTTACGGTAATAGAGCATGGAGCTTTCGCCATAGAACGGCAGCGCGTAGAGGCCCTTCTTCTCGCCTTCGGTCACGCTCAGACCATCCCGCACCGGCTTGATCAGGTCATCGACCTGATAGTCTTCCGGCAGGTTGTCGAGCTTGGTCAGCCAGCCATGCTTGGCCCAGATGGGCACTTCATAGGTGCCGATGGTCATGACATCGAACTGGCCCCCCTGGGTCGCCACATCGGTGGTCAGACGCTGACGCAGCACGTTCTCTTCCAGTATCACCCAGTCGAGGGTGATGTCCGGATGCGCCTTCTCGAATTCGCTGGTCAGGCTCTGCATGACCACCATGTCGGCGTTGTTGACGGTCGCGACGGTGATGGTCTCGGCGCTGACCTGGGCGCTGAGCGGCGCCAGGGCAGCGACACTGGCGAGCGAGAGCAGATGACGGCGGGACTTGGTGATGTGAGGTAGGCGCATAAGGGCACTCCATCGGGGCGTTATTGGCATTGTTCTTTTCGAGGGCAAAAGCGCCTTGGGCACCGTTGCCTTCCCATCAACCGGCTTGGTGAACGGATGTCCTGGCGGGACATCGCGACGCATACACGATCGATCAAAACGTCATTCAGTGAACAAATGATCGGATCAGACCTGTGAAAAAGCAAACCCTGAAGCGCTATACCTTGGGCTATACAACCTTGGGATCTGATCCTTTGGGTGTAGGCCACAAGGCGGCATGGCCACTGGGGTGGTGCTGAAATTAGTCTGAGCAAATATCAGCGTTTAATAAAATGACATCCGCCAGGAAGGTCACGCCAAGGCGCCATCATCGAGAAGAACAAAGGTGGGCGATTTTCAGACCCAGGCCGCCACCGCTCACTCCTTGAGGGCCGCGCAGACACGCTGGGCGGCCACCTCATCGATGATCAGCCCTTGCAGCCAACCACCGCGCAACGCACTCAGAATGGCCGGCACCTTGTCGTGCCCACCCGCCAGCCCGATCAGCGGCTGCGCCTTGAGCGAGGTCAGCGGCACACTGGTGATGCGCTGCGCCAGCGGACAATCGATCAGCCGGCCATGGGTGTCCAGCGGCCACCCCATCAACTCCCCCACTGCACCGACTTCCATCAGCTCATCGCG
This sequence comes from bacterium Scap17, assembly GCA_013376735.1. Classification (NCBI taxonomy): domain Bacteria; species bacterium Scap17. The sequence continues at coordinate 1,405,462 of VINJ01000001.1, read as the reverse complement.
TTCCGCGGCGCTGATGAACTGATCCTGGAACAGCGTCGCCTGGGCATCGAGACGCCCGATACCGATCATGCCCACATCGGCCTCACAGGCGACCTTGAATACCGCCTTGACCAGATTCTGACTCAGCAGCGACTCCTTCTCCTCGATGCTGGCCGCCACCACGGGCGCGGGCAGCAGAAAGCGATCAGCGCCGATCTTGTCAGCCAGCAGCATCACGCCGTCATAGCGGTTGGAAGAGCCATCCAACGCCACATTGCCGACCAGTGACACGATGCGATGCTGGGGGCGCTCGCTGCGACTCAGCGCTTCCACCGCCGCACGTACCGCACGCCCGGTGCTCAGCGAAATGGTCTGCGGCTGCTGACGACCGAGATAGAACGCCAAGCGTTCGGCACCCGCCACCGCCAGATATTCCGCGATGCTTTCCGGTGACTGGGTGTCAGAGGGCACCACATCGCAGAAGCTCAGCCCGAAGTGCTCCACCAGCGTATCCGACAGCGCCATGCTGCTGGCCACGGGGTGATCGATGGAGATCTTGACCAGCCGCTCCTGGCGCGCCAACGACAGCAGGCGCTGCACGCCGGGGCGCGACACCCCCAGCTGAACCGCGATGTCGTCCTGGGTCCGTCCACCGACATATGACAACCATGCAGCCCGCGCAGCCTGCTCCAGTCGCTGTTCAAACTTGTCCATGCGCTTTCTTCCACACTGTCGATTGAGTCCAACACTTTCCACGCCGCCGCCACCGAGCACAAGTGCCACGCGCCAACCCGCGCACGAAACGACAACGCCCCGCCGATGAAGGCGAGGCGTTGCAGAGACGCTTTTCTCGCGCCTATGGCATCAGCTGACTGACATCAGTGTGCCCAGAGGACTACATGAACCAGCGTGCGCCATACCCCCACAGCAGCACGGTGACCGCCAGCAGACCCTCGAGGACCAGCACCCCGATCCCCAGTGTCGACCCGGTGACAAGGAAGCCTTCCTTGTTGGAGATGTCGAGCAGTGGCGGGATGCCCAGATACAGCAGGTATGCGCTGTAACACAGGCCAATGGTCCCCGCGAGGATACACACCCAAATGACGGGATAGAGCGCGACCAGCCCCGCGAGGAACATCGGCGTGGCGACATAGCCCGCGAAGATGATGCAACGCCGGCGACTGGGGTGCCCCGAGAAACGCTTCGAGAGCATGTGAATGACAGTGCCCATGAAGCCGATCGCTGTCAGTATGGCGATATAGAACGCGATACCGGCGAAGAAGGCATCCAGTGGCTCCAGAAGAATGGCGTGGCCTTCCGTCAGGCTCCAGCCGAACTGCGTGGTCCCGATATAGGCGCAGATGACAGGCACCAGCGCCATGAGCAGCACATGATGTGCGTAGAGGTGGGTGATGGATTCGTGTTCCTTGCGGATGGTCTGCCATTCCCGTTGCGGATGCGCCATCAAGCCCCATACGTGGGTCAGCATGTGGTCTACCTCCCGTTGACAGTCGTCGACAATCCGGCCATGCGGTCCCGGCGCGGATGCGTGTCAGGGCAGTTGCACAGCCTTGTTCTGAGCGTAGACCACATTGCGCCAACTGGCAGTTCAACGCCCGTTACCCCTTCCGAATCGTGCCGGCGCAGGCATGGAACAGGCCATACTGGGAAGCGTTGACGGAGACAGCGACATCATCCTGCACCTTTGAGGGATACTTGATTTCACCTCCTATGGATGGATGACGACGAATGCCAATCGGACAGAGTAGCGGCATGCAGGCAGTGCTTGTCATGCAGGGAGTGCTCGACATGAAGAAAATGTTCGGTATGAAGAGAATGCTCGGCATCAAGAGAGAGCTCGGCATCAAGAGAGCGCTCGGCGTGGCCCTGGCGCTGGGGCTTTCCGTCCCGGGCACGCCCGCCCAGGCGGAGCCTGTCGAGCTGACCATGAGCCGCGAATACGGCCCCCAGACCATGATGGGCCAGCGCGCCCAGCAGTTCGTCGATCAGGTGGCAGCGCTCAGCGGGGGCGAGCTCGAGATCACCTTCGGAGAAGGCCCGCTGGGTCGGCTGCGCTCGGTGAATCATCTCGAGGCCATCAGCGCTGACATCATCCAGCTGGCCGACTCCCACAGCGGCGCGCTGGCCGCCGAGATGCCGCTGTTCGGCCTCAGCTCGCTGCCGACACTGGTCGATGACCCGCATCAGGCGCGCGAACTCTACCGTCTGGCGCGCCCCCACTATGAAGCGCAGCTGAAAGAGCATGACCAGCTTCTGCTCTACGCCCTGCCCTGGCCGCCCAGCGGGCTGTGGTCGCGCAAGCCGATCGCCACACGTGATGACCTCCGAGGCGTGCCAGTAAGGGCCTACGACCGCAATACCCAGCGCGTGCTGCTCAACCTCGGCGCCATCGCCACCGTGCTCGGCTGGGAGCCGATGCAGCAGCAACTGGCCGAAGGCCGTATCGAGGCGGTGATGACCTCGGCCCTGGGCGGCCTGACGGCGGAGCTCAACCGCACGCTGGATCACTACACCGCGCTGCAATACGCCATGCCGCTCAATATCGTTCACATGAGCCGGTCACGCTTCGAAGCGCTCGACGACACCCAGCGCGAGGCCCTTCTCGCTGCCGCGACCGAAATTGAAGACACCAGCTGGAACGCCATCGCCAGCGTCCTGGAACAGACCTATGCCCAGCTGGAAGAGGCCGGCGTGACGGTCAGCAATCCGCTCTCGCCCAAACTCAAGCGCTCACTGGCACGCGCCAGTGTCAGCGTGATCGAGAGCTGGCGCAGCAAGGTCGCCCCCGAGGAAAGCGAACTGCTGGACCGCTATCTCGCACAACGCGATACCCTCTGAGCCAGGCGCTCCCACGCCACCATCCTTGACCATGACGGCCACCTTCGATGGAAGTGCTGAAAGTCCGTGGAGACACGATTCATCTGAGCATAAACGCAGACATGCACTACCCTAGCGGCCAAAGATAAAAAGAAAGGATTCCCCATGACGTCCTCCTCACGTAATGCCGCCCTGTTATCCGCTTGGTTGGCAGCGGTAGGCCTGATCGGCGCACTCAGTGCGCAGGCTCAGACGACCCTCAGCATGAGCAGCGATTACAAGCCCGACACGATGATGGGCCAACGCGCTGCCGAATTCAGCCAGCAGGTCGCCAGCCAGTCCGGAGGCGACCTGACGCTGACGCTTCGCTCGGACATTCGCTCTGCCAGTCACCTGCAGGCCACTGCCGGCGGTGTCATCGACATCGCCGCGACACTCAGTGGCGCGCTCGCTGAGGAAGCCCCCTTCTTCGGCATCTCGTCGCTGCCGGCGATCGCCTACGACCTCGATGAAGCTCACCGCCTTTACGTGGTCGCGAAGCCACGCTACGAGGAACTGCTCGCCGAATACAACCAGATCCTGCTGTATGCCCTGCCGTGGACGCCCAGCGGCCTGTGGTCGAAAGTGCCCATCGCTGACGGTGATGACCTGAAGGACATGCCGATCCGCACCTACGACCGCAACACGCAGCGTGTGCTGCTCAATCTGGGCGCGGCACCTCAGGTCATGAGCTGGGGAGAGCTCAAGCCCCTGCTGCACGGTGGCAGCATCCACGGCGCGCTGACCTCCGCGATGGGCGGCGTCAGTGCGGAGCTCTACCGCTACATGCCTCACTTCACCACGCTCAACTACGCGATGCCGCTCAATATCATCCACATGAATCGCGATAGCTTCGACGACCTGACAGAGGCCCAGCAGCAGGCGTTGATCGATGCCGCGCATGCCGCTGAGTCTGCCGGCTGGACAGCCACCCACAGCGTGCTGGACCAGGCCTACGCCACCCTGCAGGAGAACGGCGCGAAGCTGATCACCCCGGCCCCACCTGAGTTGCAGGATGCCCTCGAGGAGGCCAGCCAGCATGTGGTGGAAAGCTGGAAGCAGAAGGTCACCAGTGAAGATCGCGAATTGCTGAGCAGGTACCTCGAATCACGCCCTGAGCGCTGAGCCCGAAAACGCCTGATGATCGTCAGGCTCCAGACACGACAAGGCCATCAGCACCAGTGACGGCGCCGCCCCGCCCGCCACCGTCGAGACCGAGCGGCGTCGGCCGTGGCGCAGGCCATGATCCATGCACAGCAACGCAAACGGTCTGGGAAAGTTGATCAAGAACGAATTCCATGCGCATGCATGCCGCATGGAATCCTAGACACAAAAAAGCCTCCCATTCGGGAGGCTTTTTTGAAGAATCTGGAGCGGGTGAAGGGAATCGAACCCTCGTCTTAAGCTTGGGAAGCTTCTGCTCTACCATTGAGCTACACCCGCAGGGCGGTGCATTGCGCACGCCAGAACTGCATTGTACTCAACGACTTAGCGCGGTCAAGCAACATCTGATGGAGCGGTTGCCGCAGGCGGCGTCGTGCTGACGATGTTGGTGGCCAAGCCGTTGATTGCATTCAGTATTCAAGCGCCGGTGATAATTCTCAGGCTGCGCAGCTATCGAGTTGTGCCAGCAGCACGCCACGGCGGGCGTCACTCATGCCGAGGCCTTCAGCGCGCTGCGGGAAGGCGGCGTCGATGGCGTTGCGGCACAGGGTGAGCCATTGCGCCTCGCTGAGATCCAGCGCTTGCTGCACAGCGAGGAAGTTGTCGAGCATGCCGCCACCGAAATAGGCCGGATCATCCGAGTTGAGGGTGATATTGAGGCCCGCCTCGATCAGCTTCGGCAGCGGGTGGTCTTCCATGCGCTCCACCACCTTGAGCGCGACGTTGGACAGCGGACACACCGTCAGCGGGATACGCCGCTCGGCCAGCTCCGCGACCAGGGCGGCATCTTCCAGACAGCGCACGCCGTGGTCGATACGCTCCACCCCCAGCACCTCAAGCGCCGTGCGGATGTACGCAGCCGGCCCCTCCTCACCTGCGTGCGCGACACGATGCCAGCCGCGCTCTCCCGCAAGCTGGAAGACCTCGGTGAACTTCTCCGGCGGATTGCCGATCTCGGCGCTGTCCAGGCCGACACCCACGAAGCGCGATTCAAAGGGAATCAGCGCGTCGAACAACTCGCGCGCAGACGCCGCGGAATGACAGCGCAGGAAGCTCGGCACCAGCGCCGAGGTAATATCAAATTCCTTCACCGCTTCACGACAGGCGCGCTCCAGGCCCGCGAACTGGGTTTCCAGACTCACGCCACGCGCCAGATGCGCCTGCGGATCGAAGAACAGCTCCAGATGCTTGACGCCATCGGCGCTCGCACGGCGGAAGTAGTCCTGCGCCAGGCGGTAGAAGTGCGACTCGTCATTCAAGACGCCCATGCCCTGGTAATAAAGCGCGAGGAAGGCGGGAAGATCCGCGAAGTCATAGGCGGCCTCGACCTCCTCCAGGGTGGCGTAGGGCAAGGTGATGCCCTGCTCCGCCGCCAGCTCGAACATCAAAGCCGGCGTCAGCGAGCCTTCGATGTGCAGGTGCAGCTCCACCTTGGGCAGGCGGGCGAGAAAGTCGTGCATGCGCGGGGTAAGGGTCATGGCCCGTCTCCTCAATGAAAGGCGGCGGCTGGAAGATCGCGGAGCGCTCACCACAGCCTGATGGCGCAATTCTAGCAATCCCGAGACCACCTTGAGGAGAGACGGCGCGGGAAATGCGATTTCTCTGCGCACTGCCCACCTGCCGTGCCTTTTCGCGGCTCGCCGAAATAGGCTATTTTCGTTCATTCGCACTCTCGCAAGCTCACGACACAAGCTCATCACAACAGTCATGAGCGTGCGACAGCCAGCAACGCGCAGCCCCATGCCCCGCTGACTGACATAACCATAACGATCGATGCTGAACACCAAGGACACGATTGCCATGCACGCCACATCCCATGCCCGCCATCCCTTCTCACGCAGAAAGCAATCTCGACAGCGCACTGGCACCCTGCCCACTGCGCTGTTGCTCAGCCTTGGCCTGCTGGTGCCCTTGAGCGCCAACGCCGCCCAAGAGGAACATAACGAACAGACTGGCTTCGCCCCGCAGGGCAAGACGGAGTGCATCGCGCCGGCCAAGCCCGGCGGTGGCTGGGATTTCACCTGTCGTAGCGTGGCCCGCCTGCTGGATGAGCAGAACCTGATCCCCGCCGGTATGCAGACGCTGAACGTGCCCGGCGCCAGCGGAGGCGTCGCCTTCGCGCATGTGAAGTCCAAGCGCCATGACGATGAGCAGGTCATCGTCTCCGCCTCGAGCGCGACCACCACCCGTCTGGGGCAGCATGCCTATCAGGACGGCAAGGTCGACGACGTGCGCTGGTTGATGACCCTCGGCGCCGACTACGGCGTGATTGCCGTGGCCGAGGACTCGCCCTATCACTCGCTGACCGAGCTGCTGGCCGCCATGCAGACAGACCCCAAGGCGGTGCGCTTCGCCGGTGGCGATGTCGCGGGTGGCTTCGATCATCTCAAGGTGCTGATGGCGGCGCGTGAGGCGGGTATCGACAACCTGCGCGCCCTGCCGTACCTCGCCTACGACTCAGGCTCCGTCGCCATCACCCAGGTGATGGGCGGCCACCTGGAGGCCTTCACCGGCGACATGACCGAGGCCCGTGGTTTCGTCGAATCCGGTCACCTGCGCCTGCTGGCAGTGTTCAGCGAGGAGCGTCTGCCCGGCCAGTACAGCAACATCCCCACCGCGCGTGAGCAGGGGATCGATGTGGTCGCACCCAACTGGCGCGGCTTCTACCTGCCGGGCGGCGCATCGGATGCCGCCTTCGACTGGTGGGAGCAGACTCTCAATCGCATGGCCGAGACGCCCGAGTGGCAGCAGGTGATGCAGGACAACGGCCTGATGCCGTTCCACAAGTCCGGCGAGGCGTTGGATCGCTTCATTACCCAGCAGGTCAGCGATGTCGAGCAGCTGTCGCAGGAGCTGGGCCTGCAGTGATCGACTGAAGCCCTGAGGTAGTGGCTCCCTGAGGCCCTTGAGCCCTGAGCCCTGCGCTCGCCTGGCAAACGCTCAAGACTGGCAAAAGCTCATGGCAGCCCCAAAAAAGCCGCCACACCGTTAGCCGGGGTGGCGGCTTCTTGATGACTGACTGGTTTGCCCCAGCAATCTCAGGGCATGGACGGCCAGGGCCCCTTGGGCGGCTGATGATCGGGGTCGAACTGACAGGACGATACCTGGTCGCGCTCTTCGTGCGGCTCAGAATCTGTCTCTGAATCTGCCTGTGACCGAGGCTCTGCCTCCGGCGCTGCTTCTGGCTCAGTTGTCAGCTCAGCTCCCCAGCAACAATGCCCACACACTGCCCAACACCTTGGCCATGAGCCTTCCCCCCTCCCCTGTCCCCTTGCACGATTGCCGCTGGCACCCGGACAGCATGCAGTCTGGCCACCGGCTACACGCTAGACCAGAGCCCAAGGGCCACGCTTGCGCTGCAACGCCGCATAGCGTTTCAAACACGACAGGCAAGCCATGGCGCCCGTGGGCGGATAGCTCACGCGAGCGGCGCAAGCGCCCCGCTCGAGCCTGCCGGGAGAGGGGCGAGGGAGACGTGAAGGAGAGGCGAGAGAGCATCAGACACCGCCAGATTCCGACACAACGTCCAGTCGGATCTTTCACAAAGTGAACCGCAAAGGTGCGCAAATACGCTTCTCGACCAAGGTCGGTGCGACGAATGGGTATCTTGCGAGCCGTCGGGCGGCAGTCTAATTTCACCATACAGAATAAAGTTCCGCCTTACAGAATTGTAAGGTTAGTGTCAGGTTCGCGGCTGCAGGGCGAGTTTTCCGCTCAACCGCTGCCAGCGCCTGACCCACGACATGTGCCGCTACCACAATCCAATAACACCAGAGGTCGCCATGAAACGTCATATGACACTCAAACTCCTGACAGCTGCGGTGGTCACCGCCATGTCCGCCCAGGCCTTCGCCTTCGAACCGAAAGGCAAGGTTGACTGCATCGCGCCGGCTGATCCGGGCGGCGGCTGGGACTTCACCTGCCGCAGCGTCGGCAAGATCCTGTCTGAGCTCGATTTCGTGCCGGGCAACGTGCAGACCATCAACATGGCGGGTGCCGGTGGCGGCGTCGCCTTCGCGCACACCGTCTCCAAGCGTGCCGGTGACGAGCAGCTGCTGGTGGCCGCCTCCACCGCGACCACCACCCGTCTGGCCCAGGGCCAATTCCCGGGCATGAATCAGGACCAGGTCGAGTGGATCGGCGCACTGGGCGCGGACTACGGCGCCATCGCCGTCTCCAAGGATTCGCCGTACAACACCCTGAGCGAGGTGATGGACGCGCTGAAGAAAGATCCGAAATCCGTCAAGTTCGCCGGTGGCAGTGCCGCAGGTGGCTGGGATCACCTCAAGGTGCTGATCGCCGCCCAGGCAGCCGATGTCGAGAACCTGCCCAAGGTCTCCTACCTGTCCTACAACAACGGCGGCGAAGCCATCACCCAGGTCGTCGGCGGCCACGTGCAGGCCTTCACCGGTGATATTTCCGAGATTCAGGGATTCATGGAATCCGGCGATCTGAAAGTGCTGGCCGTGCTCTCCGAAGAACGCCTGCCGGGCAAGCTGGCTGACGTGCCGACCGCTCGCGAACAGGGCATCGATGCCGTCGCCCCCAACTGGCGCGGCTTCTACATCCCGGCCGGTGTCAGCGACGATGCCGAGCAGTACTGGACCACCACGCTGGACAGCGTCTATGAAAGCGAAGAATGGAAAGACGTGATGACCAAGAGCGGCCTGATGCCGTTCCACAAATCGGGTGCCGAGTTTGATGCCTTCGTGAAGGCACAAATCCAGGACATCCAGACCCTTTCCAAGGACATTGGGCTGATTCGCTGATGAATGACCGCATCTTTGGTCTGCTGATGCTCACCTTGGCCGTCGCGTACGGCTGGGGTGCCCAGCAGTTCCCGGAACCCTTCGGCGGGGCCGAGTCCATCGGGCCCGAAACCTTCCCCACGTTGCTCTCGATCGTGCTGGCGCTGAGCAGCCTGTATCTGATCTTGCGCCCCGACCCGGACCAGCAATGGCCGTGGAGCCGCACCGGCGCCGAGATGGTGCTGGCCATCGTCATCCTGTGCCTGTACACCGCACTGCTTGAGCCGCTGGGCTTCATCGTCACGACCACCGCTGCGGTCGGCACCCTGTGCTGGCGCATGGGTTCCAGGCCGATTCGCGCTTACGTGACAGGCCTGCTCGGCGGCATTGTCGTCTTCGCCCTGTTCAACTTCGTGCTTGAGCTACCACTGCCGCTGGGCATTCTGGAGGTGGCGTAATGGAAAGTCTTGGCTTCTTGATGCAGGGCTTCGGCATCGCCCTGCAGCCTGAGAATCTGATGTTCGCCGTGCTGGGGGCCTTCCTGGGCACCCTGATCGGCGCACTGCCGGGCCTGGGCCCGGCCAATGGTGTGGCCATCCTGATTCCGCTGGCCTTCACCCTGGGCCTGAGCCCGGAAACCTCGCTGATCCTGCTGACCTCGGTCTACGCCGGTGCCATGTACGGCGGGCGCATCTCTTCGATCCTGCTCAACATCCCGGGCGATGAGCCGGCGATGATGACCTGTCTCGACGGCTATCCGATGGCCCAGAAAGGCAAGGCCGCCGAAGCGATGGCCATCTCGGCGATCGCCTCCTTCATCGGCAGCCTGATCGCCACCATCGGCCTGATCGTAATGGCGCCGTGGCTGGCCAGCTTCGCGCTGACCTTCGGCCCGGCGGAATACTTCGCGCTGTTCGTGCTGGCCTTCGCCACCCTGGGCGGCATCACCGGCAAGAATCCGGTCAAGACCATCATGGCAGCCGCCATCGGCCTGATGATTGCCACCGTCGGCATCGATGGCTCCACCGGTACCCAGCGCTACACCTTTGATGTGCTGGAGCTGTTCGAAGGCATCGACTTCATCATCGCCATCGTCGGTCTATTCGCCATCTCGGAGCTGCTGTTCTTCATCGAACAGCACGCCGGTGAAGGCAAGCCGATGATCGCCATGAACAAGATGACCCTGAAGCTGAAGGAGATCGTCGCCATCCTGCCGACTTCCTTCCGCGGGGGTGTGCTGGGCTTCATTTCCGGCGTGTTGCCGGGTGCTGGTGCGTCGCTGGGCAGCTTCATCAGCTACACGCTGGAGAAGAAGACCGTCGGCAAGAAAGGCAACTTCGGCGAAGGCGACCCACGCGGCGTGGCCGCCCCGGAAGCCGGCAACAACGGTGCCGCCTCTGGCGCCCTGGTGCCGATGCTGACGCTGGGCGTGCCGGGCTCCGGTACCACCGCGGTACTGCTGGCGATGCTGATCTCGCTCAACATCACCCCGGGCCCGCTGATGTTCACCCAGCACGGCGACATCGTGTGGGGCGTGATCGCGGCGCTGCTGATCGGTAACGTCATCCTGCTGCTGATGAACATCCCGATGGTCGGCATCTTCGTCAAGCTGCTGTCCGTGCCGCCCAAGTACCTGCTGCCGGTGGTGACCATGGTTGCCTTCGTGGGCATCTACTCCATCAGCCACTCGACCTTCGATCTGTACTTCATGGTCGCCTTCGGGGTCGCCGGCTACTTCCTGCGCAAGCTGGAAATTCCGCTGGTGCCGGTCATTCTCGGCATGCTGCTGGGTCCGGAGATGGAAAAGAACCTGCGTCACGCCATGCAGCTGTCCGACGGCGACTGGACCATCCTGATCGGTAGCCCCTTGGCCGTGACCCTGTGGTGCATCGCCATCGCCGGTCTGCTGCTGCCGGTGATCGTCGGCCCCATCCTGCGTCGCCGCATGAGCGCCGCCAAGGCTGCCACCGACGCCTGATCCGGGCCAGGGCCCACGCCTCTCATGAGGTGACACGCCCTGAACGACAGCGCTCTGAAATGACATCGCCCTCGCCGGTCTTGCCGGCGGGGGCGATGTCATTTCAGCACTTCAAGACTCCTGACACTGGTGAGCGCGCCTCAGTCGCCCTGCTGCCACTGGGCGAGCAGGCGGTGGGCCTGGGCAGGCGTCAGGCGCGCCGCCGGGCCACTGAGCACGATGACCTCAGCCGGTGCCAGCCCCTCGTCGTGATGCTGGGCGACGCTGACCGCCAACGCCGCCACCGACAGGCCGGCGGCGTTGGCGGTCTCGATCTCGCCACTATCGACACACTGCTGCAGCAAGGCGGACAGCGCCTCATCGACCAGCTCGCCTTCCTCCAGCTGATGGCGCAGCGGCCACTGGCTGACATGCGCGTACTGACACATTGCCTGACGCGGTCGCGTCATGCCCTCCACCGGGCGCGCCTCGGCCAGCGGGCCATGCTCGACCAGCATCAGGCTGGCCGTCTCGCCACTGGCGGCATTCAGCGCCGCCAGCCAGCCGCGCAGCTGAACCTCGCGGGCCGGCAGCGCGGGTGCCAACTGGGCAAAACGCCCCAGCGCCGCGCCGATGGAGTAGATACCGTGGCTGTCACGCGCCACATAGCCGAAGTGCTCAAGCGAGCCCATCAGCCGCAGAATCGTGCTCTTGTAGAAACCACTGGCCTGGGCCAGCTCGTTGAGCGTCAGGCGAGGTGTCGCGGGGGTAAAGGCTTCCAGCAGCGTCAAGGCACGCTCGACCGCTTCCACACGTTGATTGGCCATGCGGCGGGACTCCCACGGCAGGTGAAGAACGAGGCTGACAGGCGGCTTGCGCCATGCCGCCTCACAGGACTTGAATCATGCCATAACGTTCTGACAGACAGAACATGACACGCCTGTCGCACTGACGATACTGGCCGTGCAGCGTGGTAGAATGGTGAGCTACGACACTATTCCCGGTTACGTCCGCACAAGGTTCACACATGTCCATCTTCATCATCACCTTCGTGGTCTGCCTGATCGTCACCGTCGGCACCGTGGCCATGCTGATGATGTCGCGTACGCCGCGCTTTCGTACCGACTACAGCGACATCGCCCGCGTGCTGGACCAGGCGATCAGCGGCGAGATCAACGAGAACGAATGGCACAGCGTGATCGGCTACCCGATTCGCCATGATGAGTATCTGGAGAGTCTGCGGCGCCGCTGCCAGGGCATCTTCGACAACCACGCTCGGCCGTGGCAGCTGGCCCAGGGCGGCGCGCTGTTCTCGCGCGCCGGTCGTGAAGAGCTCAACGTGCTGCTGGGCCATCTGCGTGCCCGCACCGGTGTCGCGGAGACTCGCGCCTGATGGCCGCCAGCGAGATGCGTCTGATCCCGCTCTCCAACCTGCGCGAGCACCACGATCACAGCTACCACCAGCTGGTGATCGGCCTCGATGGCCTGGCCGAGTTCGAGATCGAGGGTCAGGGCGGCGAGATTCGCCCGCTGACCGGCTGCATCGTGCCGGCCGATCATGTCCATTACTACGCGGGCATCGGCGAGAATCGCCAGCTGATTCTCGACCTGCCCGATGATGCCCCCTACCTGACCGGCCACCATCGCGAACTCCGGCGGCTGTTCGAGCGGCCACGTTTCTTCACGCTGGATACCCGCCTGCGCGGTTATCTCGAATTCATGCTCGCGGAAGTCAACGACTACCAGCAGGCACCGGGCGACCTGCTCGCCGCTACCTTCCTCGCCTGCCTGAACACGCGCATCGAAACGCCGATGAGCGCCCTGAATACCACGGGACGCCAGCTGGACCTGGTGGCGCTCAATCGTTTCATCGATGCCAATCTCGGCCAGCGCCTCAGCGTGGCGGATCTTGCCCGCCAGTCGCATCTCTCCGAGCAGCATTTCAGCGAGCGTTTCCGCGTACTGACCGGCCTCTCGCCCTATCAGTACCTGCTGCGCCGTCGGCTGGAGGAGGCACGCCAGCTACTGGGCACCAGCGAGCTATCCCTGTCCCAGATCGCGGATCGCTGCGGCTTTGCCAACCAGAGCGCCCTTTCCCATGCTTTCCGCAAGCATCTCGGCTTCCCGCCCTCGGCACTGCGCAAAGCCTGATCGAGTTGGCAGAAGCCGATGGGACGTGCGCACCCCCTCGGGTATCTGACACGCCCTTGCCTCCCTCATTCACGGCCGCATTTCTGACACCCCGCTCTTCAATTCCTCCCCCGCGCGGGAAGTGCGTCGCTTGGGGCACGCACGTCGTTCAACGGCACCCCCACCGTCAGCTGCAAACCAGTTCTCCTCCAGACCTCTACCACCTTGGTATAACAAGATCGCGTCATTTCGCGGCACATCCTTCGACAAAGGTCGGAGAAGCGTGTCACTTTTCTGACATGCCCGTGAATTTGACATGCGCAGCCGAGAAATTGGAAAGACCCGCCCCCCTGCGCCACCCTACATTCTCAGTCATACATCCAGACGTGCCGCTGTCGCGCTTTCTGATGCGTTCTGCATCACTCTCGGCGCTGTGACTCGGCAATCCCATTCGGCGCTTCGACGCCCAGCAGCAAGGGGTTCGCACCATGACCACCTCCACTTCCTCCGATCAGTCCAGTGCAGTGAATGCCGCGATCGCCTCGGCCACGTCCACAGCCGCCCAGTCCTCGAACAATTCGTCCACGAATACTGTCAAGCAAGGGGTTCTCAAGGGCGATGTGCTCAAGGACAACATCCTGCGCAGTGACCAGATGCTGGCCGCCAGCACCTGGCAGCAGTCTCCGGAGGCGCTGTTCTCGCGCGTCAGCGACCACTATCTGGTCGATGAAAGTGCCTACGTCAGCGAGCTGGTCGGACTTCTGAATGCCGAAGAGAAGGATGTCAAGCGCATCGGCGACAAGACGGCAGAACTGGTGCGCGAGATTCGCACCATGGACACCGCTGTCGATTCCATCGACGAGCTGCTGCAGCAGTACAGCCTCGACACTCAGGAAGGTGTGCTGCTGATGTGCCTGGCCGAGGCGCTGCTGCGCATTCCGGACAAGGAAACCGCCGATGCGCTGATCGAGGACAAGCTCGGCGTGGCCGACTGGAAGTCCCACCTGGGCCAGAGCGAGTCCTGGTTCGTCAACGCCTCCACCTGGGGCCTTCTGATGACCGGCAACGTCATCAAGATGGATCTGCCCAAGGGCGACGGCAAGCCGGCCACCTTCATCAATCGCATGGTCAATCGTCTCGGCGAGCCGGTCATCCGCCGCGCCATGTACCAGGCGATGAAGGTGATGGGCAAGCAGTTCGTGCTGGGCCGCGATATCAAGGAAGCGCTCAAGCGCTCCCAGCCGCTGTTCGACAAGGGCTACACCTATTCCTACGACATGCTGGGTGAAGCGGCCTGCACCCGCGACGACGCCAAGGGCTACTTCGACGACTACGCGCGTGCCATCCGCACCGTCGGCGAAACCTCACGCAAGCTGAAGGAATCCACCCCGTCACCGTCCGTCTCCATCAAGCTGTCCGCCCTGCATCCGCGCTATGAATTCGGCCGTCGTGAGCAGGTGCTGGAAGAGCTGGTGGCAAGCGTGCGTGAACTGGCCGGCATCGCCCGCGAGCTGAACGTCGCCATCACCATCGATGCCGAGGAAGTCGATCGCCTCGAGATCTCGCTGGAAGTGTTCCGCGCCGTCTACGAGAGCGACACCTGCCGCGGCTGGGGCAAGTTCGGCCTCGTCGTGCAGGCCTATTCGACGCGTGCCCTGCCGACCCTGCAGTACCTGAACCGCATCGCCGACCTGCAAGGCGACGAGATCCCGCTGCGCCTGGTCAAGGGCGCTTATTGGGACAGCGAGATCAAGGAATCCCAGGAGCTGGGTGTCGAAGGCTATCCGGTGTTCACCCGCAAGGCCTCCACCGACGTCAGCTACCTGGTCTGCGTGCGCTTCCTGCTGTCCGAGAACACTCGCGGACGCATCTACCCGCAGTTCGCCACCCACAATGCCCACACCATCAGCACCATCCTGGATGTGGCCAACGCCGGCGAGACACGTCAGTTCGAATTCCAGCGCCTGCACGGCATGGGCGAAGCCCTGTATGAAGCCGCGCTGAAGCGTGCCCCCAAGGGGACCTGGTGCCGTATCTATGCGCCGGTCGGCGCGCACAAGGACCTGCTCCCGTACCTGGTACGTCGTCTGCTGGAGAACGGGGCCAACTCCTCGTTCGTTCACCAGCTGGTCGACCCGCGCGTGCCGGTCGAGAGCCTGTGTACCCACCCGGTGGTCACGCTCAATCAGTACAAGACCTACCACAACCCACGCATCGCGCTGCCGCCGAACATCTATGGCGCAGACCGCCTGAATTCACGGGGCATCAATCTGAACATCAATAGCCAGTACCAGCCGCTGATCGACGAGATGGCCACGCACATGGACACCACCTACGACGTGCGTCCGCAGCTGGCCTTCGATGTCGAGGTCAATGCCGAGCGTCGTCAGGCCGTCACCTGCCCGTTCGACCGTCGTGATACCCTGGGCCACGTGCAGTGGACCAGCGCCGAGGAAGCCTCCAAGGCCATCGACGCCGCCTGGGCTGCCTTCCCGCGCTGGGAGCAGACACCGGTCGAGGAACGCGCCGCAATTCTCGAGCGCTTCGGTGACCTGATGGAAACCCACACCGCCGAGCTGATGACCCTGTGCTCCCGCGAGGGTGGCAAGCTGCTGACCGACGGCATCGCCGAGATCCGCGAGGCAGTCGACTTCTGCCGCTACTACGCCAACCGTGCGCGTGCCGACTTCGCCGAGCCGACCGAGCTGCAGGGCCCGACCGGTGAGCACAACCAGATCATGCTCGGCGGCAAGGGTGTCTTCGCCTGCATCAGCCCGTGGAACTTCCCGGTCGCGATCTTCTGCGGCCAGATGGTCGCCGCTGCCGTCACCGGCAACACCGTGGTCGCCAAGCCTGCCGAGCAGACCTCGCTGGTCGCGCACCGCGTCGTGGAACTGCTGCGCGAAGCCGGCATGCCGCGCGATGTCGTCCAGCTGCTGCCGGGCGATGGCCCGACCGTGGGCAGCGTGCTGTCCAGCGACCCGCGTATCACTGGCGTGTGCTTCACCGGCTCCACCCAGACCGCACAGATCATCAACCGCTCGCTGGCCGCGCGTGAGAACGCTCCGCTGCCGAGCCTGATCGCCGAGACCGGTGGCCTCAACGCCATGATCGTCGACTCCACCGCCCTGCCGGAGCAGGTCGTCAACGACGTGGTGCAGTCCGCCTTCCAGAGTGCCGGTCAGCGCTGTTCCGCCCTGCGCGTGCTCTACGTGCAGGAAGACGTCGCCGAGCGCGTCATCAGCCTGCTCAAGGGCGCGATGGACGAGCTGAAGATCGGCGACCCGCGTGACCTGGGCACCGACGTCGGCCCGGTCATCGACGAGGAAGCGCGTGCCGGTCTGCTCAAGCACATCGAGGAATATCGCAGCCAGGGCCGCGTGATCGCCGAAGCCGCCGTCGACAAGACCATCACCGAGCACGGTACCTTCGTCGCGCCGGTCGCCCTGCGCATCGACGGCATCGATAGCCTGGAAAGCGAGCAGTTCGGTCCGGTACTGCACATCGCGACCTGGAAAGGCGGCGAAGTGGACAAGGTCATCGATACCATCAATGGCCTCGGCTACGGCCTGACCTTCGGTGTGCATTCGCGAAACGAAAGTTTTGCCAATGCCGTTGCACAGAAAATTCGTGTTGGTAATGTCTACGTCAACAGGAATATCATCGGTGCTGTAGTAGGTGTACAGCCGTTTGGTGGCCAGGGCTTCTCCGGTACTGGCCCGAAAGCCGGCGGCCCGCACTACCTGCACCGCTTCGCTACCGAGAAGACCCGTACCGTCAACACCACGGCTCTCGGCGGCAACGCGTCTCTTCTCGCCATGGGCGACGAATGACCGACGCTACCTGCTCTCGCGGCAGCAGCAGAGGTCATGCCTGGCGGAAGACTGCATGCTGGACGTGCATGAGGTAGCCAGGTGACAGGGCATCAGGACGATGCCCAGTGGATGACGGCGAGCACGCCAGGCCGTCATCTGCCCCGGACACCGACAGGGACGCCCACGGACATGGATCGCCAGCGACTGGCCCCTCATGCTCGTGCCCTGCGGTGTCCGTTGCCGTTTCCCCTTTTGACTCGACGGCAATATGCGGGGACGGACGAACGTCAGAAGATTCGTTTATGCGCTAATCTGAACGTACAAGATTGGCAGGAACTTGCGAGAGCCGCCGCGACATGGCCCTCGAAGGACGTTCGATGCATGACGCAGGACTCCCGGTGACGGTCTGACAGGAACCGTCACTGGCAGTAAATCATCACGACGCTCGCCGTCCGACAACAATAAATGCAAAGGATTTACTCCACGATGGTCGATAACAGCCCCACCATACTCATCACGTTCGCAATCTATCTGGCGGTGATGCTCGGCATTGGCCTGCTGGCCTACAAGCGCACCTCCAACATGTCGGATTACATCCTGGGTGGCCGTTCATTGGGCCCCTGGACATCCGCCATTTCCGCCGGTGCGTCTGACATGTCCGGCTGGCTTCTTCTGGGCCTGCCCGGCGCTGCCTACCTCAGCGGCCTGTCCGCTGCCTGGATCGGCATCGGTCTGCTGGCAGGTACCTGGCTCAACTGGCTGATCGTCGCCAAGCGCCTGCGTATCTACAGCTTCGTCGCCAGCGACTCGCTGACCCTGCCGGATTACTTCGAGAAGCGCTTCCGCGACAACTCCAAGATGTTGCGCGTCATCTCGGCCGTCTTCATCCTGCTGTTCTTCCTCTTCTACACCAGCTCCGGTCTGGTGGCAGGTGGCAAGCTGTTCGAGACCGTCTTCGGCCTCGACTACACCATCGCCGTGACCGTCGGTACCATCGCCATCGTGTCCTACACCTTCTTCGGCGGCTTCCTCGCCGTGTCGTGGACTGACCTGATCCAGGGTCTGATGATGGCCGCGGCCCTGATCGTGGTGCCTATCGTGGCACTCACCGACATGGGTGGCGTGGCAGAAGCGACCTCGCGCATCACCGCCGAGAACCCGCTGCTGCTGGAATGGTTCCGTGACGCCTCCACCGGCGAAGCGCTGACCCTGGTCGGCATCGTCTCCTCACTGGCGTGGGGCCTGGGCTACTTCGGTCAGCCGCATATCCTGGCGCGTTTCGCGGCCATCCGCAGCGAGAAGGACATCGGCGCGGCACGCACCATCGCCGTCGTCTGGTCTGCACTGGGTCTGTTCGCGGCCATCTGCATCGGCCTGCTGGGTCTCGTCTACGTGCCGAAGGACCTGGCCGACAGCGAGAAGATCTTCATGGTCATGGTGAACTTCATCTTCCACCCGGCGGTTGCCGGCGTGCTGCTGGCCGCCATCCTGGCTGCCGTGATGTCCACCGCTGACTCCCAGCTGCTGGTGTCGTCCTCTGCCCTGGCCGATGACTTCTACAAGGCGCTGTTCAAGAAGGATGCGACCCAGTCCGAGCTGGTGTGGGTCGGTCGCTTCGCGGTGGTAGGTATCGCCATCATCGCCTGGATCCTGGCGCTGGACCCGAACTCCAGCGTGCTGGGTCTGGTGTCCTACGCCTGGGCCGGCTTCGGTGCTGCCTTCGGTCCGGCTCTGATCATGTCGCTGTACTGGCGTCGCATGAACCGCTTCGGCGCGCTGGCCGGCATCATCGTCGGTGGCGTGACCGTGGTGGTCTGGAAGCAGCTTTCCGGTGGCATCTTCGATCTCTACGAGATCGTGCCGGGCGTCATCTTCGCCTACATCGCCATCTACGTGGTCAGCATCATGAGCGCAGCACCGGCTGATGAGGTCACCACGGAATTCGACAAGGTCGAGAACCACGCCTGATCGAGGTGTGACAGGACACTGTTGAAGCCTGTACCTATTGCCGTTCATATCGGCAATACGACAACGCCGCCCCTCGGGGCGGCGTTGTCGTTCATGGCAACTGGTCCTCACTGATTCACGCTGTCATGGCTCTCTCATATGGCCTAATCACATTGGCGAGGCTTGCGAAAATCGATCACCCAGACGCCCTCTTGCAGTGACAGCCCTGGCGATTGCACTTGCGACAGCACTTGAGATTGAGCGGATGAAGGGGCTGAGGACTGACTGGTGAGCTGATCGGAGGCCTGACTGACAGCATCGCCCGGCGCACAGGGCGACCGCGCTTGCAGGCGTGCCTTGAGCGCCTCATCGCGCAGCAAGGTCACCGCACTGGCGCCCACCAGGCGCAGCCGCACCACGGCCCAGTAGTTGTCGGGCGTGAAGGCGGCGACCAGATTCTGGCCCACGGCCGCCACCTGCTGGCGAGCGACCCGCGCCAGTGGCGCTACTGGCGCCTCGCCCAGCACCAGTACCGGCAAGGCATCGCGCGGCTGGTAGCGCTCGGCATCGCGGGGCGAGTCCAGCGGCAGCCCCTGTTCCCGAGCCTGAGCTACCAGGGTGCGGGCCAGCTGTGTCTCATGGGCCTGCTGGGCGGCCAGCGCATTGCTCCAGGCGGCGAAGATCACCTCATGGCGCACCAGCAACAGGCAGGCGACGATCAACAGGCACTGCATCAACGAGCACTGCCTCAGCCGCCGCCAGACAGGAGGCTTGCGCTGCGTGGTGGCCGTTTCCGTCATGCTCGGCGTTGCGCCGGCACTCGCTCTCGCACTCAGAACCAGCATCAGGGCACCGCCCAGCAGCGGTCCCCAGGCGATCAGGGTGCGCGAATGAAATACCGGCTCGGCCAGCAACAGCATCGGCCCCCACAGGGCGGGAGCCAGCAGCAGCGCCCACAGGGCCCAGCTCATGCGCTGCAGCGATAGCTGGCGCGCCGAGCGAGACCTGCCCTCGGGTGCGCCAGTGGCTCCCTGTCGGACAGGCGCGCCGTGAGGAAGGAGTCGCAACAGCGCCGCCCCGGCCAGCAGCGCCAGACTGAGCAGCAGCGTGACCTGCCCCAGCCCCTCACGCAGCGCGCCCAACGCCACGTTAAGGTTGTGCTCGAGCCCCGCCAGCAAGGCCTGAGGGTCGGCGAAGGGCAGCATCTGGCCATGCTGCTGACTGTACTCCCCCGCCACCAGCAGCCGCGTGATGGGCAGATAGAGCAGCAAGGCGACGGCGGCCAGTGCCCCACGCTGCAACAGCATCCGCCAACGCGACCACAGTGACGTGCTGGCAGCGCCCGCGAACAGGGCTTCGAGCAGGCTCAGCACCAGAAAGGCATTCAGGGCCGGTTGATAGCAGCACAGCGCCAGCAACAACAGCAGCAAGGCGCTCAGCGGTGGCTGCCAGGCCTGCCATAGCCCTCGTCTTTCGTTTACCCCGCCGGCCTGCTCTCCCTCTGCTCTGGTTTTCCCGCCAGTACGCAGCACCAGACTGGCCAATATGGCACTGGCCAGCGCCACACTCATCGGCAGGCTGTCGAAGGCGTAACTGAAATTCTGCAGGGTGAAGGGCGTCAGCCAGATCAGCGCATTGCCCACGACGCAGCCCGCCAGCGAGAGCCCCGGCAGCCATCGCCACCAGGCCAGTGCCATGCTCGCCGCCAGTCCCCAGGCCGCCAGCTGCGGCAAGGGCGCAACATTGACCAGCACGTCGCCAAAGCCCAGCAGACGCATGATACCCTCGGCGGCCGGGCGTGCATTGAGCATCCAGCCGAAATAGCCATCCAGCGCGCGACTCATGTCATCCAGATACAGCGCACGCGTGGCAATCAGCGGCACAAGCCCGAGGCCGATCACCACAAGACTGGCAAGCAGAATGCGCCATGCCTGACGCCGTCTGGCATCAGCAGCATCACACGCTTGGGACAACGACTGCGACCTTGTCATGCACTGGACTCCCGATCAGAACGATACCCAGGACGGATGACGTCGAGAGTACCTGACTCGGGGCGCGATGGAATGCCCCGACGAAAGCCCATCAAAAACGCCACCCGAGGGTGGCGTTGTCGACATGCTTACGTCTTGCGGGAGTTACTCGGCCGGCGTGCTGGCCTGATGGAAGTGCACATCGCGCTGCGGGTAGGGAATGCTGATGCCGCGCTCATCGAAGGTCAGCTTGATGCGTTCGGTCATGTCCCACTTCAGCGCCCAGTAGTCGGAGGCCTTGCACCACATGCGGAAGTTGAAGTTGACCGAGCTGTCGGCCAGCTCCGACACGGCGATCAGGTGAGATGGCTCCTTCATGATGCGCTCGTCACCGGCGACCAGCTCCTCGAGCACCGCCTTGACCTGACGGATGTCGTCGTCGTAGCTGACACCGACGACCAGGTCCAGACGACGCGTCGGCAGCGCCGAGTAGTTGGTGATGGTGTTGGACATGACGCTGGAGTTCGGCACGGTGACCTTGCGGTTGTCCGGCGTCACCAGACGGGTCTGCAGCATGGTGATCTGATCGACGCTGCCGGCGGTACCGGCGGCTTCGACGTAATCGCCCTTCTTGAACGGACGCAGCGTGACCAGCAGGAAGCCCGAAGCCAGATTGGACAGCGAGCTCTGCAGCGCCAGACCGATCGCCAGACCCGCCGCACCCAGCGCGGCGATCATCGAGGTGGTATCGACACCGAGCTGGTCCAGGGCGGTCAGCAGCACCATGACCACCAGGATGGCGTAGGCGATCTGACCGACGAAACCGGCCGCTGCCTCGTCCATGCTCTTGCGGTGCAGCAGCGAGGTCGCCCACTGGGTCAGACGCTTGGCGACCCACATGCCGAAGACCAGCACGGCCAGCGCCGACAGCAGGGTTCCGCCCCATTGCAGCCCTATCTCGAACAGCTGACTGGTATCCATGGGAATGGCATTCAAAAATTCCACGACAACTCCTTGAGCATCCCTTGCGTGGCAGTCAGCAGACTACCGGGTGCTTTATCGTTATAAGGCACGAGGCGTGCGCCGGGGACGCACTGACACTCGGCCGAACGGATTATTGGGTATTCACGCGCGCACAATCTACCTGACTATTGGCGTCACGTCAGTGCTCTTACCGCTGAAGCAGCACGCCCTGCCAGGCCATTCATCCATTCAGGGCTGTGCCCGAGCGGGCGTCAGTCCCAGCGGTGAGCGCAGCGTCAGCGCGTCCAGACGCAGGCCCACGGGAAACTTGTTGGCATCCAGCCCCACATCGCGCGGCGCAATGGGCGGCGGCCCCTTGAGGGTCAGGCTGAAACTGCCATCGCTCGCGATCAGCGCGGCGGGCACCTCGACCTCGAAGCGCTCATAATCACCGCCCACCGGCCAGCGTGTGACGGTCTGCTCTTGGATCATGACTTCCACCGGCAGCGCGGTGGCCGAATCCGGGAAGCGTGACAACTCAAGCGCCACGACCACGGCCTGCGAGCCTGCCGGCGAGACCTCGGGCGCCACCCGCAGGCGCAAGGTAACCTCCGCCAGCCGCGCACTGACCGGCACGTCTGGCTGGGGCGAGTAGAAACCGGCCCACAGCACGCCGCAATTGCCCAGCGGCTCGCCCTTGCGGATGGAGTAGCGCTCACCGGGCGTCAGTACCGGCACCTCGCCCATCGGCCGGTAACAGGTGGTGGCATGCTCGATGAAGTAGCGCCGGTAATGATCATCGACCCTGGGCGTGCGCGCCAGCCACAGCATGGTGAGTTCAAAGGCCAGCACCACCACGGTGGCCAGCAGCCACCAGATCCGCTGGCTGCGGCGCCTGCGTGGCGCGCCATACAGGGCATCAGACGAGCCAGAAGACGGCGTCATACCAGTTCTCCACCAGCCAGAGATTAGCGAGCGCACCCAGCATGACAAGGCCCCAGGCCAGCGTGCGTGGCAGACGAGTGAGCAGGTCATGGAGGGCCAGCACGAACACCGGCATGCCGATCATGTAGCGCGGAATGGCGTCCAGCCCGGTCGCCAGCGGTATGAACAGCGTGAAGCCCGCCAGCCCCATCTCCAGCCAGCGCCGCTGCAGGCCCAGCCAGCCGATCAGACCGACACCGACCAGCGCCATGCTCGCCTGCCACGCCGGACGCAGCGTCTCCGGCGCGCTCTGCCAGTAGCTCAGTCCTTCAATGAGGTTGATGAGGGGGTTGCCCATCTCACGGCCCCAGGAAATCTGCACATGGCTGAAGGCCAGCGCGTCGCCTGTGCGGTGATAGAGCAGCGCCATGAACAGAAACAGCCCCAATGGCCCCACCACGCCGATCAGCAGCCAATCGGGCCGCCGCCACAGCTCGGCGAAGGCCCGCAGGCGCAGGCGCGCCACAAGTTCGATTCCCATCGCGATGACCCAGAACACCCCGGTGGCGCGGGTCATCGACAACAGCAGCGTCCAGAGCATCACGCGGCCAGTGCGCTGACAGCGCCAGTCGATCAATGACGCCAGACACAGCAGCCAGAACAGTGACTCGGAATAGAGCGCGCTGAAATAGAAGCTGTACGGCATGCTGGCCACCAGCCACACGAACAGCAGCAACGGCGCGCCGGGACGCGTGATGGCCAGATAGCGACAGCCCAGCCCCAGCGCCACTGCCAGCAAGGCATTGCTCAAGAGCACGCCCATCAGTTCGGGGTCCAGCTGACCGCCCAGCGTCACCAGCCACAGCAGCGCCGGATAGAGCGGGAAGAAGGCCCAGTTGGCGGCGTCGCCATCACTCATGCCGCGCGCCTCGATATCGTAGCCGCGCGTCATGATGCCCTTGAACCAGCTGCCATCGAACTGCGCCATGGCGTGCAGATAGCCGTGATCGCCCCACAGCGCGATGGCGATCCAGACGGCGCGCGTTACCAGCAGCGCCAGCAGGATATGCCCCCAGGGAATGCGCACGGCCTGCGCCCGCGCGAGTGCCTCGGCAGGGGGTGGCGTCTCGGCCGCCAGGGACTTGAGGCGCTCTCCCAGCGCCGAGCGCGGTCCTGCGGTGACACTGTCATTCATGCAGGGTCTTCCTTGAAAGCCCACAGCCGTGAGGCCATATAGGTCACGATCGGCACCGAGAGCGTGGCGATCGCGATGGCGACGAAGCCCGACAGGTCCAGCCCCTGCATCAGAAGGGCCAACAGGCCATTGTTGAGCGCAAAGCCGCCCGCCGCGACCAACCCGAAGCGCCAGGCACTGCCCTGGCGCTTGAAGGTCAGCCGGCGATGGCCGACCAGCGAGACCTGAAAGGCGACGCAGAAGGCAATGATATTGGCGATGAACTCATTGAGCTGCGGCCACAGGAACAGCAGCAAGGCGGCGACGCCCAGGTGCACGCCAGTGGCGGCCAGCCCGACCAGCCCGAAGCGGGTCGCGGTGCCCGCCTCCTCCCTGGCGCGCGCAGTGACTGACCTGTCGGACTCGCTGACACCTTCACGATCAGGGCTCAAGTGATTCACCTCGCGACGCATCGCGTGGCCCACCGCGCACGACTCGCGCAGTGCTCAGGCCGCTGTCGAGCCCCCTGTCCGGTGACACGCTGCCCGGCGGGCTGTCGTGCAGGCTGTCATGGTCGATCAGGTAAAGCGGACGCTGCTTGGTTTCCATGAACAGGCGACCGAGGTATTCGCCCAGCACGCCGATCGAGATCAGCTGCATGCCGCCGAAGAACAGGATCGCGACCATCAGTGAGGCATAGCCCGGCACATCGACGCCGAACAGCACCGTCTTGCTGATGATCACCAGGATATAGAGGAAGGAAAGAGCGGCGACGACACTGCCGATATAGGTCCAGACCCGCAGCGGCCAGGTCGAGAAGCTCACCACGCCATCGAGGGCGAAGTTCCACAGCTTCCAGTAGTTGAACTTGGTGGTGCCGGCCGTGCGCGACGGGCGCTGGTAAGTGACGCTCACCGAGCGATAGCCGGGCCACGAGAACAGGCCCTTCATGAAGCGGTTGCGCTCGGGAAGGCGCCGCAGCGCCTCGACGACACGGCGGTCCAGCAGGCGGAAGTCGCCCGCATCGCGCGGTATCTCGGTGAAGGTCAGGCGGTTGAAGATGCGGTAGAACCAGCCTGCCGTCTTGCGCTTGGTGGCGGTGTCTTCAGGGCGCGCGGCGCGCACGCCATAGACCATGTCGTAGCCGGCCTGCCATTGACTGATGAACTCGAGGATCACCGCTGGCGGGTCCTGCAGATCGACATCCATCGGCACGATGGCATCGCCGCGCGCCTGCTCGATGCCCGCGGACATGGCCGCTTCCTTGCCGAAGTTGCGTGTCAGGCTCAGGTAGCGCACACGAGCGTCGCCGGCTGCCGCGGCCTCCAGACACGCCAGGGTGCCGTCGGTCGAGCCATCATCGACGAACAGCACTTCAAGATGCGGTACCTGCGAGCCCAGTGTCTTCTCGATGGCCTCCAGAAAGAGACCGATGGTCTCCTCCTCGTTCATCACCGGCACTACCAATGACAAGACCCAGTCACCGGAAAGGCGTCGCGACATGTCGCGGGGAATATGCCCCGACGAAGTCGAGGACTGCCTGCCAGACGTCTGGCCGCAGGATGCATCAGCTAAGGACCGCATGGTATTTCCTCCATCGAGAGCCCCGTCATTCATGCACGCCAGGGCGTCATCATCTGACAAAATGAGAATGAAGAGGACACAGGGGCTGCACCAGCGCCTTGCCAGACACTCTCCCGCTCTCGATCGGTGCCTCTCCTCCCTCCGCTCCATTACCTCTTGGGGCCGAGGGCGACGATTACAACGCAGCGTCAATGCTGACGGTGACCCGCGCGAACGGACCTGCCAACTGCAAGAATCCGTGAAAAGCCCCCGCACGGCGCCAGACATCGGCAAGGGCTTGCGAGGGGCAATGAGCGCGACACCACCTCGCTGCGTTATAGAGCCTGCGGCCTCGACAAGCAAAGCCTGAATCACTCAAGGGCTCGCAAGCCATGCCCATGAGCCATGCCCTCGAGCCATGCCTTTAGCCCTAAACAAACACGGCCGCTCCCTGGAGCGGCCGTGTTTGTTTATGTAATGAATGGAATCTGCGCAATCGCGTTACTGGCTGGACGCGAGGACCACCAGCGTGATGAGCAGAAGACACCAGTTCAGCGGCGCCCCCAGCAGCCAGGCGCGAGTCGCATGGCGCGGCACCAGGCCGACGCCATGCGTGAAGCCGGCGCCCAGCCCCCAAAGCGCGACCAGCAACATCAGATAGCGCGGCCCTGTCTGCATCGAGGCTATCGCATCCGGCCCCAGCAGCATCCAGATGGCCACCATGGCAGACAGCAGCAGCGAGGCCAGATGGGCAGGTCGAGTTCGGCACCAGGCCGGTGGTCGTGAGGCGTACCAGGGTCGTGACATCAAGCTCTCCTTGATCGGAACAGTCAGCGGCGCAGAAGTAACGTTGGGGGCCGCCTCACTCAATCATCGTCAAAGGTGTGGGTCTGCTCAAGCCACAATGCATTGATGATGCCCGCGAAGCAGGCCAGCAACACACCGAGAATCCAGGCGAAATACCACATGGTGTCGTCTCCTGACGAAGGCACTGCCCTCGCCTGTTGATAGCAAATGGGAGCAATTGGCTCAGCTAGCTCAACTCAACTCAATACAGACTGTGACCGTCCTGCTCGATATGCGCGACGGTGACGCGACGCCACATCTTCACGTAGCACCAGGTGGTGTAGAGGATGATGGTCGGCACCATCACCAGACCCGCCACGGTGACGATGGAGAGCGTCAGCTCGCTGGAAACGGAATCCCACAGCGTCAGACTGGCCTCGCTCATGCGCGAGGACGGCACGATGAACGGGAACATGCTGATGCCTGCGGTGGCGACCACACCTCCTACCCCGACGGAGCTTGCCGTGAAGGCCGCGCCGCCCTTGCGGCGAGCCGACAGCACCATCGCGGCCAGCACACCGACCACCGCGCTGAGCGGGGCCAGCAGCGTCAGCGGCTCACGCGCATAGACATCCAGCCAGCTACCCGGCCCGACCTGCTTGTCGAGCAGCTTGAGGGCCGAGGCGGTATCGCCCATCTGATCGATGCTGTAGCCCATGCCGGACAGCCACACCCACAGCCCGCCCAGCGCGAACAGCCCCAGCGTCAACAGGCCCAGCGGCTGCACCAGACGCGCGCTGCGTGCGGCGACGGCCTCATCGGCACGTGCCACCAGCCAGGTGCCGCCATGCAGCATCACCATCACCACGGACAGCGCGGCGCACAGCAGAGCGAAGGGGTTGAACAGGCCCAGGTAGCTGCCGGCGTAGCTGGCACGCATGAACTGATCGACTTCCAGCGGCACGCCCTGCAGCAGGTTGCCGAAGATCAGCCCGAAGAAGGCGGTGGGAATCAGACTGCCGGAGACGATGCCGCGGTCCCACCAGCCACGCCACTGGGTATTCTCGAGCTTGGAGCGGTAGTCAAAGCCCAGCGGACGGAAGAACAGTGAGAACAGGATGGTCAGCATCGCGAAATAGAAGCTGGAGAACACGGCGCCGTAGACCACCGGCCACACCGCGAACACCGCGCCGATGGCCGTGACCAGCCATACCTGATTGCCGTCCCAGTGCGGGGCCAGGGTATTGATCACCACACGGCGCTCGCTGTCATTGCGGCTGACCAGCGGCATCAGCATTGCCGCGCCCATGTCCATGCCATCGGTGATGACGAAGCCGATCAGCAGCAGCCCCACCGCCACCCACCAGAACAGCTTGAGGATCTCGTAATCCCACATGATCCGTTACTCCTTGAATGACAGCGAAGGATTGAGTGACATGCCGTCATTTTCGGACATGGCGCCATGGTGGATGCCGCCACGCTCGAAGTGATAGCGACCGGTGTGCAGGGAAGACGGCCCCTTGCGTGCGAAGTGGAACATCAGCCACATCTCGATGACGAAGAACAGGCTGTAGAAGGCCAGGAAACCACCGATGGACCACCACAGGTCGGACTCATCCAGACTCGAGGCCGCCATGAAGGTCGGCAGGATCTCCCCCACCGCCCACGGCTGACGCCCGAATTCGGCCACGAACCAGCCAGTCTCCACGGCGATGAACGGCAGCGGGATCGACAGCAGGCAGATCCACAGGAAGGGACGCACGTCGAAGCGATGCCTGGCGGTCATCCACACCGCCGCGATGAAGATCACCAGCATCGCCATGCCGCAGGCGACCATGATGCGAAACGAGAAGAACATCGGCGCGACCGGCGGAATCGAGTCGGCGGCGGCCTTGTCGATCATCTCCGGCGTGGCATCAGACGGAGTCTCGACGTAGCGCTTGAGCAGCATGCCGTAGCCGAGATCATCCTTGACCGCATCGAAGGCCTTGCGGGTCGCGATGTCATCCTGGCCATCACGCAGCTGCTGGAGCAGGTCATAGGCCTGCATGCCATTGAGGATGCGCCCGCGGTGCTCCTCGGTCAGCTCCTTGATGCCGGGGATCTCGGTATCCAGCGAGCGCGTACCGATCAGGCCCATCACATAGGGAATATGGATGCCGTAATCGGTGTGCTGGGTCTCCTCGTTGGGCAGGCCGATCAGCGTGAAGGACGCCGGTGCCGGCTCGGTTTCCCACATCGCCTCGATGGCGGCCATCTTGGCCTTCTGGACATCTCCGACCTCGTAGCCGGACTCATCGCCCAGCACGATCACCGAGGCTACCGAGAACAGGCCGAAGGCGGCGGCGATGGCGAAGCTGCGCTTGGCAAAGCCCAGGTCACGCCCCTTGAGCAGATAGAAGGCGCTGATGCCGAGCACGAACATGGCGCCGGTGACATAGCCTGCCGACACGGTATGCACGAACTTGGCTTGGGCGACCGGGTTGAAGATGACATCCGCGAAGCTGGTCAGCTCCATGCGCATGGTCTCGAAGTTGAAGGCCGCACCGACCGGATTCTGCATCCAGCCGTTGGCGATCAGGATCCACAGTGCCGAGAAGTTGGAGCCGAAGGCGACAAGCCAGGTCACCATCAGGTGCTGACGCTTGCTCAGGCGGTCCCAGCCGAAGAAGAACAGGCCGACGAAGGTGGACTCGAGGAAGAAGGCCACCAGGCCCTCGATGGCCAGCGGCGCACCGAAGATGTCGCCGACGTAATGCGAGTAGTAGGCCCAGTTGGTGCCGAACTGGAATTCCATCGTCAGGCCCGTGGCCACGCCAAGAGCGAAGTTGATACCGAACAGCTTGCCCCAGAACTTGGTCATGTCCTGGTAGACCTGCTTGCCGGTCATGACATACAGGGATTCCATGATGGCCAGCAGAAAGGCCATGCCGATGGTCAATGGTACGAACAGGAAGTGGTAGAGCGCGGTCATGCCGAACTGGAACCGCGACAGCTCCACGACGGTATCGGAGATCATGTCTTAACCCCTTTACGATAAGGCGGACGGTCAGGCGCCGTCCCTGCATGCGCTTGCCACCGACGCCGAAAGGACACATCAGGCCGACTCTCGCCGGCAAGCACACAGGCAATGGCACCGTGGCACCAAGACCTTGGTCGGCATTGTCTACCCTCCCGCGCCAGCCTCCAGATGTCAGGTTGTCGCACTCACCGAGCGAATGTCGCACCCTCCACCTCCGCCAAGTGCCTGTCGTCACAGGACAACTCCGCTGCAAGCCGCATGGATGCTGGAGCGACGGACCTCGCTGGCATGGCGCCAACTCAACGCTGACTCCTCGCCCCCCTGCGCGCGCTGCGACCATCGACCACACTGCGACGTTCAACCACGCTGCGACCGACTGGCGCACCCAAGCGGCGCCAGCGCCACGCTCAAAACCATCACGCCTTCACGCCATTGCCGCAGTGGGAAGGAGAGTTTTGTGCCGCAGGCCTGTCACTTCCCCAGCAGGCTAACTATCATGGCCACTCATCGCAGCGCTCACCGACAAGGATTGCCAGTGGACGCTTACCGCCCATCACCCGAGACCGTGATTCCTACCTGACATGACGCATCGCTCCCCCGTTCATCCTTCTGCTGGTCATACCGCCACCACCAGCCCCAGCGCCACGGCGCCGCGCGGCCACGGCGATTACTGCGAAGCCGGGCTTGCCCGCCTGCTGGAGCAGCACGACCTCAATAGCTTCGATGCCCTGTGGCAAGTGGCAGCCCACGACGTCGACGCGCCGAATCGTGAACGCGGCGGCGTCTCGACGGTTTCGCTGCTGACACTCGAGGATGAGGACGGCAACAGTCATCGCCTCTATCTCAAGCGCCAGACCAACCACCTGGGCCGCAGCCTGGCGCGACCGCTGGGCGAACCGACCTTCTCTCGCGAATGGCGTGCCATCCGTCACTATCACGCGCTGGGGATACCGGCAGTGGACGCAGGCTGGTACGGCGAGCGGCGCGCAGGCCGGGAATGGCGCGCCATCCTGATCACCTTCGGTCTCGCCGGGCGCGATGATCTGGATCACTGGCATCAACGCTGGGCGGAACTCGATACCGGCATGCGCTCCCAGATCATCACCGCCAGCGCTCGCCTGGTTCGCGAGATCCATCAGGCTGGCCTGATGCATGGCTGTCTGTTCCCCAAGCACATCTTCCTCAGTCGCCC
Organism: bacterium Scap17; assembly: GCA_013376735.1. Taxonomy (NCBI): domain Bacteria; species bacterium Scap17. Next base: position 1,375,251 of record VINJ01000001.1, on the reverse strand, counting down.
GCCGAGTGAGTCGCCGGACAGCACCTGGCAGATGGACGCCGTCATCATCGACCTCGAGAAGACGCGCCGCTTCGTGCTGCGCCGCCACGAGTGCCTGCGCGATCTCTACGTGCTGTGGCGCCGCCTGAAGGGCTGGCAGCACGATGAATGGCGACAATTTCTTGCTGTCTATCGCGATGCGGATGCGCAGAGCGCCGAGGTCAGTCAGTGGCTGAAAGAGCTGGAAGCACGCGCCGCACGCAAGCGGCGCTGAGCCTGCAGATGCCGGTGACGATCATTGGCGCAGTGAGTACTGACCTCGCGCACGGCATGCGACCAAGGTCCTGGTCACCTTGCACGAGGATGAATGAGGATGTCGCTCGAATGCGTCACCACAAGTCTCATTCGTGAGACATTAAACTTCCCTGAAATAATCAGTAACATCCGCCAACAGGACGCCTAAAAAGTTCTCAAACAACGTTCTAAAAAATGCTTGCCAAACAGAACACTGTTTTTTATAGTTTGCTGCGTCCCCTGATCGACGCAGCCACGCAGAGCACACGGCCCACGCCGTAGGGTAGCGAGGCACTGCCGACAGGCAGCTTACGAAGCCAAGCTTCAAGGAGAACTACACATGAAAGCTATCAAGATCCTGACCGCTACTGTTATCGCCGGCACCATGGCAATGGGCGCACAATCCGCCATGGCCTATGGCAAGGGTGATATCTTCCTGCGCGGTGGCGTTGCCAAGGTCGACGGCAAGAGCAACAACGGCAACGGTCTGATCGCCAAGGACGAATCTGGCTTCGCCGGTTCCGTGGGCTACATGTTCCACGACAATCTGGCCATCGCCCTGCAGTCCACTGAAGAATTCAGCACCGACTGGGAAAACAGCGCCGGTGGTTTCGATCAGATGCCGATCAACCTGATGCTGCAGTATTACCCGCTGGGCGGTACTGAAGCCCGCGTCCAGCCGTACGCTGGTGTCGGCCTGAACTACACCCACTTCTCCGGTGAGTCTGCCGGTGGCCAGAGCATGGACATCGATGACAGCTACGGCGCCGCTGCCGAGCTGGGTGTGGACCTCAAGATCACCGAAGCCTGGGCCGTCAACGGCTTTGCTCGTTACGCCGACGTCAAGGCCGATACCAAGATCGCCGGTCAGGACGTGAACGACACCGAGCTGGACCCGGTCACTGTCGGTGCCGGTGTCACCTACCGCTTCTAAGTCCTTGCGCGAGGCGTGAACATGCCTCCAGCGAGTACCTGGCAAGCCATGTGATGCCACGTCATGAAAACGTCAGCGATGGAGCTCGGCAACGCCGAGCCGTCCAGGCGCCAGATGGGCATCACACACAAACGCCGCAGACCTTTGGGTCTGCGGCGTTTTCGTTGTGGAAAGCCAACGGCTACATGGCCGATCTTCGCCGGCGCGGCGCATAAATTGACCTGGATCAACCACGCCCCTGACCGGGCAAGAACGCCCGTAAACTCTTGCCCCAGATCAAATTTCTCGAAACTCGGCTACCTAGAATGAAGGCATTGCTTCCCGCCACCCTTCAGGAGCCATCATGTCCGACGTCGCCACTCGCTCAGCCTCCCTCCCCGCGCGCTTGACTTCGCGTAGCCCACGCTCTGCAGCACGCCCGTGGCAGCTTCTGGCACTGGCAGGCCTCACCAGCCTCGCGACTCTCGGCGCCGCACCGACCATGGCCGCCGACTCGCTGAATGCCAGCTCCCACGGCTCTCACAGCTCTCACAACTCTCTCAGCTCTCTGAACTACGGCGCCGGTCAGTTCTGGACGCGTGCGGGTGTCGCCAAGGTCTCGCCGAAGAGTGACAACGGCCGCATCGATGCCATCGGTGCCGGCGTGGATGTCGATGATGACAGCGCCTTTGCCTTCACTCTCGGCTATCGCTTCACCGATACCTTCGGTATCGAACTGCTGGCGGCGCAGGATTTCGACCACGACATCTCGCTCAATGGCCAGAAGGCCGGCTCCGTCGATCACCTGCCGCCGACTCTGACACTGCAGTACTATCCGCTTGGCGGACGTGAATCGCGCATCCAGCCGTACATCGGCGCGGGGGTCAATTACACCCACTTCTCCGATGAAACCCTCGACGATGGCACCAAGCTCGAGATGGATGACAGCTGGGGCGCGGCCGCACAGATCGGCGTCGATCTGGTGATTAACGAGCACTGGGCGGCCAACGTCGCTGCCTGGTATCTGGATATCGATTCCGATGTCACCGTGGCAGGCAGCGTCAACGACAAGGTCGAGATCGACCCCATCGTGACCATGGCCGGGATCAGCTATCGCTTCTGATCAGCCACTTCCTGGCTAGCACTTCTGACTGGCCAGAGACGACAACGCCCCGCCAGCCCATCTCGGGCCGGCGGGGCGTTGTCCTTTTTTATCTATACGCTGTGCGTGGTGAGTAGTGCGCTCGGCACGCATCAGCGCGACGCGGCTTGCCCGCTGTTCGTTGCCGAAGCTTCAGAAGTTGCTGAAGCTGTTGAGCCTGGGGGCATCGAGGCTGAAGGCGCTGACGGCGTGGCGTCCTCCGCCGGCGCCTTGCTCGCCATGCCCGGACGCGGGCGGTCCAGCACCAGCCCCAGCACCACCAGTGCCGCGCCCGTGACCATCAGCGCGGTCCACTGCTCGTCGAACAGCCACCATGCCATCAGCGCGGCACACGGCGGCACCAGGAAGAAGGTGCGCGCGACCTGATGGGCCTCGCCCCGCTCCAGCATCAGCATCAGCAGCCAGATGGCACCGACCGAGATGGCGATCACCAGCCAGGCCATGGTCAGCAGCAGACGCGGCGTGGGGTCAAAGGCAAAGCTGCCGACACTGGTCGCGGCGACGACGAATACCGCGCCCGCACCGAGATACTGGAACATCAGCCCCTCGACCAGCCCCATGCGCCCGGAGACCCGCTTCTGCCACAGCGTCGAGCTGGACACGCCGATCAGCGCCACCAGGCACCAGACAAGCCCGATCAGCGGCCACTCCAGGGTGCCCGCACCGTCCCTGGCCAGCCCTGCCCCCAGCACCAGACTGACGCCGATGGCGCCACAGCCAAGCCCCGCCCACTGCCTGACCCCGAGACGCACGCCGAACAACGGCAGCGACAACGCCGCCGTCACCAGTGGATGCAGGCTGACCAGCAGCGCCGTCAGGCCCGCCGGCAGCCCCGCCTTGACCGCTGCGAACACGCCGCCCAGGTAGGCGCCATGCAACAGCATGCCGATGCCCATCTGCGCCAGACGGTCATTGCGCCGGCCCCACTGACGCGGCTTGCGGCGCAGCCACAGAATCAACCCCAGCACCGGCAGCACCAGCAGGCTGCGCACCAGCAGCAAGGTGAAGGGTTCAGCGTCCAGGGTACCGAAGCGCGCGGCGATGAAGCCGCTGGCGAACAGAAACACGAAGCAAAGTGGCATCCACATCACGCAGACTCCAGCGAGAGAAATGACAAGCGGGCGGCCCATAGGCAGGTGCAGGACGTGCACCGACGGGACCACGACATGAGCCTTCAGCTTGCCGCGACCCCTCAAGGGGGCACAAGATACAGATAATCACCAATTCAAGGGGTACAGACAGGCATGTCATCCGCCGAGCACGCTTCGTCCGCCAGCCGCCCTTCGCTTGCCGGCGACGCCATCAACTCAACCACCAGCTCAACCGCCAGCTCAGGCGCCACAGCCGCGACGCTGCCGCGCTATCAACAGCTGGTCGAGCGACTCAAGGCCCAGATGGCGACGGGCAAACTGAGCGCGGGACAGCGCCTGCCTTCGCTCAGGCGGCAGGCGGCGCAGGCGGGGCTCGGCCTCAACAGCGTGATCCGTGCCTATGGCGAGCTGGAGGCGGCGGGCCTGATCATCGCCGAACCGCGTGCCGGCTATCGGGTCGCGCCATCGACGCAGGCTGCTCACGACACGGATGACCTGAATACCGGCTCACAGAACAGCCCGACTTCATCACGCCACCCTAGGGAGTCGCAGCACGGGCAGCGGGAGTCACATCACAGGCCGCGCGCCATCACCACACTCACCATCAGTGACCCGGCCTGGCAGGCGATGGCGAATGCCAGTGATCCGCGCCTGGCGCCGTTGGGCGCCGCTCATCCGGAGCTGGACGCCCCCGCCGTGCGCCGCCTGTATCGTCTGGCGCGCACTCAGCTCGGGGCGCATGCCCAGCACCCCAGCGCCTATGCCCTGCCGCCGGGCTCGAGCGCGCTGCGCACTGCCATCGCCCAGCACCTCAGCCACCACGGCCATCCCTGTGACAGCGATGCCCTGTTGATCAGCCAGGGGGCGCAGCATGGCATGTCACTGCTGCTCGGCCAGCTGCGTGCCACTAAGGGCCGCTGTCGGGTCGGCGTCGAAGCGCCGGGCTATTTCGGTATCGTGGCCGCCATCGAAGCCCAGGGTCATCAGGCGATCGCCATTCCTGCCCGCGCGCACCAGGGACTTGATGTCGCGGCGCTCGAGCGTCTGCTCGAACGTCATGATGACAAGACGCCCGCCCTGACGCTGGATGCGCTGATCGTGACCGCGGATGGCCATAATCCCCTGGGCGGACAGCTGAGCACGCCAGATCGCCACCGCCTGCTGGCACTGGCGGCACGCCACGCCATCCTGCTGGTCGAGAACACCACCTTTGCCGAGCTGAGCTTCGATACCCGCCAGCCGTGGCTGGCCGACCTCGCCCACCGCCATGCCGACAGGCCGATGCCTGCGCTGATCAGTCTCGGATCATTTTCCAAGACGCTGGACCCCCGCACCCGCTGCGGCTGGCTGTGGCTGTCACGACCCGAGCAGGAGTCACCACTGGGGCTGCAGGCGATGATTCGGGCACGCTGGGCCAATGGCATGGGCGACATGCCGTGGATGCATGCCGCCCTGAGCGAACTGATCACCAGCGGGGATTACGGCCGCCACGTGCAGCGCATGCGACGCTGCTATGCCAAGCGCCTGGAGCGTCTGCGCGCGCACCTGAGCGCAGCGTTGGGCGACAGCGTCTGGCTGCCACCACCAAGTGGCGGCTATCTGCAATGGTGTGGCCTGCCAAGCCTTGAGGCGCGCCAGCTGGAGCAGTTGCATCAGGACCTGCTGAACGCAGGCATCGCCACCCTGCCCGGCAGCCTGTTCAATGTCGAACAATCGGGCCTGCGTCTGAATGCAGCCCAGCTCGGCGAGGAAGCGACTCAGAACGCTGCACGGTCCTCTGACGAGATTCCCCGCCAGCAGGACATACTGGCGCGCCTCACCACTCACCTGCAAAAAGCCCTCGCACAGGGCGAGGGCTGATTGTGATGCGATGTCTGGATTTCCTTATGGCGCAGACTTTCAGGCCATGCGCAGCGCCTGCTCGCGGCGACGCGCCCACATCTGGTTGATCACCAGTGCCGCCACGATGACCGCCCCACCCAGCGCCAGACGCGCCAGGTCGGCGTCGCGGTTCCAGATCAGCAGATTGACCAGCAGGCCCGCCGGTATCAGCGCGTTGTTCATGATCGCCAGCGTGCCGGCATCGACTCGCGTCGCGCCCTTGTTCCACAGGAAATAGCCCAGCCCCGAGGCCACGATGCCCAGCCAGCCCAGCACCACGAAGTGCACCGGCTGCGACGGCAGCTTGTCGGTACTGCCGAACAGCAGGAACATCACGATCACCAGCGCCAGCGCGCCGAGATAGAACCAGCCGAACACATGGCGATGGGCGACATCCGCCGGCAGCTGCGGAGCGACCTGACGGTAGGCCACCTGCCCGATGGCAAAGCACAGATTGGCGCCCTGCACGACCGCAAAGCCGAGCCAGAAGCCGTCACTGACCCCGTCGTAGCGAATGATCGCCGCACCCAGCACCGCAATCGCGGCGGTCAGCAGGTAGAATGGCGACAGGCGCTTGTTCATCAGGTCATCGAGCAAGGTGATGTAGATAGGCGTGAAGATGGTGAACAGCAGCACTTCCGGCACGGGCAGCAGCAGGAAGGAGCGATAGAAGAAGATGTACATCAGGCCTAGCTGGATCGCGCCGATGGCCATCAACTGGAAGCGCAGACGACCGCTGATCGCCCGCGGGCGCATGAACGGCGCGAAGATCAGGCACGCCAGCGCGATACGCGTCAGTACGGCCAGATAGCTATCGACCTGACCAGACAGATAGACGCCGATCAGGGAAAACGAGAAGGCCCAGAGGGCCGTGACACCAATCAGGTAGGACATGACGAGTAAACCCGGTAGCCAGAAGAAGTTGACACCAATTGTAACCCTCTATGCGCTGCTCGCGCAGATCCACCGGCTGGATTTTTCGTCACGCTCCGGCCCGGCCTCGCGCAATGCCTGGTCTGGCCAGGGAAGCGGCGAGGTGACGGTCACCCACGAAGCCCCAGATTCCCCCCACGACGGGGCACGGCAAGCGGCTCAGCAAGAGGCGGAGAGCGTGGTATTTCTCGAGCAGGGCCAGTTCCAGCTCAAGGGCCAGTCATCCAGCGTCAACTTCCACAACCGCTATCGCTGGCAGCTGGCTGCGGATGGCGAGGCGCTGTCGCTCAGTCATGAGCGTCGTGGCCGCGATGCCGCCGTCTTCCTGTTCGACCTGGTGGCCGACAGCGCTCGAGGCGAAGACCACTTCGTCAGTCGTGAAGCGCATCTGTGCATCGATGATCTCTACGCCGCCACGCTGGTCATCGTGCGCGATGAGGCGGGCAATGCCCTGGGCTTTGATCTCGACTGGCGCATCACCGGCCCGCGCAAGGATGAACACCTCGCCTACCGCTATCGCTGCTGAGCGCGACCAGCATCTGACATGAGCGCTTTCGGCGCATGACGGGGCCGCTGGCAGCACACGTAAACGCCGCTGACGAATCACTTCGTCAGCGGCGTTTTTGCTCTGGCAGTCGATACTGACAGTCGTTCCTGACAGTCGATCAGGCCAGCAGACGCGCCTTGAACCACTCACCGATCGCCTCGATTTCCTCGAGACACACGGCGTGCGCCATCGGCCAGGTCTGCCATTCCAGCGGATGACCCAGCGCACGCGCACTCTCGGCGCCCGCCTCGCCCAGTGCCAGCGGCACGATATCGTCGTGGGTACCGTGATGGACACTGATGGCCAGGCCCTGATTGGCGGCGCTCGGCGCAATGGTCGCGCTGGTCGCGAAATAGGTCGAGAGCGCCAGCAGGCCGCCCAGCGGGCGCTCGCAGCTCAACGCCGCCTCATAGACCACCGCACCACCCTGGGAAAAGCCGGCCAGAATGATACGCTCACTGGCGATGCCCTGGGCGATCTGCTCCTCGATCAAGGCATGCACGTAGGCCGCGGATTCACGCAGCTGCACCTCATCGACACGCCGCCCGAGATTCATCTCGAGAATGTCGTACCAGGCTGGCATGCGCATGCCGCCATTGACGGTCACGGCCAGTTCGCGCGCATGCGGGAAGACGAAACGCACGCCGTGATTCTCGGGCAGACCCAACGCAGGCACCACGGGCACGAAATCACTGCCGTCAGCCCCCAGACCATGCAGCCAGATCACGCAGGCATCCGCCTGGGCGCTCGGCTCGATGATCTGAGGGGCACGGTGGCCATGCTGCTGTGATGCGTCACTCATATTCAGCTCCGGTTGGTAAAAAGGGGATTGCCGCCCAGCCTACCATTGACGCCGTCATCTGCCATGCGGTGAGACTGGCAATCTCAGCCTGAACAGGCAAATTGCCCTGTCACTCGACGCCCGCCAGCCTCACCAATGCCATAAACGCCATGATGACAGAATATCTTCAGCACCCGTCAATCAAGGGGTCTGTCAATCAAGGGTTCTGATGCTATTGCAGAATGTCGGCCAGTTCGTTCACATCCTTCACGACGTGATCCGGCCGCTTTGACAGCGGGAACAGGGCCTTGCCCGGGCGGGCGATGAACGTGGTCTGCAAGCCCGCCTCCTTGGCGCCGGCGACATCCCAGCCATGTGCCGCGACCATCATGGCTTCCTCGGGTTCGACATCCAGCTTGTCCAGCACCCATTCATAGGAACGCAGGTCCGGCTTGTAGATCTGGATATCTTCAATGCTGTAGCGCGCATCGAAATACGGCAGCAATCCCGCATTTTCGAATTGCGCCTGGACGCCCTTGTTGGACGAGTTGGTCAGACTGACGATCTTGTAGCCTTCAGCCTTCAGCCTGGCCAGACCTTCCTTGACATCAGGGTGAGGCGGGAGTGTCAGCAACGGGGTGATGATGGCCTTCTTCGCCTGCTCATCCGTCAGTTCGACACCGTTGTTCTCCGCGACCACCCGCAACGATGCGACACCGATCTGGCTGAAGTCGTGGTAATCCCGGGTCACGGTAGACACCAGAGAATAATGCAGCATGGTCGAGAACCACAGAGGCAGCAGGTCTTCTCTTCCCCCCAGTGCCTCACCGACGGAACTGCGCATCGAGGCAAGATCCAGCAGCGTTTCATTGACATCGAAGATCAGCACCTTGGGCTTTTCGACGACATCACCCGCCATCACACTCCCTGACATCAAACCAACACCCAACATCAATGAACCTGCCACTTTCTTGAGTTTTCCGCGCACCATCATGGGCCTCCACTTGATTGATATCATGGCATCCTGACTCGAAATATCCGACATGCAGGCCAGCAATCAACAACGTTTAATAACCGTGATACATCATGACATCCATACTGTGAACTGCCGATGAATCTTTACGAATCATCTGGAAAACCCTCAGCATATTGCGGTCACCAAGCAAGACGACATGCACAGAGTCGACCAGCCACTTGCTGTGCCTTTCTGGAATCCGGGCATAAAAAACCCGCCATGGTGGCGGGCAATGAATGTCGGGACAGCGACACCCAGGACAGGAAAGCGTTTGAGAAAGGGTTTTGCCACCAGGTCGTTCTAAAAGGGATGGTGGAGGGGCCCAAAGCCCTTGCTCAAGCGTTCTGCTCACTATCCAAGTGTCTCTACGTCTGGGATATTCCCTTTCGCTCTCCCTGAATTTCGGTAGTCACTGGCTTGCGCATCAGTGCCTACGCCTTCGATCGTCGGTGTATAGTAATTCAATCAGCGGCAATCAAATCACAGCGCTTCGATTGTTACGCAATGACAACTTGCGGCATGAAGTCGTGTGAACCGAGTCGTGTGAACCGTCAGCATCGAAAGCTCAGCGATGGTCAGCGTCGATATCGACTGCACCATGCACATCACTATCGGCAAACACATTGCCACGGCTGGTGATCAGAATGTCAGGATTTGCGGCGTAGCGCTTTTCGCTCTTCTGGTAATCACGCACTTCGCTGTGAATGCCGTGAGATTGAGCACTATTGAATCGCACGTTACTGCTGTCATCAGTGCTGATATCGGCACTGGCCAGACCGCTGATGGCGAGGGCAAACGCTGCCAGACCGTGAGTCATGAATGACTTGATCATCTTTCTATCCTCCGTTCATTTTCACTATCGAGTTGCCATGGAGTGACACATCATTGATCACTTCATGTACTGCGTATATCCAGGCGGGATATCTATCAGAGTTGATAACTGAAATTACCCACGTGAACAATTATCAAAGACCATCAACAAGCACTACCCACAAGGATGCGGCTTACGATGGCACGCTATTCAGGTTTTCCCATGGCGTGGCCCTTCTACGTCATCGTATGAGCCACGGGGCGTCGCTGCGCGGTATGACTCCCGACAGATACCGGCCATTTCAGGAAGGATCTGACTGTCGTTTCACTTCGCGACGAGATGTCTCCAGACTCTCAGTGACACTGCTAAGCGACTAGCTTTTTCACGTTCTGGGTCTTCGAGCTCTTACTATTACTACTTCCGTTCCGGCTGCTGCTCATGACGGCACCTGTCGCGGAGACGCTAGAGTCAATTGCTGCCATGCATAGTCACGAATCAGAGCGGGGCTCAGACAATCTGAATTAGACAACCTGGCTCAGACGCTTTCGCTCAGCGCATGCTGAACGCGAGTCGCGGAAACGCTCTTGCCAGCATCGTTGACGAATTGCTGGGCGTCGGACGCCAAGGTCTCGCGCTGACCTTCGATCACAACATCGTTCAAGGAGCTTTCGACACGGCCCGCAGCAACGCTCATGCCGGTATCGGCAAAGGTGGCTTGCTCGGCGGCGGCGGACTGAGCCTGGCCGTGGATGCTGGATTCGCTGAGCGCAGAGCGCACCTGAAGGTCAGCGACGCTGTCTGCAAAGGCAGCACCGGTGGCAGCAACGGAAAGCGCGGTGGCGGCGATGAGGGTATTGAGCAGTTTCATGAGATATCTCCAGTGAAATCTTTTGTCGGGTCAACTGGGCCAACCGGATCAACAACATCCACCAGGTCAGCCAGGTCGCAAGCAGGGTCTGTCTTGGGTGCCGTCAGCGTGACGGCGCGACGCATCAGGCGTTGTCGTTCAGGGCATGCTCGACACGTGACGCGGCAACGCTCTTGCCGGAATCATTGACGAACTGCTGGGTGTCGCGAGTGACCTGCGCCTGCTGGCCCTTGATGGTCTGGCTGTTCAGCGCCTGCTCGACACGGCTGGCTGCAACGCTCTTGCCTGCATCGGTGATGGCCTGCTGCTGAGTGGCTGACTGCTGGGCCTGACCGTGGATCACGGATTCACTGAGGTTGGCGCGAACCTGCTGGTCGGCAACGCTATCGGCATTGGCGACGCCAGTGGCGGTCACGGACAGGGCAACGGCGGCGATAAGGGCATTGAGGGTTTTCATGAGATGACTCCAGAAAAAGTGAATAGCGAATAGATAAAAAGGAGATCAGTACTGCTGTGGTCCTGGGGTCATGAATCAGGACCTTCAGACTCAGGCGTTGTCGTTCAGCGCATCTTCAAAGCGTGATGCCGCGACACTCTTGCCATTGTCGTTGCTCAGGCTCTGGCCGCGGGAGACGGCGTGCGTCTGTTCACCCTTGATGGTATCGGCGTTCAGGGACTGCTCGACACGGTTGGCAGCGGCACTCATGCCGGACTCGGCAGCATTCAGCTGCGTCGCGGCAGGCTGCGCCTGGCCGTGGATGACCTGTTCGCTCAGTGCGGCACGCACCTGGGCATCGGCAACACTTTCATCAGCGGTGGCAACGCCGGTGGCAGCAATGGAAATGGCAGCGGCGGCGATCAGGGAAGTCAGGGTTTTCATGATGATTCTCCAGAAATGGGCAAGGTCGAATGTCAGGTGAGGCGCTGTTCGGGGGTCACTGAGTTGTCAGCGTGACCACTCTGCTTCAGGCGTTGTCGCTGATGTGCTGCTGAACGCGACTGGCGGCGACGCTCTTGCCTTGATCATTGACGGTGGCGTTGGCCTGGGACACGGCAGCGGTATCGACACCGCGGATGTGGTCAGCATTGAGCGCCTGCTCAACGCGACCGGCAGCAACGCTCATGCCCGTTTCGGAGAAGCTCTGCTGGCTGGTGGCAGCCGGCTGAGTCTGGCCCATGATCTGCTGGCTGCTGATGGCGTTCTGGACGCGCACGGCAGCAGGGCTATCGTCGGCTGCGAATACGGAGGTGCTGGCAGTGGCGATGGCGACGGTAGCGATCAGAGTCTTGAGGGAAATGTTTTTCATGGTGTATCTCCTGGTCCTGGTGCGGATGCTTCCGCTTTGAGTCGTTGTCAGTCAGTGATGGAGTGGTTTGCTGACCCCTGTCCGGGCCCTGGCTTTCACTGACTGTGTTGCGTGCTGCGCTTCGATGATTAACAGACTAATGTTTATGCTGCGTTCAAACTAGCCGTGCAACTGGAAGCTCACTGTTTCTCTTTGAGCAACGCTACTGAAAACGAATTTCCTTCCGCAGCGCCTGACCCTCCTGCCCCTCTCATCACCAATAAAGCTATTGCAGCGGTTCTGTGAAAGACTTGTACAACATGGAGAGTGCAAGAATTTCTTGTTTGCGTGCTGGCCATCCCCTTGCGCGGCGCTTCGGCCTGGCAGATCACTATCGACGTTGGTTGAGGAAGACAGTGACTCACCCACCACCTTGGTCGAACATGCTGCACGCTGCAGGGTGTGTCTTGCTGTGCTGATGAGTTATACGTCGCCACAGCAGAACTGGATGCCACAAAAACAGTAAAATGCGTATTTTTCTTTTTGATTTGGCTGAGACGCCTGAAAACAGCGTCCAGCAGCAAGAAATTGTGCACATCAACCTTTACGAATATTTATTGACCGATTGTTCAGGGTGTGGATCTTGCCCCTCACACTGTCAGTCGATGACGCCTTGCCCACTGATGTCGAGTAGATTCATGTCGCTCGACAACCAAGAGCTCTAGGTCAATACCGCCTCATCGGCCCTGCATATTTGCTGCAACGTTGATGGAAGGCATTGTGAACCTCAGGAGCCGTGGGATATATCCCCGCACCGGAACAGGATTGATTCTCTCATAGAATCAATTCAGCGCTCTTCCAACCCGGACTGAAGCCGCCTCACTCCCCCACGCGAAGTAATCCCAACGTTTTCAATCGCTTAGGCGACCCACGCAACGATGTCAAAATGATGACAGCTCGGAGACAGCCGTCGCATTACCGGCGACGGACAGCAGAACGTGTAGGAAGACCGTCGAGAAAGCGGCGAGGCGGCGAGAAAGTGTCGTGTGAGCAGCGCAAGGCTGGCGCAAAGGGTGGCGTAATAACTGGCGTAAAGAGTGGCAAGTGAGGAAAAGGAGCGAGAAGACAGAGGAGTAAAGAATGGGAGTAGAGAAGGGAATATTGAAGGGAGTAGATAGAGGGAGAGAAAAAGCGCCTGCGTGACACCACGGCCGGCAAGCAGCACTCGGCTCGGTTCACACAGAGCCAGGCTCTAACAGTACCACGCATTATCGACCGTCATCGGACGTGGGATACACTTATGTCATGCCTATCGAGCCCGAAGCCCCGCCCCATGCATCGCCAGGTGCAGCCGAGTCATCGCCCCCTTTTGCCCAATGGGGGGACTCCCCCTGTGCGACCGGCTGCGACCTGCGCCGCGACTGCACGCACTACAGTCACCCGCGCGTCAGGGATATCGCCTGGCTTCTGAGTGCCCCGGACCTCTTGCAGCTTGCGCGTTATCCGCGCCCGTCCCTGGCGGCACTCGGGCTGGAGGATGATCGCGTCCGCCACCGCTGGCTGATGACACTGGAGCAGGCACCCCACGCGCTCGAGGCCGCCGTGAATGAGCGCCGCCACTACCGCCTGGGCCACTACCACGAGCTGCTCTGGCAATTCGTGCTGGCACACGCACCCGGCAGTCGCCTGCTGGCCAACAACCTCAGGATTTCCCAGGGCAAGATCACGCTGGGCGAGCTGGACATGCTCTATCTGGCGGCGCGAGACACGGCGCCCACGCACCTGGAGGTCGCGATCAAGTTCTATCTCGGCCTGCCCGAAGGCCCTGAAGCGGCCGACAGTCCGGCACGCTGGATAGGCCCCGGCGGCGCCGACAGCCTCGCCATCAAGTATCAGCGCAGCCTTAAGCATCAATTGCCCCTCGCCTATACCGAGCGCGGACAGCAGACGATAAGCCAGGCACTGGCCAGACAAGCACTGACCAGACAGGCAGGCGCGAGCGAGACGAACTCACCGCTGGCAGAAGATCCACCTGCCCCGCTGCTTGCAGGCCAGCAACTGGCATTGCCCGGTTGCCTGTTTCGCCCCTGGCAGCCAGACCAGGCGCCTGCCGACTGGCTGCCCCCGCCCCGCCATTGCCATCCCGAGAGTGCGCGCCAGGCCGGCTGGTGGATAAGCGTCAGCCAGTTTGCTGCCTTCTGTCAGACCCTCGAGGCCTCCCCGATGCATGGTGGCCCGCTGCTGGGCTGCGTCAGGGAAAAACCTGCCTGGCTGGCCGCCCCGCCCGTGGCGTCGCTACAACCATGGCATGAACTGGACCGCTGGCTGCGCGATCACTTCGTACTACCTGCCGCCGCTGACGACCTCAGGCCGGACGAACCGGTTCAGCAAGACGAGGCGGCTCAGCGGCACAGCCGCCAGCGCACGCATCAACACCCCCGCCAGCTGTGGTTGGAGCGCAGCGTGGCGGCGCCTGCCGGCGAGCCGACCACCACCAGCTCACCCCGCCAGCAATGGCGCATCTTCGTGGTGTCGGACGACTGGCCGAGCTTCATTCCACTACCACCCCCAGCGTCTGCCGCGCAGTGAGACTGCCGCATAGCTTGCTGGTGGCTTTGTCTTGCTACGTGAAATCAACGATAATGCGCCGCGTCAGATCAGGGTGGCGACAATCCGTCAACCTGATCTCGCCATTCGGCCCGCGCGCAACACTACCCCGCTGCTCCCGGGTCTGCTGGTGACCCACCCCTGTCGCTAGCCAACGGCTTCTCGGCACGTCTTCTTGCCTGACCGACCACCTCATCGGTCACCTGATGACGCCTGCTGCAACGCATCTGCTGAATCCGTAGGACGTCATAGTGAAAACACGACTTTCCAGCCTCGATATCGTGGCGCTGGGCTTCATGACCTTTGCCCTCTTTCTGGGCGCAGGCAATATCATCTTCCCGCCTCAGGTGGGCCAGGGCGCGGGTGCCGAATTCTGGCCGGCGGCACTGGGCTTTCTGGCCACCGGTGTCGGCATGCCGCTGGCCGGTATCGTCGCGGTGGCCGTGATCGGCGGCGGCCTCGACAAGATCACCTCGCCGTTGCCCAAGTGGGCGGCCGCGGCCTTCGGCGTCGCCATCTACCTGTCCATCGGGCCGATGTTCGCGATTCCGCGCACCGGCACCGTGGCCTTCGAGATGGGCATGCGTCCCTTCATCGACATGTCGGCACAGAGCGGTCTGGCCCTGCATTCGGTGCTGTTCTTCGGCATCGCCACGCTGATCGCGCTGAGCCCGGGCAAGTTGATGGATGTGGTCGGCAAGTGGCTGACGCCGCTGTTGATCGCGCTGCTGGCGCTGATCGCGCTGTTCACCATCATCGACCCGCAGGGGCCGCTGGGGCCGGTGAGCCCCGAGTGGGCCGAGGCGCCGTTCATGACCGGCTTCCAGCAGGGCTACCTGACCATGGATGCGCTGGCCTCGATGGTGTTCGGCATCCTGATCGTCTCGGCGATCAAGGCACGCGGCATCACCGCGACCGCTGACGTGACCCGCTACACCCTGTGGGCCGGCGCCATCGCCGCCATCTGTCTGGCCGCCGTCTATCTGCCGCTGACCTACATGGGCGCCACCAGCCATGCACTGGTCAGCGAAGCCGCCAAGGGCGAGCTGATCCCGGTCTACGTCGAGGCACTGTTCGGCGATGCCGGCAAGCTGATCCTGGCGCTGGTCATCACCCTGGCGTGTCTGACCACCGCGGTGGGCCTGTTGACCTCCTGCGGCGAGTTCTTCCACCGCCTGCTGCCGAGCGTGCCCTACCGCCTGCTGGTGATCGTGATGGCCGTGGCCTCGGCGTTGATCGCCAATCTTGGCCTCTCGACCCTGATCAACGTCTCGATTCCGGTACTGGTGACGCTCTATCCGCTGGTGCTGGTGCTGACGCTGCTGTCCTACCTGCGTCCGCGCCTGCACGATGCGCCGCGCGTGTTCGCCTGGACTCTGGGCCTGACGCTGCTGGTCAGCCTGCTGGATGGCTTCGAAGCCAGTGGCATCGACTCGCTGATGGCCATCTCGCACCGCATCGAGCCGCTGCTCCCGCTGGCCTCGATGAATCTGGGCTGGCTGGCGCCGGCGCTGGCGGGGCTGATCATCGGCATGCTGGCCAGCCGTCGTGATCAAACGAACCTGGACCCGGTACTGGCCGCCGAGGACTGAGGCTCACGCCAATCCGTCACCTAGCGTTGCCAGAAACGCGAAAGCCCGCCTCTCCAAAGAGAGGCGGGCTTTTTGTTGCCACACGGCAGGTGGCAGGCGACCGTCAGCGCGGCGTGGTGCGCGACAGGCCCAGCTGAGCCAGGGTGGCGTCATCCAGCCCCTGCACGGCCTCGACGCCGCTCAGCGTCGTGAAGTAGTCCGGCGTCAGGAAGTCACGCCCGCCCAGCAGGTGCTCCAGGTATTCGCGTGCCGGCTTGAGGCCCTCGGCGGTGCGCTCGGGCAGCGCCACATACACCCAGGCGTCGATCACGCCTTCGCGGGTGACGATGGGATGAAGGAAACGCTCATATTCATGCGGGCGGCCTTCGAAGGGGTCCATCAGCGTGATCTGCTCGGCCTCGAGCAGCTCGTACAGCACGCCTTCGACGCGCTCGCCCGACGCAGGCTGCACGTTGGCATGCGCGATACCCTCGACCCGGGAGGCCTTGTCGAAACTCAGGCGATGCGCTTCCAGCCAACCATGCACGGCCCGTCGCGTCTCGCCGATGCGTGCCACGACACGCGCCGGATTCATGTTGCTGCCGTAGGCGAAGTAATAGGCCATGCAAGCTCCTGACAGTTGTCTCGAGGCGCAATGCGAGAGCATCACGCGCGAAAGGCTCAGTGGAAAGTGTCGGGCAGAGGAGGCTCAGTGCGAGATGAGCCTCCCTACCAGACAATCAGTGAGTCGTGACCAGCGTGTCGATCTCGCGAACCACTTCCGTCATCGCCACGCGGCGCTCGGGGCGGGCATCCTTCAGCCAGGCCTCGATGGCAGGTGCCACTTCACACTTGACGGGGAACGGCGCACGGGCGTCGCACAGCGCATCCAGGCGGGCGATGAACACGAAGCGCAGCCACTGGCCCATGTCCATGCGATCGACACAGAATGGCTCCGCACTCATGAAGGCCTGCGGGGATGGCGTGTCCATGCGCCACAGGTCGGCAGCCTTCATGGTCGCTTCCAGACGTGCCAGCAGCGCGCGCAGTTCGTCGTAGGGATTGCCGGCGATCTCGCCGTCCCGGGGTTGTTCAGTCGGATTCATGCGACCTCCGTCAAATCATGCAGGGTTCATTCACGCTATTATCCCGATGATGCTCACCGAAGGCCAGGAGGCCGCATGGCAGACACGCTGTTCAATGATGTGATGATACTGCTGGGAGCCTCGGTAGTGGCCGCGGCGCTGTTCCGCCGCCTGCATCTGCCGCCGGTACTGGCCTATCTGGCGGTCGGCTTTCTGGTCGGCCCTCATCTGGCGGGCTGGATCGGTCGCCCGGAAGAACTCGCCTTCCTGTCGGAATTCGGGCTGGTATTTCTGCTCTTCTCGCTCGGCCTCGAATTCTCGGTGCCGCGCATGCGCGCGCTCAAGACCACGGTGTTCGGGCTGGGTGCCTGTCAGGTGGCGGTATGCAGTGGCCTGTTCTGGGCGCTGGGCTCGGCGCTTGGCCTGTCACCAGCGGCGGCGCTGGTCGCGGCCGGCGCGCTGGGGCTTTCCTCCACCGCCATCGTCACGCGGGAACTGGCGCGCTGGAATGAGCTGGACAGCCCCCACGGCCACGCCGCCGTGGGCGTGCTGCTGTTCCAGGATCTCGCCGCCCTGCTGTTCCTGATCCTGATTCCGGCCATGGCCGGTGATGGCAGCCGGCTGCTCAGTGACCTGGGCCTGATGCTCATCAAGGGGCTGGGGCTGGTGGCGGTGATGCTGATGATCGGCAAGTGGGTGCTGCCGTTGGTGTTCCAGGAAATCTCGCGCGCGCGCTCGGAAGAGCTGTTCGTGCTCACCGTGCTGCTGGTGGCGCTGTTTTCCGCCTGGCTGACCCACAGCCTGCACCTGTCGATGGCGCTGGGCGCCTTCCTGGCCGGGATGATGCTGGGCGAGAGCCACTTCCGCCATCAGATCGAGGCCGACATCCGGCCCTTCCGCGACATCCTGCTGGGGCTGTTCTTCGTCTCGGTGGGCATGTTGCTGGACCCGCAGGTGTTGCTGGCCCAGTGGTATTGGGTCGTCATCGGCGTGGCCTGCCTGCTGGCGACCAAGGCACTGCTGATCACCGGACTGGCGCGCCTCTCCGGCCGCCCGCTGGACAGCGCGCTGCGCACTGGTCTGGTGCTGTCCCAGGGCGGCGAATTCGGCTTCGCGCTGCTGGCACTGGCCAGTCAGCAACGCCTGATGGACAACGAGACCGTGGGCCTGGTGGTGGCGATCATCATCGGCTCGCTGGTGGTCACGCCGAGCCTGATTCGCCACAACCAGCAACTGACGCGTCGCCTGTGCCGCTCCACCACGCCCACCCAGGAGAACCCGCACACCACCGCGGAGCTGAGCGCCGCCACCGCCCCGCTCAGCGGCCATGTCATCGTGTGCGGCTTCGGGCGTGTCGGCCAGACGGTGGGGAGATTTCTCACGCAGGAGAAGCTTGAGTGGATCGCCATCGATGCCGACCCCATCCGCGTCCACGAGGCCGCCAGCGCCGGTGAGCCGGTGGTGTTCGGCGATGCGCAGCGTCTGGAAATCCTGCGCGCACTCGGTATCGAGCGCGCCCGTCAGGTGGTGATCACCGTCAATCAGCTCTCGCATGCGCTGGCCATACTGCGTTCCATCCAGCCGCTGGAACTCGAGAACCTCAAGGTGCTGGTGCGCACCCAGGATGACGCGGACCTCGAGACCTACAAGGCTGCCGGGGCCACCGAGGTGATTCCCGAGGTGCTCGAGGGCTCGCTGATGCTGGTCTCGCATGTGCTGGTCAATCTCGAGGTGCCCTTCCGACGCGTGGCGCGCTCGATCCAGAATGCACGTGAGGCGCGCTACAGCATGCTGCATGGCTATTTCCATGGACAGCAGTCCCAGCTGACCGACAAACGCGGCAACCCGCTGCTGCGGCGTCATCCGCTGACGCTGACCGCCGATGCCTGGGCCTGTGGCCGACGGCTGGACGACATCGCCTTGCCGGAAGTGTGTGGCATTCTCGTCTCACGCGTGGTGCGCGCCAGTGGCGAGAACCTGGAAGAACCCACCGGCGACCTGATGCTGGCGTGTGGCGATACACTGGTATTATCGGGATTGGCTGATCATATTGAAGAGGCGGAAACCCGCCTGCTGACCGGCTGACAGGCCTTGAGCGGCAGGCGACATCCAAAGACTCCGCCGCCTGCTGTACCGCCGCCAGCAACCGTGCTGGCGTGCGGGAGGGAGAGCGTCACAGAGAGTCAGCTCGGATGAATAGACTGATGAGCATACTGAAGGGATCGACATGTCAGGGGGCACGGCCCTGCATGGGAGATAGCCCCCATCACCAGGAGGCAATACACATGGAAAGCGCAGGCGTACACAACTACATGGAGCAGCTGGTGCTCGACCAGCTGCGCTTGCACCCCGATAGCCACACCATGGATGTCGACAGCCGCGAAGACGTGGCCTGCATCGCGCTCAATCAGCTGGCGCCCCGCTATATCCGCCATGACGTCGACATGGCGTTCTACATGGCGCCCGCCGAGCAGGAGCTGCTGGAAGAGCGCGTCTCGATGGCGCTTCAGGAAGCCTTCGACAAGGTGCGTTCGATGCCCCGCCACGGCTAGCCACCACTTGCGCCCCTATGATCCTAGACCCTATGAAAGGTCGCCCTGAACGCGCCCGGCAACATCAGAAGCGGATCAATGATCACCGCCAGAGAAACGACAACGGCCACCGCGATGGATATCACGGTGGCCGTTGTGTCTGTCGCAGGTGCTGCCCGAGGCGTTATCTCACGTGACCTGAGGGTCATGACCTCAACCGAGCAATATCAGATGCCCTCGGCGCACTGTGGCGGCACCTCATCCAGCACCTTGCGCAGGAAGGCGCGCGTGCGGTCATCCTTCGGCGCACTGAACAGCTGGCTCGGCGGCCCCTGCTCGACGATACGCCCACCTTCCATGAAGATGACGCGGTCGGCGACTTCCCGCGCGAACTGCATCTCGTGGGTGACCACGATCATGGTCTGGCGCTCGACCGCCAGCTGCTTCATCAGCTCCAGCACCTCATCGACCCATTCCGGGTCCAGCGCCGAGGTCGGCTCATCGAACAGGATCACCTCGGCCTGGGCGGCCATGGCGCGCCCGATGCCGATACGCTGTTGCTGACCGCCGGACAGAGCCGCCGGGAAGGCGTCCGCCTTCTCGCTCATTCCGATACGCTCGAGAATCTCGCGCGCTCGCTGATGCGCCTTGGCCTTGGGCCAGCCGTTGACGACGATCAGGCCCTCGGCAATGTTCTCCAGCGCCGTCTTGTTGGCGAACAGCGCATAGTTCTGGAACACGAAGGCACTGCTGCGACGCAGGCCCAGTATGTCCTGACGGCTGGCATGCGTGGCCTCGACCTTGCGCTCACCGATCTGGATCTCGCCGGCATCGGGCTGCTCGAGGAAGTTGATGCAACGCAGCAGTGTCG
Source organism: bacterium Scap17 (assembly GCA_013376735.1). Taxonomy (NCBI): domain Bacteria; species bacterium Scap17. The sequence continues at coordinate 1,355,025 of VINJ01000001.1, read as the reverse complement.
ACTTGCCGGTGCCTGAAGGGCCGATGACGACGATGATCTCACCCTGCTTCACTTCCAGAGTGATGCCATCGAGCACCGCCTGCCCGCCGAATTTCTTGATCAGGTTTCTGACTGCAATCATCGCTGATAGGCCTTGTTGAGACGTTTCTCCATCCAGCGCTGCACGAAGGACAGCCCTTCCACCATCACCCAGTAGACGATGGCCACCATGATGAAGGATTCAAAATACAGGAAGCTGCTGGCGGCTTCCTTCTGAGTCGCGCCCATCAACTCGGTCACCCCCAGCGTGAAGGCCAGCGACGTGGACTTGATCATGTCCACGAAGTAGTTCATCAGCGTGGGAGCCGCCACCCGGGCCGCCTGAGGCAGCACGATGCGCCGCATCAGCTGGACATTGGTCATGCCGATCGACAGCGCCGCTTCGGTCTGGCTGCGATCGACTCCGACGATGGCGGCGCGGATGGACTCGGCCATGTAAGCCGCGAAATGCAGCGTCAGGCCGAGAATCGTCGCGGTGACGCCATCGATCTGGGTCAGGAACGCCATCACCTGCGGCAGGCCGTAATAGAACAGGAACAACTGCACCAGCAGCGGTGTGCCACGGAAGAAGGAGATGAACACGATGGTCAGCGCATTCAGCACCGGCACCTTGAGCACCCGCACCACCGCCAACAGCGAGGCCAGCACCAGCGCGGCCAGCATGCCGATACAGGCCATCTTGAGTGTCAGTGGCAGGTATTTGAGCATGACCGGCAACAGGCCAAGCATGTAATCGATATTGAGAATATCCATTCGTCATCCGGACAGACTGAGGGCTTGGCTGAGAGTCTGGAAAGACACCCATCGACATGACGACAACGGGGCGACGGTCAAGCCGTCACCCCGTTGTCACCTGACTTCCTTGCATGCGCCTTGTATCAGGGCGCAGCGGGCATTGTTCAAGGCGTGGTGATGTCGTTGCCGAACCACTTGTTGGAAATCTCGGCCAGACGGCCATTTTCCTTGAGCTCGGTCAGAGCGGCATCCACCTGGTCACGCTTGGCCTCGCCTTCGGCGTCCTTGCGGAACGGCAGTGCATTCTCGAGACGCGAGAACGGCTTGCCCGCCAGCTCCAGCGGCAGCGGGGTCTTCTGGATCACCTGACTTGCGCTGACGCGGTCCATCACGAAGGCATCGACACGCCCCAGAGCGGTGTCCTGCTCGATGTTGGACTCATAGGTCTTGATGTCGATCTGGTCGGCGTAGGGCAGCTCTTTCATCAGCGCTTCGTAGTTGGAGCCCAGATTGACCGCCACGCTGTGACCCTTGAGGGACTCGACACCGGTGATCTCGTCATTGCCGCGACGCTTGACCACCTGAGCCCCGTCGTAGACGTAAGGCTGAGTGAAGGCGAACTTGGCCTTGCGTGCGTCGGTGATGGTGATCTGGTTGGCCACGGTATCGATGCGGCCGGCTTCCAGTGCGCCGATCAGGCCGGAGAAGCTCATGGTCACGAATTCGACATCATCGCCGGTGATCTCGCCGACGGCGTTGAGGACATCCACCTCAAAGCCCTGCAGCTTGTCCTGCTTGACGAAGGTAAACGGGAAATAGCCGCCCGACATGCCGACCTTGAGGGTGTCAGCCTGTGCCGCCAGGCTGCCCAGAGTGGTCGCGCCCAGCGCGGCAGCCATCACGGCGCCCTTGAGAGCGGTAGAAGAGAAGACAGCTGCGAGCGAACGTGATTGGCGCATGGGATTCCTCGTGGATCGCAAGACTGGGCCTTTACCGCCGGACTGGCGCCGATATCCCATGGGTAATGGATAGCGAGGCGACAGAACAGGTATAAGCACAGCCTTTTATATGTGATTTGGTTGTATAGGATAACGGGGCTGACCCGCATTCCCAATCATTTCATCCCTTAAGTACATAACCATAAGGAATAAGACAGCAATTCTGTCAATGGTCGCGATTCTAGCACGCCTGTCTTGGCGGGCCAGTGATGCCGTCTGGGCTAGCTGCAGCGCTGGATGTCAGCCTGACGACAAGCGGATGACAGTTATTCACGCCATCCGTGGACGATGCTGTGGATAACCCGTCTTGGTCACGCTGCAAGCCGCGCCAGCCGTGGGATGACGAAAATTGATCAAAAAATCATCAACCTGCAAAACGCGCAGCGGCGCTTGAGGTACCGCGTCATCTGTCAAGCCATCACGGGCCGAAAGAGCGGCCATAATAGACATAGGTCGCTCTCTTCCCTCTGGCCATCATCACACGCCAGCGGGTGGCATGACAGCCGGTGAATCGCTAAAGTCGCTGCCATTCCAGACATGCTCAGGCACATGTCACGCGCCGGCAGCTGTCACTCAACGACACGTGCCGCGCCTGGCAATGGTGCTCGACAAGACTCCTTTTTCCGTTCTCCACCACGCCAAGGCGTGGCGGAGACACAGCCGTGGTGAGCCTCATGACTCCTCTCTCTTCCTTGAGCAACTTCTTCACACGCACCGGCGCCGAGCTGCACCTTTATCACCTGGGTCGCACCCTGGCCCCGCTCAGCCTTGAGCAACTGGAAGCCTTCGAGACCGAACAGCAGCCGTGGGAGCAGCCCTTCAAGGGCCAGGCACGCTTGGCATGCGTGTTCCGTCCGGCCGGACTCGACGATCCGCTGGTGTGGTTTCTGGCCCTGCCACTGGATGAGGAAGGTCGTCTGTCTCCCGCGCAACGCGACGCCTTCCTCGAGCGCTTGATCACGACGCTGGGTCAGACGGCACTGACCGTCGGCCGGCCTGATCTCCAGCAGGCCGAGGCCGGCAAGATCGACAACCTGATGCAGGACAATCCGCTGGCCTTCACGCCGGACGACAGCCTGCGCGCCATGCTGCACGCCCGCGCCAGCCTCGATTGCGACCGCCCTGCCAGCCAGTACTACGAGCTCTCCGAGCAGTATCTCACCGCCCAGCTACCGCTGGATGACTGGCCGTCACTCGGTCTGCAGGGCATCGCCGACGTGCTGACACGGCGCGGCGAGCTGTCCAGCGAGCTTGCGGCCGCCTTCGTGCAGCGTCTGGCTGACCTGCCGGATACACCGCTGCGCGCCATCGCGCTGTGTCTGGAGCAGGCACCGCCCGCCCATTCCCAGCTGGCCGCCCCACTGCCGGAGGAATACGAGACCGAGCTGCTCTCCGCCCTGATCGCACGTGGCCAGGCTGCACGTGACCTGGGGGATCTGGAGACGCTGTGCGCCTGCCTGCGGGCCGCCGGCGCCAGCCCACGGCCTGCGGCGGCGGAGTGGATCGATGCCCTGCTGGCCGACGACGAGGCCGTCAATGTCGACGTGCTGGTCGCGATCGCTGCGCGCGGCTACGCCCATCTGGAAGATGCCAAACGTCTGCCGGCCTTCCTGACCCGCCTGGCCAGTTGCCCGCAGGCCAACTTCGCCGCCTTGGCACGCGACCTCGCCCTGATTCCGCGTCTGCGCCTGCCGGTGCTGATGACGCTGCGCAATGCAAGCGCGGACAGCCCGCTGGGTCAGGCGCTTGCCGCCCTGACCCGCCAAGCCGATACCGGCAATCCTGCCCCGCGTCATTGACGCCGGGCATGCCCGCAGGTGACAGTGCTTGAGATCATGCGCTTAACCCACGACACTCGAACAGACACTTGATCGGACACTTGCTCAAGGCATGGCATCGGGGCTGATCAGCACCGGTGAACAGGGCGCGCGGCAACGCGCCACCGGCACGACGTCACCCGCGCCTGTGACCGTGGGGGACTTGCCCGACGCCCGCAAGAGAGGCGTCTGGCGGCGATGAAAGCGCGCCATCACCGCGTGCCATGACCGCGTGCCATGACCGCGTGCCCTGGGCGGTTTTGCCGGGTGCAGTCAGCGCCACCGTCATATCCCGCTGCGTGACGCGAAAAAAGAGGCTTCAGCAAGGATTGCTGTCAGTGCGTCAAGTGACTATGCTGCGCGCCCGCCTGGCCATTACCCCGCCAGGCCGGCAACGCACATTACGCTGTGCCGCGCCTGCCCGGTGTCTTCATGCCGTGAGCCGCTGCCCGCTTCGCTCACGCCCTCTGATTAAGGAAGAAACATGTCGCATCACAAGCACATTTCGCGTCATCACATCGACAAGGCACCGCCCCTCGATCTCAAGACACTGAATCATGACCTGCTGGGCTTTCGCCCGCGTGGCGTGGTGGGTCGGCGTGAGTTGATCGAGCTGCCGGAGCTCAAGCTGCACCTCAATGCCAAGATCGACACCGGTGCGCATTCCAGTGCGCTGCATGCCGAGAGTATCGAGGTCTTCGAGCAGCACGATGATCTGTGGGTTCGCTTCATCACCCGGACCGGCGGTAGCGACTCCCCGCCGCATACGATCGAGACGCCGGTGCATGATCGCCGCCGCGTGCGCTCATCCAATGGTCAGGCCGAGTGGCGCTACGCGATCCGCTCGCGCATGAAGCTGGCCGGGCTCGACTACGATATCGACATGACGCTGGTGGACCGCTCCCAGATGCGTCACCCCATTCTGCTGGGGCGCCGTGCCCTGCGTCGCCTGCTGGTCGCACCGGGCGCCGCCTATCTGCACGGCGAACCCTGACGGTATCGGCCGTGCGCGCGGCGGCATGCTGCGGCATCTCGCCTCAAGACGCTGGCGCCGGTGCCACCTGCTATCGCGTAACGCCTCGAGACAGTAAAGGCCTCACCGACGAACACCACGCCTCCTGACGGGCTTCACGTCAGTCGTCTTCTGATTCATTCCCATCTCTGTCTGGCCCATTCGGCTCCGGAGGATTTCATGCATATCGGTATCCTGTCGCGTAACTCACGCCTCTACTCCACCCGTCGCCTGATCGAGGCCGCCGAGGCACGTGGCCACACCGCGCGCGTGGTGGACACGCTGCGTTGCTACATGAATATCGCCTCGCACCGCCCGTCCATCCATTACAAGGGCGCCGAGATCGAGCACTTCGATGCCGTCGTGCCGCGCATCGGTGCCTCCGTCACCTTCTATGGCTGCGCCGTGCTGCGCCAGTTCGAGATGATGGGCACCTACGTGGTCAATGATTCCGTGGCCATCTCCCGCTCACGCGACAAGCTGCGCTCCCTGCAGCTGCTGTCGCGCAAGGGGCTGGGCCTGCCGGTCACCGGCTTCGCGCATTCGCCGGATGACATCCCCGACCTGATCACCATGGTCAAGGGTGCGCCGCTGGTCATCAAGCTGCTGGAAGGCACCCAGGGCATCGGCGTGGTACTCGCCGAGACCAACCAGGCCGCCGAGAGCGTGATCCAGGCCTTCATGGGCATGAAAGCCAACATCATGGTGCAGGAATACATCAAGGAAGCGCGTGGCGCCGACATCCGCTGCCTGGTGGTGGGTGACAAGGTGGTGGCGTCAATGAAGCGTCAGGCGGCCGATGGCGAGTTCCGCTCCAACCTGCACCGTGGCGGCACCGCGAGCGAGATCCGCATCACGCCGGAAGAGCGCTCCACCGCCATTCGCGCCGCCAAGGCCATGGGCCTGTCCGTCGCCGGTGTCGACCTGCTGCGCGCCAATCATGGCCCGGTGATCATGGAAGTGAACTCCTCGCCGGGCCTGCAGGGTATCGAGACGGCCACCGGCAAGGACATCGCCGGTCTGATCATCGATCACATCGCCAAGTCCGCCGCGCCGGCCAAGAAGATTCCGCCCAAGCCCAAGGGCTGAGGGCTGAGGACTTAACGCGCAACGCTCGACCAAGGGGGCAGGTCGTCATGACGGCACACCTGGCGTCTCTGGGTCTGATGGCCGCGTGTGGACAAGCGGGAGCGATGGAAACAGGGCAAGGACAGCGTCTGAAGGCAACGATGATCGTCACCAGAACGTCATTGTATTGTCGTAAACTGCAGGGATTGACAGTGCGGGAATAAATATCCTGACTTTCTGCCCTTCAGGGGTAGAAAAACACTGTTTTCACCCGCACAATCTCTTCTGACGGAGGAGGTGACCGCCCATGTTTCTCGACAATCGCCAGGTGGCGATGGATAGCGTCCAGGAAGCCCTGGCAGACAGTCTTGATTATTTCGAGGATAACGCCGAACGGCTGCGTCCCGCGCTCCTGGAGGCCTTCGAGCCCTTCTATGCGAGCCGTGTCGAGCTCAAACAGGCCCTGGAAGTCGAGACACGCAAGCATCTGAGCCTGATGCCGCGCGACGCCGATGTCGAGCGCGATGACTACATGTGGCTGTGGAGTCGCCTGAAGAGCATCGTCGGCAATGACAATCAGGTGCTGATCAACGAGCTGCTCGAACAGGAACGCGTCCTGATGCAGGCCTGCTCGACCGCCTTCACGCATCCGCTGCCTGACAGCATGGAGAAGGTACTGGAAGGCATCTTCCACAACTGCCGCCATCTGATCCGCGAGCTGTACCGTCACCAGACAGGTCAGGCCGCCCGCCGCCGCGCCGGCTAGCCATATATCCGCCGCCAGGCCGTGAACGCAAGACGCCCCGCCTTCCAAAGGAAGTGCGGGGCGTCTTCGTGTTGACCCTGTGCGTCTGGCGAAGCCGACACGCGGCTAGTTCGCATCAGATCTGACAGGCAGCCACTGGAGCAGTGCCTGCTTCACCTCGGGCAGACTGGCCAGCAGGCTTGCCTGTGCCTGACACGCGAGGGCATGCGGGTCCGGCGTGTCGGCAGCATTCTCTGCATCCGCCACATCACGACTGGCAGTGGCCTGCTGCCCTACTCCGGCAGCCACCGAGTCCGCCGCCGGTGACACGGGCTTGTCCAAGGAGTGAGATGATGAGGGCTGCGATGATGAGTGCGATGACAAGACCGGCGTCGGCAGCGTCTCCTGCGGCCCGAGAAAGCGCGGCTTGCGCCCCCACAGGTAAAGGTCTCCCACTGTCGCCGCACGGGCCAGCCACTCGCGCAGCATCAGCTTGAGCCCCGGCGGCTGGCGTTCGGAGATGGCCGGGCAACCCACTGCCTCCAGGCCCAGTGCATCGGCGATGAACAGTGCACGCGGCAAATGCCACGGCTGGGTGACCAGCACCGCCTCATCGACACCGAAGACCTTGTGCGCTCGCACGAGGGTATCGAAGGTGGAGAAGCCCGCGTAATCGAGCGTCATGAACTCCTGCGGCACGTTGCGTGCTCGCAGGTCACGCCACATGGTCATCGGCTCATTGTAGTAACGCGTGCGGTTGTCCCCCGAGAGCAGCAGGTTGGAGACGCGGCGCAGGCGGTAGAGCTGGGCGGCGGTATCGAGACGTGCCTGATAGTGTGGATTGCTGCCCCCGCCCACCAGGCCGTGTGAGGTGCCGAACACGATCCCCACCTCACGGCTCTGGCAGGTCAGCGGTGACGTGGCAATGCGATCGTGCGTTGCCATCACGACCCAGAGGTTGAGCCCGACCACCGCCATTGCACCGGCGGCCAGTAGACCGACGATGGTCCAGCCAGCCCGCATGATCACTCGCTGCATCTCTTCCCCACGCCCATCCCTGCCTGTCTTTCCTGCCAGTAGCGTCACATCATGCAGGCATGAGCGATCAGCCTACCCAAGCGGCCGAGGCTCTGCCAGCACTGACTGCTCCCGGCCACGCATGCGGGTGACTCCGCTCAGTCTTCCTGCACCATTACTGCCTTGACGCTGACTGGCACCTGGGTCGCGATGTTGCCAAGCCCGGCCAGGTCACGCAGGGTGCGAATGCCATCGACCAGCGCGAACTGCTCAGCATCGACCATTACAGGCGTGAGGGTCTGCACCAGCCAGCGGTCGCCGCGCAGGCGCGTCACCTGCAGGCTCATCGGCAGGTTCTGGGTATTGTCGTGCAGCGTCAGCTGACCTTCGACATCCACCTTCTGAGTGTCGCCCGACTCCATCACCTTGAGGGTCGGCATGTCGAGACTGGCGGTCATCACGGCCAACGGATAGGTGCCGGACTCGAACAGCTTCTCGCTGACGCGCTGGTCACGAATGTCGATGCCGGTACTGGCCGAGTCGAGGTCGATCTCCACCGACAGCTGACCGGCGTCATTGACGCGCGCCCGCCAGGAGGTGAAAGCATTCGTCTCGACGGTGCTGGCGCCCGACTTGGCCATCTTGGTGGTCTGGAAGCTCAGCTGTGACACATCACCATCCAGCTTCCAGGCGGCCTGCGCGCTGGCAGCGCTACTCAGAATCAGGGTGGCGGTCAGGGTGCGCAGCGCAGTCTGGAATCGCATTGGGGAGTCTTCCTTGAGGCAGGTGATACGGGAAACCGTCAAACGGACGTGCCGCCGCGACCCGAGGCAGTAACTTGCCCGGACGCTCAGCAACGTGAATTGGATAGCCGGATGGACGAGAGGTTCCCGCCCATCCAGTTTCGTTTGCTGCATCTCCCCCGAGTATCGATGCGACCGGTAACGGTCACATCATGGAGGACAGGCAGCAAGGCGCGCCCGGGGCTCAGAACATGCCCAGCTCCAGGCGCGCCTCTTCACTCATCATCTCGCGCGACCAGGGCGGCGAGAACACGATCTCGACGTGGACCTTGGAGACATCCTCGGCGCCGAGAATCTTGCGCTTGGCATCTTCGGCAATCACGTTGCCCATGCCGCAGCCCGGCGCGGTCAAGGTCATCTTGAGATTGACCATCTTCTCGCCACTGATCAGGGTGTCGATACGACAGCCATAGACCAGCCCCAGCTCGACGATGTCGACCGGGATCTCGGGGTCGAAGCAGGTGCGCAGCTGGGCCCAGACGAAGGCCTCGATATCGGCATCGCTCTGGCCGGCCGGCAGATGCGGACGCGGCACGGCGTCCAGCCCCAGCGCATCGAGACTGAAACTCTCGATCAGGTACATGCGACCCTCGAAGGCTACGCTGACCGTCCCGCCCTTGGCCTGCATGACCTCGACAACGGCGTCTTCCTTCAATGTCACCGACTTGCCGAACGGTACCGAGATACCCTCCACGTCCCGCTGCAACGGCATCTTCTGGCCCTTGCCGAGGCTGGCCAGCTGGTCTTCGGTGTGGCTCATGCCCTCTCCTTGCCGATCCGCATGACCGGCATGCGGATCGTGAATTCTGGTGGTTCACTCGAGTCGTACGGGTGACGACATCCCCTGGCAAGGGCCGATACCAATGAGGCCCGCCATGCGCGAGCCTCATCGATCAGCGCCCGTCAGGGGCACCGCAGGGGGTGCTCAGCGCACCATGGTCAGCACACGCTGCAGGGCATCGACGAACATGTCGATCTCTTCCGGCGTGTTGTAGGCCGCGAAGGAGGCCCGACAGGTGGCATCGACACCGAAGCGGCGCAGCACCGGCTGAGCGCAATGGTGGCCGGTACGGATGGCCACCCCAAGCTGGTCGATCAGCAACCCGATGTCCTGCGCGTGGGCACCATCGACCACGAAGGAGATCGCGCCCGCCTTGTGCGGTGAGTTGCCGATGATGCGCAGGCCATCCACCTCTCCCATGCGCTGAGTGGCATGCGTCATCAGCTGCTGTTCCCAGCGCGTGATCAGCCCCATGTGGGTGCAGTCCAGCCAGTCGATGGCCTTGCCCAGTCCGATGACCTCGGCGATGGGTGGCGTGCCGGCCTCGAACTTGTGCGGCAGGTCCGCGAACAGGGTGCCATTCTCGAACGACACGGTGCGGATCATCTCACCGCCCCCCTGCCACGGCGGCATCGCCTCCAGCAGCGCCTCCTTGCCATAGAGCACCCCGATGCCGGTCGGGCCATACATCTTGTGCCCCGAGAAGACATAGAAGTCGGCATCGATCTCGCGCACATCGACCTGCTGGTGCGGCACCGCCTGGGCGCCATCGACCAGGATCAGCGCGTCGTGAGCATGCGCCAGCTTCGCCATCTCGGTCACCGGGTTGATGCTGCCCAGGGCGTTGGAGACCTGATTGACGCACACCAGACGGGTCTTCTCGCCCAGCAGGCCACGGTAGGCCTGCATGTCGAGCACGCCATCGACGTCACACGGGATGACCTTGATGACGATGTCGAGGCGCTCGGCCAGAAGCTGCCACGGCACGATGTTGGCGTGGTGCTCCATCACCGAGATCAAGACTTCATCACCGGCGTGGAGCCAGTTGGCTCCCCAGCTGTTGGCGACCAGATTGATCGCCTCGGTGGTGCCGCGCGTGAAGATGACCTCGCGCGTCAGACGCGCATTGATGAAGGCGCGCACCTTCTCGCGCGCCCCCTCATAAGCGGCCGTCGCCTCATCCGCCAGGCTGTGCAGACCGCGGTGGATGTTGGCATTGGTGCTGCGGTAATAGTCGCTCATCGCGTCGATGACGGCGGTCGGCGTCTGGCTGGTGGCCGCGCTGTCCAGATAGATCAGCGGCACATCACCATGCACACGGCGCTCGAGGATCGGAAAGTCCTCGCGCACTCGCACGACATCAAGCATCAGGTTGTCGATGGCACTCATGCAAAGTCCTCGTCACGTGCCACCGCCACTGCCCCGCCGCCCAGCTCGACACTGAGATCGACCAGCTCATCGAGGTGGAAGCGAGACGGCAGACGACCCGCGACGCTGCGCTCGATACGCTCGGCGATGGCGTCGATGCCCAGCCCTGCCATGACTTCGTTGGCGAAGGCCAGCGTCAGCAGACCGCGGGCGGTCTGCTCGTCGATGCCACGCGCACGCAGCGCGAACACGGCACTCTCGTCGAGCTGACCGGTCGTGGTGCCGTGGGAGCACTTGACGTCGTCGGCATAGATCTCGAGTTCCGGCTTGGTGTTGATCTCGGCGCGGTCCGACAGCAGCAGGTTGGCGTTGTTCTGATGCGCCTCGATCTGCTGGCTGTCGCGCTTGACCAGTACGCGGCCATTGAAGACGCCGCGGGCGCGGTCGGCCAGGATGCCCTTGTAGTTCTCGTCGGAGAACGTCAGCGCCTCGTTGTGATTGACCAGCGAGTGGGTATCCACGTGCTGACGATCACGACCGAAGAACAGGCCGTCGAGGCGTGCATGGGCGTTGTTGCCGTTCAGGTCGCAAACGATGTCGTTGCGCACCAGACCACCACCGGTGTTCAGGTTGATGGAGCGATACTGGCTATCGCGCGGCTGCTCGACCTGCAGCGAGGCGATATGCGTCTCGCCGGTGGCGGCTTCCCCCAGCTTGTAGTGATTGAGCACGGCGCCGCGCTCCAGCATCACTTCGCTGACCATGTTGGTGAAGTTGGTCGCACCGGTCTCACCGATGTGGTGTTCGATCACGCTGGCTTCGGCGCGACTACCCAGCTGCACCAGCAGACGCGGGTGGCTCATGGTCACCGGCTGGCCTTCGACGGCGGCACGCGAGAGGAACAGCACGTAGACCGGCTTGTCCAGCACCGTACGCGGGCCGACCTGGATCACCGCACCCTCTTCGGTGAAGGCGGAGTTCAGCGCCACGAACGGCGTGAAGTCGATGCCGGTCAGGCGATTCAGCGAACCCCCGATGACTTCCGGCTGATTGACGATGGCGTCAGACAGTGGCACGACACGCACGGTATCGGGCAGGCCTGCCACATCGGAGAGCTCGGCATTGTAGAGACCATCGACGAACACCAGACGATAGGCGTCGACGTCGAGTGCCAGCTCATCCTTCACGGACGGCGCGAGGCTTGCCTCATCGGCGAGACGATATTGCTGACGACCCAGTGCCTGGGTGTCGGTGTACTTCCAGGCCTCGACCTTGCGGGTCGGCAGGCCGAGGGCTTCAAAGCGGGCGATGCCGGCCTGACGGCGGGCGGCCATCCAGCTCGGGTCGGCCGCAAAGCGAGCCTTGCGGGCAGCGAATTCGCTGGCGAAGGCTTCGCTGCCGGGGACGGACGCGGTAGCAAGTGCTGTCATTACGCGGTTTCCTCCTGCAGCCAGTCATAGCCCTGGGCTTCGAGTTCGAGGGCCAGCGACTTGTCGCCGGACTTGACGATGCGGCCATCCATCAACACATGGATCTGGTCCGGCACGATGTGCTCGAGCAGACGCTGGTAGTGGGTGACCATCAGCACGGCACGCTCTTCACTGCGCAGCGAGTTGACGCCCTTGGCGACGATCTTCAGCGCGTCGATGTCGAGGCCGGAGTCGATCTCGTCGAGCATGGCCAGCTTCGGTTCCAGCACCAGCATCTGCAGGATCTCGTTGCGCTTCTTCTCACCGCCCGAGAAGCCTTCGTTGACGGCGCGCTGCAGGAAGCTGGCGTCCATCTGCATGAAGGCCAGTTTCTCGCGGATCAGCTTCATGAACTCAGGGGCCGGAATCTCGCCCAGGCCTTGGGCTTCACGCTTGGCGTTCAGCGCCGCCTTGAGCAGGTAGACGTTCTTGACCCCCGGGATTTCCACCGGGTACTGGAAGCCCAGCAGCAGGCCGGCACGGGCGCGCTCCTCGATTTCCATCTCCAGTACATCCTCACCTTCATAGGTAATGGTGCCCGAGGTCACTTCATAGCCGTCCTTGCCGGCGATCACGGAAGACAGCGTGGACTTGCCTGCGCCGTTCGGGCCCATGATGGCGTGGACTTCACCCTTGTTGATGGTCAGATCGAGACCCTTGAGGATTTCCTTGCCTTCCACCGAAACGTGCAGATCTTTGACTACGAGCATGTTGATACCTTTTGCTGACAGGCCGCCCGCGAGCGGCCCTCAAGAATGGGGGTGAATGCGAAAGACGCGGCGATATCAGCCGACGGCGCCTTCAAGGGTGACGTTGAGCAGCGCCTCGGCCTCGACGGCGAACTCCATCGGCAGCTCCTGGAAGACGTCCTTGCAGAAGCCATTGACGATCATGTTGACCGCATCTTCCTCGCTGATGCCGCGCTGACGGCAGTAGAACAGCTGATCTTCGCCGATCTTGGAGGTCGTGGCCTCGTGCTCGACGGTGGCTGTCGCGTTGCCGATTTCCTGATAGGGGAAGGTATGCGCACCGCAGCGGTCGCCGATCAACAGCGAGTCACACTGGGTGAAGTTGCGCGCGCCCTTGGCCCGCGGGCCGATCTTGACCAGACCACGATAGGACTGCTCGGAATTACCGGCCGAGATACCCTTGGAGACGATGGTGGACTTGGTGCCCTCACCGATGTGGATCATCTTGGTGCCGGTGTCCGCCTGCTGACGACCATTGGTGACGGCGACGGAGTAGAACTCCCCGACACTGTCCTTGCCGCGCAGGATGCACGACGGGTACTTCCAGGTGATCGCGGAGCCGGTCTCGACCTGGGTCCAGGAGACCTTGGAGCGGTCACCACGGCAGTCGGCACGCTTGGTGACGAAGTTGTAGATGCCGCCCTTGCCGTCTTCATCACCCGGATACCAGTTCTGGACGGTGGAATACTTGATGTAGGCGTCTTCCAGCGCCACCAGCTCGACCACGGCGGCGTGCAGCTGGTTGTCATCACGCTGCGGCGCGGTACAGCCTTCCAGATACGAGACCTGAGCCTGCTTCTCGCAGATGATCAGAGTGCGCTCGAACTGGCCGGTGTTGGCGGCGTTGATGCGGAAGTAGGTGGAAAGCTCCATCGGACAGGTGACGCCTTCCGGCACGAACACGAAGGAGCCATCGGTGAAGACGGCCGCATTCAGCGCGGTGAAGAAGTTGTCCGCCTTGGGTACCACGGTACCGAGATACTGCTTGATCAGCTCCGGGTAGTCCTGGATGGCTTCCGAGATGGAGCAGAAGATGACGCCCGCCTCGGACAGCTCCTTCTTGAAGGTCGTGGTCACGGACACGGAGTCGAAGACCGCGTCGACCGCGACACCGGCCAGTGCGGCACGCTCGTGCAACGGGATACCCAGCTTCTCGTAAGTCTCGAGCAGCTTGGGGTCGACCTCATCCAGACTCTGCGGGCGGTCTTCCGGCTTCTTCGGGGCGCTGAAGTAGGAAATCGCCTGGTAGTCGATCTCCGGATAATCCAGGTGAGCCCAGGACGGCGCCTTCATCTTCAGCCACTGCTGATACGCATCCAGGCGCCACTCCAGCATCCACTCCGGCTCACCCTTCTTGGCCGAGATGAAGCGAATCACGCTTTCATCCAGTCCCGGCGGAATGGTGTCGCTCTCGATATCGGTCACGAAGCCCTGCTTGTACTCGCGCTGTACAAGCTGCTCCATCTCCTGGCTCGCCATGCTGGTCTCCTCTCCCGGAGAGCTCCGGGTCTGTTCAGATGCCTGATCACCCCGCCCGAATCGCAGCGAAGTTCGAATGTTCGTGTTGCCACGGCGATGTTTGTCGCGCGGCAACGGATTCAGCGTTTGCCGGCTCTAGCGTTTGCCAGTGCTGTTGGATGCCTTGGCCCTGGGGAGTGGCTCGTCATCCCCATACAGACTGATGGCCTGAATCGGCAGTTGCACCGGCATGCGCAGTGGCGCGGATGACGCCAGATGCGCCAGCGTCACGCTGCCCAGCAGCTCACTGATGGCGTACGAGACGCGCTGCCAGTTGTCGGCCACCCCGCAGGTGTTGACCAGCTCGCAATCGCCATCGGCATGACTGCATTCGGTCACGGCCACCGGGCCTTCGATGGCGCTGATGATGTCGCTGGCCGTGATCTGGCTGGCTGGGCGCGCCAAGCGATAACCGCCCAGCGCGCCGCGACGCGACTCAAGCAGCCCTGCCCGCACCAGCGCCTTGAGCGTCTTGCTCACGGTGGGATGCGGCAGCTGCACGCTTTCGGCCAGATCGATCGCCGCGTGGGCCGAGTCCGGCTCGCGGGCGATGCGCGCCATCACGACAGCGGCATAATCGGTCATCTTGGAAAGCTTCAGCATGCTGGCCTCCACCACGGGAAGATTAATTGGGGACCATTTTAGTCCTGTATCAGAACGATGTGAAGCGGGGACCCCACCGAAAACGTCGAATTGCGACCTGGGCAACCAGTTTGCCGACAAGATAGCCGCCGATCACAACAAAAATAACAATCATTCCCATTTAGAATATCTACCAGCCCTGCCCGATAGCCCAAGCGCCCTGTACAACAATCCCGTGCACGCCAGGTGATCGATGACGGCAGCCCCGCTACGCCTCTCTAAAACGCACGCTCTCTCTACAAGGCCCCTCCACAACTCCACAACGCAAGACACCCCGCCGGGGAAATCCCGACGGGGTGTCTTGGTCACGCCATCATGCAAGGCTCATCGGAGCCATGCGTGATGATCAGCCGTGGAACGGATTGCGCAGCACGATGGTCTCGTTGCGGTCCGGGCCAGTGGAGATGATGTCGATCGGCACACCGACCTGTTCTTCCAGGAAGCTGATGTAAGCGCGGGCGTTGGCCGGCAGCTTGTCGACTTCGCGCACGCCGATGGTGGAATCGCTCCAGCCCGGCAGGTCCTGGTACAGCGGCTCGATGGCTTCGTAGCCTTCGGAATCCACCGGATTGTCCAGCACGTCCCCATCCTTGCCACGATAGCCGATACAGACACGGATATTCTCGAGACCATCCAGCACGTCAAGCTTGGTCAGGCAGATGCCGCTGACCGAGTTGATCTGCACGGCGTGGCGCAGGGCGACGGCATCGAACCAACCGCAACGACGCGCACGGCCGGTGGTGGCACCGAATTCGTGGCCACGCTCGGCCAGGTGACGGCCGAACTCATCGAACAGCTCGGTCGGGAACGGGCCGGAGCCGACACGGGTGGTGTAGGCCTTGGTGATGCCCAGTACGTAGTCGAGATACAGCGGGCCGACGCCGGAACCGGTGGCGGTGCCGCCGGCAGTGGTGTTGGAGCTGGTGACGTACGGGTAGGTACCGTGGTCGATGTCGAGCAGTGAGCCCTGAGCACCTTCGAAGAGGATGTTCTCGTTGGCCTTGCGCACGGAGTGGACCAGATCCACGGTGTCGCAGACCATCGGACGCAGTTCTTCGGCCATTTCCATGGCTTCGTCCAGCACCTGCTGGAAGTCGACCGGCGCTTCACCGTGATAGTGCTGCAGCACGAAGTTGTGGTAATCCAGCACTTCGCCCAGCTTGGAGGCGAAACGCTCACGGTGGAGCATGTCACCCAGACGCAGGCCACGACGCGCGACCTTGTCTTCATAGGCCGGACCGATGCCGCGACCGGTAGTCCCGATCTTGGCGACGCCACGGGCCTTCTCGCGCGCCTGGTCCAGACGCACATGGTAGGACAGGATCAGCGGGCAGGCCGGCGACAGACGCAGGCGATCACGCACCGGCACGTCGTTGGCTTCAAGCTCACGGATTTCCTTGATCAGCGCTTCCGGAGACAGCACGACACCGTTGCCGATGACGCAGGTCTTGCCTGGGTGGAGGATGCCGGACGGGATCAGGTGGAGGACGGTCTTCTTGCCGTCCAGCACCAGGGTATGACCTGCGTTGTGGCCACCCTGGAAACGCACGACGGCGCTGGCGGATTCGGTCAGCAGGTCGACGACCTTGCCCTTGCCTTCATCACCCCATTGGGTGCCGAGCACGACTACATTCTTGCCCATGGTTCCTATCTCTTTCGGTGAATAACCGTCGGTGAAAACCCACTCACAAGTGCAGCTGCCCTGTCGGCAGCTGCACCTCGGGGCCCAGTGGCCCCAGCTGTTCTGCTATCTGTCACTCGCTGCCATCGCTCTCGGGTCACCGAAGCTCACCCATTCAAGCTCAGTCATCCAGGCTCAGGCATCGAGCGTGACGACCTGCCAACCGCCGTCGCCATTGACCAGCTCACGATTGCAACGGTGTGCATCCGCGCCGGTGGTCTGGCCCGGCAGGGCCTCGATGACACGCTCGCCAGCGGCACGCAGCTGATCGACACACTCACGCAGCGCGCTGTCGTTGAGTGCCGGCGCCCAGATGCCGTCGCAGGCCGGAGCCTGCACGGCCAGCGAGGCCAGCTGCTTGAGGTCCATCGAGAAGCCGGTGGCAGGACGCGCACGACCGAAGGCTCGTCCAGTATCGTCGTAGCGCCCCCCCTTGGCCAGCGCCTGACCGTAACCCGGGACGTAGGCCGCGAACACCATGCCGGTGTGGTACTCGTAACCGCGCAGTTCGGCGAGATCGAAATAGAGCGTGACCTGCGGATGACGCTCGCGGACCGCGCAGCTCAGCGCCGTCAACTGATCCAGAGCGCTGGCGACCGCCGCCGGTGCGCCGGCGAAGGCGGTACGCGCCTGGGCCAGAATCTCGTCATCACCGTGCAGGTGCGGCAGCGCCTTGAGCATGCCCGCCACTACCTTGTCACCCACCACGCGATCGATCAATGCATCGAGAGCGGAATACTGTTTACGCTCGATGGCAGCGAACAGCTCACGCTCGTGCTCGTCATTCATGCCGGCTTCGGCGATCAAGGCACGGTAGATGCCGATATGACCCAGTGCCAGGTGCAATTCACCCGCGCCGGCCTGCTCGAGACTGGTCAGGGCCAGATGCAGAATCTCGTGGTCGGCCTCGAGGCCGGCGTGACCGAAGAGCTCGGCACCGACCTGCACCGGACTGCGACCGCCCTGGTGCTTGTCCGCCTTGGTACGCAGCACGTTGGCGCAGTAGCACAGACGTACCGGGCCTTCGCGGTGCAGAGAGTGAGCGTCCATGCGCGCCACCTGCGGGGTGACGTCGGCGCTGGCGCCCATCATGCGACCGGTCATCTGGTCGGTCAGCTTGAAGGTCTGCAGATCAAGCTCGGTACCGGTGCCGGTCAGCAGCGAATCAAGAAATTCGACGGGCGGCGGCAGCACCAGGTCATAGCCGAAGCGATGATAGAGGTCGAGCAGCGCGCGGCGCAGCGCCTCCATACGGGTTGCCTGAGGGGGCAATACCTCATCCATGCCATCCGGGAGGAGCCAGCGATCTGCGATGGTCATTGCGCTATCCTGCGAGAGATTTATGACAAGGGGTGGCTCGTGACGCGCGGAAATCCACTCGGTAACGCACATATCGATAATGACGCCCGTGGGGATTTCACGTCAGCTGACCGAGACCCGTGAAGCAAGGTCCTGCTCAACGCTTTCCTGTCGGCCTTGCGCCCGAATATGAAACCCGGGCATGAAAAGCGGCCACAAAAAAACCGGGCGGTGCCCGGTTGCAGGAGTCTAGCATGAATCCTTGTGGGATGAACCCCGCGAACCTCTCGAGCGACGTTCATCCACTGCGCGGCCTCTGATGCTGCCAGAGGCCGCGCGCAACACCCCCGAAAGCAAGCCTTCGGGCTTGATGATGCTGCTTACTGGTTGCTGCCCTGCGGGTCCTTGAAGAAGCGGAAGAACTCGCTGTCCGGCTGCATGACCATCATGTTGCCATCGCCCTTGAAGCTGTCGCGATAGGCCTGCAGAGAGCGGTAGAAGCGGAAGAACTCGGTATCCGCCCCGTAGGCACCGGCATAGATGGCAGCGGCGGAGGCATCGCCTTCACCGCGCAGGGTCTGCGCCTGCTCTTCGGCCTGCGCGAGCAGGACGGAACGGCGACGATCGGCATTGGCCTGGATCTTCTCGGCCTGCTCCTGACCCTGGGCACGATACTCACGTGCCTCACGCTGACGCTCGGTCTTCATACGCTCGTAGACCGCCTGGGAGACTTCGTCCGGCAGGTCGATACGCTTGACGCGGATATCGAGAATCGACACCCCCAGTTCCTTGCGCATCACCTCGTCGAGCTCTTCGGTGGGCTTCTTCATCAGCGCGTCACGCTGCTCGGAGATGATCTGCACCAGTTCGAGCTTGCCGAACTCGTTACGCAGACTCTCGTCGACACGCGGCGCGATCAGGCGCTCGGCCATCTGCTCTTCGCCGGAGGTCGCTTCGTAGTAGCGCTTCGGATCGACGATCTTCCACTTGACGAAGGAGTCGACGATGACGGCCTTCTTCTCGCGGGTCAGATAACGACTTGCCTGGGCATCCAGCGTCAACACGCGCGTATCGAAGGTACGGATCGTGTTGTAGACCGGCAGCTTGAAATGCAGACCGGGCTGGATGTTGTCTTCCACCACTTCACCAAACTTGAGCTTGATGGCGCGCTGGGTCTCATCAACCGTGTAGAGGCTGTTACTGCCAAGCCAGGCCACTACGGCCAGACCGGCGACGGCCATCAGTGAGCGATTGTTGATCATTGACGACCCTCCCGACGGATGCTGTTGCTGCTATCATTGCTCTGGCTGCGGCTCAGGGCATCACTCGCCTGTCGGGACACACGGTCCAGCTCGCTACGACTCATGCCACTGCTGTCTTCGGCGGCAGCACTGGACTTGTTGGCCAGCTTGTCCAACGGCAGGTACATGAGGGAATTGCCGTTCTCGACATCCACCAGCACCTTGTTGGTCTTGCCGAGCACTTCGCCCATGGTTTCCAAGTACATGCGCTCGCGGATGATTTCCGGCGCCTTCTGGTACTCGGTCAGCAGGGACGTGAAGCGGTTGGCTTCACCCTGGGACTTCGCGACCACGGACTCCTTGTAACCCTCGGCTTCCTCGATGATGCGCTGCGCCTGACCCTGGGCTTCCGGAAGAATCGAGTTCTCGTAGGCCAGCGCCTGGTTGATCGTGCGCTGACGATCCTCGCGCGCCTTGATGACGTCATCGAAGGAATCCTGGACCGCTGCCGGCGCAGAGGTGGACTCGACGTTGATGGTCTGCAGCGTCAGGCCGACACCATAGTTGTCCAGATAGGACTGCAGGCGCGACTTGACGTTGCTGGCCAGCAGCTCACGACCGGAGGTCAGGATGTCGTTCATGTCGGCACTGCCGACTTCGTGACGCAGCGCGGAGTCCATGGCGTTCTCGAGACTGATCTCGGGCGCACGGACGTTGAGCAGGAAATCACGCGGGTTGGACACCTGATACTGCACGGACATCTGGACTTCGACGATGTTCTCGTCCCGGGTCAGCATCGACTTGGTCTGGGAGAGCGAACGCACCTTGGTGACGTTGACCTCACGCACATCATCGATGATCGGCGGATTCCAGTGCAGACCCGGACCGACGATGTCGTTGTACTTGCCGAAACGCAGCACGACGCCACGCTCTGACTGATCGACCAGATAGAAGCCGGAAGCCGCCCAGATGGCGACCAGGATGACACCGATGATACCCGGCAGCGCGAAGGCATTGGTGCTGCCACCGTTGCCGCCATTGCCACCGGCACCGCCACGACGCTTGCGGCCATTGCCGAGCATGCCGTTGAGCTTGTCCTGGAATTTCTTCAGCGCTTCGTCGAGGTCGGGCGGCCCACCATTGCCACCGCCGTTACCCCCGCCCCCCTTCTTGTCCCCGTTGCGACCACCGCCGCTCCACGGGTCATGCTGGTTGCCGCCACCCGGCTCATTCCAAGCCATACGTCGTCTCCACTCAGTCGATGTTCCGCTCGTCATTATGATGACGCCGCCCTGCCAGCTGCGACCGGTTCCGTGCCTTGAGCCTGATGGCCTCCGGCGACCGATTCTCTCTTACGGCATGGCGACGCGTCCCTTGCGGGAGAAGGCCATGGCCCTGCCCGACGGCCATCGTCCGCCGGACGGCATCCAGCCAATCCTGCTGAATGCCCGCTGCTCTGACGCGCAGGGCATGCCCTGCGCGAGGGCATCCATCGTCATTCGTGCGCCGCGATGGATGCCGGGTAGTACTTGCCATTGCAATGTGACAACAGTGCGCTATTGCCTCGTGCGCCACTTCTCATCGAGCTGCTGCGCAGCGCACCAGCGCAAGTCTCGTTACCAGACGGTATCAGGACTTGTGCGTGACCGACACGCGATGCTTTTCCGCGCGTTCGGCAGACAGCTCACGCTGCCAGGCTTCACGGTCATCATGTTCACCGCCGAGATAATCTTCAGGCGATTCACCAAGATGAGACAACAACTGCAGAAAGTCGCGTTTCTCGAGACGAATGTCCAGCAGCGCATTGCCCTGCTCGTCATATTGCTCGTCCTTGACCGCGTCCAGCTCATGCAGACCTGCCCGTAGACGGGACTTCTCAGGCCCAAGCGTCAGCTGCATGGAGATGACGTTGTCGGACAGCAGCTCGGCGAAGGCCTGCATCAACAGATCCAGCCCCTTGCCATCGCGTGCCGACAGCCACACCGCCAGCGGACGACCGAAGCCATCACGCTCGATGCGCGGCGCCATGTCGAGTCGATCGATCTTGTTCATGACCAACAGACGCGGCACATCACCGGCGTCGATCTCGTTGAGCACCTCGTTGACCTGCTCGGTATTGCGGTCATTCTCCGGGTCTGCGGCGTCGATGACATGTACCAGCAGATCCGCTTCCGCCGCTTCCTGCAGGGTCGCCTGGAAGGCTTCCACCAGCTTGTGCGGCAGATGACGAATGAAGCCGACGGTATCGGCCAGGACTGCCGAACCGACATCCTCGAGCTCCAGACGACGCAGCGTCGGGTCCAGCGTCGCGAACAGCTGATCGGCGGCGTACACCTCGGAGGTGGTCAGCGCGTTGAACAGCGTCGACTTGCCGGCGTTGGTATAGCCGACCAGCGACAGGCTCGGGATCTCGGCACGCGCACGGGCACGGCGGTTCTGATCGCGCTGCTTGTGCACCTTCTCGAGTCGTTTGTGGATCGACTTGATGCGGGCGCGCAACAGGCGACGGTCAGTCTCGAGCTGGGTTTCCCCCGGGCCTCGCAGACCGATACCGCCTTTCTGACGCTCAAGGTGAGTCCAACCCCGCACCAGGCGGGTAGACATGTACTCGAGCTGTGCGAGTTCCACCTGCAGCTTGCCCTCATGGGTCCGCGCACGCTGGGCAAAGATGTCGAGAATCAGACCGGTACGGTCGATGACGCGACATTTGAGCGTGGCTTCGAGGTTGCGCTGCTGGGAAGGACTCAATGAATGGTTGAAAATGACCAGCTCGGCTTCGTGCACGGCCAGGGCCTCTTGCACTTCCTCAAGCTTGCCTTCTCCGATGAACGTACGGGAGTCGGGGCGGGGCCGGCTACCCTCGATGAGGGTCGCCGGCACGGCGCCTGCCGAACGTACGAGTTCGAGGAGCTCACCGGCATCCTCGCGTTCTTTTTCGTCCCGGAAATTGACATGCACCAGGACGGCCGTTTCACCGGCTTCAGGTCGTTCGAAGAACAATCAGCGCCTCTGACTTCAGCTTTCTGTGGACGGCACGCTCGAATCCTGGGCCGGCAGGCGCACATTGCGCGACGGCACCACGGTCGAGATAGCATGCTTGTAAACCATCTGGGAGACAGTATTGCGCAGCAGGATCACGAACTGATCGAAGGATTCGATCTGGCCCTGCAGTTTGATGCCGTTGACCAGGAAGATCGAGACCGGGATACGTTCCTTGCGCAGGATGTTCAGGTACGGGTCCTGGAGTGATTGACCTTTGGACATGTGACTCTCCGTAAAAATGTCTCGTTCGAGGTAAGTATGGTTATGTTCGCCAGCGCTCCGGGTTGCCCTCTTGAGGGGGCTTCACGGGCGCGGGTCGTGACCGCTCATGTTACGCTAAGTGCAGGTCTGGCGCACGATTTTCAAGGTTTCACTGTAAGGATCTACACCCATGGAATCCACCGGGTGAATCCCCTGCCAGCTCCGCAGCCAGGTCAACTGTCGCTTGGCGAGTTGACGCGTCGCGATGATGCCGCGCTCACGCATCTCGTCCCGGCTCAGATGGCCATCGAGAAAATCCCACACCTGACGGTAGCCGACACAACGGATCGAGGGCAGGCCCGCATGCAGTTCCGGACGTGCCTTCAGCGCTTCGACCTCGGCAATGAAGCCCTGTTCCAACATCTGATCAAAACGCGTCTCGATACGTTCATGTAACACGGCTCTATCGTGGGGCGCCAGTGCGATCGCTATCGGCCGGAACGGAAGTTCCGCCTTCGGCTGCTCCGCGAGCAGCTCGCTCATCGGGCGCCCGCTGATCAGACAGACCTCCAGCGCGCGTGTCAGCCGCTGGGGGTCAGTGGCCCGAATGCGCTGTGCCGTGGCCGGATCAAGCCGCGCCAGCTGCGCATGCAGCGCCGGCAGACCCTCGGACTGGATACGCGCCTCAAGCTCCGCGCGCAGCTCGGCATCCGCTGCCGGCAGCTCCGCCACGCCTTCCAGCAGACGCTTGAAATACATCATGGTGCCCCCGACCAGCAGCGGCATCTTGCCGCGGGACTGGA
The DNA here is from genome assembly GCA_013376735.1 of bacterium Scap17. Classification (NCBI taxonomy): domain Bacteria; species bacterium Scap17. The sequence goes on along the minus strand of VINJ01000001.1, from coordinate 1,331,997 downwards.
TCTCGGCGATATGCGCCAGCGCATCGCGACGAAACTCGGCGGCGGAATAGCTCTCCAGCGGGTCGAGAAAGTCGATCAGGCGGTGTGGCGCTCGGGCCAGCTCTGCCGCGCTCGGCTTGGCCGTGCCGATATCCATGCCGCGATAGATCAGCGCCGAATCGACACTGACCAACTCCGCGCCCTGCTCCTCGTGCCAGCGAATGGCGAGGTCGGTCTTGCCGGAGGCCGTCGGCCCCATCAACAACACGACAGGCGGCTTGTCAGCCACCTCAGGCGCGTGATGTCGGGAATCTTCAGGGGGTTGAATCTGGGTCATGGCCTATTGTCTGGGCTGGGAGGTGAATCAGGGGTGAACCGCGACGACACGGGGCGTCATCTACTGGCCGCGCAGGAACAGCTTGTCGAGCTCATGCATCGAAAGCTCGGTCCAGGTCGGCCGGCCGTGATTGCATTGCCCGGAGCGCTCGGTGCGCTCCATGTCACGCAGCAGGGCATTCATTTCCGGAATCGTCAGTCGGCGGTTGGCGCGCACGCTGCCGCGACACGCCATGTCGGCGAGCAGTTCATTCATGTGCGCCTCCATGCGGTCACTGCGCCCATAGCGCTCGAGGTCTTCCAGCATGCCGCGCACCAGAGGCTCCACATCGGCATTGCCGAGCACGACCGGCACCTGACGCACCAGCAGCGTTTCCGGCCCGGCAGCGTCCAGCTCGACGCCCAGACGCGTGAACGCCTCGGACTCGCGCTCGAAGGTGCCCATCTCGCGCGCACTGACCGCCAGTGACACCGGTACCAGCAGCGGCTGGGCCTCCAGATGGCCGCCGCCGTGGACGTGCTGCTTCATGCGTTCATAGGTAATGCGCTCGTGAGCGGCATGCATGTCGACCATCACCAGCCCGCGCGAGGTCTGCGACAGGATGTAGACCCCATGCAGCTGCGCCACGGCATAGCCCAGCGGCGGGGTGTCATCGTCGTCACTCTGCGCCGGCAGACCACGCATCACCACTGCCGCACCACCTGAGACCGACGGCGCCGACATGCCAGACACGGCGTCGCTGGAAGGCGCGCCGCCGGACGCCCCCCCCACCTGAGGCGAGTCGACCTGCCAACCGGGCGCCGCTTCTCGGACACCGGTCTGCGCATTCTCCTGCGAACTCCCCTGACGTGCGCCTTCCCCATCACCCTCGCGGCCACCTTCGCCCAGCGTGACTCGTGGCGCACGCCGCGCCTCACGTTCGGCATTGGCGATCGCCGCCGGATCATTGGCCATGCCCGCGCCGCCTGCCCCACCGCCTGGCGTGAGCAGATGATCTTCGCTGGGGTGCAGTGCCCGATAACCGGCCATGAATTGACGCACACGCTCGGCGCTAAGGCGTTCGCTGGAGCGCCCATCACCGGCAGGCGGCAGCTGCGAGGAAGGTTTCCAGGGAGCCGCAGCGCCTGCAGGTGCGCTTGGCGAAGCCGGCGAGTCGCCCCCGGACTGCGGACCGGCCGATGAAGATTGCTGCCCGGAGGCGATATTCTGCTGGGTATCCTGTTCCTGACGCCCGAGACGCATGCCCTGCTGCTGCCAACCGGGGTCCTCTTCCTTCTCCTGCCCCTCGATGCCGGTAGGCGCGGCGCTGTTGTCACCGGGACGCACCTCGGCCAGCGCCTTGTGCAGACTGGAGAACAGGAAGTCATGTACCAGTCGCCCGTCCCGGAAGCGCACTTCGTGCTTGGTCGGGTGAACGTTGACATCCACCACCGTCGGGTCGAGCTCCAGATAGAGCACGAACACCGGATGCCGACCATGGAACAGCACATCGCGATAGGCCTGACGCACGGCGTGCGCGACCAGTCGGTCACGCACCACGCGGCCATTGACGAAGAAGTACTGCTGATCGGCCTGGGCACGCGAATGCGTCGGCAAGCCCACCCAACCGGACAGACGCAGCCCGGAGGCCTCGATATCCAGATGCAGCGCGTGCTCGAGGAAGTTGCGCCCCAGCAGCGCA